>OY970344.1:0-1437500 GCA_963717535.1 uncultured Verrucomicrobiae bacterium
GGTAACGGAGACAGTTATGGCGAAGGAAAAGTTTGACCGCAGTAAGCCGCACGTAAACGTTGGGACGATTGGTCATATTGATCATGGCAAGACGACCCTGACGGCGGCGATCACCAAGGTTCTGTCGAAGCACAACCCGAAGAACAGCTTCCGTTCGTTCGATACGATCGACAACGCGCCGGAAGAGCGCGAGCGTGGTATCACGATTTCGACCTCGCACGTGGAGTACGAGACGGCGAACCGTCACTATGCGCACGTCGATTGCCCGGGCCACGCCGATTACATCAAAAACATGATCACGGGTGCGGCGCAGATGGACGGCGCGATCCTCGTTGTTGCGGCGACCGACGGCCCGATGCCGCAGACCAAGGAGCACGTGTTGCTCGCTCGCCAGGTTGGCGTGCCGTACATCGTGGTCTTCCTGAACAAGTGCGATGCGGTGGAAGACGAAGAGCTCATCGACCTGGTCGAGATGGAAGTGCGTGAGCTGCTGTCCAAGTACGACTTCCCCGGCGATGATGTCCCGGTGGTTCGCGGATCGGCGCTTGGCGCGCTGAACGGCGAGGCGCAATGGGAGGCCAAGATCGACGAACTGATGGAGGCGGTGGACAAAAACATCCCGCAGCCGGACCGCCTGGTCGACCTGCCGTTCCTGATGCCGATCGAAGACATCTTTTCGATCTCGGGCCGCGGAACTGTTGTCACGGGCCGTATCGAGCGCGGCAAGGTGAAGGTGGGCGAGGCCTGCCAGATCGTTGGCTTCCGGGACACGCAGGCGACGACCGTTACGGGCGTCGAGATGTTCAAGAAGCAGCTGGACGAGGGTCTGGCGGGCGACAATGCTGGGCTTTTGCTCCGCGGTACGGCGAAGGACGACGTCGAGCGCGGCATGGTGTTGGCCAAGCCCGGATCCATCACGCCGCACACGGTGTTCAAGGGTGAGGTGTATGTGTTGTCGAAGGAAGAGGGTGGTCGTCATACGCCGTTCTTCAACGGCTACCGCCCGCAGTTCTACTTCCGCACCACGGACGTGACCGGGTCGGCGAAGCTGCCGGAAGGTACGGAGATGGTGATGCCGGGCGACAACATCCAGCTCGAGGTCACGCTGCATACGCCGGTGGCCATGGAGAAGGGTCTGCGCTTCGCTATCCGTGAGGGTGGCCGCACCGTGGGCGCGGGTACCATCGCCGAGATTATCAAGTAACGATCAGGCCGCCGCAGGCGCGGGCGTTGTGAGTCGGCAAAAGTGAAGCTGACTTGGTGCCCGCGCCTGCTGATCGGCTCCAAGTTTTGGTGGGCTGGCAAAGGCTCTTTGACGTGGAGCATCCACGTTGTTAGCCTGAGTTCTGAGCCGGTCACACCAGCCAAGCGTCCCCGTCGTCCAGTGGCCCAGGACACCGCCCTTTCACGGCGGTAACACGGGTTCGAATCCCGTCGGGGACGCCAAACTCACCCAATCTTAGCTTTTGAAGTGTCCTGTGGGATGCTGGGGTGAAGGCCGCCATTCCCTAAAAATTGTCTCAATCCAAAAGTAACGCCCAAGCGTAACTAGAAGTAATGCTAACCCTGACTGCCGAGCGCACGGATTCCACGACGACCCAGAACTCTTCTTCCGAGCCGAACGATATACAAGGTCGATTCGGAAAACGGCTCAGGACCCTGAGAAGGGAACGGGGCTGGACGCAGGTTCAGATGGCGGTCGACCTGGGCATTGATCGCGGCCATATCTGCGAGTTGGAGCGGGGCAGGAAGACCGTCTCGCTGCGCACGATGGAGATCTTTGCGATGGGACTTGAGATGAAGCTGTCAGAGCTCCTCGAGGACGTTTAGAGTCATCCTCAGCGCGGGCTAGGTCAGGACAGACCGGGTTGTAGGTCCATGCCGGCTTCGGATTACGCCCTTCCGAACTCAACGCCAAGGAAGTGACTGGCTGTCTCCCTACTGGGCGCGACAGCGAGCGACGCCCAACCACAAAGACTTATGTACTGAGTCCAGCGCTCAATGTGGCCCATGGATTGCACAAATCATCACGGTCAGACCCGGCTTCCTCCTTGTGTGGCAGACCAGCTCGGCACTAAGCTCGCGGGAGTGCTTCCGCATAGAGCAGGCATGGGCGTCCCATCCAGAACTGATTGCTTTGCCTTGTTAGGAGGCCAGGTGTCCTTCCGTTGAGGCGAGCTTGCGCTTCATGGAAAGGGCCTACGAAGCGTAGAGCTTCAGGCAGGTGTGGATAGAGTCGGGGCAACCAGCGGCGTGCACGATTCAGCGCTCGTTGCTCGGCAGCGCCGAAGGGGAGGCCGAATCCTTCTCGTAGATCCCGCGACAGCCAGGAAGCCGTAAGGGCTCGATACCAGCCGGGCGCCCGGACCCGGGTACCTACACCGGAGAGCACTGCCTGTCCCATACGCATGGCGGGTTCGTTGACCGCCAGGCGAGGCGAATCCATCATCTCGGCGACGTACACCGTCAGCGCAGTCCAGTCTGGGGGCAGCAGCGCGGAGGGAATTCCGCACAAAGCCGCGATGCGATGGCTCTCGCGATAGTAGATCTCCCGGGTGGGTCCGGAGAGCGGCGGCAGGACGAAGTCATACGCGAGGATGGCGCTTTCGACCAGCGTTGCGTACACCCAGCGCAGGGCTGTGACTTCGTTGGCCTCGTAGTGATCGTGCCGGCCGTACATGCCCAGACCGGCAGGCAGTTCTCCCTGTATGTATCGGTGAACGGCGTAGAGCTGGCGCGAAGCTGCAAGAGCCTGGGCACGCGTGCCGAACAGCATGGTGTAGATCACGCGGAAGGTTGAGTGAAAGCGGCCGATCGCGTCGTTCATCAGGCTGGAGTGCTGTTGCAAGGCCGCCGCTACCCAGGGATGTGCCAGTTGCAACAATGCCGCGCGGCCCGCACCGAGGAAGACCGCGCATTCCCGATTAACCTGCCATGTGATCGACGCAGGTCCGAAGAAGCCCTCCCCCGCATTGCCGGGGGAGGACTGAAGCTCGGAGAGGAGAAGCTCGAGATCTTGCGGGAGAACGGGATGCAGAGCTTCAGACATGGTGGTTAGACGAGATTCCTGGGGTTCGTCTTAAGCCCGTCTTGACTTGTTCCAGGAGGTGCTCAGCGGCCGCGGAGGACCTGTAGCAGCAACCAGGCGTTTGCAATCGCGATGAGGGCAGCCACCGCGTAGCCCAGGAACTTAACCGGAGGCCTGTTCGTAAACTCGCCCATCCGTTGCGGATCGCTGGTGAAGGCAACCAGGGGGAAGACTGCGAAGCTGAGTTGCATGCTCAGGATGACCTGGCTAAGGATGAGCAGATTGGCCGTGCCGCGCTCACCATAGATGGCTGTGACGACGATCGTGGGGACGATGGCGATGGAACGCGTGAGCAGCCTGCGTAACCAGGGCTTCATCCGGAAGTGAAGAAAACCTTCCATCACTACCTGGCCGGCGAGGGTTCCTGTCAGGCTTGAGTTCTGCCCGGAGGCGAGCAGCGCTACAGCGAACAACGTGCTCGCGCCGGCCACGCCGAGCATGGGTGATAGCAGTTTGTAGGCGTCCCCGATTTCGGCCACTTCGAAGTGGCCGTTCTTATGGAAGACCGCAGCCGCGAGGACAAGGATGGCCGCGTTAACGAACAGGGCCAGCATGAGCGCGGCCGCACTATCCACGTTCGCAAAGCGAATTGCCTCGCGCTTTCCTGGCGCATCGCGCTCGTAATTGCGGGTCTGTACGATCGAGGAATGGAGGTACAGGTTGTGCGGCATCACGGTGGCGCCAAGGATGCCGATCGCGATGTACAGCATGTTTGGATCCCGCAGGATCGCGGTGGAAGGCAGAAGCAGGTTGACTCCGACAAGGCCCCATTCAGGGTGCGACAAGGCGATCTCCACGCCGAACAGGACCGTGATGGTGCCAATGAGGACGATCACCAAGGCTTCCAGATAGCGGAAGCCGCGATTTTGGAGAAGGAGGATCAGGAGCACATCCGCTCCGGTCAGCAACACGCCAAGCAGCAGTGGGATGTGAAAGAGCAGTTGTAGCGCGATGGCGGAGCCGATGACCTCGGCCAGATCGCAGGCCGCGATGGCGACTTCAGCGAAAATCCAGAGACTCAAGCTCACGGGCTTGCTATAGCTCTCGCGGCAGGCTTGCGCGAGGTCACGCCCCGTGGCAATGCCCAGCTTCAGAGCAAGGCTCTGTAACAGGATGGCCATCAGATTGGAAAGCATGATGACGAACAGCAGGCTGTAGCCGTACCTGGATCCACCGGCGATGTCGGTGGCCCAGTTGCCCGGATCCATGTACCCGACGGAGATCAGGAATCCCGGGCCGATGAACCCGAGCAAGCGTCGCCAGAGACTTGCGGAGGAAGGTAAGCGCACGGACGAGAACACGTCGGGAAGGGACGGTGCCTGATCGACTTCCTCATCCTGAGTCACGAGCAAAGGCAGAGATCCCCTAGCGCTATGATGCGATTCTAGCAACTTAACCTAGGATGCAAGCGGAATATTTACCGTGGTTCACTTAGAGGCGACTGCGCGTACGTAGATTCGTTCCGCGGCGGAGGCGCCCAGGGTGACTTCCGCATCCCCGACCTGGAGCCGGAGCGTGTCGTCGTAGTTGTGCTCGAGAAGCTGGAGGGTGGTTTGAGGGCCAATGCCTAGTTTGTGCAGGAAGCTCAGGAGACGATCGTCGCGCTCATAAAGGCTGGCAACGGTGTACTGAACACCTGATTGTGCCTCCGTGAGGGCGATCAAGCCACGGCGTCGCATCTGAGCGGGGGATTCTGGTAGTACGGGGTTACCGTGAGGACAATTGCCGTCTTTCCCGAGCTTTTCGATCAACTTCTGCTCAAACTCGGGCGAGATGACGTGTTCGAGACGTTCCGCTTCGGCGTGGATGTGGTGCCATTCCATTCCGAAGATTTCGGAGAGCATTCGCTCTACCAAATGATGGCGAAACGCGGTGCGATGCGCGACCTGGCGGCCGGCGCGTGTCAGGCGGAGATTGCCTCCGGGTGCGTCTTCCAGGAAGCCGTCTTCGCGCAGCCGGCGAATCGCCTTCGTGACTGCCGGGGGCGAGACCCCCAGCCAGTGCGAAAGCAGCACAGGGATCACGGCATGACCCTCGCTCTCGGCCTCAATGATGGCCTTGAGGTAATCCTCTCGGGAGATAGAGAGCTCCGCCTGCATGACCAATAGTTAACCACGGTGTAGCTCTTCCACGGCCTGCAAAAGAGGAAATCGGCCGGATTGAGTCGTGGCCCGTCGGGTCTACAACCTTTGGTGAAGGTTCTGCAACGGCGAGGTCAGGTACCCTGAGGTCGAACTACGTTGGTTTGACTCCGCGAAAAGAAGAGTGTGCAGGCGTGAACGTAGCTGATTTGCTGGTAGCTGGATTTATCTTCCTCTTGTTTGGTTCCATCTACCGGAAGAGAAGCACGCCTGCGGTGCGTTTTTGGGTGACAGGGTGGTTCTTTGTCCTGCTGCACTTCAGTGCGCTTGCCTTTCGGCCGCGCTCGCCGGCGGCGGAGACCGCGCAGGGGATGGCGGCATTGTGCACGCTTGTGCTGTGCGGCACAGCCTTTGCCCTGTCCTATCCACAGGCCCATGTATCTCGCCGGAGGCAATGGTGGATTGCGTGCCTGCTCGGTGGGCCATGGTTGATGACCATGATTCTTGGCTCGTTGTCACCTCGCTGGTTCTGGCCGACCGCATGCTCTGCGTTTCTGAGCGCAATCTGCATACTGGGGGTTTGCTGGCGCTTATTTAGTGAACGCAGGCTTCGGCTCATTTCGGCAACGTTCCTTGTGGCCGGATGCTCCGCATGGCTGATCTCGACTTTGCCGGAGCACGATTCCGGCACGGTTCAGGCGGTGGTCCTCACCCTGTGTTTCGGGCTCAATGCAGTTCTTCTGAGTGTGCGCAGTGCCCGGCTTTCGGCGGCTACTGTAACGACCAGCGTAGGGGCGGTGACCTGGGGTGGTGTGTGGGTCTGTTCAACGCTGTTGCAGCGGATCGCACCCCACGTTGCGGTTAGTCCAGAGGTTTGGAATCTGCCGAAATACTTTGTCGCTGCGGGCATGGTGCTCAGCCTTCTGGAAGAAGAGATTCGTTCCGCGGAACTCGCGAGCGAAGAATACCGGCTTCTGTTCGCAGCCAACCCCCATCCCATGTGGATTTACGAGCCGGAGACGTTGCGGTTCCTGGATGTGAATCACGCTGCGGTGGCGCACTACGGTTTTTCGCGCCCGGAGTTTCAGGAGATGTCGCTGGCCGATGTGGTGCAGATCGGCGAAGACTCCGAGGCGCTGGCAGATCTGCGTGCCACCGAACCCCAGAAGCTTACCGGGCCCTGGTTGCACCGTCGTAAAGACGGCACCGAGTTTCAGGTCGACATTGCGAGCCAACCCGTGATCCGGGATGGCCAGCGTGCTACGTTCGCCCTCATCCACGACGTAACAGAGCCGCAGAGACTGCACGCCCAGCTGATCCGTCAGGCACACCATGATGTGCTCACGGATCTACCGAACCGTGCCCTGTTCGAGCATCGGCTGGAAACAACGATTGCAGAGGCCGCGAAGCGCGGGCACAAGGCCGCTCTGTTTTGCATCGATCTGGACCGCTTCAAGCAGATCAACGACACCTTTGGGCACGGTGCAGGGGACGAATGCCTGCGTGAAATGGCGCGAAGAATGAACGCGCGGTTGCAAGGTGCGGGAACCCTGGCGCGTACCGGCGGAGATGAGTTCATGCTCACCTTCGGCGATCTGAAGGATGCAGGCGAAGCCGAAAGCCTGGCTACTCTTTTGCTTGCCGACCTGAAACCTTGTGTCACGCTGGAGCAGGGCGAAGTGGAACTGCTCGCGAGCATTGGCATAGCCGTGTACCCGGACGACGGGCAGGATGCGGCACAGCTTTGGCGTGATGCGGACGCGGCGATGTACCGAGGCAAGCGGGCGGGCGGGGCACAGTGGGTGCGTGTCTCCAGGGAGATCAGCCACGCTGTGACCGAATCCAACGAAATTGAGCTCAGCCTGCGACGAGCTTTGAAGACGGGCAACTTCGAGGTGTATTACCAGCCGCAGATGACATCGGACGGACGGCTACACAGCCTGGAGGCGCTGGTCCGTTCCAGGGAGTCGCTGCTGGCGCGAACCTCTCCGGACCGTTTCATCCCGATCGCGGAAGAGAGTGGCCTGATCGTTCCCCTTGGGGACTGGGTGCTGGATGAGGTTTGCCGGCAGAGCAGGGAGTGGATCGACGAAGGCCGATCCCCGGTGCAGATTGCGGTGAATGTCTCGCCGTTGCAGTTGGCCCGCTATGATTTCTATCGCAAGGTCGCGAATACGCTTGAAAGGCACCAACTAAGTCCGCGCATGCTGGAGTTCGAGGTCACGGAGTTTACGGTGATGTCGGATCGCGGAGACGCGCCACACCAGATTGCGATGCTGGCGCGGATGGGAATCCGGTTCTCAGTGGACGACTTTGGGACCGGGTACTCCTCCCTGGGACGGCTGCATCAACTACCTGTGGAATCGCTGAAGATCGACTGCTCCTTCACGCGGCGGATAGCGGAGCACAAGGGGACTTATCCGACGGTGAGGGCCATCATTGCGCTCGCTCACACGTTCGGCATGAACGTGGTCGCCGAAGGTGTGGAGACGCAGGAGCAGCTAAGAATGTTGCGTTCGCTGGAGTGTGACCGTGTGCAGGGCTACCTGTTCAGTCGCCCTTTGCCGGCAGCACAGGTCGTAGCCTTTCTGCAGAAAGAAGGCGCCGTCATCGAAGAGGCCGTAGCCTAGTCACCGACGAGTACATGGGGACGTGCGCTTGATGGCAGTGGGTCCGGCGCACGCGAGGCACTACGTAGACGGATTGCGTGATCGAGGATCCGCTCCGCCATCACCCGCTTCGAGGATCTGTCCAATGTGCACGTGTCATCGCGGGTAATGAAGAGTCCTGCGTTGGTATCGGACTCGAATCCGATACCTGGCTCGGAGATGTTGTTGGCGACAATGGCATCAGCACCTTTACGAAGGAGCTTCGCGCGGCCGTTCTCTTCCAGGTTCTCCATCTCCGCGGCGAAGGCGATGATCAGCGTTCCAGTCCGTCGGTGGGCCACCATGCGCGCGACCAGGTCAGGCGTGGGCTCAAGTTCCAGAACCAGCCCTCGCTCGCGACGCAACTTCGTCGTAGAAGCATGTGGAGGGCGGAAGTCGGCGACAGCGGCGGCCGCGAAGATCAGCGTTGCAGCTTCGATGTGCGCGTCGATACCTCGTTCCATCTGCTCCGCGGTCTCGACGCGGACCGTGTGTGCCCTGGACGGACTGGGAAGGGAGGACGCAGTGATCAAGATGACGTTTGCGCCGCGTGCCTGTGCTGCTGCCGCGAGATCGTGTCCCATCCGGCCGCTGGAGCGGTTGCCGATGTAGCGGACCGGATCAATGGCCTCCCGTGTTCCTCCGGCAGTAATGAGCACTGTCTCCCCCGCAAGATCTTTGCTTTTGCTGACCGCGTTCAGCGTGGCCTGCACGATGGCGTCAACGTCGGCTAAGCGGCCGGTTCCGGTCATACCGCAGGCAAGGTACCCGCTTTCGGGCTCAATCACAGAGGCCCCGCGCTGAACCATCAGATGGACGTTCGCCTGGGTGGCGGGATGGTTCCACATCCCCACGTTCATGGCGGGCGCGACGACCACTGGAGCCGGTGTAGCTAGATAGACCGTCGAGAGGAGATCGGCTGCGGATCCATGCGCGAGGCGGGCAATTGTGTTAGCCGTGGCTGGTGCAATCAGCAGCGCGTCGATGGACTGAGCCAGCGTGATGTGCTCGATAGGAGCATCGGGCGCCTGCGTGGTAGCAGGAGTCCAAAGGCCTGTGTAGACAGGCCTGCCGGTCAGTGCGGAGAAGGTAAGCGGGGTCAGGAAACGCCGTGCGGAGCGGGTCAAGAGCACGTCAACCTCGGCACCGTGCTGTCGCAGTGAACGCAGGATCTCGACAGATTTGTAGGCGGCGATCCCACCCGAGACGCCGAGCAGGATTTTCAACGTCCGGCCTCGGGCAAGATCTCTGCTACGGGCTGGTTGTCGATCAGACGCGTCTCGCCCAGATAGGCTGCGATTGCGAGAAGGCTGTCGGCGTTGATTTCGTTCTGGGGCAGCAACGTATTTGCGTCAACCACCTCGACGTAGTCGAGGCGAAGCTGCGGGGACTTGAGGTGACCGAGCATCCGCGCGATGAGTGCGGCTGCGTCACGCTGGCCTCCCTTGATGCACTGGGTTGCACAGGACAGGGCTTGCGAGAGCGCCAGTGCTTCGCGGCGCTGCTCTGGTGTGAGAAAGCGGTTGCGGGAGCTGAGCGCCAGGCCGTCGGTGTCGCGAACGGTGGGACAGACGATCATCTCCAGCGGCATGTCCAGGTCGCGGACCATGGCGCGGAGGACTGCAACCTGCGCTGCGTCCTTCTGTCCGAAGAAGGCGCTATCCGGGCAGACGATGCTGAAGAGTTTGCTGACCACGGTAGCTACACCGCGGAAGTGGCCGGGGCGGGTGCGACCGTCGAGCCGATTGCCGACTTCGCCTGGATCGACGAAGGTGCTCAGGGTGCCGCTGGGGTACATCTCTGCCGCGGTCGGGGCGAAGGCGAGGTCCACGCCTTCCCCTTCCAGCAGAGCGCAGTCGTTCTCCAGAGTGCGTGGATAGCGGTCGAGGTCTTCGCCGGGGCCGAACTGGGTGGGGTTCACGAAGATGGATGCGACGACATGGTCGCAGCGTTGACGGGCGGCGCGGACGAGCGAGAGGTGGCCTTCGTGAAGCGCGCCCATCGTGGGCACCAGGCCCAGGGTTGTCGTCCGTGTCGAGCGAAGGGAGCGGCAGGCGGAGCGAGTCTGCGCAATCGTCGAGACGAGTTTCATGCCTGAACCGGATCGCTGGATTGCTCGAGCTGCGCGCGCAGGGCCCTTGGGAGGTGGTAGCTTTCGGCGTCGTTGGGGAAGGTTCCCGCGTTGACTTCGTCGCAGTAACTGGCGATTGCCTCGCGCAGGAGAGAACCGGCGTCTGCAAAGGGGCGAACGAACTTTGCGGGTGCCGAGAAGGTGAGTTGGGCGAGGTCGTGGAAGACGAGGATCTGGCCGTCGCAGTCGGGGCCGGCGCCTATCCCGATCGTCGGGACCGTGGCGTCTGCGGTGATCTGGGCGGCGACTTCGCGGGGGATGCCTTCGAGGACGATGGCGATGGCGCCTGCACCTTCCAGAGCAGCGGCATCGGCGAGGAGGGCGTCGATCGCGGGCGCGGTGCGGCCCTGGACGGTGTAGCCGCCCATGCGATGCAGCGACTGCGGGGTCAGGCCAATGTGGGCCACCACCGGGATCTCGTTCAGCGTGAGGCGTTCCACGAGCGCCGCGCGGTCGCGACCGCCTTCCAGCTTGACGGCCTCGGCACCGGCCTCCTTGAGGAAGCGGATGGCGTTGCGGACGGTCTCCTCGGGGCTCGCGTGATAGCTGCCGAAGGGCATGTCGGCGACGAGGAGAGCGCGTTCCGTGCCTCGACGGACAGCCCGGGTATGGTGCAGCATCTCGTCCACGGTGATGGCGAGGGTGTTCGCGTGACCGAGGACGGTCATGGCGAGTGAGTCACCGACGAGGAGGACGTCGACGCCGGCTTCGTCGGCGAGGCGGGCTGTGGGGAAGTCGACGGCGGTGAGGGCGGTGATCTTGCGGCCCGCTCGCTTGCGTTCGGCAAGGGTGTGGATCGTGATCTTGTCAGACTTGGGTCCGCGCGTGGGCGTTGAGGGCTGGCGCTCTCCGGTAAAGCTCATCTTCAGGGTCTCCAGTGCCGCTCCGGCGAAATGCGGGATGCAGCCCGATTACTGACGTGAAGTATACGTGGTCTCCGGGGGTTCCGGGTCGCCTCGTCTGGCGATGAGTGCCTGGGCCTTTCGGCACCCGGTCTTTGCCCGGATCAAAACAGACGAGCGTCAACGCCATAGCATAGGGCGATGGCTGGGTTTCTGGAACAGGTGCGACGGTTTGAGCCGACAGCGGATGAGGCACGTCGGCGCCGGTGGATCTACGTGCCCTATGACCGGCTGCATGACGGCGTGGGACCTCTGGCGGAGCTTCGGCCTGAGGATGCGGTTGTGGTCCTGATGGAGTCCCGGGCGAAGGGGACACGGCGGGAGTACCACAAGAAGAAACTGACGCTGGTGTTGAGCGCCATGCGGCACTTTGCGCTCGAACAAGGGGAGCGGGGGTGCCGGGTTGTGTATGGGGCTTCGCCGACGAGCTTCAGTGATGGATTACTGGAACTGCAGGAGCGGTGGGGTTGGACGGAGTTGGTGGTGAATCGGCCAGCAGAGCGAGAGCTCCGTGTAGAGCTGCGAGAGGCGAAAGAGGAGCGTGGGCTGCGGATTCGGGCCGTGCAGGATACCGCCTGGCTGACGACTACGGAAGACTTCGAGGGCGTGTTTGGGCCGGCAGCAAAGGTGTCCCAGGGGCAGGGTGAAGGAAACTTTGGGGGCAAGCGGCAGTATTTGATGGACCGCTTCTACCGGGCTGTACGGCGTAAGACGGGGTACCTGATGCAGGGTGCGCAGCCGGTTGGAGGGCAGTGGAGCTATGACTCGGAGAACCGCAAGCCGTATCGCGGAGAGGTGCCGATCCCGGAGCGGCCGACGTTCCCGCCCGATGAGATCACGCGGGAGGTGATGGCGCTGATCGAGCAGCGACATCCCGAGCACTTTGGGCAGATCGAGGGGTTTGATCTACCCGTGACGCGGGCGCAGGCGGAGGAGGCGTGGCAGTTTGCGCTGCGGGGATTGCTGCCGCACTTTGGTCCTTGGGAGGATGCGATGAGTTCCGTGCATCCGGATTTGTTTCATTCGCTGACTTCGTCGAGCGTGAACCTTACTCTTTTGCGGCCCGAGGACATGTTGCGGGACGTGGTGGAGGCCCACGAGGCGGGGCGGGTGCCGTTGGCGAGTGCGGAGGGATTTGTACGGCAGATCCTGGGATGGCGGGAGTTTATGCGGCACATTCATGACGCGACGGATGGGTACCGGACGCTGCAGAAGGATGGCGCGCCGTCGTTTCTGGACGCGCAACGCAAGCTGCCACCGGTGTATTGGGGTGTGAAAAGCGGGATGCGCTGCATGGATACGGTGGTGGCGCAGGTGGTGGAGAAGGGGTGGTCGCACCACATCACGCGGCTGATGGTGCTGAGCAACCTGGCGACCTTGTGCGGGTTTTCTCCGCGAGAGCTTTGTGACTGGTTCTGGTTTGCGTATGTGGATGCGTATGACTGGGTGGTGGAGCCCAATGTGATTGGCATGGCCACGTTTGGGGACGGTGGACTCACGGCGACGAAGCCCTACGTGAGCGGGGCCGCGTACATCAACCGGATGAGTGATTATTGCGGGAAGTGCGCACTGAATCCGAAGATGAGTCTGGGACCCGGGTCGTGTCCGTTCACGGCGATGTATTGGAGCTTTCTGGAGCGGCATGAAGCGAAGCTGGCGGGTAATCAGCGGATGCGGATGCCGTTGAACACGATGTTGAAGAAGAGTGCAGCGGAGCGAACGGCGTTGCGGGAGCGGGCGGAGGAGGCGATTGGGATGTTGGAACGGGGTGAGGTAGTGCGGTAAGGCTTAGGGTTTGGGGAACCCGCGGTTGGCTCTTGACAAGGGATGAGGTTGGGCGTGAGGTTGGGGTATGCCTGAGAGCCTGCTGCAGCCGACGACCGATGGATTGACGACCAAGGAAGCACCCATGAGCACCGAAGAGGTGGTGCGGATTACACGCGAGACGAACTATGGCACATGGCGGTTCCAGAAGGGCTGGACGCCAATGCATATCGTCGACGCTGAGGGCTGTTACATCGTCGACGCGGCCGGGAAACGGTATCTGGACTTCAGTTCGCAGTTGATGTGCATGAACCTGGGGCATAAGAATGCTGCGGTGGTGGAGAGCATCGCCGAGCAGGCACGGACGCTGGCGTATGCGATGCCGGGCTATGCGACTACGGCTCGGGCGGAGCTGTCTAAGTTGTTGTTAGAGGTGTTGCCCAAGGGATTGAATAAGTTCTTCTTTACGACGAGCGGGACGGATGCGAATGAGGCGGCATTCAAGATTGCCCGGATGTACACGGGAAAGACGAAGATCCTGGCGCGGTACCGGAGTTACCATGGCTCGACGGCGGGGTCGATTGCGGCGACGGCGGATCCTCGGCGATGGCCGATGGAGCCCAGGGGCAAGCAGCAGGGCGTGGTGTTTGGGCCGGAGGTGCATTGTTATAAGTGCCCGATCCGGCATACGTATCCGGGGTGCAATATTGCCTGCGCGGATTACATCGAGCACATGATTCGGAACGAGAGTGATGTGGCTGCCGTGTTAGTCGAGCCGATTGTGGGGACGAACGGGGTAATCGTGCCTCCGCAGGAGTATATGGCGAAGCTGCGGCGGATCTGCGATGAGACTGGAGTATTGCTGATTGCGGACGAGGTGATGAGTGGATGGGGGCGCAGTGGCGCGTGGTTTGCTATGGATCTTTGGGGAGTGACGCCGGATATCTTGACGACGGCGAAGGGGATCACTTCGGCGTACGTGCCGTTAGGATTATGTGCGACGAGTGCCGCGATTGGGGATTATTTTCAGGATCATTACTTTGCGCATGGGCACACGTATGAGGCGCATCCGATGACGCTGTTGCCGGCGGTGGCGACGATTAACGAGATGAAGCGGCTGGGACTAGTCGAACGCGCTAAGTCGCTGGAGCCATTTGTGCGGGAGAAGCTTGAGGCCTTGAAGGCGAAGCACCCGAGTGTGGGGGATGTGCGCGGCAAGGGATTGTTCTGGGCGGTGGATTTGGTGAAGGATCGCGTGACGAAGGAGCCGTTCAATACATACTCGGACAAGATTAGTGGGAAGCCGCTGCTGGTGGATCAGATTGCGGCTAAGACGTTAGCTGAGGGTGTCATTATCCAGGCTTGGGTGTCGCACTTTGTGATCGCGCCGCCGTTGATTGTTACGGAAGGGGAGATTGGCCGGGGAATCGATACGTTGGATAAGTGGCTGCATCTGGCGGATGAGCAGTGTGTGGTGAATGTGGTGCCGGAGACGGTTAGTGTAACTAGCGATAGCTAGGGTGTAAGCATGTGATCGGTGAGGCTGCCTGAAATGCGCTGCAGACTCAGAACAGGCGGGTGGAAACAAACCATCGTCGCGGGGATACGCGCCGGGGAGGGATGTTCGCCCTGGAGCAGTCGGGTCTGCTGTTCGGTCGCGAGGAGGATTGTTATCTCCGGATCTGCAGCCTTCAACCCACTTACGACCTTCATTAAGGTGCCATAGCTGAGCGCAGCGTCGGCAACGAGGTAGATCTCGTTGTGCCGTTTCGATTCCACCATTTGGGCGGTGGCAAAAGAAAGATCGGCATCATGGCTGAATCCATTGATGAATCTTCGACCGCTTCCAGTAACTTGGACTGCGATATGAGGGTCGTCTTCTTTAGCGGCCAGCAATCCGCCGTCTCCGCACGCATACGGCATATAAACCTCGAAGCCGTAACTGTGACCGCGAAGAGCCTTCGAGCTTTCGACAGCGGACAGAGTGACCGTCGACATAAGCGCGAGAATTAGAGCAGGCGCTGGAGGCGGTGTCATGCTGAGTTAGACACCGGGCCTAAGTGCTTTGTTCCCAGATACGAAAGTCCTGCGCTTCGCTCTAAATGAGGGCAGCGAGTTTTGATCTGGGCAGGGAAACAACCTTCAGTTCTTCGGCGATGAGCTCTACGCCTCGTTGCGCCTCTGCCGCGTCGACTTCGCCGCCGAGGGCTATGCGAAAGCCGTTGGGAGCGTTGGGAGTGGTGGTGAACCAGTTGCCTCCGCTGATGGCGACGCCTTTGTCCTTCATGCGGGCTTCGAAGGCTTGTGGCGTGACGTACTTGGGGAGGTTGACCCAGAGGTGCCAGGCGTTGCGGGCTCCGGGCCAGCAGTGGGCGCCGAGCACTTCGCGAGCGTCTGCGTTGCGGTGCATGCCCTCTTTGTTCTTGCGGGCGATGACGCGGTCTATGCTGCCATCGGTGATGAGGGTGCAGCAGGCGTTGTGATGGACGAGCGAGCTGCCCGTGGCGGTGTTTTTAACGGCGGCCCAGACCCCGGCGTCATAAGCGTCTGGGGCGGCGAGAAAGCCCATGCGAGCCGCGGGAACATAGCTTTTGCTGAGAGAGCTGATGTAAAAGGTGCGGTCCGGCGCCAGGTCATAGAGGCGGGGCGGGGCGTCAGGGTCCATGAAGCCGTAGGTGTCGTCTTCGAGGAGGAGGAGGTGAAATTCCTCGGCGATCTCGATGATTTGGCGGCGGCGCGTGAGCGGCGCGGTACAGCCCAGCGGGTTGTGGACGGTGACGGTGAGGAAGACGGCGGCGATGGGTGCCCCGGTGTCGCGGCCGTGGGTGCACGCGGCGCGGAGACTATCGGCGGTCATGCCTTCGGCGTCTACGGCGCAGCCGATGATGGGGCAGGCGAGCGCTCGGGCTTGTTCGAGGGCGCCGGTGTAGGCTGCGGCGTCCACGGCGATAGGCTTGCCTGCGAGGCCCGCGGCCATCATGGCGATGAGGCTGCCGTGGTGGGCGCCATCGGTGAGGACGAGGCGCTCTTCCGGGAGGTGGAGCCACTGCGCGGCGGTCCGCTTGAGATCGGGGTGTTCGGTGCGAAAGGTGGGACGGAGGGCGTCGAAGTCGCGGTCACCCAGCTCGTCTACGGCTTTGCGGAGCCGGTCCCGCCACTCGCCGGGCAGGCCGGGGAGCAGGGGGAAGTTGTATTGCATTTCGATCATGAGACAAGGGTACAGGGTTGGTGCTCGGTTCCCGGTGCCGGTGCTCGGGCCGCTGTACCCTAGTTGCTGATGAATATTCTTTTTGTTGGCGATGTGTTTGGGTCGGCTGGCCGCCACATCGTTCATGAGCACTTGCCGCACCTGGTTGAGACGAATGAGATCGATCTTCTTGTGATCAATGGAGAAAATGCGGCAGGGGGCTTTGGCATCACGCCCGGCATCGCTGAGGAACTGTTTGATCTCGGCGCGCAGGTGATCACGACCGGCAATCACATCTGGGACAAGAAAGAGATCTTCGAGTACATGGCCGTTCCGGCGGACTCGCATGGGCGGGGCCGGCGGGTGCTGCGGCCGGCGAACTATGCGGTGAGTACGCCGGGATTTGGGGTCTATGAGGGCGAGCTGCCGACCGGCCAGTCGTATGCGGTGCTGAATCTGCAGGGACGGGTGTTCATGAGCTCCTGTGACGATCCGTTCCGAAAGGCTGATGAGCTGCTGGAGGGGATTGCGAAACGGTCCGGGGCGAAGGTGATCCTGCTGGATTTCCACGGCGAGGCAACAAGTGAGAAGGTCGCTCTGGGTTGGTATCTGGATGGTCGCGTCACGGCCGTTCTGGGCACGCATACCCATATCCCGACTGCGGACGAGCGGATCCTTCCAGGCGGCACGGCGTTTCAGACCGATGTGGGGATGTCAGGGCCGTATGACTCGGTGATTGGTGTGGAAACGGAGCTCATCTTGAAGCGATTTCTGACCGGAATGCCGGGGAAATTCGAGGCTGCAAAGGGGAATCCGAAGATCTGCGCCACGCTGATCGGCTGCGATGGAGGCACGGGCCGCGCCCAGAGTATTCGGCGGTTCATGCTGGGCGAGTAGCTTCGCGGCCTACGAGTAAGCGCAAAACGCAAAACAAGCGGCATCCAACCCAAACGAACTCTGTACCAGGAAGAGCTTTATATGACCGGCGCCCGTGAAGAAACTCTGACCCTTGTCGCGAACATGTTGCTGGACGCACGCCGGGAAGCTCGGCCGATCCTGTCTTTGCCGCCTGAACTCATTCCCGCGAATATGGATGAGGTGTATGCCGTGCAGGATCAGGTCATTTCCTCCTTTGGCGAGATTGGCGGCTGGAAGATCGGGGCACCAAGTGCGGAGGCCAAGCCTATGTTCGCGCCCATGCCCGCGGCCTGGATGGCGCCGTCCGGAAGCGTGCTTGCCGGATCGCGATGGCGCTACCGCGGGCTTGAGGCCGAGATCGCTTTTCTGGTGGGCGAGGACCTGCCGCCGCGGCCGGAGCAGCCGTACAGCCGCGACGAGGTCTTAGCTGCCATGGCGTCCTGCCATCCGGCGATTGAGGTGCTGGAGACCGCATTTGTTGACCCGGCCCAGGTGCCCCGGGAGGCAATGTTCGCGGACCTGCAGATGCATGGTGGATTTGTGTACGGGCCGGCGTTCGCGAACTGGCGCGAGGTGGATTTTTCTCAGGAGAAGGTGACGCTGATTGTTGATTCAGTGGTCCGCGTGGAGCGGGTAGGGTCCAACACGTCGGGCGACCTGCTGAAGCTGCTCCCCTGGCTGGCCAATGAAGGCGCGGCACGCACGGGCGGCCTGCACCGGGGGCAGTGGATTACGACGGGGTCGTGGACCGGAAACACACGTGCAGATGCGAATTCGCACGCAGAGGCCGGATTTTCCACCGTGGGAGCGGCCAACCTCAAGTTCGGCTGAGCGGGATGGTTGGGGATTGTTTCGCGGTGGGGGTGCGCAGCTCGGTATTAATCAAGTCAGCAAAATGGCGGCTTAGATGCCGCCTTTGGTGATCACGGGGCCGATCTTTCGGACCTGGAACAGAATTCAGTACATCCCGGGACACCGTCGCGCTACTCTCAACGGGCAGGCGAAACACGCGAGGTGCGGGTATGGCACGACCTTACTGGAGTGGGCAGATTACGATCTCCCTGGTCTCCTTTGGCGTAAAACTTTTTGTGGCGACCGAGGCGAAGAGCCAGATCTCGTTCCACCAGATTGATCGTGCGACCGGCGAGCGGATTCGCTACCAGAAGTTCACCGCCAGCGCCGCCGAAGCTGCTGCCAGCGATCCCGACGAGGCGCCCGTGGCTGCGCCGGTCCAGCAGAGCCAGATCGTGAAAGGCTACGAGTACGCCAAGGGGCAGTACGTCACGATCGAGCCCGAAGAGTTGGCCCACCTGAGAGTGCCGTCCAAGCACTCGATGGAAGTGGCGCAGTTCGTCGACGCCGACCAGATCGACCCGATGTACTTTGAGAAGCCCTACTTCGTGCTGCCGGAGAACGACGCCCAGACGGAGGCGTTTGCCACGGTACGGCAGGCACTCATCGATACGAACAAGCTGGCGATCTCCAAGATTGCCTTTGCGGGCCGTGAGCACGTGGTCGCCATTGCGCCCTACGGCAAGGACGCAAACGGCGGTTTGATGGCATACACGATGCGCTACGGTGCTGAGCTGCGCAATGCGGCAGACTACTTTCGCGACATCAAGAAGGTTGAGGTCGCAGCGGACTCGCTGGAGCTTGCAAAGATGCTCATCCAGCGGCGTGCGGGGGCGTTCAAGCCGGAGGAGTTCGTGGACGGTTACGAAGTCGCGGTAAAAGAGTTGGTGGATGCGAAGCTGAAGAACGCTCCAGTACCGCAGGATGTTGAGCCTGCGCCGGCTCGCGGCAAGGTGATCAACCTGATGGATGCTCTGCGCAAGAGCATCGGCGGGGGAGCTTCGGCGGCCGCTGCAGCGGCTGAGCCTGAAGAGACGTCTGAACCTGCACGGGCTCCGAAGAAGGAGCCAAAACGCGCCGGCGGCGGTCTGTCATTGGTCAAGGGTGCGACACCTGTCAAGGCCGCTGCGAAATCGTCAGCAAAACGAGAGACAAAGACTGCATCCAAGACGGCATCGAAGCGCAAGAGCGCGTAGGGACGATCGATGGCCACGAAAAAGACAGCGAAGAAGGCTGCAAAGACGGCCCCTCGCACCACATCCAAGCTCCCCGGGAAGACGACAGCCAAAGCCGCCGCGAAGCCCGTCGCAACCGAACCGCGGAAGACGGCCGGGGCCAAGGTCGACAAGGCTGCGGTCAAGAAAGCTGCGGTCAAGAAAGCTGCGGTCAGTCGGCCCGCGAAGAGCACGGCCAGGCCGGCCGCGCCTGAAGCCAAGTCGGAGCGCCCTGCGCCGGTCGCGCAGCCGATGGCGCAACCGGTGGAGGCTGCGCCTGCGGGCGAGCCTACCTCCGCGGATCTGGTCGACACACAGCTCGCAAAATACCGCGGCATGCGGGACTTCACGGTCACCGAGGAGCCTTCCGGTTCCGACCTGGCGGCCGCGGCGAAGGCGGCCGGCCGCACAGGTCCGGCCGCGCGGGGGAAGAGCAACAGCGAGGGCCTGCCGTTTGTGATCCAGAAGCACGCGGCCAGCCACATGCACTACGACTTCCGCCTGGGGTGGAGCGGTGTGCTGAAGAGTTGGGCGGTCGCCAAGGGGCCGAGCTACGTGGTGGCTGACCGCCGCCTGGCCGTGCAGGTGGAAGACCACCCAATCGAGTACGGCGGCTTCGAGGGCATCATCCCTAAGGGACAATACGGCGGCGGCACGGTGATGGTGTGGGACCAGGGCACGTGGTGGCCGCAGCCCGGCCATGAAAACGTGGAAGCAGGTTTGCGCACCGGGTCACTGAAGTTTGAACTGCATGGGAGCAAGTTGCAGGGAAAGTGGACACTGGTTCGCATGCACACGACCAAGCCGTACGGCGGTGCAGATGGTCGCTGGAAGGGCAATGACAAGCCGCAATGGCTATTGATCAAAGAGCACGATGGCTTTGAGCGGCCAGCCACCGCGCCAGCCATTGTGGACGAGGCGCCCGACTCCGCCCTGACCGGACGCACGATGGAAGAGATCGCGCACCAAAGCGACCATGTGTGGAACTCAAAGGAGACTGCAACCCCGGGGCAGTCCTGGTACCGGCAGGATGCGCCTCCGGAGAAGACCGGCCCCGCTGCGTCGTCAGCCGGTGGGCCGACTGCTCGGGCGGGTACGGACGATCTCAGCGCGAGCGACTCTGCGCTTCGGATTGCGCCCCGGCCCAGGCCGAAGACGGTTCCGGGTCCTACGCCCGGCGCGGGCTCCGGGCTGTCCAAGGCCGGGTTGGATACGCTGGAGGATCTGCCGCGCGAGCCGCAACCGGAGTTCATACAGCCCCAGCTCGCGCAGGAGGCAGAGAGCCCGCCGGAAGGGCCGGGCTGGTTTCACGAGCTGAAGCTGGACGGCTACCGGATGCAGGCTCGCAAGAGCGCGCGGGGAGTGCAGATGCTCACTCGCAGTGGCCTGGATTGGACATACCGCGTCCCTGCGGTGGCAGAGGCCATTGCGCAGCTTCCCGTGCAGGCTGCCATCCTTGACGGCGAAGTGGTGGTGCTTGCCGAAGACGGCAACACGAACTTCGCTGACCTGCAGGCTTCCTTTCAGAACAACGAACGGCATCCCTTGACGTTCTTTTGCTTCGATTTGCTTCATCTGGAGGGCCGCAACACGCGCAATCTGCCGCTGCGTGAGCGCAAAGGACTGCTTGCCCAGATTATCCCGAAAGACGAAGAGGCAATGGTGCGGTACTCCGAGCACCTGGAGACCAGTGGCCGGCTTATGTTCGAGGAGGCCTGCCGCTTTCATGCCGAGGGCATCATCTCCAAGCGGGCCGATGATCCTTACCACGCCGGACGCCGGGCGAGCTGGTTGAAGTCGAAGTGCCTGCATGAGCAGGAGTTTGTGATTGGGGGTTTTTCCCTGTCGTCTGACGGGCCGGACCGCATCGGGTCGCTTCTGCTTGGGTACTACCGCAACGGCAAGCTGATCTTCGCAGGGCGCACGGGAACGGGCTTTACGCAGAAGCAGCGCAAGGAGTTGCGGTCGCAGCTTGCAGGGCTGGAGACGAAGGCAGCTCCTTATGTGCAAGTTCCTGCTGACCAGCGCCGGGATGCCGTGTGGGTGCGGCCGGAGCTTGTGGCGCAAGTGCGCTTCGCCACCTGGACTGCCGATGATCTGGTGCGCCAGGCAGCGTTCCTTGGACTGCGCGAGGATAAGCGTCCCGAAGAGGTGGTTCGCGAAGAGCCGACGGTGGCGCCGCAGCCCAAGTCGAACGCCCGCCGGCAGCCGGCTTCGAACTCCTCCGCTGCAGAGGGAGAGCCCCTTCAGCAGCTTTCGAAGGCCGCGGCCAACAGTCCGGTCCCGACTGCTGTAGGCGGGCCAGCGACGAAGTCGCTGCCCGCGAAGTCAGCTCCCGCGACGATTCGCCTTACCCACCCGAAGAAAGTGCTTGATCCTGAGTCGGAGCTCACCAAGCAGCAGCTCGCGGATTACTACTGGGCAGTGGCGGAGCGCATGTTGCCTCACATTGCCGACCGGCCCCTCTCGCTGGTTCGCTGCCCCGATGGCGCGGGCAAGCCATGCTTCTACCAGAAGCACGTCAACAGCATGCTGCCGCCGGGCATCGGTTCGGTCATGGTGGCGGACAAGAAGGGTGGCCCGCCCGAGCCGTACATCACGCTGAACACGCCTGAGGCGCTCGCCGGCCTGGCACAGATGGGCGTGCTGGAGGTGCATCCGTGGGGCTCGCACAACACCGACCTGGAGTGCCCGGATCGGCTCATCTTCGATCTGGATCCGGATGAGTCGCTGGCATGGCTCACGGTTACGGAAGCTGCCCTTGAGGTGCGCGCGCGACTGAAGAAGATCGGCCTGGAAAGCTTTCTGAAGACAACGGGCGGCAAGGGTTTGCACATCGTTGCGCCTATCACGCCGCAGCATGATTTCGCGACGGTGAAGGACGTTGCTCACCGCTTCGTCGTGGCCATGGAGCGTGCCAACCCGCGCCTTTACCTCACCAAGATGACGAAGGCCGCGCGTGCAGGAAAGATCTATCTCGATTACCTGCGGAACGAACGTGGAGCAACGGCGGTTGCGCCGTTTTCGCCCCGGGCGCGCCCCGGCGTGAACGCATCGGTGCCGTTGGAGTGGAAGGAACTCGAGTCCACCGACCGGCCGTACTTTCCCGTGCATGATTTCCCACGATGGCAGGATCGGCTGCGGCGCGATCCCTGGAAGCGTATGGCAACCCTGCAGCAAGATCTGGACCTGGCTCGGCTGCGTACTCAGTAAGAGTGGACGTGCACGCCCCCCGGACGATGCGCGTCACTCACCTCTCTGGCCGGATGTGGGATGGTTTACGATACGGCGATCAACTAGTCAGGGCCCTTGGCGAGATAGCAACTTTTTAGAGCCGCTTCAAGGTTTTTCAGCATCTCAAAATCCGGACGCGCAACGCGGTCAGTCCACCCTGAGTTTCCTATGCCTACGCTTGAGACAGAACAGCCCGCCACCGAACTCCTTGGCCGTTTACCTGATGACGGCAATCGCCCTTCCGTAGACCCTGAGGCCGCGGAAGACCTTCTTTCAGAGGCCCGTTTGGGCCAGCGTATCAAGCGCCTCCGCCTGAAACGTTCCATGGGCCTTGTGGAACTAGGCAAGCAGACTGGCCTCTCCGCGAGCTTCCTTTCGCAGTTGGAGACTGGCCGCGTGGTGCCAACCCTGCGCAACCTCGCGCGCCTTGCCCTGGTCTTCGGCAAGGATCTCTCGTACTTCTTTGATGGTGGGGATGCGAGCGTCTTCCGGGTGCAGCGCGGGAAGGATCGCGTGCGGCTGCCGATGGGTTCGCCCGAGCCGGATTACGTGGCGGAGAGCTTCGGGATTCTCGTGCCTGAGGGCGGTCTGCGGCCCTGCCTAGCGGAGTTCTACCCGGGCGATGAGCACGATCCCTTCTTCCCGGAGCTCTACCCGGGCGTGGAGATGTGCTACGTGCTCTCGGGTGAGCTAGCTTTGCAGCGCAACGGCGAACGCCATGTGCTTGGACCGCGGGATGTGATGTATATCTCCGGCGAAACTGAGAGGAACTACCACTGCGAGTCCGAGCAGCCCTGTCGTGCGCTGATCATCAGCTTCGACGCAGATACAGGTGAACCGCGGCGTGTAGCGCGGCGAGTCCACGCGGCCGGGTAAGCTCCGGCCGTCCCGGGCGGGATGGGAGTTGCGGCGAAAAAGGTAGACCGGAACGGAACGACATGCGATGGTTCCTCGTAGTCTTTTGCGGGGGCGTGCATGAAAGCTGTGATCTGCCTGCGCATCGCGTCCATCCTTGCCCTTTTGCATGGCATCCTGCATACCGTTGGCGGCGTATTTGGCGGAGCGAGCCCCGGGGCGCAACAGGACGCTCTCACGGTGATGCAGACCCATCGCTTCCCGGTCTTCGGTGTGACCCGCAGCTACTGGGACTTTTACCTCGGCTACGGGCTGTTTATCACAGTCTTCTTTCTGGTTCAGACTGTGCTGTTGTGGCAGCTTGGAGTGCTGGCGAAGCGCGGCGGGCTGCCACTTCGTCCTCTCCTCGCGACATTGTGCGTGGGGTACGTTCTGATGGCCGTCATCTCGCAGCGGTACTTCTTCAGCGGACCCGCCATCGTGGAGGTGCTGATGGCGGGCTGTCTCGGCGCGGCGTACGCCTACGCGGTGAACTGAAGCGCTGGTCGCCTATTCAGCCGACTCTCCGTGTGGCTGGTCGTCCGCGCCTTCGTTGCGGCTGGCTCGGGGGCGCATGAGCGGGAACAGGATGACGTCGCGGATGCTGCGGCTGCCGGTGAGGAGCATGGTGAGGCGGTCGATACCGATGCCCTCGCCGGCGGTGGGGGGGAGGCCGTAACTGAGGGCGCGGACGTAGTCGTGGTCGACTTCGGCCATGGATTCGGGGTCTTTGTCGGCGACCTGGGCTTCGAAGCGTTGCTCCTGATCTACGGCGTCGTTGAGCTCGGAGAAGGCGTTGCCGACTTCGAAGCCGCCGATGTAGAACTCGAAGCGTTCGGTCCAGTCGGGTTCGTCAGGTTTGACTTTGCTTAGGGGTGAGACGGCTAGGGGGAAGTCGTAGATGATGGTGGGTTGGATTAGGTGGCGATGAAATGGGCTTTCGCCTAGATGTTCGAAGAGCTCAGCTATCAGCTTCCCCAGGCTCTCTCCGCCTTCAAGTCGCTTCGCGAATTCCCAGAACTGCGAGCCGTGGTAGACGGCTATCTCGCCCGCTGAAGCTGTCGGTGTAGGCTCCTGTCCCCATACGTAGTCTTGGTTCGCGCCATAAGCAAGGTTAGCGGCACGTCGTAGCTCGCCTGAAAGTTGGCCCGCTTGATAGAACGCGGCGACATCTGGAGCTTGACCGCACGATTCCGGCCACCACTTGATGATCGCCTCGCGCATGCTGAGCTTTTGCCATTTGCTGAGGTCGATTTCTGTGCCGTTGAAGTGGGTTGTGGTGGTGCCGTTGACCTCTAGCGCGACGTACTGGATGAGTTCCTGGGTGAGGTCCATCAGGTCGTGGTAGTTGCTGTAGGCCTGGTAGAACTCGAGCATGGTGAACTCGGGGTTGTGCTGGGTGCTGACGCCTTCGTTACGGAAGTTGCGGTTGATCTCGTAGACGCGGTCGAGGCCGCCGACTACGAGGCGCTTGAGGTAGAGCTCGGGCGCGATGCGGAGATTGAGCGGGATGTCTAGGGCGTTGTGGTGGGTCTTGAAGGGCCGGGCTGCGGCGCCGCCCGCGATGGTGTGCATCATGGGGGTTTCGACTTCGAGGTAGCCTCGGTCGTCGAAGAAGCGGCGGATGGCGCGGAGGATCTGGGCTCGCTTGACGAAGACCTCGCGGACGTTGCGGGGGGCGTCGAGGTGTTCGTTGTTGGGGAGGGCGGTGTCGGTGACTGCGGAGATGCCCGGGGGGAGTTCTGGGGAACCCGGAGTTGCTGGCTCGCCGGACACCCGGGTCCCAGAGGCGGGACCCGGGGCACCCGTTTTTGTACCCATGTTGTTGCCGAAGCCCGCGTTCTCGGCGACGTTGACAGGGTCGGCCTTGGCGAGGGTGCCGCTGTTCATGATGAGGTCGACGTAGCGTTGGCGGTAGCGGAGTTCTACGTCTTCGAGGCCGTGGTACTTGTCCGGCAGGGCGATCATGGCCTTGGTGAGGAAGCTGATCGCGGGCTTGCCGTTGACGGGCAGGGCCTTGAGGGTGAGTTCCCCTGTGCGGGTGCGCATGAGTGTGCCGCGGACGCCGATGTGGTCGCCGAGGTCGAGGAGTTTGTAGAGGGCGAAGACGTCTTCGCCGACGTCGTCCTTGCGGACGTAAATCTGGAGGCGCTTGCCGCCTTGTTGCAGGTGGGCGAAGCCGGCTTTGCCCTGCACGCGGAGGCTCATCAGGCGGCCTGCCGCGGCTACCTGGGGGTGCTCGGCCTCGAGCTCCTCGGCGGTGACGGGAGCGGAGGGCGTGTCGTAACGCGCGATGAGGTGGGGGATGTGCGAGAGCTGGAGCCCCTCGTTCGCCTCAGGAAAGCGGTTGGGGTAGATGGCCTCGGCGGGGGTGAGGCCGAGGCGGACGCCGAGAGCGCGGATCTGTTCCAGCTTTTCGAGGCGCTGCCCGAAGAGGTTTTGCTCGAAGTCGGATTCGAATTGGGGCAAGAGGCGGCTCGCTTGATGTGGAGTGGGCGACGGCACGGGGCAGCGCGGGGCTGGGGTGGTCGCGACACCTCAGTATAGCGACGGCAGTGGCCCCGGACTGGGCGACGGTGGTAGTGTTTGGGTCGGGATGGCTGACGAGAATAAGCCGATGAAGAATGAGGGCGGCCTACAGCAGCTGGTGAAGGCGGAGTCCTTCATTCAGTTTGCAATCGCGCTGCCGGCGGGCTGTGTCATCGGCTGGCTGGTCGGCTCATGGCTGGACAAGCACTTCCACACGCACTGGATCGGCGTGGTGGGCATCCTGGTGGGGGCCGCTGGTGGGTTCATCCAGATTTTCACGATGGCGTCGCGCTATCTAAAGCGGGACGAGTAGCGCATGGAGCTTTCCGAGTTTACGGACCAGGACTTCCGGTCCACGATCCTGCGGGCGCTGCGGCTGCTGCTGATCCTGACCCTGATCGCGCTGCCTGTGATCTGGTGGAAGCTGGGTGGCGGAGCGGGCTGCTGCTGCTGGTCGGGTCGGCGATTTCCGGGTCGGGGCTTTGGGAGTGGTTCCGGCTGTTGACGGCCGTGATGAAGCGCATGGATGCGGGCGGCCCAAATGGCGTCCCGATGCGGCCGATGGCGCTGGTGTTCTTTGGCTTCTTTGTGCGCCTGGTCCTGGTTGTCGGGGTGCTCTATGGTAGCCTGAAGGTACTGCAAGGATCCGTTGTGGCCATCGCGGTCGGCCTGGGTCTGGGCGTAGTTTCGCTCACGATCGAGGGCTTACGGCTGGTGAAGGCATGGACGGTTTAGCCCTGATTCGATAGGCGCTTTGCGGGTTTGATCATGCCGACACAGTTGCTGCTTACACGATTTCTGAATCACCTCTTCGCGCGCCCGGTCGACGGGTTCTTGAGCGCGCTGCACCTTGCGCCCGCGTATCCCGAAGCACCCATCACGAACGCGTTCGCGATGGAGTTGCTGGTCTTCTTCATACTGATTGCGTACTTCCTCCTCGTACGCTCGAGGCTGAGCGTGGAGACGCCCGGTGGCGTCCAGCACCTGGCCGAGATGACGAATGAGTTCGTCTCCAGCCAGGGTGAGCAGATTATCGGGCATGGGTACGAGCGGTTCACGGGCTATCTTACGGCGCTGTTTCTGTTCATTCTGCTAGCAATCTGATGGGTTTAATCCCTGGGTTGATGTCGCCGACTGCGGCTGTCTCTGTGCCGCTGGGCTTTGCGATCGTGACGTTTGTGTACTACCACTACCACGGCATCCGGGTAAATGGGCCGGGGTATATCAAGCAGTTTCTCGGACCGGTCTGGTGGATCTCGCCGCTCTTGTTCCCCATCGAGATCATCTCGCACCTGGCCCGCGTACTGTCGCTGACGGTGCGACTTTACGCCAATATGTTTGCGGGCGATCTGCTCACCCTGGCGTTCTTCTCGTTGATCCCGGTGGGCATTCCGCTGGTTTTCCTTGGGCTGCACCTTGGGGTTGCTGTCATCCAGGCGTACGTGTTCATGCTGCTGGCGGCGATCTATTTGGGACTTGCGGTTTCGCACGATCACTAAAGTTTGATATTCCCGCGAGGGGGCGCCCCCTCCTCCCGGTGCGTTTTACCGCCGCTTCAGTGTGAGGGGGCCAGCACGGTGAGCTTCAACCACCAACTGGCGGCGAGACTTACGGGGGCAGGAGTTTTACCTATGCGTACACTGAAGTACATCTTTTCGATCCTGGCTGCGCTGCTCGTTTCAGTGCCGGCCTTTGCCCAGGGAGCAACGGGTGGCAATGCCAGCCCTGCGGCCCAGTGGGTTCCCCTTGCAGCCGCCCTCGGCATGGGTTTGGCAGCCGGACTTTGCGGCCTGGCCCAGGGTAAGGCGACAGCTTCGTCCGCTGAGGCGCTGGCCCGGAACCCCGGTGCCCGTCCTGGCATCTTCATCTTCCTGATTCTTGGTCTCGCCTTTATCGAGTCATTGGCCTTGTTCACCTTCGTGATCATCTTCCTGAAGGTTGTAGCGAACCCCAGCTAACAGGGTTTGAGGAACAACGAAGGCCTCTGCGATAGCGGAGGCCTTCGTGTTTCCGACTGCACCTGCGTTGAAGACGACGTAGTTGCTAGGTGTGTGGATTTAGGCTGCGCACTGGATGGCATCCGGTGACGTCGAACACGGGGATTTGGGAACTGCTGATCGCAACGGAACCGACCTGGCGGGAGTGGCAGGTCGGATCGCGAGTGACCCAGGGCACCGACCCTTGGAGGGAACTGGCGAGGAACAGGAACTCGGGGTAGGTCTGTTCAAAGACGTCGATAGTGTTGAAGGAGTTCGGAAAGTACCCACGGGCGGCGACGGTGGCCATCATGCCCGAGAGATGCTCCCGGTACTGCGGCGCGAGCAGGAAGTGAAACTGAAGATCCTTGTTCGAGCGGTAGTACTGAAGTTCGAAGAAGGTCTGTACATCGGCCACGACAATAGGTCTACCCCCCGCAAGCGCTTGCAAGTTGCGGATATCGAGAGTTGGGGATGCTGGCAGGGTTCTGAGCACGGATATGTGTAGTACGACGGCAAGGGCGACCGCGGCCGCTGTAAGTGGGTTACGTAGGCTTCCGTCGCGAGCATGCAGGAACCCGCGAAAGCTATACGCACAGAGCGTGCCCAAAGACAGGAAGTACGGGAGCACATAGCGCGCCGCGCCCAGCGGTCTGCCGATGTTGGAGAGCAGATAGAGGCAGAAAGGGCTGGCTAAGAACGCAAGGCAGAGCGCGGGCCCCATGAATGAGCCGCTTTCGCGGTCCTGGCGGAAGCGGACGCTGGGCGAGAACTCGCGGAGGAGCCAAACGAGGCCGATCAGGGCGATGAGGAGGACAGGGGCGCTGGCCGAAGATTTCAAATGGAAGCGCAGCACGTCACGGAGGACGGGAACACCTTGCGATGTGGCGTTGGTCGAGCCGTTACGGATGGCTGTGCGACACGGCAGGAGAGTGAGCCAGGAAAGCATGCCGCAAGCGGCGATGAGAAGAGAACGCCTGCGCGGCGCAACACAGAGCAGGGTTGCAGTGACGATCAGCCCGCTGTAAAGGATGCCCAGCATGTGGATGAGCACGAGGCAGGCATGGGCGGCAAAGATGAGGATGGCCGCGAGCCCGGGGCGCACGTCTTCCTGGGCGCACCGGGCGGTTACCCAGACCGCAGAGGCGGAGAACAGCAGGAACGGCGTATAGAAGCGTACCTGGGCGATGTACACGAGCAGAAGTCCCGAAGAGAGCCACACGAGCGACACGCCCAGGGCGGCGGAGCGAGCGTCCAGGAAGCGCGATAGTGCGCGCCACCAGATAACGCCGGCAAGAACGTAACAAAGTGAAGAGAAAAGCCGCGCGACGAGCACAGAACCATGCGAAAGCTGCACGAGGGGCCAAAGCAGGGCGTAGTACAAGATGCCCCCGCTGTCAGCACCCTGGTTCCAACTGGCGAGGGCGTGATGCCATGATGGATCGGAGAGCAGGTTCCAGGCGAAAAACTCGTCCAGAACCATGAGGTGCCGCGAAGAAAGCCAGCAAGCGAGGAGCAACGTATACAGAGCGATGATGCTCAACTGCAGCATGGTTCGTACGGACACCGCTTCAAGGTAGCGCGGGCCGGCAGAGGGTCTGACTGCTTGCCGCGGGTGTCGAGGTAAGGTCAACGGTTAGTGCTGGTCGTTGCCTGCTGGTGTAGAGGTGTCGGCCGTGGCCGGTGCCTCGGGAGGAGTGGGCACCGAATACGCGGGAACGGGCTGGGGACTGGCGCGCTGGACGAGGTTGAGCATGTGGCCGGGGAAGATGCCAAGGACGAGGGTCGCCAACGCGGTACCAGCGAGGGCAAGACCGGCGGGCACCGTCAATTTGCGGGTGGGCGCGTAGCCGAGCGAGTCCGTGGTGGGGCGAGCGTAAAGCGCGGCGAGCAGGCGGAGGTAGTAGAAGCAGGCTACGCCGGAGTTCAACAGGCCAATAAGCGCAAGCCAGACATAGCCGTTGCTGATCGCCGCGGAAAAGGCATAGAACTTGCCGAAGAAGCCGCCCGTGAACGGGATGCCGATGAGGGACAGCAGGAAGAACGCGAGCAGGCCGGAGAGGACGGGCTTGCGCTGGGCGATGCCGGTGAAGTCTTCGATGGAGCGTGCGCCCTCGGCGTAGCCGGAGAGCTCGGTCAGGACGAGGAAGGCGCCGACGTTCATGGCGGCGTAGGCGGCGGTGTAGAAGCAGGCACCGGCGACCGCGGTGGGCTCGGTGGCGGTGAAGGCGGCGAGCAGATAGCCGGCGTGCGCGATGGAGCGAGTAGGCGAGCATGCGCTTGACGTCGCGCTGCAGCAGGGCGCCGAGGTTGCCGATGCACATGCTGGCGACGGCGAGGATGTAGATGAGGACGACCCACTCGCGGTGAAGGCTGGGGCTCGGCGTTGAAGAGGAAGCGGAGCAGGACGGCGAAGACGGCGGCCTTGGGCGCGGTGGACATGAGGGCCACGACCGGAGCGGGGGCGCCCTGGTAGACGTCCGGAGTCCAGACGTGGAACGGGGCGGCGGAGACTTTGAAGCCAAGGCCGATAAGGACCATGGCGATGGCGAGCAGGCCCATACGCGGCGTGGCGGTGTGGGCCATGCCGGCGGCGATTGCGGTGATCTGGGTGGAGCCGGTGGCACCGAAGCAGAGGGCGATGCCGTAGAGGAAGAATGCCGTAGCAAAGCGAGCCGAGGAGGAAGTACTTGATCGAGCTCTCGGAGGCAGTGGCCTGGCCTTTGCGGAAGCCGGCGAGGATGTAGGTCGAGATCGAGGAGATTTCAAGGCCGATGAAGACCATCAGTAATTCAACAGAACAGGTCATAAACATCATGCCCGTGGCGCCGAAGAGGACGAGGGCGAAGTACTCGCCTGCGTGGGTGGTGGGACCTTCAAAGTAGTCGAGAGAGGCAAGGAGGACGGCAATGACGATGGCCGCGATGAGGAGGTGAAAGAAGACGGAGAACTCGTCGATGGAGATGGTGCTGTAGAACGCGGAAAGTGGGAGGCCGCCTTCGGCGTCGATCCAGCGGTGCTGGTACCAGGTAGCTGCTCCAGCGGCTACGGTGCCGAAGATGGCGAGCCAGCCAAGGCCCTTGCGAGAGCTTGCCCTCGGGAGGACGGGCTCGACCAGCATCACGATCACGCCTGTGATCGTCATGAGGAGTTCAGGAAGGAGCGCAAAAAGATTATGCGGCATTAGTAGCGGGCTCCTTTGTTGAGCTTAGGAGCGGGTTTGCCTTGCGCGGCGGCAGCGAGGGTCGGGTCCATGAAGGCTCCGGGCTGCTGGGCATTGGCCGCGGGGCCGTAGGTCTCGGTTTCGACGCGGCGGATGGGGCTGCCCTCGAAGCGGTCCGGCTTGTCCGCGGTGAGCGTGCCGTAGCTGTCGATCGAGCGCATCCAGTAGGGCGAGAAGAGGCCCATGAAAAGGAATAGCGCCATGAAGGGCCAGAGCGTAAGGTGCTCGCGAATGTTGAGGTCGTAGCCCGCGCACCTCTTCGGAGCGCAGGCCGAGGTCGCCGTAGAAGACGCGCTGAATCATGTTGAGCGCGTAACCCGCGGAGAAGATGACGCCCGTGGTCGCGATGAAGGTCCAGAGAATGTGGTGCTGAATGGCCGAGGTGAACGTGCCGGAGAGGACGAGGAACTCACCGACGAAGCCGTTCAGCATCGGCAGGCCGACAGCGGCGAGCGCGGTGATGACGAACATGGTCACCATCCAGGCGTGCTTGCCGGCGAGCCCGCCGTAATCGCGCATGTCGTAGGTGCCGTACCGCTCGTAGAGGATGCCCATCAGGCTGAAGAGCGCGGCGCCGATGAGCGACTCGTTGAGGATCTGGAAGACGCTGCCGTCGAGGCCAGCCACCGAGAAGCTGTAGATGCCCAGGACGATGACGCTGACGTGGCTTAGCAGCGAGAAGGCGCCTAGCTTTTTGAGGTCGTTCTGCACGAGCGCCATGAGCGCGCCGTAGACGATGCCGATGGCGCCCAGGGCGATCATGAGCGGGGCAATGTGGCGGGACTGCTCAGGGAAGATGCCAAGCGAGAAGCGCAGGATGGAGTAGAGGCCGAGCTTGCCCGCAATGACCATCACGACGGCTGTGGGGGCTTCCTGGACGGCATCCGTTAGCCAGCCGTGGAGAGGGAAGATCGGGGCCTTGACGCCGAACGCGACCAGGAAGGCGAGAGAGCAGAGCCAGAGGGCGGTTTGGTTCGCCGAAATGTGGTGAGTGATCGCCAGGGTCTGGAGTACCGGGAAGTCGAAGGTACCGGTCCGCATGTACAGCCAGATGAAGGCTACGAGGAGGATCGCCGAGGGGATGAAGGCGTAGACGAAGAACTTGATGGCGGCGCGGCGGCGGTTTTCGGTGCGGCCGAAGGTGGCGATCAGGATGGTCAGCGGGACGAGCGAGAGCTCCCAGAAGCCGTAGTAGAGAAACAGGTCGAGCGACGCGAAGATGCCGATCATGGCGACCTGTTGCAGCAGGAACAGGCTGAAGAAGAGTTTGCTGCGGGTGTTAATCACCTTCCAGCTCACGAGCACGCCGATGGGGGCAAGGAAGCCGGTGAGCACGACCAGCCACATCGAAAGGCCATCAACGCCGAGGTGGTAGCGGATGGCGGGTGAGTTGATCCAGGGCGTGTTTTGTTCGAACTGGAAGCCCGGCGTGCCGTAGACGAAATGCGCGGGGAGGTGCAGGGTCATCACGAAGGTGAGAAGCGTGATGATGAGCGCGACGATGTGATGCGTCTTTTGAGATTTGCTTCCGTCGGGGTTGCCCTCGCGCTCAGGGATGAGGGCGAGGATCACCGCGCCGACGAGGGGCGTGAGGATGAGGAGCGTGAGGATGATGTGATCAAAGTTCATTTGGAGGTTAGCGGCGCTCCCAAACGCAGATTCCCTTCGGGAATGACAACAAAAAAGGACGGCGGCTCATCGGACTCCCGGGTGGACGAAGAGGACGACGGCGATGAGGACTGCGGCGCCAAGGGCGAGCCAGCCGGCGTACGAACGGATGTTGCCCGATTGCATGCGGCGAGCAAGCCAGCCGAGGCCTTGTGTGCCCGCTGCGAGACCGGCGCCGGAGCCTTGTACGACAGCGCCTTCTACAACGCCGCCGAAGATCGCGCGGGTAAACATAAGCAGGGGCATGACGACGCCGACGCCGTAGGCCTCATCAATCCAATACTTGTGGTCAAGGAGGTTGTAAAGCGGCTTGGCGGAGTTGGCCAGGCGTGACGCCGTACCCGGCTTGCGCACGTACCAGAGGTAGGCCACGGCGAGGCCGAGCAGGGCTACGAGCACCGAGACGGCTGCGAGGCCGAGCTCTGTGCCGTGCGAGACCTGGTCGGCATTGACGGCATTCTCCAGGTGCGAGCTGGCCGTGAAGACGGGGTCGAGGAAGTGTTCGAAGTGGTTGGAGCCGCCGAGGGCCTGTGGGATGCCGACCCAACCGCCGACGAGGGCGAGGACCGCCAGGATCGCCAGCGGGATGGTCATGATAGCGGGAGACTCGTGGACGCCATGCGCGTGGGCTGCTTGCCCCGAGTCGTGCTCGGGCTCTTCAACCATCGTGGCGTGCGTCTCTTTGCGAGCATGTACGGCGGCGCCATGGTTGGCGTGAAGGTCGTCCGCGTCGACGTGACCGTGAGCCAGGGCATGCTCGTTAAAGCGCTCGGGTCCCCAGAAGGTCTTAAACCAGAGGCGGAACATGTAGAAGCTGGTCAGGCCGGCGGTGATGAGGCCCACCAGCCACAGCAGTTTGCCGAGCGGGTTGGGCGAGGTGAAGGTGCGGTAGAGAATCTCGTCCTTGCTGAAGAAGCCGGCCAGAGGCGGGATGCCCGCGATGGCGACGACGCCGGCGGTCATGGTCCAAAAGGTGAGCGGGATGCGTTTGCGGAGGCCGCCCATGACGCGCATGTCCTGTTCGCCGCTGAGCGCGTGGATGACGGAGCCGGCGGCGAGGAAGAGCAGGGCCTTGAAGAAGGCGTGCGTCATCAGGTGGAAGATGCCGGCAGAGTAGGCCGCTACGCCGCAGCCGAGGAACATGTAGCCAAGCTGCGAAATGGTGGAGTAGGCGAGGACGCGCTTGATATCGTGCTGCACGCAGCCGATAGTCGCGGCGAAGAGCGCCGTGAGCGCGCCGATGATGGCGACCACGCCGAGCGCGTAGGGCGAGCGGTCGAAGAGGACGTGGCAGCGGGCGACCAGGTAGACGCCGGCGGTAACCATGGTGGCCGCGTGGATCAGGGCCGACACGGGCGTGGGGCCTTCCATGGCGTCCGGGAGCCAGACGTAGAGCGGGATCTGGGCTGACTTGCCGACTGCCCCGAGGACGAGCAGGAGGCAGATGGCGGTGAAGTCGCCACCGATGACGGTGGGCGGCACTGCGTTCACCTTGGCGAAGACGTTGGCGAAGTCCAGCGAGCCGAAGTGGCCGATGAGGAGGAACATCGCCAGCAGAAAGCCGAAGTCGCCGATGCGGTTGACGATGAAGGCTTTCTTGCCGGCGTTGGCGGCGGAGTCGCGCTTGAAGTAGAAGCCAATGAGCAGGTAGGAGGCGAGACCTACGCCCTCCCAGCCGACAAAGAGCAGAAGGAAGCTGGCCGAGAGCACAAGCACCAGCATGAAGAACATGAACAGGTTCAGGTAGGCGAAGAAGCGCCAGTAGCCGTCCTCGTGGGCCATGTAGCCGACTGAGTAGACGTGGATCAGAAAGCCTACGCCGGTGACGACGCCGAGCATGATGAGCGTGAGGTGGTCGACCGCGAGCGAGAAGTTCACCTGGAAGCCGGAGACGGCGATCCACGGCCGGCTGGTGACCGTCATGGAGAGGTCGCCGGAGCTGAGCATGGTGGACCAGAGCCAGGCGACGAGCAGGGCAGGGATGGCCGTGAAGAGCAGGGCGATCGCCGAGACGCCAGCGCGCGGGAGCCTCCGGCCCAGTGTGCCGTTGAGCAGGAAGCCGGCGAAGGGAAGCGCGGGAATGAGCCAGAGGAGCTGTGGGTTCATGCGGTTTGGGGGCTCGTGTTGGGCATGGTCGGCGGTCCTAGAAGCAGGTTCCCTGCGGAAATAACAAAAAGAAGGGCAAGAGCAGCAGCAAAGGCGAACACTAGTTCTTCATCAAGTTGATCTGGTCGACGTTGAGGGTCTGACGGGCGCGGTAGAGGGCGATGATGATGGCGAGGCCCACGGCAGCTTCCGCCGCAGCGACCACCATCACGAAGAAGACGAAGATCTGGCCGGAGACCTGATGCCACATGTGGGCGAAGGCGACGAAGGTGAGGTTCACGGCATTGAGCATCAGCTCGATGGACATGAAAATCGTAATCACGCTGCGCTTGATCAAAAAGGCGGCGATGCCGATGCAGAACAGGATCGCGCCGAGGATGAGGTAATACGCGATGGGAACCATGACAGTTAGAGCTTCCCCTTCCGCTTCAGGGAGGCGACACCAATGATAACGACGAACGCAGCAAGCCCCAGCCCGATTAGCAGATGCAGGTTCATTACAGCTCCTTCCGCGCGAGGACTACCGCCCCAAGAATTGCGACGAGGATCAGGATCGAGGTGACCTCAAACGGGAGCAGGAGCGTGGTGAAGAGGGTGTGACTGATCTCTGTAATGTTGTTGACGGCGCCAGAAAGGGAACTGCTCAGGTGCGTGTTGCCGAGTTGCTTGCGCTCGGAGAGGAACACGAAGGCGAGCAGGCAAAGGATGGCGGCTGCGCCGGGGAAGCCTGCGATGGAGGCGATCTTTGTGGTGGACTTGGAGCGGTCTTCTTCGCCGGCGTTTAGCAGCATGATCACGAAGACGAAAAGCACCATGATCGCGCCGGAGTAAACGATGACTTGGGCTGCGGCGAGGAACTCAGCGCCGAGCGAGAAGTACAGCACCGCAAGGGACATCATCACGACGATCAACGAGAGCGCCGAGTTGATGGGATGGTGCTGCAGCAGCAGGTTCACCGCGAACACTACAGCGAGCAGACCGAAGAGGATGAAGAGAAAAAGTTCCATCGTGTGCGTTGGTACTCAGGCCTCGTCTGATGCTCGGACGGGGTGAACTTGTGGGTGCGTGTTCATTGTAAAGCGTTTGCCCGCAGCTTAGCTGCGATAGGCGAGGATGAGGGCTGTGCCGAGGATGTTGAGCATGGCCACAGGCAGCAGGAACTTCCAACCGAAGCCCATGAGCTGGTCGTAGCGAAAGCGGGGGAGCGTGGCCCGGACCCAGATGTAGAGCAGAAGGAACGCAAAGACCTTGAACACGAACCAGAAGACAGAGAGTAGAACCGAGATCACAGGGCCGTTGAGGATGTGTGCCGTAAGCGGGCCGAAGGGCGAGCTGGCGCCGCCGAAGAAGAGCAGCGTGGCGACGCAGGCGACAGTGATCATGTTGGCGTATTCGGCCATAAAAAACATGGCGAACTTCATAGAGCTGTATTCGGTGTGGTAGCCGGCGACAAGCTCGGATTCGGCCTCGGGGAGGTCGAAGGGGGAGCGGTTTGTCTCTGCGTAGGCGGCCATGAGGTAGATGAAGAAGGCGATGATCTGGAGGCCGCCGAAGATGTTCCAGCCGAGGAGTCCGTGGTGGGACTGGGAGGCAACGATGTCGTGGAGGCGGAGCGAACCCGCGCGGAGAACGACGCCGACCAGCGAGAGGCCGAGGGCTAGTTCGTAGCTGATGACCTGCGCGGTCGCGCGGAGCGAGCCGAAGAGCGAGAACTTGTTGTTGGAGGCCCAACCTGAGAGGGCGATGCCGTAGACGCCGATGGAGGTGACGCCGAGGATGACAAGCAGGCCGACGTTCAGGTCGGCAATCTGCGTCAGGTTGACGCCCCGGTAGTACGCTGGCGCACCGAAGGGCACGACGGAGATAGAAACGAGTGCGCAGCCGAGGGCGATCACCGGGGCAAGGACGAACAGGGGGCGCTCGACGGCGAGGGGCATCATGTCTTCCTTGAGGAAGAGCTTGATGCCGTCGGCGAGGGGCTGGAGCAGGCCGAAGGGGCCGGTGCGCGAGGGACCCCAGCGGTTCTGCATGCGGCCAAGGACCTTGCGCTCCAGCAGCACCGTGTAGGCGACGGCGGTGAGCGTGATGACGAGCACCACGGCGATCTTGACGAGGCTGAGGAGAAGGAAAACCTGGAAGTCGGAGAGATGGCTCATCGGTTGGGTCGGTGCAGGTCTATCGTACAGCGGGTGGAGCGTATGTGCGTGGTTCTGCCGTGTGAGGGGAGCGAGGTTGTTCGGTTTGCGGACGAGGCGGGTGGGGCCCCTCCCTTCCTCTGCCCCCTTCTGGAGGTACTTGGTAGCAGAGTCCTTGTTCCTTGATCTTTGACAAAGCTGAACGTACAACGGCCCGTCAGCGGTTGCCGAGGTGCTTCTCGAAGAAGTTCACGATCTCCCCGTAGGCCTCTCTGGTCTCAGGCAGACGGTCGTCACGACCGAACTGTGCGTGTGACTGGCCCTCGTACACCTCCAACTCCGCGTCTACACCGGCTTCGCGGAGCTTGCGGTGGACTCGCACCGTGTTGCTGAGCAGTAGGTCCCGCGTGCCGGTGGTCAGAATCGCTGGCGGAAAACCTTTCATATCGCCGTAGACCGGAGAGAGCAGCGGGTCCGCCAGGTCGTGCCCATGAGCGTAGACCTCCGTAGCCGCATCGCAGAATCCATCGCGCGAGACGAGCACATTGTCCACCATCTCGTTGGTGTAGAAGCTGTCGCCCACCTTCGTCACATCGGACATGGGTGTGCTGGGCGCGATCGCGCCGGGCATTGCAAGGCCCAGTTGCCTGGCCCGCAGCATCATCTCCAGCACCAGGGCTCCGCCGGCCGAGGTGCCCAGGACGCCAATATTCTTCGCTTTCGTCGTCTTCAGCACATCCCGGTACACGGCAACCGAATCGTCCAATGCGGCCGGAAAGTAGGCCTCCGGCGGCATCCGGTAATCGACTGCGATCACCTTGTAGTGGCCGAAGCCTGCCATCATCACCGCCTCCTGCGTTCCCGACGCGCCGGGAAACAGGACGTAGCACCCGCCATGCACCTGCACAAGGACTTTGTCGCGATGCTCCGGCGGAATCTCATCGGGTGTAAGGATGTTGACCCTTACCCCGTCCATGACGGCGGAGGTCATCGACACATGCAGCCGCTCTCTCAGCGCGGGAAGCTGCTTCAACGTTGCCTCTGCTTGCCGGTCCGCCGCCGCTCGCCACTCTTCTCCGGTACTCCAAAGCACGTTCCAGTCCGGATTGAGCGGGGCGGCGATGATCTTCTGCATCCCCGGACTGACATCCGATGGCACGGGCAGACTCCTCGCCGGAACAGACCTCGGCGGAAGCTGGCCCGGGCTGTTCTGCGCATGGGCAGCGCGGTATTCCGGGCTCAACATCAAGATCAGAGCGAACAACGACGTTCTACTTACGGCAGTCCGTTTCTTCAGCAAAGGTTTCTCCGTGGTTTGAACTTTCTAATCTACGACAGGGCTCGCGTTGGTGGGTACCCGACGGCTGGATTGGCGGCCACCCGTACTGTCGCGCCACAATTTCCGGCAAGCGCCGCTTGATCGCTCGGCAGAGCGCAGGGCTGGGCCACGGCGAGCCCTGAGGCAAGCGAACGAGTCTGATCCATGTCGTATCGTTCTGAGCCGAAAGAAGTGAACCCCAAGGCGGCATGCAGAGCAAGTGAACCCGGCTGCGGGGCAACGTCTTCCCGGACCGTCCAAGGTCCAGAGTTAGGTATCATCTGCTAACTCGTTCTCTTAAGGTGGTGAGATGTCGCAGAGCACGTTGCAGGTCGGCCAACTCGTCGCGGCGCAAAGCGAGAGGCGCTACGGTGTCATTGAACTTTCAGTCGGGGGCCAACCTTACAGAGTTCCCCTCTGGTTGATCAACGGAGACGAGACGGGTCCGACCCTGGTTGTGACGGGCGGGGTACACGGCGCGGAATACGCGAGCATTGCGGCAGCGCTTGACCTTGGTCGCTCGCTGGATCCCAAGGGCCTGCGCGGAAGGGTGATCGTGGTGCCGGTGGTCAACCTGCCCGGCTTTGCGGCTCGGTCGATTTACGTCTGTCCTCTTGATGGGAAGAATCCGAATCGAGTGTTTCCTGGCGATGCAGGCGGGAGCGGCTCGGAGCAGATCGCGGACTGGGTCTTTCGCAACGTGATTTCTCAAGCGGATTACTACGTGGACTTGCACGGCGGCGATCTGATTGAGGCACTCGTCCCCTTCACCATCTTCTTCCGCTCCGGCAACGAGCAGGTAGACGCGGTCTCGCTCGAGATGGCAAAGGCCTTTGGGATCCACTACCTGGTGCGCAGTGAAACTCCGGGGTCCACCATCTCCGCCGCATCCCGCGCTGGGATCCCCTCCATCCTTACGGAGTCAGGTGGGCAGGGGGTATGGACGGCAGAACAGGTCGCCGACCATACCAACGGACTTCAACGCTTGATGAGCTATCTCAAGATGGTCCCGGATCCTGCCCCGGAGCCAACTGCGTTCACGCTCTTGGAGCAGTTTCTTTGGGGACGCAGTGAGCATGAGGGCTTGTGGTATCCGCAGGTGTCCGTGGGTGAGAGGGTTCGTTCCGGTCAGGAACTCGGATGCATCAAGGACTGGGAAGGCAATGTGCTACAGAGAAGCCTCAGTCCTGAAAACGGCACTGTGCTCTTCCTGGTGTCGTCGTTGGCGATCCATGCGGGCGAGCCTCTCTTCGCCGTGGGCGCATGACGACGCTAGAGCTGTTTCTCACCTGGCACTTGGCGTGTCGCGGGACGATTACGGATGGGGCTTGGATCCGGCAATTCGGGGCACACTATAGAGCATGCGGAAACCGCTTCTGGCGTTGACAGCTGCTGCGTTCGGGATTGGGACGTCGGAGTTCATTATCGTCGGCCTGCTGCCTACGCTTGCTCATGACTTTTCGGTGAGCATACCGAAAGCGGGCATTCTGGTGACGGCGTATGCGCTTTCGGTGACGATTGGCTCGCCGGTGGTGGCGCTGGCGTTGGGGCGGGTGGACCGGAAGACATCGTTGCTGCTGCTGATGGGGATGTTTGCCTTAGGGAACACCCTGTGCGCGCTGGCGCCGAGCTACGGCCTGCTGATCGGCGCACGGATTCTGACGGCGCTTTGCCATGGAGCGTTTTTTGGGATTGGCAGTGTGGTGGCGGCCAATCTTGTGCCGCGGCAGGAACGGGCGCAGGCCATTGCGCTGATGTTTACCGGGCTGACACTTGCCAACATCCTGGGCGTGCCGGCGGGGACGGCGCTGGGGTTGCGGCTGGGGTGGAGGGCGGCATTCTGGGCTTTGGTGCCGATTGGTCTGGTCGCGATCGGTCTGCTCTGGCGGCTGATTCCGCATCAGCCTGCGCAGCCGACGCCGCTGCGCGGGGAACTGCACCAGGTGCTGAAGGCGCCGGTTCTGTTGGTGCTTGGGATTAGCACGCTGTCTTCGGTTTCGTTGTTTTGCGTGTTCACGTATGTCTCGCCGATGCTGGCGGGGATCACTCATCTTTCGCCGGACGCTGTGACCTGGGCGCTGGTGGCGTTTGGGACGGGGATTACTGTGGGGAACCTGCTGGGCGGGCGGCTGGGGGACTGGCGGCAGATGGGCACAGTGATCGGCGCGTTTACGACGCTGACCGTGGTTCTGGTGTTGCTGCCGTTGCTGTTGATTCGTCCGGCCTGGGCGATGGTTGGGGTGTTTGTTTGGGGGCTGGTTCACTTCTCCGGAGGCATACCCTTGCAGACCCGGGTGGTGGAGAAGGCTAAGGGCGCGAACCTGGCGTCCACGTTGAATCAGAGTGCGTTCAACCTGGGGAATGCGTTGGGTGCGAGCCTGGGTGGGATCCTGCTTACCCGCGGGCTTGGCTACGGCGTGCTCCCGTATGCGTCGGCTGCGGTGGCCGTGGTGGCTACTTTGCTGAGCCTGGTCGCGCTGTGGGTGGAGCGCAAGTACCCCCACGAGAGCAGCACGGACTTTTTCCAGGCGATCTGAGTTGGAGGAAACGGCAATCGCCAGACTCGGTTGTGCGAGCCTGGCGATTGGGTCGATCAACGGTACTTTCGGGCACCTAGTCCCCGAGGGTGGCTAGCTCATCGGCGACTTCGCGCTCCTGGTGGCGGTTGATCCCCTGCAGGATGGGCGAGTGCTGGGTGAGGCTGCCGGAGGTGAAGAGGGTGTCCCGGCTGGGGAGGATGAGGTCCTTGCGGCTGTCGTCTATTTGCACGAGGCCGCTGGCTGCGGGGGTGATGTGCTGATCGTTGCCGCTGAGGAGTTGAAGGCGCCGGAGATTGTTGTAGCCGGGGACGAGGCGTTGGATCTCGTCGAGGATGGCGAAGGGGTCAAAGGGCGAGACTTTGGGCTCGAGGTTGTTGGCCGTGAGCCAGACGGCGTGGCGATCGGCCTCGCCGGCCTGGGCGCCTCGGGACTGGCCGAGGTCGGAGCGTACGCCGGTCGTCGTGCCTCGGCCAAAGGGGACGAGGGATTTGGCGGGGTGGCCCATCTTGTCGGCTAGGCGGACGATGAGCTCGAAGTCGGTGCGGGTGCCGGGTTTGTCGGCGGCCTTTTGGATGAGCTGTAGGTCGCCATAGGAGTTGGTGACGGAGCCGGATTTCTCGTAAAGGCTGGCCGCGGGGAGGACTACGTCGGCGAGTTGGGCGGTCTCTGTGAGGAAGAGATCCTGGACGATGGTGAAGGTATTGTTGAGGGCTGCGGGGTCGATGCTGAAGCGGGCAATGGGGTTCGCGCCGACGACGTAAAGGGCCGCAAGTGAGCCGGATTGGGCGGCGTCGAACATGGCGAGCAGGTCGAGGCCGGGCTGTTGCGGTGTGTTGAACTCGGCGGCTACCGAGGAGCCGGTAAGGGGCTGATAGCCGGGGAGCATGTCGGGGAGGAGGCCCATGTCGCTGGCGCCGCGGGAGTTGACGTAGTCGGCGTTGAGGGCGAACTTGGCGTTGGGGAGGGTCTGGAGGAGACGTGTGAGTTCGCCGTCACGGACTTCGTTGCCGATGAGGACGACGAGGTTAGGCTCGTTGAGGACGGCTTCACGGAAGGTGGAGAGCTGGTCGGCCTGGGCGATGACTGAGGCTGCAGAGGCTTCCGCGTCGTTGCCGGCGAGGTAGCTGATGAAGCTGCCGTAGCCGAACGGCGCGACCTGGACAAAGGCTTTGGCCTGACGCCGGAGCTTGATCTCGTCGGTGTTGGCGATGTAGACCTTGGCGCGGGTGAGGCGGACGTTGGTGCGGATGTTCCAGCCCGTGAGCGGGGCTTGTTGCGTCGGGTCGCCGCCGATGAGGAGCAGGGCGGGGGCCGAGGCGACGTCTCGTTGGGAGGCGTAGCGGCCTGCGGTGCCCTGGAGTGTCGTGGCGAGGGTAACGTAATCGGCGGTGCGGTGGTGATCGATGTTGTTCGTGCCGAGGACCGTGCGGGCGAACTTCTGGAGGAGGTAGCTTTCCTCGTTGGTGGTGCGGTTGGAGCCGATAACGCCGATGCTGTTAGCGCCTCGCGTGTCGCGGATCTCGCGGAGGCGGTCGCCGGCGAAGGTGAGGGCTTCTTCCCACGAGACGGCGGTCAGGGGAGAGCTCTTGCCCCCCTTGCGAATCATAGGCTTGGTGAGGCGGTCGGGCTCGTTGTTGAAGTCGAAGGCGTAGCGGCCCTTGTTGCAGAGGAAGTCGCCGTTGATGCCCGATTTATCGCGGTTGTCGCCGCGCATGATGACGGAGCCTTCGGCGGTGGTCCGGACGCCGAGAGTGGTTTTGCAGCCGTCACCGCAGTGCGTGCAGATCGTGGAGGTGTGGTTCATCTCCCAGGGGCGAGTCTTGTAGCGATACGGGCCCGGGAGGAGCGCGCCTACGGGGCAGGCGTCGATGCACATGCCGCACTGCTCGCAGTCAATGCGTGGAAGGTCGTCGGGGGAGAGGGACGCGGGGACGTTGGGGGCGATGACCGACGCGGAGCCGCGGTTCTGGATGCCGAGCGCGAAGACGTCCATGCCTTCGCCGCACATGCGGACGCAGCGGTAGCAGAGGATGCAGCGGGGGCGGTCGAAGAAGACGACCGGCGACCATTGCTGCTCTTCGCGGTGATTCTTGGCCTCAGCGTAGAGGCTTTCACCGGCGCCGTACTTGAAGGTCATGTCCTGCAGTTCGCATTGGCCGCCAGCATCGCACACGGGGCAGTCGAGTGGATGATTGCCGAGCAGGAGCTGGAGCGTGGACTTGCGGGCCTGGGCGATCTCGGGCGTCTCGGTCTGGACGATCATGCCCTCGGCGACCGGGGTGGTGCAGGCGGTCTGCAGCTTGGGCATCTTCTCGATGCGGACGACGCACATGCGGCAGGCAGCTTGCAGCGAGAGGCCGGGGTAGTAGCAGAAGGCGGGGATCTCGATGCCGGCGGCCTTGCAGGCGTCGATGAGCAGGGTGCCCGCAGGGGCGGTGAGCTTTTTGCCGTCTACGGTGAAGGTTACGTCGGGCATACAGTAATCCTACTTCGAGAAGCCCTGCGGGACGCCGGGCTGGATGGAACAGAATGCGTCCGGGGGAGCGATTCCGTTGGTGCTCTGAACAACGGCCATCTGCGGCACGGTACCCGCGGCGGCCTGGCCGCGCGTCAGGACCGGAGACTGCGAATGGGCGAGCTTGGTGATGTCCGGGTCGGGGCCGGTCTGGAGAGGTTTGCCGAGGAGGTCGTCGAGGTCTGCCTGGGTCTGGGCGGCGTAGACGGGGAAGGCGATGCGGAAGCGGTCCAGGATGGCCAAGTTATGGCGTAGATCGTCGGCGGTGTAGCCCTCTTTAGCGAGTTCGGGCCAGCAGGATTGGGTGGCGGTGAGCCAGCTTTGATCGAGCAGACGGCCCGATGACGTCACGACGGGAGCACCGGTGTGTTTGGACGAACAGCCAGAGGCGAAGCAGAGCGCGACGAACACGCCAAACGCGGCCAATGGTTGGGAATTGTTTCCGCGCAGTGCCTTCAGGCGCATGGGTGTGTCGTCCCTCTTGGTGGCTGTCTTGTTGTGCCGGGCACAGTCGCGCTGTCCAGCTGCTGAAACTCGCGATACCGCGAACTCTTACCGTGCGTGCGTTTTGCCGGGTGACCGCGCTGGGGTGGTCCCGGCGACGGCGGCCTGCACTACGGGAGCGAGGTCTTCCGCCTTGCCGTCGATACCATTGGAGCCGGTGACTACCTGCTGCTTCGTGTTGCTGATGACGAGGATGGTGGGGGTCCAGCCGACGTTAAGCCTGTGGCTTACGTCGAGATCGGCATTGACCTGTTTTGCGAGGGAGCCGTCCGGGTCGATGGCTGGGGGCATGGGCTTACCGTGCTGTTGCAGCCAGTTCTGAGTGAAATGTTGGAGGTCGTCAAGGCTGGAGATGGACATCTGCGCCTTGAAGAGGTCACCGCGGAAGGTTTCGGATACTTGTGGGCCGTACTTTTGTTGGATGTAGCGTGCGTCAACTGCGCCCTGGAAGGTCCAGACGTGGCTGCGGATAGGTGAGTCGTAACGGACGATCGGGACGTGGTATTTCTTGGCGACTTCGAGTTCAATAGGGTGGGCCGCGGCGCAGTGTGGGCAGCCGAGATCTTCGAAGACGACGATAGCGACCTTGGAGCCTGCGGGTGGCCTCAGTGTGGCGAGATCGCGAAGTTGGCCGTTGGAGGCCTGTGCTGTCGTGAACTGGGCATGGGCGAGCGTAGGTGTACTGCTCAGAGCGGCGGCGAGTAGAAGCGCAAGCAGAATGGGGCGCGCTCGGTGGTTCTTTTTCTGACTCAACGATTCCTCTTGGTTTGCGGCTTGTCTGTCTGCAACTCTGGACGCGAGCGCCGTATCGAGTTATTGAGCGCTAGATTCGGGGAAGAGTTTCAAGCGCGCTTCCTCGACGAGAGCACGGTAGTTTGGCATGAATGGCTCGACAAGGTTCTTCTCCCGTACTCCATGCAGCCTGGTAAATGCTAACCGTTCCCCGCGGCCTGGAATTTCAAGGGCAGGCTGCGCGCTGAAGTCGGCAAGCATCTCGGAGAGGAGCAGGGCTTCAGCTCGCCCAATCGACAGGGTAACGAGTTCCTCACCTTCGCCCATCAATACCTCAAAGATTGTTCATCGATGACCACGAGTTAGTGCGCTCCGACCAACTCGTTGACTTCACCGAAGGGCTGGATCTGGATGAGCGGATTGTCGACGCGGGCGCCGGCGAGGTATTCCTCAAACTCGGAACGAAACTTCTTGATGAAGCCGAGCGTAGGCATGGCTGCAGCGTCGCCGAGCGGGCAGAAAGTACGGCCCATCATGTTCTCAGCGAGGTACTGGATGTTGTCGATGTCCTTCTTCGTGCCCCCGCCCGCGTGAAAGCGGGTGAGGGTCTTCTTGAGCCAGTCTGTACCTTCACGGCAGGGGATGCACCAGCCACAGCTTTCGTGCTGGTAGAACTTGATGGTTCTGAGGGCGAACTCGACGATGGAGACGGACTCGTCGAGGACCACCACGCCGGCGGAGCCGAGCATGGTGCCGGCCTTGGCCATCTGGTCGAAGTCCATACCCACGTCGATTTCATCAGCCTTGAGGACGGGGCATGAGCTGCCGCCGGGCACGACGGCTTTGAGCTTTTTGCCGTCCTTGATGCCGCCTGCGACTTCGTAGATGGCTTTGCGGAGGGAGTAGCCCATGGGAAGCTCGTAGACGCCCGGGCGCTCGACGTGGCCGCTGATACCGAAGAGGCGAGTGCCGCCGTTGCGTTCGGAGCCTAGCTTGGCGTATTCGGCGCCGCCCATGAGGAGAATGTGGGGCGCGTTGGCGATCGTCTCAGCGTTGTTGATGACCGTGGGGCCGCCGTACAGACCGACGACCGCGGGGAACGGGGGCTTGATGCGGGGGATGCCGCGCTTACCTTCGAGGGACTCCATCAGGGCGGACTCTTCGCCGACCTCGTAGGCCCCTGCGCCGGTCTGGGTGACGATGTCGAAGTCGACGCCTTCGCGGCCGAAGATGTTCTTGCCGAGGAAGCCCTTTGCGTAGGCGTCGGCGACGGCCTTCTCCATGATCTTGAGGAGGTAACGGTACTCGCCGCGTAGGTAGATGAAGCCCATCTTTGCGCCAATGGCGAGACCCGCGATGACCGTGCCTTCAATGATCGAGTGCGGATCATGCAGGAAGATGACATGGTCTTTGCAGGTGCCGGGCTCGGATTCGTCGCCGTTAACGAGGACGTATTTTGGCTTTTCGGACTGCTTCGGGACGAAACTCCATTTCATCCCGGTGGGAAAGCCGGCGCCGCCGCGGCCGCGGAGGCCGGAGGCTTTCATCTCGCTGATGATGCCCTCGGGGCCGAGGTCCAGGGCTTTCTGGACGGCTTTGTAGCCGTCGAGCTCGAGGTACTTCTCAATGTTAGCGGCGCCCTGGCCCCACCGGCGCTTCAGGACAATGACTTCGTCTGGGTGTGAAACCTGATTCGGCATAAGAGGTGCGGTACCTGTCAGGTCTGAGTATACAAAGCGCGCTCGCGCGAGTACCGTTCTCGAGCCGGGCTGCACAACTTCGGGCGGAACTTTGCAGTCAGGACGAGTTTCCCGCCGGATTGCCTACTGGTCAGGAGACATTTTGGCCTGCATGGCCTTGATCTCTGCCTGATGGTCGCGCACAAACGCGAGGTTGGCCGGGTTCATCTGTACTTTGGCGGCGTACCGGGCATCTGGTTCATCGGCCGGCTTCATGGAAAATGCCATTGCGGCCTGTATGAGCGTCACCTCTACCAGAACGAACTCGCGCGGCGGCAGGCCGTCCTTGTTGAGAATGCTGACGAGTCCGGGCACGGAGGAGATCCGGCGCGTAATCGCATCGAGATCTTCGTGCTTCTCCGCGTCGGTCTCGATCGCCGCTTTGCTCTCGGGATGAGCTTTGACGTACGCGCCCAAATCACTCATCACCTGGCCAAAGCGGTTGAGTTTGTCCATGGTGAGGGTGTAGCGCTCCATCTCGGCGATGTCCTTGTCGACGGCCAGAGCGGGAAGTGCGGTTAGTAAAGTGGCGGCAACCAGGAGGGAGAGGGCACGGGGGATGAGGCGAAGAAGCTTCGCGGAAGGCAGCATGAAGAACCTCAAACAGATTTCGGTGACGGCGCCATCCTACATGCAGCCGGGGTTCATGTTCGAGGTTGTTGCCAAGCGTGTCGGCTATGGACTACTTCACGTCGGAACCACGGCCCTCGGCGTAGTCCGCGATGATCTGGTCCACCTTGGCCGGGGTCAGGAACTCGTGGAAGTCGTAGTTCACCTGGGCGGCAGGGGCCCAGCAGCAGGCGCCGATGCACTCGACTTCTTCGAGCGAGAAAAGGCCATCCTTGGTGACACCCTTGTGCTCGATCCCGAGCCGGTGCTTGCAGTGGTCGAGGATCTCGTAGCCGCCCCGCAGCATGCAGGAGATGTTCGTGCAGACCTGGATGTTGTATTTGCCCGCGGGGGTGGTGCGCAGCATGGAGTAGTAGCTGAGCACGTTGCGGACGTCGAGCTCGAGGAGGTCGAGGCGCTGGGCGATCTCGGCGACGACCTCGTCGGAGACGTAGCCGACCTCGTCCTGCGCGTAGAGCAGCATGGGGATGAGGGCGGAGCGCTTGAGGGGGTAGAGCGTGACCAGGCGGTCAAAGCGCGCAGCGAGCTCGGGGGAGAAAAGGGTGTTGGCGATCGCAGCCATATCTGTGTTTGATGATACGGCTTTTGTCGTGAGTGGCGAGGAGGCCAAGCCAGAGAGGCGTTCCTATTTTGGCGACAGGGAACGCACAAATGCGATGGCGGCAAAAAGCAGACGGTCCCGAAGTGCTTCATCGTCGAGGGTGCGGCCTGCAACGTTGATCCAGCCCCGCATACTTCGACCACGCATGACCATGGGCGTGATCCCTGGCAGCTCCAGAGCCCAGGCGTCGTTCCCGGCGCCCAGGCGGACCAGAATGCCCTTCTTGCGAACGGCGCAGAGGAGGTTGCCGTGAAGCAGCCAGGCCCAGCCACCAAACATGGGTTTACCGGCCAGACCGGGAAGGTCCCCGAGCTGGTCGGCGACGAGAGCCTCAAGGCCTGGGTCGCGTGCCATGCAGCCCGTTGTACCGTACCGAACGACGCTACGCCAGGGTGAAAATCTCACGGGCGAAGCGCTCAGCGGCGATGTCCATCTCCTCTTCGGGGCGGTCGGCGAGGGTGACGGTGCCGTTTTCATTCAGGCAGAAGGCCTGAGCAGGCTGCCCGGAGCCGTCGACGGAAGTGGGGGTGAAGTGCAGCCAGTGTGGGCCGACGCGGAGGGTGATCTTGGTTGCGGAGACCTCGACCACTGCGTGCCGGGGCGCATTCAGGCCGTGCGCCGCGGCGTAGGAGCGGAGCACGGAGGCCCAGGATGTCCAGAGTTCGGTATGCAATCGGCTGGTCGGGTCGAGCACTTTGCTAGTTTGCCTGATCCGGCGTTGTGCACGGCGAAAAGCATGCCCTACTTCATGCCAGGGCGAATGAAAGTCCGGGGGATAGGCTCCTTGGGCAGAGTGTAGAAGGCGAGGCCGCGGGCGCGGCCTGCTTCTGCCTGGAGCGTATTGATCAGGCCGCCTTCGTTATCGCCATGCCGTGGGTTCGGAAAAGTTCCACCATGTGCTTGTTGAAGGCCGGGAGGTCCTTGGGGCTCCGGCTGGTGACGAGCCCGTCGTCTTCAACTACTTCCTTGTCAACCCAGGTCGCGCCGGCATTGCGGAGGTCGGTTTTGAGGGAAGGCCAGGAGGTCAAGGTCCGGCCATTGACGACGCCGGCTTCAATCAGTGTCCAGGCGGCGTGGCAGATCGCGGACACGGGGCGTCCGGAGGTGAAGAAGGACTTCACGAATTCCACCGCTTCGGTGTTCTGGCGAAGGAAGTCCGGGTTCATCACGCCGCCGGGAAGGTGCAGGGCGTCGTAGTCGAGGCTGCGAGCGGCGGAGAGTTTCTTGTCGGCCTTGAAGGAGTCGCCCCATTTCACCATGTTCCATGCCTTGATCTTGCCGCCGTTGGGTGTGATGAGATCAACGGTGGCGCCGGCCTGGCGCAGGGCCTTCAAAGGGCTGGTGAGCTCAATCTGCTCGACGCCCTCGGTGCAGAGGATTGCGATGTGTTTGCCTTTGAGCTTGCCTTTGTAGCGGTTAAACAATGCCATTCGATTCTCCAGACGATCTTGGGGATGAGTGCGACTCCCCTGGGGGCTTAGAAACCGTCTGTTGTGTGGGCGTTGTCCCGGGGCGGCGTCGCGGGCCGTCTTCCCGGCCCCTTTCAGGGTTGCGGTGGGCCAGTCTCTCGTCAGCCTGAGTCAGAGACCGCAGACCTGACGCATCAGGGTTTCGACGATCTGGTCCTCCGTGGATTCCCGGTTGGTCGCCATGCCGTTATGCCCAATATGGAGATAGGTGTAGCCCGTTGCGCCATGTTGCACGGTCGAGAAGAGCGGAGAGTGACTGGGGAGCACGGTGATCTGCAGCCTGCTGTCTTCAATGGAGAACTCCAGCTGCTTGACGCCATTCAGGACGTGGGGGCCCAGCTCGTCCGCCCGCGTCAGGCTCAGGGGAGGGAGCTGGCCCGCATTTTGGTTGAAGGACTCCACCTCTTCACGGAGCCGGCCAACCAAGGATTCGAGGGCAGCTCCGTCCGATGCTTTCTGGCTGGCGATCTTTCTGGTTTCGGCCTCTTCAAGCTTTAAGCGGGCGTCCGTGCGTCCCTTGAATTCTTCTGCGAGCTTCTTGCCGATGCCGTCCTGCATGTGGTGGTGCCTCGTTCCTGAACGCGTCTGTTGTGACCTTACGCTTCGGGGGCGGAGGGTAAATGTTTACGGCTCGGCTTGCCCAAGGGCGTGATGAGGTGTTTAGCGGTCGATCTGGCCGAGGACGATGTCAATGCTGCCGATGACGGCGACAACGTCAGCGATTTGGCGCCCTTTGCACATGGTCTCCAGAGCCTGCAGGGTGGCAAAGTCGGGGTTCCGCATGTGGACGCGATAGGGTTTGGCGGTGCCGTCGGAGACGACGTAGTAGTTCATCATGCCGTGGGGATTTTCGATCGAGCTGGTGACCTCGCCGGCGGGAACCTGGAAGCCTTCCGTCACGATCTTGAAGTGGTGGATGAGGGATTCCATCTCCGTCTTCATCTTTTCGCGATTGGGCAGGATGATCTTGGGTGCGTCAGCGACGATGGCCCCTTCGGGGAGGCCGTCCAGGGCCTGGGTGGCGATCTTGGTGGACTCGCGGAACTCCTGCATCCGGACGACGTAGCGAGCCCAGGTGTCACCGTCAGTCGAGGTGGGGACGTTGAACTGGAATTTCTCGTAGCTGGAGTACGGCATGTCGCGGCGGACGTCGAAGTCGATGCCGGAGGCGCGCATGGGCGGGCCGGTAACGCCGAGAGCGACCGCGTTTTCGGGGGAGAGGTAGCCTACGCCCTTGAGGCGGCCCTTCCAGATGGGGTTGCCGGTGAGCAGGCCTTCGTACTCGTCAATTCGGGCGGGGAAGTCCAGGAGGAATTGGCGGATGGACTTGTAGAGGTCCAGCGGGGGCTCCATCGACAGGCCGCCCACGCGGATATAGGAGGTCATCATGCGCTGGCCGCTGAGCGCTTCGAAGATGCGGAGAAGCTGTTCGCGTTCGCGGAAGCAGTAGAGGAAGACAGTCATCGCGCCGATGTCGAGGGCGTGGGTGCCCAGCCAGACGAGGTGGGAGTTGATCCGCATGAGCTCCATGAAGAGGACGCGGAGCCACTGGGCACGGGCCGGAATCTCGAGCTGGAGCAGCTTTTCGACCGCGAGCGCGTAAGCGAGGTTGTTCGACATCGGGGAGAGGTAGTCGATGCGGTCGGTGAGGGGGACGACCTGCTGGTAGAACTTGGCCTCGCAGGTCTTCTCGATGCCCGTGTGGAGGTAGCCGATGTCTGGGGCGAGGGAGACTACGGTCTCACCGTCGATCTCGAGCACCAGGCGGAGCACGCCGTGGGTGGACGGGTGCTGCGGGCCCATATTGAGGACCATCGTCTGGTCGGAGATAGGATCTCCGCCGTGCTTGTGGTGCTCGTAGTCGGCAACTACGTCTTCTACGCCCGGGACCAGGGTGGCCGCGTTGCTCGCCCCGGGGGTGAGGAAGTCCGCGGCGGAGCGCATCGGCGCGAGGGTGGCGCCGGTGGTGAGGGTTTGTGGCTTGATCTTGGCGTCGGCGGGGCTTGTTTCCAGGTCGGCGGTCGGCATGTTAGCGGTAGCCCTCCACGGGGTAGTCCTTGCGGAGCGGGTGACCGTTCCAGTTGTCGGGCATCATGATGCGAGTGAGGCGGGGATGGCCGGCGAAGGTGATGCCGAAGAGGTCGAAGACCTCGCGTTCGTAGAAGTTGGCCGAGGGCCAGACGCCCGTGATGGAGTCGATGGTGGGGTTGTCGCCGGGGGGGCGCGCGATGATGCGGATGCGCTGCTTGAGGCGGTGCGACAGGAGGGAGTAACTGACCTGAAACCGCGGTTGGGAAGGCGTCCAGTCGACGGCCGTGAGGTCCTCGAAGAAGTTATAGCCGGCCTCTTTGGCGGCGCTCACGGCGGCGACGATGGTCTCGGGCGCGACGGTGAGGGTGAGTTCCCCGCGATCCCATTTGGCGTCGGTGGTGAAGGGGGCGAGCGCGGTGAGGGTGTCGGCGAAGACGGGGTGGCTGGCAAGGGCTTCGCGGACGGCGTCGGGGCCGAAGGCGGCTTGTTGGGTGGCGGCGGTGACGCTGGTGTCGTTGGATTCAGGCATGTGGTGGCCCCTTAAGGTGTGTCGCTGCGACGCAAAAAGCAGATCCCCTGCGGGAATGACAGACAGGAAAGTAACGCGAGGACTTTACAGATCGGCTTTGTCGTTCACGAAGTTGAGGATGCCCTTCTTCCAGACGTAGAAGAGGCCGACGGCGACGAAGCCCAGATAGACGAGCATCTCCCAGAAGCCGAAGAGGCGGGAGCCGGTGATGGCGGGCAGGCGGCGGTAGATGACGGCCCACGGCAGCATGAAGACGGCTTCGACGTCGAACAGGATGAAGAGCATGGCGACCATGTAGAAGCGCACGGAGAAGCGGCCGCGGGCGTCACCAATGGGCTCCATGCCGCACTCGTACGCGCCTAGTTTGTTGCGATTGCGCCGGTGCTTGCCGATAAAGAAGGAGCCGGCGACCATGCCGCCTGCCATCCCCACGGCGATCAGGATCTGAAAGGCCAGAGGAATGTATTGCCAGAGATAGGGGTGGTTTTGCATGCGCCCTCAACGTTCAGGGTAGGAGGGGGTGGGTGGAGTGTCAAGGTGACAGGTGGGGGATTGTGAGTGCGGTGAAGATTGCAGATTTGCTGCTGCTCAGAAAGAAGCAAGGTCTGACGCAAAGGTCGCGGAGGTTGCACCAGGGTACGCGACGGGCGCTGTGGCTAGAGGAGGCCCTTGTACCAGGTGAGGAGGGCCTCACCAAGGAGAGCCGTGAGCAGGCCGCCGGCGGCGAGGAAGGTGCCGAGAGGCAGCTTCGTTGCGGCGGTCGCGCGGCCCCGGGCGAGGAGGTAGACCGCGTAGGCGGCGCAGGCGATCATGCCGAGGAAGAAGGCGAGCATGGCGTCCCAGAAGCCGAGAAAGGCGGCAATCATGCCCAGGAGCTTGGCGTCGCCAAGGCCCATGCCTTCGCGGCCGCGAAGCGCTTTGTAGAGGGCGCGGATGAGGAGCAGGAGGCCGGCGGCGGCGAGAATGGCGAGCAGGCGGCCGAGGATAAGAGCCTCAGGGCCGGTGAGGAAGACGTCGCCGCGCGCCGCGAAGGAGCCCGGGCTTTGCATGCGCATATTGGTGTGCGGGGTGAGGTGAATGTCGGCTTCGCCCGTGGGCAGGAAGACGGCCTGCACACAGACCAGGAAGAAGCCGAGGGCGGTACCGGTGAGGGTGAGGGCGTCGGGAAGGGTGTGGGTTTGCCAGTCGATGACGGCGAGCCCGATGAGGAGGAAGCCGAGGAGGCTGGCTCCGATGCCGTCCAGAAGCAGGCGAGTGGTGTGGTCGGCCCCTGCAGCCGCGAAGTCGGCGAGGATCGCGCGGTGGGTTGCGAGAAAGGTGAGGAGAAACCAGGCGGCCGTGGCGAGTTCAACGGCGGGGTAGCGCCAGGAGATGGGCGCGTGGCAGTGCCGGCAGCGGCCGCGCAGAATCAGCCAGCTCAGGACGGGGATGTTGTCGTACCAGCGGATGGTCGCGTTGCAATGCGGGCAGTGCGAGCGGGGGGTGGCGAGGCTTTCCCGGCGTGGAATGCGGTAAATGGCGACATTCAGAAAGCTGCCGAGGAGCAGGCCGATCAAGACGGCTGACAGCTCAAAGGGCCAGGCGTACGACATGATGGTGAGTGTAAATGGCGTGTTTTGATGGGCTCAGAAGGGCAGTAAGACCAGCGGAATCACCATGCCCGCAAGCAGCAGACCAGTGATCAGGAGCTTGTTGCGGTTGTACCGATAGGCCATGTAGACCCCGGTAAACGTGCTGGTGAACAGCCCCAAGCTTACGAGCAGGAAGAAGATCTTTAACGGGAGGTGCTGCTTCTGTTTGCTTGCGAGGGTGACTGGCGGTTTCGCCGCGGAGGCAGTCCCTGCCGTCGCAGTCGGTGGTGCGGCGCTGAACTTTGGGCTGTTCGCATCCGACCCGCGCTGCGCTGCGGCTCTCTCCCCGGGAGCGCCGTCAGGTTGGGCCAGACTGGCGGGTCGGACGGGGCTACCGCTTGCCTGGGCGGCGGCGGACTTTTCTCGATGATCCTGGGGCGCCGGGGAACGTCCGGGAGGCAGCATCCATGTCTGGTTCTTGTGAATCTGGGCCCAGACCGCGAGCACGGCCGGCGGTTTGTACGCGCTTCCAGCCGCCTCATGGAGACTCAGGGTCTGCATGGCTCCCGTGAACGCAAAGAACCACAACGCGGGTGTGATGAACAGGCCGAAGTACAGGTGGACTTGACGAAGCAGTCTGAGCGTCTCAGCGCTGGAAGCAGATCGAGCCTTGGCCGCCGTGGAGTTCGTGATGGTCGTCATGGGAGGTTGTACGCAGATGGTACATGCCCGGGATCAGCGACAGTGAAATTGCGAGCCACATTTGAGCGGCGCAGGACGAAGACTCGGGACCCGGGGGCGGGTGCGATTTTAGAAGTCGATGTGGGTTCGAACGCTGAGAACGGCGACGGGACCGCGGTCAAGGTTGTAACCGGGGTGGGCGATCAGTTGCGCATCCAGGGCGGTGAACAGACCGCGCCAGTTGTGGGCGTTGTAGTAGGTCTCCAGGATGTCTTCGCGTGCGTAGTGGAGGCGGCCATCCCCGAGCAGGAAGCCCTTGCCGCCGAGGGCGAGGTAGGTCTGGTGATCGCGCTTGATGGCGTTCGTCACGCCGACAACGCCGAACTTGTCATTGGGGCGGTTCCAGCGGTGGCCGGCCATGTCGGCCCCCGCTTCGAAGGTCTGGTCGACCTCCGTATAGGCGTAGCTCTCGTGCTGGCCCTCGTTCCAGCCGAAGCGGCCGAAGGCGCGCACGTCGGAGGTAAGGTCTTGCTCGAAGTTGAGGCCGAGCCCGTACTTCACTGTGCTGGCGGCAGCATGGGCGGTGATGACTGGGACGGCGCTCCGGTCGGCGCTGACGCGCTCGGCAAGCGCTGCGTTAATGACGTTGCGATAGACGCCCATGTTGGCGTGATTGACGAAGCCGAGAAGACGAACAGCACCTTCCAGATCCTTCCCGCCCTTGCGTCGCATCAGGCGGGCGAAGGGGGTTCGGCGATATTCAAGTTCGTAGTTTTCGCCCCGGGCCCGGCGCAGATTCCAATCGAGGTCGATCCCGTTAGCGACGGTGGGCATCAGGGCGAGGCCGTAGCGGGCGGACCAGTTCTTGTCGTCGTACTCGGCGATCGCGGCGTAAGTGTAGCCGCGAGTGTCGGCCGCGTAGTCGTAGGCCCCGTTGTTGTCTACGGTCCAGTTCATGAACTGCAGGTGGGAATCGGAGCCAGGGCCGTTGAGGTCGAAGACGTCAGGTAGGCCCATGCGGCCGACGCGCAGATCGAGGCGCCGTACGGGAAGCTTGGTCGGCAGTGAGAGCGTTGTGCGAGGGCTGTCTCGTTCCTCCCCGGTAAAGCCGATCACCTGGTGGAGTTCGACGCGGGCGACATAAGGCTTGGGGCCGAGGTTGGGGTTGCGCACCACGTCGAGGTTGGTGAAGCCTGCGAGGCCGAGGGCCTCTGAAATACCGCGTCCCCCGGAGGACTCCACGTCAAAGATGAAGTCGGTGGCGTAGCGTGGATTCGGATTGAGCTGGAAACCGGTGAAAAGCGTGCCAAGGAGTGACGTCTTGTATTCACCACGGGCAAGCAGGGAGTTGGTGTCCGCATACGGTGAGTGGAAGCCAGGGTGGGACTGAAAGATGATGTTGGCCTGGCCGGAGATGAGGTAACGGGTGGACTCCGGGTGGGCAAAGACGGTGGTCTCCTGCTGCAGGGGCACCTGAGTCTGGCTCTCCCCCGCATGCTGGGCGAGACCGGTCGCGAGAGACAGGGGAGCCAGGAGTAGCGGCGCTAACTGGCGGAGGCGGGGTAAACGCATGCGTGACGTAATCCGGGTGAGTTTGATCAGGCGTTGTTTCGGTACGATACCCCCCTATGGTATACAAAGGTGCATTAAAGGGTAGTGAAGATGCCGGAGCTGGACAGGGAACGCGTCAAGTTGATCAACCGGGCAAAGCGAATCCTTGGGCAGATGGGGAGGGTAGAGCGGAGCCTGTCGGAGAAGGACGAGTGTACGGAGGTGTTGATGCTGCTGGCCGCTGTTCGCGGTGGCATCGACGCGTTGATGGCGGAGGTGCTGGAGGATCATATCCGGCTGCATCTGCTCGATCGCGGCAAGGCCAAAGCGCTGACGCCGGAACTGGGCGAAGAGCTGATCGATTTGGTGCGGGCGTACATGAAGTAGCGGGACTTGACCCCAAGCGGGCCTTCGAAATAAGATCCAAGTACACGGGAAAGGAGGATGGTCCAGCCTATGAAATTTGATTGTTCTAGTTGTTGCTTTACTGCACGTGAGGTGACTGAGGCTTAGAGCTCCGCGCTCTAGACCTGACGGTCTGTTTTGTAAGAACAGTGAAGTCCCCGTCGAGGCCCATCCGAGTCGGATGCCCTCAAGTCAATCCCACCAGATCACCGCATAACGGCTCGTCTGCTTCGGCAGGCGGGCCGTTTGTGTTTGTGCTTGCAGGTTGATTGCTGGGGACGGGCTCGAGACGCGATGTCCGCCCGGAATGCACGGCGTAGGATTTAAGAATGAGCAATGCGGTGATGGAGCGGGCTGAAGCGGTGAGCATGACTTCGGGTGCGGATGACCTGGTGATTGCAGGACGGCGCTTCCGGTCGCGTCTGATTGTTGGGACTGGAAAGTATAAGGATGGGCCGGAGACGAAGGCTGCGATTGAGGCTTCCGGGGCCGAGATGGTCACGGTAGCGGTGCGGCGCGTGAATCTCGACCGCTCGCAGGAAAGTCTGCTGGACTTACATCGATCCGGTGCGGTACTTCCTGCTGCCCAATACAGCTGGATGCTACACGGCCGAGGAGGCAATCCGGGCCGCCAGACTGGCGCGCGAGGTCGGGCTGTCCGACTGGGTAAAGATCGAGGTCATCGGCGATCAGGCGACCCTTTACCCCGACGTGCAGGCTACCGTTGAGGCGACAAGAGTTCTTGTGAAAGAGGGATTTACTGTTCTGCCGTATACCACGGATGACATCGTGTTTGCGAAGCGGCTGATCGACGTCGGTGCGGCAGCGGTGATGCCGCTTGGCGCGCCGATCGGGACGGGGTTAGGGATTGCGAACTCATACACGCTCCGGATGATGCGGGAGCTGATCACGGAGGTCCCGCTGGTCGTCGATGCAGGGCTGGGTACCGCGAGCGATGCGGCCCTTGCGATGGAGATGGGCTTCGATGCGGTGCTGTTGAATACCGCAATGGCAGGCGCAAAGAACCCTGTGCTGATGAGTTCAGCGATGCGCAAGGGGACGGAGGCTGGGCGGGAGGCGTTCCTGGCCGGCCGGATGCCGAAGAAGCTGTATGCGACTGCGAGTTCGCCGTTGGAGGGGATCTCGCGGTAGGGCTGCGCGCTAATCCAGGGAGGCGAAGGTCTCTGTCAGGTCGACGTGTATTGGGGTGTTCGGCACAGTGAGTTGGGTTGGATCGGCTTCATGGAGGCCCGTGGCGTTGTAGGTGAAGGCGGCTCGGTAGATGGGATCGATGAGCCAGATGTTCTCGACACCCATAGCGAGGTAATCGGCGAGAACGAGCTTGGTGCGGCTGAAGCGGTCATCCGGAGAGAGCACCTCGACACAGATGAGTGGAGGAGTGGTGGTGACGGCCTCGCGGGGTGCGTCCGCACGGAGGATGGCTACGTCACAGACGCGGACCTGGTTGGGGCGAACGCGGATGCGTTGTTCTACGACGGGGTCGGTGGCCCACTGCTTCGCATTCAGGGTGAAGATGTGGAAGAGCCAGCCTTGGATCTTGCCGTGTTCGTAGGTGCCCACGTTTCGCGCCTCGAGTCCCCCGTCCACGAAGTCGAGATCCGGCTTGTAACTGGTGTGAAGGTACTGGTCAATGGAAAGCGGGAGGGGAGCGGTCGCCATGGGTGCACCTCAGGGCCAGTGTAGACGGAGCGCGCTGTAGAACTAAGCCACAACACCCGCGAGACTCGATCGGAGTGGGGCGAGGCGCGTCTGTTCGAGGTCGTCGCGGTAGAAGAGGTTGTAGGTGTCGAAGGGGATGAGGCGCTGGGCGTCGGGGTGGGCGATGTGGATGCAGGTCTTGCGGATGGAGCGCAGGTCGAAGCTGTCGGCGTCGATGAACTGAACGATGAGGATGCGGAAGAGGTTTTGGTACGAGAGGTTTTTGGGACTCAGGACCTGTGGCAGGCAGCATAGGAGATCGCGAAGGGTGCTGGCCTGGGACTGCGGCGAGTGATTGGTGGAAAAGAGCTTGAAGAGCCCTTCTTTCACCGGGTTTGCGGCGGCTTTGGCGAGCAACTCCGGGTTCCGGGCGAGGTGCGCGCGGATGCCGCTGTCCTGTTCATAGATGATGGTGTTGGCCGCGCCGTTGATGAGTACCTCGGGCGGAATGAGGCTGGTGAGTGGGGTGACGTTGCCTGCGAGTTTCAGGGCGTAGCCCATGGCGAGCGAGTCGGGGTGGCACGGAACGGGGATGATGTCTTCGGGCTTGAAGACGGAGGTCTGCTCGAGGATGCGACGCCGGACTTCGGTGAGGGTGAGTCGGTGCTGGGCGGGGTCGTAGCCGCCGAGGCGCCCGGCCTGTTGAACCGGCTGAAAGGTGACGCCCCGGATGCAGGGCTGTGTGAGAGCGAAGTCGACTATGGCGCCGAGTTCGGTGTCGTTGACGCCGCGCTCGACGGTGACGACGAGGGTCGTGGAGATGCCGAGTTCGTTGAGGCGGGCGAGGGCACGTTCGCGGATGCTCCGCAGGTCGGCGCCGCGGAGCTGCATCAGCGGATCGCGTTTGAGAGAGTCGAACTGGAGGTAGAGTTCGAAGCGGGGCATGTACGTGGCGAGGCGCTGGGCAAAGGCCGCGTCGGTGGCGATACGGATGCCGTTGGTGTTGACCATCAGGTGCTTGATGGGGCGCTGTTTGGCGGCGTCGAGGACCTCGAAGAACTGCGGATGGATGGTGGGTTCGCCGCCGGAGATCTGGACGATGTCAGGCTCCATCTCGTTGCGGACGATGGTGTCGAGCATGCGTTCGATCTGCTCGAGTGAACGATGCGTGGTGCGATGGGTGCCGCTTGAGGCGTAGCAGATGGGGCAGTCGAGGTTGCAGACGTCGGTGATCTCCAGCAGCGTGAGGCAGGAGTGCTGCTCGTGGTCGGGGCAGAGGCCGCAGTCGTAGGGGCAGCCGTATTTCACGGGTGTGTTGAAGTGCTGCGGCATCTCGGGTGGCTTGAGGAAGACTTCGCGGCAGCGGCGGTAGTAGTCGACGTCGTCGGCCATGAGGATGCGCTGGAAGCCGTGGGTGGGGCAGCGCTTGAGCATGTAGACGTGATTGTCTTCGAAGACGATCTTGGCATCGACGCGGCGGAAGCAGGTCGCGCAAAGGGAGACCGCGGTGTCGTAGAAGAGGTAGGGGCGGGTGGGTGCGGTCATTTGCGTAATCGGCCCAAGATGAGTCGGGCAATAGAGAGCAGGCCGATGATGAGCATGCCGAGAAGGCTGCTCCAGAAGAGGAAGGCACCAGTTTCGATGACGATTGGGGATACGCGCTCGTTGCCGATCAGGACACCGATGCCACATGTGCCCACGCCAATACCCGCACCAATGCTGCAAAGCACAAGCGCTTTGGTGAAGTCGACGGCATCACTCTTCGCGAACTGCTCGAACATGGGTCAGCGTGGGCCTGGGGAGTTTGGTTGAGTATACGGACAGGAGGCGCCTAGGGTGTGAGTCATGGCTTGCCGGACTTGAATCTGTCGAGCAGGACTGCGGTCAGCAGGCCCAACAGCGAGAAGCAAAGGCCCAACGCACCGACAAGCATTCCAAGAAGCTCGAGCGCACCCAGTGCGACCAGCACCACGCCTGCCGTGTTCCTGGCGGGGCTCGAGGAGGTGCCTCCGCGGGCGAGCCCGAACAAGTTGAAGCTGACGTAGTTGATGCCGCAAAGGCCAGCGGAGATCAGGAGAGCGACACCGAACAGAGTCGTGGCGCGGAACCAGACGTCGCGGTCGGTCCTGGAGCTAGACATGCTCCAGTCCTTGCTCGGCGACCGCAGCGCCCTCAGGGCGACGATCCGAGACCGCGTTGAACGCGACGAAGAAGAGGCCGAGCAGGCAGCCCCATTGAATCAGGTTCATGCCAAGGACCGTGGGTTGAGGCTTCAGAAAATCGATCAGCAGGCGCCAGGTAAGGTAGGCGGCCATGAAGAGGCGAAACGTCGAGCCGTTGGTGTGGGAACGGCGGCTCTGCCAGTGGAGAAGGCCAGCGAGTGTCGTGAGGAAGACAATCTCATAAAGCTGGGTGGGGTGTCGGGGGATGCCGTCACCGAAGTCGACAGCCCACGGGAGCGTGGTGGGTTTGCCGAACGTATCGTCCGCCAAGCCGGCGAGAAAGCAGCCGATGCGGCCGACGGCCACGCCGATGCAGAGAGGGAGGGCGAAGAGGTCGCCCGTGCGGGTGCGGATGTTCTGGATCTTTTTGGTGAACTCGACGACCAGCCAGCCGCCAAGCAGGCCACCGACGATGGTCTTGCCACCGCCGGGCAGCAGGGCTTGCGTCCAGGTGATGTGAATGCGGGGTGCCTGCTCCAGTAGACCGAGCAGACGGCTGCCGAGGAGTGCGCCTACTGTTGCTGCGGCGATGATGCTCCAGCGCTGCTGCTGGCTGAGCACGTCGCCGGCGCTACGGCGTCGACGTTTGTAGGTCGCGAAGCCAAGTACGTAGCCCAGCGTCTCAAAAAGAGGGTGAAGCGCGGGAAGGGGGTGCAGGTGAAGCACACTGAGGAGTTTAGCGCGCCGTGTCGACGCCGGTGGCTTACTCCAGCGCGTACATGGCGAGGCCGCTCAGGAGCTTGGGGTAGAAGTCGGTGGACTTCTGGGGCATGACTTCGAGGTTGAGGGAAATATCCCTCATCTGGTCGAGGGTCACTGGCTTGATTAAGAACGCAACATCGGCATTGCCGGAGCCAACTTGTTGGAGAGCGTCGTGCGCTTCCCGGACGTAGCGGACATGGTTGCCGCCGCGAACAGTGTCCTCGTTGAGATGAAGGAGCTGTTCGAGGGCGAGTTTGTGTAGCTGGACGACGTTGAGCTGCTGCTGACGGGGGCTCAGGCCGGCGGTGAACTGGGCGACCGCGTCGGGCTTCGGCGTGAGCAGGAAGTCGCCGTCGCGGGTGGCCGCGATGAAAGCTACGCCGGCAGCCGCGTTCAGACGGTTGAGCAAGGTGCTTTCCCCGGGGAAGTGACCGTCGGGGGTCGAGGGGATCTCTTCGACTGTGAAAAGGCGCTCGGCTTGCTCCGCGAAGTGCCGCCCATTGAAGTGGGGCAGGCCGAAGACGACGCGGTGGGTGGGGAGGATGGTGATGCCGGGCGCGTCCATATTGACGAAGGTCATCATCATGGCTGCTTCAGGAAAGGGCGGTTGGGGCAGGCTTGTGCCTTCCTTGCCGGGGATCCCGGATTCACCACGCGGGCTCCGGGACGCAGTTCCCACCTCGTTGTTTAGCTCCGGTCGAGAGGACACATCCGAAAACGTGTCCGACAGCGGGGCGTCCTTGGGAGCAGGTGCGGGCTCGAAGCCTAGCTGTTGGGCTCGTTCGTGCATGTAGGAGACGGAGGTCTCATAGCGGTGGTGGCCGTCAGCAATGATGAGCGATTTGTCGCTCATGGTTTCAAGGATTTTGCCGATAAGGTCTGAGTCCGTCAATTTCCAGACGCGATGAACGACGTTATATTCGTCGATGATCTCGAGGTCGGCGGGCCGGGGCTGGCCTGTGGGGGAATCGAAGATGAGGTGTTCCGCAGTGAAGGAGGGGTCGGAGTAGAGCATGTAGATCTGTTCCGGATAGGCACGAATCGCTTTGAAGAGAGCGAGGCGGTCGGATTTGTGCTTGGGGAAGGTCTGCTCGTGGCGATAGACGACGTGTTCGGCGTAGTCATAGAGATGGCCCAAAGCGATGAAGCCGCGACGTTCGCGCACCTCGTCGGTGCCGGGCACGGTGTAGGTCTGCGAGTAACCGTAGAGCGCAGGCTCTGACTCTTCGCGAAGGATGCCTTCACTGCGCCAGGCGGCGAAGGTTGCCGCCGCGCGGGTGTAGACGTTTTTCTGATCATTGTCGGCGGGCTCACGCTTGCCCAGGACGACGCGGATGAGGTTGTAAGGGCTCTTCGCGTAGTAGTTCGCCTGCATTTCCGGCGAGATCTTGTCGTAGGGCTGAGTGACCACATCAGCCATGTTGACGCGGGCGGTGTCATAACGGAGGGCGCGGAAGGGATACAGGCGAGCCATTGATGTCATTGTACGGACGAGATCCCTGGACGGAGTTCCAGAAGACAGTTGGCTGTTGATGTTGAGGAAGGATCACCGCTTCTCCCGAACCCTTGGGGCGTCGGCTGGGACGAATGCCCGCATGTCACGATGTCGGCGAAGTGTCAGCGCGATCCCTCGAAGAAAGGCGGAGAGTCATTGCGGGTAGTGAACAGAGCGATCTCTGGGGAATAGACGGCGAAGACGTTTCGGATTAGTCTAGGCGCACGCAAGTTGAAGGCGACCGCCACGTCAGGGGTGAGTGGAGGCAGGATGCGGGTTCGGGCTAGGTTTGAGGGAGCATGGCGCAGCATCCTGTTCTGCGGGGTGTTCGCGTTTTGCTGTTCGGGATTGCAAGCGCAGGAGAACCCACTGGACTCGGTCCATACGGCTGCTCCGGCGCCCGTTCCCCCGAAAGACGCCCCGCCCGTACTGAAGGGCGATGATGTTGCGGCGAAAGCAACGTCTACCAAGGGGAGGGCCATTCAGGTGAATGCGGACCTGGTGCTGGTCCCGGTCACGGTAACCGATCCGCAGAATCGGCTGGTGACAGGCCTGGAACGGAGCAATTTTCAGTTGTTCGACAGCAACACGGCGCAGACGATCAAAAGTTTCGCTACGGAAGATGCCCCGCTTTCTATTGGGATTGTCTTTGACCTGAGCGGGAGTATGCAGTCCAAGTTTGTGCGGTCGCGCAAGGCTCTCAGCGAATTCCTGCATACGTGCAATCCTCAGGATGAATTTTTCGTCATTGGTTTTAACGATCGGCCTGCGGTGCTAGTGGATTACACCTCCGACGTGGAAGACGTAGAAGCGCGCATGGTGATGTTGCGGCCAGAGAACCGAACGGCTTTGATCGACGCACTGTACCTGGGGGTCAACAAGCTTCGCGATGCCAAGTATGCGCGGAAGGCGCTGCTCGTGGTCTCGGACGGTGGAGACAACCGGAGCCGGTACACGCAGGGCGAACTGATGCGTGCCGTGCGTGAGAGCGAGGTGCAGATTTACTCCGTTGGCATCTTCGACGCGTACGCGCCGACTGTGGAGGAACAGAACGGGCCGCAGCTGTTGCACGAGATGTCGGAGGCAACTGGTGGACGGCTGTTCGTGGTGCGGGATGTTCAGGATCTGAGCGATATTGCGCAACGGATCAGCGAGGAACTGCGCAACGAGTACGTGATTGGGTACACGCCCACGGATCGCCGCCGCAACGGCAGTTGGCGTAAATTGAACGTGCGATTGGTGCCGCCTCCCGGGCTTCCGGAGCTGACGGTGCATAATCGCGAGGGGTACTATGCGCCGTCGCAGTAAAGGATTTTGGGCCAGAGTCACGGCGGCATTTGTTTGTTGTCTTCTATTCGTGCAGAGCGAGGTACGTGCGACCGGGCAAAGCAGCGCGGTCCCGTCGCAACAATCGCCGGGGACGGTGCCCGGCGGAAATCCGCAGGTCCCGCCTCCTTTGGACAGCGATCCCGTGCCCTCACCTGACCCTGCCACGCCGCTGCCAAAACCTGGAGCGCCCGCAGGCGAGGCCCAAGCCGGGCAAACCGGAGCGGCAGCCGCCGGCGTCGTGCAGCAGGAGGGCGGCCGTTACACCCTAAGGGCCGAAGCTTATGAAGTGCGGCTGAATGCTTCGGTGATCGACGGTTCCGGGCGTGAGGTGGAGGATCTGCCGAAGGATGCCTTCCATGTGTATGAAGACGGCGTACCGCAGACGATTCTGGGCTTCCGGCATGAAGATCTGCCCGTTTCACTGGGCATACTGATCGACAGTTCGGGGTCAATGTACGACAAGCGGGCGGCCGTGGATGCGGCGTCGCTGGACCTGGTGCGCTTGTCCAACCGGCAGGATGAAGCGTTCCTGGTGGACTTCAGTTCAGAAGCCTACATCGACCAGGACTTTACTGCCGACATCAATAAGCTGCAGCAGGGTCTGAGCTATATCAAGTCGAGTGGCGGGACAGCGCTGTATGACGCCGTCATCGCGTCGGCGGATTACCTTGCCAAGAACGCGAAGCGTCCGAAGCAGGTGCTGCTCGTGGTCACCGACGGCGACGACAATGCGTCGAGCGCAACGCTGGAGCAGACGATCCGTCGGGTGCAGGAGTTGGACGGGCCGGTGATCTACTGCATCGGTTTGCTGTTCGGGGAAGATACGAGCCGGAGCGAGTCGCGGCACTCCAGGCAGGTGCTCTCCGAGCTTTCCGAGCAGACGGGCGGCCAGGCGTACTTCCCGCACTCGCTCAAGGACGTGGACGGAATCACACGTGAGGTCGCCGCAGGACATTCGGCAGCAGTACACGATCGAATACCGCAGCACGAAGCCGCCGTCGCAGGGAGGATATCGGCAGGTGCACGTGGAGGCGAAGGGGAAAGGCTTTGGAAAGCTGCAGGTGAGGACGCGGGCGGGGTATTATCCGCGAACTACCGCGGCCGGAAGTGCAGGGAAAGCCGGGTCGCCGGGGCGGTAGGGTCGGGCTAACCTGCTATATCGCTTGAAGAAGCATGGGCCTACGGCGAAGATTTGCATCCAAAACCGTGAGCACGCAAGGGCCTGCGCAGCAGGACGAACTTGAGTTAGGAGCACGATGCTGGAGCTTTCAACGCTGAATGATGTGTTTGCGCGCGTGGCGGCGCGAGGCGACGAGACCGTCGCCCAGTACAAAGACGGGGGCGAATGGAAGCCCATCACCTCCAAACAGATGTACGGCCGCGTCCGTGCCGTGGCGGAGCAATTGCAGAGCTGGGGCATTCAGCGCGGTGATCGCGTGGCCCTGGTGGGCGAAAATCGCTGGGAGTGGCCGGTGGTGGACTTTGCCGTCCTGGCCATCGGAGCAGCGGATGTGCCCCTGTACCAGACCCTGACTCCGGATCAGATGGCCTTCATCCTGAATGATTCAGGGGCAAAGGTGATCTTCATGTCGAACAAGGATCAGTTCGACAAGCTGATGAAAGTTGCGGACAAGGTCAAGACGATTGAACACGTCGTGGTGTGGGATGAGGGTGAGTACACGGGCGCCGAGAGCTTCAAAACTATCTTGAAGAACGCGCCCGAGTTGGAGACGCAGGACCAGGGCTTCGATGCGCTGCTGCGTTCTGCGAAGCCGGAAGAACTGGCGTCGATCATCTATACGTCGGGCACCACGGGCGATCCGAAGGGCGTCGCGCTGACACACAACAATATGGCGTCCAACCTGCAGCATTCCACGGATGACTTGAACATCGGGAAAGGCGATACCTCGATCTCCTTTTTGCCGTTGAGTCATGCGCTGGCGAGGCATCTTGACTATGCGATCTATGCGCATGAGGGAACGATCGCCTACCTGCCGAAGTTCGACGACCTGCCAAACGCGATGAAGGCAGTGCGGCCGACGATCTTCCTCGCGGTGCCGCGGGTGTACGAGAAGATACGGCAGGCTGTGCAAGGGCGGGCAAAGGGCTTCCAGAAGAAGGTCCTCCACTGGGCTTTGGGACAGGGCGGAAAGCACAAGGAGCACGTCGCGGCAGGGCGAACTCCAGGTTCTCCCGCGTGGAAAATTGCAAACTACCTGGTCTTTGGCAAAGTGAAGGAGGCGTTTGGCGGCAACGTCAAGCTTTACGTTTCCGGCGGCGCCCCGTTGGGCAAGGAAACGACTGACTGGTTCCTGAGCGCGGGCATTCGAATTGTGGAAGGTTATGGAATGACAGAGGTCTCGCCAGTCATCGCGCGCAGTACCTTTGCGGCGTTCCGTCCCAATTCGGTAGGGAAGGTGATTCCGAACCTGGAAGCCCGGTTAGCGGCAGACGGCGAGTTGGAAGTACGGGGATCTTCGGTCTTTCAGGGCTACTGGAACAACGAAGAAGCGACCAGGAAGGAATACACAGAGGACGGCTGGTTCAAGACGGGCGACATCGGGAAGTTTGAGGATGGATTCCTGATGATCACCGATCGCAAGAAGGAGCTGATGAAGACCTCTGGCGGCAAATACATTGCGCCGCAGCCGGTGGAAAGCAAGTTGAAGAGTGATGGGCTGGTGGAGCACGCTGCCCTCATCGGGGACAATCGCAAGTTTGTCAGTGTGCTGATTTCTCCGAACTTCAAGGCACTGGAGAGCTGGGCCAAGCAGAACGGGGTAGCGGTCAGTGGCCGGCCGGAGCTGGTGAAGGATCCCAGGGTGCAGAAGCTATACCAGGGCATCGCTGAGAAGGTGAACGGCGGGCTCGCGCACTTCGAGACCATCAAGAAGGTGACCGTCGTGCCGGACGAGTGGAGCGTGGAAGAAGGAGAACTAACGCCGAGCCTCAAGCTGAAGCGCCGTGTACTCACCGAGAAGTACAAGGACCAGATTGAGGCAATGTACGGGGGCGGAGAGGGCAAAGAAGGGTGAAGCTGCATCTCGTTGCATGTGTGTGTTGGATGGTGGGGGTCCTGGCGTTTGCCCAGGCCCCCACGGTGCCAAAAGACCACTATGGACCGCCGGTTTGTCCTGGCATGCATGCGACCCCGCACCGCGCGACCGCTGACGCGGCGAGGGCTGAACAGGAGCAGGGTGCGCAGCTTGACCATGCGCTGCTGGCCGCAGAGCCGATGGAGAACTTTGAGCTCGAGCGTTACCGGCTTAGGGACTATGCCGACTGCGTAGGCGCCGGCGGGTGCTACTGGGCCGATCTGGATGCGCAGTACCGGCGCGCCGAGCTGGCGCTGGCCGCGGAGCTGGCGCAGAGCAAGGGCGGCGACAGGCTGGCAGTGGTCATGGACATCGACGAGACCACACTTTCAAGCTACTGCGAGATGCAGCGGGAAGATTTCGGGTACATTGGGCCGCTTTTCAATGCGTGGGTCGTGAGCCCGGATGCGGCGGTCGCGATTCCCGGCGCTGTTCGTTTGTTTAACAAGGCGAAGGCTTCAGGCGTTGCTGTGTTTTTCATCACGGGGCGGCCCGGTGTGCCGGATGCTTCTTCGACCTCACATGGCTCCGATCAAACCGGGGCCACCGCTCGCAACCTGCAGGCCGCGGGCTTTCACGGCTGGACGGGTTTACAGTTGCGCAATGGGCCGGAGAATGGGATCGAGACGATCCCGTACAAGTCCGGTGAGCGGCAGCGGATCGTAGATCGCGGGTACAAAATTCTGCTGAGTGTGGGAGACCAGTGGAGCGATCTGCTGGGAGCGCCCCAAGCTGAAGTGAATGTGAAGCTGCCGAATCCGTTCTATTTCCTGCCCTAAGCAGTGGCGGCCAAAGGCAACCCGCCACCGCTCCCAGGCTGGCATGAGCTACGAGGTGATGACGGCCGCACCGGCTTCTGCGACGGCGTGATCCTGTTCGCCGCTGCCGCCGGAGACGCCGATTGCGCCAATGACCTTGTCTCCCTTCTTGATGGGCAGACCGCCTGCGAAGATCATCACCTTACCGTCGTTCGAGGTGTTGATGCCGAAGAACTGATCCCCGGACTGGGAGTTCTTTCCAAGGTCCTGCGTGGTGATGTTGAAGGCGCGCGAAGTCCAGGCCTTTTTCTGGGCGATGTCGACCGAGCCGAGCCAGGCGTTGGCCATGCGCTCGAAGGCAAGCAGGTAGCCGCCTGCACAGACAACGGCAATGTTCATTGGCTGGCCGAGGGCGACGGCTTTCTGGGTGGCGGCGGCGATGATGCGGCGGGCGTCTTCGAGGTCGAGAGATTCGTGCGTGGTGCTCATGGTGCTCCTTTGTGGCTGTGCCGAGGTGTTGGATGCGCGTTCGGCGTGTGGGTCAGGTGATCTGCAGATAGGTGGAGTACGGCGCGTCGCCAACCGCGAAGAACGGGTGGAAAGATAGGTGGCCGTCGCGTGTGCGCCACTCCGTATCGCTGACCCGGTGGAGTTGGGAGAGGGAGTCGCGGCGGATAGTGCTGAAGCGTTCCGGCATCAGCACCAGCGGACCCCAGCAAACGGCGACCAGTGACGACTCTGCGGACCCGTCCCCGGGAAAGGGTTCCAGGCGAAGCTGGGCGGGCAGATGCAGCTCGACGCGGTCACCGTTCTTCCAGATGCGAGATGTTGTGGCGAAGCCCGCGTTCGAGCGCACCGGGTGGGGCTGTCCGTTGATGCGCAATCCAGGTCGCGCGCACCACGTTGGAATGCGGAGGTGCAGGGAAAATGCCGTGGTGCGGTCGGTCTCGAGGACTAGCGTGACCTGCTCACCAAGCGGATAGCTGCCCTGCTGGCTGAGGTGGCACTTCGTGTTCGCGGCCTCCCACGTGATGGTGGATGGCAGATACAGGTTGACCCAGAGGCCGGGGGAGGGCTCCGGGTCTAGCAGGTACGTGTTGATGCCGTAGTCGGCGGCGACCTGCGGGTAGGTGCCTGCGCAACAGGGCCAGCGGTGGGCGGAGTAGACGCGTCTGGCGTTCTGATTGAGGTCGGCGTAGTAGAAGGTACGGCCATCTGGCTGGAGCGGCAGCGCGCCGAACATGCTGTTGAAGAGGATGCGCTCCATCCCGTCGCCGTAGCGCCCGTCCCGCGTCAATTGGAGCAGGTAGCGGGACAGTTTGAGGAAGGCGTAGGTGCCGCAGGGCGTCTCGAAGCTGTTGTGGGTAGAGGTCAGGCTCGCGAGGAACTTGCCGGAGCCAGGTTTCTCGAACATCTCGTCGGGGGCCCAGCCGCCCGTGGCGTAACTTTGTGCCGCGATCATGCGATAGCCGTTGACGGCGGCCTGGAGATAGAGGCGGTTGCCTCCGGCGAGAAAGGCCTGGATTGCGGAGCAGAGCGCGTTGACGTGGCTGTAGCCGTGCAGGCCGCCGAGAACGTTCTGATCCCGCGCGAGGGGCTCGAACAGCGAATCAAGCGTGTAGGCGCGGGCCATGGCCGCATAGGAGCTGCCGGCGCCGGCTTCGTAAAGCAGATACAAGTTTTCGGGAAGCGTATAGCTCTCGTCCCAGCCCCAGGATGCGTCGCGATCTTTACGCCACGAGGAGTGGTTCTCGCGATCCTGCGCCGAGGGCGGGAGGCTGGGCAAGGCACATTGCCGTACCTTGTTGGCGATCGCAAGGGCATCGGGGGAGCTGAGTAGCGTGTGCGCGTCGAGAAGACCGCAGTTCAGTTTGTCGAGCGTGTAGGCGGGGAAGCGGGTTTTGTCGAAGAACTGCGGTGTGATGGCGGCCGCCAGCAAATCGTTCAGATGGAGAATGCGATTTCGGGCCTGCGCGTCCCCTTGTCCCGCGGCGAAGCGGGCCATGGCGGAGGTCCACTGGCCGAAGCTGTGACCCGGCGCAAACCCCGCATCGCCGGTGCGCCAGTTGTACTCCGGCAGGTACCCGTACCAGCCGCCGAGGTCGCGGCCGGGAGCGTCGACGCCGGCCATGGCTCGGAAAGGCTTGAGCAGTGCATCGTCGTCGAAGGTGCCGAGAATCGCCTGGGAGTTCCCCTGCTGTTCTTTGGCGATGCCAGATGTGATCGCAACCTGGTCGTAGCGCGGCATTCGCAGCAGGCCACCCGGCGCTTGCCGCACGGATTGCGCAGGCAAGTGTGAGGCCACGGCGGCGGCCGCAGACATTTCGAGGAAGCGGCGGCGATCGAGCGACATGCTTCGCAAGCCTACCGCTGACCGCCTGGACTGTCCATGCACGTCTGGAATGAATAAACCTTGCTCAGCGTCACGGGAGGAAGCGCATCCAAAGATGTGGGCCAAGTGGCACAAACTTGCCGTTGATCCTCCACGGCGAGGATGATCGTCCTGCTGGGGTTCCCTGGATGCATGTCTTGCTCTTCGTGGTGTCGCTACCCACAGGCCTGGTGGTTGTTGGCTGCGCTGGCGGTGCTGTTTGTGACTGCGATCTTCCTGGCGGGGATCTTTGGCCCGGTTCCGCGGTACGCCATCCGGTCCGGGGAAGGGCTGGCGGGGAACGATTCAGAGGAGTTTCTTAACGTCCTTGAAGCTCTCACCGATGCCAAGGTCAACCGGAGGGGCACGGTGTCCGTGCTCACCAATGGCCCAAGTTTCTACCCGGCGGCTTTGGAAGCTCTCCGTTTGGCGAAGCGAAGCATCTGCCTCGAAGCCTACATTTTTCAGCGAAGCGAAATCGGCGGCCTGTACCTGGACGCCCTGACGGAGCGAGCGCGAGCAGGCGTGCGCGTCACGGTGGTGCTGGATGCATTCGGTAGCTTCCGGGCAGGCGACGACTACTTCAAGCCGCTGGTGAACGCCGGCGGCAAGGTGGCGAGGTATAACCGCCCACGTTGGTACAGTCTGTCCCGCATCGACAACCGTACACACCGCGAGCTGCTTGTCGTGGATGGGCGCGTGGGTTTCATCGGTGGAGCGGGGGTGGCAGATCAGTGGTTCAAGGGCGTCGGCAAGAGCCCGCGATGGCGCGACACGGTGGTGCGCGTAGAGGGGGAGGCCGTGCCGAACCTGCAGGCCACGTTCGCCGAGAACTGGCTGGCTTCGTGTGGCGAGCTATTGGTGGGCGAGGAATATTTTCCGTCGGTCCGCTGCGAACAGAGCGTCATCGCGATGGTGGTGAACAGTACGCCCACCCCGGGCGGATCAACGCGCGCCCGGGTGTTGTTCCAGATGCTGCTCGCTTCAGCGCAGCGCAGCATCTCTATCACCACGCCGTACTTCTTACCGGATAAGGGGCTGGTGGGTGAGCTTTGCCACGCCGTAAAGCGCGGTGTGCGAGTGCGCATCCTGGTGCCGGGGCGGAAGGCGGACCATGTGCTCACGCGAAGCACCAGCCGCGGAGGCTATGGGCCGCTGCTGAAGGCCGGCGCTGAGGTGTTCGAGTATCAGCCCGCGATGATCCATGCCAAGGTGCTGGTTGTCGATGGGCTATGGTCGGTGGTGGGGTCCACGAACTTCGACAACCGGTCGTTCGGGATCAATGATGAGGTGAACCTGGCAGTGCGGGACGAAGCCGTGGCCAGGCGGCTGGAGAACGACATGATCCACGACCTCGCGGAGAGCCGGCCGGTGTCTTTGAAGGAATGGGAGCACCGGCCCATCACTGAGCGCGCTCCGGAGATGTTGGGGTGGATCTTTGAGCGGCAGCAGTGAGATGGAGTGACACGTTGTGGGTGAGTCGGAACGGTTGAGGGTCGCGACCTACAACATCCATAAGTGCCAGGGATTCGACCGGCGAACCGTGCCGGAACGGGTGATCGCCGTGCTGCGAGAGCTGGATGCGGACGTGCTCTGCCTGCAGGAGGTGGTGAACGCGCCGGGCGGGTCGCGGCTCTTCGACCAGGCGGGCGAGATCGCGCGGGCCCTGGGAGAGTACGAATGGTATTTTGGGGCGAATCGACCGCTTCGGGGTGGGACATACGGCAACATGACACTGTGCCGCCTGCCTGTGCTGAATTGGAAAAACATAGACATCACGCAGAAGCGGGAGCCGCGGGGTGTGTTGCAGACGGACATCCGGCTCGGCGAGTCCCGCTTGCTCCACCTGTTCAACGTGCATCTGGGCACGGGGTTTATGGAACGGCGCTCTCAGGCGTCGCGGCTGATGAGTGATGACGTCCTGGCACAGCCCGGGTTGAAGGGGCATCGCTTGGTGATTGGAGATTTCAACGAGTGGACGCGAGGGCTGACCACGCGGCTGATGCGCGACAGCTTCCAAACGTTCCAGCCAAAACATGCCCTGCGCTTCCCGAAGACGTTCCCGGGAATGTTGCCCTTGATGACGCTGGACCATTGTTACTACGAGGCGCCTTTGGAGTTGGTGCGCACGGAAGTCTGGCGAAGCCGGACCGCGCTGGTCGCTTCGGATCATCTGCCGTTAGTGGCAGAGTTCCGGACTGGGGTGTGACAACCAGAAGTCAGTTGACTTCCCGCGGAGAGTGGCACAGAGTGGTGGCATTCCGCAATCAAGAGCGGGACGGGCCCTCAAGTCGACCAGAACATCCTGAGGTACCGAGAACCCGGAGAAACTACATGCCAAATTCCAAGACCCAGAAAGCCTCGCCCTCATCCCAGAAGCCCTCCACCGGGAACAGCAAGGCAGGTGGCTCTAAGCCCGGCCCGAAGCCGATGGGCGCTGTTCAGAACTTGGACCAACCGGTCAAGTAGCCGGTTCGCGCACCACGGCTGCGGCGAAGATCGAATCACTCCTGTCCAGGCTGCCAGGTGCTTAGCCTAGCGCCTGAAGAAGTCCTTAACCTGCTGCACGAAAACATCGCGGCCGATGTCGCTGATGGCCTCGGTGAGTGGAAGCTGTTTGGGGCAGGCCTGGACGCAGTTCTGCGCAAAGCTGCACTCCTGGACCCCGCCATCGCCCGCGAGGGCGCGGAGGCGTTCGTCCTTCAGCACGGAGCCCGCAGGGTCCATGTTGAACAGCTTGGCTTGCGCGATGGTCGCGGCACCGACGAAGTTGGTGACGTCGTTGAACTGCGGGCAGACCTCCATGCAGATGGTGCAGGAGATGCAATTGGACAGCGGGTAGCGCTGCTCCTGAATCTGCGGCGCCTGCCGGGGACCGGGGCCGAGGTCGTAGCTGCCGTCGATCGGCACCCAGGCTTTGACCCTCTTCAGGTTCTCGAACAGGACGGACCGGTCAACGGCAAGGTCACGAACGACGGGAAACTTGCTTAACGGGGCAAGGGTGATGGTGTTGTCTGCGCCGAGGAGCTTGTCCACCAGCGCTGAGCAGGCCATCATCGCTTTGCCGTTGATGCGCATGGCACAGGAGCCACAGATCTCTTCGAGGCAGTTTGCGTCGTAGGCGATGGCGGTGGATTGCTGGCCATCGGCGGTGACGGGGTTGAGCGCGATCTCGCCCAGCACCGAGGTGATGTTCATGTTCGGGCGGTAGGGAATCGCAAACGCTTCTGTGCGCGCCGGGGCGTCGGGTGTGGCCTGCCGCGTCACCTTCACGGTGAAGGTGCGGGAGGAAGCTGGATGGCCAGGGGAGGTGACCTCTGCCTTGGGGGTGGTGTTCGGGCCGACTTCAACCGCGCTTGCTGCCATCTTGCTCTTCCTCCTGCTCGGGTAGGCTTCCACGGCCGTTATCAGGCCGCATGCTCCATCTGCCGTACAGCAGAATGGCGCCGTAGAACAAAGCACCCGACACGGTCAGGAGGATGGTAAGCGCGGTGAGACTGAGGTGCGGGCCGGCCATAAATCCTTATCGGTGGTGCTGCTGTTTGTCATGCTTCATGGCTTCCTGTGCTTCCAGGATTCCGGCTTCTTTGCTGGCTGCGGCGTGACCGCCTTCGATCTGGTGTTCGCGAGTCTTGGAGCGCCTGTTGTACAGGACCATGTAGCTGATGATCCCGATGAAGATGAGTGCGAGGAGCGCGAGATAGAGAGGCGAGTGTGGATGTCCTTCGAGCATGCTTTGTCAGATGCCCCCTTTCGCGCCGAAGTGTACTCCTCAGGCTGCGGCGTCGTATCTCCTTGGCCGTGGCGTGATGAATTGGGTGTCGACCTCTTCGTACTCGATCTTGGGTGCGCCGTCGACGAAGGTCGCCTTCGTGGTCTTGAGGAACTGGTCGTCGTTGCGATCGGGGAAGTCGGGCTTGTAGTGCGCGCCGCGGCTCTCATCGCGCATAGCGGCACCCTGCACGACGACGCGGCTGAGGTGGAGCATGTTCCAGAGCTGGCGGGCGAAGGCGAAGCTGGTGTTGGCCCACTGGCTCTTGTCGGAGAGGTTGATGTTGCGGAAGCGGTCCTGCAGTTCGACAATTTTGGCGTCGGCTTCAGCGAGGCCGCTGTTGTAGCGAATGATGGTGGCGTGGCGGGTCATGGTGTCGCCGAGCTCGCGCCAGATGCGGAACGGGTTTTCCGTCCCCTGGTTGTTGAGAAGGCCGTCGTTCAACTCCCGTTGGCGCTGAATCTCCGCAGCGTGGCCACCGTCACCGGCTTGCGGCGCGAGGGACTTGGCGTATTCGAGGGCGCAGGGGCCTGCGACGAAGCCGCCGTAGATGCAGCTCAGGAGCGAGTTCGCGCCGAGGCGATTGGCGCCGTGAATGCTGTAGTCGGCTTCGCCGGCGGCGAAGATGCCGGGGACGTTGGTCATCTGGTTGAAGTCCACCCAGACGCCGCCCATGGTGTAGTGCATGCCGGGGAAGATCTTCATGGGGACCTTGCGGGGGTCGTCGCCTACGAACTTCTCGTAGATCTCGAGGATGCCTTCGAGCTTGTGCTGGCGCGCCGCCGGCAGGTGCGAGACGTCGAGATAGACCATGGGCTGGCCGTCGATGCCGAGGTTTTCCTGGTAGACGATGCGGTGGATCGCGCGGGTCGCGATGTCCCGCGGGACAAGGTTGCCGTACTTGGGGTACCACTCCTCGAGGAAGTAGAAACGCTCGGGCTCGGGGATGGACTGCGCGGCGCGCTTGTCGTGGGGGTCGCGGGGGACCCACACGCGGCCGCCTTCGCCGCGGGCTGATTCCGACATCAGGCGGAGCTTGTCTTCGCCCGGGATGGCAGTGGGGTGGACCTGGATGAACTCGCCGTTGGCGTACGCCACGCCCTGCTGGTAGACGGCGCTCTGGGCGGAGCCGGTGCACACGACAGAGTTGGTGGACTTGCCAAAGATCGCACCGATGCCGCCAGTGCAGAGGATGATCGCGTCAGCGGGGAAGGTGCGGACCTCCATCGAGCGCAGATCCATAGCGCAGATGCCGCGGGCGGCGCCGTTGTCGTCGAGCACGGAGCTGAGGAACTCCCAGCCCTCGTACTTGGTGACCTTGCCTTCAGATTCGTAGCGGCGGACCTGCTCGTCCAGCGCGTAGAGAAGCTGCTGGCCGGTGGTGGCGCCCGCAAATGCCGTACGGTGATACAACGTGCCGCCGAAGCGGCGGAAGTCGAGCAGGCCTTCAGGGGTACGGTTGAAGGGAACGCCCATGCGGTCGAGCAGGTCGATGATGGCGGGACCCTGCGCGGTCATCCCCTTGACGGGGGTCTGATTGGCGAGGAAGTCGCCGCCATAGATGGTGTCGTCGAAGTGCTTGAGGACGTCGTCGCCCTCGCCCTTGAGGTTCTTGGCGGCGTTAATGCCGCCCTGGGCGCAGACGGAGTGCGAGCGCTTGACCGGGACGATGGAGAAGAGGTCGACGGTGCCGCCGGCTTCGGCGATCTTGATGACGGCGGAGAGACCGGCGAGGCCTCCGCCGACGACGATGATGCGTGGTGTTGCTGCCATTGGCTTACAAACCTCAGGGGCTGAAGCCCTGTCGTGATCTTGCTGCTATCGGCACGCTGAAGCCGTGCCCATCCAACATCGCTACACTTACCAGCGGCTAACGCTTCAGACGAACGATCAAAATGCAGATCGTAACGACCCATGCCACGGTGCTGATCAAACCAGTTGTTGCGCTCACGCCTGCGAGCTGATTGATTCTGTAAAGCTTCGAGTCAGGCTCTGCCTTGCGATAGGAGCTGAGCACCTTTTCAGCCTGCACGCCGCTGATCCAGAAACGAGAGTATGCACTCGCTTTCCTCGCCCTTGGAACGCCCACTCTCCACGACATCTTGAGGAAGGTCCATCTCGTCATCGCGGTACCTGCTGCAATCAAGGCCAAACTTCCGTATCCCCAGAACGCGAGTACATGCGTCCAGGTGTTGCTCATTTACCGGACCACACCGGGCTGCGTTGGATTGGTTGCATTCGGCGGCGCAGTAGCCGGGGCGGGCAGGATGACTCCGGCCGGCTGTTCGGGCATAACGTCTGCCGGGGCGTTGGGGTACTTCCAGACAGCGGCGTACATGCTGATGAAGCCCATGACGCAGAGCGCGGCGCCAAGGCCTCCCCAGGCGTAGCCGGATTTGCGGCGGGCCTTGACGCCGGGGGTGATGCCCCACTTGGCGCAGAAGAGCCAGCCGCCGTAGCTGAAGTGCCAGCAGGTGGCGATCATCGCGATGGCGTAGATGGCGAACATCCAGGGGTTGGAGAGCTCGTGCTGCACCTTGGCGAAGGCCGCGCCGGGGTGCTCGGGGAGCGAGACGCCCGAGAAGCGTTGCCGCCACACGTGCTGGATGATGTAGGCGAGGGCGATGAGGCCGGTGATGCGCTGGGCGTAGTAGGCCCAGTTGCCGGCCCAGGGATAGACGTTGACGTTGGTGCGTCCGCGCAGCCAGATGAAGACGCCATAGCCGGCGTGGTAGGCGAGCGGGATGAAGATGAACGCCCACTCCAGGATGCGGACGAGGGGGAGGCCGTTGAGGAACTTGACCTGCTGCGCGTAGGCGAGGGGGCCGTTCCACATCTCGAAGTTGGAGATGATGTGCTCGATGAGAAAGGCGCCGATGGGGATGATGCCGGTGAGCGAGTGGAGCTTGCGCCAGAAGAAGCTGTGGCCTTCGCCGGCGCGGAGCGGCTGGACGCCTCGGCGCTTGCCTTGCTGGGCGTTATCGGGCGGCGCCATTGGGGCAGCTGCGGCCATCGGTGGGAGCTCCTTGGAATGCCTGGGCGCCTGGCTCAGCGGACGAGCCTTATTGCCGGGCAGCTTGATTCTTCCACCGTCAAAAAACAGCCGTCAAGGAAACCCAAGTGGGATTGGCCGATATTCGGGGTCTTTGTGCGATTCCTGCGTCTCGTCCAAAGTTGTGGGGTAGAGGCAAGCTCGTGCCGTGTGCCCCGCGTCCAGTCCGGCCCGTTCAATGTTGGCTGCCCTCCTCTGCGTAGACTGAGTTGGGAAGCACACGTCGGAGCAGGGGAGAGGTTCTCAGAACCGATCAGGATGTAATTCAACTGCGCACCGTGACGCTTTTAGAAGGGCCAGCCGATGCAAGGCTCCGGAGTTGCCCAAGCAGGTCGCGGAACGCGTTACCCCGGTGGCTGATGGCCCACTTCTGCGCGGGGGGCAACTCAGCAAAGGTGAGGCCTCGGCCGGGAAGGCTGAACAGGGGATCGTAGCCGAAGCCGTTGCTGCCCCGCGGAGTGTCGAGGAGTTCGCCTTCGACCTTACCGTACGAGCGCAGCAGGACGTGGCCATCGCGCGCCAGCGAAAGGGCGCAGACAAAGCGAGCGGAGCGACTGCCTTTTCCCGCGCCCGCGCGTTCCTGGTCGTGAACCAGGGAGAGCAGGCACCGATTATTCCGTTCATCTTTGGGGCGGCCAGCGCCGGGCTCGAAGTTCAAGCTGTCCGCGAAGCGGGCCGAGAGCACCCCGGGCCGACCTCCGAGGGCGTCGACCTCCAGGCCGGAGTCGTCGGCGAGTATGAGCAGCCCGGGCGAGGCCCTGGAGTAGAAGACCGCCTTGAGATCGGCGTTCCCTGCGAACGTGTGCGCATCTTCGCCCGGTTCCGGAAGGTGCTGCAGTCCCGGAAGAGCAAAAACCTCTACATTCTCTGAGGCCGCCGCCTGAGCGAACTCGCGGAGCTTTCCATGATTGGTGGTTGCAGCGAACAGGGTGATCACAAGTCGTTGGATGAGTTGTCGGTCGCCTTCGATGGGCGAAGATGACGCGCCGGTCACCACAAAATGAACCAAAGAGGATGGACTGAACGTCTGACTGGAACAAGGATTTAGAAGCGGAAGGCGGTTTCTTGGGCAATCGGATTGGGATTTTCCGACGTTTGGGCGTGAGTGCGTTCATCGTGGCGGGCTTTGGGCTGGCAGTTGGGTCGGCAAATGGGGCGTGGGCACAAGACACGGCAAGAACAGACCTGCTAGATGCTCCGTCTACGCAGGCGAGCGCCCTTGCACCGGTGTCTCGGCCTGTAGGGCAGACCGCCGACGCCAAGCCCCGACAGCCCGAGGAGCCAGCTGTCTCCCAGGAGATCCCATCCACCCCAGAACCGCGGCAGATACGGCAGCAACAGGGCCGGATTTTCGGCGTTGTACCGAACTTTGCGACGGTCTCCGGCGGAACTGCTGCCAAGCCTGCAGGGTGGAAGACGGATTGGGGTACAGCCAACCGGCAGGCGCTCGATTACTCCTCCTTCGCCTACCTGTTCCTGAGCTCGGGCACCGCCTGGGCCGAGGACTCGCATCCGTCGTTGGACACCTACCATGGCGGAAATGCGCCCTTCTGGGGATACCTGTGGCGCGGCTTTCTGGACAAAACGGACGGGACCTACCAGGGTGCCTTCCTCTTCCCGGCCTTGCTGCACGAGGACACCCGCTACTACGCGATGGGCGAGGGGCGGATCTGGAAGCGGACCCTGCACGCGACGGGGTCGGTGGTGATTGCGCGCACGTACTCAGGACGGTCGATCCCGAACGTGGCAGGCATCGCGGGCAAGGTTGGCACGCAGGCGGTTTCGACGGTGTACTATCCCCCGGGGTCAGAGGGCTTTGCCGAATTGGCCGAGAAGTTCACCTACTCGTGTCTGCGGCAAGCGGGAATCTCGGTCTTGCGAGAGTTCTCGCCTGACCTGAACGCTCTGGTGCACCACCACCGGCACAGTGCGGGGACTTAAATCTACTTGCTGATGTTGTGGCCGAAGTGGAAGGCCGGGCCCACGGAGTAGCGGTACGTGAAGCTGCCGTGGTCAAGGATGTTGTTGAACGGGTGATTCCACCCGGCGTCGAACTGCACACGGGCCCCAAGATGCCGCATAAGGGGGAACTCCACCCCGCCACCGGCGCCGTACGCCCCGTACCAGTCAGTGAGGTAGCCCTGCGGTGCGAGTTGGGCGGCCACCAGGGTATTGACTGGATCATTCGGGCGCGGGGTGCCGCGGATGTGGAAGGCAGCCAGGACGGGACGAACGAAGATTGTCGCCGCGCGGTAGTGACGAATCACGAGCTGGCCGCCCGCCGTAAAGGTCTGGATGGTGACATCGACGGGAAGATTCAGAGCGTAGCCAGGCGGGAGTTCGGCGCCGAGTTGCTGACGCAGGGCCGTGGTGGCAATGGCGGGGGTGAGATGCGTAGCGCCGTTCTGAATGCTGTAATCGAAGCCATAGGAAGACCAGCGGTTTGCGTTGAAACCGGTCTGCAGGTGGAAGCCGACCTGATTAATGTTGTTCAGCCCTGGGGTGTTCAGGTCGCTGAATCCGGTGTAGATGTCCCAACGTCCGACATAGGCCTGTTGGGCGCGGCCTGGCAAGCTACCCAGCGTGACGGCGAGCAGGAGGCAGACTCGGAAGATTGTGATGGCAAAGCGCAAGGTGATGCTCCGTTGTGGCCGTTGAACCAATTGCGACAGGGACAGATCGACTGGGATGCTGTCAGGGATCGCTGATCATTGAACGCCGTACCAGGCTGCCGGGCAAGCTCTTTCTTTGCATGGTCGTTCATTGACTACGGCGCGACGCTTTGCACGATCCCTTTCGCGCGGAGGCCGGCTTCGATCTCGGCGAAGTAGTCTTTGACCGTGCCCTGGGTGCGGATCCATTGAACGTAGCGGCCAATGCCTTCCTCGATGCTGACCGAAGGCTCATACCCGACCGTGCGGATGCGGCTGATATCGGAGATCAGGGAGCGAATCTCGCCGGGCCGGAACTCGCCGCGGGCAAGTGGCGCCAGGTCGATGCCTAGCTGGCTGGCGATGATGCTGGCAAGGTCTCGCACGCTGGTCGCACGGCCGGAGCCGACGTTGACGGGCAGACCGTCAAGCTTGTCGGACTCCATGACGAGGAGGTTGGCACGCGCGATGTCCTCGACGAAGCAGAGATCGCGCGTCTGCCCGCCGTCTTCGTACATCACGGGTTGTTGGTGATTCAGGAGCCGGGTGCAGAAGATGGCGATGACGCCAGTGTAGGGGTTGAAAAGCGATTGACGAGGGCCGTAGGTACAGCTGTAGCGCAACGAGACGGTGGGAATGCCAGTCTGCTTGCCCCAGAGGAGCACGAGGCGTTCCTGGTCGACCTTGGTCAGGGCGTAGACCGTCTCGCCGCCGCCGGGGGTGGACTCGGGCGTGGGGATCGAGGTCGTCGGCTTGCCGCATAAGGGGCAGTGAACGGCGAAGTCGCCGGCGCGGAGTTGGTCGACTGGGCGAATTGCTGGGACGACATGGCCGTGCTCGGGGCAGAGCGCCGCGCCTTCGCTGTAAACGGCTTGTGAGCTGGCCACGACGAACTTGCGGATGGGCAGCTTATCGTCCCGGATGATCTCCAGCATCTGGGCCGTGCCGAAGCTGTTGACGAGGACGTACTTGGCGATCTCGGGCATATAACCGCCGTAGGCTGCCTCGTGGAAGACGACGTCGATGTCCTGGAGCGCGGCGCGGATCGTCGCCGCGTCCTGCACTTCGCCCTGCACGAACTCGGCTCCCGGGTTCACCCACGCGGGCTTGCCCTGCTTGTGGGTGTTGGGCTCGAGATTGTCAAGAATGCGGACGGTGTAGCCGTTCGCGAGGAGGAGGTCGGTGATGTGAGAGCCGATGAGGCCCGCGCCTCCGGTAACGAGGGCGCGCTTCTGGTGTGTAGGCATCACGGGTGATGGTACTGGATACGGTGAGGTGACTCATCCTGGGGCAGAAATGACCTGTCGCCCGGGAAGATGGTGACGGACAGGGAGTATCGCCCGACCAAGGTGGCATGGAGATTGGTGGTGGGGGTTCCTAGAATCAGACCCGATGCGACTTTTTGTTTTATTTGCACTACTTTGCGCAGCCCCTTTCGCTGCGCCGGCCCAATGGGAGGTCCAGCGATCCGGAACGGACGCGGACCTTCATGCCGTTTCTGCAGTTTCGGATATGTCGGCATGGGCCAGTGGAGCGAAAGGCACGGTGTTGCGAACGACGGACGGCGGCGCCACCTGGCTGCAGTGCGCTGCGCCACCGGACGCACAGAGCCTGGACCTGCGGGCGGTCCAGGGCTTTGACTCGACAACCGCCGTCGTCATGTCGAGCGGCAAAGGGGAGTTGTCGCGCGTCTTCAAAACCACCGACGGCTGCAAGACGTGGGAATTGGTGTTGCAGAACCCCGATCCGGAAGGCATGTGGGACAGCCTGCAGTTTCAATTTCGCCCGGGCAAAGGGACGGAGAAGGGCTACTTCGCGTTTGGGGTTCTGATCGGGCACCCGGTGGGTGGGGAATTTGTAATCTTCACCTCCAAGGATTACGGCAGCACTTGGAAGACGCTCCGGGAAGATGAGTCCTTTGCGCCAGGACCCTCGGCGATGGCGAAGCCGGGCGAGTTTCCGTTTGCATACAGCAACTCCGCACTCAGCCCCGTGGCGGACGGTAACAGCTTTGCCTTTGTCACCGGGGGCGAGGGCGGGGGACGGCTGCTGTTTCCCTCAGGCGACACCTATGACTTCAGCTACACAGCCATGAGGTACACGTTTTCACAGGTGCAACTGCCGCTCGCGACGGGGATGACCGCGGGTGCGTTCTCCGTGGCGGCGCGGCGTGCTTCCTCTGACCGCGTAGACCTGATGGTTGTGGGTGGGGATGCGAGCAAGCCGGATGTGGGCAGCGCCGTGTTCGTCCGGCATGGCGGACCGGCCCTGAAAAAACTACTGGCGCCAAGGGCAGTCGCGGCAGCACAGCCTCCCAGCGGGTTTCGGAGCGCGGTGGCCTACAACACGGCCTCGGACAGTTGGATCACGGTTGGTCCTAACGGGACCGACGTGTCGCACGATGATGGGAGAACATGGAATCGACTCAGTCCCTCGGCAGATGAGCGGGCGGACGCAGACAGGAATTGGCAGGCGCTGGCTTTGCCCTTCGTTGTCGGGCCTGACGGACGCATCGGGAAGCTGCATGAGAGAGCAAGCGCGCCGATGGTCGCGGGCAGGTAGCACCACGGTGGCGGCGCTATAAGTACCACGAGACCGTGGAAGACAAGGCAAACCTTGCGCCGGGAGCCCCGACTGCTGTTTAGTTCTATCCGGGGGTGCGATAGCATCTCAGGAGAAGAACGAGGAGACACGATGTTGTTTCATGATTCAAAGGATGAGTCGGCCTGGGGACTGGCCCTGGTTGGGTTTCTAGCAGTGGTGATGGCGGCCTTCCTTGGCCACGTAACGGGTGAGGTGCAGCCCAAGGCTCCGGTGCAGATCTCTCATCCGGATACCTCATCACCCGACCTGCGTGAGCATGTGGATGCGCCGAATCCGCATGGAAGCTCGTCCTCCCCGTACCCGCAACCTCCAGTGAAGTAGGCCGTCAGTCAGCGATGTGCCGAAGCGAGGTTGCGTCCCGCGGCTGATTTCTTCGGTCTGTCGTAAAACCGTGGGTACGCCCGTATGCCGCGTGCCGTGAAGTAGGCCAGCACGGAAAGATTCAGCAGCGCGCCCGCACTGATCAGAGATACGATACCGGCGACTGCAAGGACGCGCATTGATGCATCCTGACAGCGTGTGCGCACAGGGTGCAATCCCACTCTCGGCATGCCCTCGTGTGACGAACGTGGATTACTGACGGTGGACGACTCTAAACAGCCTGGAGGATCTCTTCTTCCAGGCTTTGCTTCGTGACCAGGTCCGCATAGTACCCACCGCGCTCCACAAGTTCGTCGTGGGTACCCAGTTCCGCGATGCGGCCATCGATGAGCACCGCGATGCGATCAGCGTTGCGCGCCGTGCTCGCGCGGTGAGCGATCAGAAGCGTCGTGCGGTCCTGCATCGCGGTGCGCAGACCGCTCAGGATCTGCTCCTCCGTGTAGGTGTCCACAGAGGCGAGAGCGTCGTCCAGGATCAGGATGCGCGGCTCGCGGATGAGGGCGCGGGCGATGGCGCTGCGCTGCTTCTGTCCGCCTGAAAGCGTGACGCCCCGTTCCCCCACGATGGTCCTGAAGCCATGCGGGAATTCCAGTATTTCTTTGCCGATATGCGCGGTTTGCGCGGCTTCCAGGACCTCGTCGTACGTGGCGTCAGGGCGGCCGAACGCGATGTTGTCCTGAACGGTGGTGGAGAAGAGGAAGGTCTCCTGCGGCACAAAACCAATGTTTTGTCGCAGCTTCGCCAAGGTGTACTCGCGAATGGGCTGGCCATCAATGAAGACCTGCCCGGGCTCCGCGTCGAAGAGGCGGGGAATCAGGGAGACGAGGGTGGATTTACCGCTGCCTGTCGGGCCGACAACAGCCAGTGAGGTGCCAGCAGGGATTCGGAGCGAGACGTTGTGGAGGATCTCGGGGCCGGTGTCGTAGCGGAAGGTGAGGTGGCGGAACTCGATCTCACCCCTGAGGTCGGTCTGGGAGGAGGTTCCGTTCAGTGGTGCATCCAGATGCTGGAAATGCTGAGTGCCTGCGGAGTCGCTGTTGAAATGTCGGATCTGAGACTTTGAGGTTTCAACGACAGCCTCGCGGTCATCGATGGCCGGCTTTTCCGTAAGCAGCGCGTCGATCCGGGTGACACTCGCGGCGCCGCGCTGAACAAGGTTCACCACCCAGCCAATCGCGATCATAGGCCAGGTGAGCTGGACCATGTAGACGTTATAGCTGGTGAACTGGCCGACTGTGAGGCGGTGCTGAACCACCTCGCGGCCGCCGACCAGGAGCGTCAACATGAGGCTGACGCCAAGCACCAGCTCCAGGGTGGGCCATAGCATCGCCATCAGCCGGGCGAGCAGCAGACTGCGGCGGATGTACTCGCGGTTGGAGTCCTCGAATGCGGCAATCTGGGCTTCTTCCTGGGCGAACGCTCGGATCAGCCGTGCGCCAGAGAAGTTCTCCTCTGCCTGCGCCGATATGTCCGAAAACATGGCCTGAATGCGCTCAAAGCGCGTGTGGATCCGGGCTCCGAAGTACTGCACAAGGACTGACGCGAAAGGCAGCGGCAGGAAGGCGATGATAGTAAGCCGGGGGCTCATGCGAATCATGAACGGCAGCGCCGCCGCGGTGAAGACCACCGTGTTGGCGGAGTACATAATCGCCGGGCCGAGCAGCTGGCGAACGGCGCTCAGATCGTTCGTAGAGCGCGCCATGATGTCGCCGGTCCGGTTGCGATGAAAAAAGGAGGGCGGCTGCCGTTCGAGGTGGGCGAAGAGGTCGTTGCGGAGATCAAATTCGATCTCACGGGACGCGCCAATGATGATCTGCCGCGTGAGATAGAGGCAGATGGCCGAAACAACGGCCACGCCGAGGAGCTCAAGCGCGTGCTGCCAGACAGCCGCGGCGTGGATATTCCGGCGCATATCGTCCACAGCGGTGCCGACCAGGAGTGGAATCGTAGCCTTGGCGCAGTTATAGACGACCAGCGCCAAACCGCCCAGCGCGAACTGCCGCCAGTACCGGCGCAAATAGGGGAAGAGCGGGCTTAGGCGATTGAACATCGGTCTGTGGTTTGATTCTCCGGAGACGACCGGTGCTTCAGGATTTATCCGTCCTCCGAGAGGGCTGGTGCCCCGTTCCCCCAAAGAAGAGCAGAGGAAGAACGGAGCACCGGACGGGACGGCCTACTGGGGTGGCTTTGCCGGTGCACCCGGGGTGGAGGGCGCCGTCTGGGGCTGGGTCGCAGCTGGAGGCGAAGGTGCGGCCCCAGGGCTAGGAGGCGGCGCGCCCGCGCCCGGCTCGGCGGGTTGGCCCGGAGCACCTGCTGGGGGCGCCGGGGGAGTAGGCGGCGTCGGTGCCTTGTCGCTTTGGCCTACGAGCTCCATGTCAAAGACGAGCATGGACTTGGCCGGGATCTTCGGGGGCTGACCGGCGGCGCCGTACGCGAACTGGTACGGGATGTAGAGCCGGCGCTTGCCACCGATGTGCATGCCTTCAAAGCCGAGATCCCAGCCGGCGATCACGCGGTGCGCGCCGTAGGGGAAGGTCAGACCGCCCTTGGTTTCCTCGTGGTCTTCGGAACTGTCGAACTTGTTGCCGTCCGTGGTCCAGCCCGTGTACTTCACCGTGTAGTACTGCTGCGGTTTGGCGAGTTCGCCCGTACCGGGTGCGATGTCGGCGTAGTCCAGCGAGATGACGACGGGAAGTTCGTTGAAAAGAGTTGTGCGGAAACGCTGGGCGATGGGCGCCAGGTAATCCAGACGATCCGACACAGTGAACAGCGGCTTCGGGCATCCCGCGCTGGCCGGAAGCGCGGGGATCTTGTCGGAGATGGGGGGAAGGGTCGCGCAGACCGGCGTGGCTGAGGTCTTGGCTGCACTCGTGGCTGCAGCGGTGTGATGGGCGGTTGAAGAAGCCGTGTGGTGTGTCGTGGTCGCCGGGTGGCTGGCGGTCTGTGCGAGGGCTAGGGGGCCGGTGAGGGCCAGGCTTGCTAGGAGCAGGGGCGAACGGTGCATGTCGTGTCTAGTGTAAGCGAGCGCCCGCGATGCGGAGATTGCGAAAGGGCAAGCACGTCCCCGGAGATCCAAGCGTTACCGGCAAAAGCCAGGCTCCGGAATACTGCCGGAGCCTGGCTCGCGAGACCTGGACCTTACTGGACGGCGGAGCAGAAGGTGCTGTCGTTCACCTGGGTCAGGACAAGGTTGTTGGCCGCCAAATTGCGGAAGTAGCAGCCAAAGTTAGCGTCTTTGCCGCCGAAGGTGGAATGGGCAGCGTTGTTGTCGTGATAAACCAGGGCTCCGGCGGCGTTGTAGTGCAGAGTGTCGCTGGCTTCCACGGTCTCGTGCGTCACGGTTGGGTTGGGGCTGCTGCCCCCCTGGGGCGATTGGAACTCCTCTACCTTTTGCTGATGGACATAGGTGGTCTGGTAGGCTCCGCCGTCGTTATTGTCGTTGGGGGCATAAGTGTAGTCGAGTTCGAGCGGATAGCTGATGGTGTGCACCGTCTCCGTTGTACCTGACGGCGAAGTTGAGGTAGTCACCTCCTGCTGATCGGCCTGCTGGCTTACATTTTGCTGGAAGCGCGTGTTCGAGACATCGTTGGATTGCAGGTTGTGGAAGCTGTTCGTGGCGGTGATGGTGATGTCCGTGCGGCCCGCGGCTGTGACTACGTAGCCAGAGATCTGCCACGCGCGGAAGCTTTGCACGTTTACGGGACCCGAGACAGTGCCATCCGCGGCGGTGCCAATGTAGGTCTCGATAGAGGGCGAGGGCTCCGGGGCGAGTGTGTCCTGCGTGAGGCCGCCCGTGACAACGAGGCTGTTCGGGTCAGTGTAGAGCAGCAAATTTGCTGCCTCGGAGAAGCCCTGCGAGGCGTTGTAGACGGAGACGGCTACCGTGTGCGGCTTACCGTCCGAGAGGACGCCGGCGAACGGGGTGAGGTCGACGCGATAGGGCTTCAGGTTGAGGGTTTCGATGCCGGTGACCGGCTCCCAGAGATACGGATCGATGCCGCCGGTGTAGATCCAGGGGTACACGGGCGCGACCCCGGCTGGCGTGCCATCGATGGTCACCTCGGTCTCGCGAAAGCCCGTGTTGCCGCAGTTCTGAAGCGCCGTTGCAACCGAGTTGGGGACGCAGGTGTACCAGAACTCATCGCTGCTCTGGGACTGTGAGATGACGTCGAGGTATGCACGGGTGACGTTGCGTGGCAGCGTGAAGGTCGCACTTTGCCGGTCCGTTGTGGAGTTCAAGAAGGTGGTCTGGTTATAGGCGAGAGGAAGGACCACGGAGGGCACCACCGGGGCTTTGTTCTCCGGATCGGCGGGGTAGAAGAGCAGCTTCGCGCTGGCGTAGATGATGCCGGTATAGGTGGAGTTCACGGTGTTGCCGATGTTGGCGATTCCGAACTCAGAGTGGGTGAGCAGGGTGCTGTAGTCGGTGAGGTCGCGCTCCACGTGCCAGGAGGGCGAGAGCGCGCTACGCGGCTCCGCAGTTGTGCCAAAGAAGATGTTTGCGCCCCCGAGAAAGAACGTTGCCGTGCGATCGTATTGGCGGCCAGCAGAGACAGTGAAGTCGGCAGTGAGCACGACGCGGGCCCATGGACCCGGGCAGGCCGGCGGTGGGGCGTACTGGAAGACCTTACCGCTATAGTCCGCGAAGGCGAGGTTGCTGAAGAGCGTAACGGCGCACGGCGTGGTGCTTGGTCGCGGCACGTTGGGCTCGGGCGATACCGGGTTAGAAGACCCCACCTGCGGTACGAGCGGCGCGGGAACAACTTGTCCGGGCAGAGTTAGTGGAAGAGCAAGAACGGCGGCGGCGGCGCTCAAAAAGCATGGCTTCCGGAGGGGCATTGGGGCTCCTGGCTTGTTGCGGAGGATGTGTCCCTTGAGCATAGCGGAACCGACCGCGCCGATAGCGGGCCGTGCACAGCCATTGCGTGCCCAATGTGAAAGGCGCGTTCAGAGCCATGTCCACGGCGTGTACTTCGTTCTCTGACGACAAATGACACGGATCCCTTGAGTCCTCTGTTTGGCTGGCGTAGGTTGGGACTCGCACCTTCTGCGAAGCCTGCAGTCCACCGTTGGGTGGCGGGCCTCAAGGGCCGGAGGCCGGCGTAGAGGTACTGCTTTCACCGCACCCGTTTTCCTCGTGCACCGCTTGCGTGATAGTTCAGGCATGCCCCACGAGGAGCTTGAGTCGGGGCAAGGCTTCATCTGGCTGACGTGGGTTGGGCGACTTCTTCAGCCATTAGGTTCCTGTCTGCCGGGCCTCAATTCAGCTCAGGAGAAATCACATGATCAGCAAGACAAGTTTTCGCCTCGCTCTCGCGGGAGTTTTCTTTTTTGCGTCGCCCTTTGTCCGTCCGGCTAGTGCAGGTCCCATCACGATGTCGGTCGACTACTACACGGTTGTGAACGGCGATCCAGACGTCGAAAAGACCATCGATGGGCCCTTCAACAATGAGGTCCAGGGAAGCCTCGGACCGAATGGTCTTCCCGTGCTGAACACGAGCTACGGGGGCAACACCATCAACGACGTGAACGGCAGCGGCGAACTTACGTACTGGAGCCCAGGCTTCAATCCAAACGTCACTCACACAGGGTCCGGTACGGTGTCAGTTCCCATCAGTGACACCAACCTGTTCCCGCCGAATGGAACAGGAACTCTTGACGGAGGAAACGGATTCCAATCCGCATGGTTCCATACGGGCATCAATGTGCCGGTGTCGGAGACGCTCAACTTTACCATTGGCGCAGACGATGACGCCTTCGTTTACCTGGACGGTTCTGTGGTTTGCGATATCGGCGGCGTCCACCCGAATGTGCAGGGCAGCTGCACTACACCTACGGTCACCGCAGGCAATCACACACTCGGAATCTACTATGCGGATCTGCACACAGTCGCTGCGTCGCTGGACTTCTCCGTGAACACGGCCAATATCACCAACGCGGTACCTACTCCCGAGCCATCGTCCTTGCTGCTGCTGTCCACGGGCCTGCTCGGCGCGGGAGCTCTCTTGAAAAGAAAGATCCCATCAGGCAAGTTCTTGGGTTGATGCCTGCGGTTGATGTCGCTCACACTGTGCGCTGCTCCCCGGCGCACAGCTTTTGTTTTGGCCTGAAGTGCGTGTCCGTCTCCGCATTGCTTATGTAGGCGTGCGCAGCAGCAGGTAGCTGCCGAGCATGGCAAATAACAGGTCCGGCGACCACGCCGCCAGCAAGGCCGGCAGCGACGCAACGTCGCCCAGGTTCTCAAAGATATTCGCCACAACGTAGTACGCAATGGCGACACCGATCGCGGTGCCAAGACCCGCGATGTTACCGCGTTTGCCCGTGCTGAGCGCGAAGGGAACCGCGACGATGGCCATCACCAGCGTCACCAGCGGGTAGGCAAGCTTGCGGTTGAGCTGGACACGCAGGCGAGTAGTGTCGAAGCCGGATTGTTGCAGGTCGTTAATATAGCGCGTGAGCTCGTCGTAGCTCATCTCCTGCGACGGGCGCTCTTCCTTCTTGAAGTAGGCAGGCTGCTCGCGGATCTCGGGAAAGGTGGCGACGCTAAAGGTGGAGAAGGCGGACACCGTGTCGGCCTGGAAGGTGCGCTCCCAGCCGTCTGCGAGCACCCAGCGGGAGGTCTGCGGATCCCAGTGCGCTGAGGAGGCAAACAGCCGCCGTGTCAGCCCAAAGGTGCCGGGTTGAAACTCAAAGACGGTAAGGTTCGCGAAGACGTCCTTGTCGGGGTCGAAGAACTGGTAGTAAAAGATGCGGGTGGGGTCGTTGGAGCCGGCGGTCTGGCCGGAGATCCACTTGCGGTCAGGACGCAAAAAGGTCTGCGCGGGCTTGCCCTTGATCTCGGAGAGAAGCGCTTCCTGACGCCGATTCGCCTGCGGCAAATACAGCTCGTCAAAGGCGAAGAGAGAGATGGCAAGCACGGCGGCGATCACCAGGATCGGCGCAACGACGCGGTACAAACTAACACCCGTGGCCTTCATCGCGGTGAGCTCGGATGTGCGACTTAGCGCGCCAAAGGTGATCAGCACGGCAACCAGTGAGCAGAGCGGCGTCATGTTGTACAGCACGAATGGAATCAGGTTGATCAGGTAGTCGCCGACCGTGACCAGCGGTGTGCGGTAGCGGACAATGTCGCCAATCAGCTCGAAGAACGTGAAGATCAGAAACAGGACGGTAATGCAGAGGAGGACCAGGGCGAAGTTGCGCAGAAAGCTGCCCATAACGTACTCGTCCAGAATCAGCGGGAACCGCGCGTGCAGCGCCCGGCGCAGGCGTTGCATCGGGCCCGTGGAGCGGCCATACCCATCAGCGTTCACCACGCCCGCTGCCGGGGAGAGCTCCTGCGACCGAGTGGGCCGGCGGATGGCTGCGCCGAGAGAGGCGATGCCTGCGAGCGCTGCGCTTCCCGTAGACATCTGCCGAACGAGCAGCATACCGGCCAGGCTAAAGAGAACGTTGGCGGCCCACACACCGGCCAGGGCAGGCACTTTGCCGTCGCGCGCAAGCGCGATCCCCATCGACGATGCGAAGTAATACAGGAACACAAGAAGCAGCGTGAGGACGAATGCCGCACCCTTGCCGCCGCGCTTCGAGCTGAGACCCAGCGGAACGCCCACCAGCATGAGCACAAGGCAGGCCGTCGGCGTCGCCAGGCGGCGCTGCAGCTCGATCTTGTACGTCTGGGCACGCGTAGGATTCGGGTCGTGTGCGCGACGGCGAACCTCGGACGTCGTCATCGCCTGCAGCGGCGTGTCGCGGCGCGTGAGGTGCTGCGCCTCCTCCTGCTGCCCGGTCTGGACAGGGAGGTCGGTAGACGCGAAGGTGGACAGGTCGTACTGGTCCGGGTGCGCGGCCGAAGTATCGTGGCGTCCCCCGTCCGAAAGCTCGAGATGCAGCGTCTGGCCACTGCCTAGAACTACGGCATCCTTGGCCGTGATGATGTGGGGGCTTGCTGGCGTGGAAAGGTCCGCGAGAAAGACATTCTTCCAAAGCGCCGTCCCGTTTGTGCCGGGCATAACGTCCTGCACGTAGAGAACATAGTTCTTGAGGTCTTCGTAGAAGACGCGGGGCTGGATCTCAATGCTGGCCTGGGTTGTCTTGGCCTGCTCCTCGTACCGAAGCAACGCCTGTGTCGCGCGGGGGGCGATCACCAAGGCGTTGTAGAGGCCTAGCACCCAGCAGGCCGTCGCAAGGAGGCTCACGATGCGAAGAAAACTCATCACCCCCATGCCCGAGGCGCGCATCGCCGTGATTTCACTGTCTGCCGCCAAACGGCTCAGGCCCAGCAGAATGCCAATCAGCACGGCCATGGGCAGCGTCAACGTAAGAAAATTGGGCAACAGATAGCTGAACAGCCGAAGCAGATCGAGCGGAGAGGCGATGCCGCGAACAAAGAGCTCAAGCAGCGGCAGCAGATAACGCAGCAGAAGAATGAAGGTGAAGAGCAGCCCGCCAAGCAGTGCGTAGCCGATGATCTCGCGCAGGATGTAGCGGGTCAGGATGCGAGGGCGGATCTGCATGCGCGGCGGCTACCGAGAGTTTACCGTGCCGGGGCCGTGATCTGTGTTTCGGCTTCGCTGCGGCATCTCCTGCGCGCTCGGTCCGCTTCAAGCAAGGTGAGCGCGAGAGAACCAGGGACGCCGCCGGGGGGACGGCATCCCTGATGCCTGCTAATTGTCGTTTCCGAACACATTCTCCACGGCAGTGATGGTGCCGAACAGCCCATTGGCCTCGTCATCGATCCCCGCCGTGAAGTACAGGCTGGTTGCCGGACCTGCCGCGGCATCATTGCCAAAAGCCAACGCCCACAGCCCGGAGATGACGATCGGCTGGTTGGACGCGCTCATGAGCATGCCCTTGAAGTGGCCGGTGACTGGATCGAACGACGCGACCTGCCCACTGCCGAACTGACCGACGAGGATGTCATGGCTGTACACGCCAAAGTCAGTGGGCGCTAGGGCGAGTCCCCAGGGGGCGTTAAACCAGGCCCCATGCTCGAGCCGGAGGAGGAGCGTGCCCGTTGGCGAGAACACATCCACATAGCCCAGCCCGGCTCCGTGGACCTCATCTGCGCCGCCGCCCTGTTTCGCGAACGCCACGTAGAGGTTGCCGCCGATATTTTGCACGTTGAACGGAGCGTAGCCTCCCGGCAAGCGCTCATCGGTGAAGGGGCGGTGTCCCTCCTCGTCGTCGCCGCGACCCTCGCGTTCGGACCCGCGGGGGAGGCTGACGCTCTTGAAGCTGGAATCAAAGACATCGACCCGGCCACGTTTGAAGTCGGCCGCGTAGAGCAGCGTCTGCGATACCCCGTATAGCTGGGCCGTCGCGGAAGTGAGCCCCTTGAAGACGGACTTGCCTTTCTGGTTGACGGCAATGACGGCTGCGCTGCTCACCCCGGGGTTCCAGCCGGAGATGGTTCCATCTTCCGTGGCGAACAAAAAGATGGCGGCCTTTCCCGGCGCGATCTGGAACGCGGTAGGGTCGCCGTTGAAGATGGTGCCGGTGGGATTTCCAGTTGTGCTGCTGGTATCTGCGGGCGGCACCGTGACCACGAGGGATTGCGTCTTCCCCGTGCCGTCGTAGAGGGTGGACAGGCCGGTCCCGTTGTCAGCGATCCACCATGGGCCCTTTGAGCTTCTGGACACGCCCCACGGATTGACCAGGTTTGCATCGCGGGTGGGCGCGGCCGAGGCCAGGTTAGAAGTCAGGGGTGTCACGGTGTAGTGCTGCGCGGTTTGTGCCTGGACGCCGGCTGCCATACTGCCGAGCAGAACGGTGAGGCAGAGGCGGGGGAAACGGTGCGTGTTGTCGGTAGGGTTCCAAAAGCGCATAAGCCTTCTCCTTGGTTGAGAGAAGACGGGAACTCTTCCTCTCTCCGGGATGGAGGCTAGGCCTGAGGGCGAGCCCGATTGTCACGAAATCGTCAGCGCAGTGTCAAGATGTCGGCTCTACCGCAGGATCGACGAAACGGTAGCCCACGCCGCGTACGGTGAGAAGGTAGAGGGGGTTGGTAGGGTCCGGTTCGAGGTACCGGCGCAGGCGAACGATGAAGTTGTCGATGGGCCTGGTGTCGGTGTCACTTTGTACGTGCCACACCTCGCCCAGGATCTCCTTGCGGGAGACGACTCGTCCGGGGTGGGTGAGCAGGTAGCGCAGGAGGTCGGCTTCCATGACCGTGAGGTGGACAAGGAAGCCATCCCCGCGGATCTCCAGCCTGTCGAAGTCGACGGTGCGCTTGCCCACCGTGATCTGGCCTTGAGGTGGCGTGATTGTGGCTGTCCCAGGCGACACTTCGGCGACGGCGGGCTGCGGCGATCGTGGCCATGAGGTGCGCCGGAGCAGAGCCTGCAACCGAGCGAGAAGCACGTTTAGGTCGAAGGGTTTGGGAAGGTAGTCGTCCGCGCCCGCCGCGAAGCCTTCAAGGATGTCTTCACTGCGGCCCCGCGCGGTCAGGAGCAGGATCGGGGTGTACCGCTCGGCCTGGCGCAGTGTACGGGTGATAGTGAAGCCGTCCGGGCCGGGCAGCATGACGTCGAGGATAACGGCAGCAGGGCTATTGGCCGGGTCGAGGAGGTAGGCGAGGGCGGAGTCGCCGTCGAGTTCGTGGTGGGTCCGGTAGCCCTCGGCTTCCAGGTTGAAGAGGAGGCCCTGGGCGAGGTGTTCTTCGTCCTCGATGATGGCAATGAGCGGTTGAGACATGGAGGTTCTTGCCCTGGGTCCCTTCTACGACGTCGACAGAGAGCTAGGGGACGACCGGGAGTTCGATGAAGCTTGCTCTGGCGGGGTTGTGGAAGATGGTTTGCGTGGCTTTCTGGTAGTCGACGGGGTGGGCGAAGAAGATGTTGGGGACGAAGGTTTGAGGGTTGCGGTCGTACAGCGGGAACCAGCTTGACTGGACCTGCACCATGACCTTGTGGCCGGGCAGAAAGACGTGGTTGGCGTTGGGCAGGGCAATCTTGTAGGCGAGAGGCTTGCCTGCGGCGAGCGCCTTTGGGTCGCTCAGGCTTTCGCGGTAGCGGCCGCGGAAGATGTCCATCGAGACCGGTAGCTGATAGCCGCCCATCTCGGGTTGTCCCGGGTATTCGTCCGGGTAGACGTCGATGAGTTTGACGACCCAGTCGCTGTCTGTGCCTGTCGTCGAGGCGATGAGGTTCGCGATCGGCTCTCCGCTTACCGTCAGTGGGGCGGTGAGGACGTCGGTGGTGAAGGTGAGCACGTCCGGGCGGCCGGAGAACTCGCGCTGATCGTCCACGAGCCAGCGGACCCACGACAGGTTTTCGGTATAGCCGACTGGCTGACTCGGCCGAGCGCGGAAGGGAACCGGCTTGGCGGGGTCGGAGACGTAGGCGTCTGAGCCTTCATTGGCCGTGGGCTCCGTGAAGCTGAGCTTGCCATTCGCGTGAAGATAGAGCGGCTTGGCGCTGGGCGTATCTGTTGACCTGTGGCCGAGGGCCAGGTCTGCAGCTGCTCCCACTTGTTGACGCCGGTTTCGAAGGCGTTCACCGGGGCGACGTTCATGGCGGGTGCGCTGTCCTGCAGGTAGTGCGCGAGGAACGGCGCGAGGATCTCTTCGCGGAAGTAGAGACCCGTGTCGCTGCGGAACTTGATCGGACCGAGCGAATCAGCGTTTTCGATCTCCTGCCCATGGTGCCAGGGGCCCATGACGAGGAAGAGGTTCTCTTTCGCTTCGGGCTTGTCTTTGAGCGCCTTGTAGACGGCCATGGCGCCGTAGATGTCCTCCTGGTCCCAGAGGCTGTCGACGAGCATGGTGGGCACGGTGAGGGGCTGGGCCGCTAGTAGTTTGTCCATGGCCTGACCGCTCCAGAAGCTGTCGTAGCTGGGGTGCGCGGTGATCTTCTTCCAGAAGCCGATCTGGTCCATGTTGCGCTGCTTGCCAAGCTCCCCGGCCGAGCCTGCGTTCATGTACGTGACGTAGTCGTCAAAGTTGGAGCTCAGCCAGCGGATCTCGTTGGAGCGCGTCGCAGTCTGCTCGAAGATGTACGGCATGTTCTGCTCGCGGAAGGCGCCGTTGTGGAACCAGTCATCGCCCATCCAGCCGTCGACCATGGGATTCATCGGCACCACGCATTTCAGCGCCGGATGTGGATGAACGAGCGGCGTGAGCGAGAGGAAGCCGTCGTAGCTGATGCCGAGAATACCGACTTTGCCGTTGGTCTCGGGGACGTGCTTGACCAGCCAGTCGATGGTGTCGTAGGTGTCAGTGGACTCGTCGACCGGTGTGGGGTTCAGCGGACCGTGGAAGGGGCGATTCATGACGTAGTCGCCTTCGCTGCCATACTTGCCGCGGATGTCCTGAACGACGCGGATGTAGCCGCCGCTGAGGATAGTCTCGACAGCGTTGTCGTAGCCCCACAGGCTCGTGCCGAGGTGCACGCTGGGTGTGTTGGTGGTGAGCAGGACGGCGTTGTAGGGCGTGCGAGTCATGAGGATGCCGGCGTGCTGCGCGCCTTTAGGCACCAGGATGACCGTGTGAAGCTTGACCTTGTCGCGCATGGGGATCATGACGTCACGGCGTTCGAAGTCCATGCCGGCTGTGGGCTGCTGGAAGGCTTGTGGAGTCTCACTGGGGTAGTTGGGGTATAACGGCGCTTGCTGCGCGAGGGCACTTGCGGCACTACACAAGGACAAACCAACCAACAGCTGCGATACGCGCGTCACGAGCACCTCTGACCAACAGGGATAACCGCAACGTATCACGCCGGAGCAGACGGAGGCCTGCATTCAATGGCGGTCCGGTGCCTTACTCCGGAACGGCAGCGTGAAAGCGCTCCGGATCAATGCCGAGGGTGCCGGTTTTGGGGTCCTGGATGTACTGGTCGGCGTACCGCGCGCCCCAGACGAACTCCTCTGCGGTATACGAAACGCGGGCGTAAATAGGCTGGGAGCTGTTCTGGTCGATGCCGCGAATTTGCAGCATGAGTTCGCCGAAGGTCTCGCGGAAGCTCCGCTCGGTCATCCCGTGGAACGGGCTTTCCGGCGTGATGAAGTGGGCGACGGTCCAACTCAGGGGCAGAAAGGTGATCCTGCTCCTCTCGATGGGCAGGACGTGAAAGCGCCGCGCTTTGTGATCGCCGGGGTCGCGGAACCAGGCGATCATGGTGGCTTCAACCTCCAGAACCTCGTTGCGCGTGAGGTTGCGGAGACGCATCAGGACAGCCGGTTTGTTGTTAAGCCGGACCACGCCGCGTTCGCTGAACTCGATGCGAACATTGGGTTTGCTGAAGCGGGCGAAGACCAGGCCGGTGACCAGCGCCGCATTCAGCAGGGCTGCCACGGCTTGCACAGCGACCAGCGTATTGGCCGCGAGGCCAACGGGCACGACGTTTCCGTAGCCGATGGTGGCGAAGGTATGCACGCTGAAGAAGAAGGCCTGCGATAGCCGGCCAACTTCCAGTGAAGGACCCGCGGTGACCAGCGCTCCCCGGCCGCAGAGCAGGTACCCGGCGCCGAAGAGCACGTTCGCCGCCGCGAAGATGGTGATCACCAGGCAGAAGAATGCTGGCCAACTGATGTTCAGCAGCGTGCCGTAGCTGAGGTGATCCAACAGCGTCTTGCGGTTGCGCTGAACGTTGAAGGAGCCATCGCGGTTGATGAGACGCTCGCCGCGCTGGCCGGCCATGACCGTGCCAAAGCCCAGGTCATCGGCCGCTTTGTCCTGAGATTGGGCTAGTTGATCGTTCGCGTCGGGCACGCGTCCATAGTAGTTGAGCAGTTGGCCCGACCCTATTTAGCTGAGAGCCAGGGGAACTTTCAGGAGCATGGTGGTGCCTTGGCCAAGCCCTGGGCTTTGGGCACGGATGTCCCCGCCGTGCTGGCGGGCTATGGTGCGGACCAGGAACAGGCCCAGCCCTGTGCCTTTGATTTTCACGCGGTCCGTGCTGTTGGCCCGGTAAAAGCGTTTAAAGATGCGCTTCAGCTCGGTGGCAGGGATGCCGAGGCCTTGATCGGTGATGGAAACCAGCGCATAGATGTACTTTTCGATCGAAAGACGGCATGAAATGTGAACGCCGCCGGGGGAGTATTTCACGGCGTTGTCGAGCAGGTTGAGAAGCGCGGTGCGGAGGTCTTCGGGGATGCCCCACGCGTAGAGGCGGACCTCGCCCGGCAGGTCCTCGACGGTGATTGCTTCGGGGGGAAGGTTGTGGCGATCGCGGGTCGTGGCGGTGGTTTCGAGCAGGAGTTGGTGTAAGTCCACGCGAGTGCGGTTGGCGGCGGTGCGGGTGCCCAGTTCGCCAGCTTTCAGGACCTGCTCGACCGTAGCCAAGGAGGCGGTCGGTGTCGGCCCGCATGGTGCGGTAGAACTTCTGCCGTTGCTCTTCGGGGAGCGGGCGGCGCTCGAGGGTGTCGAGATACAGCCGCAACGAGGCGATGGGCGTTTTGAGTTCGTGGGTGACGGCGTTGAGGAAGCTGTCCTGGCGCTCGTTGCGGCGGATTTCGCGGAGCAGGAAGACGGTGTTGAGCACGACGCCCGCGATCAGGATCCCGAACAGGATCACGCCCAGCACCACCCAGGCGACGCGGCTCGTATTGTGCCGGATCCACGTGATGTTGAGGGTGATCGCGAGCCCGGTGAGGAGGATGCCGAGAGTGAGAAAGAAGGCCTTGGAGGCTCGGCGGCGGGTGAGATTCATGGCTTGGGTGGAAGTATAAAGCGGGTGTTGCCGAAATGCAGAGAAGCCGCCCGAGTGGGCGGCTTCTCTGAGCGACGGTGAAGGGTGCCGAGCTACGCCATGTAGGCGCCTGCGGGTTTGGGGTTCTCGACGTCGAACTTGGCGATCTGAACCTTCTTGGCGAGGCCGACCTTCTCCAGCAACCAGATGCCGTAGTAGTTGATGTCGAACTCGTACCAGGCAAGACCGTGGCGCGCGCTGACCGGGTGGGCGTGGTGGTTGTTGTGCCAGCCTTCGCCGCCGGTCAGCAGGGCAACCCACCAGCTGTTGCGCGAGTCGTCCTTGGTTTCAAAGCGGCGCGAGCCCCAGAGGTGGGTGGCCGAGTTGACCAGCCAGGTGGCGTGCAGGCCGAGCGTGGTGCGAAGGAAGGTTCCCCAGAGCATCATGCTGACCGCGCCAATGATGTGGTGGCCGGTGGGCGCAACAGCCGCGCCGATGACGACCTGCAGGACGCCGCAGATCGTCATCGGCAGCCAATGGTACTGGGACAGCCAGACCTGGCCGCGATCGCGGGTAAGGTCAGGGGCGTAGCGACCCAGCAGGGCGGTCTCCGAGTGCAGAGCGCGGCCGGAGAGGATCCAGCCGGCGTGCGCCCACCAGGTGCCGTCATGCGGGGTGTGCGGATCGCCTTCGTGATCAGAGTTCTGGTGATGAACGCGGTGCGTGGCCACCCAGAAGATCGGTCCGCCCTCAAGCGCCATGGTGCCGCAGGCAGTGAGGAAGTACTCCAGCCACTTGGGAACGCGGTAGCCGCGGTGCGTGAGCAGGCGGTGGTAGCACATGCCGATGCCGACGTTGATGGCGAGGAAGTACATGATCACGCCGGCGGCAAGGTTCTTCCACGAGAAGAAGAACAGCGCGGCAATGGCGCCGACATGGAAAAGGCCCATGAAGATGCTGGTGATCCAGTTGATGCGGCCTTCCTGGTGCTCGCGGCCCATGCGCAGATCCTGTTTGATCTTCAGGGCGGCGAGTTGGGCAGAGGTCATGCTGGCAGCGGTGTCGGCGTCTGCTGTCAGGGTTGGATCTGGAAGGGTGCTGGAACTCATACTGGGTGAATCTCCTCACTTTCTAGAGTAGTGAGGAGCGCCCGCCCTGTGTGTAAGAGTTCTGTAAGCTGCCCGGAAGGTTGTAGCCAGGCCTTGGACGAGCACTTCAGACGAGCGCGTTTTCCCGCTCGGCCACGATGGCCGGGGTGTCCGTAAGCTGTTGCCTTGGCTCGCTTTTCCGCTGCCGGCGGAGATTGGCGGTGCCGAACAGGCCGATTGCCACAAGCAGAATCACGACAGGCTCGACCGGCTGGCGGTAATCCATGGAGCTGTGCGTCAGGTAATACGGCAGCGGAAAGACCAGGAGGGCGACCGCGTAGGGAAGCGCAGCCTGTTTGTCCGTTCGCCACCAGCGCCGGAGGCCGACAAAGGTGAAGAAGGAAAGCACGCAGCAGAACGGGACATTGGGCAGATCGAACGGCTCGTATTTAAGGTAGGTCGGGTTCAAAGACCAATAGCCGGTCCAGAAGCGAACCACCCGGCGAGCAGTCGCAACGGCGAAAAACCCGGGGTGTTGCTTGACGAAGTTGACCGACAGGGTACGCTTTTCGGCCATGTAGCGGACTTCACCCTGCTGCTGGTACCGCTGCATTTCAACGGGGTTGCTGGCCGGGTGCGCAAAGGCAGAGTTGGACTCGTGCGTATCACCGTTGTTGCCGGCGTGGAACTCTAGCCAGAAGCCGTCGCGAATGAAGAAGTTGGCGTGCATGACGCGGTGGTTGCGGATCTGCCACGGCGCGCAGACCGCGAGGAACGCCAGCGAGGCGAGAACCGCTCCGCGGAGCCAGTGAAGGTGGGAGCGCTGGGCCTTCCATGCCCGGTACATGGCAATCAGCAGGAGACAGGGCAGGAGCGAGGCGACGGACGGATTCGACAGCACCGTCAGGCCATACAGGGCGCCGAAACCCAGCCAGGCGAAGGGCGTACGCCGGTGTAGCGTTTGCGCAACCAGGAGGCAGCAGGTGAACAGCAGGGAGGTGAGGGCGTAATCCCACACGCGGGTGGCCGAGAAGTAGATGGCGAAGGGATAAAGAGCCCATCCCAGCGCAGCCAACGCCGCAATACGGCTGTTCACCGCTCGCCGCGCCAGAAAGAAGAGCGGAAGGCAGGTAAGCGCGGAAAAAAGGCTGTTCAGGCTGAGAACAGCGAACGCAACCTTGATGGTGTTCAGGCCGAAAAAGTGAAACCCGGCGGCAAGGAGGTACGGGTAGAGAGGCGGCACCAGCGCCGTGGGCCCGGAGAGCGGCAGGAACGGCGAACTGAAACCCTGGCCGAGGAAGAGGCTCCGGGCCGTCCAGCCCATCTCCCAGCTCTCCCAACCGAAGTCGTTGTAGTCAATGGTGTGATTCGGCGCGTGGCTGAGCAGGCCGGCGACCACTGTAATTCGCAGAAGAAACGCAAACAGAACGATGCCCGGAAGAAAGAGGCGGCTGGCGGTAATGCGGTCCCATTGGAGGAAGACCCGGTCACGGCGGGTGCGGGGCGGCGCAACATTCCAGGTAGGGCTGTGCGGGGCGATGAGAATGGCGATAGCTTCCCTTAAAACAGTAGAACTGTTGCCCTAGTTTACGCGAAGAGGTAGGCGGAACGGGTGATCAGGGTGGTCCTGAGATGGCTCCCCGCGAGGGATGAACCCGGTTGCCGCCGCGAACTCCGGGCCGGTGTTGGGGTAGGATCATGGGAGTGATCTGGCGCGCGGGCTGGAGTTGATGCGATTCGATTCAGACGCGAAATCAACCAGGGTCGCGGCGCTTCTTTGGTCTGCAGTCCTCCTCAGCCTTGTAATCTGGGCTTCTCTCCCCTCCTTTGTCGGGGGTTGGGATGTGCGTGTTTACAGGGCGGCGATGGATTCTCTGCGGGCGGGGCGTGATCCCTACGCGGATGCCATGACGGTTCAGCAAGCCTATTACGCTCACCTCGCCCAGCATCAGGGTGACCCCTTGCCGTTCAGCTACATCTATTCGCCGATCACACTGCCCGTTTTGCGCGGGATCGCGGCGGTTCCGTATCGCATCAGCGCGGGCATCTACTGGCCCTTGTACGGGGCCTGCGCGTGGATGATCCTGCAGTTCGGACTTTGGGCGTCCGGACCCGGCGAGCGACGCATTCTGTCCGCTGTGGCACCTGCCTGCTTGTACTTTCCGGGGCTTTTACACCACGACACGATCTTCAGCGGAAACCTGGCCGTCGTGGTGTACGGATGCGCGTTGAGCGCAGCCATCTACGGTTGGCGCCGCGCGGTGTGGACGCCGTTTTACGCCGTGGTGGTCGTCGCTTCGTGCTTCAAAGCCCCGCTTCTGTGTCTGCTGGCGATCCCGGTGCTTTCGGTTCGCGGGCAATGGAGATCTGCCGGGGTGAGTGCTGCCCTCGGCGTCGCGCTCTTTGCCGCGCAGCCCAGGATCTGGCCAACGTTGTTTGCCCATTATCTGCAGGCTTTGGACTTTCAGTTCCGGGTGAACCGGGATTTCGGCAGCAGCCCAGTTGGAGTCGCCGCCGATGCGCTCCTCGGTAGGGCGCCTTACGCGCTGACCAGCGCTGCCGTCTATGGGTTGGTGGCGCTGCCGGTAGGGTGGGTCTTGCTGGCGCTCTCGCGGAGGTACTTCGCGGGAGACTTCTCGTTACGGGACTGGGTTCCGGTGATGCTGCTTGGGATATTTCTGCTCAACCCGCGATTGATGGAATACGACCTCCTGCCGCTCTCGTTGCCCATGCTGTTGATCGTCTGGCGGAGCTTCAGCCGGCGTTTCAAAGGACACAGGCTGGCGTGGGGTATCGGCGTGGTCGTCGTGCTGCTAAACGTCTTCATGCTTCTAACCGAGAGCTTTAAACCTACGGAGTGCGTCCTGTTACTGAGTGTTTTCGGGTTGGGATGCCGTGATCTTTGGCGCCGGGGCGCGGAGAGCACGGGAGTTCGTGCTGCAGCGGAGTCGGCCTCTGTGAACTTGAACACGGTGACGTTCGCGGGAGCAGTCAGCGGGTGAGGTACGCAAAGAGCCGGTCCTTCATCCTCCCGGTGTTTGCGTCGCTGGCGGCGCTGGCGGGTTTCGTCCCGGTCGTGCGGGCCTGCTTTCTGGAAGAGGTGAACTACAACGAGGGCTGGAACATCTTCAACGCCCAGACTGTGTCCCGCGGTGGTTTGCTGTACCCCGTGCGCTACGGCTGGACGACGGTGAACTACCCCATCCTTTCGTTCTGGCTGATGGCGCAGTTGCATCGGGTCACGCACGACTACCTGTTCACCGCCCGGGCCCTGTCGATCGCTGGCCTGCTCGTCTCGGCGGCGATGGTTGGCGTGATCGTGCGAGCCCTGGGAGCAAGCCGATGGGCAGCCTGGTTCGCAGGTCTGTTTTGCTGGACAGCTTTTTGTACAACAGCCCCGCTCTATGTCGGTGCGGATGATCCGCAACTGCTGTCGCAGGCCGTACTCATGACCGCGCTGGCCGTGTATGTGCGTGGCGGTCGCAGCGTTGGCCGTGTCACCGGGGCAGCGCTTCTTTTCGCCCTGGGCCTGCTCGTGAAGCATAGCCAGGTGGATCTTCCATTAGCGGTATTTTTGGATCTCTTGTTTGTCTCCTGGCCCCTGGCGATCTGGTTTGGGCTGTGCCTGGTTGGCGTGGCCTCCGTCGGAGGCTGGCTGTCGATGCGCTTGGGTGGACCGTTCTTTGTAGCCGAGTTGCTCATGCCGCGGAGCTACTCCTGGGCGAGGGCGGGGCTTCATGTTCTGGACGCTCTCGGGCCGCTGTTGCCCGTTCTTGCCGCAGCGGGGTATCTCGCCTGGCGGGTTCGCAAGGAGCCACAACGGCGAATTCTTCTGATACTGCTGGCCGTATCGCTGGTGGTGGGCGGTTACTTCAGCGGCGGAGCAGGGGTAAGCGTCAATGCGATCTTCAGTGTGCTACTGGCACTCTCGCTGTTGGTCGGGGTCTTCGTTGACGATGTCGGGCGGGCCGACTGGCCTCGAGGCATTCGGCGTTATGCATCGTATGCGCCGTGGTTCTGTGGCTGCTGGTTACTGACTCCGCTGGCGCGCTATGCAGAGTGGGATGCCGTGGGTCAGATTCGGGAGGTGCGCGTGGCGCACCGCCGATTCGTCGAAGATGTTGCCGTGTTGCGCAGCGTGCCCGGACCGGCTCTCTGCGAGAGTTTGTTGGAGTGCTACGAGGCGGGCAAGCCCTTTATTTATGACCCATTCAACGCGACGCGGTTGATAGAACTCGGCAAGCTGAGTCCCGATCAAATGGTGCGAGAGCTCAGGGACGGAAGCATCGGCGCGGTGCAGGCCTATGGCCCCTTGGCGCAGGCCGGGGAGCAGCAACGGCAGCGATTTAGTCCGGTGATCCGGTCAGCGGTGGCGCAGTGGTACCGGCCGGTGCACTCGATCGGACCGGACCCGGCGCTTGCGTGGGGATCAGCGGATGGCTCCGTGATTTACGTGCCGAGGCCGGAGAAGCAGGTTCAGGGAGTGAAGCCCGCGATCCGGCCTTAGCGCTCAAGGTCCAGGGAGGGCAAGGCAAGGTCGCTGTCTTCATCGGCACCCGAAGGCGTGGCACGGGACTGCTGCCAGGTGAACAGGTTGGCCATGGAGTAATTCCACACAGAGCTAAGGACGATGCCAGCCGCACCTGCCAGGTACCAGCGCGCCCCTTGCTGAAAGAGCACGCGCGCAAAGACCGCGTTTGCCCACGCGCCGAAGGAGCACACCAGGCAGAACGAGGTCAGACCGGACACAAGGTGGATCCCGCGAAGGCTGCGGTCGCGCCAGGTAATCAGGTTATTGAGGAAGAAATTGGCGGTCATCGCAACAAAGGTGGCGGCAATCTGTGCATGCACAAAGCGCCAGTGAAGGCAGAGCAGCAGTGCTGACAATGAGAAGAGATGCAGTGCAAGTCCCGTAACGCCCACCAGGGCGAACGCGGCAAAACGTGCCGGAACAACGCCGCCGGTGAGTTTGTGAATGAGCAGAAAGAGGTACTCGATCCCGATGCTGACGTCGAGTTTGCTTTCGCCGTGTCGGCGCAGGCGGAATGTGTAGCCAACCTCGGCGAGACGCACGGGGCGTCGCGCGGATGAGAGCAGATCGACGAGAATCTTGAAGCCACCGCCGTGCAGATGGTGGACGACCTCAAGCAGAAACGAGCGGTTCAGCAGAAAGAAGCCGCTCATAGGATCGGTAATGGGGCACTGGCACACCGTCTGACTGGCGCGCTGACCGAGGCCGCTGAGCAGACGCCGACTGGCGCAGAACTGGCCCATGCTGCCGCCCTCACTGTGACGTGAGCCTACGACGATGTCCAGGTCTTCGGAACGAATGCGGGCGAGCATGGCCGGCAGAATGGTCTCGTCGTGTTGCATGTCCGCATCCATCACGGCAACGTAACTGGCCGTCGTGGCAAGGATGCCCTCAATGCAAGCCGAAGACAGCCCGCGACGCCCAATGCGATGCAGGAGCCGGACCCGGGGATCGCGGCGGGCATAGGAGGCAATCAGTTCCGCCGTGCCGTCGGGCGAGTCGTCGTCGACGAACAGGAGCTCCCAGGAAAGACCGTTCAGGGCAAGGTCAACACGGCAAATCAACTCGGCGATGTTGTCCCGTTCGTTGTAGGTGGGGATAACCACCGCGAGAAGAGGCGCGACGAGCCCGGCAACGGCTTCGTAGGGACCCCGAGCGAAAGCTCCGTGCGATACCGGAGAGGAGAACGACTGCGAATTGGAAGGGAGGAGTTCCTGGTCTAAGGCCAAGGGCCGGTCAATCATGCTGGATCGTCTCGTGTCTCGCTGCTGTGGTTAGACGAGGCAACCGCACTTTGAGACTACGACCGGCTCAGAGGTCCCTTTTGAGAGGACCCTCACCTACCGCAAAAAGATGCTCAACTCAGCCGCGGCGGCGCGCAGCGGTTGGAGGAAGCGGGTCTGCATCTCCAGCATGGGCATGCGCGGTGCGTGGCCGGACAGGTTCACCGTGGCGACGACCCGACCATTGGGGGCCGTTACGGGGACCGCGAGGGAGCGCAAGCCGACCTCGTACTCCTGATCGCACATGGCGTAGCCATTGCGGCGAACATTGCGCAGGGCCAAGCGCAGCTTCTCAACGGAGTTGATGGTGCGTGGCGTGTATGGCGTCATAACCACGCGCGACATATACGCCTCAAGCTGATCCTGGGGCAGGTACGCCAACAGGACACGGCCCATGCTGGTGCAGAAGGCCGGCAGACGCGAGCCGATGTGGAGGTCGACCGACATAACGCGGTTCACGGTAGAACGCGCGATGTAGACGATGTCGTCGCCGTCCAGGGTGGCCACGGAGAAGCTCTCGTGATGGATCGCGCTCATGCGCTCCAGGATGGGCTGCGCGGCGTTGGCCAGCGTGCTGGAGGCGGTGTAGGTGTTGGCCAGCGTGAGCATCTTGGGACGCAAGGAGTAGCGCTGCGCCTCGTCAGACCCGGCGAAGCCGAGCTTGCACAGGGTATAGAGGCAACGGCGGACGGCCGCTCGCGACAGGCCCGTGCGCAGGCTTAGCTGCGAGATGGTCATCTGCGGCATCTGCGGCGTGAACGCCTGGATGACGACGAGACCGCGGGCCAGTGACGCCATGAAGTTGGGGTCGCCCGTGTACTGGTCGAGCGCGACGCCCGGGAGCTGCTTGACAGCCTTGGGAGCCGGTGTCGCGGGAGTCTGTGAGGCGGCCGGGGAAAGCACCGGGGAGGGGAGCGTGGCTGCGGATGACAAACGAACCTCCTGCGAGCTGCAAGGGGTCTGACGGGAGCACTGTCCGATTGCCGCTCTTCGTATACGGTAAACGAACAGCGTGTCTGGAGCAAGAGGCCCTGTTGGTCAGATCGAATTCGCTCCCTCTCGGATTGGGCTGCGCGGGCAATGCCGGAGGCAGATGGGCAGTGTTAGGCTGAGGCCATCCCACCATCCCCTGTGTTCGCTCCCCTGGAGTGGCCGCGCTTGAGAGATCTCTATGAATCGAATTGCCTGTGTCGGTGTCGCCGCTCTGTTGTCTCTTCCGGCTATTTCCGGATTTGCGCAGAAGGAAACGCTGCCGAGTGATGACCTGACGCCCAACTTCAAGGCACCGGTGGTCGACAGCGACTTCGACCGGCGGGTGGTCATGGTGCCCATGCACGACGGCACGAAGCTGTACACGGTGATCTGCGTCCCCAAGGGAGCGCACGGGGCGCCGATTCTGTTGACCCGTACGCCCTATGACGCGGCGACGCGGGCAGCCCGGTCCAAGAGTGGGCGCATGATCCAGGCGCTGCCGCTGAGCGATGAAGTCTTTGTGGAGGCGGGGTACATTCGCGTGTACCAGGACGTGCGCGGCAAGTATGGGTCAGAGGGCGTGTACCTGATGACTCCACCGCCGGTGAACTCGGGCTACAACCCGAGCGGCGCGGACGATACGACCGATGCGTACGACACGATCGACTGGCTGGTGAAGAACCTGCCGGAGTCGAACGGCCGCGTGGGCATGATCGGATCGAGTTATGAAGGCTTCACGGTCGTCATGGCCGAGTTGAATCCGCATCCTGCCCTGAAGGTCGCGGCGCCCGAAAGTCCCATGGTGGACGGCTGGATGGGCGACGACTGGTTCCACTACGGGGCGTTTCGTCTGCCGAACATCGACTACGTTCTGGGGCAGACGTCCAACCGCGGCGAGGGCGTGCACGTGGCGCGTGACGGCCGCGACGACTATACCAATTTCCTCCGCGCAGGCTCAGCTGATGCCTTTGCGCGTGCCGAGGGCATGGACCAACTGCCGTTCTGGCGCGTCATGAGGGACCACCCTTCGTACGACGGCTATTGGCAAAGCCAGGCCCTGGACAAGCTGATCACGGCCAAGCCGCTCACCGTGCCCACGATGTGGGAGCAGGGTCTCTGGGACCAGGAAGATATGTGGGGCGCCATCCACAGCTACCGTGCGCTGAAGGCGAAGGGCACACCGGACAACATGAACATGCTGGTCATGGGGCCATGGTTCCACAGCCAGGTGAACCGTGAAGGACGTGCGCTGGGCACGCTAACATGGGCTTCCGACACAACCGCGCAGTGGCGGCGGAACGTGTTGCTTCCGTTCTTCAACCAATACCTCAAGCCCGGAGCACCGACCGCCGCCACGCCCAAGGCGTGGATCTATGACACAGGCGCGGACCGCTGGGATAGCCCGCCGGAGTTTCCGGCCAGTTGCGAGCAGGGATGTCCGGTAGCTTCGCGCCCCCTGTACCTGACCGCGGGCGGAAAGCTGTCGTTTGATAAGCCAACAAGCGAAGGTAAGGGCGAGCGCTTCGACGAATATGTGTCGGACCCGATGAAGCCTGTACCCTACCGCCCCCGGCCGGTCGACGCGGCGGACTCTACCGGCTGGCGCACATGGTTGGTCACAGACCAGCGCTTTGTGGATGGCCGCCCTGACGTGCTGACCTATGAGACTGAGCCGCTGAAGGAGCCGATGAAGCTATCAGGCGAGCCGCTGGTGCATCTCCTTGCCTCGACCAGTGGAACGGACTCCGACTGGGTGGTGAAGCTGATCGACGTGCAGCCGGACCGCGTCGCTCCGCCCACGGAGATGAGCGGATATGAGCTGCCCATTGCCACCGACATCTTTCGCGGACGGTACCGCAAGAGCTTCGAGCACCCGGAGGCCATCAAGGCCAATGAACCCCTGCCGTACGTGTTCGCGCTGCCGATGGTGAACCACACGTTCCTGCCCGGGCACCGCATTATGGTGCAGGTGCAGTCCACGCTGTTCCCGCTGTATGACCGGAACCCGCAGCGGTTCGTCCCGAACATCTTCGAAGCCAAGCCCGAAGACTATACCAAGGCGACGCAGCGGGTATGGCATGAAGGAGCCCAGGCCAGCTTTATCAGCTTGCCGGTGGTCCCGGTCTTAAAGCCCTAGAACAACGGCGCTGAACTGAACTAGAGGCACGGTTACAAACTGCATCAGATTGTTATGTGATGCAGTCGCGAAAGAGTGGCCTCGTTGTCTGGACGACCGCCGCGCTGCTCCTTGCAGCGCTGGCGGTTGTCGGTGTATTGGCTCATCAGTCGGCGGAGCGCCGGCGAGCAGCGGAGGACCAGCTTCGCAAGCAGTGGCAGCAGCAAAACCTCCAGGCGCTCCTGGCATTAAGCGCCATTGGGCGTCTCTCCGTGGAGGAGCAGACGCGCTTGGATCGTGCGGGCGACGATCCGGAACGCATGCGCCAGCTCCTGATCCAGACGCACGAAGAGCGTCTGGCGAACGCGGGGAAAGATCTGCAGGACGCCCAGCAACGCAAAGTCGAGCTTGAGGGTACGAGCGGATACAAGGTGTACGCTGACCAGCCGCAACCCAAGGATCTGGTCGAACTCGCCAACCAGGATGAATGGACGGCGACCTCGGCCATAGCCCAATATGCGGACGCTCTGCGCCGGATCAGGGCGTGGCAGCCGGTCACATACGAGGCGTTTGCGGCGAGCAGGCCTGCAACCGGCACGACGGTTGCGTCGGCTCCCCAGCCGGTCGCAATTGCAAAGCCAAAGCCTGATCCGCGGGTGCCTATGACCGCGGGATCCAGGGCGCCTGACATCCCGCGGCTGCCCCCTGCGAGAGCCATCCCCGCCCCTAGCGCAGTTGAGCGTGGAGAGCCAGGGAAGCATCCCGCGGTGACGGCGTATGCGGACCAGCCTCCGCCTGAACCGCGAAGCGCATACGCGGATATCGCTCAGCAGCAGTTATCGGAGTCTGGCATTCGGGAGACATTGCATCGCTGGGCACAGTCAATGACTCTGAATGACCCACGTGCAGAAGCCGCCGAGTACGCACCGCGTATGGACCGGTACTTTCTACGCACGAACGTAAGCAGAGACTTCGTAGAAGCGGACAAAGCGGCCTATCTTCGGAAAGGCAATCGCACGGCCAGCTTTGAGGTCAAAGATCTCGAGATTGAGAACCAGACGGACACCACGGCGAATGTTCGCCTGGTGAAGGATGTCACCTGGTCCCAGAGCACAACCGGGGCGACGCATAAGCTGATCCGTTCGCAGCTATGGCTCCGGCGAACGGAGGATGGATGGAAGATCACAGGAGAGCGCGATTTCCGCTGATGAAAGGCAGCCGGAGCCCGGCACTGTACGAAAAGTCTGGGGCGTAGAGCGAGGCAGGCGTAGGCTGGACGGAGTTTTCGCCATGCAGTCGACGACTGGAGACACTTCCACCATGCACCCGATGACGACAAAGGAAGCCTGGCCCGCACTGATGTGGGATGAGTGGAAGGACACAGCGGAAACGCTGCATATGTTCCTTCAGATCGTGGGCAAGACGCGGACCGCGTTGACTCCTGTTCAGAACCATTGGTGGAACGTCCCACTGTACGTCTCGGCACGCGGGCTGACGACCTCCGCCATGCCGCTCGCAACGGGAGGGCTGCTTGAGATCGAGTTCGACTTTATCGCGCATGAGCTTCTCTTTCGGCTCAGCTCAGGAAGAACGGCAACGGTCGCTCTCGGACCGCAGACTGTGGCCGAGTTCTTTGCCCGGTATACCGCGATGCTCCACGATCTGGGCGTGAACGTTCACCTCGATCCTTTGCCTGTCGAGCTGAAGCATCCGGTGCGCTTCGATCATGACACCACGCATAGAAGCTATGACCGCGAGGCCGTAGAGCGCTTTGCGAAGATCCTTGCGAACATCTCTGTTCTGTTGCAACGCTTTTCGACGAACTTCTACGGCAAGATCAGCCCGGTGCACTTCTTCTGGGGATCAATGGATCTGGCCGTCACGCGATTCAACGGAAAGCGCGCACCGGCTCGGCCGGGAGCAGACGCGATTCAGTCCGAGGCGTACTCACACGAGTGCATCAGTGCGGGGTTCTGGCCCGGCAATGGTGGCTACGGCCAAGCCGCGTTCTACGCCTACGCCGCGCCCGTTCCGGAGGGCCTAAGTGAGCGCGCGCTCTGGTCCAAAGGAGCCTTCAGCAAGGAACTCGGCGAGTTTCTACTGAACTACAACGAGGTACGCGCGGCGGCCAACCCAGCGCAGACGGTGTTGGACTTTTTGCAGAGCACGTACTCTGCGGCTGCAGAGGCTGCCGGGTGGGATCGTGCTGACCTGGATCGATCGGACGAGGTCGGGATAGCTGCCGTGCTGATCTCCTAGGTAGCAGCGACACCCCATTCGCGAGCCCTCAGCAGCAGCCGGTCAACACCGTCTCGCAGACCAGCGTGCACCCGGCGTGGTAGGCTCCGGAACATGCTTGACCGGCCAACGGTGCACGACTTTGACCTTCCGGGAGCGGCGCTGAAAGATCTTCATGCTGCCGGCTTTCATCCAGAATTCAACCAGGACGCGAAGGCGCAGGTGCAGGAGATTGCTGCCCAGATGCAGAAGGGCGATCCGTCTTCCGGGATCGCTGACCAGCGTGCTCTTGGGTGGTCCTCGATCGATAACGACACCTCCAGGGATCTCGATCAGATCGAGGTCGCAGAGCGCGTCGCCGGCGGCATTCGGCTGCATGTGGCCATTGCGGACGTAGCCGCTTCTGTGGCCCAGGGCAGTCCCATCGACGTGCATGCGGCAGCGCAGACCCAGACGATCTATACGGCTGTGCAGAACTTTCCCATGCTGCCCTCGGAACTCTCGACAGGACTTACGTCGCTGAATGAGGACGCGGATCGCCCCGCATTGGTCATGAGCTTCACAGTCAATGATGTGGGTGAGCTTTCGGACGAAGAGGTCTCGCGTGCATTGGTGCGGAACCGTGCGCAGTTGGCCTACTCGCGAGTAGGGCCATGGCTGGAAACTCCTTCAGGCGCGGCGGCGGCGGATGCGATGAGTCTGCGTTCAGACAGCGCACCGAAGAAGAATCCGCCAAATGCAGCGCCGGCACAGGACGGCGGCTCGCCTGGCGCTTTGCAGGGCGGTTGGCTTGGGGCGCAGCTAAAGCTGCAGGACGAAGCGGCGCGCAACCTGCATGCCGCGCGGATCAAGGCTGGCGCGCTCGAATTCAAGCGCGCCGAGGCCGATCCTGTGGTGATGGACGGCCATGTTGTCGATCTGAAGGCGGTCGTGCAGAACCGCGCCATGAACCTGATCGAAGATCTGATGGTGGCCGCCAATGGTGTGATGGCGCGCGCGCTTCGCAAGGGCGGGCGCAGTTGTTTGCAGCGGGTCGTGCGGGTGCCGCAGCGTTGGGACCGCATTCAGGCTCTCGCCGCGGAGCGCGGCACCACACTTCCTGCGCAACCGGATCCTGTGGCGCTGAATAACTTCTTGCAACAGCAGCACACCTCCGACGACGCTCACTATCCTGACCTGGCCGTTGCCGTCATCAAGCTGTTAGGGGCCGGGGAGTATGTATTGATGCGCCCGGAGGATGATCCCCTGGGGCACTTTGGTCTGGCCGCGCGGGACTACACGCACTCCACCGCGCCCAACCGCCGCTATCCCGATCTCGTGACCCAACGTGTGTTGCACGCCATGCTGTCAGGCGCGCCGGCACCGTACAGCGACACCGAACTGACCGCCATCGCCGCGCACTGCAATGAGGCTGACACAGCCTTGCGCAAGATCGATCGTGCCATGCAGAAGCGCGTCGCCGCCGTCGCGTTGAGCGACGACATTGGAAAGGTCTTCCACGGTGTCGTGACGGGCGCGAGCGCAAAGGGTGTATACGCCCGCGTCTTTCAACCGCCATTTGAAGGCCGTATCACGCAGGGTGAGACCGGGCTCGATGTTGGGGAGTGTGTTGAAGTCAAGCTCATCCACACCGATCCGGTGCGCGCCTTCATCGATCTTGCGAGAGTTCCTGGCTAGACGGAAAGCGTGCGCCGAAGTTGTTCGCCAGGAGAGTTCCTGAATGTGCATAACGCCACCGAAAGATCTTCGGTGGCGTTTCGTTCGATGCAGGCTTTACTTGGAGTCGCGATACCTCTGGATGAGGTTGTTGGTGCTGGAATCGTGCTTCAGTTCGCCGGTGCCTTCGATCTCGGCGGCGATCCTTTGCGCTAGCTGCTTGCCGAGTTCTACGCCCCATTGGTCGAAGCTGTCGATGTTCCAGATGATGCCTTGCGTGAAGACGGAGTGCTCATACAGGGCAACAAGTTTGCCAAGCATGTTGGGCGTCAGCTCTTGCGCCAGGATCGTGTTGGAGGGGCGGTTGCCTTCAAACACGCGGTGCGGGACCAGCCAGTCGGGCGTGCCTTCGGCTTTCACCTGTTCGGCGGTCTTGCCGAATGCCAGCGCCTCGGTCTGGGCAAAGACATTGGCCATCAGGATGTCATGATGCGGACCCAGGGGATTGAGGGTCTTGAAGAAGCCGATGAAGTCGCACGGGATCAGGCGAGTGCCCTGGTGGATCAACTGGTAAAAGCTGTGCTGGCCATTGGTGCCGGGCTCGCCCCAGTAGATCGGGCCGGTTTCGTAGGTGACATGCGTGCCGGCCAGCGTGACGTGCTTGCCGTTCGACTCCATGGTGAGCTGCTGGAGGTAGGCAGGGAAGCGCTTCAGGTACTGGTCGTAGGGAAGGACGGCGATCGTTTCGGCGCCGAAGAAGTCGGTGTACCAGACCGTCAGCAGACCCAGCAAAGCGGGGAGATTCTGCTCAATGGGCGCAGTGCGAAAGTGCTGATCCATGGAGTGAAAGCCGGCCAGGAGATCGCGGAAGCCATCAGGCCCGATGGCCAGCATGGTGCTCAGACCAATGGCAGAGTCCATCGAGTAGCGCCCGCCGACCCAGTCCCAGAAGGGGAACATGTTCGCGGTGTCGATGCCGAACTTGGAGACCTTTTCTGCGGCGGTCGAGAGGGCGGCGAAGTGTTTGGCGATCGCGCCTTCGGGGGCGCCGGAGCTGAGAAACCAGGTCGCGCGCGGTGTTCGCATTGGTCATGGTTTCTAGCGTGGTGAAGGTCTTCGAGGCGATGAGGAAGAGGGTCTCTGCGGGGTCTAGGTCCCGCGTCGCTTCAGCGAAGTCGGTCCCGTCCACGTTCGAGACGAAACGGAAGGTGAGGTTGCGCTCGGAGTAGTGCCTGAGCGCCTCATACGCCATCACGGGACCAAGATCGGAACCACCAATTCCGACGTTGACGATGTTTTTGATGGGCTTGCCGGTGTAGCCCTTCCAATCTCCGTTGCGGATCTTTTCCGAGAACGCGGACATCCTGTCCAGCACTTCGTGAACTGCGGGGACGACGTTCTGGCCGTCGACGTCGATGACTGCATCCTTGGGGGCACGCAGTGCGGTGTGCAGAACGGCGCGGTCTTCGGTGATGTTGATCTTTTCGCCGGTGAACATCGCCTCGGTCCGGCCTTTGAGGTCGACTTCCTCTGCCAACGCGACCAAGAGCTTCAGAGTCTGGTCAGTCATGCGGTTCTTGGAGTAATCGAGGAGCAGACCTTCGGCTTCCAGGGTGTACCTGGGACCGCGATTCGGGTCCTGGGCGAAGAGCTCTTTGAGGGTCGTGCTCTTGAGCTCGGCGGCGTGCGCGGCGAGCTCTTTCCAGGCTTTGCGGTCCGTGAGGGCTGTGGTTTGGGGCGTGGTTTCAGAGGGCGGCATGTGTCTGTTTCTCCCGTCGAACACTGACCTACCGAGGGTAAATCACGGTGAGCATCGGAAGAGGTCATGCGGGCCGCGCAGGACCTAGCTTCCTCGCGACGTGGAGGTCAGGGCGCGCTCGTATTCGCTCATCGCGACCTGCAGATGGGTGTCGTCAGAACGCACGACGGTGCGGCAGTAGTTGAGCAGAAGGTGAAGCCGAATGGTCGATGGGATGGGTGAACCTTTGTCGTTAACAGCGGCCATGGAAGGAGCGTAACGGTACCTTCATCGGCACGTCGGTGGAAAAGCTGTTCCTAAATGAAAGATTCCTTTGGCTTTGTGCGTCAGGTTGACGTACCGGAGTGGTGAATAGCACTTCCGTGTCAAGGCGCAGCTGCTTAGTTGTAGCCTTTTACCCGGTTTTTCACAGGCTTTATCGGAGTATCCACATTACTTTCCGCACGCCGGAGGCTGGCCCGCCACGCTCCCTGTGCCGCGGCATCTCACCTTTCATGCTGGTCGCAGAAGAGAAGAAAACGCGCGTTCGTAAGGCTAAGGCGTTGGTCGCGCCAATCGCGGAAGAGCTCACAAAATCCGAGAGCGTAGAAGCAGCCACGGAGCCCCTGGATCCGGTGGCGTATGCGAAGGCAGCGGGGCTGCGATACGTGACGGACAAGAAGCCCGGGATACGCCGACACCTGGTGGGATCGGAGGGCAAGGAGTTCGAGTACACCGTCGACCCGGCGGGCGATCCGTTGACCGATGAGACGGCCCTGGCCCGGATCAAGTCCCTGGTCATTCCCCCGGCGTGGACGGACGTGTGGATCTGCAAGCAGCCGAACGGACACTTGCAGGCCACCGGTCGCGACGCCCGGGGGCGTAAGCAAAGCCGGTACCACCCGAAGTGGCGCGAGGTTCGCGACGGCACAAAGTACGAGCGGATGATGAAGTTTGCAGCAGCGCTGCCCAGGATTCGTGAGCGTGTGGCCGCTGACCTGAAGTTGCCAGGGCTACCGCGCAACAAGGTGCTGGCGACGCTTGTGAGCGTGATGGAGTTGACGCATATCCGCGTAGGTAACCAGGAGTACGCGAAGGAGAACAAAAGCTACGGGCTGACCACGATGCGCAACAAGCACGTAGAAGTGCATGGGGCCGAGGTGACGTTCTCCTTCCAGGGAAAGAGCCGTGTGCACCACACCATCAGTCTCCACGACAAGCGGCTCGCCCGCATCATCAAGGCATGCGAGGACATCCCAGGGTATGAGCTGTTCCAGTACCTCGACGATGAGGGGAACCACCATGCGATCGACTCTGCGGACGTGAATGAGTATCTCCGGGAGATCTCCGGCGATCACTTCACCGCAAAGGATTTTCGTACCTGGGCGGGAACTGTGCTTGCGGCCGAGATGTTGCGCAGCCTCGGTCCATCGGACACGGCAACGCAGGCGAAGAAGAATGTTGTGGAGGCAATCAAGGCGGTCGCCAAGCAACTGGGCAACACCCCTGCAGTGTGCCGCAAGGCATATGTCCACCCGGCTGTGTTGGAGGCGTACCTCGCAGGCCAGATCAGCGCGGAAACAGCGAAAGAGGAGTTGGAGCAGGAGATCGCGGAACACGAACACTCGCTGCGCCAGGAGGAGTTGGTGCTGCTCGCTCTGCTGGAGCAGAGGACGGCTCTGGAGATAGCCGCGTAGCTCCGCCTGAGCATGAGACGTTCCGCGTAGTTTGGCCCCTTTGTTCACGTGCTTGCGCTCTTCACAGTGACGGCGATCGAAAGAGTTCGCCTTCCAGAGGAGAAGCCATCATGAACACGTCCTTTCGCTTCATTCGCACTGCGTCCTTCGCAGCCCTGCTCGCACTGGCGGTCCGTGTGCCGGTGGCCGCTGCCCAACGTGTCCGGTCGCTGGCCAGGGCGACCGTGCCGTTTGCGTTTCAGTACGGCACACGCGTCTATCCCGCGGGTAAATACACGCTGGACATGATCTCGGACAACATTCTGGAGATCCATGGCAAGAGCAGCGCGGGGCTGGGTCTGGTGGAATGGGCCGAGGACCCCCAGGGAAACCGGACTCCCGGCAAACTGGTCTTCCATCACGACGGAGATCGCTTTGTCCTGCGGGATATCTGGCTTCCCGAGCTCTCGGCTCATGTGCGCTGCCCCGAGGCAAAACAACGCAAGCACCAGGAGACGGTGGCGACGAAGTCTGCCTCGTCCGATGTTGAGGTAGCTTTGCTCGAAAGCCCTCGTTAAGGCGCCCTTAGCGAGCCGATAGCAGAGATACGGCTGGCGCTCGCGTCCGCAACACGTTGTCCCGCTAGGCTGGCTCACCACTTCGTCTATTGCCCGAATTCCGTTGACTCTCCGTTCGCCGAAGGTAGACTTGGCGGTCAGAACTTTGAGCCGCACGGAGAGAGAACTCATGGGCAAGAACGTGTTGAGGATCTCGGGCTGGATTGCAGGTGGTGTAGCAGCGGCCGTATCGACGGTGTGGCTGCTGAAGCAGCCCTCCGTGAAGAAGGTGTTGGGCGAAGTCTTCGACGAGGGCTGCACGGGGATCGATCAGAAGAAAGGCTGGAGCGGACTTCCGCTCCTCGGGAGCCTGGCAGTCCTTGTGGGTGTACGAAATACGCTGCGCGCGCACAATCTGTATGACACAGGCGTCCCGCAGGTGGGACCAGGTTGCCCCGTGCCCCCCTACCCCAACACAGGGACCTGGCGTGCGCCGGATGGTACGTCGAACGATCTCCGGTGCCCATTTATGGGCAGCGCCGGCACGCGGTTTGGCCGCAATGCGAAGCTCAGTGAGGTAATCCCAGAGCCAATGCCGGGCATCATGTCTCCGAGCCCGCGCGCGGTCAGCCGTGAGTTGCTGACGCGCGAGGTGTTCACCCCGGCGAAGACCCTGAATCTGCTGGCCGCAAGCTGGTTGCAGTTCCAGATTCGCGACTGGTTCAGCCATGGGCAGAGTGTGAAAGATGATCCCTGGATGATCCCTTTGCCGGAGGGTGACACGTGGCCGCAGCCGGAGATGAAGGTCCTGCGGACCATGCCTGACCCGACGCGCACCGGCGCGGACGCAAACAGGCCTCCGACGCACGTGAACACCGAGACCCACTGGTGGGATGGATCACAACTGTACGGGAGCAGTGTGCAGTTTCGCGAGAATGCGCGGACGCACGCGGACGGCAAACTAAAGCTGGGGAAGGATCACCTGGTCTTTCCGGACCCAACCGCACTGGTGCAAATGCAGAGCGCCTCGCTCGCGGGGTGGTGGGTCGGACTGGAAATGCTGTTCACGCTGTTCACGCTGGAGCATAACGCGATCTGTGACGCGTTGAAGCAGGCGTACCCGGCCTGGAGTGACGATGAGCTGTTCGAGCATGCGCGGTTGGTGAACGCTGCGCTGCTGGCTAAAATTCACACCGTGGAGTGGACTACAGCGATCCTGGGCCACCCAGCGTTGCAGATCGGGATGCGCGCGAACTGGTGGGGGCTGCTGGGAGAGACGATCAAGAACCTGTTTGGCAGGCTGAGCGGAAGCGAGTTGGTGAGCGGCATCCCGGGTTCCCATACCGACCACTTTGGTGTGCCGTACACGCTCACTGAGGAGTTTGTGGCGGTCTACCGCATGCACCCGCTGATCCCTGACGACATCACGTTCTGGTCGGCAAAGGATGATCGTGTAGTGCAGACCCTGCACTTCCAGGAGATCGCCGGCGACGCAGCGCAGAACATCTGCGATGACATCGACATCACAGACCTGTTCTATTCTTTTGGACTGATGAACCCGGGTGCCGTGCAACTGCACAACTACCCGCGTGCGCTGCAGCAGTTTACGAGACCTGACGGCGTGTTGATCGACCTTGCCTCGCACGACATCATGCGCTGCAGGGAACTGGGCGTTCCTCGCTACACAAAGTTCCGCGAGATGCTTCACATGAAGCCCGTGCGGACCTTTGAAGAACTCACAGAGAACCCCGTCTGGCGCGAGGAAGTTCGTCGCGTCTATGACAACGACATTGATCGTGTAGACCTGATCGTGGGTCTCTTTGCCGAGACGCCGCCGCCCGGCTTCGGCTTCAGCGATACGGCCTTCCGCATCTTTGTGCTGATGGCGTCGCGGCGGCTGAACAGCGACCGCTTCTTCACCGACGACTTCACCGAAGAGGTCTACAGCAAGGTCGGCATGGATTGGATACGCGACAACACCATGAGTTCCGTGCTGCTGCGGCACTATCCGGGGCTGGAGCCGAGTCTTCGCGGAGTCAAGAACGCATTTGCTCCGTGGAACCGGATCCCCACCGCGGCTGCTGTGGCCGACGTCGCAGCGGCGGCCGTACCGCAACCCGCCTAGAGCGCAAGGTCTTCGAGAACGGCGACGGCCCTGGCCGGCTCCGGCCTCAGGCGGTGATCCGCGTATCCCTCGCTGTAGAGCACGGTCCCGGCGCTGTTCAGCACATACGTGGCAGGAAGCGGGAGGCGCCAGGTGTAATCTCCGTTCAGGAAGGGAATGTTGACCAGCATGGAGCGATAGTAAGCCCGTGTGGGCTCGGGCACGGTGTAGGAGAGGCCCAGTGTCTCCGCATAGTCGCACGAGGGATCTGACAGGAGAGGGAACGACAGACTGTGTCGGTCGGCCGTAAACGCGTTCTGCCGCGGGGTCTGCGGGCTGATCGCCACAAGCAGCGCCCTTCGGCGCCGAAGCGTGGGTTGAAGAGCCTCCCAGGCCTCCAGCTCGGTCATGTCATAGGGATCCCACCGCCCGCGAAAAAACTTGAGCACCACGGGGCCAAGCGCGAGCAGGTCGGAGCTGCGGATCAGTTTGCCCGTACCGGCAGTAAGCTGGAAGTCGGCCGCGGTGCCGCCGGGCCCGGTGATCCGGTCTTCTATGCCCGAGGCACGGAGATCTTCGACAAGTTGCTCGGTTCGGGCAAGGCGATCGGGCGGGACCAGCGCCCGCGTGTTGGACGTGATCTCGTCCAACTGTGCTTGCAGAGAATGGCCGTACGACTCAGCGGAAGAGGTCACATGGCCAAGTGTAGCGGAGACAGATGGGACGGCATGTCCGTCCGGCCGCTTCGCGTGTGTCGCATAAAGCGTGGCCCCGCACAGCAGCTAGCCTCTGAAGTGCATCGTTCGCCGAGGCCCCAGAAGTACGAGGATCCCAGCGCTAGATCTGCGAAGCAGCCAGCGGGCTAAGAACCAAGTTGCTGATATTACTCACGATGGCCTCGTAGGCGTAGCGCGGTGAGGTCTGCAGCTTCTTCCAGGCAGGGTCGGCGCTAAACGCAGCCCAGTTCGTTTCAAGCTCATGCGTGTCTGCGAAGGTGAGCATGTACGTGAGGCTGGGCATGCCGGGCCCGATCAGCGTCTCTCCGAAGAAGACAGGGTGAAGCCCTGTGCGTTGAAAGATCTCGAACTCCCCATGGTTGAACATCTCCACCTTGCGCACATGGGCTGCGTGGCTGGGGCTCTCATAGGTGCGGAGCTGGAAGATTCGCTTGGCTTTCGTCGCAGCTGACGCGGGCGAGATAAGCTTCGGCCATCCTTCAAAGGCGAGCAAAAGCGAACTCTCCAGCCGCTGAAACGCCGGCGAGCTTGCTGACGCTGCCCAGAAGGGTTCGGCCGCTTTGAGGAACTCTTCATCCTGCGCGAGCTTGATGTCCATCTCCGCAAGGTCGCTCGCAGACGAACGGGGGACGAGCAGGTAGTACGCAGGGGTTTCGGGGCCTATGTCCAGCTTGAAAGCGCCGATGGGGCCAAAGCCAAGCCGCGACAGCGCGGGAACCAGGGCATCGCTGAAGTAGTGCTCCGCGAGCGCGGTCTGGGGCCCCATCTGCAGAGCGTAACGGCGAAGGTGGTAGAACTCACGCGCGGTTGGGGAGGAAGGGGAAGCCATTGGCGAGTGGGATGCTGTCTGCGAGGCAAACGCAGAGGCGGAGCTGGCGAGCGAGGCGGCAATGAATTGACGTCGATGCATGCTGGCCGATTGTAGCCGCGCCCGCGAGAAAGCGCACCCCTGATGCCGCGTCAAGACGGACCCGCACCATGGGAGCACGCGGGTCCGGTCGGTGCAGTTAGCAAACGCCCAGCATCCTCCATCAGTTCTGAAGATTGGTCCGGAGGTACTTGCGTGCGGGGACGGCCAGGACCGCCAGGCCCAGAAGCATAAATGTCCAGGTTGAGGGTTCCGGTGTGACCGCGACACCGGGCTGGCCAGGAGTCACAACGGGGGGACCCGGCGGGAAGATCACTGGTCCGGTTGCCCCTGTGGTTCCCGTAGTCCCAGTGACGCCTGTCGTTCCTGTGGAACCCGTGACGCCTGTTGTTCCAGTCACGCCTGTCGTCCCAGTAGAGCCTGTCACGCCGGTGGATCCCGTCGATCCGACGGGGCCAGTGGCTCCACTCGCTGGACCAAACGCAACGTTGTCAACAAAGGTCGTTGCGCTCTCCGTCGTGTACGCCAGATCAATGCTGGTGATATTGCCCGTGGAACTCACGCCCAGGAAACCGAAGCCTCCCAGAGCCTCGCTAAAGGTCGTGGAGCCTACCATGGTAGTTCCGTTGAATATCTGCGCGAGGAAGTCACCAGCAAGTGTCTGGCCAGGTCCGGTCGCAGCAAAGACGTCGATACCTGCTGCCGAGATACCAGGTTGAAAGCCGATCACCATGGTGTCCCCAAACCAATTTGTTCCCACAGCGGTGGTCGCACCGCTGATAACCCCACCCGGGTAGACGATGAGCCCGGGAACATTGGCTGAAGGCGAATTGCTGAGGGTCATACCAGGCAGAATGCTGCCGGTCGTAAACACACCGGAGTTGGTTGCGCTGCTGAGAGGAGCGGACGTCAGCGCAAGGTTCGTGCCGACAGTGTTGGCCTTCTGAAAGCCTTCAACGGGCAGCCCAGGTTGAGCAGAGTTAAAGCTGCTGCGATCGCCGTAAAAGGTCAACGTATCAGCGTGAGCGATGCCGGTAGCGAGGAACAGAAGAGCCGCGGCGATCGGACAGATAGATTTCAGGCAAGTCGAACCGATGCTGGGTAATAGCATGGATGTTCTCCAAGGTCTGTTCTGTGCTTGGTAGTGAAGGCCCGTCGCCGCTGTGCGGAAGTCGGAAGGGATAGCAAGCGCCTGAGCGGCGCCCGGCATGGTTCAGGCAAGCAGGCCCGTGTTGGTGTCCCTAGGAAACCCGTTCAACAAGGAACGCAAGCAGCGGTTCAAAACATGCGGCAAGGGGCAAGGGCCTGTTTCGACGCTCCGTATCTGTGCTTGTTCGACCGCAGCCGCATAATACTGCGTCCATCAATGCACGCCACATCAATTTTTGATGCCCGCAGCTAAAATCTTGCCGAACTGGCCCCTAATATCCTGCGGGCGCCCCGTCCCACGCTCAATGAGTGATTGGAGTCATGAGCTGTCTCAGAGTTAGGGACCTTTGAGCGGGTACCTTGGTCGAGGAGCACCCTTGCACATACTAAGAAATGCCCGACCGATGTTCACCGTGCATTTCTCGCGGACTTAGTCGCACCATCTGCTCCCGTCCTTGGCGTCGGGAGGGAGGGTTAGGATCTCGGCATTCCGCGCCACGATTCGCGTGTCCAAAGACTTCGGGTGGGCCAGACCTTGCACGACTCTCAAAGATGCGCCGGCTAAACCAGCCGCTACCTTGCACGCGGGTGGGTCTCGTCATAAACGCGCTGCACTTGTCCCACAGTGAGCTGGGTATACCGCTGTGTGGTCGATAGCCGCTCGTGCCCCAGCATCTCCTGTATGGCGCGAAGATCGGCACCCTCTTCCAACATATGCGTGCCGAATGCATGGCGCAGCGTATGCGGGTGCACATCCGCGGCCAACCCCCGTGCCTGCGCAATGGCCTTCACAATCCTTCCTACACTTCGCGTGGTCAGCCGGCAGGCTCCGCGCATTGTCGCGTTGCAAAGCAACGGCCCATCGTCCACCAGCTTTGCTTTCTTTGCCGCGGTCAGCCGCTCACGCCGTTCCGGCAGATACGCCCGGATCGACTCAGCCGCGACATCGCCCAGCGGCACGAGCCGTTCCTTACTGCCTTTGCCCCAGATCCGAATAGCGTCATCGCCCCAAATCACACTCATAACGTCCAACCCCACCAGTTCACCATTTCGAATTCCACATCCATACAGCAGTTCAAAGATCACCCGCTCCCGTGCGGGCCAGGCCTCCGCGGCGCGCTCTTCCCGGCGGCGCAACTCAGCGCTGTCCGCGTACGCGGCCGTCGCTTTTAACCCCCGTCTGGGTGCGCCAGCCAAAGCACGCTTTTCGCGCGGCAGGTGAGGTGCAGCATCCCGCGGCTCCGCCAACCCATCCAGCACGCGGTTCATCTCCTCCACACTTGGCACCCGCGGCAGATGCTTCGGCAGCTTCGGAGTCGAAACCAGCACCGCCGGATTCGCCGCGACCACACCTTCCTTCGCCAGCCACTTGAACCAGCTACGCACCGCCGCCAGTGCCCGCGCGACAGAAGTCTTCGTCAGCCCTTTCTCAAAAAGCACCCCGAGGTAAGCCCGGATGTGCAAATGCCCAACACTCGCTATATCGGCATCCCCGCCCAACTCTTTAGCTAAGAACGCAACAAAATCCGCCAACTCTCGCCGATACGCACGCAACGTATGCGCGCTGGCCCCGCGTTCATCGCGCAACGCCGCCAAGAACCTGTCAACCAACACACTCTGCGAGTTCGACGTCAGCTTGCAACCCTCATCACAAATCACTCGCCCCTACGTTCTGCTTCGCCGTGCTGCACTCTGGCGAGCTTGCCAAGATAGATAAAGCCACGGAACAGGGCGAAGTAAAACAGCCAGGCAAGAGGAATCGCCAGAAGTACGCGAGGATCGCCGTAAGGCAGCCCGAGTACGTCCCCTATCCGGCCCGCCGCGTACAAGCCGGGCAGGCCCAGCAGGTAAACGAGCGCAAAGACCGGCGGCACAGAGGGGAAGCGCCCATTCGTCATGATCAGGGCGCCGTACCACAGAGGGAAGGTCGCAACGATAACCACCGCAGTGGCCCCGATCGCGGCGCGCGCTCGCGGGCTTCGCGCCCTCCTCACGCCGCCAAACCTTTCCCCTTCGCCCGCGGATGACACATCCGGTGCACCGCCTTCAGGTGGTCAATCGCCAAGTGCGTATACACCTGCGTCGTCGCAATATCCGAATGTCCCAACAATGTCTGCACGGTGCGCAGATCCGCGCCACGCTCCACCATGTGCGTCGCGCAGCTATGCCGCAGCGTATGCGGACTCGCCCGCCGGTCCAGGCTCTTCACCAGCGACCAGACCGCCACCGCCGTCATGCGCCCCCCTCGCCGAGACAAAAACACCTCTCGCCGCACGCCACCCTTGCTCGCGCGCAGCAACTCACCACGCCCCCGGGTCACGTACACCTCCAACGCCTCCACCGCCGCCCGGCCCAGCGGTACCACGCGCTCCTTGTCTCCCTTGCCCCGCACCATCACACTGCCAACATCCAGCCGCAGATCCTCCGCCCGCAGCCCAACAACCTCGCTCACCCGCAACCCGCCCGCATACAACAACTCCATCAACGCGCAATTCCGAAGCGCAATCCCGTCCGCATCTCCCGCCCGCGCCCGAGCCCCTACAACATCCAGCATCGCCGTCACATCCGCCAGCGGCAGGCCCTTGGGCAACACCTTCCAGCTCCTCGGCGACTCCAGATTCACCGTAGGATCCGCGGTAATCCGCTCATCCTTCACCAGCCACCGGTAGAACCCGCGCAGGCAACTCAGCTTCCGGGCCACCGTCCGCCCCTCGATCCCATGCGCCCGCAGGTGCGCCAAAAAGCCCCGCAAACACTCCTCATCCGCCCCAATCAACCCCCGCCCGACACCTTCCGCGTACTCCGCAAAGATCTCCAGATCGCTCCGGTACGCCTGGCAGCTCTTGGGCCGCAAACCCTTCTCCACGCGCAGGTACGTCGCATACTCCCGCAGCAACCCGCCGTTCCCATCCGCCGAAATGCTCACCCCCACATCTTCTCCCCGCAGCCCACCCGCGACCCATACCCGGTACCCACCTCGCTAACGCACAGCCCCTCACCCCAGTCGGCCCGCGCCGCCAACCGCAGCCATCGCCCGAGCCCCACCCGCCCGCACGATAAACTCATAGCAGCCATGTTTGAGAACCTCAGCGACCGACTTCAGCGCACCTTCAAAGACCTCCGCGGCCAGGGCACCCTCACCGACGAGAACGTCAACGACGCCATGCGCTCCATCCGCACCGCGCTCCTCGAAGCCGACGTCAACCTCGACATCGCCCGCGAAGTCGTCGACCACATCAAGACCAAGGCCCTCGGCGCCGAAGTCGCCACCGCCCTCTCGCCCTCCGAGCAGATCGTCAAAATCGTCCGCGACGAGCTCATGGACGTCCTCGGCCACGACACCGCCAAGTTCAAGTTCGCCCCCCAGCCCCCCTCCGTCATCCTCATGGCCGGCCTGCAGGGCTCCGGCAAGACGACCACCTCCGGCAAGCTCGCCACGTGGCTCAAAAAGGGCGGCCACCGCCCCCTGCTCGTCTCCGTCGACGTCTACCGCCCCGCCGCCCGCGAACAGCTCAAAGTCGTCGCCGACTCCATCAAGGCCCAGATCTACACGGCAAGCTCGACCCCGACAGCCCAGCACGGCACCGCCGACGTCCTCCGCCTCGCCAAGGAAGCCCTCCGCGAAGCCCGCAACTTCGCCAACGACATCCTCATCGTCGACACCGCCGGCCGCCTCGGCATCGACGAAGCCCTCATGGACGAGATGGCCCAGCTCAAGGCCGAGCTCAACCCCACCGAAATCCTCTTCGTCGCCGACGCCATGACCGGCCAGGACGCCGTCCGCTCGGCCAAGGCCTTCAACGACCGCCTCACCATCACCGGCGCCATCCTCACCAAGATGGACGGCGACAGCCGCGGCGGCGCCGCCCTCAGCATCCGCAAAGTGACCGGCGCGCCCATCAAGTTCCTCGGCACCGGCGAAAAGCCCGACGCCTTCGAAGCCTTCCACCCCGACCGCATCGTCGGCCGCATCATGGGCATGGGCGACGTCGCCACCCTCCTCGAGCGCGCGGAAGAAAAACTAGACAAGAGCAAAGCCGAAGCCTTCGCCAAGAAGGCCTTCAGCGGCGAAGGCTTCTCGCTGGAAGACTTCCGCGAACAGCTACGTCAGATCAAGAAGCTCGGCAGCATGCAATCCATTCTCAAAATGCTCCCCAGCATCGGCCCCTTCCAGGGCCTTCAGCAAGCCGCCGGCCAGGTCGACGACAAACAACTCGACCGCGTAGAAGCCATCATCAACTCAATGACCAAAAAGGAACGCGCCAACAGCAACATCATCAACGGCAGCCGCCGCAAACGCATCGCCACGGGCTCAGGCACCTCTGTGCAGGAGGTCAACAACCTCCTAAAACAACACGCCCAGATGTCCAAAATGATGAAGAGCATGTCCACCGGCGGGGGCATGGCCAAAATGCAACAAAGACTCATGAGCCAAATGGGCGGCATGCAACGGTTCGGAAGGTGAACCACAGCGCTGAGCTTCAGGCCAGGCTCGCTCGGTTGAAGGAAAGCTGTCGAAGAGTTCATAACTATCCTTTTGAGCACTTTCTGTGCCCTATCCTCCACCGGGATGAACCGGTAGAGCTTTGCGAGGCTCACCTTCTGAACAAAGCCTTTCATGAGACAAGCAGGCGCTGGACGGTACAGCGGAAGGATGTCGACAACTGGTTCGGTATCAACTTCGAGGGCGACTTCACCAGCCTCAAATACCAAGGTTTATCTGTCGATGAAATTATTACTCACGAGGCAGCGAGCAAAGCATTCGAAGTTCAGTTGACCTACAACGGTCAGAAAATAAAGAACTACAGGCCAAGAACCCGAGTGCCGGATCATCACACGAGGGTAGAACTAGATGTCGGCACCATCTCAATACCACTCGCCATCAAATTCGAGCCGAACGAGATGCTTCGAACGCGCAGCGAAGATTGGCAGGTTGCAGTTGAGAAAGACCTGCGGTTACCAGCGCTGGTATCTCTCCTCAAAGCAGCACATCTGACACTTTTTGACATACTCGGCTATGAGTACGCCTTCTCCGCCGGGGGGATGTTCCTTGGCAAGACTATTTTAGGTCAGTTCTACGTTGATAATCGCAACCGCACCAAGCCTGAGGTCCTTGAACGCGCCGCAATCCACTTCGCAGAGTTCGCAAACTTAGTTCGGCCAGTGCTTACACCAGACACAATCATTGCTGATACTATCGCCAATCACGATTTCTATATCGTTGAAGACCTAACCCGTTGGGGTCTCATGGTCTGTCTGAGGATTTCCGGAGCGGTTCATGCCGTAATAGTCCCTCTGCTGGAATCGGACGACAGCGCCGCAAGATTCGTCAACTTCCTGAAAAGTACTGGCCGCAGTCTCAACTTCAGATACGCGAAATTCGACGGTGTTGCGTTCCAAATCGAGTCCAAAACTCGAGCAGTATCTTGGCCTGGATCTAACTTTACGGACGACGACTGAACGTGACGCAACTCGTGGCAAGGCGGGTGGGGCGGGTGGCCCACATCTCAAAATCACCACAAAAGCGGGTGCCCCAGGTCTCGCTTCTGAGACCTGGGTGGTCGCACCACCACAGACCTCCCCCACAGACCACACAACCTCATCCATCCCACCGAGAAGCAATCAAGACCGGCCCAACCTTCCCACACAAATACCACCGGGCACTCGACCACACCCAGTTCTCCGCAAACCCCACCAAGCCCCGAGCCACCGGGTTCCCGTGCATGTAGTTCAACTTCTCCAACCGCTTCTCCTCAGAGAACACGTTGAAGTCGTAAGACCGAGCCTGCCAGAACGGCCGCTCCTCCCGCTTCACCGCCACCGAGAGCTTTAACGCCTGAAGCGCCTTACTCAACAGGACAGAGCGTGGTTCACTCACCAGCAGATGCACATGCTCTGGCATCACGGCATAGCCGCGCACTTCGAACTCGTAGCGCAGCCGCATCGTCTCCAACGCCCGCACAAGTAGATCCCGCGCCTCAGCACCCCAGATACGCCCTGCGCCCAAAGGCGGGTGGCCCACATCTCAACTGACCACAAAAGCGGGTGCCCCAGGTCTCGCTTCTGAGACCTGGGTGTCCAAACCCACCACAGACCTCCCCGGAGTCCACCCAACCTCACTCGTCCAACTGTGAGCTGATCCTCACAGGCCCAGCCTCCCCACACAAATACCACCGGGCACTCGACCACTCCCAGCTCTCCGCGAACCCCACCAACCCCCGCGCCACCGGGTTCTGGTGCATGTAGTTCAGCTTCTCCACCCGCTTCGCCTCAGAGAACACATTGAAGTCGTAATACCGAGCCTGCCAAAACGGCCGCTCCTCCCGTTTCACCGCAACAGCCAACTTCAACGCCTGAAGCGCCTTACTCAACAAAACAGAACGTGGTTCGCTCACCAGCAGGTGAACATGCTCCGGCATGACAACATAACCTCGCACCTCGAACTCATATCGCTCCCGCATCGTCTCCAGCGCCCGCACAAACAGATCACGAGCTTCGACGGACCCCAGGTACGCCCTACGCTGGTAGCAACTGAACGTAACGAAATGGAGATCCCCCGTCTCCTGATACCGCTTCAGTCCTTGCGTCACGCCCACATCCTACAACCCAGGTCTCAGAAGCGAGACCTGGGGCACCCGACCAACTCCGTCTCCGCAAACCCTGAAATCACACCTCAAAAGAGCAAACAGGGCGACGCCTGTTCGGCTGTCGCCCCGCGCTGGTGAGGACCTCAGAGGGCCAAGGAAGTTATCGCGGAGGAACCCGTGAACCGGGTTGCCGGACGCAGCCAGAAGAGCATACGCGAGCAGACCGGTCCCCAGGAGCAGGTAGGAACTGGGCTCCGGCGTGACCTGTGTGATCTGAACTCCGCCGCCGACGTAATCCAGGGCGTTGCTGGAGGTCGCGACCACAACGCCATAGTCCAGCGGCGACCCCATGAAGCTGCCATTGCTGTAGATATCGACGATCTCGCCATTGCCGATATTGAACATCAGCCCGTAGATGTCCAGGATGCCGCCGGAGAAGGGGTAGTCGGACGCGGTTTGTGGCGAGCCTCCGGGGTAGAAGAGGTTGTCGTAGGTAACAAATCCGTTCGACTGGGTGGGCAGCCCCGAAGCCACGGCAAATCGGCTGAAGTCAGCGGGCGCGAGCGTGTTCCCGATTTCTGGTGTCGCGGGAGAGATCGGAACCAGGGACAGGATGGGCGCGTTGACCAGGTTCAGGCCGTTGTTGGAATCGAAAAAGGTTCCGCTCACACCCGTGACCTCATACGCCTGAGGGTACGTGGCGTCGGTCGCCGAACCATAGGTCATCGCAATGGTGCCGCTCACGCCAGGACCTGCAAAGGTGAAGGTGAAGTTATCGGCTCGTGCCTGGGACACGAGCGAGACCGCCAGCAGCGCTGGCGCAAGGAGGAGTTTCTTCATAGGGATTGAGCTCCGGACCCGTCCGGCATCAGGGAGCCGGACAGGTTGAGATTTGGTGATCCGAGGGCCCTGGGGAACATACCGAAGGGTGGCGTCTAGAGAACGCGGTGAGACACCTATCCCGAGTACGTAAAGTAAGCCAGCCCTGATCGAAGTGCAAGTGACATAGCCACTTTGCGACGAAATCAGCACAGCCCCGTCGCCCATAAGCGATACGCGGTCGGCAGTAACTACGGCAGCCCCTATAATCGGCTCCTCCTTCGCCATCCCTCCCCTGAGGCGTCCAGCATGGACCAGCAGCTTCCTTCCCGATCGTCCGAAGCGGGGCTGAAGGTAGCCTCCACTGTCGTGGATCTGATCAAGAACGTTGTCCTGCTCATCGTGCTGATCTATGTCTTCCTGCACGCACGGGCAGCCATGCAAACCGTGCTCAACAACGTGCGCGACAGCCGCCAGGTGGTCACGGATGTTGAGGTCAAGAAAGACGGCGTGAGCTTCAAGCTCGCGCAGGCGCACGACAGCCTGGCCACCGCGCTCAAGGACGTCGCAAAGTCCGAGGGCGAGAAGGATCATCCTGTCTCGCCCGAGGCGCAGAACATCTCGGCAGCGCTGGCGGCCACCAGTGCCGCCCTGCAAGGCGTCGCAGCGAAAGCGCCCTCCGCTGGACCCGTTCTCTGGGTCTATCTGGGGACCCAGGACACCTCCGGTTGGCGAATCAAAAACTTCAATCTCACTGCGACGCCGCAGCCCGGCATGCAACTGCGAGCCACCACGGACGTATACAAACGCAACGCCAAACCGCTCCAAACCCCTACCCCAACGGATCCGGACAACCTGGATCTGGGCGACGCCGTCGGTGTTCTCAAGCAGGGAGAGACCGTCACCCTGTCGGACGTAATGCCCATCCGTCCTAAGAGCGGCGAAACAGATTGGTGGGGCCGCATCCGCTGACGACCCCCAAAGGGGCGGGTAGCCCCGTTGCGTTGCATTAGCCTTACCTCACTACACTGGAATGAGCCGGGGAACACCCCGCCCTCTCGCCTCCGCAGCAAGCAAGGCGAAGTTGCTGATTCCAGATACTTTGCCCGCAAAGTATCTGGAATGAATACTTTGACGCATACGCCGCCCGCAAGAGCAATAGAATGAACACTTTGCGGCCAAGGTACCCCTGGGCCAGGGGAGGGTGTGTATGTCCCCGCAGCGGTCGTGCTAGAGTTGTGCCGCTCCACCGAGGAGAGACAACATGGCAACGGAACCCAAGAAGTGCGGGAACTCAGCTTGCACCTGCGTCTGCGCGGACGGCAAGAAGTACTGCTCCGCCTACTGTGAAGACTCCCACAAGCTGACAGCCCTCACCTGCCATTGCCCCCATCCCGAGTGCGGCGGTCCAAACAAGCTCTAAGTGCAAGAATGAGGCATGAGACAACGTCTCGGCCCGGCGGCACGTTGGCCGCTCGCCGTCTTCTGGGCATCGCTTGGCCTTCTGACCATCTTCGGCGTGTTCATCCTTCCGCTGTACTTTCCTCCGACGACGCCCACCTACTCCGCCTCCTATGTGGTCGGGTTCAATAACCGAATCGCCGCCACCGCCGTCATCGTCCTCAGCCTTGGAACAGCTGCAGTATGTTCATGGTGGGCCAAGCCGGGCACGGAGAATACCCAGGACGGCGAAGACTCCATGCCGCTCTCCTGGCTCCTGATCGCATGCGCGGCCACACTCCTGTTTGTGGGGGTGGTAGGTGGTCTCGCAGTCCACACCCAAAGCTTCGAAAGCGATGCTGCGTACTTTCTCACTCAACTCGCGCAGCGCTCCCACTTCCACCTGAAGCTCTACCGCGACCTGGAGTTTGGCTACGGACCCCTGCTATTTGCCTGGCCTGCTGCCTTCCAGGCAGTTCTGGGGCGCGTCAACGTAGGTCCGGAGTGCGCGTACGTGGTCTCCCTGGCTGCGTTACAGATCATAGGTCTGGGCACAGCGTTCTACGTTGTCCAGTCCCTTCCATTAGGCAGATCGCTCAAGGGCTGGATCTTCCTAGCCCTGGCGATCGGGGCGATGCGTCCGAGCCTAGGCCTTAACTACACGCTGTTTCGGTTCATGGCTCCCTTTGCAGCCTTGGTGTTCGTAACAAGCGTTTCAGGCAAGCTTCAGCAGGCGCTGTTGTTCGCCTTGTCTGAGCTGCTGATGCTCTCCATCTCCTCCGAGATCGGGATCGCGTTCCTTGCAGGCGTTGGTCTTTATGCGTTCTATACGGCTTACGGGAGAGGCAGGTCTTGGCTCGCCGTGCCAGTGCTTCCAGCGCTCACCTGCATGGCCTTCTTCGCGTCGATGGACAAGGGGTACTTCTACACCATGCGACAGTTTGCCGGGGGCATGCTGAACCTGGTGGTTGGGCCTACGCCGGACATCTTTATCCTGCTGATCTCAGCGATCGCGCTGACGCCGCTTGCCATTGCCAGTGTTACTCGGCGTGACCGCCCTCATGCAGGCGCGTTGGTCGGCCTCTATGGCGTGTCTCTTGCACTGATGCCTGCTGCGCTGGGGCTCTGCGATAACCTGCATACGTTCTTCAACGGGTTGGGCCTTTACCTACTCTCCTTCATCGGGCTGGCTCAGTGGAAGGGCTACTGGTGGAAGCTGGCCGTGGGTGCGCTCCTTCTGATTGCCTCGCCAACCCAGCTGCAGACCATCATGGCGGCCGTCATGACGAGACACATGCGCGAGGCTGATCTCGCCCGCGAAGAGAAGCAGGTACTCGTATGGGAGAGGGAGGCGGATGGTGGGAGGATCTTCGCCCCTGTGGTCCCGTTTCATGTGCGGCAGAGGCTGTTGGCAGACGACCGGCTGGAGCCTGATTACTTCAGCGGTCTGGACAACGCGTTCGATCCGGCTGGGGAAGAGATCAAGCTTGAAGAGATGCGGAGGGCAAGCTTCGTTCTAGCGCCCGAGGGCAGCCTGCTGCCACCTACTCCGGATGATCGGCGGCGTATGCGACTGCTGAGGTTCGGTTACAGGTACCACATCCGGAGGGCTGCATATCTGCCGCTCGAGCGCTTGCGGACAGAGTTGCTGGAACATGCCACACCCGTGAAGGGTAGTAGGCCTTGGCAGGGATTTGTGCTGTATGGGTTGAGGTGAGCTGCGCACTTCAGGTGGTGCAAGGCTCCCGTGAGATACGCGATCCATCGCAGTCTTCACGTTTGCAGAGGGCTGGTTAGAGTTGCAGGCGCAGGCGTGCACGCGTCACGGCCTTGGACAGGAGCAGCATGACGACGGTGAAGCCCACCGAGCGGGTGATGCCTGCGAGACCAGTGTTCCAGCGGCTGAGGACGCGGTTTAGCCCGAAGATCGCGAGCGTGTAATAGGTGAGATCGGGAAGCAGGTAGGTGAGCAGGGTGTTGGAGCCTGGGGCTCGGAAGAGATGGGCCCAGGCTGTGCGGTGGCGGCGGTCGAGCATCCAGTAGAACAGCGCGAAAACGGCAGTTGCTGCGGCGATGCTCCAGAGGGCCCATGTAGGCGTGGCGCGGATTTTGCTGATCCCCAGTGGCCTCAGCAGCAGACCGAGGAGTCCGCAGGTGAGAGCGAACGTGAGCGCATAGAGGAACTGCCGTTTGGGCATAGAGCGCAGGTGATCGCTCAAAAATATCCCTGATACAACCACGCCGGCCATGGTGATGGCGGGCATGGCACCGTTGTCAAAGGGAAAGAGATACATCGGTTGCGGATAGGGGAGCCAATGTGCGGTGATACCGATGTTGATCAGAACGAGTACAGCAAGCCAGGCGAGCGGCGCCCAGGCTAGTCGGCGGGTGGGGATGTACAAGAGACAGACTGCGACGTACGTGAGGCCGATGAGACCGAGGATTTCGGGATAGCTGAAATCGATCCAGGCAGTCTGGCCAGAAGCCAGCGTGCGGCGGAAGAGCGCGAGCATCGTAACCATTAAAAGGCCGCCAAGGACTCGGAGAGCCTGCGCAACGCGCACTGGAATGGCTTCGGGGTAGACGGCCAGAAGGAGGATGGCCCCAAGCATGGACAGTGCAGCCCAGAGGCTGCCACGCATGTGGGTCAAGGCATGGCTGGTACTGCCAGCGTTGGCGAGAATGAGGCCGAGGACGAGGAGCGCAAAGCAACGCAGGAGAATGTGGCCCCATAGGTGAACCAGCGAGGGGTCGCGCCGCAAGCGCTGCCGCACTGCGAGCGGAAGAGAGAGGCCGACGGCAAAGAGGAAAAATGGATACACCATGTCGACGTAGGACATTGCGTCGACATTCCGCGGGATGTGGTAGGTCCAGCGGGAAAGGCCTCGGACTTCCCCGAGGTCGTTGACGAAGATCATGACCGCCATCGTGAATCCGCGGAAGATGTCCAGCGAGAGCACGCGTGTTGATGCCGGCTGGCCAACGAGGCCGGTGGACACGGGGGCTTGTGGGGAGGCGAGCGTGCTCATGGGTGTGTGGGCGTGGCGTGAAGCTCAGTATGGACCGTGTTTAGGAGCGTGCCGGACGGGTCAGCAAAGTATTGCCAAAACATGATGCCGGCAAGATGTCCGTCGCGTACGTACGCGCACTTGTTTCGGAGCGACTCGGTGTCCTCGTACGAGATGAACTGACGGGCGGAGGCGCTGTAGGCGTAGGGAACTTTGGAGGCGTCATCCCAGTATCGGGTAAAGCCGCGCTGGAGCAGGTCGGTGATCTCAGGGTAGCTGGTGTGTAGATCGGGGACGGCTACGCCGGACTGGAACAGCCCGTGGTTGGCGGGCGACACGTCGCCCCAGGCATGCCCGTAGAAGGGGACGCCAAGGACTAGCTTGGACGCGGGAACGCCAGCCTGCTCGAAGGCCCGGACGGTGTCTGCGCTGGAGGCATGTTGCGGGTCCGCGGGATCCGCAAAGAGCGGGGCATGGTTCCCGGTGGGCGCCGGGTTTGGCCCGGCCTCGTAGAAGTCATAGGCCATGAGATTGACCTGGTCCAGGTACCGCTGCGCTTCGCCGAGCTGGGTGTTTTTGACGTATAGCGACGACGCACCGGCAGCAATGGTGAGCAGCAAGCGCTTGCCAGGGCCCGTTGAGCGCTGCGTGTCGAAGCGTGCGCGGAGTTCACGAAGCAGCGCAGTGAAGTTGGTGGTGTCTTCGGGACGATGTGGATTGCCCGCTCCAGCCAAACCGGGGTACTCCCAGTCAATATCGAGGCCGTCGAGCTTGTAGCGATTGAGGAACGCAAGCGCGCTGTCGATGAAGGTAGCGCGTGAGGCCGGGGTGAGCGCTGCGTCAGAGAAGCCGCCGGAGCCAAGCCAGCCGCCGACGGAGACCATGAGCTCAAGTTTCGGGTTTGTGGCCTTCAGTGAGCTCAGCATCGCGAGGTTGGCTGCGTCGTTGGCGGAACCCTCCACCATGCGACCGTCCTTGATGAGGGCGAAGGCGTAATTGATGCGGGTGAGCTGGGTTGCGTTGACATCGCTTGCAGTAAGCGGGCGATCGCCGGGGAGGTTGGGAAAGACGTAGGCGATAATCACGGGGACGTGCGGGGCTTCAGCGATGGCGGACCTGACTAGCACGATCAGTGGGAGGAACAGGATGAGGCCGGATCGAAGCGTCACGAAGAAGCGCCGAGGACGAGCGGAACGATGCACTTCCGTTTAGATGCAAGTGGGCGGCGAGCACGGAAGCTTCGCACCCGCACGGAGGGTCAAACCGCTGCGGAGCGTTCTCGAACGTGAATGTTTGGCGGGGGCTCCGCGGGCGTGAGTTGCTCGGTTATAAGTTGGGCGCGGGTTGAATGATGTGAGACACAGGGGCGCTTTGATACTCTGGACGTGTCCCACTCAGAGATTTGCCGCGAGTTCACCCTGCTGCACCGGGAGGAGCTGTGGTGCAGGGTTAAGGCAAGATGGCGCGAGTTGTAGTGATAGGCGCAGGGGCCATGGGCCTGGCGGCGGCGTACCGGGCGGCCCGCAACGGGCATGACGTGACCGTGTTGGAGGCCGCCGAAGAGGTGGGTGGGATGGCCGGGCACTTCGACCTGGGTGGCATCTGCCTGGAGCGCTTCTATCACTTCGTCTGCAAGTCGGATCAGCCGACATTCGCGTTGCTGAAAGAGCTTGGCTTGAGCGACAAGCTGCACTGGCGAGAGACGAGCATGGGCTTGTTTACCGGGGGGCGACTCCACCCGTGGGGTGATCCGTGGGCCCTGCTGCGGTTTCCATTTCTGAGCCTTTGGCAGAAGCTGCGCTATGGGCTGTTTGCGCTGATCTGCGTGCGTCGTAATCGATGGAACGCACTGGAGACGGAAACGGCGCGGTCGTGGATTGTGCGGTGGTGCGGCGAAGACATCTACCGGCGGCTATGGAAGCCACTATTCGATTTGAAGTTCTATGAGTATGCAGAGAACATCTCTGCGGCGTGGATCTGGACACGCATTCGCCGGATTGGCCGTTCCCGCAGCAGTCCGTTGCAGGAAGAGCTTGGCTTCATCGAAGGCGGCACCATGACGCTCATCGATGCACTGCGCTCGGACCTCGAGGCGCATGGCGGAACTGTGCGCCTGGCGACGCCGGCAAGGCAGGTGCAGACCGAAGATGGGCGCGTGACCGGTGTGCAAGCGGGGGAGGAATCTTTTCCTGCGGATGCGGTTATCTCCACTGCGCCTACACCGTTTGTCTCCGCGATGATCCCCGATCTTCCGCCGGAGTGGAAGGCGCGCTATAACGCAATCAGGAATATTGGCTGCATTTGCGTGATCTTCCGGCTGCGGCGCTCTGTTTCACCGCATTTCTGGGTGAATGTGTCGGAACCGGATCTGGAGATTCCCGGCATCATCGAGTTCAGCAATTTGCGCGACGTGGGCGGTGACACGGTGCTGTATGTGCCGTACTACCTCCCGGTAACTCAGGAGAAGTTTGGCTGGAGCGATGAGCAATTGCTGGGTGATGCGTTTGCTTGTCTGCAACGCGTGAATCCTGCACTGCGGTCGGACGACGTGAAGGCAACCAAGGTCGCGCGGTTGCGGCACGGGCAGCCCATCTGCGAGCCGGGATTTGCCGCGAAGATTCCGCCGGTGCAGACGCCCATTGCGGGGCTGCAGGTGGCGGACACATGCTTCTATTACCCGGAGGATCGGGGCATTGCGGAGAGTGTCAGGCTGGGTCAAGAGATGGCTGAGAGGCTGGGCAAGGCGGGGGCTCTTGCTGGGCAGGCTTAGGCGTGCGGAGACTGCGTCTGTGCGGTGGAGCGGGCGGCGTCTCGAAGACCGATGCCCTGGACGCGGGAGGCGATCAGCCCTGCCGGGATGATGCACAGCGTTGTAGTGAGAAGCGTGACCGTGCCGCACGCCGAGGCTGTTTCGACAGGAACGCCGAAGAAGCCGCGATAGGCCGCGGCGAGTACGGCAATCTGGGTGAACCAGCCAATGATAGGAAGCTGCAACAGCGAGGCGCCCATGCTGGTAGCCATGAGGAGCATGACCCCGGTGAAGGTGATCGCGGTGAGCGCAGGCGAGGCCTTGAAGGCGTGGGCGGTCCAGAGATAGCAAAGAGCAACACCCAGCCACATGATGAGCGAGACTGCCAGGGCGGCCGCGAACTGGCCCAGGGAGGCGATGGTTCGGAAGCCTTCTCGGAAGTCCGAGAGGCGGGCAGCGGCGATTTCAGCGAACCGGGGTGAGGCAGGACGAAGGAGCCGGGCGGCGAGGGCGGCCAGGCGATCGCCCCCGAAACGCACCGTGCCGGCGAAGGCGACCAGAAAGACCGTAGCTGCAAGCGAAAGCAGGCCGGCTTTGGTGAAGGCCTCGTGATGAGGCATGTTGCGGGGCGCGAAGGCCAGGGTGACAGAGAAGAGAATTGCCGCTGCGGAAAGATCGAAGGCGCGTTCGATGGAGTAAACGGCGAGTTGCGTTGCAACTGGGGTACCAAGCCGTCGGGCGACGAGGTAGGGACGAGCAAGGTCAGCTGCGCGGCCGAACAGCGCGACCGCGGTGAAGCCAATGCATTGCGACGGCAGAAGTTCGAGCGTGGAAGACCGGCGCACGGGTGCAAGCAGGATCGCCCAACGCGTGCCCCGCAGAATGAAGCTGACCGCGATGGAACCTAGTGCGAGAAGAAGGTACAGAGGAGAAAGCTGGTGCAGTTGCTGCGCGAACGTGTGCGGGTCAAAGGTGATGCGGCGCCGGAAGGTCCAGAGCAGAACCGTTACGAGAAGCAGCAGAGCTACGGGCCAGAGATTGCGGACGAAGGAACCCTCCTCGGAGGCAAGGCGCGCTCCGACCTGTGAGGGCGGGGTGGCGAGAGTGGTGTGGGGACCTTGTTCCGAAGGAGATAGCATCTGCGGCTCCGTAGTAGAGTATCTTGCTTGGGTGTCGGCCACCCTGTCGGCCGTTTCGGATTAGAGGGCTGATGGAGCAAGGGACGGTTCGGATCGGGATCTCCGGGTGGCGTTATGCGGGGTGGCGAGGTGTGTTTTATCCGCCAAAGCTGGCACAACGGCGCGAGCTGGAGTTTGCGGCGGAACAGTTCCCGAGCGTCGAGATCAACGGGACCTTCTACTCATTGCAACGGCCCTCGAGCTTTCGTGCCTGGAATGCGGCTTCTCCGGAGGGCTTTGTCTTCTCTGTGAAGGGACCTCGGCTGATCACGCACATGTACAAGCTGCGCAACGTGGAGGCTGCGTTGGCGAACTTCTTCGCCAGTGGTTTGCTGGATCTTGGGCCAAAGCTGGGACCGGTGTTGTGGCAGTTCCCACCGCAGATGCGGTACACGCGAGAGCGCTTCGAGACGTTCTTCAAGCTGCTGCCGCGGACGCAGGGCGCGATTGCATCGATGGCCAGATTGCACGGTGAACGGATGGTCGGGCGGGCGTCGACCTCCGTGGCTGAGGGCGTCCCCGTCGAGACACCCGTGCGTCACTGTGTGGAGATTCGGGAAGAGAGCTTTGCGTGTGAAGAGTTTGTTGAGTTGCTGCGGGAGCACGAGGTGGGCCTGGTGGTGGCGGATACAGTCGCATGGCCGTTGTTGTTCGACGTGACGGCAGACTTTGTGTACGTCCGGCTACATGGCTCGGAAGAGTTATATGCGAGCGGGTATGAGCACGACGCCCTGGAGGTGTGGGCCGACCGGATTGCGGCATGGGCCAAGGGTGGACTGGCGGAAGGCAGAAGAGCCTGTGCAACGGAGGCGGCTTGCAGTCCGCGGGACGTATATGTGTACTTCGACAACGATATCAAGGTGCGGGCGCCCTTTGATGCTTTGGCGCTGATCGGCAAAGTGCGGGAAAGACTTGCGTGAGGTACTGCGCTGGAAGCTGAGCTTGTGAGACACCTACATACCTGGACTGACAACAAGACAACACGAAGCCCAAACGGGCGCGGTCGTACTAGGCGATGTACTCCTTGAGCCAGGGGTCCTTACTGTGAACGAGTTCTTGCGTGCTGCCATCGAAGACGATGCGGCCTTCGTTCAGAACGAGGAAACGGGTACTTGGATCAATCCCTTTGTCAGGGATGGGTTCCATGTGGCCGGTGGTCTGGTTGAAGCGGTGGGTGGCGAGGGTAAAGGCGTCCTGCAGGCGATGCGTGATGAGCAGAGCCGTGGCGCCGGACACGTCGCGCTGCTTGACGACGAGCTCGATGATCGTCGTCGAGGTGATCGGATCCAGGCCGCCGGTTGGGCTGTCGTAGAGCAGCAGTTCCGGGCCTGTGATGATGGCGCGCGCAATGGAAACCCGGCGGCGCATGCCTCCGGAGAGTTCGGAGGGAAACTTGCTGATGGCCTGCTCCAACTCGACGAAGCGAAGGGCCTCTTCTACGCGATGGTGTGCTTCTTCGCCAGGGACGCCGTCTTCGTTAAGGCGGTACGCCACGTTGTCTTCAACAGTCAGCGAATCAAAGAGGGCGCTTTCCTGGAAGACCATGCCGATATGCGCGCGCAGCTCAAACATCTCGCGGTCTGAGAGCGTGCTCAAGTCTTTGCCGAAGACACGGACGCTCCCTTTGTCCGGCTGTAGCAGGCCATTGGCGAGCTTCATAAGAACGCTTTTGCCGCCGCCCGCCGGGCCAAGGATGATGCGCGTTTCGCCGCGCTGGACCCGGAAGCTTACGTCTTGAAGGACGGGGTCGCGATCGAAGGTGATGGAGACGTTCTGGAACTCGATGAGGGCGTCGTTGTCGGGGACGGTGTCAGGCATGGGGCTTACGCAAGGGTTGTCGTGCTGGGAAGGCAACGCAGATCTCGGACGAAACGAGAGAATCTAGCGTCCGAAGATGCCGATCATGAGTTTGGTTACAAGCGTGTCGACGATGATGAGCAGCACGGAGGAGGTAACGACAGCCTGGGTTGTAGCCTTGCCGACACCGCGGGTTCCTCCGCTGGTGGAGAGGCCGTAGTAGCAGCCGATGGTGGCGATGAGGAAGCCGGAGAAGAGAGGTTTGGTGAGGCCTTCCACGACGTCGCCCATCACAAGAGCGGAGATGGCGTTGTGAAAGAAAGTGCCACCGCTCTGGCGCAGCAGGGTGACAGCGACGAGCGCACCGCCCGCGATGCCCATGGTGTCCGAGATCATGGTGAGGAAGAACAGCATGCTGACGGTCGCGACGATACGCGGGGTGACGAGCTTGCGGATCGGGTCGGTGCCCAGGGCGCGCATGGCGTCGATCTGCTCGGAGACCTTCATGGAGCCGAGTTCGGAGGCCATGCCGGAGGCGTTACGGCCGGCCACCATGACGCCGGTGAGGACGGGGCCGAGCTCCTTGACCATGGAAAGGGAGACCAGCTTGCCGGTCAGGTCCACCGCGCCGAACTGCTTGAAGCGTGGTGGTGGATTGCAGCGTGAGAACCGCGCCCGTGAAGAAGCCGACCAGGATCACGATGGGGAGTGAGCCGACGCCGATGGAATCGAGCTGGATGAAGGTGTCCGCGTAGTAGTGCGGCGCGGAAAACAGCGCGGCAAGGGCACGCCCTGTGAGGAGGGAGTAGTCCTGCACGGAAGCAATGGTGCGTTTTGCGAAGGCTCCTGGGGAGACGAGGTTCATGCGGTCGCTGAGCGTCAGGGTATCAGATGGCGGGTGGACGCCTGCGGACGCATGGCGTCGCAACAGGGCGAGATGCGAGAATGGAACAGATGAGCGAGGCTGTCGAGACCATGCTGGGGGCGGTGTTGCACGGCCGGGAAGACCTCCGTCTGGAGCGTGTGCCGAAGCCGAAAGCCGGGCCAGGGGAGCTGGTGCTGCGGGTGGATGCAGCGCTGACCTGCGGGACCGATCTGAAGGTGTTTCGGCGTGGCTACCACGCCCGGATGCTGACGGCGAACCGGCTGTTTGGGCATGAGGTCTGCAGGTACGGTAGTTGAAGTCGGGGCGGGGATTTCGATGTTTTCCGTGGGCGATCGCGTGGTGCCTTTGAACTCGGCTCCGTGCGATGTGTGTTTTTTCTGCAGGAACGGGCAGCGGAAATCTCTGTGATGATCTGTTGTTCAACAACGGCGCGTACGCGGAGTTCTTCCATGTTCCGGCGCGGATCGTCGCGAAGAACACCTTGCGTGTGCCGGCGGGTATGCCCGCGGCGCACGCGGCGTTGACCGAGCCGCTGGCGTGCGTGGTGCGGGGAATGGAAGAGTCTGGCGCTCGTGCGGGGCAGACGGCGATTGTGTTAGGTGCTGGGCCGATTGGGTTGCTGTTTATGCATGCCGCTGCGTTGGAAGGGTTGCGCGTAATCGCCGTAGTCAAGCGCCTGGATCAGGTAGCGACGGCGCGTGCATTAGGAGCCGCGGAAGTTGTGCGTGTGGGCGAGGTTGACGACGTTGTGACCGCCGCACGTGCATTGACGCCCGCAGGGCCGCGGGGCCGATGTGGTGTTTGAGGCTGTGGCGACGCCCGAGGCGTGGCAGCAGGCCGTTCAGATGGCGCGCAAGGGTGGCGTGGTGAACCTGTTTGGCGGGCCGCCGGCGGGGACCACCGTGGCGCTCGATACCAACCTGCTGCACTACAGCGATCTCACCTTGAAGGCCAGCTTCCACCACACACCCGCGACGGCGCGCAGGGCTTTTGCCATGCTCCAGTCAGGGCGCTTCGCGTGCGACGCCTTCCTCACGAGCACGGCGGCGCTCGAGGATGTGCCTGCATTGTTCCAGAGCATGTTGACGAGGCCTGCGGAAGGGACCCGGGCGGAGATCAAGACTGCGGTGTACCCGCATGGCCTTGAGGGCATGGCTGCTCTGCAGGCCCAGGGTGCGGAGGTGTTGGCTTGAGCGCGATGGTGGAGACGGTCGCAGGCTCGTTGGCGGGGGCGCCCGAGGTGTATCGCACGCCCGACCAGCGGCCGACGCTCGAGCGAGGCGCGGGCCTGGTGCAAGCGTCTGGCCGAGACGCACTACGAGAACTTTCACGTTGCGACGTTCTTTCTTCCAGCGCAGCTGAAGCCCCACTTCCACAGCGTATACGCGTTCTGCCGGACCTCCGATGACCTTGGCGATGAGGTAGGCGACACGGCACTGGCGACGCAGTTGCTCGGGGAGTGGCGTGGGATGTTGCATGAATAATTCGAGGCCCCGCAGAAGTCGCGGCACCCGGTGTTTGTGGCGTTACAGCCGACGATTGCGGCATGCGCCCTGCCGCAGCGAGCCGTTTGATGATTTGATCTCTGCTTTCGAAGAAGACCAGGTGTATACGCATCATGCGTCACTGGGGACGCTGGAGCGAGTATTCGCGTTACTCCGCGAACCCGGTTGGTCGATTGGTGCTGCTGGTTTCCGGGTACAACAACGACGAGTTGTTTAGGCTGTCGGATGAGATCTGCACAGGCTTGCAGCTCGCGAATTTCTACCAGGACGTGGTGACGGACTGGGTGGACCGTGGGCGGCGGTATCTGCCGGCCGATGCGATGGCGCGATTCGGCGTGACGGATGAGCAGATTGCGGAGCGGCGGTTTGACGCGAACTTCCGTGCCATGATGCAGTTGCTGGTAGAGGACGCGCGCGCGCGGCTGCTGAGCGGAAAGCGAATCACAGAGCTCGTGGAGCGCGATTTGGCCGTTACCTTGTCGCTGTTTGTGAAGGGTGGGCTAGCCATCCTGGATGCGATTGCAGCGCAAGGCTATGACACGCTGCAGACTCGTCCGGTGGTGACGAAGGGCATGAAGCTGCGATTGCTGGGGGGTGCGCTGCTGGGCAAACTCGGTTCCGCGCTCAGCCCAAAGAGATCTGCAAGAGGACGCAAGGCAAGCGCATGATCAAAGAGAATCCACTTGCGACTGCGGCGGCGTATGCGCATTGCCGTGCTGTGGCGAAACGCGAGGCCAAGAACTTCTATTGGGCTTTCCGTGTGCTGCCACGGCACAAGTCAGATGCGATGTGCGCCGTGTACGCCTTTATGCGCCAGGCGGATGATTTGTCTGACGACGAGTCGCAGACGCTGGAGCAGCGCCGCGAGGCGATGGCGCGGTGGACGGCTGCATGGCGTGCTTCGCGTCGGAAGAGTGACGCAGCGAAAGACCCGGTGTTTCTGGCGCTGAACGATACGCAGGAACGATTTGGAATTCCTGACGAGCTTCTGGAGCAACTCGTGGCCGGGACAACGATGGATCTGGAGCCGCAGCCGGCGGGTGTGCTCTGCGTTCATGGCGCAGCGCTAAACAACAACAAGACATCCACGCAGGAGTACCAGGTGTATGAGAGCTTTGACGCTCTGTACCGGTACTGCTACCTCGTGGCGTCCGTTGTGGGGTTGGTATGCATTCGAATTTTCGGTTACAGCGATTTACGTGCTGAGGTCTTGGCTGAACAAACCGGGGTGGCGTTTCAATTGACGAATATCCTGCGCGATGTACGAGAGGACGCGGAGCGCGGGCGTATCTATCTGCCGTTGGATGATCTCTCGGAAGCGGGCTTGTCAGTGGAGCCGTTTGTAGAAGAGCTTCAGAGCGGTGCTGCTTCCGCTGAAATGCGTTGGTTGTTCGAGCGGGAGATCGGACGAGCAAAGGCGTACTACCAGGCGGCGGATGAGTTGATCCCATTGCTTGAACCCGATGCGCAGCCTGCAATGCAGGTGTTAGCGACGATCTACCGTCGGCTTCTTGAACGTGTGGCGCGAGATCCCGAGGCGGTGTTGCGGGAGCGGGTGTCTGTACACGTCTCCGAGAAGTTGGGGATCCTTGGCCGCGGCCTGATCGCGTCAGGGATGGCGAGGCTGGGCGCTTGAGCGCTGCCCAACAGCGCACCGCGGATGTGATCGTTGTCGGAGCGGGGCTTGCGGGACTGTCTGCTGCAGTGGCGTTATCGGGTACGGGCGCAAAGGTCATGCTGCTGGAGCGCAAGCCGTATGTTGGCGGGCGGGCTTATTCCTATCAACATCCCGCGCTGGAAGAAGAGATCGACTCACAGCATGTGTTGTTAGGGTGCTGTACGAACCTTGTCGATCTTTGTCAGCAGGCTGGGGCGGACCGCTACATCCGGTGGTACGACGAGATCACATTTCTGGAGCCCGCGACTGCGGAGCGCGAAGTGAGGGCGAGCGTGCTCGGGCCGGAAGGTTTGCCCGCGCCTTCGCACTCGGCAATGAGCTTCCTGCGGGCGCCGATGCTGGGGGTTCGGGACAAGGCTGCGATTGCGCGGGGACTGCTGGATTTCCTTCGAGGCTATCCGTCTACGGATGAGGAAGCGTTCAGCCGGTGGCTGGAGCGTACCGGGCAGACCCAGCGTGCAATACGGCATTTCTGGGAGCCGGTAGTTGTGGGCGCGTTGAACGACAGCTTTGAGCGTTGTTCGACGAAGTATGCGGGACAGGTATTCCACGAGTCGTTTCTGGCCAATGCTGAGGGCGGACGGTTGGGGATTCCTACCCAGCCTTTGTCGACTTTCTACGCGGTGTTGGCGGAGTTGTTCGCGCGACAGGGTGGCGAGCTTCGGTTGCGCGCGAGTGCCGAGCGAATCGCGGGCGGCGCCGAGGGTTGGCGTGTTTGGCTGTCCGATGGAACGTGTGTGGGTGCGCCCAAGGTAGTGCTCGCCGGTCCCTTTGAACAGGCTGCGAAGTTGTTAAGTGAAGTCGAGGGCGAGCCGCCGGGGCTGAGGCAGGTGCGTGAAGCGTTGACGCATTTTGTGCATGCGCCGATCACGACTGTGCACGTGTGGTTCGACCGTGAGGTGACGGAGTTGGACCATGCGGCGCTGCTGGATACGCGAATTCAGTGGATGTTTAACAAGACGCGTATTCGGCGCGTGCCGGAGAGTGTGTCTCGTGGCGGGCAGTATCTGGAGTTGACGGTGAGCGGCTCCTTCGAGGAACTGCGCCGGTCGCGGGAGCAGATTCTTCAGGACGCCATGGCGGATCTCGTTCGGCTGTTCCCGCGGGTGCGTGGGGCGAAGCTCTTGAAGTCGGGCGTGTTGAAGGAGGCTCGGGCTACCTTCTCCGTGGTGCCCGGATTGGACCGGCATCGGCCGGCGGCGGATGCGGTTGGTCATGGGCTGTATCTGGCGGGCGATTGGACGCGGACGGGCTGGCCTTCGACGATGGAGGGCGCGGTGCGCAGTGGGCACCTCGCGGCCGAGGCCGTCCTGCGGGATGCTGGCGGTGTTGGAAAATTCGTCGCGGCGGATCTGCCGCGAACTGGTTTCATGCGGTTCATCGCGGCGCGCCGAGCCTAGGGGCCCTGTTCCTAAGAACATGATGGTGACGAACCGCTGTCAGCGGAGCAGGATGACTCCGACGGCCACGAAGAGCGTTGCGAGCCAGCGGCGGCTGTCCACGTTTTCACGGAGAAAGAACTTGGCAGCGATGGCGTTGCCAATGTAGGTGAAGGCGCCGATGGCGGGCGCTGCGAGGGAGAGTTGAGCGATGCTCAGCGCGAAGAGCATCGCGAAAAAATTGAGAGCCATGCATAGCGCGCCGAGAACGAAGATGAAGTTCGTGAGCACCGCGCGTATGGCACCGGGAAGTCCGCTTTGTTTCCGGATGACGTCGAGGTCGCCGAGTCCCTGGAGACCTGCGGCCATAAGAACTTCGCCAGCGACCGCGAGCGCGGCGACGAAGGCGATGGAGAGCCAGGCGGTGAGAGTGCCATGGGTAGAGATTGCTGCGGGGGTTGGGTTCACCGGGTGGCTTCCACGTCCATGCGGTCGAGCGCAGGGTGCTCTGTGCGGGAGGGGCCTCCGGCGACAAAGCCTACCGCGGAGACAATGAGGATCACACCGATCCATCGGCTTACGGACAGTTGCTCACCGAGGAGAAAGTGGCCCATGAGAGCAACAATCACGGTGCTAAGTGAGGTGGCCGGCATGACGAAGGTGAGATCGGCCCAACTAAGCGCAGTGGTGTAGCTGGCAAAGAAGCCGATGAGCAGCACGATCCCGATATCCACACTTGGGTTGAACAGGGCGTGCCAGAGTAGACCGAGATGCTGGAGATCCACGGTGCCGACCTGGCGCATGCCTCGTGCGAGGAGAGCGTCACCCATGGGTGCGCTGAGCGTAATTGCAAGCAGGACGAGGTACTGCGTGGGCGCAAGGCGGTGTTTCACGTAGTGAGATTCTATCGTGCAGATGTTTCCGGATAGCCTCCCCAAGCGCTCGGTGCCGCTGAGTGCGGCGGGCGAGGAGAGTGCGCCACGAGCAAGGATCGTGAGAGTTTCCAAGGTTTGGTCCGGGCGAAAAAGAGAGGCGGCCTGAGCCGCCTCCCAATGTTCCGACATGTCGGATTACGCGTTCATGCTGACGCTTTCCTGCTGGCGAAGCTCGTTGTCGGCGCGGACCTTGCGAACCGCCGCGTTACGCTCTTTGCGGAGCTTCATGTAGCTCTTGGCTTCGACATAGAGGCGGGGCACGTCGCGGTTGACGATGGCCTTCCAGACGACGCGGGCTGCCGCCTTCGGGCGGAAGTAGTACTCGTCGTAGAACTTGTGCACCATCTCCATGACGTAATCAGCGGGAAGGCCGGGGTACTCGATGTGCGCCATCTGGTGGCCGCCGGAGTCGTTCATCTGATTGCCGTTGGTGATGAAGCCGTTGCGCTCGGCATAATCGTAGAACTCGGTGCCGGGGAAGGCGTGGGCGACAGAGACCTGGATGGTTTCGCAGTCGAGGGTCTTGGCGAACTTGATGGTGTTCGCGATCGACTCCTTGGTTTCGCCAGGCAGGCCGAGAATGAAGTCGCCGTGGATGACCAGACCGAGGTCGTGGCAGTCCTTGACGAAGTCACGGGCGCGCTCGATGGTAGCGCCCTTTTTGATGTTCTTCAGGATCTGCGGATCGCCGGACTCGAAGCCGACGATGAGCAGCCGGCAGCCGGCTTCCTTCATGGCCTTCAGAGTGTCGCGGTCAGTGGTGACACGCGAAGTGCAGGACCAGGTGATCTTGAGGGGCTTGAGCTTGGCGCAGAGTTCGACGGTGCGGGCCTTCTGGATGTTGAAGGTGTCGTCGTCGAAGAAGAACTCCTTGACGTGGGGGAAGTTTTCCTTCGCCCACTTGAGCTCGGCAGCGACGTCGTCCGTGCTGCGCTTGCGCCAGGCGTGACCCGAAAGGGTCTGCGGCCAGAGGCAGAACGTGCACTGCGCGGGGCAGCCGCGGGTGCTGTAGAGCGAGATAAAGGGATGCAGCAGGAACGGGACGTTGTACTTGGTGACGTCCATGTCACGCTTGTAGATCTTGGTCGCCCAGGGCATGGCGTCCAGATCGTCGACCTGCGGACGGTCGGGGGTGTGCTGGATGACGCCCGTGATGGGGTCCTTATAGCTGATGCCGAGAATCTCGGGCAGCGGCTTGCCGTTGGCAAACTCCACGACGGAGAAGTCGAATTCGCGGCGGCAGATAAAGTCGATGACTTCGCACTCGTTCAGGGCGCGATCAGGGTCCGTGGTGACCGGCGGGCCGACGAAGCAGATTTTGATGGAGGGGTTCGCGGCCTTGATGGCGCGGGCTAGCCCGTGATCGCCGGTCCAGCCTACCGTCGAAGTAAAGAGCACGAGGAACTCGTAGCCCTTCGCGATCTCGATGGTTTCCTGGGCGGAGACGTGGTGTGGCGGGGCATCCAGCAGCTTCGAGCCCTCGAGCATTCCGGCGGGATAGGCGAGCCAAACGGGGTACCAGTAGGACTCGATCTCGCGGGTGGCCGGCCAGCGCGAACTTGCGCCACCGTCGAAGTTTTCGAAAGAGGGCGGATTCAGAAGCAGTGTCTTTAGCGGCATAACTGTCCTTAAGTTTACCATCCGGTCACTCCCTTTGCCCCTCCTGCTGTGCAGGTGAGGGCCTGCCGAGTTACGGGTGCGGTGGGCCTGTGGGGCCGGATGGAGGGTTGGTAGGCGCGGGATTGGTGACCGGACCCGAGGGTTGCGTCGAGGGAACGGTGCCGGTGGTCGGGACCGAGGGCACGTTTGTGCCGGCGGGTGTGGCGCCACTCGGGGGCGTACCCACAGTGGCGGGCAGCGATGGCGCCAGGCCTGGAGAGGCTCCGGCAGGTGCGGCGGCGGAAGGAATCGTGGCAGCCAGCCAGCTGGTCAGCGAGCCTTCCTGTCGCATTAACATTACCTCTGCCTGCTGGAGCTGAAGGTCGGCGTTCAGCATGTCGAGCGTGCGCAGTCGCTCCTGCAGGCGGGCGTTCTGTTCGTCCTTGGGAGTGAGTTGCTCGCCCTGCATGGCACCGGCGTTGGCCTGCAGGCGGACGAGCACCGCGTCCAGCTGATCCTGCGCGAGCTCCCGGTCAAGCGAGGCGAGTTCTCCGCGGGCAACGAGTTCGGCTGCGCTGCGGCGCAGTTTGTCCCTGCCGTCGACAAAGATCATCTGCTGTGACTGGGCGTCGGCCAGGGAACGCGCGGCATCTGCCATAGCTTCGCGATACTTAGCCCGGTGCACCATATCCAGGATGGGTACGGTGACCTCAACCCCCAGATTGAGTGAGTTAAAGCTGTTGCCCGCATGCGCGAAGTAGGGGTAGTACTGCGTGTATGTCGTGAAGGCCGTCGAGATGCGGCTGTAGTTGGCCGAGAACGCGACCTGGGGACGCAGCAGGTAATGCTGTTCTCCGTGGGCGGTGTACTCCTTGGCGCGAGCTGCCGCGAAGGCTGCCGAGATGCCGATCATGTGGCTGGGGTCCGAGCTTGCAGCGGCCTTCAGTGGTGGTGGTAACTGCAGGACCGGAATGGAGCCGTGATCGGTGGTCAAGCCCTGAGCGCCAAGGCCCGTCAACCGCGCCAGGTGTCCGGCATGTTCGGCGATCTCATCTTCAACCAGAAGTTGTTGGAGGTGGATCTGCGCTTCGGTATGGCGCGCCCTGGTGAGCTCTATCCGCGGATCCACACCGGCGTTAAAGCGCTGCTCGACGACAGTGACGAGCTGACGCGCAAACCCGAGGGCCTCCGTTTCGACCTGCCGCCGACGCAGCGCGTTGTCCAGGGCAATGTAGGTGTCGGTGGCGTCTTCCACTGCGTCGCTCTGGGTAGCATCAAGGGCGAGCTGTGCGGACTCGACACCCGCCTTCGCCGCCCGGATGTAGTCGAGCTGCGACGAGTTATAGACCAGCGACTGCGCGGAGATGCTGAAGACGATCGGCGGGCCAAGCGGAGCGCCGGTCGATTTGCCGACGCCGCCGTTCGCTGCAACGGCGGGCACAAAGGCGTCTTTGCTTTCAGCGAGCACCGCAATGGCGCGGGCGACTTCGGCCTGCGCCACCTTGACCTTGGGGCTGTTGGTCAAGGTAAGGTTTACGGCCGAGGGAAGTGAAATTTGTGCTGCGCCGTCCAGCCCCGATGCTGACGCGGCCAGGACAAATAGAAAGTTGCGCATGAGACGTGGTGAAGGCATCACAGGGATTCCAGCCCCTTCCGTGCCGGCGCGTAGTCCGCAGCCAACGCGAGAGCTTGCTGGAACTCCTTGCGAGCGCTGCCCGGGTCGCCTTGTTTGAGCAGAAGTTCTCCAAGCAGCGTGTGAACGCGGAAGGCGGGTGCCTGATCGCTCTGCTGCCCGTGCGCCAGGTATCTGCGGAGTACATCGACTGCCTGGGCCGTCTGGTGAACGTCGCCCAGGGTACTCGCTGCTTCGACGACGTTCGCATCGAGTTCACGGTCCTGTGTAACCGCACGTCGGGCCGCAGCCACGCCCTTCTCGGTTTGCTTCTGGCGTACGTAGAAGCACGCGAGATCGACGAACGCTCCCGGAGACTGGAAAACCTGGGTTGCCGCCTGGAACTCGCGCTCGGCGGAAGCTGGGTCTCCGCGCTTATCGGCCATCAATGCGCGGAGCCGGTGTGCGACTGCGGGGAGGTTGGGCTGGATGCTGTCTGCGAGGGCCGCCGCCTTGTCCACCCCGCCACCGACGATGAACGGGGCGTCGATGTAAAACTCGCCCAGATCGTTCGCTGCGGCCGGGTTCCGGGGATCCAGGCGATACGCCGTCTGGAAAGCATTGCGGACCTGCCCTGCGAGTTTCAGGCCAGCGATGGGACCAGCGCGTTCGGCCTGCATCCCAAAAGCGCGGCCGGCCCAGTCCTGCGCGGTGGAGTCTCCCGCCAGGCCGCCATTCAGGGCCGCCTTGCACTCGGCGGCAGCTTCCGCTCCGCGCAACTCGGACAGGTACGTGCGGCAGAGCAGAAGATGCGCTGCGCCGTTAGCTGGTTCGCGGCCGATCGCGGAGCGCAGGCCGGCGATGGCCTGATCAGCCCGACCACCCAGTAAATCCTGTTCCGAGGCATGCAGGTCCGCGAAGGCGATAGCATACGACCCGGTGCCAGAAGCGAAGCAGGCCAGCAAAATTGCACCCCGGGCAGCGCGCGAGAACGGAAGGACAAAGCGGAACAGTGTCTTGGTAAAGCGGGATAGCGACGGGATCTTCAAGCGCCTCCTCAGGATTGCGTCTTGACGCGCATGCCGTCGCTGAGGTCGACATCGGTTGTGGCGGCCAGGGCGACAACATCCCCCATTTGCAGCCCCCCGCTGATCGCGACACGCGTGAGATTGACATCACCTGCGCGCACCACCACCGGCGTCTTTACCAGGCGGTTCTGCAACACGCGATAGACGAAGTTGCTGTTGCCTTCGGTGTGCAGTGCCTCGCGGGGCACACTGAGGACGTTCAGGTGTTGCGATGTAGTAACGCGGACGGTGACGTTGATGTTGGGAATCAGTTCGCCGTCAGCATCGTCAATGCTGATCAGGCAGACGCCGACGTTGCGGGTGCCGTTATAGGTGATCACGGTAGTCGGGGCCTGGGTCACGTGGCCGTGCCAGGTGCGATCCGGCTTGGCTTCCCAGTTGATGCTGACCGGTTCGCCGGAATACAGCTTTCCAATCTCGGGTTCGTCGAAGTAGGCGCGCACCTGCAAGTGATGTAGATCGGCGACGTTGATCAGCGAATCTCCCGCCGGTACGAAGTCGTAGCGAGTGTAGGGCAGCGAGTACACGGTTCCGTTGATGGGTGAGTGGACGACCAGTCCGGAGTAGCCGCTGCGGGCGGCTTGCAGTTGGGAACGAGCCTCGGCGACCTGGGCTTGTTGGGTTGCAAGGTCTGTGTTGCTGTATCGGCCCTGAAGACGGGTTTGCAGCCGGGCGACCCGGGCCTGCGCATCATTGACTCGTTGTTGCGCGGCCGCTACTTCGTTGGAACTTGCCGCACCCTTTGCCTGCAGCGTTTGCAGAGCAGCGAGGGACCGCGCCGCGTCCTGTTGTTGAGCTTTTGCGTTGTCCAGGTCAGATTTTTCGGAGAGCAGCTCGTCTCGAGTGCCCCCGGAGCGCATGTTATTCAATGTACCCACGGCACCCGTCAGCGTGGCCTGCGCCGCGGCCATCTTGCTCTGGGCGTCACTGGCGTCCAGGCGTACAAGCTCCTGTCCGCGTGAGACCTGCTGACCGAGCTTTACGGGCAGGGCCTCAATCACGCTGGCCATAGGGGCGTGCGGCTGAAAATCCACAACTGGTTCGACCCTGCCGTTGGTCGCTACCGTGTTGATCAGGGGCTGCCGGTCGACTTTTGCGACGCGGACCACGACGCGGTCTCGAGAGGCAGGTAGGAAGAAGTAAAACACTCCAGCTGCAATCAGGAGAACAATCAGCGTGATCCAAACGCGGCTTCGATTGCTTGAAGTTTCTGCCATACGCGAATCTGCAGTATATAAGACACACCGGAGGGGTTCAGGCTTCAGAAATGTTGCAAGCAATGGACCTTCAGCTTGTCTTCAGACTTGCCTGTTCAATCTCAAGCTCCCATCCGCCAAACTCCGGGTGCCAGTTCCGGCGCAGGCGAAAGGCCGCATCCAGCAGCGTCCCTGGACCCCAGCCTTCGGTGGTGGCGCGTTCAACCCAGTTCGTTCGCCGCATCCAGGCAGTGGCTCGCCAGGCTCGGCCGCTCTCCTGGCTGATTTGAAGCGCCAGGTGCCGCTCTTTCAGCACCCGAAGCGGAGCGCAGATGCGCAGACCTCTGGCCAAAAACAGCGGCTCCTGGTTGCCGTTGCCGAACGGCGCCAGCCGCTCATACGCCGCGAAGAAGCGCCGGTCCAAGTCGGCGAGCGAGAGCTCCGCATCACATGTCAAGCTGTCGGGCCTGGTCCTGTCCGCCAGCTGGGCGGCGAGGTCCTGCATTCGTTCACGCAGCACCGGAACGCGTTCCGACGGGAGTGCGAAGCCCGCAGCGTGGGCGTGACCTCCAAAGCGCAAGAAGAGAGGACCAGCCGGGGTGGAATGTGCAGACGTCAGCGCCTCCAGCAGATGGAAGCCGGAGACGGAGCGACCGGAGCCGTGTGCCTCGCCGCCCTCATGGGTGAGGACCAACGCCGGATGGCCAGTGCGGTCCACCACGCGCGAGGCCAGAATCCCAATGACGCCCCGGTGCCATGGCGAGTTGGGCTCATCATCCAGAACGATGCAGTGCGGGATCCCGTCTTCTGAGCGCGCCAGCCGATCAAGTTGCGCCTCGATCTCCTGTAGCGCACGGGCCTCGGTAGCCCGACGGTCGTCGTTCAAAGCGTGAAGCTTTTCGGCCAGGGGACGTGCCACGGCTACATCGCGGGCCAGAAAAAGCTCGACGACGTCAGAGGCAATGTCCATGCGCCCCGCCGCGTTGATCCTTGGGCCGATGCGAAAGCCGACATCAGTGGCGGAGATGGGCCGCGTGAGGTCGATGCCGGCCAGCTCCATCAGCGTGCGCAGGCCAGATTGCGCCGGCTGCCGCAGAGCTTCGAGCCCCAGGGCGGCGATGACACGGTTTTCCCCGGTAAGCGGAACGGCATCCGCAATGGTCGCAATGGCGAGCAGCTTGAGAAAGGAGGGGAGGGTCTTTTCGCGCAGACGAGCGAGTTCCGCCTTATCGCGGGCAGAGCTTTCAAGGATGGCCTGCGCGAGCTTGAAGGCAACGCCGGCGCCGCAGAGCTCCTTGAAAGGGTAGCCGCAGCAGGTCTGGTTGGGGTTCAGAACCGCGATGGCCCTCGGGACGCCGGAGACGGCATCAGGCAGATGGTGATCTGTCACGATCAGGTCAACGCCGACCCGGGCCGCCTCTTCAGCCGCGGCGAAGGCACGGATCCCCGTGTCGACCGAGACGACAAGTCGCACCCCCTCCTCCGCCGCGTCCGCGATACGGGTTTCGCGCATGCCGTAGCCCTCGCGGATGCGATGTGGGATGTGGTAGCGGACGTCCGCCGGAACACCGAGCGAGGTGGCGGCGCGCTCGAGCGCCGTCTTGAGCAGCACCGTCGCCACAGTGCCATCAACGTCGTAGTCGCCGTAGATCAGAATGGGCTCGCCCTGCTGGAGCGCGGCGCGCAGACGGTCTACCGCAGCCTGCATTCCGTGCAGGAGGTACGGGTCGTGCAGATGCTCGGCCTTGGGGTGGAGAAACGCATCCAGGGCCTCCGGCGTGCGTACCCCGCGACACCAGAGAACTCCTGCCAGGGGCTCTGGCAATCCGTGCGTTGCGGCAAGATTGCCGACCTCGGCCAGGTCGTGTGAACTGGCGCGAAATGGGTCGGGTCTTCCCTCGGTCGGGGCGGCGTCAGTCATCGGAGAGCCACCAGAGAACTACTCGTCGTCGTGGTCGTCCACGATAATGCCGCCCAGGTCCTGCACGGCGTCCAGCAGCGTCTGGAAGCCGTCGTACCACTCGGTTGCCGTTTCGTACAAAAAAATCACGCCTCCGTGCGAAAACCCAAGCTGCAGGTAGCCGGTCTTTCCCACGTGGCGCATGAGCGACTGCGCCTCTTCGAGCTCGGTGTTGTCCGGGTCAGGAAAGGCTGCGTCGCGGAGCTGGGCGATGAGGGCGGCGACGTCCTCTGGCTCCAGGAGCACCGAATTCATGGTGACAAAAGGGACATTGGCCGCCTTCGCGTGCTCAACGAAGTCCTTCCAGCTGTCGAGGTCGTCGTCCTCGAAGACTACGGTGGGCACGTCTTCGGGCACGAACGCGTTCATGCGGCGGAGTCCGTGGCCGGCGATGAAGGCGATCATGTCGTCTTTCAGCGTGCTGAGATCATCAAAGGTCATCCGATCCATTTTGACAGAACCGAACGGCTTTTGACCCGAGGGTGGGGCAGGCGCTTCTGCTAACCTTAGGGAGCCCATGATTTTCTCCAAGGATTACCTCGGATATCTGGCGCGGCAGACGACCAAACACCTCGTCGCGGCGAAGATGATCCAGACCGACAAGTCAGCCAAGGTGGACGAGCGCGTCGCTGGCGCGATCATCGAAGAGATGTCGCTGGAAGACCGCATCAACGAAGAAGTGCGCGTCATTCTGGAGGCGTTTCAGGACGACATGCTCAAGACCGGCGCGAGCTACCCGGAGATGTTCAAGAAAGTCAAAGGCGAGCTCGCCCGCAAGTACAAGGCGGTGCTATGAGGATCAGCCGCGACAAGCTGAACAAGCTCGCGCACGTGGTAGCGGATACCCTGGCCGAGATCGAGGAGGTCGACTTCCTCGAGGATCGCAACACGATTCGGCAGGAGGCCCGTAAGGCGCTGGAAGCCTTGCTCACGGCCGAGTTGAAGATTGATCAGGCCGCGCGTCTGAAGATCAGCTCGCAGCGCAAGATCATCCTGGAAGGCTCGCAGGAGTGGGACATCTTGTACCGCAAGTATTACAACGACGAGGTCAAGAAGCTGGGCCTGTAGAGGTTTCCCCGAGGCCCCGGCCTTTGCTATACTTGGGAAGTTGCGACGGGCCGTTCGGCCTGTTCTGTGGCGATATGGTGTAACTGGTTAACACGTCGCCCTCTCAAGGCGAAGAGTTCGGGTTCGAGCCCCGATATCGCTACCATTAATACAATTGGAAAAGCACTTAGTGGACACGTCAATCGGCGTGTCCGTTTCTACGTTATAGACGTTTGCGTACGTCATGCGACCTGTGACGTTGAGGGCGTGAGTGGTCAGTGCCTAGCCCGACATAAAGCCTGCAAAGGCACGCCCCTGTGAATGTGACAGTCGGAGCGGTCAGTCCACCCCTCGTGCGAGAACTTCCGTGCAGCTGTAAGCTGCGCCCTAGGTTTCGGCGCCCTCTGTAGTTTTGGATTTGCATATCTCAGCGTTGCCATATACCTAGGCCACCTTCTCGTTCTAGGGCATCCAATTCTGAAGACCTCAGACCTTCACAGTCCGAGTTCGCGGGCGCAATTTGCTTGCAGGGCGGTCTGAGGTAGGCTGTGGCCGTTCCAACGCCGCCCGGATCGCAGATGCGATTTTTGGGCGGCGCAAGGGATCATCCCTCGCAGGGTGAGGCGGGACACAGCAAGCTAGCCAACCTGAATCAGTTTCTTTTGATTGAGGTTGGCTTTGCCACAGGTTCAAATTGCAGACGTTGTTGTTCCCGCTGAGTTCACCGCCTATCAGGTAGAGAACTCGCTAGTATCGACCGCCCTCTTTCAGAGCGGAGTGTCGTCAAGAACGCCTTGATTGCTTAGCAGTTGGGCGCTGGCGCAGAGCAGTTCACAGTGCCATTCTGGAGTGACCTGCCAGACGTCGAAGCCGACATTACGAACGATAATCCCGCCATTCCTTCTACACCACAGAAAGGTCATCGCCAAAAAGCAAACGGCCGCAAGTGCTTCCTACATGAGTTCTGGAGCGAAATGTCGCTTGCCAGTGAGCTTGCAGGATCATCCGCTTTGGCGCGTATTCAGCAGCGCGTAAACGCCTATTGGGACCAACAGAGTGATTAGCCCGTGCGCGATCAAGTCTGGTGCGGCAGGCGGAACTTGTGGCTAGTGCCTGGCGGACTGAAAGTCGCGAACGATCTGGAGGTACTGGCGAGCTTTTTCGGTGATCTTTTCTGGCTGTCCGGCGGCGATGTGCTGAGGATCTACGAGATCCGCGCCGACGCCCAGGGCGAAGGCCCCGGCGTGGAGGAAGTCGGCAGCCGTGGTGAGGGACACACCGCCCGTGGGGATCATTTCAACGTGCGGGAGCGGGGCTTTGAGGGCGCGGAGGTAGGGGGCACCACCCATCGCGTTCGCGGGAAAGACCTTGACCACATCAGCGCCGGCCTGCCATGCGGTGACGATTTCGGTGGGGGTGAGCGCGCCGGGAAGTACCGCGATCGAGTAGCGATGACAGAGCTCGATTGTGGTGAGGTTGAGGGCGGGACTGACGATGAATTGCGCGCCTTCCAGGATGCACTGGCGCGCGGTCTCAGCATCGAGCACGGTGCCGGCGCCGAGGAGGAGGTCGGGGCGGTCGTGGGTGAGCCGGCCGAGGAGGCGGACGGCTCCTGGTACGGTCATGGTGATCTCGAGGACGTCGACGCCACCTTCGGCGATGGCGTCGATGAGCGCGAGCGCGTGGGACTCGGAGTGCGCGCGGAGGACGGGGACCAGGCCGGTCTGGCGGATGCGAGCGAGGACTTCGGATTTGTTGGGCATGGGTGGTGTGCTTTCTAAGTTACTGTTCGGCCGCATCTGCAAGTCTTCCGCGCGGAGAAGGAGAAACACGGGCGCTTGCCAGCTTACGGATCTACCTGAGGGTACGGGCGTCCTTGCCTCCCATTAGCGCTTCGACTTCGGGCAGGGTTGCCATGGAGCTGTCGCCGGGGGTGGACATCGTGAGGGCTCCATGGGCTACCCCGCAGTTGAGGGACCACTGCGGGTCGCGGTTCGTGAGGAGGCCGTAGATAAGGCCGCTGGCGAAGGCGTCGCCGCCGCCGACGCGGTCGAGGATCTCGAGGTCCTCGAAGCCCGGGCCTGTGTAGGTCTGGCCCGCGATGGAGGCGAAGGCGGACCAGTCGTTACGGGTGGCGGTGATGGCCCTGCGGGTGGTGGTGGCAATGACCTTGAGATTAGGGAAGTCGGCGGTGACGCGTGCGGCCATGGCAGCGAAGGTATCGGCGTTGTGCCAGACGGGGCCGTTGCTCGCGTCGCCCAACTCGCCCGCAAGGCCGCGGGCGATGTCGCCTTCATGGCCAAAGAGGACGTCGACCATAGGCATGAGGCTCCGGTTCACGGATATGGAGCCCTGGCGACCATTACGAGCTTCCCAGAGGGAGGGGCGGTAGTTGCAGTCGAAGCTGACGACGGTTCCGTGAGCTTTGGCGGCGAGCATGGCTTCGCGAACGACCTCGGTGGTGGATTCCGAGAGGGCGGCCATGATACCCCCGGTGTGAAACCAGCGGACGCCTTCGTGCCCGAAGATGTGGTTCCAGTCGATGTCGCCGGGTTGCAATTGCGAGACGGCGGTGTGGCCGCGGTCCATGGCCCCCAAGCCGCGGCGGGGGCCGAAGCCGCGTTCGAGGAAGTAGACACCGTTGCGGGCTTCGCGGCCGAGGCCATCAAACGGACGCCAGAGGATGTGGTCGGGCGAGACGCCGCCCTGGAGGATGAGGTCTTCAAGGAGCCGACCGATGGGATTATCGACCAGCGCGGTGGCGATGGCAGTGCGGAGGCCGAAGCAGCGACGGGCGCTCCGGGCCACGTTGTACTCGCCGCCGCCCTCCCAGACGTTGAAGCTGCGGGCGGTGTGGATGCGGGTCTCGCCGGGGTCGAAGCGCAGGAGGACTTCGCCGAGGGCGAGGAGGTCGTGCCGGGTTTCAGCGGCGGGGCGGATCTGCAACTGATCGTAGTCAGCCATGGGCAGTATCGAGTTCTACCAGTCGGTGAGCGTGCCGTCGAGTTTGCGAGCTACCGGCAGGTAAGCGCGTTGGTATGGGTGTTTGGCCGCGAGAACTTCGTCGATGTCTACGCCCAGTCCGGGGGCGTCCCCGGGGTGCATGTAGCCGGCGTTGAAGGTGTAGCCATGGGGGAAGACTTCGTCCGTGAGGGGAGTGTGGTGCATGTGCTCCTGGATGCCGAAGTTGTGGACCGCCAGGCCGACGTGGAGAGCGGCGGCCATGGTCACAGGGCTGAGGTCGGTTGCGCCGTGATAGCCGGTGCGGACCCCGTACAGGGCGGCGAAGTCTGCGGTCTTTTTGGCGGGGGTGATGCCGCCGCCGTGAACGACTGTCATGCGAATGTAGTCGATCCACTGATTGCGGATGAGATCGTGGGCGTCCCAGACGGAGTTGAAGACCTCGCCTACGGCTATTGGTGTTGTGGTGTGTTGGCGGATGAGGCGGAAGGCGTCCTGGTTTTCGGCGGGGGTGGGGTCTTCTAGCCAGAAGAGGTGGTAGGGCTCCAGGGCTCTGCCGAGGCGCGCGGCTTCGATGGGGGTGAGGCGGTGGTGGACGTCATGGAGGAGATGGAGGTCGGGGCCCAGCTCTACGCGGAGCTTCTCGAAGAGAGTGGGGGCGAAGTTGAGGTAGCGTTCCGTGGACCAGAGGGACTCCGAGGGGAGACCGCGTTCTGCTGGTTCGTAGGCCTTGCCGGCCTTGGAGACGCCGTAGCTCGAGGCCACGCCGGGGACGCCGGCCTGGGCACGGACGGCCAGGTACCCCTCTTCCATGTGCTGGCGGACGCTGTCGAGGGCTTCTTCGATGTCGCGCCCGTTGGCATGGGTGTAGACGAGGCAACCGTGGCGGGATCTGCCGCCGAGGAGGTTGTAGACGGGGGTGTTGAGGGCCTTGCCCTTGATGTCCCAGAGGGCGACGTCGACGGCTCCGATGGCGGCCATGGTGACGGGGCCGCGGCGCCAGTAGGCCCCGCGGTAGAGGAACTGCCAGATGTCCTCGATGTCGGCGGGATCGCGGCCGATCAGGCAGGGGAGGACGTGGTCGGAAAGGTAGCTGGCGACGGCGAGCTCGCGGCCGTTGAGGGTGGCGTCGCCGAGGCCGTAGAGGCCTTCGTCAGTCTCAATCTTCAGGGTGACGAAGTTGCGGTCGGGGCTGCAGATGATGAGGCGGGCGTTGGTGATCTTCATGGGGCGGCACCGTTCAGTGTAGAAAAGCGGGTTGGGTACCCCTCCCCCGTACTTTACGTCCAAAGTACGTTGGATACAGGACTTAGGTGGGTACTTCTGGTCGAAAGTAACCCTTCCATACTGCACTATTTCCGGGCATGAGGTTTCTTCTGGGTGCTCGGGCAGTTTCAAGCTCGACGTTTGGGGACAACGAGAGAGGCACGAAGGATTCGAGCTTTGATTGACGACCCACCTTAGCCGCCGGGAGCTGCGGCGAAGATGGGGCACCCGCTTAGTGGGTGGTTGAGGGGGCGCCGAGGCGGGGGACGAGGAGTTGGAAGATGCAGAGGGCGAGGAGGTAGGCGGTAGCGGCCAGGATGAAGATGGGCAGTGGATGCAGGGCGAAGTAGTGGCTGACGAGCCAGGTGAAGAGGGCTCCGCCGGCTGAGCCGACCGCGCCGCCCCAGCCGATAACGGTGCCGACTGAAGTGGAGGGGAACATGTCGGTCACGGTGGAGTAGATGTTAGCCGACCATCCCTGATGGGCAGCGGCGGCGAGGGCGATGAGGCTTACGGCGGGCCAGGGGTTGGCAGGGAAGAGTGTGTGCATATACGGGACAAAGACGATGGGCAGGACGCAAACGGCCATGAGGAGCATGGTCAGTTTTCTGCCAGCGTTTACCGTGCTGCCGCGTTTCATGAGGGCTCCGGAGAGCGCGCCGCCACCGATGCTGCCAACGGATGAGACTGCGTAGACGAGGACGATGGGCCAGTAGGCGGCTTTTAGCTCGAGCCCGTAGTTGTCGTGGAGAAACATGGGCAGGTAGAAGAGGTAGAACCACCAGACGGGGTCGGTAAGCCCTTTGCCGATGGCGAAGGCGTAAAGGCCGCGGTTGCTGAGGATGCCGGCGTAGAGGGGCCAGCCGCGGGTCTGGGGGAGAACATTCGCGAGGTTTTCCTGGGTGGTGCTGGCGGTGCGGCGGAGGCGGTTGTAGGGGAAGAGCAGCCAAAGGATGAGCCAGAGACCACCGAGGGAACTGGTGAAGAGGAAGGCGGCTCGCCAGCCGTAGCGGAAGGTGATGAGAGGCAGAACCGCGGGGGCGATGAAGAAGGCAGCGTTGGCACCGGAGTTGAAGAGGCCGGTGGCTAGGGCGCGTTCTTCGGTCGGGAACCACTCGGTGGTGGCCTTGATGGCGGCGGGGAAGTTGCCGGATTCGCCGATGCCGAGGCAGGCGCGGGCGATGCAGAAACCGGCGACGGACGCGACGACGGAGTGGCTGAGGGAACTGGCGGCCCAGATGCAGATGGCGAAGGCGTAGCCCTTTTTTGTGCCGAAGCGGTCGATGAGCGGGGCGGCGATCAGGAAGCCGGCGGCGTAGGCGATCTGGAAGCTTTCAACGATGTGGCCGTAGTTTAGGTGATAGGCGACCTGGAATTTTGCGTCAAGGTTGGGGACCCAGCCCATGAAGGGGAGGTGGAGGAGCGGCTCGATAAGGGAGAGGACCGAGCGGTCCATGTAGTTAATGGTGGTAGCGAGGAAGAGGAGGAAGCAGACGAACCAGCGTATGCTGTGGCGGTCTTCGGTGGCGGTGGCGGTGAAGGAGTCCACGGCTGGGTGGGCGGTGGCTTTGGTAAGAGGCATGCGCGGACTCCGGTTCGGTGTGGCAACGTGGCTAAGCAAAGATGAATGAGAAGGTAGCTTGCAGGAAGGGATAGGTGTCAAGGAGCAACGGCCGTCAGCAGTGCGGGAGGTCGACCGGTTGTGCGCGGCGCTAGTCCGACAGGTCACAATTTGGAACATCAACCGCGTTCCCCAGCGCACGATGTGCTTCGTAACAGCGGTGACAGAACACCTTGGCCTTTATCTCGCCTTCGTTCTTCTCATCCATTGATCTTCGCGAAGGTACGCAACGTGACATACGGAACACCAAGCATCCGGCCATTGGTTTTTGGGATGCGGGGCGATGGAATACCAATTTTGGGCGGGATCTTCGGCGAGGTGACTACATAGGAACGCTTCGAACGCTGCGCCGTGCCGATCACACTGGATTTGATCGGCAGTACTCATTGCACCAGAGCTCTCCGGGAGGTATTGAACGACAAGGGTAGAACTACGGTTTTGCGGTGGGTGGGGTGATCTTTTGGACGAGGACTTCGTCTTTAGCCTTGTGAAGTTGTTGGACTTTGGCTAGTTCGGTCCGGGCTTCTTCGGGGTTACCCATAGCCTGGGCAAGGCGGGCGAGGCGGTAGTGGGCGTCGGGGTCCTCAGGGGCTAGCTGGATAGCTTGCTTGAAGTTGGCTTGTGCCTCGGCGTTGCGTTTGTCGTGCGCGTTGACCTGGCCGAGGTCCAGGAAGGTGAGGCGAACGGCGTTGGGTTGGGCGGCGGCGTGTTCAAGGGTGGAGCGTGCGGTGGACCAGTCGTTCTTCTTAAGGGCGAGGTCGCCGAGGTAGGTGAGGGCCTGCGTGTGGTCCGGGTTTAGCTGGACTTCCTTCTGGAACTCGGGTTCGGCGTCGGCGAAGTTGCCTCCTTTCCAGAGGAGGTATCCGAGGCCAAAGTGTAGGTCTGGAAGGTTGGGATTTGCGGTTTCGGCGGCTCTGAACTGGACGACCGCGCCGGCCATGTCGCCCTTCGCGTCGAGGGCTTCGCCGGCGATCATGTCGGCTTGGGCAGACGTGGGGTCCTGCTGGAGGATGAGCTTGTCCTGCTCAAGGGCGCAGGTGTAGTCCTTGGCCCAGAGGCAGCTTTGGGCGAGGGTGAGGCGGAGCTGTAGGTTGTCTGGGGTGAGGTCCAGGCCGGCCCGCAGGTTTGGGATCGCCTCGGTGTAGCGGCCCGTGCCGTATTGCGCCATGCCGAGGAGGAGTTTGGGGCGCGGGTCAGCGGGGGTTTGCCCGGCGGCGGCGGCGAGGGGCTGGATTGCGTCGGCCAGTTGGGCGGTTTTGAAGAGGGCCAGGCCAAGGTTCATCTGCAGACTGGGGAGCACAGGGTCGACGGCGACCGCCCTGCGATAGGCGGAGATAGCCTGGGGGTAGTTGCCTTCCAGTGCGTAGTCGAGGCCGAGGTGAGCGTTGGCTTCGGCGTCGCCGGGGGCGGTGGCAAGGACCTGCTGCCAGGCGCGTTCGGCTGCGGGGAGGTCTTTTGCTTGCTCAGCGGCGAGGGCTTGTTGTCGGGGAGATGCCGGTGCTTGTCCTTGGAGGACGGACGCGATCAAGAAATAGCAGCCGAAGCGAAGCACGGTAGACCCTTGGTTTGAAGGGTATACCGCGCGGCCTTCGTGGGGCGAGTCTAGCGGGACTGCAATCCCTGTGCGCGATCAGGCTGCAGGGAGGCACACCCGTGGCGGATGGCAGGTAATCCGGGGGTCTACGCTGGCGTAGAGAAGAGGGATCACCTGATCCAGTTCAGTTCAGCCGTTGCAGACGGGCGATGAGCTTCTCGGCGAGAGGTTCGCCGCTTTCGGTCCAGAGGAGGCGGCTGGAGATGCCGCACTTCTTCTCGACAGAGAGGGTGAAGGCGAGGAGCTTTTCTACGTTCTGCTGGATGCGGAGGGTGGCGTCGCGGTCGAGACCTTCGTCGACCAATTCGTCATCGAGGGTGAAGGGGGTATCGAGGCCGAAGTCAACGCGAATGTGGCCGTTGGTTTCGTAGGTGCCGTGGTCGAACTCGGGGCCGAAGCCGGTGATGCGGACGCGGGTGGGCTCAAGCCGCCAGGTGCGGTCCAGTTGGGCGTCTTCGAAGGTTTCGTCGTCTTCGTTTTCCAGGGCTTCCGCAGCGGCATCCTCGGCAGCGGAGACGGCTTCGGGGAGCCAGAGGCCCCAGCGCATTTCGAACTCGTAGGCGGTGTCTTCGTGGAGCTGCTCGGTGGCTTCGGCGAACGGCGTTCTCGATGCGGGAGGCTTCGGTGTCGGGGTTGGCTGCGGCGCGGTCGTCGTTGACGTAGATGCGCTGGTAGGTGGGGGACTCGGTCCAGTCGAGCGGGTAGGCTGGTGGCCGCGACGACGCGGTTGTAATCGCTGCTGCGTCGTTGCCGCCGGAGGCGACCTGCGCGAACTGGCGCATGACCGCCTGCAGGGCGGAGGGGAGCGCGGCGAAACGGAAGTTGGGGTACCAGAGGCTGAGGTAGAGCTGATCGGCCATAACTTTGATTGGATGCTGGAGGAGGGGCGGGGCTTCAGGTTGGCGGCTGCGCGTGGGCGTTGCGCTGTCGGCAGTTCGCGTTGGCCGCTTCGGTTAGATCGTTGACGCTGCCGTTCAACCTCAGCGCTTACGATGGGAGAGGATGCGGTGGTCGGCGACGAAGTTGCGGTGGCTGTTGCTGGTTGGCGTGCTGCTGCTTGCGGGCGTGGTGGCCGGGTTCTTTGGGCTGGCACGGTACCGTGCGGGGAAGATCTGGCAGCGCATTTTGGCCCGCAGTGGTGTGAATCTGCGTCAGGAGACGAACGGGTTTACCTGGTCGCAGTCCAGCAAGGGCCACACGGTGTTCACCCTGCATGCGTCAAAGGCGACGCCCCTGGGCAAGAACCAATGGGCGCTGCACGATGCGGTGCTGATTCTGTATGGGCGGGAGCCGGGGCGGGATGACCGGATCTACGGCAAGGAGTTCCAGTACGACCAGGAGGCCGGCGTCGCGCGGGCGATCGGTGAGGTCCACATGGACCTGCAGGCACCGGAGCCTGGGGGCAAGGCGCCGGTTGCGGGTTCGCGTCCTCCGTTGAGCTTTGAGCAGGAGGATGAGGCAGCGGAGGACCCGGGTGTGATCCATGTGCGGACCAGCGGAGTGGTGTATCTGCGGAAGCTGGGGCTGGCTGCGACGGGAGAGGCGGCCGAGTTCAGCTATGGCGGGATTCGGTGTACTTCGCGGGGCGCGGAGTTCGACTCGGCGCAGAGCGTGGTGCGGCTTCTGGCGGATGTGCGCATGACCGGCACGGTGCGCAATGCGGCGTTTTCACTGAATGCAGGACGTATGGAGTTGAACCGGTCGGCGAACACGGCTGATCTGGTGACCCCGGTTCTGGTCTCTGGAGAGCGGAGTGCGCGGGCGACGCCACGTGCTGCTGCACCTTCACAAGGATGGCTCGCTGCAGGCTGCCGAGGCGAATGGGGCGGTGGAGATGCGGGCGGGCACCGAGACCGGTGACAGCGCCGCAAGCCACTGCCGTGTTTGGCGCGGGGAACCGGCCGCAGCACGCTCGACTCTTCTCGGGGGTGCGTCTTGCCGACACGGACCGGAACAAGCCAGGGCAGGGGTCGGCGGGAACGATGGACCTGAGCTGGGATCGCCGAGGGCCTGTTGAGCAGCGTGGCTGCAGCCGGGGCGGTCCGCTTCACCGGGAGTTCGTCGGCTGCGGACGGGACCGTACAGCGGCAGCTGTCTGCGGACCAGATTGTTGGCCGATTTCGTTCCTGAGTCGGGTGCGACCGGGCGACGCGCGGTCTTGCGGCGTGTGCGCCTCGCGGGCAAGGCCTCGTTTGGATCGGTGAAGCAGCCATTGCCGGGAGGGCTGGCCCGGACCGTGTCGAGCAGTGTGAGTGGGGATGAGCTGGTCACCACCTTTCGCGCTGGTCCTGGTGGAAGAGCGGTGGCGCAGGACCTGGCCGGCTCCGGGCACACACGGCTGGCGCAGACCGGGACGGACGGAGCCCGCCAGGGGAGCACGGGGGATCTGCTGCGAGTCGATCTTTGCACAGCGGGAGCGGGGGAAGCGCCTGCCTCGCTCGGCGCGGAGGAGGTATCTTCGGCGGTGCAGACGGGGCATGTGGCCTTTGCATCCTGGACGGCGGCCAAAGAGGGGCCGACCGGGCACGTTGCGGAGGAGACAACCGGCCGGGCGGACCGGGCCGAGTATGCCGGGGGGAGCAGAACCCTGACGCTGGTCGGCGATCCGAGTGCCCGGGCCGAGGTGCAACAGAGCGCAGGCGCGGTGCAGGCCAGCCAGATCGTCCTGCAGCAGGCGACCGGCGATGCCGAGGCAACCGGAGGCGTGATCGCCACGAACCTGGGACCGGGAGGGCGGGCCCGCAACGCACGTGCTAGCGAGCCGGGCGCGCCTGCTGCATGCGGCCGGTCTCTCGGAGTTCTTCGGCGAGGCAGGCAGGCCGGCACAACTGTGGCAGGGCGGCTCACAGGTGCTGGCTGCGGAGATCACGCTGGATGGGCGGCGACATGGGATGTCAGCGCGCCCAGCGGGGCCGGGTGGGGACGTGCACGCAGTGTTCGCGACGGGTGGAGGGAAGGACGATGCGCGTGGCGCCAGCGTAGCCCCGGCCAAGGATAGCTGCGAATCCCGCACGCCCCGGGGCAGGCGTGTTGGCCGGCAATGCTGTGCCTGCGGCTGCCAGAAACGCAGTTCAGGTGAGCGCAGGGCAGATGGACTATGACGACGTGCAGCACCAGGCGGTGTTTACGGGCAAGGTGAGACTTTCGGGCGCGCTAGGAGAGATTTCTGCGGATCGTGGGACGGCTACTCTGCGGGCTGCCAAGACGAAGCCGAGCGCGGTGGAGACTGGGGCTTCGGCCGGCCCGGAGCTGGGCGGGAGCCTGGAACGTATGGTGATGCTCGGTGACGTGCAGATGAGCCAGGTGGGTCGGACCGGTGTGGGACAGCAGTTGACGTACACCGCAGCGACCGACAACTTCGTGCTGACGGGCACGCCGGGCAAGCCGCCGCGCGTCATGGGAGAAGGGGGGAGCCTCGTCACGGGGGCAACCCTGCTGTTTCGGAACACGGATAGTACGATCGTCGTGGCGGGCACCGAGGGTGGATCGAAGGCGCCAGGCGGCACCCGGGTCCACACTGAGACGGACCTGAAGGGAAAGCCCTGAAGCAACCATGACGCGGACATTGGCGACGGAAGAGATCGGCAAAGCTTACGGCGGGCGACAGGTAGTACGCGGGGTCAGCGTGGAGATCCGGCAAGGTGAGATTGTCGGTCTGCTGGGGCCGAATGGAGCCGGGAAAACGACCACCTTTTACATGATCGTTGGGCTGGTGCGTCCGGATCTGGGACGGATCGTTGTGGATGGTGCGGACATTACGCGCACGCCGATGTACCTGCGCGCGCGGGAGCATGGGATCAGCTACCTTCCGCAGGAGCCGTCGGTGTTCCGCAAACTTACAGTAGAGGACAACATCCTCGCTGTAATGGAGACTCAGCACGGGACTTGGCAGCAGCGGCGGCAGCGAACGGAGACGCTGATCAGCCAGTTGAGCCTGGGGCATGTGCGCAAGACGCAGGGCTATGCGCTTTCAGGCGGGGAGCGCCGGAGGGTAGAGATTGCACGCTGCCTGGCGATCGACCCCGCCTTCATTTTGCTGGATGAGCCCTTTTCGGGTATTGACCCGATCGCGGTGTTGGAGATTCAGCAGATCATCTTCGAATTGAAGGCCCAGGGGATCGGCATTCTGATCACGGATCACAACGTCAGGGAGACGCTGAGCGTCACGGAGCGGGCGTACATCATCAATGATGGCAAGATCTTCCGCACGGGAACGCCGGGAGCCCTGGGTCGAGATCCTGAGGTGAAGCGGATCTACCTGGGGGAGAACTTTCAGCTTGGGGAGAATCGCCGGGACATCTCCGATGGACCTTCTGCAGGAGATGGCGACCCTCCGGCAGCGAGGTAGCGTAGCGCAAGTAAGCAATTTGGTGCCCAAACTGCTCTTTCGTTGCAGAGATTCTCTGTAAATTCGGAGTAGACTGCAGGCACGCCCCCGAGCACCCGTGGCGGGGCGGTAGCGAGTCGATGGTGCACGCAAACGAACGGGCTCCGGAGTAACGGACGTTGTTACAGACCAGACTGAATGTAAAGCTCACGCAGCGCCAGGTGCTTACCCCCGGTCTGGTGCAGATGGTGGGCGTTCTTGCGCTGAACAATCTTGAGCTCAAGGACATGATCACGAATGAACTGGTCGAAAATCCGGTGCTGGAGGAGATCGACCAGAGCGTAGAACCGCTTGAAGAGCGAGCCGGACGGGAGGGCGACCGGGAGCGTACCGCGCAGGAGGTCGCTGCTGAAGGCGAGCGGGTGGAGAAGGATCCTTTCGAGGAAGTCGACTTCGGGAGCTACTTTCAGGATTACCTGGATCCCGGGTTTCGCAGTCCGTCGACCTTTGAGGAGTACGACAAGCCTTCGTTTGAGCATTTTCTGGCGGCCCCGAGCACGCTGACCGACCACCTGCACTGGCAGCTGGGAGCCCTGAGTCTCAGCCCTGACGAGCGCCGGCGTTGCGGAGCTGCTGGTCGGGAACTTGAACGAGGACGGGTATCTGACCGCCAGCGACGAGGACCTGCTGCACCTGGGGATGGACGAGCTGTGGATGAACGAGGCCCAGGGATTGCGGTGCGTGGAGGCGGCGCGGCAGGTGCTCCTTGGCATGGACCCGATCGGGAGTTGGAGCCCGGGACCTGCGCGAGTGCCTGGCAGTGCAGTTGCGAGGCGCATGCGGGAGCGGAGGTCCTGCCAGGGCAGTGACCTGCGGCGCGGATGCCGCGCTTGTTGGCACAGCCGAGACCATTGTGCTGGGGCACCTTCCCTTGCTGCAGCGGCGGGATCTGCGGGAGTTGGCGCGGGTATGCCGCCGGCCTGCCGCGGAGGTAGCCGCCGCGGCGGAGTTGATTCGCAAGCTGGACCCCGGCCCGGGGCGCGGTTCAACGAGGTGGACGACCCGCCTCATTCAACCGGACGTGAGCTTTGTGAAGCGGGATGAAGAGTGGTCAGTCGTCCTGAACGACGAGGACGTGCCCTCGCTGCGGCTGAACCATGAGTACCGGCGCATGATGGTGGAGCGCCGCATGGAGCGCGAGGTTCGGGACTACGTGAAGGAGCGGTACCGGTCTGCGATACAGCTTTTGCGGAATCTGGAGCAGAGAAAGGCTACGATTGTTCGGACCTGTGAGGCCATCCTTCGGCGACAGCGGGAGTTTCTGGAGCGCGGTGTCGAGGGGCTTCGGCCGATGATGATCAAGGACGTCGCCGATGAGATCGGGGTGCATGCCTCGACGGTGAGCCGGGCGGTTTCCAACAAGTACGTCCACACACCGCAGGGTGTGTATGAGCTACGATTCTTCTTTTCTGAAGGTGTGAACGGGCCGGAGGGCGGAGATCTGCCGCTGCTCCTGTTGAAGCGTAAGGTGAAGAAGCTGATTGAAGAGGAGGATCCGGGCAAGCCGCTGACGGACGACGCACTGGCGTCGGAGCTGCAGCGGCAGGGCATTCAGGTGACACGAAGGACGGTGGCGAAGTACCGGGAGCATTTGGGAATTCCCAGTACACATCAACGCCGCCAGCGATAACGGCATCGTAACTGGGCGGAAGGAGCTTTCATGCACATTGAGTTTGTGGGCCGTGGGTTTTCTGTAACGGCCAAGCATCGCGCGCACGCCACGGAGTATCTCGAGCGAATCTTTCCCATGATCCCCAATGCGACCGGAGCACGGATTGTGCTTGGGTTGGACAAGTACCGGCACATAGCGGAAGTTGAGTTGCTGGGTCCTGCAGGGGACTTTGTGGCCCGCTGTGAAGGCAAGGACATGGAACAGGCGCTGCATGATGCCCTTCGCCGGGTGGAGCAGCAGATTGTTCACCACAATCAGCGGCACCAGACGATTCGCAGTCACCCCAAGCCGATTGTTACTGAGGATGCAGAGGCTCTCGGGGTGGTCCCGATGCTGAACGCGCAGTAGCGATTCCCGAAATGGAACAAAGGCCCGATGCATCGGGCCTTTCTCCATTTGTGTTGCAGCGGCTGGAGCTATGTAGATGTAGGATCGTTGCTATGGCGACCCGCCGTCCGGCCGCGCGCAAAGAAGCTACCGCGAAACCAAAGAAGGTAAAGAAGGAAGCGCCGCTCCCCACGACGCAGGGCGAAGGGAATCCGCGAGAGCTTGTCATCGTCACCGGGATGTCGGGGTCGGGCAAGCTTTCCGCGCTGAAGACTTTTGAAGATCTTGGGTACTATTCGGTTGACAATCTCCCACTGGAGCTGATTCCGCGGTTTGCGGATCTGGTCGCGAAGTCTGCAGAGATCGAGCGAGCTGCGCTTGTGGTGGATGTCCGCGAAGGGAATCGCCTGGACCGGTTTCCGGCGATCTTGAAGCAGGTGCGCAAGGTCCTGCCGACGCGAGTGGTGTACCTGGAAGCCAGTGAAGAGGTGATCGTTCGTCGTTTCTCGGAGACGCGACGGCCGCATCCGCTGGGGCGCGAAGAGACTGTCGTTGACTCGATTCGGGCAGAGAGAAAGCGGCTGGATCCGGTGCGGAATGTTGCCGACATTCTGCTGGATACCTCCAAGTTCAACGTGCATGAGTTGCGGGCGCACCTTCAGGCGCAGTTTGGCCGGGAGGATGGGCCCAGCGACCAGAATCTGACCATCGCCGTGACCAGTTTCGGCTTTAAGAATGGGGTGCCGGCGGAAGCTGACCTGGTGTTTGACGTCCGCTTTCTGCCCAACCCGCACTTCATCCCGGAGTTCCGCAAGCTGACAGGCAAGCATCCGCGGGTGGCGAAGTATGTCAGATCGTTTCCCGCAGACGCGCGAATTTCTTGACGAGTGACGGAGTTGATGACGTTCCTGCTGCCGCATTACATCAAGGAAGGCAAGAGTTACCTGACGATCGGGATCGGCTGCACTGGCGGGCAGCACCGGTCGGTGATGATTGCCGAGGAGTTGAAGAAGCGTTTGGGCGCGGCTGGGTACCGTGCCAAAGCGGGTCACCGGGATATGCCGCGTTGATTGCTCTTCCGAGGCTTTACCCGATCGTTGATGTAGGCAGCCTTTTGGCCCGGGGAAACTCGGTTGGGGCGTTTACGCGTGATCTCGTTGAGGGCGGCGCGGAGATCCTGCAACTGCGCGACAAAATGGGGGCGCCCCGCGAGGTTCTTGCGCATGCGGCCTTGATCTCGGAGTTGCTGCAAGGGACAGCGTGCCTGCCGGTGATGAACGACCGGGTGGATCTGGCGCTGCTGGCAGGGTGGTCTGCGGTGCATCTGGGACATGAGGATCTGCCCGCGGAGGGTGCGCGAGCCGTGTTCGGGGGCGGTTCTCTGTTCGTTGGGGTATCGACTCACAATGAGGCCCAAGTGGTTGCGGCTGACGCGGGGGTGGCGGACTACATTGCGATCGGGCCGGTGTTTGGGACGTCGACCAAGGCCGATGCAGAGCCGGTTGTCGGTTTGGAGGGCGTGCGTCGAGCGCGGGCACTTACCCGCAAGCCGCTTGTGGCCATTGGGGGAATTACGCCCGAGAACGCGCCCGCCGTGATGGAAGCGGGAGCGGACTCGGTGGCGGTCATCGGGGGACTTTTTGTGGAGGACCAGACTGTGGTTACCACGGTGCGAGATTTCTTGCGGCGCTTGCGGTAAGGTTCTATTCATTCACCCTGAGTGCGGCGCCCGGCGGTTCCTGGCGCTTTGCGCGGAACGTAGGTTTCGAAGCCTTTGCCAGAGCAAGTAGTTAGGGATCAGCCGTCCGCGGCGGAATCGCACGACGGGAGCCGGAGTGCCTCTGCGCAGAGCGGCGCACACCTTGTACAGGGGCTCGGGCTCTTCTCTGCGACTGCCATCGTGATGGGGTCGATGATCGGCTCGGGCATCTTCATTGTGCCGGCGGATATGAGCCGGACGCTGGGCTCGCCGGCGCTGCTGATTGCCGCGTGGCTGGTGACGGCGGCGATGACGATCATTGGCGCGCTCAGCTACGGCGAACTGGCGGCGATGATGCCGAAGGCAGGCGGGCAATATGTGTATCTGCGGGAAGGCGCTGGGGCCGATCTGGGGATTTCTTTACGGCTGGACGCTGTTTCTGGTGATCCAGACGGGGACGATTGCGGCCGTTGGTGTGGCGTTCGGGAAGTTCCTGGGGGTGTTCTTTCCGGCGGTGAGCCAGAGCCGCTGGATCTTGCATGTGGGCAGCGGGAATATCGGGCTGAACACGGCGAATCTGGCTGCGATCGCTGTTGATCACGCTGCTGACGTTCACGAACACGCGAGGGGTGAAGCTCGGGGCAGCGGTGCAGAATGTGTTCACGAGCGCGAAGGTGCTGGCGCTGCTCGGCGTCATCGGTGTGGGACTGGTAGCGCGGAATGCGACGGCATTGGCGGCGAACTTCGGGCGTGCGTTCTTCGCGAATGCGAGCTTGCACACGCGGCACCCGATGAGATTGGGTCGTTCTTTGGGCTGGGTGGCGGATCGGCGATGGTAGGGGCCTTCACGCTGATTGCGGTCGTGCAGGTGGGGTCGCTGTTCAGCTCCGACGCGTGGAACAACGTCACGTTTACCGCGGGAGAGATCCAGAATCCGAAGCGAAACCTGCCGCTATCGCTGGCTCTGGGCACCGGCGTGGTGCTGCTGCTGTACATCCTGTGCAACTTTGTGTATCCTCGCCGTGCTGCCGATGATGGGTGCGGCAGACGCGCCCACGCTCGCGGGCCGGGGAATCGCGTTCGCCGCGGAGGATCGAGTGGCGACGGCGGTGATGGAGTCGGCGTTTGCTGGCCTCGGGGCGAAGCTGATGGCCGGGGCAATCCTGGTATCGACCTTCGGTTGCGTAAACGGCATGCTGCTGGCGGGGGCGCGGGTGTACTACGCGATGAGCCGGGACGGGCTGTTCTTCGAGGCGACCGGCAAGCTGGACGCGAAGCACGGGCGTGCCGAAGAACTCGCTTTGGCTGCAGTGGGCGTGGACCTGTCTGCTTTGCCTGAGCGGAAGCTATGGTCAGTTGCTGGATTATGTGATCTTCGCCGTGCTGGTCTTTTACGTGCTGACCATCCTGGCATTGTTTGTGCTGCGACGCACGCGGCCCGACGCCCCACGTCCGTACAAGGCGTTTGGGTACCCCGTGCTGCCGGCGCTCTATATCGGGATGGCGGTCTGGATATGTGGTGTACTGTTGCGATATAAGCCACAGTACACATGGCCTGGGTTGCTGCTGGTGCTGCTCGGGGTACCGGTGTATCTATTGCGGGCACGGCGGCCGGGTGTTGCCGTGAGGGCTGAGCTTTAAGGGGGACTGGACAGGCGAATGGCGAATTTGTTGGCGAAGAAGTCGATGAACACACTGATGGCAGAGGCTCAGTCAGAGAGCTCCCACTCGCTGAAGCGCACGCTCGGGCCATTTCAGTTGACGGCCCTTGGCATTGGCGCAGTGATCGGCGCGGGCATCTTTGTGATCTCCGGGATTGGGGCACAGAAGGCCGGGCCGGCGTTGATGCTGGCCTTTGTGTTGTCCGGTCTTGGCTGCGCGTTTGCTGGACTCTGCTATGCAGAGTTCGCGGCGATGATCCCCCTGGCGGGCTCGGCGTATACGTATGCGTATGCGACGCTGGGCGAGCTGTTTGCCTGGATCATCGGCTGGGATCTGACGCTCGAGTATGCCATGGGCGCGAGCACCGTCAGCTCTGGGTGGTCCAACAACTTTATCGAGTTTCTGCAGATCTTCCACATCCACTTCCCGTTTTGGCTGGCCTACGATCACTGGACTGCTGTGCGCCGCTGCATCGACGAAGTAGCCCGGAGCACGGTGGTGAGTGCTCATCCGGATCTGGTTCCGGGATCAAAGGCTTTCTCTGAGGCTGTGCTGGCTCTGACCACGAATCCCTCTGCGGGTCTGTTGTCGCAGGCTCATACGCTGCTGAATGCACCTCATCTTTTTGGGATGGAGTTTGGGTTTAACCTCCCGGCACTGCTGATTGCCCTTCTGATAACGGCGATTCTTGTCGTCGGCATCCAGGAATCGGCACGATTCAATGCGGGCATTGTGGTTGTGAAGCTGGCGGTTGTGCTCTTTGTGATCGCGCTCGGGACCCACTATGTGGACCGCGCAAACTGGGGCAACAGCTGGCACACGTACTCGCCCTTTGGCTTTGGTGGGATCGGGCTGGCCGCGGGGCTGGTCTTCTTTTCCTACATCGGCTTTGACGCGGTATCGACTACGGCCCAAGAGGCAAAGAACCCAAAGCGGGACTTGCCGATCGGCATCATTCTTTCCCTGGTGATTTGTACTGTTTTGTATATCGCCGTGGCTGCCGTGCTTACCGGCATGGTGTATTGGCCCCAAATCAACATTGAGGCTCCGTTGGCGCATGCCTTTCTGGATCACAACCTTGGCTGGGCTTCGGACATCATTGTGCTCGGGGCGTTGGCTGGCCTGACCAGCGTGATGCTGGTCATGCTGCTTGGCCAGTCGCGCATTCTGTACGCTATGGCGAACGACGGCTTGCTTCCGGGCAAATTCTTTGGAGAAATCCATCCGAGATTCCGTACGCCGTGGAAGGGGACGATCCTTGCCGGTTGCCTTGCGGCCGTGGTCGGGTCCGTGACGCCCATCGACCTGATCGGGAAGATGGTGAACATCGGCACTTTGCTTGCCTTTGTGATTGTGTGCACGGCGGTGATCGTTCTTCGCCGAGTGGATCCAGAGCGTCCCCGTCCCTTCAAGACGCCGCTGGTTCCACTGGTTCCTATTCTCGGCATCATCATTTGTGGCTACATGATGGTTGAGCTAGGCGTGGGTAACTGGATTCGGCTGATTGGATGGCTGCTGGTGGGTTTGGTGGTGTACTTCACCTACGGTCAGAAGAACAGCCGAGTGCAGAAGGGGCTACTTCCGGCGGAGTTGGACACCGAAAAGGAAGCCGTTTGATCGTGGTTGCCGTGTAGATCGGCGATGGTTGGAGCAGCGCATGATGGGCAGGTCGGGGAATCCGGCCTGTCCATTTCATTCGCATGGGAACGGATTGGGCCCGAGTGCATCTGCGGCACGCGCCGCTTGCGGCTGAGAATTGACCGTGATCAAGCCGGGCTAGTTATGGACCAGATTGTGGGCGTGCACTGTGCTGGCCTGTGCGGTCGGGACGGTGGTGGGCACGATGGCGGAGTTGATGGGACTTGAATCATCGCGGAGCTTCACGAAGAGGGTGTTGGCTGCGGCGGGGTGGGGAACCGGGAGAGAGTTGCCGGTGAACCCGTCGGGCACCGCACTAGCGTTCGTGAAGGCGGGGTCGGCACTTACTGCCTGGATGAGGAAAAGGTTCTGCCCGGTGAGGCTGCAGGGCGCCGTCACGTCCGTGGTACATTGCAGCCGCGCCAAGTTGGGAAGCCGGACCAAGGTACCAAGGGGGACCCAGTCACTTTCGCGGGAAGGATCTTCTGGAGCTACGGGAGCAATCAGTTGTGTGGGCAAGACACCCGCCTGTCCTGGGATCGGAACCTGCGAACTGCTTGAAACAGCCTGACCCTTTCCGGAAATGACGGGAAAGACTGCGCGCAGGTGCAGGGCGCCGAAGGCACTTGGGCCGAAGGAACTGAGTGGATCCAGGCTGGCCACCACGGTATGCGGGTCCTGCAAAACTAGGCCCCCGGAAGGCGCCAGGGTCAGCACGGTGCGCAGCGTACCGTCTGAGGTTTCGACTTCCACCCGGCCATTGCGGGGAAATTCGTTGCGGCTCTTCAGTGTGAAGGTCAAGTGAGCTGCCAGGGGAAGGTCATCCGCGCTCCCGAGGTTGATGTTGGTTCCCGGCAGGGGATCGGAGCTGTGACTGAGCAGAGCAACGGACGGGCGCGCCGGAAGCACGGTGATCGCAAGGGGCAGGCGACGACCGTCGTTGAGGGTGATCTGCGCGGTGAGTTTGTCCCCGGCGTGGGTGGGGGGCGTGTTTGCCTCGGCCGGCAAATTCAAGCGCAGAGACGTTGGGGCTTCCGGTGCTGAGGAATCTGCCCCGTCCCCGACAGCGACCTGCGGCGCGGGCCGAAAGACGAGGTCACCCAAGTTGATTTTCTGGATGCTGGAAAGGTTTGTGCCCTTGAGGAGCATGGTCTTATCGGCGGCCGGAAGCGCCACCGTATCCAAGTGGGGCGGGTCCGTGAAGGTCTGAGCCGCTACGGCGTCCGGCTGAGGCTGGCCGTACTGTTGAATTGCGAGATGGAGATTTCCGGGGCTGATACGGCGCGCTTCAGGGAGGTTGATCGCGAGTAAATTGCGGTGTTCTGGACGGGCGTCCGCGTGGAAGGGGAGAGTTAGTTCCTCGTGGCTGTTGGGCGGTTCCGCTGACACCGTGTGCACGCAGGCGCTGCCAGTCGACTCGAGGAAGATCTGCGCGCTTTTGCCGGCGATGAGGTCGCCGCTGGAACCGTCAGGGTTCATGACATGCCAGTCACCGCCGGGAAGCTGCTGCAGAGGAACGGTGGGCCCGACGAAGGCGTCGAAGCCCCATCGGCCGGTGATCGTTCCTGTGAGCGTCACGGGTTCCGGCTGGGGCTTGTCGGCCGGTTTCGCGGCTGGAGCGGGAGGGGTAGTCACGGCTGAGGCGCCACTGAGTAGAGCGCGTTGCTCGCGGAGGGGAACGTGGTGCTCCGGGCCGTGTTGCAGGACCAGGCCGCCCTCAAAGGCGTCGGCCATGAGCGGGATGTCGGGCTGGGCGGGCGTACCGGGAGGCGTATTGAGGTGCAGGATGAGGCCTGTTGCGAAGTCGGTGGAGAAGACCAGCGGTGCGCCCTCGATCGGCAACACGACCTTCGGTTTTAATAAACAGGCAACCTCGTTTGCATTTGCGGGACGAAGAGGCGGCTCCTTCGCGGGTTGCACGCTGGGCAGACCGATCACGAGAACGGATTTCGGGTTGTGGAACGATGGCGGCGTATTCAGGCGAAGGTTGAGCGCGTCGCCCTGGGGGAACGCGATCGCAGGAATGTACTGGTACTGCGCCGTGTGGAGGTTGCTCATGAGGCGCACCAGGTCAACGATCGCGCCTACATAGGCTGAGTAGACCCCGGCGCCGGCGATCCCTGTGTAGCTTGCCGCCTGGATGAAGTCGGAACTGGGACCGGTCGACAAAGAACTAACGATGTTTTGCCCGTGGCCGTCGTCGAGCAGGCTCTGCGTCCCAGTCTGGGTAAGGCAGGTGAACTGAACGTCGACGGATCGCTTGAAGCAGTCCGCATTGGGCTTGAGGGCGAGCGTACGGGCGAGCAGGTCGGATCGCCGTTGGAGCTCGGCGGGGTCGGACGGCGGCACTCGGCGGATGTCGCCGACGTAGCGTTCGATTCGGGCCTGTTCAAAGCCGGCTTCATTGAGGTCCTGAGAGGCACGCACGAAGACGCCGGGACGGCCGCGGACGGCGGATTTGAGGGTCGCGAAGTCCCCCCCGGTCTCCGGCGCCATAAAGAGCACAGCCTGCTGGGCTTCTGGCGGGACCGTGACGAAGAAGCCTTCGTCGCGAACCTCCTTCTTCCAGGTCTCGATGCGGAAGAACCAGTTGTCCGGGGGAGGGTTGGTCGTACCGCGGAGAAAGGCGCAGATGAGGAGGTACTTGACCGATTGGGTAGGAGGCAGGTCGGGGTGGATCCAGAGCTTGTCGCCGGCCTGCAAATTGGGAACTGACGCGATCGGGAGCGTGTTCTCCCCGCGCGTCACGCGCACATCTACTTTGGGTCCAACCAGGTCGAACCTGGCGTCAACTGCAGAGGCTGCAGGTGCGCAACCGGTCAGCAGAGCGGCCAACAGCAGAACTCGAGCGCGGATCGTCATTCCTAACCATTCAGATGCGGGGTCCGAAGATTTGTTGCGAGCGGGGCCCGCGCGGGGCCTCTCGCAAGAGCGGTTCGGAAGCAGGGGATGCGGGATGTTCTGTCGCTGCGAAGGCCCCCTGCGAGAGGGTTCCCTCTAGTAGACGGGGAAGGTCCGTCAAAAGATATGCACCGAAGGTGGGAGAGGCCTCGGCTTGGCCTCGAATTAACGAACGCGTCGGCTCGGGCCGTCGCTCTCTACGGAACCGTCTCTGATCGAAATGACTCGATGGGCGAAGTCGGCGATGTCAGGCTCGTGGGTGACGAGGACGATGGTGTTGCCCCGGTTATGCAGTTCATCAAACAGCGCCATGATTTCGACGGAGGTCTTGGAATCCAGGTTTCCGGTCGGTTCGTCGGCAAGGATGATGCTTGGGCTATTCACCAGGGCCCGTGCGATTGCCACGCGCTGCCGCTGGCCGCCGGAGAGTTCGTTCGGCCGGTGGTTCATGCGCTCGCCCAGGTTTACAGATTCGAGCACGGCCTTGGCACGGGCAATGCGGGCCGCGGAGGGTGTGCCGTTGTAGATCAGCGGCAGTTCAACATTGTGGAGCGCCGTGGCGCGGGCGAGCAGGTTGAAGGTCTGGAAGACGAAGCCGATCTCCTTGTTACGGATCCGGGCGAGCTCGTCGTCGTTCAACTTTGAGACATCGTGTCCATTAAGCCAGTACTGTCCGAGCGTCGGGGAATCGAGGCAGCCGATGAGGTTCATCAGCGTCGATTTTCCCGAACCCGAGGGGCCCATGATGGCGACGTACTCATTGTGGCGGATGCGGATATCTACGCCGCGAAGGGCATGGACCTGCTGGTCCCCCATCTCGTAGGTCTTCCAGATGTTGTCAGTGACGATGACATCGCCGGCGTGCGGCCCGTCCGCGTTCTTGCCGACCCGCTGTCCGGGCAGGGTCTCATTAAGGGGTGCAGTCGTTGCGGCCATGCGTTCTCCTGCGGATGGGCGGGTGGAAGCAGGCATTTCCGCCTCCACCCGGTCTTTGCTTAGCTTAGCTTGAGCTGTCCGGTGTCGGCGTGGCCGGGGCGGTGTCATGCTTGACGGCGATCCCGCTCTTCAGCGTTCGCAAGATCTTGTAGCGTCCCGTGGCGATCTCTTCGCCATCCTTCAAGCCGCTTGTGACCTCGATATCAGTCGTGCCCGAGATGCCGGTCGTGATGGGGGTGAATCGTACGCGCAGCGTATTCCCGTCGTGTACCAGGACGTACACACCCTCCGTGGTCTGCTGCCGCGTGGCGGCGGAGACGGCGCTCCCGGACGTTGCCCCGTGGTTCTTGAACAGCTGGGTCTCCATGGTGGGGTCACGCTCGACGAGGGACTGGATGGGGATGGAAAGGACGTTATCCTTGTGAGCCGTCGTGATCTTGGCATTCACGGAAAGGCCGGGTCGCAACTCCTCCGGTGATTGGTCAAGGGTGACGACCACCTTGAAGTCCTTGGCCTCTTCCGTGCCGGTGGTGGACTGGGAGGTCGCGACACCGGTAGTGCGGAGCAGGGCCTGGTCGCCCACCTCGGTAACATGGCCCTTGTAGACCTTTCCGGGGAAGGCGTCGACGGTGACATCGGCCTGCTGGCCGAGCTTCAGGTTGACGATATCGGTCTCGTCCACCTTGACTTCGGCGGTGATGACGCTCATATCGGCCAAGGTCATCAGGGTCGAGCCTTCGGCGTTTTGGATGCCGACGACTACCGTCTCGCCCTCGCGCACGGGGACGTTGGTGACCAGCGCGTCATAGGGAGCGCGGCTCACGGTCTTGTCCAGCGAGTCGAAGTTGGAGCGCTGCGTTGCCACGGCCTGGTTGACGTGAGCGCGGGCCGAGGCGGTCTGGGCCTGGGACTGCGTGGCCGCGGCCTGTCGCTGCGCGAGCGTGGCGGCGGCCATGTCGAAGGCAGCCTTTTTGCTGTCGAAGTCCTGCTTGGCGATGAGCTTGTCGTTATAGAGCTGCTGGGCGCGGCCATAGTCGAGCTGCTTCTGCTCCAGGTCGGCCTTGGCGGCGTCTACGTTCGCCCGTGCTGTGTTCTCGGCGGCCAGGTAGGAGTTCACGTCGGTGCGGCTGCTGGCGATGGTGGCCGATTGGGCGGCCACCGTGGCGGAAGGCTGCACGTTCTCGACGGTAGCGAGAACCGTACCCCTCTTTACGTGATCGCCCTCTTTAACAAACAAGTGGGTGATTCGTCCAAAGGAGGTAGCCCCGACGTTGACGTAGGTTTTTGGCTTGATCTGGCCGGTGCCGCTGACCGTGGCAGTGAGTTCTGCGTGGCTTACCTTGGCAGTCGTAACCGGCGTGACGTTGTTACGGCTCTGAACAACAGTGCCGATGACAATACCGACGACGACCAGAAGGCCGAGGAGAATCAGGATGGTCTTCTTTTTGCTCATGGTGTGTAAGGACTTGATCTCTGCATCGGGGGTAGGGACTAAGGACGATACGCGGCAATCGCCGTGCAGGTTCCCCAGTCTTGAAATTTGGACGGAACGCCTGGCGACAGGATACCAACAGTGGGCCCGTCCCACGGAGAAAAGGTTGAGGATGCACGTTTGTACGCCGTATACTGGTGCGGTCCTCTGTCAGGAGTTCGGCCCGATGCGCCTTCGTTCGTTGTTCGCTCTTTCGCTTGCAGTGCTCAGTCTCGGTTTTGCCGAACCGCGGCTTCATGCCCAGAGTGGGCAGGCCGTAGATCCTGGCACCGTGACAAAGGGTGCGCCGGTGGAAGAGCGGCCTGATCCGTTGAAGCGCCGCCTCAGCGACCACGAGGAGGCCCAGCGTCGCAAAGCGGTCCGCAACGAGCTGAGCCCCGAAGACAAGAAGTGGCTGAACGAGGACGTTCGCTGGATCATCACGGACGAAGAGGCGCAAAGCCTTCAAGAACCTCTCCAACGAAGAGGAGCGGCAGCAGTTCATCGAAATGTTCTGGCAGCGCCGGAATCCGAATCCGGACAGCCCCGAGAATGAGTTCCGAGACGAGCATTACGCCCGCATTGCGTATGCGAACGAGCATTTCGCGGCCGGCAAGCCGGGATGGATGACCGACCGCGGACACATCTACATTGCGTTTGGCAAGCCGGACAGCATCGATTCCCACCCATCGGGCGGCTCATATGAGCGCCCCCTGGAAGAGGGTGGCGGAAATACCTCCACCTTCCCGTTTGAGACGTGGCATTACCGGTACCTGGCCGGTGTCGGCGACAACATCGACATCGAATTCGTCGATGCGTGCATGTGCGGTGACTACCATGCCACGATTGATCGCTCTGAGAAGGACGCCCTGAAGCACACTCCCGGCGCAGGTCAGACCCTCTACGAGAGCATGGGCAGAGCCAAGCAATCGGAGCGGTTTTCGGGCGGCCTGGAGCAGCTCGGGCCGGGACCGATGTCCTCATCGCAACAGAGTAAGCAGTTTGACCGTCTGGACACCTTCGCCAAGCTGATGGCACCGCCTCCGGTGAAGTTCGCCGACCTGGATCAGTTTCTTAGTTCCGGCAAAGTTCTGAGCGGACCTCCGTTCCTGTTCGATGTGCGTACGGACTACGTGAAGCTGACCAATGACACGGTGCTTGTGCCGGTGACGCTGCAGATCCGCAACGGGGATGTCACCTATAAGAGCAAGGACGGTGACTCGTCCGGCGTGGTCAACATTCTGGCGCGGGTCAGCAACATCAACCATCACGTGGTGCAGACGTTTGAAGATACGGTCAAGGTAGAGACGCCGACCGATCTTCTTGATCGCACCAAGGGCAATAACTCTGTGTACTGGAAGGCTTTGGCCTTGGCGCCGGGCCGGTACAAGCTTGAGATCGCGATCAAGGACGTCAACAACCCGCAACATCTGGGAACCTGGAGGCGGAGCGTTGATGTACCCAAGTTTGATGACGATCGCCTCGGCCATTCGTCTCTCATTCTGGCGGACCACATGGAACGTGTGCCCTCCAAGGACGTCGGAACAGGAAACTTTGTGATTGGGAATACGAAAGTCATCCCGCGGGTGCCGTCTACGATCACCACCCCGGTCGTCTTCCATCGCGCCCAGAACCTGAACTTCTGGATGCAGGTCTATAACCTCGGCATTGGAGACAATAAGCGCAACGACGCCACGATCGAGTATCAGATCCTGGACTCGGTGACGAACAAGCAAGTCCTTGATTCACAGGAGTCTGCGGCGAAATTAAACCCGAATGCAGACCAGTTGACTCTGGAAAAGACAATGCCCCTTGGCAGCCTGGAGCCCGGTCGCTATCAGGTAGTCATTAAGGTGAACGACGGCGTATCGAAGCAGGCTATTGCGGAGAGCGCTCCATTCATCCTCGAACAATAGCGCAAGCGGGCTGACATCTCAGCCGGCAGCCCTACGGTAACGCCAACGTGGACAGTACAAATGACGGCGACCGTGTAATGAACGCCTCGAATCGAGGCAGTCTTTGGAGAGCAGTAGGCGCGCGAAAGAGGGTATCCAGCGCGGTGAAGCACGTCGTCGCAAGGCTTGCTCTGTTCATGCTCACCCTGAGCATCGCCCCCGTCTGCGCATGGGGGAGCCCGGATTCTGTAGTAAGTGGTGTTGTGCGCGACGCGCGCGGGACGCCGCAGATGGGGGCCTTGGTCGAGTTGCTCGGCCTCGACGCCTCAATCGTCGCGCGGGCCTTTACAGACGATCACGGACGCTACTTCCTTAACTCAGTTGAGCCGGGCAGCTACCAGTTACGTGCCTCGGCTGCCTTCCTTGTGCCCGTCGTTCGTGGAAACGTGCGGATCCGGGCGGGGGCGCGCGCTGTCGCAGACCTCACGATGACAGCTCTTTTCCAGGCCGGGGCATGGTTGCCCGCGGAGAGGCGCACGCAGGGGGAGCCGACCGACGATTGGCAATGGACGCTTCGGTCGACCGCGAATCGGCCGCTTCTACGGCTTGTCGATGATCCCCAGCCAGCTTCTGACGATTCCATCTCCTCCAGTGCCGATCGCAAGCAGCGCGTCTTCTCGGAGGGGCAGGTCGTTTTACTCGCCGGCGATGGCAGCTTCGGGCAGGGCGGGGCACACCAGGTGATCACGATGGACCACGCCGGCGTAGATGGGGATGTGTCGGTGCTTCGGGCAAACCTGGGGGATCGTGCCGTGACCGGAACCGGAGCTTCCTTTGTCCTTGCGGCGGGCGTAGAGCATCAACGGCCGCTGGGTGGAAGTACCCGGCTCTTTGTGAGCGTGGAGTCGCATCCGGAGCTTCAGACACCCGGAGGCGGAGGACTTCAACTGCTACGTACCGCCACGACCGAGAAGATGGTACTGGGCGACACCTTTGTGGTGGATGCCGGGACTCTCTTCACGGCGGAAAGGCTGGTCGGAACGCGCTTTGACTCAGCCCCGTATGTGCGTGTGGCGTTCCGTCCGTCCCCTGAGATCGCCCTTGAGTATCGAATGGCAACGGACCGCAGTCTTCAGCGGACAGAGGACCTCGATGCAGCTGCACTTTCCGAGGAGGGTCTGAGCGACGACCAGGGACGGCCTCTGAGGCGAAAGGGGCTGCATCAGGAACTCGTTGCGACGGACTCCGGGAAAGAACATGTGGTCAGCGTGGCGGTTTACCACGATGATTTGGCGGTCGAGAGCGTGGAGGGTGGCGGGGTAACGTTCGACCAGGACCTCGCTGGCTTGCCTGTGATCATCGACCCGACTACCGGAACTCTACGACTTGCGCTCCCAGGGTTGTCCACAAGCGGTGTGCGCGTGGCGTGGACGCAGATCTTGTCGCCGGCCGTATCGATTTGTGTGGAAGGGGACCTTGGTCGCGCGCTGGAGGTAGATGCTGACGTGCTCGAAGTTCCGGAACTCTCAAAGTCGGTGCACGCGCACACGGCCGGCGCTCTCACAGGCTCACTGCACATGCAGGGCAAGAGGTCAGGAACAGCCATAGACGTGCGGTACCGGTGGCAGCCGACGGCGTCCCTCACCCAGGTGGATGAGTTCGACGCAGCGCCCGGGGACGCCTACCTCGGCGTGCGCCTCAAGCAGCGCCTCTGGAGTGGTCACCGTCTCAAGGGCCTGAACGCGGTCGTTGAGGCGACAAATCTTCTGGCTCAGGGCTACGAACCCCTGCTCAGCGCGGACGGTGAGTCGTTGTTCCTGGCGCAGGTGCCACGTGGTGTGCTCGGCGGACTGGCATTCAGCTTCTGAAAGCCGTTCAAGCCCGATATTCAAGCCCAAAGTAATCGTTATCGGTGACCAATTTGTTATTCATCACCCCTCAGCTACGCTAAAGTTGTACGCGGGTACGCCGTCAGCATCCGTGAAAGGGCATCCCACTGTCCTATACTTCGGATATTGCACGGTAAGGGGACCAAGATGCCGCAAACAGGACGTAGGCACAGATCTTCCCGCAAGAAGACCGTGCGTTGGGTCGCGGCCGCTGTTGTTCTCTGCACGACAATGAGTTGTGTCGCTCCCGTGCTGTACGCGTCCGACTGCAGTCGCTGGATCGCGGAGTACAAGCAAGGGATTCTCCAGCAGCGCGCCGCCCGGCGTTTGCGTGCGGCCAAGTATCGCCTCACAGTGCTGGTGAGCCCTCAGCATCCCGTTCATCACTATCCGATGCGTCGGCCCATGGGACCTCTCGAGGCTTTGCGGCGGTTTCAGATCGATTGCGGTGATCTGGAGACCCCGGAGCAGCCCGCCCGCTTACCCAGCATCCCGGTTGTGCCTACACCTCTGATGGTTGAGTTCCCCGAGGTTCCGCCACCAGACCTGCCTACCCCGGCATTCACTGAGGTGGCGGAGGCCGTGGTTCCACCTTTGGCGGAAGTTCCCATCACGACGACTCCTGTGGAGTACGTGAGTATTCCAGGGCCGGTGCCGGAGCCGAGCTCATTGCTCCTGGTCTTCACCGGAGCCAGCCTCGCGCTATGCGGAGTTCGTCGTTCTGCAAAGACCACCTAAGTGTTAGGGCTAAATCGAGAAGGCGCCCCTTGTGGGCGCCTTCTTCGTTGCTGTCTGACTAGGTGTTTCGGAGTTCCTTCGTGGTCAACCCTGAAGCCAGTGGTCGCGGCTTAGGGGAGGCTTATGAAGCGAAGCTATCTAGAATCCCGTGTGCGCGGGGCTCTCTCCAAACCAGAGCTTCATCTGCTGATGAATCGCGACTTCATCTTTGCTGTGCACGGCGATTCCTGCTACCTCATGGGCAACAACACGTCGAACCGAATGAAGATTGGCGAGATCCAATTTGTCTTCGCGCAGGAAGGTCTCGTGCTGCTCCAGGTTGGTGTCAGCCGAGGCATTGAGCAGGGAAGCGTTCTCATCCATCGCGTACGCGGCGTAGCTCTTCCATCCATTTTCCCCGCAGACCACGACGAAATGCCAATCCTCGGGCGCATGAAGTCCGGCAGCGGCGGCTTTGACAGCCTGCATCTTTGCGCTGCAGGCCGACTTTTGCGCCTGGGTCAGGTGATCGAGGTCGCCTCCGATGCAGAAACGGGTCTGGGCAGCAGCAGAGGCACAGACGAACGTACTGACGATGGCGAAGATGCGGGTGGTGCTCATGAGTGTCATTCTCAGTCCTAACGGCTTCGAGATGGACTGAGTGTAGGGTTAACTGCCTGGGTTCAGATTCCCACTTAGGGCGTAGTAGTGCTGACGTATGGGGTAAAAATACGTTACTATGAGCGGTTTATTGGTTACTTTTTGCTCTAATGAGGAACACGCAGCAATTCACAATGCTGTACTTCCGTCAGCGAGTCCGCGCACAAGCAGGAAGCGGGACAGCTCTTAGCTGTCCCGCTTGCCAGCGCAGAATGTACGCTGATCCCCTTCAGCAGCGAATAACATGCGGGGCGGAGATGCCCTTGGTTGCGTTCCGTGAGTCCACCACGAGCTTCGACTCCCGAACAATGGACTCATAGTCATAGTCGGAATGGTCCGTAACGATCAGAACGCAGTCGTACTGCCCCAGGTCCTTCAGTGGGGTTGACGTCATGTTGAGGTTATAGTGACGGCCGCGGCCCACAGTCGGGTGGTACGGGTCGTTGTAGAGCACCTCAGCGCCTTCATGACGTAGGAGCTCGATGATGGTGAGGGAGGGGGATTCCCGCAGATCATCGATGTTCTTCTTGTAGGACATCCCCAGCATCAGGATGCGCGAGCCGTTCAAGGGCTTCTTCTGCGTATTCAGGGCGCGGCCGACCTGCTGGACTACGAACTCCGGCATGGCTTCGTTCACTTCGCCGGCTAGCTCGATAAACCGGGTGTTGAAGTCAAACTCCTTGGCCTTCCAGGAGAGGTAGAAGGGATCGATCGGAATGCAGTGACCACCCAGCCCAGGCCCGGGATAGAACGCATGGAAGCCGAACGGCTTCGTGGCCGCCGCGTCGATGACCTCCCAGATGTCGATGCCCATCCGGAGTGAGAGCACCTTCAGTTCATTGACCAGTGCGATGTTGACGCAGCGGTAGATGTTCTCCAGCAGTTTTGTCATTTCAGCAGCGCGGGTTGTGGAGACCCGCACCGCGCGCGTGAAGATACCTTCATACAGAGTTGCGGCAAGTTCCGTCGCGACGGTGTCATGCCCGCCTACAACCTTGGGAATATCACGGCGCGCGACGTCAGTGTTGCCCGGATCTTCACGCTCAGGAGAGAAAGCAACGTAGAAAAAGCCGGTTTCTTCTGAGTCAGCGTTGGTGTGCGTCTTCAGCCCATGCTGATTGCCTTGCTCAAGGATGGGGATGAGCACATCGTCCGTGGTCCCGGGGTAGGTGGTGCTCTCCAGCACCACGAGTTGGCCTTCTTTGAGCCACGGCGCCACGGCGCGTCCGGTGTTTTCTATGTAGCTCAGGTCCGGTTCGCGATGGCCCGTCAGCGGTGTTGGAACGCAGAGGATGATGGCATCCTGCTCGGACAGGCCCGAGAAGTCCGCCGTCGCCTGAAGGCCCTGCGAGCGGGCCAGTTGGATCTCCTCGGCAGGAATGCGGAAGATATAGGAGCGACCTGCTGTGAGGTCGTCGATCTTGCGTTGGTCAATGTCGAAACCTGTCACCTGAAAGCCGGCGTCAGAGAGAAGCAGTGAAAGGGGAAGGCCAACGTAACCGAGTCCGATGACCCCGATGCGGGCTGTTCGATTCTTGAAGCGTTCCAGGCGCTCGGAGACGGCGGAAGATGAAGCTTGCATGGTTGCGGTCGGCATATCGCTGTCATTATTGCATCTCAACCGGAGATTCAGTCCCCCTTGGGTGTGGCATAGACTTAGCTCCAGTGGGGTACAACGTACCCGGGAGAGTCAGGCTGTGCGAACGGAAGTGGCATGGTGCTGAGAGCTCGAAACGGTTGAGCTAAGAAGGTGTATTAATGCCAACGGGCCGAGATCGGCTGTCGGCATTTCGGAGGAGAAATATGGCGCGTTATCTCATCACGGGCATGGCTGGCTTCATCGGATCAACCCTGGCGCATGCACTGGTCGAGCAGGGCCATACAGTGCACGGCATCGACAATCTTTCGACCGGCCGCATGGAAAACATCGAGGACATCCTGTCGTCCGTGTCCTTCGAGGTCGCAGACCTGCAGGACCTGCCCGCGATGAGGGCGGCGTGCGAGAGGGTGGACTTCGTTCTGCACCAGGCGGCGCTGGCTTCGGTACCCCGATCGGTCAAAGACCCGGTCGCTTCTCACGAATCGAACGTGAATGGGACCTTGAACTTGTTGATTGCTGCTCGGGATGCGGGCGTAAAGCGCATCGTGTATGCGGCCTCATCGTCGGCCTACGGCGACCAGGAAGGACTGGCAAAGCACGAAGAGATGATGCCTCGCCCGCTTTCGCCCTATGCGGTTCAGAAACTTACTTGCGAGCATTACATTCAGGCGTTTTGTCGGGTGTACGGGATGGAAGGCGTCTGCCTGCGCTACTTCAACATCTTCGGCCCTCGCCAGGCTGCAGATTCGCCCTACTCGGGTGTGATCGCTCAGTTCATCTTCAAGATGATGGCAGGCGAGGTTCCCACGATCAACGGCGACGGCACCGTGAGCAGAGACTTCACGTTTGTGGCCAATGCCGTGCAAGCGAACTTGCTGGCGTGCCACACTCCAAGCGAGTTTGCGACCGGGCGGGTGTACAACGTCGGCACCGGACATAGTCACACACTTCGGGATCTGTACGAAGGTTTGGCGCAGATCCTGAACTTCAGGCAAGCGCCCAAGTTCGGTCCTGTTCGGGCCGGGGACATCCCTCACTCCCTGGCGGACATCAGCCGGGCGCGCCGAGAGTTGGGCTATGCTCCTGCGGCGGACTTCCGCGAGGGGTTGGAGAAGACGGCCGCCTGGTATCTGCAAGAGAACGCGAAACACCTGGTTGGCACGGCCGGTTAACTCAGAGCGCAGCGGAAGGCTGCTGTTGTGAATGAAGGGTCACGGCACTGCGATGCCCTGACCCTTTGTGCTGCACAGCGTTCCTGCTTTGAAAGAGCCTACCTACGAACGCGCGTCAGCTTACTGAGCGCCCCTTCGCCTGAGGATGGTTTTTACAGTCTCGAACATGATCAGCATGTCGAGGCCGAGTGAAGCGTGCTTGATGTAGTAGAGGTCGTACTCAAGCTTTTCACGGGTTTCCTCCAGTGTTGCTCCGTACCCATAACGCACCTGAGCCCATCCGGTCAGCCCGGGGCGGATCAGGTGCCGAAGGTAGTAGAAGGGCAGGTGCTCTGAGAGCATGGGGACGAACTCCGGACGCTCGGGCCGGGGGCCAACAAATCCCATGTCACCGAGAAGGACATTCCACAGTTGCGGGATTTCGTCAATGCGGGTCTTTCGCATGAACATGCCCCACTTCGTGACACGTGGGTCATTCTTCGTCGCCCACTTGGCCCCGCCGGATTCGGCGTTGGTGAACATGGAACGGAACTTGTACACGTAGAAGTTACGGCCACCCATTCCGACTCGGGTCTGCCGAAAGAAGATGGGACCTTCCGAGGTGAACTTCACGAGCATCGCCACAATGGGGAAGAATGGGAGGAAGAGAAGCAGGCCGGTGCCCGCGACCATGGTCGAGACGAGCTGCCGGGTGAACTGATGCCAGCGATTGATGTGGAACCCGTCGCTGTAGAGAAAATTGCTGGGCCGTAAGCCGTCCAGCTGGATTTTTCCCGAGAGGCGTTCGTTCAATTCGTTGGCACGTTCTACCGTGAAGCCGGCGAACCGCAGATTGAGGAGTTCCTGCACGGGTAGCTCGTCGCGGGCGTCCTCGACGGCTACGATGATGCGATGCACTGGCGGTTTTGCCGCGGATAGGCGATCAAGCTCTTCTATCCAGACGCGCTTTCGGGCCGGCTTATCAAGACCCTGCACGTCACGCCAGCTGACGACTTCCATACCGAGCTCGCGCCGATTCCGGAGACAATCGACCACGGATGCGGCTGTGGGCCCAGAACCCAACACGAAGACCCGTTCTCGAAACAGGGTGTGACCGACAACCCAATCGTAGAACCGGCGCCAGCTGATCAGTGCGGGCGTAAGCAGGACAAATGCGAGAGCATAAACGTACTGCCCAATCGCAAGTTGGGGATAGAACTTGATGAGTGCGGAGAGGAAGAAGCAGTCAAACGCCAGGACAAGAAGGATGCGGAAGTAGATCTCAAGCGGAGCAGAGACGATCTGCGGCTCATAGAGATCGAAGTAGTAGGAAAAGATGAGACTGACAGCAGTGATGCCGGCAATCTTCACATAGCCATAGTCGTAATCAAGCGCAATGGAGGCGTTCAGCGGACCCAGCAGGGCCTGCGTGGCCAGGAGAAAGCACCCGCCCACCAGGATAGCCTCGCTGAGAAGCAGCACGACAGTTCTGGTGGGGTAATAAACGTTTAGAAAGCGGATCATCTTGCGGCAGGACTCCGGCTACGCTTCCGTTTTATAGGCATCGTAGCCACCGTAGTAATCCCCTTTTACGGGCAGGTTCGGTACAGCGTTGAGAACGACTCCGAGGACTGGCGAGGTCTTGAACTGAGCCTGGGCTTGCTGAGCGGTTTTGAACTTTGTGACGCCTTCGCGAGCCACCAGCAGCACGCCATTGCAGGCGCGCGCAAGACTGACAGCGTCTGCAACGAGATTGACCGGGGACGAATCGATGAAGATCCAGTCGAACCACGAGGCAGCTGTGGTCATGAGCTCGGGGAAGCGGGGATGAGCGGCGAGATCGCCGGCGTTTTCCGCGTCCCGACCTCCCGGAATGAAGGTGAGAGACGCGAGTCCGGGATGGAGGTTGGGATGATTGGCAGGATCACAACGCTGCATCACCTCCAGCAAAGAGCGGTCCCCGGACAGGAAGTCAGACAGTCCGGGCTCACGTGTTGCGCCAAGAAGCTTATGCAGCGAACTCCGGCGCATGTCGCCGTCGATCAAAAGAACGCGATTGGCCTTATGGCGGGAGAACGACAAAGCCAGGTTGAGGGTTACGAAGCTTTTTCCCTCGCCTGGCAAGCCACTACTGACAAGCAGGGATTTGATCGGAGCGGCGTCCCTCGCCTCGAGGATGTGGGAGCGTAAGCTGCGAAATTGCTCGACGTTCTGCCCGCGGTCTTCAAGGGCTGGGAGGTATGGTGTGGCGGGGTTCCAGGTCCGTTTGGGCACCGTGGAGAAATCAACCGGCGCCAGCATTTCACCGAGCGCCTCATTAGAGGTCGGAGCGGGTTCGACGTAGGTGGGTCCCAGCGGGTCCTGTTCTGTTACGAGGACATCAGGGATTTCAGGGTTGAGAAGGGTATGGACGGCCCGGGCCGCAGCGGCTTCCGGGACTTTCACGCCAACGTCTACAGTGCGTTCCAGTTCAGCGCGGAGAAGCGCTTCATAAATCTTGCTCATGATGAATGCCTCTTCGGGTCGTCAGCCGCTGTTGGCGCAGTGCCGGATACAGGCGCTGGCTGGAGCAACAGGTCGTTTGCGGGGAAGACAGGTTGTGCCCCAGGAGCGCCAGGATCATAAAGCAGGGAGGTGTCGTCACCGAGGTTCAAGTCCTGGATAGCGGCATACGCAACACTGGCCGGGACTTGGCGAAACTGATCCACGTAGGCGAAGATCAGCGCGTTCTCACAGATCAGGTTGATGACTCTGGGGATGCCCTGGCTTGCGCGATGAATGAGTTGGATAGCATCAGGTAGGAAGATCTCCGCGGTTGTGCCCGCGATCTTAAGGCGACCAGCGATGTACTCACCAGCCTGCGCCAGCGTCAGCGGCTTGGTGCGGCACCAGAGCGCGATTCGCTGCCGCAGCTGGCGAACGTTCGGTTGGCGGAGCTTTGTTTCCAGTTCTGGCTGTCCTGAAAGCACAATCTGGGCGAGTTTCTGAGACGAGGTCTCAAGGTTTGTGAGGAGACGAATCTCTTCCAGCAGTTCCAGGGAGCAGTTCTGCGCCTCGTCGACGACGACCACGCAGATCTCGCCCTCGCGATACCGATCGATCAGCCAGCGATTCAGCTGGATGATCATGGTGGACTTGTTGCGGCTGACGGGCGTCAATCCGAAGTCGCTGAGGACGAACTCCAGGAAATCGACGATGTCCAGGCGCGGATTGAAGATGAAGGCGCTGTGGATCCGCGTGCGATGTAGAGCATTGAGCGTGTGTCGCAGCAGGGTGGTCTTCCCGGTCCCAACCTCGCCGGTTAACACCATAAAGCCCTTGCGGGAGGCGATGCCATGTTGCAGGCAGGCGAGCGCCTCACGCGTGTGCGGCATCATGCAGAGAAACCGTGGGTCCGGATTGATCGTGAAAGGTTCACTTTCAAGATGAAAAAATTGCTTGTACATAGGCTAGCCCTGTGCACCCACCAATTGCTTCTTCTTGCCGAAACTGAGGAGGCGGGCAATTCTCTGCCACCCTCGATGAGACCGGATTTCCGGGGTGTCAGAGATGGGAATTACACCCAGCGTTGGAAGGTTTGTGAATGCCCAGACATCCCGCTCAGATCGCAGAGTCGTATCCCGGTATTCAAGCAGTCCGCTGATAAGTACACCAAGGGCGAGACCCAGACCCGCACCGCTGACCAGGAAAACACTTCTTTTCGGCGAAAAGGGCGCTTCCGGCAGGTTGGCTGCGTCCATGACCTGGAAGTGTTCGCCCTCCTGCGCCTTCTCCAAGTCTGTTGACATGGTCGCTGTGTGCATTTTGTTCAGAAGGTCGTTATAGAACGCCTGGGCCGTATCGTGATCGCGGGTGAGCAGCTTGTACTCCTGCTCGACGGCGGGGCTGGACTGAAGTTTTTCCTGGTAGCTACGGATGGCTCCCTGAAGTTGCGCCTGCTCTTTGCGCTTCTCTTCGATTCCAAGGTCGGCAGAGCGGAGTTGGGCGCGCAGCTGTTGAACTGCCGGATTCTCTTTCACGAAAGTCTGCGATCCCGGTGTGCGGATCCCCACGGGGGCCGAGGCCTGTGTCGCCATCTTCTTCTTGACGTCGGCTATCTTGCGTCGAACCGCGACTACATCGGGGTAGTCGCTTGTGTAGTGGAGAAGCAGATCTGCTTCCTGGTTCTGAAGGGTCTGCAGTTCGGATTGCTCCTCGTCCAGGGCCGGATTGGAGGATTGTGGCAGAACAGGAGCGCTGCTTCCACCGGAAATGACAGGGCTGTTCGTGGCTTGCGCCAGAAGTGTCTGGACGTAGCTGCGGTCTTGTTCCTTACGCGCGAGGTCCTGGTTTGCTGCTTCAAGCTGAGTGTCCAGGCTACCGAGCATGTTGGAGTTGGAGTCCTCCTGGCCCGGCAGTTTGCCCATGTTTCGCTGCTGAAATTGGGCGAGCTTCGCGTCCTGTTCATCCAGGCTTCGTTTCGCGCTGTCTAGCTGGCTCTTCAAGAACTCCGTCGTACCTTCTGCGGACTGTTCGCGGAGCTTGAGGTTCTGGTTGGTGAACATTGACGTGATTTCAGTGCAGACGGCCTGTGCGATGCGTGGGTCACTGGCCTTGAACGAGATGTAGAAGCCGGGGACACCTCGGCTGGTTTCGGAGTGGATCGGCTTGATGTCGATGTTCTTGCGCATCATCTCAATCCGATCATCCATATCGTGCAGGTTGCTGAAGAGGTTGTAGTTCTCCATGATTGGCTGGAGACGCGACCGGCTCAGAATCTGCTCCTTCATGGTGGCGAGCTGGCTATCAAGATCCTCGGCGAGAATTGGCTTCACGTAGCCCTCCGGGACCTTCTGGCCCTCAACGAGTACGAGGGTCTGCGAGAGATATTCTGGAGGGATTGTGTAGCTGAAGGAATAGCTCACAACGGGCAGGATCAGTAACGGAAGGAGCAGGATCCACCAACGCCGCTTGAGAATCGCGACATAATCTTCAGGAACAAGCGGGCGATGACCGATCATGAGAAAGAGACTCCTGTTTACCTGCCGAGCAGGATGTTTCGGGGCGAATATGTGATACCTAAGCCGACGATCTGGTACACCCCGTTAAAGGCGTTCGGGGTAGCGTTGCCGATCCCGGTGCCCGAGACCGACTGGTCTTCCAGGGTGTAACTGGCGTATCCGGAGAAGTACCTGCCAAAGGCTCTTGTTCCCTGGCCGCTGACGGCGACGGCGTTGCTCTTAAAGCCGTACAGGTTGAAGATGGGCAGCGAAGTGCTGCGCGAGTATGACATGTTCCCAGAAAGTGCCCAGTCCTGACTGAATCGCCGGTGCGCCGCCAAGGACAAGCTGTCGGAAAACGCACCGGGGAGCACACCTGATCCGTTGTTGACCCCCCTCGCATAGCTGAGGGAGTACGCGGTCGTCCGACTGATGTAGCTCGCGCTGGCTCCCGCAGCAACGGAGACAAATGTTCCGTTCAGGACCGGGTACTCGTTGGCGCTGGTGATCTGTGGTCCGCCGTAGACGCTGGTGGTAAAGCGCCGCGTCCACTGGCGGGAGTAGCCGAGGGTAGCGCCCTGTGCCGTGAAGGAGTAAGGGGTGCCAGAGACCGTGAAGTGGGTGTAGTTGTAGCTACCCAAGAGAGCGTCGCGGGCTGAGACGTTGTAATTCAGACCGACGGAGCCCCCTTCCGTGGTGGTGTTTGTACCCAGGCCAGAGTTGTCTCCAATGAACCGCTGAATCGAGTAATTGCCGCTCGCCGTCGCGGAGAGGCGACCGGTGAGGGTCCGACTCACAGACAGCGACGTTGAATTACTCACGCGGGGACCATATGTGGTGAGAACCCCCAATCCGGGGGTGGCTCCAATCGCCGTGGTGACGGGATCTACCCCGAGGTCACCGACACCCGGGATACCGGAGAGCCCTACGGCCGGGCTTTCCGGTAGATAGCTGACCGAGTCGCTAAGAACGATGTTCCATTTTTTCGTGCTCAAGACCTGAGAGAACGACAGACTCTGGAAGACGGTGTTCGGTTGGCCCGAGTTTCCGATGAGCGCGCCGCCCGAGTAAACCGCGCTGAAGGGGTGAAACTGGCTCTTTGACACGTAGGCGGCGTCACCCGAAAACTCCGTCGTGAAATCAGCCCCGCTGTTGTTATAGAAGCCGTTGGAGATCAACTCCGAAGCGCTTACGGCATAACTTAGACTGCCGCCAACGCGGGGAAGGGAGAACCCGACGCCCGGCGCTGCACTTCCTGTATCAGCCGGTATAGCCTGCGCATCCGCCGCCGGCCCTAAGAGAGCCAGAGCCAAGGCGGCGAACGGGGCATGGTTCAAGAATCTTGTCATGGGATCACAATCGTGTCGCCGGAGATCAGGGTCACTCCCTGCATATCCCCGTCCTTCACTGCTTTCTTGTAGTTGAAGGGAATCTTCTGCTGCTTCCCATTTACGGTGCGCAGAATATAGATGTGCTTTGTGTTGGCATAGGGTCCCGGACCACCCGCCGTGGCAATGGCCTGAAACGGAGTCATGCCGGGAGTCATGGGAAGTGGGCCGACTTTGCCGACCTCGCCGACCAGGTAGATTCGTTTGCTGTTGATGGCCAGCACGGAGACCGTCACCGAGGGATCCGTAATGAGCTTCTTCAGCCGGGATGTAATTTCCGCACCCAGCTGCATTGGAGTGAGTCCTGAAGCGGGGATGTCGCCGAGCAGTGAAATCGAGATCATTCCGTCAGGCCGCACCGGAAGGTTTCCGGAGAACTTCGGTTCGTTAAACACGTTGACATCGATTGTGTCGCTCGGACCGATCACATAATCTGGGTCCACCGTTCCCTTTGGTGTGAGAGGTGGGGCAGTGGCTTCCGGGGCAGGGGTCTGAGGGGGCGCTACGGTCACCACTGGTTTCGCCCCTATCTGCTGGCCCTGGCCGGGGACGACCAGAGTGCCGACAAGAGCGAAGAGGGCGAGGGTGGTTTGTGCGGCAGTCATGATCTTCCTCATATCGTGGCGCCGGAATTACCCGGCCACCGTCAAAACCCTGGGACGCAAAGGGTGTGCTCCTAGCAGTTTCGCTCGCCGAGTGATCGAAAACAAGTGCCGCAGGTGTGTCAAGAGGCGAAAGAGTCTACAACTATGGTGCGTAAAGGCCGTACCAGGGTCTCATGGCAAAAAGGCTAAAACACGGTAAGCTGGATTCCGCCACCACCTTAGTATGATGGAGTACTGTCAGTGCAGGTTGATCCTCCCAAGGCGTTGAGGAGTTCCATGGCGGCTCCGGCTGCCCCGGTCTCGGGGATTCCGCGCGTGCGAGCTATCGCTCTTGAGCCAAGCTTCAGAGTCACATCCTGGGCAGTTTTCGCCCCGGTCGCTCTCCTCCTCCTCCTGGTCGCGTTCCTCTATGCAGGCGTCGGTGCCAAGCTGGTAAATGACTGGTACGAGCTGCCAGACTTCTCACATGGCTTCCTCATCCCTTTCTTTGTGGCGTACCTGATCTGGATAAAGCGTGAACAGATCGCCCGCACACCCGTCGCCGCGAGTTGGGCGGGTTTGCCTCTTGTCTTGCTCGGACTGCTCCTCTTTCTGACGGGTCGATTCGGCGCAGACCTATTTCTCTCCAGGACCTCCTTTATTCTCCTCGCCGCTGGCGCGATCTGGATGCTTTACGGACGGGCCATGCTGGGGCAGTTCAAGTTCGTTCTCTTTGTGCTTCTTCTGGCGATCCCGCTGCCTGCGGTTGTCTTCAACCAGATCACCTTCCCCTTGCAGCTCTTTGCATCTCGCCTTGCTAGCACCTTGCTGCCGTTTGCCGGGGTACCTGTGCTCCGGGAGGGCAACGTCATCCAACTGCCTGCGATGCAGCTTGAGGTGGCGGAAGCTTGTAGCGGCATCCGGTCGTTGCTGAGCCTGTTCACGCTGGCAGTGATTTACGGGTATTTCCTTGAGAGGAGCACTGGTAGACGGGTCCTCCTGGCGCTTGCGAGCGTTCCGATTGCGGTTGCGGCAAATGTGGCTCGTATCTTCGGAACGGGCCTATGCGTACAGTACTGGGATCCGGACAAGGCGATGGGCTTCTTTCATGAGTTCTCAGGCTGGCTTATGTTTCTGGTCTCGCTTGGATTCCTGTACCTGGCGCACCGCGCGATCGGGTTCTTTGGGCGGCATGGGAAAGAGGTAGTCGCGTGAGGCGTCCGCAATTCTGGGCTTTAATCTTTTGCCTACTCGGAACAATGGTGGTCATCCACGCCCGAGGAGACGTCGATCAGGTTCCGCCTAGCGCGCCCGTCTCCCAGTGGCCCCCGACCCTGGCAGACTGGAGTAGTCAGGACGTTCCGATCAGCTCCGAGGTCCTTGAGATCCTTGGAAAGGGTGAATTCCTCAATCGGGTCTATACCCCTCCTCGGACCGCTGCGAATCCTACGCCGGTGCAACTCTTCATTGCATATTTCCCTACTCAGCGGTCAGGACAGTCAATTCATTCTCCGCAAAACTGCTTGCCGGGCTCGGGCTGGACCTTTCTGAGCTCCGGAGTGACGTCATTCACTGATCGCACGGGCAAAACCTACGACGTCGGCGATTATGTCATTTCGAATGGCAGAGACAAGCAGGAAGTCTTGTACTGGTACCAGTCGCACGGGCGTAGCATTGCGAGTGATTACAAGGCAAAGCTACTCATGCTGACAGATGCCATCCGGTATGGACGAACGGACGCCGCCCTGGTTCGGGTGATCACAGCCGTTGGAACTACAGAGGATTCCGCTAGGGCCCATCAGCGAGTGATCGACTTTGCCAAGAACGTCACGCCGTTGTTGCCGGCATACGTACCGAACTAACCACCAAACATCAGCAGGCATGAGGCAAAGCACAGCATCTTTGCTGGAAGAGGAAGCATGGACAAGAAATTCTGGCACAAAGCATCCCAGATCGCGACCGTCGCAGCAGTAACTGCGGCCAGTCTGGGGCTTAGCGGTTGCAAGCACGATCCAAACAAGCAAAAGCAAAAGTACCTCGAGAGTGGCAAGCGGTATGAGAGCGACGGCAAGCTGCGCGAGGCAGTGATCCAGTTCTCGAACGCATTGAAGGTGGACAAGAACTTCGCTCCAGCTCACTACGAATTGGCCAAGACCTACATTCAGCTCGGGTCGATCGTTGCCGCTTACCAGGAACTGCAGCGGACGGTCACCCTCAACCCTGCAAACCTCCAGGCACGGCTTGATCTAGGAAACATGCTGCTGGCGGGCGGCGTACCCGATCGAGCTACTCAGCAGGCGAATGCGATTCTGGCCGCGCAGCCGAACAATGCCGATGGATATGCCTTGCTTTCGCGTATTGCGCTCAGGAAAGGAGACCGGCCAGAGGCGTTAAAGGACATTCAGCAGGCGATTTCCCTGAATCCAAACGACTCAAAACTCCATACTTCGCTTGGCTTGATCGAATCCCTCGCCCCAGACACACGCAATCAGGGGCAGACGGAGCTTGAGAAGGCCGTGAGTCTTGACGGCAAGAACCCCAGTGCAAGGCTCGCGCTAGCAGGAATCCTCGCCAATAAAGGCGATCTTCAAGCTTCTCAACAACAGGTTCAGGCTGCCGTGCAGGCTGCGCCCAAGGAATTGCAACCGCGGATAGCCCTGGCCGAGCTGTACTTGCGGGCAGGCGACAAGGCGAAGGCGGAGCAAACGCTGATTGATGCCGTTGAGGCGATGCCCGATAAAGATCAGGCTGCCGAGATCTTGCTGACCTACTACGTCAAGACAGGGCAGCCCGACCGCGCAGAGGCGGTGTTTTCCGACCTTCGCAACAAGCATTCCAAGAGCCTGCCTATCCAGATTAGCTACACCCGCGTCCTTATTGGGCGCAACAAATGGGATCAGGCTACCGACGTCCTAAAGGGTCTGAGCAAGACAAACGCGAGCAACCCCCATGTTGCCCGAATGAATGCAGAACTGCTGTTGCATAGCGGGAAGACTCACGACGCCTTCACGCTGCTGCAGAAAGCTGCCGCGAACGCTCCCGACGATGTGCGGCTGCAACTGTTGCTTGCCCAAACGGCGCAGGCAACGGGGAACTCCAGTGTCGCCGAGACGAGCTTCCAGCAGGCTTCTCGCCTGGATCCGCAAAACATGGAGGCGGTCCGCGGCCTGGCTGGTATGGCCAGCTCACGCAAAGACCTGAATGCACTTCGGGAACTGGCTGACAAGACGATTACGGCTCATCCCAATGCACCGGACGGCTATATCTGGCGAGGGTCCGTCGAAGGATCGCAACAGCAGTTCGCAGCGGCCGGGACCGATTTCCGTGAGGCGCTGAAGAAGGATCCGAACAACACGATCGCTATGCTGGACATTGGGGAACTTGAGCTGCATGAGAAGCACGAGGCGGAAGGCCGATCTTTCCTTGAGCAAGCTCTCAGCAGGGATCCTAATATGCTGCCGGCCTTAAACCTGTTGATCGGAGCGGATCTGCAGGACAAACAACCGGAAAAGGCGATGGAGCGCATCCAGGGGGCGATTGCGAAGTCGCCAAACAACGCGGCGCTCTATGCTGACCTCGCCCGATTCCAGATGCTGCAGAAGAACTTTGACGGAGCGCAGACCAGCTCCGAGAAGGCGATGCAGCTGAACAAGGAGTTCGCGCCAGCGGTGGAACTCTACTCCCAGGCTGAACTTGCATTGGGCAAGAGCGACGCTGCCATCGCGGCCTGGCAGGGTTGGCTTACGGCGCATCCAACAGATGCTCGTGCGAATACCCTCATTGGCACAATCGAGGAGACCAAGGGGGATACGAACAAGGCGATGGAGTTCTACAAGAAGGCAATACAATTGGATCCGTCCCAGGCAATTGCCGCGAACAATCTCGCGTACTTGATGGTGGAGAATGGGGGGAATCTGGACGTCGCTCTCGGCTACGCTCAGACTGCCCGCGCTGCGCTGCCCAATGCCCCGAGTACCGGCGACACGCTTGCGTGGGTCTACTACCACAAGGGCACGTACTCATTGGCCCGAGATCTGCTGCAGGATGCAGCGAAGCAAGATCCCCAGAACGCCTCGATCCACTATCACTTCGGAATGGTCCTCAGCAAGCTGGGCGATAAGCCTGCGGCAAGCCAGGAATTAAAGAAGGCCTCCGAACTGGCGCCAAATACCCAGACGGCTAAAGAGGCCAATGATGCCCTAGGCCATCTCGGTTGATCAGGTTAGACCGTTGTTGGAAGAGAGCCCGCTCTTGAGCGGGCTCTCTTCGTTTTAGCTCACCAGCTCAGGTCCAGCCATCTCGTGGAACCTCAGAGAGCTTATCCATTGTTGCGGTGTGCGTGGCGGCCAGCCAATCTCTCCAGAATGCCCGGAGACACCAGGGTTTCTTTCATAAGGTAAGAGATGCGCCACAACACCGACCGTTCTCACAGGCAAAAGCAATGCGCCGCCCGAAGGCAGCGCATTGCTTACTTCTTCAACTTGCAAACTAGAGGAGGTCCGATGCCTGCCGACGACGTGTAAACATCACGCCAGCTGCACCGATCAGGCCGGTACCGAGGAGGACGAGGCTATTCGGCTCGGGAGCAATTGCATCCGAACCCGCTGATGCCTGGAACGTCGTCTGCATCTGTCCACCGACGTCTGATGCACGGAACGAGAACACGCCAGCGCTCTCGCTGAATCCAGGAGCGTCGAACAAGCCCATACCGTCGATGCTCAAGCTGGTAATGTTGCTGTTCCCCGACAGCCCATTATCGCTGTAGGTCGCAGTATAGCCAGTGAGATCGAAGGTGAAGTTTGCGCCGCCGTTCTTGGTGCCATCAACGGTGAAGAGAGCGAATGGGGGCGTAACCACTTGTGAGCTCCCACCGTCTGTGTAGGAGAGAACCACAGGACTGAATGTAATTGTGTCGCCGAGGTTGGCGTACTGCGCGAAGGTTCCCGTCGGGATACCGCCGACTGTGGCGTTCTGGGTAAACTGCAGGGTACTGCTGGTGTATGAAACCTCACCCGTGCCTGTGCCCACGGAGAAGACTCCCACAATGGAGCTCGCAAAGGCCAACGACGAAGATGCGGCAAGAACCGCACCAAGAGCAACGATCTTCTTCAAACCCTTCATTACGCCTCCTTAACCGCCGCGGATGCGGTTTTACTCAACTTGGGCAGCAACCAGTCCCTTGCCATACCTTCGTGCTCCGGATGCTGTCTTCGAACGTTATCGGTCTACTTCGCCCCGAAGACCAGCCATGTACAGTTCGGTTAGGCTCCTCGCTTCACCTTTTGTAGTACGGCTAGTAGCTCGAACGGCTCGATCATACCCCAGCTAAAGTTGTAGTAAAGAGAACTTTCAGAATCTTTGGTAACCACCGCCCGAGTTGTGGCGTGTTACCTAGTAAGTAAGCAGCGGTATGCTCCGGACACTGTCCGAAGCATGCCGTCCGAGCTGAACCTCTCCGTCACAGCCTGTTGGCCAGCGATGCTCAATCCTTGTGCGTAAGCAGGGTCTCCCAACAGGCAAAGGATTGCCTTTGCCAAACTGGCCGAATCCTCTGCAGGAATGATCAGCCCGCTGATGCCACTCTGAATGGCTTCACTGTTCCCGCCGACGTCTGTGGCGACGGATGGAAGACCGGCAGCCATGGCTTCGATCAGCGCATTGGAGAAACCCTCGCTTCGTGAGGGAAGAACAAAAATGTCGGCACCTGCAAGGTGCTTACGCTGGTCCGTGATCCTTCCAACAAACGAGACGTGCTCGCTGACTCCAAGTTCTTCGACCTTGCGCTGCAACTCGCCAAAGAAGTCGTGCTCCAGGACCTCGCCGGCAATCGTGAACTTTGCGGACGGGAACAGGGCCAGAACGTGGGGGATAGCCTCTATCAGAATGTCGTGACCTTTTACCCTTCGGATGTTGCCGATGGTGGTGATCACGGGTAAATGCCCAACAGGGAGCGACCGTGGGCGGACCGATGTGTCAAGGTCGAGCCCGTTGTGGACCACGCGGACGCGGGAGGCTGGAACGCCATCCACTACTGTGACGTGCTCTGCGACGCGGGACGAGACGGCGAAGACTGCGTGAGGAAGGTTGCGCAGTGCACGGTAGGCTAAGCTGTGCTTTTTTCCGCGCAGGATGCCCATGTCGCGGCGGCTCCAGATAAGCTTGGCAGGCGAAAGAAGCCGAACGACGAGTCCTGCCCAGAGGTCGGAACTCTCGAAAAACGTTTGGACCACCTGGACCTTTTCACGGCGCACGAACCTCGCGAGGGCGATGGCGCCCAGAAACGCGCGCCTGCCGAAGGTGTTCGTGAGGGGAAGCAGGTACACAGGGCAGGGCGCTTCTGCGGGCCGGAAGGAGCTCTCGGGGTGCAGAGCAAGGGTGAGGATAGACGCCCGGAAGCCGTAGCGCGGCAACATGGCTGCGAGGCGAAGCACGATACGTTCTCCCCCGCCAAGGGCCTTCGGAAAGCCATCGACAATAAAGAGGACATGCGGCAGAGAGGTGTGAGCTGACTGTGGGGGAAACTCGGGGCCGGTTGCTAGAAGCTGAATCTTTGACATGAAGGGAGCTAATTACGTCGCGTAGGCATAGGGATATGGCTGGCGGGTAGTCGGCACCTGTGCTGTTGTCGCCTCGCCTTGCGCAGTGAGTTCATCAGCGCGAAGCGCGGTTCCAACGATCACCCAAAGAAGCCCGTTGATTTCCAGGTATGTCCAGCGATCCCCAAAGCAGTTGGTGATTACTGCCGCTGTAAGGCAGACGATCAGACCGAGTCCCAGGCCCTTGTATAGGGGGTCTGTCGCTTTGCGAAAGAGGCGAATGGCCGTGCCGAACATGTGATAAAGCAGGGCCAAGGCGAACGCAAAACCCACAAGGCCGGTTTCGACAAGAACTTTGACATACCAGTTGTGAGTGTCTCGGAGCCCGTCGACGTGCTCGCCGAACTGGAACGTAGCAAAACCGGTTCCGAAGATTGGGTAATGGATGATCGTGTCCTCTGCGTTCGTCCAGAGGCTCACTCGTTCCTGGGCAGACGCTTCTAGTTGCCCGTCCTCATTATGAGTCATCGTGACTCGCTGGGTAACGGCTGCCGGCAAGACGATCTGCCATGTGAAGAGCAGGACGGCTGCCAGGACGATGAGTTTGCGATCCTTGATCAGACCAAGAACGATGACAGACACCACGATGGCCAGGTAACCCGCCCGGGAAAAGCAGTACATGCAGGCGAACATCGTTGAGGCAACGGTGAAGTAAGCCGCCAGCTTTACCTTTCGCCGCTTCATGAAGCGGATGAATCCCCAAAAGAACATGCCAAACTGGGCGAGGAACGCGGCCGTCTGATTTGATCCGTAGGCGAGCGGTCCCCCACTGCGTTTGTTTTCATCGAAATTGGACCAACTGTGCGACAGACTGTCCATGAGGGAGCTGCGATCGATCATGATGACTGAGAATGCAGTGATCATGATGACGTTGCGAACTGCCTTTCGATCCTCGACGACCATGGCGGCCGAAACGAAGATGATCGGCATTAGCATGTAGTCCTTCCAGGTCACGAAATTAAGATCTGATAGCCAAAGCGGCGCCGGAGCCGTGGTGAGTACCGAACCCATCCACATGGAGAAGTACATATACACGCCGAAGAGCAGCCAGATGAGCGGAAGCTTGGACTTTGGCACTTTCTTTCCGCGCAGGAGGGCGCCGACGAATACAGCAAGCACGAGAATGGTGAGCACGTTTCCGCCCAGGGGCCACTCCAGGAAGTGATCCCGCATCGTCCTGTAGGGCAGGAAGGGAAGCATGTAGTAGAGGCCGAACAGCGGGTTCTTGAACAGAGAAATCAGGATCGCGACCCAGAAACCGAGATATGCCACAAACGGGATGTAATGCCCAAGACCGGTTCCCATGTCATCCCTTTCCCGCAAGTTGGAGTGAACTGCTCTAGCTCCACCGAGCGCGTCCCCTCAGAAAATTGTAGAACGCCACCGCCGCAGCGAGGTTCAACATAGCGAACGTATATGCGATTGAGATCGCCCGCCATCGCCTGCCGCTCTCCCAAAGAGCCCCTCCCAGGGCAAGCGAATACAGCAAAAGTTGCAGTGTCAGGGCAATGCGATAGATCAGGCCCGGCGCAGCGGCCGAAGCCACAAGCATGATCACAAGAAGGAAAGGAACTGCCAGGCGGAGCAATTTGTGGCTTATCAGGCGGAACAGCAGGGGGTTCCGCGGGCTGAGCAGCCAGGGGGCTAGCTGCAGAAGTTGGTAGTTTCCTGTCAGGGTGCGCACCTTGCGACCGAACTCTTTGCCCGGCTCGGAGAAAAGTCGGTCGCGAGCCACCGCCGTTTCCAGAAAGAGGACGCGCTTGCCGGCCCGCACGACCTGCATCGGAGTGAGCACATCATCCAGCAGCGTGCCCGCGGGCAGGGGAACAAACAGTTCTCTCCTCATGGCATACAGTGCGCCCGTCGCGCCCACAACCGAGCCGGTCGCAGATTCCAGTTTGCGGACTGCCTTTTCGATCTTCCAATAGATTCCCAGCGCTTCCGACGAGGGCTTTCCGTCGACCGTTTCCAAGTGAAGCTCGCCGCTGACCGCCCCTATCTGCGGATCTGCAAAGCAGGCGACCAGACGCCGGACCGAATCGGGGTCGACCGACTGCCGGGCGTCCATAAAGATGAGGATTTCGCCACTCGCAGCGAAGACGGCCTGGTTCAGAGCGCTCGCTTTTCCTTCTGGGTTGGGCAGGAAAATGGAAGTGACCCTCGGACGATGCTCTTCCAGGATGGCATTCGTACGGTCGGTAGAGCCATCTGAAGCAACGACAATTTGGAGTCGGTCCTGGGGATACTCCAGCGAGAAGAGTGATGCCAGCTTGCGAGGGAGGTTCGCTTCCTCATTGTGCGCCGCTAGAATAATTGAGACTGATGGCTGAATCGGGGCGGCCATCACGGGCAGAGATCGGAAGCGGGCCAGCAGGGCCAGCAATACCGCATAGCCAATGTAGGCGTACACCACGACGGCTAGACTCAGCCAAAAGAGCAGTCCCATGTCCGATTCTGAGCTTACCCGTATCGGGGCGGCCCCGAAATGACGTTTTCGGGCCATGGCGTCTTTACGTGGAGCTTCTAGGATGGAGTAGGTCTACCAGTTCGTTGAGGCCGACCCGCACTGTAAAATTGAGGTTCCTGTTGTATGGCTGGCACGAAACGACTTGCGATCAACGTGGCAATGAACTGGGCGGCGATGGCCGTCAATATGGTCGTTCCATTTTTTTTGGCGCCGTTTGTGGTGCGCCACCTGGGTACCGTGGGTTATGGCGTTTGGATACTCGCCGTTTCCACAGTCTCATACCTGAATCTTCTGGATCTCGGGCTGCGCAGCGCGGTCATTAGGTTTGTATCCAAAGCGCAGGCCAAGGGCGCTATGGCGGAGGCAACCAGCGCAATCCATGCAGCACTCTGGTTCCGCTTAATCATCGCTGGTGGGGTTGCTGTTTTGAGTCTGGCTCTTGCCGCCGCCGTGCCCCACTTTTTCAAAATCCCGGCAGACATGATGCGCGCCGCCCAGATCACGACCCTGCTGTGTGCCCTGGGCGTCGCGGTGACACTCGTGTCCGGTGTGTTTGGCGCTGTCCTTGCCGCGATCAACCGCTTTGACCTGCTCAGCTATGTCACCATGGGTCAGACGCTCTTTCGTGCCGCGGGAGTGCTGCTGATCCTGCGCAGCGGGCGGGGACTCGTTCCGCTCGCCTGCTGGGAGTTGACCGTGCTCACGGTCGTTGCGGTTGCGATCACCGTGCTCGCGACGGTCACCTTCCCGCACAGCCGCGTACGGCCAAGTCGCCCCGACATGGCCGTCTTCCGGATGATCTGGTCATACAGTTTTACGACCTTCATCTTTATGGTGGCGGTGCAGATCATTACGAACACAGACAATCTTGTGGTCGGTGCCTTCCTGTCGGTAGGCGCCGTCACTTTCTATGCGATCGGTGGCAGTCTGACCAACTACGCCTTTCAGGTTTCCGGGGCGCTCTCGTCGACCTTTACCCCGATGGCCAGCAGTCTGGAGGCGTCGGGCAAGTTCGAAGGTCTACAGAAGATGCTCATCCGGGGGACCCAGGCCACGCTCGCTTTGGCGTTGCCGATCAGCATCGGTTTGTTCTTTCGTGGGGGCACCTTCATTCGGCTTTGGATGGGGCCGCAATACGAAGTAGTCTCCGAACATGTGCTTCGAATCCTGATGCTCAGTCTGTATTGGAGCGTGGCGGACGGAACCGCGGGATCGATCATGATGGCGATGGAGAAGCACAAGCCAATGACTCGCTGGGCCGTGTACGAGGCCCTGCTTAACTTGGGTCTCAGCATTGTGCTGGTCAAAAGAATGGGCATTTACGGGGTAGCGTGGGGAACGGCCATCTCGATGACCTTTACGCACCTGGCGTTCTGGCCGCGGTACATCAGAAAAGTCCTGAATGTCTCACCGACGACTTACATGTGGCAGGGGTGGGGAAGGATCACTCTCTGTGTCGTCCCCTTCGGGGCTCTGTGCGCCTTGACGGACCGGTATTGGCCCGCAGCGCACATCCTGCCTTTTCTAGCGCAGGTTGCGGTTTTGCTTCCCGTCTATGCCCTCTGTGTTATCGCGATGTTCTGGAATGAATTCCGGGAAGGTCTTTCGAAGTGGCAGGCCTCTCGGCGGCGTTCACCAGTACTGCAGCCCAGCTAGCATATCGCCATCGTCGTTCGTTGTTAGATGTAGATTGAGGATCTCCGAAGCCCTATGCCCACTGGGACAGCTTAATTGGGTGGTGATACAAGGCGTTGCTCGGGAATTGCTTCATGAAGGCGGGCCAACTGTAGTTCAAAGAACGCCCGAATGCGGGGATCTCATCTTCCCAGAGCTCAATGCCATGCCAGTGCACACCTGGCGCAGGTGACACCCCTGCATCAGCGAAATGTTCCCCCATGCGCAACTCTGTGTCGACTCTGTCGCATGCGAGTGCAAGAGCCGTAGGAACGGCTACCTCGGCGAACATGTTCAGCGCCGCGAGAACCCCGCAGTAGTGTGCGAATCGATCCAAGTTCTTGGCGGGCACGACAACGAAGTCGGAGTAGCCCGCCAGAAGAGGGTACTCACTAGGCTTGCCGATCGACGACGCGGTATGTGCGATGAGCTTGAGGTACGGCTTCATCAACTTCAGATCCCAGTAGACCTCCTTCAACGTCCTTGCCTTACTTGGGTAATGCAGAGATTTCAGGTCAGCTCTTCCGCGCGGAAGTGGCTTCGAGAAGCGGATTCCCATCTTTTCCAAGTGACTCCTCGCTTGGGAAGCGGGGGGCAGCTCTTGCTTCCAATCGAATTTTGCGCTCTGCAGCGCCTGGTACGCCGTCAACGCCCATCGCCATCGGAAACGCACCCTGTCTGCGGAGGCTAATGACTTGATATAGCCGGTGTCTGCGTCAAGGGATAATGCGCTCAGAAGGGTATCTTCATTCAGTACCGGGTTAAGGATTAGATCATCGCCGGCAAAGACATAGTGCGTTACACCGGGCACCTTGAAACGACATATCCCCTGAGCTATATGTCCGCTGAAACAATAACTATTCTCGATCACGCGGATGATCTGATCCGTCTCGATTGGCGCGAACGGCACGAGATAGGAACGGTGTGAGAACCGTGGACCGTAGTACTCCTCCAGCTTTGGAATATTCCGTTCGTACCGATGATTGAATATGACGACCAGGGCTGCTTTGTTCATGCGTTAGATCCTGGGCTCGTCGAAACCTGCTGCAGGTCCAGCAACCACGCCTCAAGCAAGGGCAGCTCTTGCTTGCCTACGACCGCCATCTCGACAAGGGCTTCATAGCAAGCGCGAAGGTTGTCCGGAATGTGTTGCACCCCAGCTTTCAGAGTCAGATTTTGCAATCGATCTCGAATGGCTGCGTTGTGCAGATATCCTGGGATTTCGTCTTCAAAATCCTTCATTAGGCGATGGTCATTTCGGAGCTGAGCCACTGTAGCTTCACGGAAGAGGATGGACCAACCATTCTCCCATGCGATGCGCTGCGCGACGAAGCTCCTCCATATATCCGTCATTCGGAAGCTGCAGTACGCGGGTAGGTAAAGCAGCGGAAAAGCTTCTTGGTAAAAGGCGGTGTTTTGGCTATTGAAGGGGCACCAACTATTCTTCGACAGAGCAAGCCGTAGGCCGGAGCGGAACGTGATGTTCAGCGGCAGCAGAAGGCGGTAGACGGCATCTACATCGGGGTTGTCGTCCGCCAACCCTTGCTGGATTGGGCAAAGCGCCACATCCGCTTCGGGCATGTCCGCCATGGGCTTAGTGACTTCATCCAAGGGCAGGCCACGGGGCCAGATCAGCAGGTCGGAGTAGTAACGGTAGACATTGACCCAGTTCGCGTCTTTGAAGGTTGGCAGGGTTTGCGACTGCGGTAATGGTTCATAGAACGCCTCCCGCGGCATGTTGTCGTCATCTGTCTCAATAATGACATTGGCGCCGTTCTGAATAGCAAGCAAATAGCCCAGGTTCTTGCGCGCATAGTGTCGCAGTGGAACAAGGGCGGCGCTGTTCAATCCTGTTTGCAGTTGACGATCGACACTGTAGAAATCACAACCATCAAGGGAGAAGTCGGCGGGGCTCTTAGAGTCTCCGATCAGATAGAAAGGCAGCTTTCGATCAATGCAGTCCTCCGCAATTTGTCGCAGGATCGCGTTGGGGGAGGCGATGGACGTGACGACGACCGCCGGGCGCAATAACTCGTTCACTTCTGGTCCTTTCTGTTGCTGAAACTATGCCCACGGAACAGACACTTATGCCGATTTCGCTACATGTGGGACGGCGGCGTTGTCCGGGTTGAAGAAATGCTTTCCGTGAATAAAGCCGATTAAGTCCCACGTCGCAAGTTCATCGGCGAAGGCCCGAGCTTTGCCGTTCGTCCTCAGTCGGTGAAGCGGCATGGCGAACAGGCTTCGAATGGCGCGGCCGATCCGGTGGCGTGGAATGCCGAACAGATACTTCACCGGTTCTCGCTGTTCTCGGTCGAGCACACCTTGGGAGACGGCTCGCCAGTATGCCCAGCGACGATGGTACTTTCGCGTGAGTCGGTCGGCGGGGATGTGGTGGTAGATGGCAAAGTCGGGCACATACAAGCCGCTAATTCCTGCGGCCAACACGCGACGAAAGAACTCCGCATCTTCCTCGGAGAGTAATCCCTTCGCGGTGCGGCCCAGTCTGGTCGAGTAAAGTCCGACCTTCTCGAAGACACTGCGCCGAATCGCCGCGTTGCCGCCGTTCAGCATACCGGGATGACCGGGACCGAAGCGCCCACGGGGTTTCGGAGGCATGACTCCGATAACGCCCGGGTAGCCCGGCGGCAGCCAATCCGGAACGGGTGCCTGCCAGTTGGCAAGGTAGGGACCTCCGATGTAGTGAACTGAGGGGTCCTGTAACTCGCGCGCGATCACCTCAAACCAATGCTCTTCCACCTCTTCATCGTCATCAATAATGCCGATGATGTCTCCACCGCTCGCAGCGATGCCCGCGTTCCTCGCGTGTGACAGACCCTGCTTCCTCTCTAAGAGGTAGTGCAGGGGAAAGGGAGCCTCGGACTGCAGCTTTCTAATGAGGTCGGCGGTGTCATCGGGGCTGTTGTTGTCAACGACATAAACCTGAACGCTGAGGCCCTCCGGACGGGGGGCCCGAAAGAGGCTCTCCAGCGTCTTGCGAAGGAGAGGGCTGCGGTTGTAGGTGCAGATGAGGACGTCTAACTTCATGCCGCGGCTCCTTGCCTCAGATACGGTCCGATTCGGAGCTTCAAGCAGTTCACCAGCCTTGCTTCAGAATGCGTTTCCGCGTTCGACGTTTCGTGATCGCCTTAGATTCAAGCTATTACCGAGCGGTCAAGTCCTCCGTTATTGTAGTGGTCACGAGCCCGTGATTCTTGAACCGAATGGGTCAGCTAGGAAGCGCAATTGGTGATAGACGTCTTCGCGGGCAGCGCCCGTGTCTCGTTTTCGGGCCTTGAGGCTGACCGTCTAACCCGCTCGTGACATAGGCGAGCGAGCGAGCGCTGGGTATGATCATCGAGGAAGAGACTATGAGGAGCTTGCACTTTCTCTATCACGAGCTGCGACCGGCAAAGAGCCGGTACTCGTACGTGATGGCATGCGACGAGTTCGAAGAGCATTGCGCGCTCTTTGCCCAGATGCAGCAATCAGCGCCGGAGAGTGTTCTGCGCCCGGAGATCACCTTTGACGATGGCAATGCCTCGGATCTGATGTTTGCCTCGCCCGTTCTGCGCCGTCATGGGTTGAGAGCCACCTTCTTCATCACAGCAGGGTGGACCGGGGAGCGGGCCGGCTTCATGGACTTCATCCAGTTGCGAGCGCTGCAGGCGGCCGGGCACCGGATCGGCGCCCATGGGTTAACGCACAAGCTGCTGACTGCGTGCTCCGATGCTGAATTGGATGCGGAACTCCGAGTTCCCAAGGCGCGGCTGGAGCAAGGGCTTGGTACGGAGGTACCTCTGATGTCGTTGCCGGGAGGTCGGGCGAACGCCCGGGTGCTGAGGGCCTGCGCTGCGGCCGGATACCGGCAGGTGTATACCTCAGAGCCGCGTGCTGAAGCGATGGATGCGGCACCCTTTACCGTTGGCCGCTTCAATCTCCACTCGGGAACGACGCTGAACTGGCTCGAGCAGGTGCTGCGGCCTGAGACTGGGGCTCTCGCGAAGCTGCAACGGGCCGATCAATTGAAGACAACGGCGAAGAGAGTACTAGGGGACCGGCTGTATGCAAGGCTATGGGCTCTCGCAAACCGACAGGAAGCTCAGCCTCTTGAGACGGGGGCTTCGCTTCCATGAGGGTGTTGCACCTGATCAGTAGCGGCGGCATGTACGGCGCCGAAGCTGTAATCCTGAATTTGTCGCGTGAATTGAACGCCGGAGAGCAGCATGCGAGTTCTCTGGGTGTCTTTGCGCATGCCGGGCAGCCTGTACCCGCTCTGCATGAGGTCGCCGCGCGAGCGGGAGTGGCCTCTCAACTGCTCCCGTGCAAAGGCCAACTGGACCTGGCGGTACTCCGTGCCATTCGCGACGAAGTGGATCGGGTCGGGGCTGATGTCGTCCATGCTCACGGATACAAGGCTGACATTTACGCGTACCTGGCTTTGCGTGGAGCGCAGCGCCCGGCACTGGTTTCGACTTGCCACACCTGGTATGACAACGACCTTGCCGTTCGGGTATACGGCGCGGCCGACCGCTGGGTGCTTCGTTCGTTTGATCAGGTTGTCGCAGTCTCGGCAGAGGTGCGGGACCGACTGCTTGGAGCAGGTGTTCGCGGCGACAAGGTTCACCTGATTCGAAATGGAATCAGCATTGCTTCGCTAGAGAACACAGTGCTGACTCGGGAGCACCGTGCGAGCTCGGGTGGGGGTCTTCGCGTGGGCCTGGTAGGTCGTCTGGCCCCGGAAAAAGGTGTGGATCTCTTTCTGCGTGCAGCGGCCCGCCTTGTTGACCTATTTCCAGAGGTCACCTTTGTCGTAGCTGGGGACGGGCCGGACCGAGCTGCGCTGGACGGGCTCCTCGTGGAGCTCGGTCTGGTTGGCAAAGCCGAACTCGCAGGTCCGCAGACGGATATGCCCGAGTTTTACGCATCCTTGGACCTACTTGTATCCGCCTCCCGCCAGGAGGGACTTCCTATGGCCCTGCTGGAAGGGATGGCCTCCGGCCTGGCCGTCGTGGCCACGAGGGTCGGGGCTGTGCCGGAGGTCGTCCTCAATGGGCAGACCGGTTTTCTGGTTGAGCCGGGCGACCCGGACAGATTGGCGGCTGGTATGGAACGGCTACTTGCTGATTCAGAGCTCCGGGAGAGCTTTGGCCTGGCTGGCAGGCGCCGCATTGTGGAACAGTTTTCCGCGCAAAGGATGGCGGCGGACTACCTTTCTGTCTACACGCAGGCGCTCAGCACACGTGCTTCGGCGCAAGTGGTACCGCAGAAGAGTGGCATATAACGTGGGGACGCGATCAGGCAAGGGAGGTGTAGCCGGACCTCACGTCTTTATGATGGATCTTTGGGCGACAGTTCCGTACTACACGGCGTATCTGTCACGGGCTCTATTGCAGGCAGGGGTGGCTGTCCAAATCGGGTCCATCACCTACTATCTCGATCGCAGATGCTTCCGCGAGCGGGGCCTGCGGCTCGACCCTGGCCTGTCGGATGTCGTTGGGCGCCTCAGGCTGCCACGGCTAGCGCGGCGGGTGCTCAAGCTCCTCGAAGGCGCCGCGAATTTGGCGGCCCTGAGTCTGCGGTTCCTGTTTAGGCCTCCGGACATCGTGCATGTCCAGTTTCTCCCGCTACTTCGATCGCGCCTGCCCATGGATCTTTGGTTTGTGCGGTTTTGCCGCCGGCGCGGATCGCGACTGGTGCTCACAGTGCACGACCTGCTGCCGCATGACACCGGGGAGTCTCATCGCGCGGTCTACCAAGGGCTTTATGCAGAAATGGACGCCCTGATCTGCCACTCCGGCGGAATCCGGACGCGGCTGACGGAGGAGTTCGGCGTTCCTGAGCGCAAAATCTCAGTCATACCCCATGGGCCGTTTTTTTACGATCTTCCAGAGGAACCTTCAGAGATGTTTGCCGCTGAGAAAGGGAAAAGGCTCGTGCTGTGGCAAGGCATCATCTTCCCCTACAAAGGCGTGGATTTACTGCTTGCAGCGTGGCAGCGGGTGGAGGCTCAGTCAGAACAACTGACGCTCGTTGTACTTGGCACAGGCGACCCGATCTTGCTGGAACAACTGCAGCTCCAAGCCCGGGAACTCGGTCTCGCGCGGGTGCGGTTCGACCTTCGTTTTTGTTCGGCAGAGGAATTGGTCGCGGCGTACCGGGCGGCGGCGGTGGTGGTGTATCCGTACCGGGCGATTACGACGAGCGGGGCACTGGCAACAGGGCTTGCGCTGGGCAAGGCAATTGTTGCCAGTGATTTGCCGGTGTTCCGAGAGGCGCTTGTGGACGGGGAGACGGCTCTGCTGGTCGATCCCGAGGATCCGGACGCATTAGCTACCGCGCTGCTGCGGGTTGGGAAGGAACCTGGTTTGCGAGAGCGCCTTGGGGCCAACGTAGCTGCCCTGCGTCTTGGGGATCAGTCCTGGACGGAGATTGGCTCGGCGACTCTGGGTGTGTACCAACGTGTGCTTGAGGCGTAGTTCCGCGTGTAGCTAGAGGCTCGCGCCCACAACGTCGGTGTGTTCCGCTTCGCCCGTCATGATCGCTTGCCGAATCTGTTCCGGCGTCTTGCCGAGCCTGGTCTGCTGGTAGGTGTAGACGGCCTCGCGCATGCAGGTGGCGCACTCTGCGCCGTGCGTGCCTTCAAAGCAGGAATGAAGAGATTTGTGACGGAGGGCACGATCGCAGCGGCAGTAGCAGGGCTGCCCGTAGAGGGCGCTCTCGGCTTTGGCGGCCATCTCGTACGCCTTGACCTGGTAGGGATGCTGGAAGCTCGGCCCGCTTAGCTGGTCACCGGAAAGGAGCCGGTGGTCCGGGTGGTGTAGGGCGACGGTGTAGTACGCGGGAGTGGTGTCGGTCCCAGCTACCCAGTGGGCAGAGCCTGCCACGGTGACGGTCGCGAGAAGTGTGTAGCGAAGCCAACCTTGCATGCGAAATTATCGCACCCCGCAGAGACTTCACCCGTTATGGATTGTGCCACCTTCTGCGGACCGACGCCCTCATTGATCCTATGCACCTGGGGAAGCCGCATGTGTTGACTTTTCGAAACCGCGGGCCCACGGAGAGGGTCCAGAGCCCGCATTGAGGCGTCCAGAAGTGGTTATCGGAAGCCACAAGCGCCTCCGTAAGCCAAAGCTGCGGTCGAGTCGTCTATAAAGGTGGCAACAGTCGACAGAACTGGGCCCGCGCGGGGGCGTGTCTCACAGGAGTGGAGCGAGGATGAGGATGAGGGGCCGGTGGATTTCGGGGTTGGTGGTGGGTTTTGCGCTGGGCGGGAGTCTGTGGGCGCAGGGAACTCCGGGCACGCAGCCGCCAAAGCAGCCTGCCAAGCCACCCGCAACGACCGATGACAGCGGACCGGCGACCTCGAACGACAGCATTGTGCTGCCGAAGAAGAAGGACGATGCGGACACGCCGCCACCGCCGCCCGCGCCCGCGGAAGAGAAGCCGAAGAACCCGAACGGCGATATCTATTCGCTCCGCGTTGACGTGCCGATCGTGAATCTGGACGTGGGTGTGCTGCTGGACAAGACCCACCAGTTCGTTCCGGGGCTGAAGCCGGACAACTTCCTGGTCGTTGAAGACGGGGTGGAGCAGCAGGTTCAGACCGTACGGACCACCAAGACACCCATCACGGCGGTGATGCTGCTGGAGTTCGCGGCCAACTCCTACTGGTTGATCAATGACATGCAGAATGCCTCCGTGGCCTTCTTTCGGACGTTGCAGCCGGAAGACTACGTGGCCGTGGAGACGTATGACATCAGGCCGCACATCCTCTGCGACTTCACCAACAATCGCGATGTGGTGGCCCAGGCGCTCAGCAGCCTGATGATCCCGGCCTGGCACGAGACCAATGAGTTCGACGCCCTCTACGAGACGCTGGACCGATTGAGCCGGATCGAGGGTCAGAAGTACATCGTGCTGATCGGCAGCGGTGTGGACACGATGTCGCGGCTGACGCTGGACCAGATTCTCGCCAAGGTGAAGGCGAGTCAGAACATCACGATCTTCTCCATCTCCACCGGCGGCATGATGGCCCAGATGCGAAGTGGCGGGGGTCCCCGTGAAATGACTTACTTGCAGGCGGACAACGAGATGAGGACCTTTGCGCAGATGACCGGCGGGATGTACTTCAAGCCGGTCTTCCAGGGCGAGATGCCGGACATCTTCTCGCGGATCAACGACTCGATCCGAAACAAGTATGTGCTGACGTACCGTCCGACGAACACGAAGAACGACGGCACCTACCGGAAGGTGAAGGTGTACCTCGTGGACAACGAGGGTAAGCCCCTGAAGATGGCGGATGAGAAAGGGAAGGCGCTGAAGTACTCGATCATCGCGCGGGACGGATACCGGGCGAAGCTGCCGGTCGAGTAAGTCCGTAGCGCCGAACGCACGAAGTGTTGCGGAGTGAGTTAGCGGAGTCTGGAGCACGTCAGCCGAGTCTGTGGAACTCATGGCCGTGAATGGGGGCCAGGCAGAGCAGGATCAGACCTTCCAGGAGGACCGTGCCTTCTAGGCGCGTGGAAAGCGTGTGAAGGCGGTCAAAGTGCCGGCGTGCCGGGTTCTCCGGCGGGGCCCCCTGGACGTCTCCGCCGAGCGTCAGCCGGTCCGTCTCCATATGCGGAATGACGGACTGCTGCAGGTAGAGCGTCAGGGCCATCATGGACACGACCAGGGCGATCTCCGCGGCACGTGTGGGGTGTGAGTCGTGGGTCGCGAGCAGGGCCAGGGTGAAGAAGAGGTAGATGGCCCCGGCGAAGAGCCCGATGCGGTGAAGAGCCAACAGCGAGCCTCGCACGATCAGCCCGGCGTGTTGCGCATCGGGCATCGTCTTGAACGCAACGTTAGCGACGGCGAGAAAGAAAACGATGCCGCCGACCCACAAGGCGAGCGAGATCAGACGAATTGCCCGGAAGGTGAGCTTCATGCGCGCGGCTGGCCGGTGAGCACTGGCTCGGGCGTAGGCTCGGCCGAGGCGATCCCAAGGCTGGCCGGGGCCGGCTGCACCTGGTTGCGGGCGAGGGTGCGACGCAGGATCAGATCGAAGGCGGCGCGAGCTTGATGGTAGTCAGACTCCGAGATACGTTGCTGAAGGCGCTCAGTTTCCAGCGCAAACAGCTCTTCCTTGAGCGCCTGAAGCAAAGGGCTGCTGTCGGCTGGTCGGGATGTAGGACCGCGGTACCCAGGCGCCGGCGGCCATGTGGCATCGGGCTGGTTTGCTGCCGGGGTCTCGATCGTCCCTGGGGGTTTGCGCAGCAGCAAGCCGGCCGCGGCGGCCAGGAGAAGCGCCAGGCCAGCGAGGATCCACCATTTGTACTTGGCCCATGGGTCTCGGTCGCCGGACTCATTCAGTGGGTTGTTCAGGCCGCGGCCACCCGCAAGATCGGAGTTGGAGACTGCGGGCGCCTGCGCATCGGAGTTGCTGCCCGGGTTGGCGGTCGCGGCGTTCGGGGCGCTCCCGTTCGCGCCGGTCTCGCCTCCGGCATTCTGGTCGGGCAGAGTTGCCGGTACCGGAGACGGTGAACTCAGGCGGGTTTTCCGGGCGAGACATCCTGGGCAAGGTAGGTTTTCACGCCAGGCTTACCTGCCTGCAGGTTCAATGCCACGTGGCCGGTGGCGGTCAGCGTGATCCCGGTCGGGACCAAGACTGCGAAGGTCTTGACGGGCGCGGTCAGGTGCGGCGTGAAGGTGAATTTCCCGGTGTAGGGCAGGGTGTAGCCGATGCCGAACTGGGTCTCGCCGGGACGAATGGGGAAGAGAAAACTGAAGTGGCCGGGGTCGGAGCGGGGCACCGCGGGTGTCTGGACGGGCATGCCGCCCTGCGTGATGGCTCCGGTGCGGCCGATGAGCGAGCCCTTCGGCAGGTAGAAATCAAAGCCGTCCGGGCCGAACTGGGTGCGGGGTGGTGCCGAGTTGTTCAGGACCTGGAGGACTTCAACAACGTGCAGCTCGTTGGGTGAGGCCTCGACGTGGAGCTCTTCCACGCCGGTCTGGACGCCCTCGATCTGAGGCGCGGCGTCGTACACCGTCACTGCGATCGGTCCGTTTGTCCCCGGCTGGACCGGTTGGAAGTACGTCGCCTTCTGGTGCGTGACCCGCACGAGGTGCATCCCGTCGTCGGGCACCTGCAAGCGTGAAACGTCCCCGGGCGTCCGTGGTCGTTCGGGTAGACTCCTGCATGGCCTGCTGAAGTTGAATCAGCACGACCTCGTCGCCGGCGGACAGCTTTCCCGTGGTCTTGTTGGTCACGGTGCCGGTGATGGGGGTGGCGGCGTGGGCCAGGAGGACGGAAAAGAGGAGGGCCAGTACAACGGTCAGGAGGCGGGGTTTGCTGAGGTGAGGCACAGTTTCAGGATACGTCAGGGTTGGCTAGCTCGGCTGAGCTGCGCCCGAGCGTATCCATCTCGGCGACCACGTCCGCGGCTTCATTTTCGAGGGAGTCTCGTTGGCGGTTGTAGTCCTCTTCGGGGAACTTGCCCGCGCGGAACTCGAAATTCAGATCGCGCAAGATTGTCGTAGATGACGTCCTTGCGCTCGCGCAGGTAGTCCAGCCGGTTCTTCTCGCGAAGGGGCGTGAGGAGCCGGTTTTGGGGCCAGAAGATGTAGGCGCCGCAGGCCAGCAACAGCAGAGCGCAGGGGAGGATGGTTTGAAGGTCCATAGGAGATTGCGCCTGCCTGTCTTCCGGCCGCGTCCAAGAGATAGTCTAGTCGCGAATGTGTCTTGGGCGTGAGGTGCAGGTGGGGCGAGGATCTCGTTGGTGGCTGGCTGCGGTGATGGGATTGGCCGTGGTCCTGGGAGCGGCCCGGCAATCTGTCGCGCAGTCGAGTATGCATACGGATCCCCTAAACCTGGACCCAGTCGTCGCGGGGGGACTGGATCGTCTTTACAACCTTGATTTTGACGGCGCGCTGAAGATCTTCAACGGAGTAGCCGCCGCTCACCCGCAGGAGCCGATGGCGTGGAACTATGTTCTGCTGCCCACGATCTTCCGCGAGCTTTACCACCAGGATCTGCTGGACACCACCTACTACGCCCATGACAGCTTTCTTTCCACCAAGCGCGAGGTCGCCGTACCCAGGGCGACGCGGGACGAGATAGAAATGCTCACCAACAAGGTGTTGGGCATGTGCGACGCGCGGTTGAAGGCAAATCCGAACGATAAGAATGCGCTGTTCTCCAGGGGCTACGCACGGGGGCTGCATGCCTCGTTCATCACGCTGGTTGATCACGCTTTTGCGGCAGCCGCGCGGCAGGGTTATCAGGCGCGGAATGACTCTGAAGCGGTGTTGAAGCTGGATCCGCAGTACGCGGATGCCTTCATGGCGGTGGGCATTCAGCAATTTGCGGTCGCGAGCCTGCCCAAGGTGGTGCGCATGGTGGTGGGCATCATGGGCGTGGGAGGGAACAAGGATCGCGGACTGCAGATGCTGCGCGACGATGCGACGCATGGGGTAGTCACGGTCGTACAGGCGCGGACAGCGCTCAGCCTTTTCCTACGGCATGATGGGCGTTATCCGGAGGCTTTGGCGGTTCAGCGCGGCCTGGCCGAACAGTACCCGCACGACTACCTGTTCCGGCTCGAGGTCGCAAATCTCCTGAAAGACGAGGGACACGGAGCGGAGGCGATGGCCGAGTACAAGCGGGTGTTGGAGGATGCGCAGAAGCCGGGTTATTTCATCGACCAGCGGCTGCAGATGGCCTGGTTCGGGTTGGCAGACACGCAACGGGGGTATAACGACCTGACCAGCGCCGCTTACGGATACACGCAAGCCGCCCAACAGCCGAATTGCAGCGATTGGCTGAGAAAACGCGCGGAACTGAACGCCGGCCAGATGTATGATCTGCTGCATAAACGTGACGACGCGGTCAGGATGTACAAAGCCGCCGCTGCACCGCAAGGGGATCAATCGCAGGCGGAAGCTGCAAAGCGCTACCTGCGAAGCTCGTTCGTAGGGAAGTAGTGGGTTGCACGGCAAAGGGCCAGAACGGCGGAAATCAGGCGGCAAGCGGGCATCGCGAAATACGGGCCGATTGAGGGAACCGCGGCGGGAGTCGCTGCGTACCGGATGTTGAACAAGGAGTGAAACCATGGCCTGTGTGGGATGTGGAGAGTCGGTAGCTGCGGGAGCGAGGTTCTGCAGTACATGTGGCAGGGCAGTGACCTACGCGGCGGTTCCGCCGCCTCCGCCGCAAGTTCGAAGCTGCGCGCTGTCGATGTGCAGTTTGGATGGGCTTTACCGGCCGCGTGAAGGCCGGATGGTCGCGGGCGTCTGCAAGGGCTTCGCCCAGCGGTATGGATGGGATGTTTCCATCGTGCGGCTCGTGCTGGTGTTGTCGGTCGTCTTTGGCGCTGGTGTTCCCCTGGTCGCTTACCTGATCGCCTGGGTCATTATGCCGAACGGGCAGTTCACGTTGCAGGCCGGTGCGGGCACGGTCGAAACCGATAGCATGAGGGTGTGAGTTCTTCCCAATCCTCTTTTCCGGCGCCCCGGCCGCTCGCGTACTCTGATGGACAACTGGCGATGTCCGGGGTTGACCTGGACGGTTTGGCGGCCCGATTCGGCACGCCGCTCTATATCTATTCCGGGGACGACCTGCGTGCACGTGCTGCCATGGTCGACCGGGAGTTTGCCGCGGCGGAGCACACCCTCTGTTATGCAGTGAAGGCGAACTCGGCATTAGCTCTGCTGAAGCTGCTTGGCGACCTGGGTTGTGGGTTTGACATTGTCTCTGGCGGGGAACTGGAACGGGTTCGCCGGGCTGCTCCCCAAGCTCTGGGCCGCGTTGTGTTCTCAGGTGTAGGCAAGCAGGCGTGGGAGATGGATGCCGCGCTCGGTGCCGACATCCTGCTGTTTAACGTTGAGAGCGAGGCAGAACTTGATCTGCTGGGCCAGCGCGCCGGCGCCGCTGGCAAGGTGGCCCGTTTTGCGCTCCGAGTGAATCCAAACGTCGCCGTGAAGACTCATCCATATATCTCGACAGGCCTGCGAGAGCACAAGTTCGGGCTGCCGATCGAATATGCAAGAGAGATCTACCGGCGGGCTGCGAGCCTCGGCGGGTTAGAGCCTGCGGGCGTCAGCGTCCACATCGGCTCGCAGATTCGGGACGTTGCCCCGTTCGCCGAATCGTTGGGCCGCGTCCGTGCGCTGGTGGAGACGCTGCGGGGGGACGGACACGCGATCCGCTACGTGGACGCTGGCGGCGGCTTCGGCATTGAGTACGGACAGGCTTCCTTCGACCCGCAAGCGCGGGTGGGCGAGTACGCGAAGGCTGTACAGTCCGCGCTGAGCGGGCTGGGTGTGATGCTGCTCCTCGAGCCTGGCCGTTTCCTGATCGCGCAAGCCGGCATTCTGCTTACGCGGGTGCTCTTCACCAAGGCTAACGGGTCCAAACGCTTCGTGGTGAGCGATGCGGGCATGAACGACCTGATCCGGCCGGCGCTCTACGGGGCTCATCACGAGGTTCTTCCTGTGCGGGAAGACGGGGCCAAGTCGCAGATTGCAGACCTGGTGGGTCCTGTGTGCGAGAGTGGCGACTTTTTCGCCCGCGACCGGTCCCTGGCTGCCGCCCCGGGTGATCTTCTGGCAATTCTCGACGCCGGCGCCTATGGCATGAGCCTGAGTTCCAACTACAACTCACGCCCGCGTCCAGCGGAGGTGCTGGTCGAGGCCGGGGAAGCCCGCCTGATCCGTCGCCGCGAGACCGTGGACGATATGCTGGCGTTGGAGATGTTGTGAAGCCCGATGACCTTCGTTAGCCTGACCCGCCTACGCATTCGCTCCATCCGCTTTCTGCCTGCCTTCGCGGTGTACACGTTCAGATCACTGCAGCAGGTGAAGCGCTCGCCCGGCTTCCAGGACGGGGCGCTCCTCAATGACCGCAGCTGGACCTTTTGGACCCTGACAGCGTGGGATAGCCAGCAGGACATGCGGAACTACATGATCTCGGATGCGCACAAGGCGGCGATGCCCAAGCTGCTGCACTGGTGCGATGAAGCGTCGGTTGCGCACTGGGAGCAGCCCAACGCGGCGCTGCCTTCCTGGCCGGAAGCCGATCGCCGGATGCGGGCCGAAGGACGGGTCTCCAAAGTACGCAACCCAAGCCCAATGCACGAGGGGCTGCGGTACCGCGAACCTCGCGTGACTACCGGAGGCAGGATCAAACGTGAACAGTAGTGCTGGCAGATCCGGCATCGGGCAGGCAAGGGGAACGAGATGCTAAAATCGGCTGCGACGACGGTGCGCCCCGGCCCATGGTGCGGTCCTGCGCGGCGCATAGCGAACGATTCGAACTGAGGTTTACAGCATGTCCGGTCACTCAAAATGGGCGACAATCAAGCATAAAAAAGGCGCACTCGACGCCAAGCGCGGCAAAATCTTCACGCGGCTGATCAAGGAAATCATGGTAGCGGCCAAGGCCGGCGGCGGCGACCCGGACGGGAACCCCCGCCTTCGGACAGCCATCGCCGCAGCCAAAGCCGAAAACATGCCCAACGACAACATCGCCCGCGCGGTGAAGCGTGGAACGGGTGAAATCGAAGGCGCCCAGTACGAGGACATCACCTTCGAGGGCTATGGCCCCGGCGGCGTGGCCGTCATCGTCGATGTGCTTACCGATAACCGCAACCGTGCGGTCAGCGAGGTCCGGCACGCCTTTTCCAAGAACGGCGGCAACCTTGGCGAGTCTGGCTCGGTCGGTTACATGTTCTCCAAGAAGGGTTTGATCATCGTCGACAAGAAGGCTGCGGGTGAGGAAAGGCTCACCGAGATCGTTCTCGACGCGGGCGCGGACGACCTGAGCGACGAAGGTGAGTACTGGGAAGTGGTTACGGCCCCGAAGGACTTCGAAGCGGTTCGCGAGGCTCTCACCAAGGCCGGCATCAAGCCTGAAAACGCCGAAGTCACCATGGTGCCCAGCACGTACCAGAAGCTGGAGGGCACGCAGGCCAGCGCCATGCACCGCCTTCTGGACACCCTGGACGACCTGGACGATACCCAGAACGTCTACTCGAACTTCGAGTCAGACGAGGCGGCGGTCACGGCATAACGGCGTTTAACGATAGAAGTGAACAGAAGCCGCCAGACGCTGGCGGCTTTTGACTGTGAGGTGCAAGTGAGTCGATTGATGAGGGGTTTAGCCGGGGCGCCGGTGCTCATGATCCTGTGCAGCCACGCGGGGGCGCAGGCCGAGGTGCAGAGCACCGCCCTGCGCGGAACGGTGGTCGACTCAGTTGGTGCGGTCGTAGCCGGTGCGGACGTTGTTGTCTACCGCGAGGGTACGTCAGTCGCCCATCTCAGGACGGACGCCCGCGGGGAGTTCTCCTTTGACGAGGCTCCGCGCGAGTACCGGGTTCTGGTTCGGGCGCCCGGGTTCCTGGATCTCCGCAGTAGTCCCGTGCCGTTTGCAGGGAACAGCACCACCCGGTTTACTCTGCTCCCTTCGCGTCCCGGCGAAGTTACGGTATCCACGGACAAACCTTTAGACAGCCCAGCGAGCGCGATGCACGGGGACGCCCCATGGGAGTACGGGATCGTGGCCCAGGGCGGCGTCGGTACCGGGGACCGCAGCGGTTACAAGTTCTTTCTTCTGGGCGGTCATGCCGGGAAGGTCCTCACCCCGGATCTAGGCTCTGGACTGTTCCAGGGCAATCTCGAGTACGCGGTCGAGGTGTTTCCCCTCTGGCAGTCCTACACACCGCGCTTTCAGAAGATCTCCTGTGGCAACGCGATTCCAGCATTCGGCCAGCCTTGCAGCGCACCCTACACGGTCGGAGGCACCTACACCGGCGTCAGCATCACCCCGATCATGCTGCGCTGGAACCTCACCCACGGCCAGCGCTGGATGCCGTGGCTGCAGGGCGCGGGCGGCGTGGTCTGGACGAACCACAAGTACCCTCCCATCGGGAACACCAACCCGGCGGACACGGCCAGCAACGGCCCCAACGGCGAGACCAGCGTCTGGAACTTTACCCCGCAGTTCGGGGTTGGAACTCACTATTTCCTGAAACCACGACGCTCGCTGGACTTCAGCGCGAACGCGGTGCATATTTCTTCGGCAAGTCTCGGGGACAAGAACCCGGGAGTGAACGCAAGCGTGCAGTTCTCCGTTGGGTACAGCTGGTGGAAATGAGCTTTTCACCTTGCAATGAAGCGCACGAAGCAGTTGACGTGGGAGAACGGATGCAGGCGGGTCAATGACAGAGCAGCAGCCCATTGTCGAGTGTGTACCGAACTTTTCCGAAGGCATGGACCAGGAGAAACTGGTAGCGATCGTCCGCGCGATGCGGGTGGAGGGCGTGTCCCTGCTGGACTGGTCGGCGGATCCGGACCACAACCGCAGCGTCGTGACCATCGCCGGGGCACCGGATGCCGTGGTGGAAGCTGCGGTACGCGGGGCGGGTGAGGCGGCTAAACTAATCGACCTGACCCAGCAGCGCGGCGAACATCCGCGCATCGGAGCCGCGGACGTCATTCCCTTCGTGCCGGTCCGTGGACTATCGCTGGGACAGTGCGCCGTATTCGCCCGGCAGGCCGGGATGGCCATTTGGCAGCGGTTCGGCGTGCCTGTGTACTTTTACGAGGCGGCTGCGTCTCGTCCGGACCGGGTAAACCTGGAGGATGTGCGGCGCGGACAATTCGAAGGCCTGTCGCGGGATGCCCTGAAGGACGTGACGCGGCGGCCGGATGTAGGCGGGCCGGAACTCCATGCACGCGCCGGGGCCAGCGCCGTCGGCGCCCGCAAGTTCCTGATCGCCTACAACATCTACCTTGCCGATGATGATTCGCGGCGCAGACGTGGGCCTGGCACGTGCCATCGCCAAGGAGGTCCGGGCCGCCAACGGCGGGCTTTTCGGCCTGAAGGCGATGGGTGTGATGGCGAACGGACGGGCGCAGGTGAGCATGAACATCACGGACTTCGGCAAGACGCCTGTCTCCCGCGTGCACGCTGCGGTCGAGGAGATCGCGCGCCGTCACGGCGGGGCGATCGCCGAAGGGGAGTTGATCGGGCTGATTCCTGAGGAGGCCTTTGAGCCGAACGCGCGCCTGGGTTCGTCAAACCAGTTGGGTTTGATCCGGAGCAGAAGGTGCTGGAGCGTCGTCTGCAACACCCCTTGGCATGGCCGTAGGTAACGTAACCCTCTTGGGGAGTTGCAGGCTTGCACAGGAACGGAAACAATAAAGCTGCGCAAGATGCGCAGCCGGTTGTGAGATTGGGAGCAAAACGGGTGAATAGCTTTAAAGTTTGGTTTCGCGGGGCGGCAGTTCTGGGTTTTGCAGCGGCGTCCCTCTTTGGGACGCAGGCCCGCGCGGCGCAGTTAAGCGGCGATGCGCGTGCGTCGATTCCGCGGGACGTACAGCAGATCATTGTGGTGGATTACCGGTCGATGCAGAATTCGCCGGCCGCCATGCAGCTCAAGGACCGCGTGTTGCCGCCCGAGCTCAAGCGCTTGGAAACAGCGCTAAAGACCTCCGGGTTGAAGGTCGACCAGGACGCCGATATCCTTGCATTTGTGGCGTTTCGCGCAGACAAGGGCACCCGCATTCTGGGCGTCGCGCAGGGCCAGTTCCAAACCCAGGCCATCCTGAATTATTTCACGAAGAACAAGATCAAGACCTCTGCAGTCGCGCAACAACACGATCTACCCCATGGGCACGGCGGGGATGAGCGTAGTGTTTCTGAACCAGACCACCATGGCGTTTGGCGACCGCGATGCGGTACGGGCGGCCCTCGACGCGCGCGATGGTCTGGCGCCGAACTTTTTGCAAAACGGCGACATGATGAACGAAATGAATGCCGTAGACACCCGTCCGGTCTGGAGCTTGCTGGACCAGAAGGGAACCCAGACCATGATGCGCGCTGTCCTGGGCGAGGCCTCGCAACTGGCTGACTATGACACAGTGAAGAACCGCATGAAGTCGGCTCGCTACACCATGGACTTCGGCAACGGCGTGAAATTCGATATGGCCGTGGTGATGTCTGACTCGGTGACTGCGGCTACTGCGGCGACGATCATGAAGGGCGTGATGATCCTGAAGAAAACAGGCGGATCTCCGATCGAGAAATCGGCGCTGGACGAAACGAAGATCGACTCGAACTCCGGGACGTTGTCCGTTGCGTACTCTTCTTCTGACAACCAGTTTGCGAGCCTGTTGAGCTCGCCGCTGTTCCAGCAAGTGGTCAAGTAAACACTAGACAACAAAAGAGGGCTGCTCTATGCAGCCCTCTTTTATTTGCCGTATTGGTTCCTGGCAGCCGCGAGCAGGCCTAGCGCTGCTCCGGTAGATGCTGGGTGACTTCAGCTGCTCGCCCGCGCTTCGCTGGGCTCGGCGGACCACACTCCGCACACCGCTTCATCACAGCCGCGCGTAGCCGGTGAGCCAATTCGTCCGGGAAGTCGTAGGGTTGCTGATGCCGATAGATCGAGATGGTCTGCTGCGTAGTGCTGACGATCACCTCGCAGTGATGGCAAGCGCTGAGGTGTTCTTTCACCTCGGCAAGGAGCTCAGGATCGATCTGGCCGTCGAAGTAATCGGTCAGTTTGGCAAGAAACTCCGTGCAGTTCACTACGAGCCCTCTTTCTTCTTCCGGAAGTAACGGCTTAAACGTTCGCGCAATTGTAAGCGCGCGCGCAGAAGCCTTGACTTCACGGCCGGAACGCTCAACCCAAGCGCTTCGGCGGTCTCTTCCGTCGACAGGTTTTCGATGTCGCGCAGGGTGAAAACGGTGCGGAAACCTGGCGGAAGTCCAGCAATCGTCTTGCGCAGGATGTCGCCCAGTTCAGATTGGGAGAAGATCTGCTCAGGATTTGGCCGCCACTCGGCGAAGTCGCGTGGAATCGCGCCCTCTTCTGTCTCTACGTCCTGATCCATCGACACGGTCTTGGACGTCTTGCGGCGCCGCAGCCGCATCAGGCTCTCGTTCACCGCAATGCGGACCAGCCAGGTGGAGAATTTGGAATTGCCCTGGAACTGCTCAAGCTTCTGGAAGGCTTTGAAGAAGACGTCCTGAGTGATATCCTCGGCGTCCTCGCGGTTCTGGGTGATGTGAAGGGCCGTGCGGTAGATCTGGCGGTCGTACTGCCGCACCAGTTGCTCAAACGCGGGGGTATCGCCGGCCTTCGCACGGGCGACGAGGGCCACGTCCGGGTGCTCGGCGAAGTCGGAGGGCGGGGCAGGAGGGACACCCGACGCCTGCTCCGGTGGGTCAGCTATGGGTGAGGTCTGTGCCGCCATACCCCTTCAGTGTACTGGAAGCGACAATCGTCACGAGATAGGGTCTAAAGAGTTGGGACGATCTGCCGATAAGGTGTGTATCTTTGCTGATTCTTGCGAAGGGCAGCGGTTGGCTCCGTAGGGAAGATTCGACGTAGAGTCTTGGTAGGGTGACACCATGAAGATGAGCCGGTTGAGCGTTCTGGCATTGGTCGCGGCGACCGTGATCCCGGGCACGGGGGAGGCTGCAGCCAAGCGGCATGTGATCTCGCGGGCGCGTGGCGCCGCTTCGCTGCACCACGCCGTATCCCACGCGGCGGTAGGCCGCGGGCACGGTCGTGCGAGCCTGCGCACGGTCTCAGTGCGCGGGGTGCCGACTCACCACGCCTTGGTGGTGCACGCGACGGCAGAGAGCCGTCGTCTGAGTGGTGCGTTCATTGCCTCGGCGACATTGCGGCCGATGGCGCAGCAGTTGTTGAACTCGCGGAATGGTGCGGCTTACAACGGAGTGCTCGCGTACGCTGCCGCGCATCCCGGTGAGGCGGCTTCGGCGGCGGATCTCGCCGTGGGGCATGCCTATTGGCTGGACCATCGCTATGGAGACGCGGAGAGCGCCTTCCATGCTGCTGCGACAGCAGGCCAATCGCTCTCCGACTACGCGGACTACTTAGGTGCGCAGGCCGCCATCTCCGGTGGGCACCCCGGCGAGGCCGTCGCGTCGCTGGAGCGGTTCGAGGAGCGGCATCCAGGAAGCCTTTTTGTGCCGCAGGCTCCGGTCCTGCTCGCCAACGCCTACCTGGCGCAAAACGATTCAGCCAATGCGCTCCGGGTGCTGCAGCCTTTGCAGACGGGTCCCCTTGGGAATCACCTTGACTTCCGGGTCGCTCTGGCCAGGGCGTACCAGGTCGCCGGGAACGTGGGGGCAGCAGCGGCCCTCTACCGCGGCGTCTACCTGGGTGATGCGCTGAGCAACGATGCCACGAACGCCAAAGCGCAGTTGGCTGCGATGAACGTTCCGCTCACGCCTTCGGAGCGGAAGGAGCACGCCGACGCCCTGTTCAACGCCAAGCAATATGGATCGGCAGCGACCGAGTACCGGGCTCTTCAGCAAAATGAGTCCACCCTGACCCAGGCTGATCGAGACGCTCTGGAGATCTACGCCGCAGTCTGCGACCTGCGCTTGAAGCGCTTGACGCGCGGAGATGTGGAGCATTTGCCTGGCACCGGGGACGACACAGCAGCATTGAAGATGTACCTGCAGTCGGAACTGGCGCGCAACGAAGGCAACAGTGGCGAGCACGACGCTCTGGTGCAGGGCATGCTGCAGCAGTATCCCAATAGCCGGTGGCTGGAGGAGGCGCTCTACTCCGGCGGGAACATGTACCTGATCAAGCGCGATCCGACTCGCGCCATCACCGACTACTCCGCACTGGTAAGTCATTTCCCGCATAGCATGTATGCCCCTAGTGCGCATTGGCGGGCTGCGTGGCTGAGCTATCGGCTGCGGCAGATGCCTGACGCCGCGCGCATGTTCGACGAGCAGATCACAACCTACCCGGGGGGAGCGGAGATCCCGGGAGCGCTGTATTGGCGTGGGCGACTGTATGAAGAGGTGGAGTCCAACCCCGGGCAGGCGCTGAACTACTACAAGACCCTGAATGCTGCCTACGTGAACAGCTATTACGCGATGTTGGGTCGGCAGCGTCTTGCGGCACTTGGGTCGCGGACTGCCGCAGAGCCCTCGCCGGTGCTGGCATCTGTGCGAGCCGTGGAGGATCCCCACTTGATCGACGCAGTACCCGAGGATGATCCGCACCTGATCAAGGCTAAGCTGCTGGCGAACGCCGCCCTGAATGAGTACATCCGGCCCGAGATTCAGCTAAGTCCCACCTCGGCACAATGGGGCGCTTTGGCTGAGGCACAGATCTACCAGAGCTTCGGGGAGAACGCCCGAGCACTCCAGGCCATGAAGCGCAGCAAGGTCCCGTTCTTCTCTCTGCCGGTGGCCGAGGTTCCGAGTGCGTACTGGCAATTGGTTTTCCCACGTCCGTACTGGCAGGCGCTGGCCAGCGATGCGCAGGCGCAGGGGCTGGATCCATACCTCGTGGCTTCGCTCGTTCGGCAAGAGTCTGAGTTCAATCCAGGGGCGGTCAGCCGGGCGAACGCCTACGGCCTGATGCAACTCCTGCCCTCAACCGGGAAGCAGATGGCCAAGCAGCAGGGCGAGCGCCACTTCAATGCGAATGAGCTGTTCGATCCGTTTGAGAACCTGCGGCTCGGCACGGCGTACCTGCGCCAGAACATCGATCACTACGGCGGGCAGGTGGAGTACGCACTCGCCGCTTACAACGCGGGGGAGGGTCCCGTCCGGCAATGGATTGCAAGCGGAGACTACAAGGATGTCCCGGAGTGGGTCGAATCGATTCCGTACACCGAGACCCGTGACTACGTCGAGAGCATCATGAGAAACCGTGAAGTGTATCGCGCGGTGTACGGCACGCGCTAGGAGCTTACGGCGGTGGACCGGTCTATGTAGACCGTAAGCCGCTCGCTAATTCGCGGCTAAGCTTGCGGGCGGTCCTGTCAAAATGAACGCTGTCGAGCACCTGTTGCCTGGCGCCTCGTCGACGTCCTACCGGTCTCTTCCTAGAACGCCTGCCTCGGGACGGTGCCGAAACAGATCTGAAGCAATGCGATCGGTGACAAAGGTCAGGCACAGGCAAAGAGTGATGCCGCTGACCGCCAGTTCGATGATGTGTACCATGCGAGTTAACCCCCACAACTCGAGCTTCGCTCAGAGACGTAGAAGTGACTAGATCACGCCCGTTCCATTTCGAGATGACTCAAGTACCGGGTGATGCCCTATGCGGGGAATTGACGGACAGAGAAGCTCGGGTGAGCGTAGGGCACTTCAGGACCGGATAGTGCTCCGTCCCTGATCGAAGCCAAGAAAGCATGCACTTTCGACAAGCCTCTACCTCTGACAATGCACGGTCGATCTGCGTGCACAGTCGCTCAGTGAGTGGTCTAGTGGGTTTGACCGACTTTGTTCGCAAGGTCTGCAGTCACTCTGAAGGTGGTATGATCTGCGGCGGTCGAGTCAAAGCCAACCCACAGGTCGAACACACCAGGTTCGAGCACACGGCGGTGCAACGAAGAACTCCAGAAGGACAACTCTTCCCCCGGCACCGTGAGGGTGACCTGTTTCGACTCGCCCGGAGCGAGTGTGACCTTCTGGAAGGCCTTCAGTTCCCGGACCGGTCGAGCGGTGCTGCCGGCACGTTGATGCATGTAGAGTTGTACGACCTGGGCGCCGGCAACTGAGGAAACGTTGCGGAGAGTCACGGTCGCGCGCAGCGGAGCATCGGGCCGCACCCCTGATTCGGCGAGGGACAGCCCACTTAACTCGAACTTGGAATAGCTCAGTCCATACCCGAACGGGTACAGCGGGGAACTTGGAATGTCCCAATAGCGGTGTTCCACATTTTGGGGGTCTTGCGGCAGAGTGTAGTTGTAAAAGAGCGGCTCCTGACCGGAGGACCGTGGCCAGGAGACCGGCAGATGCCCGCCTGGGTTGGCGCCGCCAAACAGCAGGTTCGCTACGGCGTGGCCACCTTCTGTCCCGGGGTACCAGATGTTGAGAATTCCGGGTACGTGGGCGGAAGCCCAGGAGATGTCCAGCGGCCTGCCTGTCATCAGTACCAAGACGACCGGCTTGCCAAGGGCGGTGATGGTTTCCAGCAATCGCTCCTGCTCACCGGGGAGGGTCAAAGTCGCTCGCGAGGCATTCTCGCCACTCATGGTTTGCGCCTCACCCAGAACGAGGACGCTGACCTCGGCTTGACGCGCCAGGTCCACTGCATGGTCGAACTCGGTCTTTCGTTCCTGGTCATTGGTGAGGCGCGGCTTCACTGGCGGGACCTGCTCATCAAAGATTGTGGGCGAGCCACGCTCGATCTCCACCCCTTCCGTAACGCTCACCTTGGCACCGGGCAGCATTTCACGCAGACCCTGGGCGACGGTGACGGTGTCGTGTCGATCTCCGTGGATCGCCCACGAACCCATCGTGTCGAGCTGGCTGTCCGCAAGTGGACCAATCACAGCCACGGAGCGCAGGGTTCGGCTGAGGGGCAGCACGTGATTCTCGTTGCGTAGCAACACCGCCGTCTGCTCGGCTGCGGTTCGAACGGCCTCGCGCTGTTCGGGAGAGGCTGTCACTGTACGAAAGCGGTCCATGTCTGCGTAAGGATTGCTGAACAGGCCAAGGCGGTATTTCAGTTCCAGGATCGGACGCACCAGGGCATCGAGCGTGGCGGTACTGATCTGGCCTTTGCTGACCGCCGAACCCAGGTACTGCCGATAGCTAGAGCTGGTCATCTCTACATTCACGCCGGCAGTTGCCGCCTGGATCGCCGCCCCTTCGGGGCTGGATGCCGCGCCATGCGTTTGCAAGTTGCGCACTGCATCCCAGTCGCTCACAACAATGCCGTGAAAGCCCCAGTCCTTCCGCAGCACATCATCGAGCAGCCATTTGTTTCCGGTCGCCGGCACGCCGTTCAGGTTCATGTAGGCAGACATGATCGTGGCCGCCCCGGCTTTCACCGCCGCGTGGAACGGAGGCAGATAAACGTTGTGCAGCAACTCGTCCGAAATATCGGAGCTGTCGTAATCCCGGCCACCCTCTGCGGCTCCGTAGCCTGCAAAATGCTTGACGGACACCAGCACATGATCAGGAGCACCGATGTAATCTCCCTGAAAGCCGCGCACCTGGGCTGCGGCGATCTGCTGGCCGAGAAATGGGTCTTCGCCCGCGCCTTCCATGATGCGTCCCCAACGTGCATCCCGGGCGATGTCGACCATGGGAGCGAACGCCCAGTCCACGCCCGCCGCGCGGGCCTCCTTAGCCGCCATCGCTTGGGTGCGGGAGACGAGTGCAGGATCCCACGACGAGGCCATTGCTAGGGGGATGGGAGCAATCGTACGGAAGCCATGGATCACGTCATACCCAAATAAGAGCGGGATGTGCAAACGGGATTGTGTAACCGCGATCCGCTGCAACTCATTGATGCGGGCCGGATCGGTGAAGAAGAGAAAGCTGCCTGTTTCGCCGCTTCGGGCCAGTCTTTCTGCTTCGGCGGGCGGTGTGTACATTGACTGGCCCGCCGTCTGCTCCATCTGACCAATCTTTTCGGCGAGCGTCATGTGCTTCAGAAGGTCGTCAGCGAAGCGCGTGGCCTCAGCATCTGACACCGTTGCACCGGAAGCTTTGGCTTGCGCCGGGATCCGTGCTGTAAACACACAGAGGAGAAGCAGCGGACAAAGTGTCCGTGTCCGGAAGGTACGCGTATCAGAAACGAACGGAAGCATGCAGCAGCGAGCGTAGCAGAACCAGGCCGCTAGATGAACGATTGTCTGAATGAAGTCCCAGTCTTCCGATCCAGATCTCTGCCCTACACGTGGCAGGTCCAGGAATCATCTGGAAAACTGCCGCCTCTGAGATCTCAATCGTTGTGGCATCAGTTGACCAAGCGGCGGCTGAGAATGCGCGTTCAGTGCTGATCTGCAGCGCCTTGCGATCCGAGCAGAATTTTCGTCGATCTAGGACCGGACCAGTCCGATATGGGCTACTATGACTAACAGAGTTGAAACACGGACGAGATTGGGCTTGAGGGAGCTCGGTCGTTCAGGAGCTTGAACATGAGAACGAATCGGAACTTCCTGCTGGTCTCCGGACACGCACAGAGTTCAACCCATCTTTTCCCTCCAGGGCACACGCGAGGTGCTTGCCCGTTCACGGGCAGCCAGGCCAGAGCTTCAGCCCTGAAAACTGCGAGCGAGCGCCCCTTCTGTCTTGTTGGAGGAACGGCACCGGACTAAGTTCCGGCCCGTGTGGTTCCTCCGTGGCCCATGGGTCACGTAACAGAAGCGAGATAGATCGACCGGTCAGGTGCCGTAGTTGCGCCTAGGCTGATGGCTGCGCAAAAACCAGGCGCTCCGCACGGTGTGCGAGAGCTCCAAACCAAAGAGAGATAGTGATGAAGAGCGCAATAGGGAAGCGTGCCCGAGCCGGTTGGCGCCGGTCGCGGTGGATCAATCTCGCCATGGTTACCGCTTGTGCAGGGCCATTGCATACGGAAGCGCAGCCTTCTGCCAAGCAGGGTGCAGCGGCAGAAGTCGCGGCGCAGCAGACGGACCGGCACTACCGTATCGAGGCCGGCCACTTGGAGACCGCACTCACGGCGTTCACAAACCAGAGCGGGGTGGCGGTGCAGGTGGAAGTATCGGCTCAGAGTCTAGCAACGTTGCAGAGTGGTGGTGTGCTTGGTGTCATGTCGTCTGAGAATGCGCTCCGGTTGTTGCTGGCGAACACTGGGATTAGCTTCCACTTCACCGCACCGGGTCGCGTTGTAATCAGAGTGCAGAGCACCGAAACAGTGGAGGTGACGGCGAATCTACCCGACACCACGAGCCTGTCCCGGCTACCAGAGTCGTTGCTTGATACACCGCAAACCGTCAACGTCGTGCCGCAGGCCATTTTGGCAGATGAACAGAATCGAACCCTGACCGATGCGCTACGAAATGTGCCCGGAATCAGCATCGCGGCGGGTGAGAGCGGAGCACAGGGCGACAACCTTACCATTCGTGGATTTACGGCCCGTAACGACATCTATCTCGACGGCATTCGCGACTTCGGCAGCTACTACCGGGATGACTTCGACCTGGAGCAGGTGGAAGTGCTGGAGGGACCGGCCGGTGTGGAGTTTGGGCGTGGATCCACCGGCGGTGTGATCAACCAGGAAAGCAAGATTCCCGCTGTGGAGCGGTTCGTGAACGTGAATGGCGTTACTCGGGACCGACCTGACCAGACGCATCACCGCGGACATCAACGAGCCGCTGGCTGGATTACCGGACGATGCTGCCTTGCGCGTGAACGTCATGGGAACAGAGGGCGGAGTGGCCGGACGCCCCTTTGCGGAGAACCGTCGTTTCGGTGTGGCTCCGTCGCTGATCTTTGGCTTGCGTAAGCCTACGCGGGTAATTCTGAGCTACGAGCATTTCAATGAGAATGACACGCCGGATTACGGCTTGCCCTGGCTCTTCAACCAGCTTGCTCCCGGGGTCAATCGACATGCCTATTACGGCTTTCCGGACGCGAACTTTCTGCACACGAACGATGACGTCCTTACCTTGCGCGCGAACCATACGTTCCGCAACAGCTTGGATCTGCACACGATCGGGCGATTTGCGAATTACCCGCGGAATGCGCAGATCACGGAGCCGCAGATCTGTTCAAACGCAAGCATAAGCGTGCCTGTTGGTGGATGGGTAGCGGCTGTACCTACCTCGTCGGTGACCGGCAAGGCTTGCCCCTTTACGGCGGGGAATTTCAATCCTGCGAATGCCGTGGTAAACCGCAATCAACTGCAGATCAAGAGCGTGGAAGGCGATCTGTGGGATAACTCGGAACTAAGTGCCCACTTCAAGCTATGGGGAGTGCGGCATGATCTTGTGACTGGCGTTGAAGGAGGCCGCGAGGTCTCCAATCCTATCCGCACGAGCTATACCGTCATCGGTGTCAATACGGTTCCATCCGCGACGCTGCTAAACCCAAATACGGGACAGCAGTTTGGGGGGACGGGATACGTGAGCTCGGTTGCGCACACGACCTCCCGCAGCGTGGGCCTCTACGTCCTGGACACGCTCAAGCTGGGACATCTCTTTGAGTTGAGCGGCGGCGTGCGCTGGGATCGTTTCGGCACAAGCTATAACTTGTATCAGCCGAGTCCGCCGCCGGGCGCCACGGTCACCGCGCCGGTTCCGCCCACGTTCCGGGTGGACGAGCAGCCTACGTACCGTGCGGCCTTTGTGTACAAGCCGAGTCACCACGGCAGCGTGTACTTCGACTATGGAACCAGCTTTAATCCGGCAGCGGAGTCGCTCAGCCTGAGCATTGGTCTCGCCAATGCGAACGCAGCGCCTGAGGAGAATGAAAGCTACGAGGCGGGCGCGAAGTGGAACTTTTTCCACGAGCACCTGCGGGTTGAAGGTGCGGCCTTCCGCACCGAGAAGGACAACGCGCGAGAGACAGATCCAGCCAACTCCAACAACATCGTTGCCGCCGGCAATCAGTTAGTGAAGGGGCTGCAGGCAAGCGCCGTGGGGCAGCTTCCCCATGGCATGGACCTGATTGTGGGGTACGCGTATCTCGACAGCAAGGTGATCTCGTCGAAGTTCTTCCCGACCTCTGTAGGCTACCCACTGGCGAATGTTCCGAAAAATACCTTCAACTTCTTTCTAACTCGCAAAGTCGGGCTGGACTTCACTGGTGGCTTTGGCGGGAACTTTGTGGATGCTCGCACCGCGAGCTCCGCTGTGCCGTATGTACCTACAAGTTATGGACCGGCAACGCCGTTTATTGCGGGGTCAGCGCCGTGCAGCGGCACGGCAACGTCCTGCTACCAGGTCTTATCGACAGCGATGAAACAGGTGCCAGGTTATTGGGTCTTCAACGCGATGATGCGGCGGCCGCTGAACGAGCACATTGATCTGCAGGCTAACGTTTACAACCTGACGAATAACTTCTATATCGACCAGCCACACCCGAGCCACCTTATTCCGGCTCCAGGGCTTTCTGCGCTGATCGGCGCGAACTTCAGGTTCCACTAACTCAGCAGATACAGGACAGAACGATGTTGATCACCATTGAAAAAGTACTAAGTGCTGAGCAGGTAAGAGCGGCGCGCGAGCGGCTGGCGAGTGCGGAGTGGGTGGATGGGCGGGTGACGGCCGGCTACCAGGCGCAGGAGGTTAAGCGCAATGCGCAGATTCCGGAGAACTCGACGGTAGCGAAGGAGCTTGGGGAGTTGGTGTTGGCGGGACTTGCACGCTCGCCGCGGTTCATGGCAGCGGCGCTGCCCTTGCGGGTGTTTCCGCCGATGTTCAACAGCTATGCGGGAGGGCAGACGTTTGGGACGCATGTGGATACAGCGATACGGCAGTTGAGTTCTACGGGGCAGCGGATTCGCACGGACCTGAGCGCGACGCTGTTCCTCACCGCGCCCGAGGAGTACGACGGTGGGGAGCTTGTCATAGAGGACAGCTACGGGGAGAAGAGGGTCAAGCTGCCCGCGGGAGATATGTTGCTCTATCCGGCGACGAGTCTGCATCGGGTCGAGCCTGTGACGCGGGGGAACCGCGTCAGCTCGTTCTTCTGGATACAGAGCATGATTCGTCAGGATGCGCACAGGTCGCTGCTGTTTGAGCTGGATACGGCGATTCAGCGATTAGCTGGGAGCCAGCAGGCGCAGGTGGCGGACGTGAAGGCGAGCGCTGTGCAGCTTACGGGCGTGTATCACAACCTATTGCGTCAGTGGGCCGAGATGTAGGGCCGCTGCGCTTCGACTTCGGCTACCGGTGGCCGAAGAGTGCCCGCGTCACCCTCATGGCGCGGGCATTTCTCTTCATAGAGGGTAGGTACCCCTCCCCCGGTACTTTCCTGCAAAGTACTTTGGATAAGGAACTTAGGCCGGTACTTCTTGGGAGGAGTACGTGTTCTTACCTCTGCGTCTGTTTGCCCTGATTCCATTGTAGGGAGGGCCCGCGCAATGATGCGCAACCGGAGTCACAATTGCTCGGAGGTGCCGCCCCAGGCTTCCGGGAGGAAGTCTTCTACGGATTGAGAGAAGGTCCACTGGTGGCCCCCGAGGTCTTCTGCGACGTATTGGCGCTCGCCGTAGGGGTATGTGGTGGGTTCCTGGAGGACCCTGGCTCCATGTTGGCGGGCGTGGGTGCAGTGTGCGTCGGCATCTTCGATACGAACCGTGATGTTGTGACCGAGGCCGAGAGGAGCGTCCTGCTCATAAGGGCGGGGTTCGCGGACGATTACTGCGCCATCGGGTCCCACGTTGAGTTGCACGCGGTGGGTGTCTACGCGTAAGCGGACGGTGAAGCCGAACGCCTGGCAAAGCCAGTCTGCAGCCTGGGGCGCATTCAGGTAGGCGAGGACTGGGATAACGCTGGCGCGGGGGATGGAGCGGTTCTGCAGCATGGTCTGCCTCCTCCGGTATTTGGCTTAGCGTTCGCCCCAGCGTTCGGAGCGCAGGGGAGTGGCCTGCGACCAGTCAAGACGAGCGCCGCTGCCGCGGGGCGTTCGGGGGCGGGCGAACGCGTTGGTGATCTGGGTTTGCATCTGTAGCAGGAAGAGGGTGGCCCAGAACCAGATGCGGTGATGCCGGTCCTGGGTGAGCGCGGTCAGCATAGCGACAACCAGCACCCCCATGCCCAGGTTCCATAGCACGTGGGTGGTGATCTGGCGAAAGGGAGCGAGGGATTCCTCGGGCCAGCGTTCGTTCCGTACATCTTCACGCAGCATGTAGGAGGCCCAATACATGCCGCCCATGCCGCCCACCGCGCACAGGAGAGAAAGCGCCAGCAGCGGGAGGGAGGCAGACACGGAATGGAGATCGCCACCCATGAGGCCGGCCATGCCAAGAACGCCGGCAACTATGGTCAAAGCCGTGAGTCGGTACGGTGAGTCAGGCACGGATGCACCTCGGCAGCTTTCTTTGAGGACGGGCCGCGGGTCGGCTGAGTTTCATGAAAGGCCGAGGGAAGGGCGTGTTCCGGCGACGCGCGCATCCGATCGCAGGTCTACTGCAGGAGCGCCATTGCCGCTGCCGTCATGGCGGTGACGCCGGTGTGGAGCGTGGGGTCGGGAAGGGGTTCGAAGTGGCTGGTGTGTGGGCCGGGGAGGGGTTTGCCTGCGGCGGTGGCGGCGGCGAATTTGGTAGGGTCCATGGCGCCCAGCCAGAAGAAGGCTATGGGGATCTGGCCGTTGAGGGTGAAGACGCCTACGTCTTCCGAGCCCATGACGCGTTGTTGCTGGACGACGTTGTCGTTTCCCAGGGCTTTGGCGAGGATGGGCGTGAGCTGGGTCATGAGTGCGGGGGTGTTGGTCATGACGGGAGTGGATTCGTCCTCGAGGACGGTGACCTTGGCGGCCTTGTCGGCGGGCAGGTTGTAGGCGGTGGTGAGGCCGGCGGCGAGGGATTTGAGGCCGTCGATGACGGTCTGGCGGGACTTGTCGGAGAAGGCGCGGGTGGTGAGTTCGAGCTTGACTTCGTCGGGGATGATGTTGCGCTTGGTGCCGCCGTGGATGTCGCCGACGGTGACGACGCTGGGGTCCTGCGGATCTTCTTCGCGGCTGACGATGGTTTGGAGCTCGGTGATGTAGTAGGCGGCGAGGGTGATGGGGTCGCGGCCGAGTTGGGGCGCGGAGCCGTGGCCGCCGATTCCGTGGATGAGGACGTCGATGGAGGTGGAGCTGGCGAGGGTGGGGCCGGGGACGAAGCCGAGCTTGCCGGCGGGGAGGGTGTTGGTGTCGTGGAGGCCGATGATGTGGTCGGGCTTGCCGAAGCGGGCATAGAGGTCTGTCGGCAAGCATGGCTTTGGCGCCGTCGATGGTCTCTTCGGAGGGCTGGCCGACCAGCATGAGCGGTGCCGTGCCACTGCGACTTTGAGGCGGCGAGGGCGTGGGCTGTGCCGATCATGACGCTGACGTGGACGTCGTGGCCGCAGGCGTGCATGACGCCTGTGTCCTGGCCTGCTTTCGTCTTCGTCATGACCTTGCTTGCGTAAGGGACGCCGGTTTCTTCAATGATGGGCAGGGCATCCATGTCGGCGCGGATGAGGAGGGTGGGGCCGGGGCCGTTCTTCAGGATGCCGACAACGCCGAAAGCCTGGGAGCCGTCGGGGTATTTGCCGACGTGCTCGGTGACGGTGTAGCCGTCTTTGCGGAGGGCGGTGGCGAGGATCGCGGAGGTGCGGGACTCGTTGTGGGAGAGCTCGGGGTGGGCGTGGAGGTCTTTATAGGTGTCGAGGAGGGCGGGGAACTCGGCACTGATGATGGTGGCGGTAGGGTTCTGGCCGTACGCGATGGGGGCGCAAGGGGCAAGGAGGGCGAGGAGCCACGCGGAGCGGCGCCCGAGCAGGCTTGGGGTGGGCATGTGGGGTCAGTATAGCGAGAACCCGCGAGGTTGGAGGCGCGTGTGCGCCGACACACCGGGGAGCGCCTGGATTGAGAGATGAGGTTGGTTTCTGGTGCCCGGAGGGGGACTTGAACCCCCACAACCCTTGCGGGTCTACGGATTTTAAGTCCGCTGTGTCTGCCGATTCCACCATCCGGGCTGGTGTTCGCGTCGTTGTGACCTTCCGTGATCGTATCGCAGAGCGGGGTTGCGGCGCTGCGCTGGTTCGTCGTGGCTTCTATGGCGAGCGAGGGTGGGCGAGCTAAGAGTATTGGGTCTGGGTGGTATGTATGCGGACGGCCACTGCCGCTAACAGCACGAAGGTGCCGGCCGGCGCGAGCAGCCCGATGCGTAGCGATCCGGAGACTGAGGACAGCGTGCCCGTCAGCCATGGGGTTACGGACGCGCCTACTCCGGCGAGAACGAACACGGCAGTAGAGCGGAAGCGCGGCAGGGCGACGGAGAGGACCCATGGGTACAGGGGACCTAGACCGAGTCCGCAGAGAAGGCCGGAGAGAGGCAGCAGGGTTCGTGTGGGGAAGAGAAGGAGGAGCAGCAGGGCGAGACCCGCGGCCGCGATGTGTGTTGCGCGGCCCCCCCGGGTGCGGAAGCGGATTGCCGAGGGAATGGAATGCAGGGCGCGGCTGATCAGGAGTCCGGCCCAGAAGGCCGAGTTGGCTGAGACGGCTGTCACGACGCCGAGCGTGGATCGTTCTGCGTACGTCGTCAGCCAGCTGCCAATTGCGCTCTCGAGCCCCACTGCGGCGGCGGCGAAGAGGCACAGATGGATCGGGGCCCAGGTTTGGAGCGAGGTGGTCGTGCCACTGTCGGCGGCGCTTGCGGAGCGCCCAGGCCGGGTGCCGGGGGCAGAGAAGACCAGGGCGAGGAGAGAAGCGAGCCCGAGGAGCGTGCCCAACACGCGAAAGATGGTGGAGACGGAGAGCATTCGCAGCGAGTGGAGGGCGACGGCGGGGGCGAAGAAGGCTCCCAGGGCCCAGAGTAGATTGAGGCGGTTGAGCTCAACGTCGGCCGCGGCGGTTTCTACTTCGCGGGCCCGCATCATGCTGATGGAGGTCATGGTGATGCCCAGGCCCAGGCCATAGAGAGCGTATAGAAGAGGCAGCAGAGGTGGGCCAACGAGCACGAGCACAAACATGCCGAGCGCGGAGAGCGCCAGACCAATGGCCGCGATGCGTCCGGTCTTTCCTCCAGCGAAGAAGGCCCCGGAGGTGGATCCTCCCCAGGTTGCGAGCAGAAGAAAGCCACCGCGGCCATCGGACAGGTGCCACTGGTGAAGGATCGCGGGAAGCGTAGCGCCCATGAGCGCCGTGCCGACGCCTGTGAGGCAGAAGACGAGAGAGAAGAACAGGCTCCGCGGACGTGCGGTCACTTCGTCTCGGGCCGGGTGGGATGGTTCGGATTGACCGGAGCGGTGGACTCCCTGACGATCAGTTCGGGGTCGACCTGCACGACTTTTGAAGAGGTGTGGGAAGCGTTGCCATCGATCTGGCCGAGGATGGTTTCGGCCGCGAGAAGTCCCATGTTCCGCAGGGGCTGGCGCACCGTGGTCAGGCTTGGATTCTGGAAGGCGGCGGAGGGGATGTCGTCAAAGCCGACCACGGAGACATCCTGGGGTACACGGAGGCCGGCCTCGCGCAGGGCACGAATGGCGCCGATCGCGGAGATGTCATTGAAGGCGAAGAGGGCAGTGAAGGGGATACCGGATGCGAGGAGGCGTTGCGTGGCGAAGTAGCCGGGATCGTGAGTGGGTGCGTCACCCTCAAGTTGCGTTGTGAGATGGGGATGAAGCGGTATTCCGTGAAGGGCAGCCGCGGCCTGAATGGCGTGCCACCGGCTTTCTGTGTCCGACGAGAAGCTCTGGCCTTTAATTACGGCAATTTTGCGGTGTCCCAGGCCGGCGAGGTAGCTCATCCCGAGCTCGGCAGCACGCTGATGGTTGAGCACGATGCTGGTGTTGCCCTCGTGAGGGTCTAGCCGGGACACGGTGACGGAGGGCAGCCGCAGGTGAGGCGGCAGCGGCGTGTCGATTGCGACAAGGCCATCGACGGCACGCTCAGAAAGCATCGTGAGCGAGCGTTCGATAAGGTCGGTGCGGTGATGGTGGCTGATCAGCAGGTAGAAGTAGCCGGCCTGCAGGAGGCCCTGTTCAAGGCCGGAGAGAACAAGCGAGCCGTAGCCGTCCGCGATTTCGGGCACGAGGACGCCGAGGGTCATGGAATGTCCACGGCGTAGAGAGCGGGCGAGGATATTGGGACGGTAGTTGAGTTCGCGCGCAGCTTCGAAGATGCGGTCCTGGGTGATTTGCGGGATGGAGCGAGCTGCGGGTGCGCCGTTCAGAACGCGGGAGATGGCCGCGGGTGAGAGTCCGAGATGTTCGGACAAGGTGGCAAGGGAGGCTCTGCGCTCGTCTGTGCGCTTCCGGGTGCTCTGGTCTTTGGGAGTTTGCACGTTCGACTAAGGGTGTATCACAAAGATAGACGGCGCGGTCTCCGGATTCGTTTTTGGGGTGGGAACTTTCTTCTTTGGGGCGGAAATATCTGAAGCCTCTGGGGCTCGATGGGGAGCAGTTATGGGTAGAGGAGGTCCTTGTGCCAGGTGTCGCCGGAGCGGGTGAATAACAGGCGGTCGTGCAGACGATCGGGGCCGTCGATCCAGAACTCTACCGAAGTAGGTTGGAGCAGATATCCGCACCAGAAGGCAGGTCTGGGTACCTCGTTGGGGTGGGATTGCTCAAAGGCGGAGACCTGAAGTTCCAAAGCTTCGCGGCTAGGGAGGGGGCGACTTTGCTGTGAGACTGCGGCGCCAATCTGGCTTCGGCGTGAGCGGCTGTGGAAGTAGTTATCGCTTACCTCAGGTGAGAGGCCGGTGACCGGTCCGGCAACGCGGACCTGGCGACGGAGAGACTTCCAGTGGAAGCAGAGCGCAGCGTGTGGATTCGCCTGCAGCTCGCGGCCCTTCTGGCTTCCCGCATTCGTGTAGAAGCTGAAACCGGCTGCGTCTGCGCCCTTGACCAGGACCATGCGAACACTGGGCACGCCTGAGGGGCTCGAGGTGGCGAGGGCTGCCGCTGTGGGGTCGTTTGGTTCGCTGGCCTGGGCAAGCTGCAGCCATGTGTGGAAGAGCGAGGTGGGATCAGCTGCGTCCAACTCCGGTCGTGTACTCATGTACTCAATGATGGCGTGAAAGGCGGAGGTGACAAATGTCTTGATGCCCGTTGTCGTCAAGATCATAAAAACGTCGCCCTTTGCCCGTCGCTTGAAAGGCTTCTGGATTTCGAGCTTCAGTACGGCGCAGCAAGTACCATTGAAGCCGGAGCGGATAAATGCGTGTGCTGGTTGTAGAAGACGAGCGCCGGCTGGCTGAAAACCTTGCGACCGCCATGCGGGAAGGTGCAGGGTACGCCGTGGATGTCGTCCATGACGGCAGCGACGCCGTGCACCTGCTGGAGGCGGCGAGCTACGATCTTGTGCTGCTCGATCTGATGTTGCCGAAGCTGCGCGGTGATGAGGTGCTTCGTCGTCTGCGGCTGCGGGATGATGTCACGCCGGTGATGGTGTTGACCGCAGTGAGTGAGACCAGGAGCACGATCGACCTGCTCAACCTCGGCGCGGACGACTACCTTACCAAGCCCTTTGATCTGGGGGAATTGATTGCGCGATCACGCGCGCTGATCCGGCGGGGCAAAGGAACGCGCAAGACAGTGATGCGCCTGGGTCCCGTGCACCTTGATACCACAGGTCAAACGGTCAAGGTCGGCGACCAGGCCGTGGAGCTTTCGCCCACGGAGTATCGCATTCTTGAGTACCTGATGCACCGACCGCAGACCGTGGTGTCCAAACGGGAACTTCTTGAGCATCTTTACGACTTCACGTGGGAGCACCACTCGAATGTGATTGAAGCCCATGTGTCTAACCTGCGCCGCAAGCTGCGGGCCGCCACCGAGGTGATGGTGCTGGAGACGCTTCGTGGACGCGGCTATCGCCTGGTGGCTGAACGGAACTTCGCGGATGAAGCCTGATTCGTTGACGCGACGCATCATCGCCGCAGTTTTGGTTGTGGAGCTTCTGTGTGCGCTGACTTTCTCCGGGGTTGCGCTGTGGCATGAACGATGGGCCCGCTTGCATGCCTTCGACGTCATGTTGGGCGGTCGTTCAGATTCTTTGCTCGGGGCGGTGCAGGACGCAGAAGATCCGGAGGATAACGTCGCCATCGATCCCGCGGAGCTTAGGCTGCCGAAGGATGATGTCTATGCCGTGTACAACCAGGGCGGGCGGCTGATTGGTTCGTCCGTTGGGGCGACGCCAGCCCTCATTCAGCGGCTGACCGATGGTCTGCGCGACATTCGTTCCGGTGGGCGAACTTACCGTGTTCTGGAACGTGAGGGCTTGCGCATTATTGATCGTGCCGAGAACGCCGGCGTTGGGCTGCGGCGTCCGGTGACGATTGTGTATGCGGCGCCCACTGCACATCTTTGGGGAGAGATCTTTGAGGCGGCAAGCTTCTATCTCGTATCCATTGCGCTCCTGGTCTCTGTTTCCACGGCACTGCTCGTGTGGCTTGTGCGAAGGCTTCTTCGGCCGATAGAGGAGCTGGCCCTGGAGGCTGCGCGCCTGAGTGCGTCCTCGCTCAACTTTGCGCCGCCGGAGACGGCGATGAGGACCTTGGAGCTCAGGCCGTTGGCCAATGCGCTCTCCGGGGCGTTCTCGCGGTTGAAGCTCGCCTTTGAGACGGAGCATCGCTTTATGAGCGACGCTGCACATGAGTTGAAGACGGCGGTTGCGGTGGTTCGGTCGTCGATCCAGGTGCTTGCCATGCGGCCTCGTTCACCCGAAGAATACCGGAGTGGCCTGGAGCAGATCCTGATCGACAACGAGCGAGTGGAAGAGCTGATTGCGCGCATGCTCAGCTCCGTCAGGGCAGAACGTCCTTCGTTGGGTTCAGGCGCCGCGGTGGATTTGGGCAGGACCGTGGACCAGGCCCTGGCGCGCTTGCGGAGCTTTGCACAGGCGAACTCGGTAGAGATTCAGAGTGCGATCAAAGGCGGCGTATACGGCAGAATCAGTGCCGAGGAGGTGCAGACCCTGGTGTCCAACCTGGTGGTGAACGCCGTGCAGCACAGCCGGGAGGGAGCGGCTGTTTGCGTGGTGCTCGACCGGTGCAGTGATCGCGAGCGTGGAGCGATGCTGGAAGTACGCGACCAGGGTTTTGGTATTGCCGAGACGAGCCTGCCTTTTGTGTTTGACCGCTTCTACCGCGAGGACTCATCGCGTTCCCGCGAGACAGGTGGTGCTGGGCTTGGCCTGGCGATCTGCAAGAGCATCGTGGAATCTGCAGGCGGACATATGGAGTTAGAGAGCGTTCAAGGTAAGGGAACTACCGTTCGGGCTTTCTTCAGCCTGGCTTAACCTGCTTCCCGCAGAGTGGGAGTTAGTGTCAGAGCTGTAATCTGGCAGGAGACCTTATGACTTCTCGTTCGTTATGTGCAAGCTTGCTTCAAGCGTCCCTGGTCACCTCAGTGGCGGTTCTTACTGCAGGGGCTCAGCAGCCCTACCATGTGATCGATCATTGGAAGATCGGCGGAGCGGGCGGATGGGACTACCTGCTGGCCGATCCGGGCGCGCACCGGTTGTATGTGACGCACGGTCAACGCGTGGAGGTGCTGGACAGCACGAACGGCAAAGCCATCGGCGCAATCACGGGGCTGAAGGGAACGCATGGCGTGGCCCTTGATCCGCAAGGGCGTTTTGGGTACATCTCTGACGGCGGCGCGAATGCGGTTGTGATCTTCGATCGCAAGACGCTGGCGACCGTGGGAAGCGTGCCGACGGGAACAAATCCGGATGGAATCGTGTATGAGCCTGTGACGAAGACTGTGTGGGCCTTCAATGGGCGCAGCAATAACGTCTCCGTGGTGGACACAGTATCCCGCACCGTTGTGGCGACGATCAGCGTACCGGGCAAGCCGGAGTTTCCGCAGGCCGATGGCAAGGGCAATGTCTACGACAACATTGAAGACAAGAACACGGTTGTGAAGCTGGATGCGAAGAGCAAGAAGCTGGTTGGGAGCTGGCTGTTGAGTGGGTGTGATTCGCCTTCGGGGATGGCGATTGATACAGCGCATCATCGGCTGTTCTCGGTATGCGATGGCAAGAAGATGGCCGTGGTGGATTATGACAACGGAAAGCAGATTGCTACGGCCGAGATCGGCGACGGTCCTGATGCGGCAGGGTACGACCCCAAGGCGCAGCTTGCGTTCAGCTCCAATGGTGGCGATGGCACATTGAGCGTTGTCGACGCGGCGCATGGGTTCAAGAACATCGAGCAGGTGCCAACGCAGCGCGGCGCTCGCACGATGACGTATGACGAGAGTGCAGATCGCGTGTACGTGGTGACCGCAGAGTTTGGGCCCCGGCCTGAGCCGACTGCGGCCATGCCGCGGCCTCGGCCGGCGATCGTGCCAGATTCGTTTTCAGTGGTTGTCATCGGCCGTTGATAACCGTTTAGGTCGACTGCAAGGGCCCGCTCAGCGGGCCCTTGCTCTTTGCCCGTGAGATGGATCAGGCAGCAGTCGCTGCCAACTCCGGTGCGTGATGCCGCGTCAGCAGGAAGTACACCACCGGGGTCACTACGAGGCTGAGCAACATGGAGATGATCAGGCCGCCGATGACGGCGATGGCGAGCGGTTGCAGCATCTGCGACCCGGCGCCAAGAGCCAGCGCGAGCGGCGCCATGCCGGTGATTGCGGCCAGGGCGGTCATGAAGATGGGTCGTAGACGTCGTTCTGCGGCCATGATCATGGCGTCGCGCGCGCTTGCCCCCTCGGCACGATAGCGGTCGTCTGCATCGAGCAGCAGGATGCCGTTCTTGGCGACGATGCCGATGACCATGATGAGACCCATGAAGCTGGCGACGTTGAAGGTCGTGTGCGTGATGAGCAGCGCCGTGACCACGCCGGAGATGGAGAGGATCGAGGAGGTAAGAATCGCTGCCGGTGCGGCGAAGTTGCGGAACTCGGTAAGCAGGACGCCGAAGACCAGCACCAGCGCGAGGAGCGAGAACGCGAGCAAGGTCGGCAAAGGACTTCTGCTGTTCCTGGTAGGTTCCGCCGTACTCCACGCGGACGCTCGGGGGCAGGTGCAAGGCCTGTACGCGCGCCTGGACCTTCTGCACGGCGGTGCCGAGGTCGGTGCCCTCAAGCCGGCCAGTGACCACGACAAGACGCTGCAGATTCTCGCGCCGGATCTCGTTTTGTGGCGGCAGTTGTGTGATGTTGGTCATCGAGCCGAGGGAAGCGGTGTGACCGCTGCTCGAGTTGAAGACGGTGTTGCGCATGGCATCGAGAGACTGGCGCGTTTCCTCGCCGAGACGGATGCGAACGGGATAGGGACGGCCGTTGCTGATGACGGGGGTAGCGACTTCCACGCCATCAAGGATGGCAGTGGCGTCTTCGGCGACCTCCTGCGGCGTGAAGCCCAGACGTGCGGCGAGTTGCGGGATCGACGGCGAAGTTGGTGGCCGGGCCGCTGACGGTGTTTTCGATGCCGTTCTGAACGTCGACTACGCCGTTCTACCTGTTTGATGCTCGTCGGCGACACGCGGACCAAGCTCGTTGAGCAGGGCAGGGTCCTGGGTGAACAGCTTGATCTGCACGGGCTCAGGCGAGTTGGAGAGATCGCCGATCATGTCCTGAAGAACCTGGGTGAACTCGATGTCGAGTTGCGGTTCATCTGTCTTGATCTTGGCTCGGACGTCGGCGATGACCTCGTCAATGCCGCGGCTGCGCTTGTTCTTGAGCTTGACGCTGATGTCGCCGGTGTTGGCTTCGGTAACGGCGGCAAGTCCTAGCTGCATGCCGGTGCGGCGGCTGGTGCTTTCCACCTCCGGTGTCTCTCGCAGGATCTGCTCGACGTGGTCAAGCACCTTGCCCGTGGAAGCGAGCGAGCTGCCTGCGGGCATGACGTAGTCGAGGATGAAGCCGCCTTCATCCATCTCTGGCAGCAGGTCGGAGCCGAGGCCCTTGTAGGCGAAGTACGTGCCTGCGACGAGCAAGAGGCAGAGCAGGCCCAGGTAGATGGGGCGGCGGAGGGACCACTCCAGCGCGCGGCGATGCCAGCCCATGATGCGGCCGAGAACGCGGCCGGGCTCTGGATGTTTGAGCTCGGAGGATCTGCCGGTAGACGGTGCGTGCGCTCGCTTCGCTGGGCGCTGCGTTGTGCGGCTTGAGCAGTACTACGGCCAGACCAGGCGTCCAGGTCACGGCGAGCAGCAGCGAGGTGAGCAGGGAGACGGCCATGGTGATGGCGAGCGCGCGGAAGAAGCTTCCGGTGACGCCGGTTACGGCGATCAGCGGAAGGAAGACGACGACCGGTGTGATCGTGGAGCCGATGAGCGGGTGAGCAATCTCGTGCAGTGCCTTGCGCACGGCTTCAATGCGGCCCTTCGCCGGAGTCGCGGTGAAGGACGATGTTTTCTACGACGACGATGGCGTCATCGATCACGAGCCCGATGGCTGCAGCCAGGCCGCCAAGCGTCATCAGGTTGAAGCTCTGGCCGATGAGCCCAAAGTACGAGCACTGTGACTGCGACGGTGACCGGGATGACGAGGCCGGCAATGAGGGAAGAACGCCAGTCGCGCAGGAACAGGAACAGGATGACGCAGGCCAGCACCAGGCCGATCACGATGGCATCGCGAACGCTGGTGATGCTTTCGCGTACGAGCTGTGACTGGTCGTAGAAGGGCTGAAGCGTTACGCCCTTGGGGAGCCTGGTGCGCAGTTGCGCGATCTGCGCCGCGACGCCGTCCGCTACAGCGACGGTGTTGCTGGACGGCTGGCGGGTGATGTTGAGCAGCACCGCGGGATGGCCATTCGCGGAGACGAAGGTGTACACAGGCAGAGGTGCCTGGATCACGTCCGCGACATCGCCCACGCGCACGGGGGCGCCGCTGGCGGTGGACTTCACGCTGAGCTGCTTCAGGCCTTCAAGGTCGTGGGCCTGCGCACCGACGAGCGCCAGCACGAGCTGGTGATCCTGCTGGTACAGCCCGGGCGAGTCGATGATGTTGGAGCTGCCGATTGCGTTGGAGAGATCAAGAATGGTGACGCCGGCCGCCTGCAGCTTGGCCATGTTGGGCACAACGTGGAACTCGGGAATCTGGCCGCCCTGGACCGTTACGGTGCTGACGCCGTTCACGCGGTTCAGCGGCGGTTGCAGGGTATACGTGGCCAGCTCCCAGAGTTCGCTCTGCGAGAGCGTGGTCGAGGTCAGACTGTAGCCGAGGATCGGGAACGGTGGCGAAGGTGAGGCGGTTGGTCGTGATCTTCGCCGTGGGCGGCAGGGCCTGTTGCGCGCGGCTTAGAGCTGCGTTCACGAGCTGCAGCGTCTGGAACATGTCCGCGTGCCAGTCGAAGAAAAGGCTGACTTCGGCGGATCCGCGGCTGGTGGTGGAGCGTACGGTTTGCAGGCCGGGCACGCTGTTGACTGCGTCCTCAATGGGCGGGTGATGGTGACCTGCATCTGCTCGACAGGCATGACCCCGTTGTCGACGCCGATGACCACGCGGGGGAAGTTCGTATCGGGGAAGACGGCGATGGGGGTCTGGAAGAAGGCATAAACGCCGGCTGCGGTCAGGGCAGCGGCTGCAAAGAAGATGGTGCGCAGCCAGCGGGAAAGCCAGAACGAGGGTTCGCCGCCGCCTTGAGACGGCGACGACGGTTGGGCGCTGACGGAGGGTGGAGAGATCGGCTGTGCTCATCAGTCGGTCTTTCCGCCGGGGCTCTTTGGCGTCATCTGCCGTGGACTCGTCCTTGTCGCCGCCGACCTTGACCTTGGTGCCGTCGTCCAGACCATAGCCGCCTTCGGTGACGACGTTGTCTGTCTGGCGTTACACCGGTCGTGATCTGAACAGCTTGCGAGGTGCGCAGGCCAACGGTGATCGCCCGCTTATGCGCAGTGCCGTCGCCGCCGACGACCAGCACTGCGGTGCTGCCATCTTCTGCGGGGAGGATGGCGTTCGGCGGCACCTGCACCGCGTTCGGGATCGTGCGACCGCGAATGACGGCGTGCACGGGGGTGCCTACCTTGTAGCGACTATCGGCGTTGGCCAGCTTTAACCAGACCTCCACCGTGGTGGAGCCCGGATCGAGCGCAGGGCTAATGAAAGAGACCGTGGCCGATTGCGGATCTGCGACCCCGGGAACGTGTAGCTCCGCCGTGCCGCCTAGCCTGAGCTGCTGGGCTGTGGCCTGGGCAACGTGCAGCTTGGCAAGGAGGGAACTGGTGTCCATGACCGTGATGACAGCGCTGCCCGCCGAGGCTGTTTCGCCGGGGAAGAGAGGGCGATCGGTGACCACGCCGCTGATAGGGCTGCGCAGGCTGGCGTAGCTGACCTGGGCTTCCGCGCTCTGTACGCGACCACGTGCGGAGGTGAGTTGTCCCTGGGCAGTTTCTGCGCTGGTCTTCTGGGTTGTGCCTTGGACGCTGGCCAGGTGCTTGGTGGCTTGATCGTAGGTGGCCTGGGCCTGCACGGCGGAGGCGATGGCGGTGTCGGTGTCGCGGCCGGCGATCGCACCCTGACTTAAGAGCCGCTTACGCTCGTCAGCGGTGCGGTTGGCGACCTCCAGGTTGGCCTTGGCCTGTGCGACGTCGAGTTGGGCCTTCTGCACTTCCTCCGGGATCGTTGCCTGGACTGCGGTGGTGTACGCCGCTTGAGCCTGGGTGAGGCCGCCCTTTGTGTCCAGCGCACTGCCTTGCAAGTCGCGGTCTTCGAGCGTGACGAGAAGCTGGCCTTTGCGGACGTGGGCGCCACGTTGTACGTACTCCCTCCGGATGGGCGCACTGATCCGAGGAGCGATGGCGGCCTGCGACAGCGGAGCGAGAATCGCGTCAGCGGCGATCTCTTCCGAGATGGGGCCGAGGGTTGGGTGTTGGGCCTGAACGGCGACCGCGGTGTCTTCCGCGTCGCCAGCCTTGTCAGGGGCTGCTTTCTTGCAGCCTGTAAGCGGCAGTGCAAGGGACAGCAACAGCGTGCAGCCCGCGGTGGCATAAGGGTAGGTCCGGTTTCGCCGAAAGGCCATGAGTTAGAGCTTTCCTGTGAGCGTTTGGAGCTGGGCCAACGCGAGCTGGTAGCGCACAAAGCCATCGGTCTGTGCATTTTCAGCCGAGATGAGTGTGTTTTGCGCGTCCACCACGTCCAGGACGGTGCTTTCTCCGTCGACGTAGCGCAGGTTGGTGAGGCGCAGGCTTTCGCGGGCAGCGAGGACGCTGGTGTCGAGCGAGGCAAGCTGCTTGCGAGCGGTATCGGCCTCCGCATAGAACTCGGAGAGGTCTGCGACAAGCCGTCGTTGCGCCGCGCTGAGTGCGACCTTGGCGGCGTCGGAGCGGATGCGAGTTCCCTTGACCTTGCGCTCGGTGGTGAGCCAGTCCCAGAGGGGCAGATCCACCGTGGCGCTGGCGGAGTAGCCGAGATTTCGGGCTCCGCCGAAGCCTGTGCTGGCGAACTGGGGCGCATCGATCCCATAGGTGAAGTTCAGTGCGAGGTCGGGCAGCAGAGCCGCCTGTGCATTCAGGGTCTGGGCCCGGTTGGCTTCGAGCTGTGCCAGCGCGCTGCGCAGGTCGGGGTTGTTGGCTCGTGCGGCTGCATCGACACCGGCTTTCTCAGGCAAGGGAGCAGGGACACCGGGCGAGGCAAGTGTGAAGCTGGCCGAAGGATCGGGGTTCAGGAGCACACCCAGTTCGAGCTGGGCTTTCCTTGCCGCGAGTTGTGCCTCGGAAAGTTCGCGCTCGCGTCCCTGTTGCTGGATCTGTGCTTTGATCACGTCGGCGTGAGCCACCTCTCGGGCGCTTTCTCGCTTTTGGGTGATGTCGACGAAGTGATTCGCTTCGTCCAAAGCTCTCTGGGCGATGGCCGTCTTCTGGCTCCCGGCGTTCACCCCGTAGAACAGGTTGACTACCGTTGCAATCAGGCCCCGCCGGGCGATCTCGAGTTGCGCGGCTGCGAGGGCAGCGTTGGCATCGGCCAGCCGAACGGCCCCGATCTGGGCAAGACCGACGGTCTCGTTGACCACGCCCTGGCTGTAGTACTCATGGACCGAGTTGTTGGCGATGAACACTGGTAGGGACTGCTGGACGTCCCCTTGCTGCACAAACTGCCCGCCAGCGGTTCCGAGTGTTGTGCGGGTGTGGTTGGACTCGGTGAACAGGTATTGGTTGTGGAACGAGGCCGAAGGCAGCAACCCTGCGCGGGCATTCTTGCGCTCCAGCGATGAGGCCCTGCTCTCGGCCAGCGCGGCAGCAAAGGCGGGCTCGTTGGCTTCGGCTCGTCTGATGACGTCGTCGAGGGTCAAGGGCGCAGTCGCCGGAGGCGATGCGGTTTGCGCGAGAAGCACTTGACCGGCGAGGAACACGGAGAGAGCCGCGCTCCCTGACATCTTGAACGCTCGGAACATCAAGAGCGAGGTTAGGTTTTTTTGCTTAAGCGACACTGAAGAGCTCCCGTTGCCGCCAACGCATGAGAGTTCCCGGGTCCGCCGGGCAAGCAGGCAGGATGCAAGCACTGCTCGCGCCATCGATGGCGAGCCCTGGTTCTCGAGAGGAGTGCATCAGGTGGAGTATAAAGTGGTCCGATGAATTGGATGGATCCTCGGCGGTATTGGACCTGTGAGCTTCGGCTCATGTCATTTGTGAATACACGGTTTCAACAACTTACGGACTTGGACCGCTGCCGGTGCCCGGCTGATTCTGACTGGTCGACCATCACCGCCGTGAGCAGCAGGATCGTCCATACAGGCAGTAGCAGATCAAACGGCTCAGCTTCGGCGAAGCCCCGCACGAAGATATACAGGAGCAGCGCTTTGAGCAACGAGCGGACTGCGATCTTTGAGAGCCGCTGCGTTGCGCGGAACAAGCTGACATAGACGCCGGTGTAGAGTGTTGCTCCAACGATGCCGTAGGCATAGAGCTGCTGCAGCCATTCGTTCTCCGCGTGCCGCGCTTCGAAGTAGTCGATTCCCAGAGGCGGCATGACCTTCCACATCGCGTCGAAGCCGTGGCCAATCCATGGGCTTTGGGGGAGTTGGCTGAGCGTCCATGCCCAGATCGCGGTGCGGCCGGTCAGGGTTTCGGCCTGGTTGCCGGCGTTGGTGTAGACGCCGTAGTAAGCGGCCAGGAGTCCGCTGGAAGCGGCCAGGACGAAGGCAGCGCACAGCAGAACTTTTCTTCGTGTTCGAGGGGCGATGTCTGGGTCACGAAACAGCAGCACGCTCTGGCTTAGCAGGAAGGCAAGCAGCGTCGTTTTGCTAAGCGTGCGCAGGAGTGTGACGCTCAACAGAAGCACCGGAAACCAGATTCGGTTAAGGTTTTGGCGTGCGACATATTGCGCGAAGAAGATGCCGAAGGCACAGATGTTGGCGATCTGATTGGTGTTGAAGAATTCAGCGTCACCGAGGCGAAGATCCGCTTGTGGGGGCATAAGCCAGGCGAGGACGGCGATCGCGCAGGCGCCTAGGACGTAGCCATGAAGAACGGCTCCGGCTACGTCCCTGGGCGGGTATCTGGAGAGCAGTAGAAAGAGGATTGCGACGTCGATCAGCAGGCCGCAGTAGTAGGCGGCAGAAGACGCGGGGGAAACAGCTACGCCCCACAAAAAACTTAGGCCCGCGAAGGCGAGATAGGCGGTCAGCCAGCGAGTAGTGGAGCTTCTCCGAAGAGAGACACGCGAGCCGTTTTGAGGGGGGGTCGTAGCGCCCATCGAATGGAAGATCAGGAACAGGAGCAACGCCGGCCCGAGAGCAAGGCTGGCAGCTGCTCCGGCACTTGGCTGCATGTGCAGCAGGCGAACGCAAACGAGCACGCCTGCGCTGCGGAGCGCGAAGTACGCGCCTGTCAGCCTGCCAACGGCGGCGACCGTTTGGGTACGGGGGAGCAGCATTGCCGCCGAGACAGCTACGGGGTTGAGGGTGCTCAATGGGTGTACATCTCCGGCGTGCCCTGGCTGCCGGCTGGCGGCAGGTGCCGCAGGTAGGTGACGATGGACCACTGCTCGTCGTCACTCAGGATGTCCGTGGCGCCGGGCATGCCGCTTGGCCAGAGGCCGTAGTTGACGATCCATTTCAATTGGCCGTCGGTGTACCGCTGCACGTCGTGCGAGGCGAGCGAAGGGGGAGGCGGGGAAAGGTGTCCTGCGAAGGGAACGCCGGTGTTCTGGCCATCGTTACCGTGGCAGGCGACGCAGTAGTGGCCGAAGGCTTCCTTGCCATCTGCGAGGGTTTGGGCATTTTGCGGAAGGGGGTTTGCCACCCGCTTGTCTCTGACGGTGATGTGGTGTTTGATCGCGACGGCGACCGCCGTTTCAGCCTTGCCGGGCGGCTTGGCCTTGCATCCCATGAAGGTGAGCAAGGGAAGGGTGACCGCAGCGGTGAGGCGCGCGCGCATCAGGGCACCACGTGGAAGGTAACGGTCATGGCACCGTGACCAGCGCCGCAGAAGGTAGAGCAGTGCGCGACGAAGTCACCTGTCTTTTCTGGTGTGATCGTGGCCTGCGCGGTCTTGCCTTTGCCGACGTTCAGATCCAAGCCCAGATCGCGTGCACGCAGCCCATGAGCGACATCCGTACTTCGCACGATCAGGGTGACCGGTTCGCCCTTTTTCAGGGTCACTTCGGCTGGATCGTAGCTGAACCGCCTTGCGCTGATCTGGATTGTTTTTTGCTCGTGCTCTGCGGCATGTACAGCGCGCGGAGATGGGCCGCCGGTGAGCCCGAGTGCGGCCAGAAGCAGTGCTGATGCTGTAAGCCTTGCCTTCATTGTTTCCTTCTCCTCAGGTGTCTGCAGGGATGCTGCTGGAGATCAACGGTAGAGGAAGGTGCTCCGCTCAGTTGTCATAGACGAGCCAGCAGATTGTCAGTGCCTTGTCGCCGGTAGGCTTTGCTGATGGGCGGTCGGTGTGGGATGGGGGCCGCTACGACGGAGGGCATCGCGCAGGAGTTGCGCGGCCATGTGCCAGAGGAATGCTGGGTTGTTGCGTGCGTAGCGCTTCCACAGGCGCCTTGGATCCTGAAGCAGGCGATGCAGCCAACCGAGGCCGGCGTGCTTGACCCAGGGAGCGCAGTCGCGAATGCGGCCTGTGTGATAGTCGAAGGCTGCACCCACGCCAAACATTAGTCGTGCAGGGATCGCATCGATGTGCCGTGCCATAAAGAGCTCCTGGCGTGGACAGCTGATGCCAATCCAAAGTACATCCACTTGTGCGAGGGTGAGCTGGTCTTTCAGGGTCTTGAGCTCGTCGTCGTGTAGTTCGCGAAACGGAGGCGTGTAGGTGCCTACGATGTGGGCGGCGGGGAAGCGCGCTTGCAACGCCGTCCGCAAGAGCTCGGCGACACCAGGGACGCCGCCATAGAGAAAGTGGCGCAGGTGCCTGAAGCGCGGGTCGGCGAAGATCTCCAGCATCAGTTTCGGGCCGCTTACGGGAGCCATGCGGTGATGCTTCTGTAGCCAGCCGGTCCACACAAGGGGCATGCCATCGGGTACCGTCATCGCAGATCGGGTATACGCCTCGAAGAGCTGCGTGTCGCGTTGCGCTTCCATTACGCCATGAACGTCCGCGACACAGATGTAGTTGTTGTGGCCGCCGTGCAGGAGTGCGTCGACGCGATCCAGAAAGCGTGGCATGTCGAGGGCATCCACTGCGATGCCCAGCACATTGGCTGCGGGGTGGGAGGAGTCCCGTGTCATGGCGTTTGCCTGTTCTCAAGCGTGTGGGTTCTATGGGAGAGCTGAACCGGTTTCGTCTCATGACTGAGCGTTGTCCGATAGAGTTCGACGTAACTGTTTGCGACAGCATCGAGGCCGAAGTCGGGCAGGTGCTCAGGCATCTGTCGTGGCTTCCCGAGGGCATCGGTAATGGCGAGGTGCAGGTTGCGCTCGGCGTGCCCACGCAGGTCGACAAAATTGACCTGGGACCCGGCTATTTCGCGGAAAGCCGGTATGTCCGAGCACACGACGCGGCAACCAGCCAAGCGCGCTTCCACCACGGGCAGGCCAAAGCCTTCGATCGACGACGGTGCGACGAGAGCGGCACAGTGCCTGTAGCACCACTGCAGTGCCGGGTCGCTGAGGTCCTGGAGAAGGTCTACGCGCGAGGTGATGTCGAGCTCCCGCGCTAGCTTTTGCAGCTTTGGCGTCTCCGGTCCCTGCATGCCCACGATGACGAGCCGGGCCGTGCGTGGCAGGAACTCTGAGGCAAGGAGCTGACCGAAGCTGCGGAGCAGAAGGCCAAGGTTCTTGTTGCGACGATGTTGCGCTACTGCGAGCAGAAAGGTTTCGCCGTTCCAGTCGGTGAGTGGGCCACGCGATGAGGTGGGTGGACCGGGTTCGACGCAGTTCGGGATTACCGTGCAAAGCGCTGCCGGGCCGAGCTGCGAGTCTTGGAGCGCGTGTAGCGTGGTGCGAGACACACATGAGATCGCATCGGCCTGGTGAAGGGCAAGGCGCAGAATCAATCGGTTGACGATCACCTGCGGGAACCCAAAGTTGCGCGGGATGACGAAGGGGTAGAGATCGTGCAGTGTCATCACGACAGGGCAAGGCATGGCTGCCCGGCGGAAGGGCACAGGATACGAAAGCTGTACGAGGTCTGCCCTGACCTTGCGTGCGAGCGCTGGAAGTTGGCGCAGGTGCCACAGGTTGCGCGATAGCGAGCCGCGCTTTACCTCCGCGATCTCGATCCGCAGACGGTCTCCGTGCTCGAGTCCTGCCAGCGCGGGAAGGTGCGACTGCCACGGCGCCAGTATCAGATGCACGCTTGTGATCTCCGTGCTGTGCAGCAGACACCGCACGAGATTCAACGCATGACGCTGCACGCCGGAGATGCCGGCAGGCTGAGCGATTGCTGTAACCAGCACCCTCATGACTGCACTCCGTCGGCTAGCTCTGCGGTGAGGACAGGCGTGAGCACACGCCGGTGGCCGTAGCTTTGCAATCCCCTCCACAGGGGCACGTAGAACAGCATGCAGAGCACGCCATAGGTCAGCCGCACCCGTGCCAGCCCGAGCAGGCCGTGATGGGAGGCCAGCAGCAGGATCGCTACGAGCATCACTGCGCGAGTCCCCATACTGAACATCGCGACTAGACGAAAATTGCCTAATGCCAGCTGGGCATAAGTGGCTGTGACCGAGAGGCCCATCAGCGCCGAGCCCAGCACAACACATGGCAGCAACTCCGCGGCGGCGCGTGCCACGGCCGGGCCAGCCCAGGAGCGGATCAGGCGTTCGCCGAACGTCAGCAGCAGGCCGGCCCCGGTCCCTACGAGCAGGAGGTTACAGACAAAGGCCCGCAGAAGCGTCTTCACCAGCTCCGGCCGGGTTGCGGAGGTTACCCGCATGCTGAGATAGGGGAAGAGAAAGCTCAGCGCCGACCCGGTAAGCCCGGCGATGGGATGCGCGAACTGCACGCAGAGCAGATAGGGCGCTGCTGCGGCTGCCCCGACGGCGACGCCCAGCACCACGCGGTCGAGCTGACCGAAGATGACTCCGCCAAGCGCCTGGAGCCAGGTGAACAGGCCCGTTCGCAGCAGGGTTTGTAGTGAGGTGCGGTCCGCAAGCGGCCGCAGCACGGAGGGGCCCAGCAGGTGCGCCAGCTCGCGGTATTGAAGCGCGGTTCCTAAGCTCAGCGCGACGGCTGTTGCCAGGAGCAGGCTCCCGACGTGGAGGCCTGCGAGGGCGAGGACGGCTGCAGCGCTCAGGGTTAGCAGTCGAACTCCCGTGTTGATGCGCACGGCGCTGCCGAACTGCTCAAAAGCGCGTTGGGTGCTTACTGGAACGGTCTCCAGAGCGCGCATCAGAATGAGGCCGCTCGCGATGCGCAGTGCGAGCACGCACTCCCGGGTCTGCGCCGGCTGTGCGTGCGCCAGACGGACCGCCATGAACGGGGCAGCACCCCAGGCGATGAGCGCGATCACCGTGCCGAGAACCAGATGGATGGTGAGCAGGCTACGCACGGTGAAAATCATGGCGGCCTTCGCGAAATGAGGATCGGTATGGGCTCGGAGGCGAGCGACACGCTGCAGATTGGCGTCGCCGAAGCCTGAGGCGATGACTCCGCCAATGCTGATCACGGCCGTGGTGACGGACCAGATGCCGTACTCCGCGGCTCCCAGCCGGTGCAGCACTACGGGGGCGACGACAAACATCATGGCGGGATGGGCCGCGTAGTCGAGCACGCCCCATCCCGCGTTGGCCAGGTGGCGTCTCATGCGATCTCCTCAAGCGCTCGAGCGCCAGGTTTTGCGGAATGCTGGCGAGTCAATACGGCACGTAGCAGCGTCCGGTGCGGGTCCTCCGCGGGCAGGTGCTGCCATTCATCACGAAGGATCAGCAGCGCGGTTTCGAGCAGCATGACTGCCGCGGTAATCGCCAGCGAAAGCCACAGCCGGGGGGGAAAGGATTTCTTCTCTGGAACGCCCGGCGGATCGATGACGCTCACGATCGGAACGTCCTTGGCCTCCTCAAGACGAGAGATCTCATACTGCTGAGTCAAGAGATCAAAGGCGGTCTCTTGGACACGTAGATCGCGGTACAGGTCGGCAAAGGGAACAGCGAGGCGGGGTAGCTGGCGAAGGGGTGGATACAGGCCACTGCCGGAGAAAGCGCCGGCGTTGAGCGCGCTGGTAGGACCACTGTTGTTCTGCGTTGCGGAGGCGCTGTCCGCGCCCAGGTCCGCGGAGGAACCCGCCAGCTTTCCCAGGTCACCCCGCAGTGAGGCGATGCGGGCCTGTGCGGAGCGGACGCGTACGTTGCTTTCACCATAGATCTGGCGTAGTGATTCCAGGCCTGCCTGTTCGACGAGGAGTTCGCCCTGCACGCGGGCGCCGGCGTCCACCATGGCGCGGGTTTGCTCCTTGATGTCGACGGTGCTACTGCGGCTGGAGAAGTCGGCAAGCCGTCGTTGCGCGCGCTCAAGGTCTACCCCAACCCCCTTCAGCCGATGCTCGATAAAGATGCGTTCCTGCCTTGCTGCGGAGGTGTTTGTGTGGGTGACGATACGGTTCAGGCCGTCGAGGTACGCCTGGGCAACGTCGCGCGCCCGCGTGGGGTTTGTGTCCTGAAAGCTGACCGTGATGACGCCGCTCTTCTTGTCGTCAGTGATCTCGGTGCGCCGAGCCAAGGCCTTGGCTGTGTCCACGCGGTAGCGCTTGCGATAGACATGCTGCAGATTGAAGCGGTCAATGATCTCGCCGGTGACTGTGCCGCTGCGCAGCAGGTCCAGGAACAGTGCCGTGCTGCTGTGGCCCCCGAGCAGGCCGCCAGCGAGACCGCCCAGGGCACTGAGACTGCTGCCGCGACCGGCCATCGCCGCCAGCAATAGCGCACCCGTTCCGCCGTTACTGTCGGGCGGCATGATGCGGGCCGTAGCGGTATAGCGCTTGGGAATGGAGAAGGCCAGCACGAGGCTGAGCACGAGAGCCGTGATTGCAGTGCGCAGCAAGAGACGCCGATGGGCAAGAAGCAGGTGCGCACGGGCGATCCACAGCGGCTGCCCGAGGCTGTTCATGGTTGTCTCCTGCGGCGTGGCGGGCCTCATAGTCCGGCCACGGCGGCGGTGACGGCGATGGACGAGGCCAGTTGTGCCGTGGTCAAGAGGTTGCGCCACAACAGTGAGGCGCCGATGATCTTCTGCGGGACCACCACTACGTCGCCGGGCTGTATGCGGGTAGAGAGGATGTCCCCGCCAAACCAGCCGCCCGCGGAGCGACGCCCGACAACCGTCCCATTGGCGCGAATCACGAAGGTGTTTTTGCGGTCGGCTGTCCCCCGTGGGCCGCCCGCGCGGCTCAGGTACCAGGCAGCCGTTTTGCCGGGAGTAAAGGTCAGCGCGGTGCCGTTGTACACCTGGCCCGTGACCAGAACGAACCCTGGGCGTTTGGGAATGGTCAGGACATCGCCGCGCCTCAGTTCGATGTCATCCGACGTGTTCGCCCAGGCGGCGGCGTCGCCGGAGATGTGAATGACCATGCGGCCGACCGGCGGGTGAGCCTTGAGGTCCGCGATCACCTGGTCCTGCTGAGCCTTGATGATGCCCAAGGCCGCGCTACCGTCTCCAGATGCAGCGAGGTTGGGTGAGATGCGAGCGCTGGCCGCATTGGTCTGGATCTGCCGCACGAGTTGATCGCGACTCTTCTCCTCCAGGTCCTTCACCTGCTCGCGCACCAGGACGGCACCTTCGGGGTAGGCTGTCTCACGCAGGCCGCCGGCGCGTTGCAGCACAGTGCTCAGCTTTTCGCCTTCGCGAAATCCATAGGTGCCCGGAAAACGAACCTGGCCATCGATCGTGACTGACTGACCGATGTCGCTCCACCCGGTGATCTCGCGGACAGTCAGCACGTCTCCGGGCTTCAGCGGGCTATCTGCGTGGGAGTCGGCACCATCCACTGCCGCGCCGATCTGCACCGTGGCGAGGCTGCCTTCTACGCGTTGGCCACCTATGACCGTGTAGCTCGTGAGATCGGCGGCATCGCGCAACGCGGCCCGCTTGAAACCGCCGGCCATGCGCACGAGTTGGCCAGCGGTCATCCCGTCCGAGAGCGGGTAGGAGCCCGGGCGCTGCACCTCCCCGGTGACCGTGACCGTCGGTGCGTCCTGCTCATAGCGACCGAGGACACGGATCGTGTCGAACGGCTGTAACGCGAGGTTCTGGTTGCCGATCAGGACGTCCTTCAGGTCAAAGGGCAGAGTTTCCGCATGGAGGTCGGGCGGTACCAGCCGGACCAGTTCGCCACGCGCGGCCGGTTCGGGCAGAAGGTCGCGCTCGTTGCGCAGTAGGTCGCTCAGGCGCAAGCCGTCGTGAAAGGCGACCCGTCCTGGACGAGCCACATGTCCGGTGAGGTAGACCACCCGGTCGCTGTAGGGCAGCAGCGAGCCGACGAAGACCCTGTCGCCATCCTGCACAGGAAAGGCTGCCCGGGCGACGCGATCGGACGCCGGGGACGACGCATGGGGGGCAGTCAGCGTGCGCCGGCCGGCATTCAACTCGATGCGCTCCACAACAATGTGGTCGGCCGCGGCTGCCGGCAAAAGGTCGCCGGCGTCCTCGATGAGGGACTGCAAGCTGCGATCATCCCCAGCCACCTCATAGATGGCCGGCCTGCGCACCGAGCCCCCGATGGCCACTTGCGCACCTGCGGGCGGAATCTCGAGGGTGTCGCCGCTTTCGAAGTGCCCAACGGAAGCGCGCACGCCGTGCAGCAGAAAGTCATAGAGGTCGATCTGCTGAACGAGCTGCGCACCTCGCAGGTGACGGACGATACGGAGCGATCCCGTGGCGGTGGGGCCACCCGCTATGTACAACGCCGAGAGTGGTGTTGCCAGCGGGCTGAGATCGTATCCGCCGGGCCGTTGCACATCGCCCACAACGTACACGCGAACGCCGCGCAGCCGCGAGACTGTGACCGAGGAGCGTACATCCCGGAACTGACGGGAGAGCGCTGCCTGCACGAGCGACTCGACATGGTCCAGCGTCAGGCCGGCAACCTGGAGCGAGCCCGCTTCGGGCAGCAGCATCGAGCCATCCCGGCTGACCGTGCGGCTGATAGTCTGCGTTGTGCCGCCCCAGAGATTGACCGTAAGCGTGTCGCCAGGGCCGACCACGTAGTCAGGCCCCAGCGGAACGTCGAGCGAGGCATCGATCGATCCGTGCGCCATCGAGGCTGAAGCGTGGGTAAAGAAGTCAGAGCCGAAGCGACGTAATGGGGTGGTGTCCTGAGGGAGTTGCGTGTACAAATCGCGCAGAGATTGAAGGTTGTATGGAGCGGGAGAGCGGAGCACGGCGGGCGCGTCCGAGGAGGTCTGCGTCCGTGGTAGCCGTTCCGGAGCAGTCTGCTGCTGGCGTTGGGAGGGTGAGGCTGAACCATCACGTAGTCCATTTGGAAGGCCTTGAGCCGTGAGACTTTGCTGCGAAAGACTCGGGGCTTCGACTAGATCAGCACTCTCGGTGAAGGGAGGGTTGAGCGCTGCCGCGGCCAGGTCGTCATCGCCGATATAGCCACGTGCGCGGAGGTATGTCGTGATCTCGGATCGGAGGGTTGGTTTGGTGGCGATCTGTGCGTAGAACTGCTCGTCGGTGAGGGCGTTGGCATCCGTGGGCACGCCCTGTGCTGTTAGACGGTCAGCCAGCAAGGACTTCAACTCGACAGTGAGGCTCGGCTCGGTTTCGAGGATGCGCAGAATCTGGTCGGCGGACAGCGTCACCCGTGATGTGGAGAGCCCCGGTACCGCTGCAGAGCCGGTCTGGGGCAATAGCGGGCTCTGCGTGTCAGCGCCGCCCACGCCGGGACGTAGTGCCGCATCGCCGCCGCCGCCGCTCTGTGGCGCACTGGACAGGGTAGGCGCGGCGGCGGTCGATGGGCCAGTGGTCTGCGTCGCATTCGTGAGTGGGTCGGGAGCAGGAAACTGCGCCGCAGCTGGAACTGCGAAGAGTAAGACCGTGCATGCGGTTGTCAACGCGGCGGGAGCAGCGAACAGCGATGAGTTAGGCATGGAGAACATGGAGGGCAATTCCTTGTGTCGAACGTATGTGAGTCACGGTGGCGGGATGTCATGCATGGGTAAGGTGAATGTCACGGCTTTGTTGTGGCGCTGACTGGATTTGCGAGCAGGGGTTTTCCCGTGTTCTTTCCCCGCTTGCGAGATGGGGAGGTGACGGCCTGCAGCAAATGCCGCCAGCGACGGCGTTCACGCAAATACCGCAGCCCTTCAAGCAGATGAAAATGCAGCCGAATCAGGATGAAGCGAACCTGCCGAAGTTCACGACGCAATGCCTGGTCTGCGGTTTCGCCCGCGGGCGGAATGGCGATAGGCGGAGGCAGACGGCGAGGCACAAGCGAGGTACCGATGGATCGGCCCATCGGCGAACCTTCGCGCGCCATGGCTTCCTGCAAAAGCAAGTGAAGCTTTGTGCCGGGAAAGGAAGCTGTTGTCACCCGTGCGCCGTAGCGCTGCACCCACAGGCGCGCGGCTAAAGGCACACGATCGATGGTCCAACGGCGCACTGTAGCCGGCACACAATAGGGATCCATCTGCACGGAGACGAAGTCGAGCGCCAGGCCAATGCAGGAAGCCGATTGAGGCTCTGCCGCACACAGGGCTTCTACCTGTGTCCAGAACCCAGCGTCCCCGCTTCGCGCAATCAGGTGACGGTATAACTCCAGCATGTGCGAGCAACGCATTTGATCGCGGCTGAGATGTTTGTAGAGATGCAACGCCTGGTCCAGAAACAGGTCTGCGGCCGGGAGCACTGGCATGGGTACATCGCGCAGGGAGTGGTGTTCACAGCGGTCGAGCAGCCCGGTTCCCTTCGCTTCCAGGTGAATCTCCACGGTGCGCTGCGGCGACGGCTTGTAGAGGTCGGTCAGGGTAAGCACTCCGGCGTACGGGGTCTTGAACTCGCGGGTGCGCCCGCTGACAGCATGCAGGCGGTAGCCTCGAAGTTCGAGCACTGCCTGTGCGCGGAACTCATGGCCGGTAGCGACGAGGAAGTCAAGATCGAGCTGTGATCGCAATTCCAACCGGGGCACGGAGTGAGGCCACAACGAAAAGCCTTTCAGGAGTGCGTAGGAGATGCCTGCGGCAAGGAACTCCCGCTGTATCGCGCAACACTCCTCGACAAGCGCCGCGGTGCGCTCAGTGTTATCGAGAAGATTGCGTGCGAGGCGACGCACAATTGGCAACGGGATCGAAGGGAGAAGACCCCGCTGACGCAGCCGATTGAAGAAGTAGAGTGCGAGGCCGCTTGTGTCGAGCCAGCGCAGCAAGCTGTTCCACTCGCCGGGCGACAAGGCTTGCAACATCTCCATTCCTCCGGGATCTCGCTCACGGAAGAGTGCCACCACGGCGGCGCGTGCAACTTCATCATGGCGAAGCGGAAGAGCGGACATTGCAGGTATCTCGTCGGTGAACATGTGGGTCATCCTCCGATCGATGTAGCGCATGGCATGCTGAGCCAAGGCGATCGTAGGCCGCGCACGACGTGCGAGTGTCATACCGTCATCCCAGTCTTGTCAGCAGATTGTTAACCGAGGGCCCTGACAATCTGCTGACAAACAACAGACAGCGCGCGAACAAAGCGGCAGGCAGGGGCGCCTACCGTGGCAACATGCAGCGAACTCCTCGAACGTCCTCAACGCTCACCTGGCCGAGGCTGGCGCGCCGTCTCGGCCTCTCTGCTGTTAGCCTGGGCGCAGTCGGTCTTTGTGGTGCGCAGAATACGCCACTGATCTCCGGCGGAGGCGGTTTCTTCAGCAGTTCAAACCAGAACGGCACCAGCTATCTGCCTATTGCGGAGCCCCTGATTGCAGCCCCGCTCGGCAACCACGTCTTAGTCGAATCCCGTGCCGCGCTGATTGAATCTGCAACCCCCAACGGAGGTCCGCAGGGAGGGTATAGCCACAACTTCTTTGCGGGTCTTACCTATCTGCAGGGAGACTTCCTGGCTGCGCCTCACCTTACGGTCGTTGCGGGTAGTTACTTGATCCCTTTCGGCACTTACAACGAGCGCCTGTCGCCGGTGTGGATCAACCCATTGCAGGATGGGCCACTGATCGGGAACCTCGGCGCCATGGGGACCGGAACCGGTCTGGGCGCGCAGGTACGTGGGTCCGGCGTCAGCACGAACGGATACAACTTGACGTATGCCGCTTACTACTCAACGCGCAGCGGCAACCAGCAGTTCAACTCCGAACGCTCTTTCGGCGGGCAGGCGAGTCTCTATTTCAAGCCGCAGCGTGTGGAAGCGGGTCTCTCGTATGGGCGTCTCCTGCAGGGTACGCACGAGAACTTTTATGGCATGCATGTCTGGTATGAGCCTAGGGATACAAATCTGCGCCTGCGCTCGGAGTTCGCACGTGGGCATCATGCTCAAGGCTACTGGGTAGAGGCGGACTACCGCAGCGCTCGCTTTGGCGGCCTGGAAAGCTGGGTGGGGCGCCTGGAACCAGTGTTGCGTATGCAGCAGACTTGGCGTCGAGACACTGTCGTCAGCGATGGTCTGCCGCTCGTGAACAGGCAGCGCGTGGACTTCGGGCTTAACTACCATCTGCCTCACTATGTGCGCATACAGACAAGCTACTCGAGGCAGTTCTCTGCGATGGGTGACGCCAACATCTGGGAGACAGGCCTGGTCTATCGCTTTCTCACACCGGCATGGAAAGGAAGTAAGGATCAATGAATGCGAAAGGTATGCGGCCAACCAATACACGGCTAAGTAGATTGATGATCGCGGGCGTGACGGCGCTGGTGTTTGCGCACACGACGATCGCACAGCAGGTGCCTGCCGGCCCGACCGTGGCTTTCACTGCGCCGTCAAAGGCGACTCCGGTACAGAAACGACCTGGGGAGAGCGAAGGCGAACGAGTTTTCGCTACCAACTGTTCGCGATGCCATACAGCCCCGGAAGGCTTTCCGCAGAGCATCTCCGGGACCATCGTCCGTCACATGCGCGTGAGGGCCTCGTTGAGCGAACACGAGGAACAGGCTTTGTTGCGTTTCCTTGCTCCGCAGTGAGGGGTTCCTCCACATAGCTCACTGCCTTGCAGGGATTGAGGTCTGCGCCGGCCTCAGTCTCTGCAAGTCTTTTTGTTCCACGCCTGCATTGGACCTTGTTGCGATGGGTTAAATTCCAGGTCCTTTGCAAGAAGGTCCTTAACGGCCTGCGGCTCCGGTCTCCGGAATCAGTGGTTGAGTGCCGAGTTCCGTGTTTGTTCGTCGAAATGCGAGGGCGATGCTCATTGCCGCAGCCGCGAGCCATGGGAGCACGGCCCGGTACCCGAAGCGAGACAGGAGAAGACCGGTGATCCCGGTTGCGGCTGCGCCAGCCAAGCCGTTGCCAAACATCGTCATGGCGGCCACCGTGCTGCGGCGATGGTCGACTGTGTTGTGCATGAGCATGTCGTACAGAACGGGAGAGCTCATCCACTGCGCTGCCGAGAGCAGGAGGTAGAGCGCGACTGCCGCACGCATGGCGTGTGTCGCACTCAGAGCGTAGAGGGTAAATGCCGCGAGGGTCTGCACGAGCGTCATTGCATTGCGGCGGCTGATGGAGCGGACCAGCAAAGGCATCAGCAAGCTGGCTCCGAACTGGATCACCTGGGCGCAGGAGAAGATCATGGCGAGGCGACTGAGGGGTATGCCGAGCTCGCGGGTCAGGTACACGGTTGCGAAGACGCTGGTGACCGCCAGCACACCGGACCACAGTGCCATGCAGGGCAGGAAGTTGGCCAGGAAGGAGTCCAATCGCCATGCTGCGCGCCAACGCGGCGAGGATGAGGCAATTGCGGACTTCTCTTCGGTGGAGTTGGCCGCAGGGAGGTGCAGCCTCCACGCCGCTACCAGCCCGATCAGAGCGGTGATGCAGGAAGCGAGCAGAAGCAGTCGCTTGCTGTTGACCGCGGACATCGGCCATCCTGCCGCGGAGATCCAGGAGGGCAGGCGGCTGCAGAAGAAGCCACCGACTGCACTGGTGCCCACGCTCACGGCGAAGATGAGGCTGAACGCTGAACTGCGTGTGGACGAGGTGGTGAGGCGAGACACGGCCGGGAGAAAGCAGACACCCCATCCGCTCATCGCAACGCCCATCAGGAACGCCAAGGACGCCTGCGCAGGAAGGCCGACGACGAAGATACGCGCGATGCCTAACGATGGTGCGGCCGTGAAGCAGACCAGCAGAAGTGGGCGCACTCCGAAGCGCCGCGTCAGTTCTCCGCCGGGCAGCGTGCCGAGCACCGTTCCCATCGTGAAAGCTGCGTTAGCGCTGCCGATGGCGCGCTCAGTGTAATGAAGATCGACAAGGTACAGGTTGAAAAGAAAGAAGAATACCGCGAAGCCGGCGTCGAAGAAGAACGCGCCGGTGAAGAAGGTCCAAAAGTCTCTGCTGAAGCGCCATCGCAGCGTGACCTCTTTCTCGAGAGGATCGTTGATCGGGGGGGCGATCGAGTCCAGAATGCCAATCACGCCCGGCCTCGGTCTACAAGCTGCTCGAGAAGGGCGACGGCATCGTCGAGCTGTTCGTACCGAAGACGATGAAGTGGGGCAGTGATCATTCGTTCCAACACCTCGTACTGAATGGCAAGGGTGTCGGGCAGGCCGAACAGAACTCCGCGCAGAAAACGCCTTGCAACAGGCAGTGGAAACGCATCAACTCGTGCCCGCGTTCCACGGCTGCGGTCGAGAAAAACGATGTGCTGTACGGTTGCGTTGAAGGAAGTGCGAAGGTTGGGCAACTCCGCTGTCGGCAACTCGATGGATGGTTTGCCTGCGGCGCGCGGCGTGATGTCCCTTCCAACGATCTCCGGAAAAAGCTCCGCGGCGGTGGGCCTGAGGCGCACCTGATGACAGTTGCCGATCACGCGCCTTCCGGTCTCGGGGTGAGGAATCAACGTCGCATCATCGGAGGTGTATGTCCACCCCGCACGAGCACAGGCGTAGGCCAGCGTGGACTTGCCCGCCCCTGACTCACCGCAAAGCAACACGCCGCGGCCCTTACGGCTGATGCATGCACCGTGGATGGGCGTCGCCAAGCGCGAAGAGATGCAGGCGAGGGGCGCGCTCAACAGGAACCATTCGGCGTAGAGCGGATGCTTCAGCGTAGACCGGCTGATTGAGACCTGCGAATGCAGGGTGGCGAGGTCAACAACGCTGTAGTTATTGCCATCGGCTACTCCGAGCAGCAAGGGGCGAATTAGGCGATAGACAGGCGCGGGTGGGCAAGCTTCGTCACGCTCGCTGTCGACGACATGGACACTGAAGCGCAGTGGGGTTTTCCGGCCTGCAGGTAAGGGTTCGAACCGTCCCCACATGCGGGCGAGAAGGGTGAGCACTTGAGCTTCGTTGGTGCGTACCTGAAGGGGAAAGCCCATGGGGTAAAAGGTGTGGGTGAGTGTCAGTTCGGGCGGCTCGAGGAGGTGCCGAGGAAAGTGCCGTTTCCGCTTTTCCTCTGCGGGTCCGATGGGAACAGGCCATGCGTGGGTAATCGGCAGGGAAGTTAGACTCATCGTCGTCTCGTCTCCGGAGATGAAGGCTTTAGAAGCTGTAGCGTGCAGCGAACTGAATGATGCGTGGGTTGGCAATGGTCCCCGTGATGCGGCCAAAGGTCTGGCTCGCAGCGGGTGTCGCCAGCGTTGGGTCGGTGTAGCCCAGGTTGGTGTTCGGGTTCGCGAACTGCGGCGTGTTGGTGAGATTGAAGAATTCTGTGCGGAAGCTGAGGCGGCTGGCCTCTGGAAGGTGAGCGAAGTGGAGAGGGAAGACGCGCTCTACGGCCAAATCCATGTTGTGCTGCCCCGGTCCACGAACGAGGCCTACCCCGCTGTTGCCAAAATCTTGGTCTGCAGGGCTGGTGCCGCCGGGCGCTTGTGGCGCCCGTGTGAATGCTGCCGGGTTCAGGTAGCCAGTTTGTACGCGCGTAAACAGAGAGCCGGTCGTGGAGAGCTTCACTGCGCCGCTCAATTGGGCCCGAACCTCGCCGCCAAGTAACCCGTACACGGAGCCGGCGTTGCCGTCGAAGATGCTCAGCGGAATGCCCGACTGGAGAACGGCTATGCCAGAGAACTGCCAATGCGCGGCGGTTTCGCGCAGCATTGTTGGAAGGCGATGCAACGTCGGCGTGTTCCAGACAAAGTTCGTGACGAAGCGTTGATCTCGATCGTCGCCAGCCAGGCCATACGAGGAGTGACGCAGATCGAGTTGGTTGTTGGTGGGTAGTTGCAATTCGAAGGTGTCGGTGCCGGCTTCGCCGTTGACTTCGTCGAGGTTTTTGGACCAGGTGTAGCTCACCTTCAGTTGTAACCCGTGGCTTAGGCGACGGGTCAACGAAGCTTGGAGCGCGTTGTAGTTTGCGACGAAGTTGTCGTCGGTGAGCAGTGATCCCTGGCTGATGCCCTGGTAAGGCATGCGATCGGTGACGTTGTTGATGGAGTTGGTGGTCTCGCCGTTGACGGGGATCGTTGTACTCGCTAGTTGGGCCTGATCGAACTCCCACTGTCCGGAGCGATGGGCGGAGTTGGTGCCGACGTAGCCGATCTCGAGCAGGTACGCGCGGCCGAGGTCGTATTGGAGGTTGAGGTTGTACTCCTGCGTGCGGCTGTCGCGGAGGTTGGGGTTGGTGGCCTCGATGAAGGGGGCTGTGGAGGGCGTTCGCGGCTGAAACACCGGGTAGCTGGATTGAGGGAGCACGAAGGGCTGAAAGGGGTGCGCCAACGAAGCGCCGGCGTTCTGCGACCCGAAGCCAATCTGCAGCGTCGCGAAGGGGAGCTGGCTTAACGTCTGCTCCGAGATGGTGCCGGAGTGCCGGTCGTAGTAGATGCCGTACCCTCCGCGCAGCACCAGCGTGGGCCGGTGGGTTAACTGCCAGGCGAAGCCGAGGCGCGGCGACACATCGGCAAGTGGAGTTTGGTAGAAGCTGGAAAAGGGCGTTCGTACCACGCCTGCAGGCACGTCGCCAACGAAGTTGGCGGGCAGTGTCTGTCCGCTGAAGGTGCCGGTGGCGGGGAGAGGCCCTCCCTGTGCGGCGAATGGGTTGAAGTTGGCGAGGCGGCCGTGTGTTTCAACAGGTGCTGCGAAGATCTCGTAGCGCAAGCCCGCGTTGAGCGTGAATCGCGGTGCCAGCTTCATGTCGTCCTGGGCAAAGCCGGCGAGGTCGGTGTACCGCGTATCGCGGCGATAGATGCCGCCTCCGGCGAAGGATCCGGAGATGTTGCTGACTCCTTGCGGGCTGCCGTTCTGCGCCGCGCTCTGCCCTACGAGGAAATCGGCAAAGGTGCCGATCTCGAGGAGACCATCGGTCTCCTCCGGCTGGTCTTCGTCTACCTGGAAGCGCTTGAGTTCGAGGCCGAAGCGCGCGTTATGGTGGCCATTTGTCCAGGCGAGGGTGTCTTGCCAGATGAAGCTGTTCGTGACCTGCCACGAGTTTGGATTGCCCGCGTCGCCGATCGCAAAGCCCGCCACCTGGAGACCAGGGGCCGCAGCAGCGGACGGGCTGCCAATCGGCGTATCCTGCCCCACATCCGCTGAGCTAAGCGCGTTCTGTATGGAGGAAAGACCATCGAATCGGATGAAGCCAAAGCGCGCGATGTTGACCAATGTGGCGCTGAAGACGTGCGTGTCCGCTAGCACGAAGTTGGTGTTCCGGTTCAGGGATGTGCTTGGCCAACCCGGCAGATTGGTGAGGTTTTGCGGGAAGGGGTTGGCGAGGGTTGACCGCGAGTAGAAAAAACGGCCGGTGAGAGTGTTTTTGCCGCTGAGCAGATGGTCAAGGTTGGCGGTGAATTGGTCTTCGTTGTAGTAGGACGGTGGTGCGAACGTGGACTGGCCGACGGGCAGTTGGTCGGAGGCGTCGGCGCCAGTGAGTGGTAGCACGACTTGCGGGGTTGGGATGCGAAATTGGCCGGTAGGTGCCTTTGCATTCAGGATGGTCAGCGCGACGGGGTTGATGTTCGAACCGTCGCATGCAACTTGGATACCGCCGGCCTGGGTAAGGTAGCCGTTGGCTGTGCTGCCCTGCGCGTTGGTGTGATTGGCCGGGCAGAACTGGGCACCCAAGGCTGCTGCGGAGCGATCCTCCGTGAGGAGCGGCAGGATGGGGTGCTGGGCGTCGCCAAGTCCGTTCGCCTCGCGCGTCCCTTGGTAGGCAGCGAAGAAGAAGGTGCGGTCCCGCAGAATAGCGCCGCCAATTGCCGCGCCGAACTGATTGTGCTTCAACTCTGCGCGCGGCTGGCCGTCCTGTTTGGCAAAGAACTCATTCGCGTTGAAGATGTTATTGCGTACAAACTCCCACACACTGCCGTGAACGTTGTTGCCCCCATTGCGGCTGACCAGGTCCACGTTGGCCCCGTTGCCGCGGCCGTAGCCTGCGTCGAAGTTCGCCGTTAGCACCTGGAACTGCTCGATGGTGTCCGGCGCCGGCACCGCAGTGCCCACCTGCGACGTGCCACTGAGCGCGGCGGAGTTTTGCATCAGGTTGTTGGCGTCGACGCCGTTGAACTGAATGTTGTTGGCCAGCGGAGTTGCGCCATTGGACGCCACGTTCTGCGTGCCGGTGCCCAACTGCGTCGCATTCGGCAGGTCGACGATGACGCCAGGAGAGAGCGCAAGAATTTGTGTGTAGTTGCGATTGCTTAACGGCAGCGCTTCTACGGCTTCGTGATTCACCAGGCCGCCAAGTGTCGAGCTCTCCACCTGTGTGACTGTTGCCGATCCAGGAACCTGTACCGTTGTGGCGACGCCGGCGACTTGGAGGTCCACCGTGACGGATGCCGTGTCGCCGGTAGTGACGGTCACGGACGGTACCTGGCGCGTCGCGAAGCCGTCTGCATGCACGGTCACGGTCCACTCGCCGGGTGGCAGCAGAGGCAAACGGAACAGGCCGTCTTCCCCGGTTCTTGTAAGGCGGTGGGTGCCGGTAGAGAGATTGACGGCTTCGATTTCCGCGTGCTGGATGCGCTGGTGCGTCGAGTCCGTGACAACACCGGAGATTGCACCGGTGCCGGGCGTCTGGGCTGACGCGAAGGACAGGGTCAGCGAAGAAAGCACGGCAAATCGGAGGCCGCGCCGACCATGCTGCAGGGCAGAAAAGAATGAGACAAGAGGAACCGACCGTGGCATACTTTCTCTCCCATCGCGGTGTCGTTCAGTCGAGTATGCGCAGGGTCGGGGGCGGTGATTGTCCGGGCTTTGTCATTCGATTGTCGCTATCTGCAAAGGCGGAAGAGCGCGCCGTTAGCTGCCGGACCGGTGCGGGCGATCTTCATTCCTTTGTCATTTTGTTGCGGTCTGAAGATTGAAGGCTTCTCACCACCAACTCTGTGAGCAATACTGTGAGGCACCATGCCAGACGACTTGCGCCAAGAGGTCTATCGGTCTTCCCCAGTCACGCTGCCCGAGACCGTACACGTGCTCGTCGTGGAAGATGACCCGCGCATGCAGAAGGTGTTGCAACGAGCCTTCGCGGCAGAGGGTCTTGAGGTGATCGCATGCACCGATGGCATGGAGGCGCTGGAGCGCTTCCGCGAGACCCGCCCCGCGGCGGTAGTCCTGGATCTGAATCTTCCACGCCTCTCTGGGCGAGAGGTCTGCCGCGAGATCAAGGCGCAGGCTCCAGAGACTCCAGTGCTGATCCTGAGCGCGCAATCTGAAGTCATCGACAAGGTGCTGCTCTTCGAACTCGGTGCAGACGACTATGTCACAAAGCCTTTTAGCCCGCGGGAGTTGTTGGCGCGTCTGCAGTCTGCGTTGCGCCGCAGCAGGCGCAAACGCAGCGTTCCAGACATCCCCGAACAGCACACCTTCGGACGCTGCACGGTGCACTTCGGACAGATGACGGCAGAGCGTGGTGGCGAGCAGATTCCCTTGACCACGCTGGAATTCAAACTACTGCGCCACTTGATTGAGCACACGGGCACCGTGCTCAGCCGCGAGGCCTTGCTGACGCAGGTGTGGGGGTACAACGCGTATCCCACTACCCGGACCGTCGACAACCAGATCCTGAAGCTGCGCCAAAAGCTAGAAGAAGATCCGGCGAATCCGCACCATCTTTTGACGATTTATGGCTCGGGGTACAAGTTTGTTGCCTGAACCCCGCTCCGCGACGGGACGGCGTGGCGTCCCGCTTCGCTGGATGCTGGTGCTTACTTTGAGCGCGGTCATCATTTGCCTTACGACGGTGAGCCTGCGGATCGTGGATGCTCGTTTGCACCGACGAATTGCAGAGGCCTCGCGTGTTGAACTCAGCCATTCGCTTTGGAGTTTTGCGGATGCAGAGTCGGAGCGCCTGCTGGAGCTGCAGCGCGAGAACGCGCTGCTGGCGGATCTTCCGAGCTTAAAGGCCCTGATGACGACGGCTGATGACCGTACGCTTCAGGACGGCGGAGACCAGTTCTGGAAGACCAGCGGCGAGGACCTGTTCGCGCTTGCCCTGAGAGATGGCCATGTCAGCACGGTGTATACGCGCGGCGAGGCGGCAACAGAGAACCTTCGCAAGGACCTCGAGCTAGCGCTCACCATCACGGACCGCCGCTACCTGGTGAGTGGACGACGGCTCTTCGGCTACTCCGTTACGCCACTCTTCTTTGGTGATGAGCGCAACGGCACCCTGTTGGGATACGTCATCACCGGCTACGCCATTGATGCCCAACAGCTCAGCCGTCTGGCGAACGCGAGCGGCCTGCAAGTGGTGTTCCTGAGCGGACGGCACGCGCTGGCCAGCACGCTGTCCGCTGGCCAGGCGCTGCCCACCGGACTGCAAGCAGGGGTGCAGCCGATGCCGGAACGGGTGACGCTGGGCAGTGAGCCATATGCCGCTGTCGCACGTGACCTATCTCCACTGTCTACTGCGCCCCTGCAACTCCTGCTGTTGCGCTCCTTGCGTCAGGACGAAGCGCAGACGCGCGAGATTGATCGCCTGCTCGCGCTGATCGCAATCTGCACCGGAATCGCGGGCGCGGGTCTTATGCTGTTGGTCGCAAATGGTCTGACGCGCTCGTTGCGTGAGTTGGCGCGGGGCGTGGAAGCCTTCGGGCGGGGCGATCCCGACGTCCATCTGCCGGAGCGCGGTCCGCGGGAGGTGCTGCAGCTCAGCGGCGCCTTTGTGGCGATGCGGCAGCAGATCGAAGACACCAACCGCGCGTTGCTTGAGGCCGAACGGTTAGCGACGATCGGCCGCATGGCACGTTCTGTCTCCCACGATCTGCGCCACTATCTTTCTGCCGTCTATGCCAACGCTGAATTTTTAGCGACTGCGCAACTCTCGGCAGCGGAGCGCAGCGACTTTCTCGAAGAGATCCGGCTGGCTGTAGTCGGTACAACGGACATGATCGACTCGCTGCTTCTGTTCAGTCGCACGGGCCAACCCGGGCAGCGGCGACTGCAGGACATTGACCCGATCCTGCGGCGCGCGGCCGAGATCGTGGAGCGGCACCCGGAGTGCGCAGGAGTGCGGATCGAGTTGCACACCGAGCCATTCCTCGCATATGCGTTGTGCGATAGTACGCAGATCGAGCGCGCTCTCTGCAACCTTCTGCTGAACGCCTCACAAGCCGCGCGACAGTTTGCTGCCGAGCCCCTGGTGCAGGTGCGACTTGCGGCGGAGGATGATGCGATTGCGGTACGGATTGAAGACAATGGCGCCGGCGTCCCTGAGAGTGTGCGAAGCAGTCTGTTTCAGCCTTTCGTCAGCGAAGGCAAGCAAAATGGCACGGGACTTGGGCTGACGCTCGCGTTCCAGGTAGCTCGCGAACACGGTGGCTCGATTTGCATTGAGCGCAGCACTCCGGGAGACACTTGCTTCCGCTTCTCGATTCTTCGTGCCGAGCAGGCCGTTGTCCCGGAGACGCTGATCGAAGAGAACACTGCGGACAGGGGCGCTCGCCCCAAGGGGGAGCTGGTATGAACAGACGGCCAATGTCACTGCTGCTTACGGCGTATCTGGCTGTTCCTTGCACGGTGCGTGCGCAGTCGGAACGGGCTACGCCTGTACCAGATTCTGCGCCAAGCCTCGCGGCAGAGCAGATTCAGCAACTCTCGGCGCAGGTGCAGGGGGTAGAGCAGCGTTTGCAAGATTCTGAGAAGGAACTGGCTGCCCTGAAGGCGCGGCTTGCAGAGCTTCAATCATCGCTTGGGACTCCGGCGTCAGGAGCTTCTACCCAGCCCTCGCCAGCGACACCCGCTGCTGCTGATAGTGCGGAGATGGCCGCGGTGCAGGCCAGCCAGATCGCGACGTTGAATCAGACGAAGGTCGAAACCAGTTCAAAGTTCCCACTCACGGTGACGGGCATGGTGCTGCTGACAGCGGGCGTCAACAGCACGGGCGTGGACTCGCCAGCGGATCCGACTGCGTCTCTCGGAGGCCCTGGCAGCACGGCGTTGTCGCTGCGCCAGACGATTCTGGGGCTGGACGCGAACGGACCTCACCTGGCCGGCGCACGCAGCTCGGCTGACCTTCGCGTGGACTTCTTTGGCCAATCCGCGGTCGGCGGCTACCCGTCCGGGGGTGGCTTGTTGCGGCTGCGGACAGCGCACGCGGCACTGGACTGGGAACACGCGCAGCTATTCTTTTCGTTTGACCGCACGTTGCTTAATCCGAACACCCCGGCCTCGCTGGTCCAGGTGGCCGAGCCGGGGCTTGCCTGGTCGGGCAATCTATGGAACTGGATGCCACAGCTTGGGGTTGCAACGCACTTTGGCCAGCGACGTGTTCTGGTGATGGAAGGCGCCTGGGTGGCGCCACCGGACGCTCCGTACCCTGCACCGCCGTACGCGAGCAGCCGGAGCGAGCCTGCAACCTTGGGGGAGTCGAGCCGCATCCCGGGCGGCGAGGCACGTATCGCGTTTGAGAGTGGAGACCCGGCGCGGGGGCTGCGGGTGGGGGTTGGGGGCTACCTCGCACCGCACAAACTGCCGGGCGTTGGTTCATTCACTTCCTGGGCCGGGACGCTGGACATCCGTACGCCCCTTGGCCGCTACGCAGACTTCACGGGCAGCTTGTATCGGGGTGCAGGGCTTGGGGGACTGGGGGCGGGCGGCTACAAGGATTGGGTGTCAGAGACGGATGGGACGACGGTCTACTTGCACGCGCCCGAGGACGTGGGCGGCTGGGCCCAGGCTGCGATTCACCTGGGCTCGAGGTTGGACTGGAACAATGCCTTCGGCATGGACAATGTCTTCTCGGGCCAGCTCCGGTCGTACTCGGTGAACACGGCTGGCTACGGAAACATCGCCCGCAATCGTACGGTCACCAGCAATCTGATCTGGGTGCCGCGACCTTATCTTCCGTTCTCTTTTGAGTACCGCAGGTTGTACACGGCACCGGTCATTGGGCCTTTGTGGAACACCAACGTCTTTGCCTTGGGTGCGGGGTACCGCTTTTGAGTTCGTATCGCGCGATCGGGGTTTTGCTGTGTGCCTTGGCGGGCGGCTTCGCTGCCAATGCAGCAGGGGGACAGGCTACTGCTACGGCGTCTGTCCAGCGGCCGGCGGCGGCCCAGCGGTCCAAGCGACCGCTCCCATCCTCCGTTCTGTGGCTTTCGCCTCTGCAACCCTTACCGGTGCCGGCCCGGGAGCCCGCTCATCCGCCTTACGCGCTTGTTCAGAAGAACCGTATGTTCACGCCGCACGTGCTGGTTGTGCCGCTCGGAGCGCCGGTGAGCTTTCCTAACGGGGACCCGTTCTTTCACAACGTATTTTCCCTTTACAACGGGAAGCGTTTTGACCTGGGCCTTTACGAGAAGGGCACCAATCGGCAGGTGGTCTTCAGTCATGAGGGCGTGTCGTACATCTTTTGCAACATCCATCCGGAGATGAGCGCGGTCGTGCTGGCGTTAAGGACTCCGTGGTGGGCAAGCGCTGACCAAACGGGTACGCTGAAGATCGACAACTTGCCCCCGGGCGATTACGAAGCGCATCTTTGGGTGGAGGGGGTGGATGAGCGTGAACTGGATCGTTGGACCCACCGAGTGCACCTGGTCGATGGATCGCAGAGTGTGGGCAGCCTGACCGTAAACCCGGATGCCCGGCCGCTTGGACATACAAACAAGTTCGGCCAGGCGTATCTGCCCGAGATCAAAGCCTACTAAGCGGCGTGGGGGGCGCCGGGTGGGGCGGCGGTTTTGGTTACGGGGCACCTTCGGTGAGCCCGGACGGGGGCTTTTGCCCCCAAAACGGGTATACTTACCTTTGTGATCAACACCGTCCTTGACCCCGTGGCTGCGCAGCAGGAACCCAGGGCTGCCGCAACGAAGCGAGTTCTTCTCCTCAAGCCGCGCGGGTTCTGCGCGGGTGTCGTGCGCGCGATCGATATTGTGCGTATCGCGTTGGACGCCTTTGGTGCGCCGATCTATGTGCGCAAAGAGATCGTCCATAACAGCTATGTGGTGAATGACTTGGCGCAAAAAGGCGCGATCTTCGTCAATGAACTGGACGAGGTGCCTGAGGGCGCACGCGTCATCTACTCGGCCCATGGGGTCTCGCCGGCGGTTCGGGCGCGGGCCAAGGAGCGCGGCCTGAAGGTGGTGGACGCGACCTGTCCGCTGGTGACCAAGGTTCACGTCGAGGCGATCAAGTTTGCCAAGCAGGGCTATTCGCTGGTCCTCGTCGGGCACCGCGACCATGAAGAGGTCGAGGGGACCCAGGGCGAGGCGCCGGACGTGACCCAGGTGGTCTCGACGCCGGAAGAAGTGGCTGTCCTGAACGTTCCCGATCCGGACAAGGTCGCGTACCTGACGCAGACCACGCTTTCGCTGGACGAGGCTGGGACGATGATCGAGGCGCTTAAGAAGCGCTTCCCGAACATCGCTGGACCCCATGCCCAGGACATTTGCTACGCCACGGAAAACCGCCAGACTGCGGTGAAGAACGTGGCGCATGGGGCTGACCTCGTGCTGGTAGTCGGATCGCGCAACAGTTCCAACTCCAACCGGCTGGTCGAGGTCTCCCAGAATCTTGGGACGAGCTCGTACTTGATCGACAAGGCAGAAGATATTCGCCCTGAGTGGCTCGAGACAGTGTCTACTGTCGCCATCACGGCAGGAGCCTCTGCGCCGGAGATCCTGGTGCAGCAGGTGGTTGATTTTCTGCAGGGTAAGGGCTTCTCGTCTGTGGAAGAGGTGGAGGTGATGCCGGAGAATGTTCGGTTCGGCCTTCCCCCGGAGATCGTTCAGGCGATCGCATCCGCACCTCCGGTTCACCCGGCCCCGTAAGCGGATCCTGTTTCCTGTTCGTCTAACTTCAGCAAACGAGAGTGCATGAGTACACATAGTCTGAATCCGCAGGGGACGAAGCAGCCGCGGTTTGGCCGCCTCGATCTCGGTATGGATCAGGTCAAGCGGGCCATCAGTAAGTCAGTTGATTGGATGTTCGGCCAGCAGCACGACGAGGGTTACTGGGTCGGCGAGCTTGAAGCCGACTCGATGCTGGAAGCCGACTACATCTTCATGCATACCCTGCTGGGCACCGGTGACCCGGGCCGCATGCAGCGCTGCATGAACGAGATCCTGCGTCATCAGAACGACGATGGCGGATGGAGCTTGTACCCGGGTGGACCGTCCAACGTCAGCTACGGTGTGAAGTGCTACCTGGCGTTGAAGTTGATGGGCTGGAAGGCTGACCACCCTCTGATGGTGAAGGCGCGGGAAAACGTGCTTTCGCTGGGTGGCGTGGTGGAGTGCAACACCTTCACGAAGATGTACCTGTGCGCCATGGGGCAGTACGACTATGACGCGGTGCCGGCTGTGCCGCCCGAGATTGTTCTTTTTCCGAACTGGTTTTACTTCAACATCTACGAGATCAGCGCGTGGTCGCGGGCCATTCTGGTGCCGTTGTCGATCATCTACGCGAAGAAGCCCTTTAAGAAGCTGGCGCCGGATCAGGGCATTGACGAACTGTTCGTCGGCGGTCGGGATAACGCTGACCTGCATCTGCGCTGGGACAAGAAGCACCCTATCTCGTGGCGCAACTTTTTTCTGTTCTGGGACCGGGTGGCGCATGCGGCGGAGCGGGTGCATATTCGTCCGCTGCGAAAAGTGGCTCTGAAGCGAGCGGAGAAGTGGATGCTGGATCACTTTGAGCGTTCAGACGGGCTTGGCGCCATCTATCCGGCGATGCTGAACGCCATTGTGGCGCTGCGGTATCTCGGGTATTCGCAGGATGATCCGCAGGTGATTCGAGCGGTGTATGAGTTTGAGCGGCTGGGTATCGATCAGCCCGAGGGAACGCCGGAGTATCCCACGCCGACGTTCCGGATGCAGCCGTGTTTTTCGCCGGTTTGGGATACGGCGCAGGTGCTCTCCACGCTGGGTGAGGTGGGGGTTTCACGAACCGATCCGCGCATGATCAAGGCCGCGGACTGGCTGCTGTCCAAGGAGATCCGCTACAAGGGCGACTGGTCGCACAAGGTGAAGAATGTGGACGCCAGTTGCTGGTGCTTCTTCTTCAACAATGACCATCAGCCTGACGTCGATGACACTGGCGAGGTGTTGTTGGCGTTGAAGGCCGTCGACAACCCCCGGGAGCGCTATCAGCATGAGGTAACGCAGCGCGCCGTGCAATGGGTGCTGGCCATGCAGTGCAAGAACGGCGGCTGGGCGTCGTTTGACAAGGACAATACCAAGAAGATCTTCGAGTCGATCCCGTTCGCCGATCACAACGCGATGATCGATCCGCCCACCGTGGACATCACCGGCCGCATTCTGGAGATGCTGTCGAACTATGGCTACACGCAGCGTGACAAGCCGGTGCAGCGCGCGATCGACTTCATCCTGAAGAGCCAGGAGTCGGACGGGTCGTGGTTTGGGCGCTGGGGCGTGAACTACCTGTACGGCACATTCCTGGTGCTGCGCGGTTTGCAGGCCATGGACTACTCGCACCTGGAGCCTGCGGTGCAGCAGGCGGCCGAGTGGATCCGCATGGTGCAGAACGCCGATGGCGGCTGGGGCGAAACTTGCGGCACGTACGACGATCCCGGCCAGCGTGGTGTAGGGCCGTCGACCCCGTCGCAAACAGCGTGGGCGCTGCTCGGATTGCTCGCGGCCAACGACACTCGCTCGGATTCAGTGGCGAAGGGAATTCGTTGGCTGACCGAGCGTCAGCACGAGGATGGATCCTGGGATGAACTTATGCCGGGCAGAAATGGCGAGAGTTACTACACCGGAACGGGCTTCCCCCGGGTGTTCTACCTTGGCTATCATCTTTACAAGCAATACTTTCCGCTGCTGGCCCTGACAACGTACGAAAAGGCGCTGGAGCGGGAGGCCGTTGAAGCGTAGTTCGGGTCCGATTCATCCAACAAGGACTTGTTCGAACACGGGCTGCGTGGCGGCCGAAGGAGTTTCAGAATGGCAGTCCCCGTATCCCAGGCAATCACCGTTGCCAGCTACGTGTTGATGCAGAAGATCAAGGGTCGCAAGCGGTATCCGCTGGTGCTGATGTTGGAGCCGTTATTTCGCTGCAACCTGGCCTGCGCCGGGTGCGGCAAGATTCAGTATCCGGCACACATTCTGAAGGCGGAACTTACGCCGGAGCAGTGCTTCAAGGCGGTGGATGAGTGTGGCACGCCGATGGTGTCCATCCCTGGCGGAGAGCCGTTGCTGCATCCGCAGATGCCGGAGATTGTGGCCGGCCTGGTGGCGCGCAAGAAGTACGTCTACATGTGCACGAATGCGCTTTTGTTGAAGGAGAAGCTGCACCTCTTCAAGCCTTCCAAGTACCTGTCGTTCTCCGTCCATGTGGATGGTGAAAAGGAACACCACGACTTCAGCGTGTGTCGTGAAGGCGGCTATGACATCGCGATGGAAGGCGTTCGCGCGGCCGTAGATGCCGGTTTCCGCGTGACTACGAATACGACCCTCTTTGACGGGGCAGACCCGAACTCGGTGAGGCGGCATTTTGACCAGCTGATGGCTGCCGGCGTGGAGTCGATGATGGTCTCGCCCGGCTATACCTACGACAAGGCGCCAGACCAGAATCATTTCCTCGGTAAGGCGAAGTCGCGGCGGATGTTCCGGGCAATTCTCTCGAATCGCAAGAAGGAGTGGGAGTTCAACACCCATCCTTTGTTTGCCGAGTTTCTGATGGGCAAGCAGGACTTTGAGTGCACGCCATGGGGTATGCCGACGTACTCGATCTTTGGCTGGCAGAAGCCTTGCTACCTCCTACAGGACGGCTACGCTGACACATTCCAGGAGCTGCTGGACGCGACCGAGTGGGAGAACTACGGCGCGAAGAGCGGGAATCCGCGCTGTGCGAACTGCATGGTCCACTCCGGTCATGAGGCGTCTGCGGTGAACTATAGCTTCAGTTCGCTGAAGGGCTTTATTCAGACCGCCAAGGCGTTCATGAACGGCAAGTATGAGGATGCAGGCGCGCAGAAGTTGCTGAACGAGTGGAAGCCTGAAGGGCATGTGCCGTTGGTTCAGATTGCGAACGGCAATGCGGCTGCCAAGCCGGCGCAGGTTGTGGTCACCACTTCGGTCGCCAGCAGGTATGACCACGTGGCGGGGGACTAGGCGATGGCGACACCGGAGCAGGAGCACAACAAGATTGAGCAGTTGCAGCACGCGACGTTCGACGAGTTGGAACATGTAGAAGGGCGCGAGCGCGAGAATCTCGAGGGATGGATTCCCGCGCTCGCCAGTGAGGCCGAGGTGCGTGATGCGCTGGAGAAGGCCTTCGACTACCGAGGCGACGTGACCGTGACGCGTAAAGATGGCTCGGTGGTCGAGGGATACTTATATGACCGCCGGACGGGAAGTTCCTTGGCAGATTCCGTCGTGCGTATCATTCCCACGCCACCCAAAGGGGCACCTGCGGGAACTGCGGTGCAGCGCGTGAATATCGTTTACGCCGATGTGGCTGGGTTGAAGTTTTCTGGCCGCGATACGGCGGCTGGTAAGACGTTCGAAGCGTGGGTGAAGAAGTACTGGGACAAGAAGGCTGCGGGCGAGACGAATATCCAGATCGTGCCTGAAAAGCTGGACTAGTTCATGCGGCTGTTTCTTACAGGCGCGACCGGTTTCGTAGGAGCTCATGTGGCTCGTGCGGCAGCGGACGCCGGTGCAGAGCTTCGTGTCTTGGTGCGGCCTAGCTCCAACAAAACCAATCTTCCACGAAGCGCGGAACAGGTCACGGGGGACCTGCGTGATCCGAACGGTTTCGCTGCTGCCTTGCGCGGCTGCGATGCGCTGATTCATGTGGCCGCGGACTACCGGCTCTGGGTGCCGGATCCAGCGGAGATGTACCAGGCCAACGTTGAGGGCACGCGGGAGTTGTTCAGGCTGGCGCGCGAGGCAGGCGTGGGCCGGGTCGTGTACACCTCCAGCGTGGCGACCATGGGCTTTCGCAAGGACGGGACTGTCGTTGACGAGGACTCGTCAGTCAGCGAGGCTGACATGATCGGCCACTACAAGCGGTCGAAATGGATGGCGGAGCAGGTGGCGCTTGAGGCTGCGCGGGCGGGGCAGCATGTCATGATTCTGAACCCCACCACGCCGATTGGAGCCATGGACGTGAAGCCAACGCCTACGGGGCGAATCGTCGTTGACTTCCTGAACCGGAATTTCCCGGCGTATGTTGAGACGGGTTTGAACCTGGTCGACGCGCGCGAGGTGGCGCGCATGCATCTGCGTGCGCTGGAGACAGGGCGGCCCGGAGAACGTTACATTCTTGGTGGCGAGAACCTGACGTTGAAGCAGATTCTGGACAAGCTGGGTTCCATGACGGGCCTGCCCTCGCCGAAGACCAGGGTGCCGCATGGGATGGCGATGGCGTTTGCCTTCTTTGATGAAACGATTACGGGAAAGCTGCGCGGTAAGGAGCCTCGAGCAACGGTTGAGGCCGTGCGGATGGGCAAGAAGATGATGTTTGCGAGCTCGGCGAAGGCTGAGCGTGAGCTTGGGTTTGAGGTCAAGCCTGCCGACGATGCTCTGCGCGAGGCTTGCCGGTGGTTTGTGGCCAATGGCTACGCGCCGGTGCCGCCGGTGCAGCCTTGAGCCGGCGCATAGCGATTATTGCGGCGCTTCCGAGTGAGTTGAAGCCGCTGACCGGTGGATGGAAGCGTGAGTCGGCCCCTCGCTACGTATCGATGTGGACGCGCGTGGATCGTGACGGCGATGAACTGGTGGCGGTGTGTGCGGGCATGGGTGCGAACGCAGCACGGCGGGCGTTCCAGGCAGCGGAAGCTCGGGGCCCAGTAGACCTGGTCTTAAGTGTCGGGCTCGCGGGAGCGACCGGAGCGGCTGCAGCCCTGGGGGAAGTGAGTAGCGCGACCGAGGTGATCGACGTAGGAACGGGCGAGCGGTTTGGCCTCGCGGATGGGGAGCGCAGGTTGCGGCTGGCCACGGTGCAGGTCATAGCGGACGCGCCCGAGAAAGCTCGGCTGGCAGCGACCTATAACGCGGCGCTGGTTGACATGGAGGCGGCCACGTTGGCCAGGCTGGCTGCTATGCGGGAGCTTCCGATGTGCGCGTTCAAGGCGGTGTCAGACGCTGCGGATGCGGTGCTGCCGGACATTGATCGCTTTGTGGACAGCGAGGGTCAGCTACGGCATCTGCCGTTTGCGGGGTATCTTGCCGTACGGCCGCGTTACTGGTCAGCCGTGGTGGCATTAGGCAAGGGGAGCAGGATGGCTTCGTTGGCCTTGGCTGACTGCCTGCGGCAGTTTCTGGAGCATAAAGACTGGGCGCACACGAACCGGACCGGGAGCTTCACGAAATAGGTACTCCGGAGGCAAGAGGCCGAGGTAGCTTGCCGTTGCGTCCAACGGAGAAGCAGCGGAGGGACGAGGCTGCCTGAGGTGAGGCTTGGCGTGGATTGCGGTGCTGATGTCTGTGCTGGCGGGAGCGGCGAACCCGTTTCAGTCGGCGACCAATGGTGAGTTAAACAAGCAGTTGCAGCAGCCGGTTTGGGCGGGGATTGCTGTTTACGCGACAGGGCTGCTGGGCATGCTGGTGATCGAGGGCCTCCTGCGTCAGAGATTTCCGGGGGTGAACCTCCGCCATGTGAGTTGGTGGGCGTGGACGGGTGGCTTGATCAGCATAGCTTCGACAGTGGCTGGGCTGATGTTTGTGCAGAAGCTGGGGTCGGGCATCTTTACGAGTCTGAGCGTGACGGCTTCGCTGGTGGTGTCGGTGCTGTTGGATCAGTTCGGGGTGTTTGGGCTGAAGCAGCACCCGTTGTCGGTGGGCCGGGTGGTTGGATGTGGGTTGTTGGTGGCGGGCGTGTGGTTGGTTGGCCGGTCTTAGGGGTGGAGGGTTCGCCTAAACTGAAGTGTAGTTATGGTTGAAGGTGTTCCAAGCGAGATGCGGGCCGCGGTGTATCGCGCGCCCGATGTGGTGACCACTGAGACGGTGCCGGTTCCGGAGATTGGGGCCGGTGAGGTGCTGGTCCGGATCGATACATGTGGGATCTGCGGAACAGATCTGAAGAAGATCCATACCGGCTCGCACGCGGCACCGCGGGTGTTTGGGCATGAAATGGCTGGGACCATTGCTCGTGTGGGTGAGGGTGTTCGGGGGTTTGCTGTTGGGGATCGGGTGATGGCGTTTCATCACATTCCCTGCGGAAAGTGCTTTTACTGCCGCAAGCAGACGTTTGCGCAGTGTGAGCAGTACAAAAAGGTCGGGACGACTGCTGGTGTGGGAGCGGCTGCGGGTGGCGGGTTCGCGCAGTACATCAGGGTGATGGATTGGATTGTGGGCGATGGGGTCACGCCTGCGGGGTTGATTCGGGTGCCTGACGACATTCCGTTTGAGCAGGCGGCGTGGATCGAGCCGGTGAATACGTGCTTCAAAGCGGTGCGGATGCTGCACCTGGAGCCGGATGACACGGTGCTGGTGATTGGACAGGGAAGTATTGGGATCCTGTTGGCGGCGTTGGCTCGTCAGAGTGGAGCTACGGTGCTGACCTCCGACATGTACCCGGAGCGCCATGCTGTGGCAGCGCAGTATGGGTTGGATTGGCCGCTGGATGCGCGGGGTGATGTGGTGGGGGCTTGCAAGGCGGCAACCGAGGGACGCGGTGTGGATGTGGCACTGGTCGCGGTGGGAGCGGATGCGCTGATTACGCAGGCTACCGAAGCGATTCGGCCGGGTGGGCGAGTCATGCTGTTTGCGTCTACCCAGCATGGGAGTGCGCCGTTCGATCCGGCCGCGGTTTGTATGGAGGAGAAGACCTTGATGGGGTCTTACTCGGCGTCGGTGGCGATACAGGGGGAGGGCATTGACCTGGTGTTTGAGGGGTATCGGTCGGGGAAGCTGGATCTGACCAAGCTGATCTCGCATCGCTTCAGCGTGGAGGAGGCGAGTGAGGCGATCTGGCTGGCTTCGCATCCGCAGGCGGATTCGATGAAGGTGATGTTGAAGCTGTAGGGTACCCCTCCCCCCCGGGGTACTTTTAAGTCAAAGTACGTTCGAAGAAGGACTTAGGTTCGGACTCTGAAGCGTCCGGGTTTGGTAATCCCGGGTTCCTTTGCTCGATCGACGGGTTTCAGTGTATCGGTTGTCCCGAATTAGAACGCAGAGCGAGCCCTGAAGAAAGGAGGAGCATCGCTGTGTTGCGCTGCTGCTGCCGTGCCTCACTGGCCCACTGTCCCCGCGAACGTAGTTGCGGACGTGATACCAGTCTTCACCGAGTCCTGTCCGCTCAGCGTTACGGTGAAGGTGACCGCAGCGGGCGGGGGAGCGACCGGTGTAGGTGCTGACGAGCTTGATCCGCCGCCGCCGCAGCCGACAAGCGACAGGCTGAAGGACAAGGACAGCAGCACTGCACAGAGTGACGGCAGGCGGCGGGGTCGGCGCAGGAAGAGAGTTCCGACCAGCAACGTGGCGAGGGCCGCGGGCAGAGGGGAGCGGGATGGGATTCGTTTCGAAACGGCCCTCGTTCCCCTTCCAGGCTGCACAGGAAGCATAACTGCCCCGGTTGGCGGCGGAGCGGTGCATGCAGATCCCTGGCCGAGGGTGATGTTCGCTGTTGCAGCACCTGCGTACGTGGATGCGCTGCTGGTCCGATAGCAAAAGGTGAGCGAGTTGGCTGACGAGCTTGTAAGGGTGATCCCCTGAACGCTGAGCCTGACTACCCCGTTGTAGCCCGATGCGGGCGTAATCGTGACAGTGCTGGTGGCCGTTCCGTTATATGGCAAGCTGATGGCCGTGGCGCTTAGCTGAAACGTGCCCGTTGCCTGGGCGCTGCCAATCATGATGGCAGTACTGGCCCGGGAGGGTGTGTGCGTTCTGTCACCGGGATAGCTGACCGTGATGATGTGACTGCCGATGGTGCCTGGGGCGGTGTACGTGAGTGTGGCTCCGTTAGCGGTGATCGGAAGCGTCGACTGGAGCACTTGCCCGTCGAGTGAGACACTGACTGATCCAGTCGGCTGATTGCTCAACATATAGGGCTTTCCGATGACCCCGATGTTCAGGGTTTGCGTGGACCCGGCAGCTGGATTGTCGTCACTGGGAAAGACGTTTATATAGCTCGATGTGAGGTTGGCGGCTATTGGCGAGGCGGGCCATGCTGCCAGGAGCTGGGCAAAGTCGACGGACCCGAGACCTGAGACCAAGTCATACCCCGCGGTAGCGCCGTACCCGGCCTGACCGGCCGTTGGACAGGCGCCCGTGGCAGCAGTGCATTGGTTGGTACCGGTTACGATGTCATGAAAGACGGAAGCATAGGTACCGCTGTTCGCAGCAAGGCCGTACAGGACTGGATTGATGTTTCCCTGGCCGGAGAGCTGTTTTGCCTCACCGAGCACGGCGAGCATGCCGGCGAGGATCGGTGCGCCAAAGCTTGTACCGCCGGCGATAGAGTACGTGTTCGTGAGCTCGTCTGGAACGCCTGGAAGCGTGCAACTGGAGGTCTGCCCACTTGCCCAAAGGGAGGTGTCGCTGGTGCAGAACAGGAACCCGGGGCTTTGGATGGAGGCCTGAAGCGCGACGTCAGGGACCAGGCGAAAGGCTCCGGGTGGAATGCCCAAGACCCCGGACTGCCACGCTGGACGAGGAACCGTGGTACTTGCACCACCACCGCCCGAGGCTATACCCGAGGTCAGGCCATCCTCATTCCAGATGACCTCAGGGACATAGCTTCGCAGGGTGTTGTAGCTGTCCGCGTATGCGGGGGGCGCGGAGAAGTATTGGGTGTTGGCGGCGTCAAAGGTACCCGGTGCGAGCTGAAGCCCACCGACGGCCGTGACGGTTGGGAGGTCAGAAGGAAACTGGACGATCGCACTTGACTGCTGTGCGGCGGTGAGCGCGGAAGACCCGTAGCACTCTGTGCCGCCACGATCGCCGGAGGCGGCCGTGATGGTTTGACCCTGAGCATTGGCCTGCTGTGTGACTTGAAGCAGACTAGCGATTTGTGCAGCCGAGTGAGCGAGTTCGCAGCTCCCAAAGCTCAAGCTGATGATGGAGCCAATGTTTTGTTCTACTGCATAGGCCAGTGCATCGAAGGCGCCGGCGGTACCGCTGTCGCCGGTGTACACGAAGAACAGGTTGGCGCCTGGAGCGATCAGACCGCTGTACTCGATGTCGAGCGATGCTTCCGCTCCGGAGCCAGGGTAAGCAGCCGCCACACCCGTATTTGGAACCAGAACAGGGATGAAGCTGTTGTTCCTGCCTTTGCCTATTACGACGCTGAGGCCGCCGAGATCCTGAGCGGGGAGCCATGACTGGCCAACCACGGTGATGGACTGCCCCGTGCCGTCCAAACCTGCCGCATAGGCGCCGTTCATGTCATATTGCGTGGCAACGTCGACGGGATCAAGCAGGTGCCTGCCGGTCTGGGCCGCGGTGAACTCCGGGTGGGCACGTAGAGGCTGCAGACTTGGCTCGGGTTGAAGATCCGAAAGCCCGAGAACGGCAGTAATCAGCGGCGCCAATGCGGACGGAAGGCTGAGGTCTCCCCCGGGTGCGAAGTGGGAGGATGTGCCTGTTCTGTAGCGGTGCAGCGAACTCCCGAAGGCGGCGGCGGCCTGTGCCGCGGTGCCTGAAAAGTGCAGACGATCACGGCTGGGGCTTACGCGGTCAACGGTGAGCCCATGGGACCGAAGCCACACTTCGACAAGGTCGAGATCGGCCGAGCCAAGGCCAAAACGCTCGCCGAACTGCTCGGGCGTGAGCCACTGACGAAAGTGTGGCGAAGCGGGATCCTGTTGCGCTGCGAGCAAGGCCTCCAGGTCACCCTGCTGTTCCGGCGTTCGATTGAAGACCAGGGTGCTGCCAGTAAGGCGGGTGTCCGGTGGAAGCTCGCCCTGATCTTCGGAGGGCTTGGCAAAGGGCACACGGGATCCAGGGAGAGCGTGGCGTTTCGTCTCCAGGATGGGACCGGTCAGACGCCGTGCGCGGGCTTGAGCCAGTACAGGCTCTTGAGCAGTGAGTTGAGTAAGTTGAGACGCAAACAAGAGCAGGAAAGCAAAACAGGCCGAACGCAACGTCATCACCGACGATTCTTTCTCTGAGAGGAACCGCATCCAACTTGCCACAGAGTGGTCGACTTGACGAGGGAAAAGTGAAGATGAGGTCTTTCCTGCCGATAGATCCCTTTGAAGAGGTAACGCCTCACCTCGAGGCGCCGTGCCGTTTTTGAGGGGACGGTGTTGTCTGAACCGCCGAGAGGAATTCTAAGAGACCCAGTCCGTTCAGTGGCGATTGCGGGTGAGCAGGATACCGGCGACAAAGAGGGTGAGGGCGGTGCCTCCCAGGAGATAGATGGCGTGGCGGTAGGCGGATTGGACCTGGGGTGGGGTGGCTCGGGTGGAGTCAAGGCACTGGGTGCAGCCCTGGGCGCGGAGGGGGAGCGCTGGGGTGAAAAGGATAAAGATGGAGGCGATGAGCAGTTGCCGTGCGGATGAGGCTTTGAGGCTGAGGAGAGCTTTGCGGCGCAGCGACAACCCCGGTTCCGGAAGCGGGACGTGGGGCACCCGGGTTCCGTGGCGCTCACAGCTAAACGCGCATTCCCTTCGGGAATCACAAGGGAAGGGGGCCATTACTGGGCGTATTCGAGGAGGGCGAAGAGGAAGAGCCAGAGGACGCCCATGGTGTGCCAGTACCAGACGGTGGAGTCGACGACGACCTGGCGGGTAGCCATCTGGCGGGAGCTGTGGAGAAGCCACAGGGCCCAGACTACGGCGCCGATGCCGAGGAACAGGTGCAGCGCGTGGGTGAAGGTGATGAGGTAGAAGAAGTGGCTGCTGGGGTTGGAGCGGAAGAAGACGTGCGCCGCGGCTAGCTGGTTCCAGGCGACCCACTGGCCGACGAGGAAGAGCAGGCCGAGGGCGAGGGTGGCGAGTAGCCAGCCGGAGGCGCGCTTGGAGGTGGGGCGGCCGAAGCCGAACCACTCGTCCATGACGTGGTGCTCGTGGAACATGGCGCGGCGGGCGACTTCTGCGGTGGCCGAGCTGACGATGAGGACCGCGGTGTTGAGCCAGAGGATGGACGGGACCGAGGTGGGGAGCCACTCGTTGATGTAGCGGTCGTAGGCGTCGAAGTGGCCGGTGGCCTTGGTGACGAAGAAGACGCTGACGAGCGCGACGAAGAACATGAGGTCGCCGCCGAGGGCGAAGAAGAGGCCGACGCGGGCCTGGGCGAGGCGCTCGCGGGGGCCGCGGCGGCCCTGGGGGCGGTCGTGCCAGTTGTCGCCGTCACCGTTGCCGCCGGTGCGTTTGTCCGTGGGCGGGCGGCGGCCGTTGCCGTTGTCGTTTTCGCCGGGGTGGTTGCCGGTGCCGCCGTGGCGGCGTTCGATCTCGGGGGGTGTGAGGATCGTGGGCATGGGTAGCCTTCAAGCGGGCAAAAGGTGCGCTCAGGTTTCAGCTTACTCTGCTTTTTCGGGTCCGGGTTGGACGGGTTTCAGGGATGTTTCGTGCTTCGAAACGGGCTCAGGTTCCCATTGTGGTGAGAAGGTATCGTCTGTGAGGCTGTAGACGCATGGCATACGGTACGCCATGACGGGTGCGGGCGCAACCTGGCCCTGCATGGCTGTTGATGGCGCCCACTCGAGGGTGGTGGCTTGCCATGGGTTGGGGTGTCGTCGTGGGGCTTGCGGAGGAGGAGAAGGAGATTGAGGAGGAAGGGGAGTTGGAAGGCGGCGAGGAGGAGGGCGGAGGTGGTGATGTGGCGTTGGAGCGGAAGGGTGGCGAGGAGGAGGGCGTTGGCGGGCGGGGCGATGCCTCCGAGCTGGGCGTAGTGGCGGGGCTCTGAGGCGAGGCCGGTGAGGTGCATGGGGAGGAAGGTGTTGTAGGCGAAGAAGAGCGTGCCCCAGAAGTGGACTTTGCCGAGGGTTTCGTTGAGGCGGCGGCCGAAGATGAGCGGGGCCCAGTAGTAGAGGCCGCAGAAGAGGCCGAAGGCGCCGGCCATGGCCATGATGAGGTGGAAGTGGGCGACGACGAAGAAGGTGTTGTGGAGGTACTCGTCGAGGATGGGCTGGGCGAGGATGGGGCCTGCTGAGGCCTCCGGCGATGAAGAGCGAGACGAAGCCGAGCGCGAAGAGCATCGGCGTGGTGAGGTGGGGGCGGCGAGCGCCAGGTGGTGGCGATCCAGCTGAGGACCTTGGCGGTGGCGGGGATGGCGATGGCGAGCGAGGCGGCGCGAGAAGGCCGTGCCGGCGAAGGGGTTGAGGCCGGCGACGAACATGTGGTGTCCCCAGACGACGATGCCGAGGAGGCCGATCAGGAGCGTGGTGGCGATCATCAGGCGGTAGGCGAAGACGGGACGGCGGCTGAAGTTGGCGAGCACCATGGAGGTGAGGCCCATGCCGGGGAGGATGGCGATGTAGACCTCGGGGTGGCCGAAGAACCAGAAGAGGTGGAGCCAGAGGAGCGGGGAGCCGTCGCCTTTGTGTTGGAGGAGGACGCCGTTGACGAGGTCCTGCGCGGGGAGGAAGAAGCCTGTGTCGAAGTGGCGGTCGCAGGTGAGGAGGAGGATGGCGGCGAGGAGGACGGAGAAGGCGAGGACGCGAGAGCAGCGAGGTGGTGAACCAGGCCCAGACGGTGAGGGGGAGGCGTTGCCAGGTCATGCCCTCGCAGCGGCGATGGATGACGGTGGTGAGGAGGTTGACGGCGCCGGCGGTGCCGCCGAGGCAGAAGAGGGTGAGGGTGGCTAGCCAGAGGTCGAGGCCGGCGCCCTGGCCGGGGCCGGCGAGCGGGGTGGCGGAGAGAGGTGGGTAGCCGGTCCAGCCGGAGATGGGGCTGCCGCCGGGGACGAAGAAGGCGGCCAGCAGGGTGACGAGGCCGGCGGCGGTGAGCCAGAAGCTGAGGGCGTTCAGGCGGGGGAAGCTCATGCGAGTCGGCGCCGATCTGCGCAGGGAGGATGAGGTTGCCGAAGCCGGATTGCGGGGCGACGGTCATGACGAAGAAGAGCATGAGCGTGCCGTGCATGGTGACGAGGGCGAGGTATTCCTCAGGGAGGATGGGGCCGTGGAGGGGGAGGCGCCAGTCTGGCCAGGTGAGGTGGAGGCGCATGAGGAGGCTGAGGATGGTGCCGAGGATGAGGGCGATCGCGCTGAGGAGGAGATAGGCGAGGCCGAGGCGGCGGTGGTTGGTGGTGAATATACTGCGCCTGATGGCGCTGGCCCACCTTAGCGCGCTGGTGCTCCGCGCAGATGGGGCACGCGGGGTTGGGGCGGGTGTTGCGAGCGGGTTGGGAGGGGTGGTCATTGCGGAGGTGAGTCGAGCTTGTCAGCGATGCCGTAGATAGCGTGCGGGAACGATCAGCAGAAAAGCGGCTCCAACTGCGATGGAGATGCCCGTTGCCAACGCAATAGGGGCGAAGAAGGCGATGGTGCGCAACGTCGATTGCTGATTGGTCATGGGTGTGCGGGAGAGGCGCTCCTGCGTAGCAAGCCAGCGGTCGAAGTCCGGTTGGGGGAGGACGCGGAGGACGGCTTGCATGCGGTAGTGGCCGAGGCCGCAGACCTGGGTGCAGAGGATGGCGTAGGTGCCGGGCTTTGTGGGGGTGAAGTGGATGTGGGTGTCCTGGCCGGGGACCGCGTTCTGTTTGAGGCGGAGTTCAGGGATGGCGAAGCCGTGGATGACGTCCTGGGCGCGGAGGGTGAGGTCGACTTCGCGATTTGCGGGGAGGGTCAGTTGGCCTCGGACGAGGTCGTCGTGGCCGTAGACGTCTTTGGGGTCGAGGCCGAGGGGGTTGTTGGCGGCGGGGTCGACCAGGGCAAGGGAGGTGTGGCCGAAGGCGCGGTCGTGGCCGGGGTAGCGGAAGTACCAGAGGAACTGCATGCCGACGGCTTCGACCTGCATGGCGGCGGGGTCCGCGCCGGTGTAGCGCTGGGCGGCCCAGAGGCTTTGGGCTCGGGCGCCCAGCCAGAAGAACAGGACGGTAAAGGCGGCGAGCGGGAGGTATTCGAGGGTGAGTTTGTGGATGGGGCGCGGTGCGCGGCGACGGAAGAGGAGGCCGGCGAGGAGGAGGATGTTGGCCGCAACGAAGAGGGCGAGCGCGATGTTGAGGTTGAGGAGGAGGTGTTGGTCAAGCGCGGGGCCGTGGGCGCTGGCGTCGGTGGGGAGGTGCCAGCCGTTGAGGTCGGCGAAGATGCGGTGCAGCAGGGGCACAGAGTGATTGTAGGGCGCAGTGCACGGCAGGTTTTTTCACCTGACTAGAAAGACGTCCCGGGTCACCGCAATAAGGCTGGACGCGTGATGGAGAGAGGCGTCTGATTGCAGGTAGCGAGTTGCAAAGCCCTCCAAGCCCAGAGAACTCGCTCCGGGCCGGACATCGTAAGACACATCTTGAAGAGGTGCATATGCAACCCACGCGAACTGTTCTTTGTGGTACGGCGCTCCTGGCGAGTTTTGCGAGCCTGGCCGGAACAACCGCCTTAGCAGATACGTTGACCTTTACGGCGACACTGAATGGGGCTTCGGAACGTCCTAACCCGACTCTTTCTACGGGGACCGGATTCGCGACGGTGACGTTGTCCGGCAACATATTGTCCGTGAACGAGAACTTCACGGGCTTGACCGCCCCGGCGTCCGCGGGGCATATCCACTGCTGCGCGGGTGCGGATTCTACTGCACCGGTGGAGGTCGGGTTCCCGAACTTCCCTCACATGACTTCCGGGATGTATACCCAATCCTTCGACCTGAGCATGTTCACCTTTGGATCGCCTGGGTTCACGGAAACTCAACTGATCGATGGCCTGGAGAGCGGTCTGGCTTACGTGAACATCCATGACATGAACTACCCTGCGGGCGAGATTCGAGGGCAGTTGTTGCCGGTGGCCAGCACGCCAGAGCCCGGCACGTTTCTGCTGCTAGGCACGGGCATGGCTGGCCTGTTGAGCTTCCACCGGCGGTTTGCGAGGCGGTAGGATCTCGTCTACCTGGTCCGAGGCCACCGACGAGGACACCAGCTTTTCGATAGATAGAAGAAGAGCAAACACGGCCACTGGTCAAATCTACCGATAGCGATGCGGGGATTACTCCGCCTCCAGCTTGTAGCTGACGTATGCGAGGTGGCGACTGTCCGGGGCCCAGGATGGCACGTTGATGGTACCTGCCCCGCCTGTCAGGTGCACCAGCGTTGTGATCTTGTGATCCTTCACGGACATGAGGCGCAGCGTCACAGGCTGATTGGCCGGATGGCCTGCCGTTCCCGGGGCGTAGCTCAGGAAGACGACCCAGCGACCGTCGGGCGAGGGATGCGGGGTCCAGTTCACCCGGTCGTCGGAGGTGACCTGTTCAGGCGACGTGCCATCCGGGTGCATGCGCCAGATCTGCATGCTGCCGCCGCGGTCGGAGCAGAAGTAGAGGAACTTGCCGTCGGGGGAGAAGTCCGGGTCGTCGCTGATACCAGTGCCTGCTGTGACCGCGCGCTCGGGTCCGCCCTCGACGCTGATGGCGAAGAGGTTCAAGGACTTTTGGTCGGGCCGGGTGAAGACGATGGTTTTGCCGTCAGGCGACCATGTGTGGAAGTAGGAGGCCGTGTGCTCTGTGACGAGCCGAGGTGCACCGCCGGCGAGAGGCAGGACGTAGATGTGAGATCCGGGGAGAGCAGGCGTGCTGCAACTTACGGCGAGCAGGGTGCCGCCGGGTGAGACACCGTGGCTGCCGTTGCAGCGCATGCCCTCACCCATCGGTACGGGCTGAGGTCTGCCGCCAGCGACCGGCACGCGGTAGATCGTTCCCCCCTGGTCAAAGACCAATGTGCCTCCGTCTCGCGTCCAGTTGGGGGCTTCAAGATTGGTGTGCGCCGAGTAGACGGCGGCCGGTTGCTGCTCGGTGGCCCCCACGGCGATTGTCTGCAGGGTGCTGACCAGCTTTACTGCGGGTTGTTGAGCGCTTCCCAGCGTGGTGACCAGCAACGTCAGCGGAGTGAGAAGCAGCAAGGAACTTGGAGCGGATGCGCGCACTAAGGTTTCTCCCCACACATTCATACGCGGTCCGCTGGCCAATCGCCAAGCCTGGTCGTTGTCGCGAGACGGGACGCTTAGAACGGCGCGTGCGCCTCAGGCCTCCCGGCGGGTCTTCGCGTCGCTCACCATGTCGAGGAAGAGTTGGTGGACGCGGCGGTCGTCTGTGAGTTCGGGGTGGAAGGTCGCGGCGAGCAGGTGACCCTGTCGGACGAGCGTAGGGGAGCCGTCGCGGGTGGCGAGGGTTTGGACCTCCGGGCCGAGGTCCAGGAGGCGGGGAGCGCGGATGTAGATGGCTTCGAGTGGACCGCCGGGGAGGGTAGTGGGTTCCAGGCGGATGCTGGAGTCGTTCTGGCGGCCGTAGGCGTTGCGTTCCACCGTTGCATCGAGGACGTCGAAGCTGGATTGGGGCGGGTTGAGGACCTCGCGGGCAAGGAGGATGCAGCCGGCGCAGGTGCCGAAGGTAGGGCGGGTGTGAACGAAGCGGTGGAGGAGATCGTAGAAGCCGGCGCGCTCGAGATGTTTCAGGAAGGTGGTGGACTCGCCGCCGGGAATGACGAGGCCGTCGACGAGCCAGTCGCCGGCGGAGTCGATGAGGTCTGCGGGCTTGCGGACGAGGGTGGTCTCGGCGCCCAGTTCGGCGAGACGCGTGGCGTGAACCTGGAAGGCTCCTTGAAGGGCGAGTACGCCGATGCGCGGGGGAAGAGCGGTCACCTGTTCATCATAGGGCGTGGAGGTTGCCGCTAAGGGCAGGTGGACTGGCGAACGATGTGGTACAGGACGATGTTGCCGATTGGGTCAGTCCAGAAGGGCTGAAAGCAGACATTGCGGATCTCGGCTGCGTTGAAGCCCCAGATCGGAAAGATGCCCTTGGTCCCCGCCGAGGCGGCGATCACCGGGGGGTAGGTGTTGGAGGCTGCGGCTACGGTGATGCCACGTCGTGCGAGCAGATCGAAGTAGGTCCCGGAATGTTGGGCGCGAACGGCTTCCGGATCGGCGGCGAGACCGAAGCCGCTTACCGAGGGGAGGCCGGTCTCGAAGCTGAGTTGGCCGTCCTGAAATTCGAGGAACGGCGCCTTCGTTGAGGATCGAATGGCGTGGGCGAGGTGGGCGCGTTCCAGCCACGCGTCCCGTGTAGAGGCAAAGCCGTTTTGCGACGCCCGCGCGGCCGTGATGTTGAAGCTGAGGAACGCGAGGCAGAGGACAGCGAGCAGACGGAGCGCGGTGCCTGCCGGGCCGCGTAGGGACGAGGTGGATGGGCGAGCGACGGACGGATGCCCCAGGGCTTCGGCAAGCATGACGGCGAGCAGGATGTTGGCGGTGGCGATCGATGCCCCGTAGTACCACGCACCCTGGTAGCCGATGGGTACGCGCAGAAAGTTGTATGTGCCTTTGAGGAGGACGCCGAAGGCAAGGCTTTTCAGTACGGGGTTTGCGACGGCGAAGCCACGACGATGCTGCCAGAACAGGAAGACCACGGCGATGGCCATGGGGGCGAGCATCTGCGTGACCATGACGAAGGTATTGCTGAACTGGAAGGCTACGCCATAGGAAGGCAGGGAGAAGAAGGGCCAGCCGCTGAGCAGACGCAAGCTTTCGCCGATACCGGCACGGTAGCCTCTGCCGACCTTGGCCATACCGCTGACGGGCATCCAGACGCCCACCGTGCGGTGGTTGTAGAGCAGGTAGAGCGCGATCATCAGCGCGGGGAGTGCAAAAGGGACAAGTCGACGGAGGCGCTCCGGGCGGGGAGAGCGGATTGCAAATACAGCCGCGATGGCGAGGAGAAAGAAGACATCGTCGAGACGGGACAGGACTAAGCAGCCTAGCGCGAAGGCACTGAAGAGGAGGCGCAAGCGGGAAGGAAGGTCGGTGCCCAGCAGCAGGATCGCGAGGCTGAAGAAGAAGAGCTCGAGGCCCGTCTCCATGCCGTTCACACAGGCCCAGAAGTTCAGGTACGCCGGCGCACCGATGCCGACGAGCAGCCACAGCAGGCCCGGGCACACGGCGATGATGGACAGCCAGGGACGGCGGGTGAGGCGGTGGATGTACGCCGAGAGCAGGGCGACGGCAAGGCCCACAATCGTGAGGTTCACCGCGAAGAGGCGCGGCAGGATGTTCGGGCCGTCGAGCTGGAAGGAGTGGAGTTTGGAAAGGCTGTAGAGGAGGCATTCCCACAACGGATGGAAGCCGTTGGTAGGGTGGAGACCGTCGATGCTGAAGAAAGGTGTGCCCGAGGAGTGGAGGGCAATGCTGAGGTAGTAGAAGGAGTCCTGTGCGAGGAAGTAGAACGGGGCTTCGAGGCGGAACTTCAGGAGGAAGAGCGCCATCGGCAGGACGAAGATCGCCAGGGCTGTGAGGGGAACTGCGAACTGCGCGCGATCAGGCCTGGGCAAGACGGGTCATCCTGTGGAGTACTCCGGACGCAGCGCGGAGATCGTTGCCTTTACAGGATACAAGGCTGGTTGGGGGGTGGAGTGGGTCTGGAGGTCGGGCGCACGGCGGAGGCTGCGGGGTGATCAGGTCGTGGGCTCGCCGAAGCGCAGCAGATTGCTGTCGGGGTCGCTGAGGACGAACTCGTTCCTTCCCCACTTGCGTGGCGCGAGGGCCGACAGGATAGGGATGACGGCGCTGCGAAACTCGGCTTCGAGCGCGGCCGCCGTGTTGCGCTGGACGGCAAAGTAGACGCCGGAGGGGCTCTGGCCTTCGGTGAGGTCGGGAGCGCGGCGAAGGTGAATTTGCAGGGAGTCGCGAGTGAGGTTTGAGGGCTGGCAAGAAGCATGGGCGCTCGTGTGAGCGCCCATGCTTCTTGCTGCGGGTCTGTTTACCAGCCGCGAGTTTGCATCCGGTCGCGCTCTTCGATCGCGGCGGCTGCGAGGCCTTTCATGGTGCCGGTGATGGCTTCTGAAGCTTCGGCCACGATCCCGGGGTCATTGAAATGGGTCGCGGCAAGGACGATCGCCTTGGCGCGGCTTACGGCTTCTTCGTGATCTTCGGGGTGGCGGGGGTTGCCAATCGCGTCCTTGCTGCAGAGACCGATCTCGGCGTCGGCGGCGGTGTACGCGCGGACTTCTAAGGGCGTGGCGCCGTCTTTCATGAAGATGCCTGAGCCGACGAAGACTGTTTCGGCGCCGAGTTGCATCATGAGGGCTGCGTCCGCAGGTGTGGCGATGCCGCCGGCGGAGAAGTTGGGTACCGGGAGCTTGCCGGTTTTCGCGACCAGACGGACGAGTTCGTAAGAGGCCTGGAGGTTCTTGGCCGCGGCGTAGAGCTCGGCGTCATCGAGGACGGTGAGGGCCCTAATCTCGCGGACGATCGTGCGCATGTGTGTCACAGCGTGAACGACGTCGCCGGTGCCGGGCTCGCCCTTGGTGCGGATCATGGCTGCGCCTTCTGCGATGCGGCGAAGAGCTTCGCCCAGGTTCTTGGCGCCGCAGACGAAAGGCGTGGTGAAGGCGTGCTTGTCGATATGGTGCGACTCGTCGGCGGGGGTGAGGACTTCGGACTCGTCGATGAAGTCGACGCCGAGGGTTTGGAGGACCTGCGCTTCGGCGAAGTGGCCGATGCGGGCCTTGGCCATGACGGGAATCGTCACCACGGCCATGATTTCCTTGATGAGCTTGGGGTTCGCCATCCGGGCGACGCCGCCTTCAGCGCGAATCATGGCCGGGACGCGTTCCAGTGCCATCACCGCGACTGCACCGGCTTCTTCGGCGATGCGGGCTTGCTCGACGTTCATGACGTCCATGATCACGCCGCCTTTGAGCATTTCGGCGAGGCCTGTTTTGAGGCGAAGGCTGGGGGCGGAGGCGATGCCTTCGGGATTGCCGTTGTTGCCGTTGAGCGGGTGCTGTGCCATGACGTGTGCTCCTTGTGGAACGGCCGGCGCGGAGCGGTCACGCGTGGTGCGATCCAGGGGCTAGTTTAGCAGGCTGCCCCGCAAACAATTGGTTTCTTCGGCGCACCATGGACGGGCAATTGGGCGGCATTTGATCGGACTGCAGGAACCGCGTTGGCGTTCGAACGGAGTGCATCGGAGTGTCACGGAATGGTTGGAGCTGGCGACAGGGTCGGTGCGGTGTCACGACGGCTGTGCGATGAGGAAAGACGTCCAGGGCCTGCTGCTTAAACAGCTGTCGCCGGGACGGGGCTGTTTGGGAGCGAGCGCAGCTCAGCGTTCTTGGAGGCCTGCATGAGCCAATCCTGTGCGCTGACGCACTTGTTCTCGAGCTTGGGACGGGGTGGCCGGTGGTACCGGCCGTCTGCCTCCAGCGTGCGGACCTTCACGTTGTCGCGCAGGTAGGCTTCGAGGATCTCGTGGCGCAGCCGGTGAGCTGCTGCCGGGTTAGTGACGGGAAACACGACTTCGCAGCGCTCGTAGAGGTTGCGAGGCATCCAGTCGGGCGAGCCGGCATAGGTTTCCGGTGCGCCTCCGTTTTCGAACCAGAAGATGCGGCTGTGTTCGAGGAACCGGCCGACGATGGAGCGTACGCGGATGCGCTCGCTGAGCCCCTGGATCTGGGGCCGAAGAGCGCACATGCCCCGAACGATGAGGTCGATCTCGACACCGGCGAGCGAAGCAGCGTAGAGAGCCTCGATGGTCTGGCCGTCGAGCAATGCATTCATCTTTGCAATGATGCGCGCGGGACGGCCGGCGCGGGCGTGGGCGGCTTCGCGGCCGATCAGGGCGAGGGTGTCCTGGGCGAGCGTGATGGGCGAGACGAGCAGGGGACGGTAGGCGCCCGGGTTGGCCTGCCAGTCCGCGGTGAGGTAGCGGAAGACGTTCTGCACGGCGGCGGTCAGCTCAGGGCGCGCCGTCAGGAGGGAGATGTCGGTGTAGAAGCGCGCGGTGACCGGGTTGTAATTGCCGGTGCCGAGGTGGGCGTAGGAGCGGATGGTGCCGTCTTCATCGCGGCGGGCGATCAGGGCGAGTTTGCAGTGGGTCTTCTGGCCGAAGAGGCCGTGGAAGACTTGTACGCCGGCGTCTTCGAGTTCACGGGCCCAGCGAATATTTGAGGCTTCGTCGAAGCGCGCCATGAGTTCGACGACAACGGTGGTTTCCTTGGTTTGCGCCGCGTCTTTCAGCGCGCGAAAGATGGTGGAGTTGGCGCTGGTCCGGTAGAGGGTCTGCTTGAGGGAGATGACGTGCTCGTCGACCTGGCCGGCGTGGATGAAGTCCTCCACCGTGCCGTAGGTGTCGAACGGGTGGTGGAGCAGGATGTCGCCGCGGCGCAGTTCGTCGAAGATGTTCTGGGAATCGGGCGACAGGGTGAGCTTGCGGCCGTGGAACTCGGGGAATTTGAGGTCCTTGCGATCAATACCCGAGTAGAGATCCATCAGGCGAGACAGGCTGACGGGAGCCAAGGTGGGAAAGACCTGCCAGCGGTCCAGCTCGAAGTTGGTACGAAGGCGTTCCGTGATTTCGTCCGCAGCTGTGGCGTCGATTTCGAGACGAACAGCGTCGCCTTTGCGCCGGTTGTGGAGCTCTTCGCGAACGCTTTCGAGCAGCGAGCGGCTTTCTTCTTCCTGCATGTAGAGGTTGCTGTTCCGGGTGACGCGGAAGGCAGCGCGGCTGTGGACGCGGTAGCCGCGGAACATCTGATCCGCATGCGCCTCGATGAGTTCGTCAAGGGGAAGAAAGTGGTGTTGACCCTTATGCTCCGGGAGGGCAAGGAGAGAAGGCAGCGTGCGCGGGATGGTGACGATGCCCAGCGTGTAGGGCGCGCGCGGATGCGGTTTTGCGCTTCACGCGAAGCAGGAGCGCGAGGCCGATCGCTTTGTTGAGCACTCGTGGGAAGGGGTGCGAGGGGTCGAGCGTTACGGGCGTCAGCAGCGGGTCGACCTGTTCGTTGAAGAATTTGGTCGCGAACGCGCGCTCCGATTTACGCAGGTGTTTCCAGCGAACGACACGAATGTTTTCTTCCGCGAGCGCGGGTTCAATCTTGTCGGTCCAGCAAGCGGCCTGTCTGGAAGCGAAGGCATGGAGTTGGCGGCGGAGGGCCGTGAGGCGTTCCTGCTGCGTGAGCCCGCCTTCGTCGGGAGTCGCGGGCAGTTGATCGCCGTCTTCGATCATTTGGAGGATGCCAGCGACGCGGATCTCGACGAATTCGTCGAGATTGCTGCCGGTGATGGAGAGGAACTTTACGCGTTCAAGCAGGGGATTTGTAGCGTCTTGCGCCTCTTCCAGCACGCGATCGTTAAACAGCAGCCAGCTTTCGTCGCGGTTGAAGTAGCGGCCTTGAGGGGCAGCGGCGGGTTGCGCTGCGGTTTTCCGGCGCGTTGCAGGCCGCTTGCGAGGTGCTGTCTTCGTGGTGGATGTGGTCTGCTCCGCGTCCATCCGTATGAGCTTAGCGCAGGCGGATGAATGTCTGGTTAGAGCGGGCTAGGCGTGGACCGTCGCTCCGAGTGAAGGCACGGTAGCACCTGCGGCGCCCTTGTCCCGGGCAGGACTGACCAGGAGGTCGGCGGACACGACCGTAAGGGCTATCCAGAGGAGGTCGGCTCCCAGGAGATGCAGAACCTGGAGGCTTAACGGCGCCAGCGCGAGAACATCGGCAACGCCCAGCAGAAGTTGTGATCCGAGCAGCGCGAAGAGAGTGCGGCGGCCGTGGTTCTGGCGCCAGGCCAAAGCGGCGATCAGGACGAAAGCGGCCAATGAGGCGGCAGGGTGTAGCCAGCGCATGCGGATTAGAAGAGGTGAGCTCGGAGAGAAGTCGGCCAGCAACGCTGCTCCCAGACTGGGTGCGGGAAATAGGGTGTCTGCGAGCGCTGCTACTGAACCGGTGGCGCCGGTCACGAGAACGCTCAGCAAGGCGGTGTACGCGAGAGGCCTTAGCGCGGGTGGAGGATCCTGAGCGAGGCGACGTGGTCGTTGCCACCACCATGTGAGCGAGAGGGCCGCCAGCAGGAGCAGAGTGTTCGTGAAGTGAATCCCTTGCACGAGGACGCGGAGGTTGGAGCTGTTGTGCTCGACAAAGCCACCCAGAACAAGAATGGCGCCAAGGAGAGCCTCCGTTATCAGGAGGACGCCAGACCAAACGGCAGCTTTGCGTACGCGGGCCCCGGGGCGGTGCGCCAGAAAGGTCCACGCAATCAGCGAGAAGGTGAGACCGGAACAGATGCCGGTCATGGAGCGGTGGGTGAACTCGATGATTGTTGCCAGACGGGGGTGATGGGGCAGGATCTGGCCGTTGCAAAGGGGCCAGTGACTGCCGCAGCCGGCGCCGGAGCCTGTTGCTCGGACGACTGCCCCTTCCAGAATGACGAGGACCATCCAGGCGAGAGTGAGGGCAGCGTAGGTGGGGAGGCCTCGGCCGCTGCGGAGGAACGCGAAGGCACGGCGCATGACTTGAGTTTACGCCGATCGGGTTGGGCGCTTTTAAGTCCGTGCAAGAGCGCGGGCGCGCTCGGTGGAGCGCTTTACGGCTTTGATCAGCGTTACCCGGAGGCCGCCCTCTTCGAGCTCGAGGATGCCATCCACGGTGCAGCCGGCGGGGGTAGTGACTTCGTCCTTGAGCAGCGCGGGGTGCGCTCCGGTTTCGAGCACCATGCGCGCGGCGCCATAGGCAGTTTGCGCTGCGAGCACTGTGGCGATATCGCGAGGGAGGCCGACGTTCACGCCCGCCTCGGCGAGGGCCTCCAGGATGATGTACAGGAAGGCCGGGCCGGACCCTGACAGGCCCGTCACGGCGTCCATGTGCTTCTCATCGAGAGCGACGACACGGCCTACAGTGCGGAACATCTGTTCGGCGACCGCCATCTGGCCGGCGGTGGCGAACCGGCCGCGAACCAGGGCGGTCATGCCGGCGCCAAGAGTGGCAGGGGTGTTGGGCATGGCACGGATGACCGGGACACCTTCGCCGGCGACTTCTTCGATCGCCGCGGTTGTGACGGAGGCGGCGATCGAGATCAGCACGGTATCTGGCGTCAGTTGGTCCTTTATTGAACGAACAACATCGAGGACCTGGGTTGGTTTCACTCCCAGCAGAATGAGATTTGCCCCGGCGACGGCGCCCGGGTTGTCCGTCATGCAATGCACGCCCAGTCGGGTTCGCAGGGAAGATGCACGATCTGCGTGGGCCACAGTGGCGGTGATCCGCTCCTGCGTGAACAGACCGCTGCGAAGAAAAGCCGCGATCAAGATTCCGCCCATCTTCCCTGCGCCGAGGACGGCCAAGTTACCCGCGAGCAGGGCGTCGGCGTCGGCAGCTGGAGGTGATTCTGTCTCTGCTGAACCTGTTGTGGTCGCGCTGGAAGAAGACATAGCGCCAGCGTACCACCGCGGGGTCGCCTAGCTTGCAATAGGCAACGAGGTGTGAGCGGCCGAGGGGGAATCCAGCATGCGGTACAGCGTGGAGCGACTGATTCCGAGCACCTCGGAGGCTCGCACCTTGTTTCCCTGGCAGGCGCGCAGGACGGTGTAGATGTGCTCCTGGACGACTGTATCCAGGGAGACCAGGCGGGCCGGGCTGGCCTGCTCGGCGTGGTGGGGGCGGTGCGTGATCAGGCAGCGCAGCAGGTCGGCTGCGCGGAGCTCCTGCCCGTGGACGTCGGCACAGAGTGAAGTGAGCGTCTGGCCCAGTTCGCGTAGATTGCCACCCCAGGTGTGCTGCATGGCGGCATGGAGGAAATCATCGGTGGTCTGCGGCACCGGAAGGCCCGCGCGGTGACTGGACGCGCTCAGCAGGTGATTGATCAGCATGGGGAGGTCTTCCGCCCGCTGTCTAAGCGACGGAATGGCAATGCGAACTGAGCCGAGTGCATCGGCAAGTTCGGGAGAGAAGCGCCCGAGGCCAGCCAGAGAACGAAGATCCTGCGGCGCGGCGGCTACGACGGTCAGCGCGCGGGAGCGCCGCGTGCGCAGCAACCGCAGAAGCCCGTCCTGGGCGGCCGCTGAGAACTGATCGATGTCCGGGATGAACAGGAAGACGTCGTTGGGCAAAGAAGTGAAGCCGGCCGACCGAAGGAGGCGAGCTTCGGCTTCCGCGGCGGTGAGTTGGACGAACGACCGATGCGCATGGGGCGAAAGGTCCAGCAAAACGCGCGCGACCGCTTCCTGTCCGCAATCCGGCTCGCCGGTAAGCAGGACCGTGCGCACGTGGGGGGCAAGGCGGCGCATCTGCGCCCAGAGCTGGGCCATGGCGCTGCTGGGACCGAGAAGGCAGAGCGCAAACTCTGCGCTGGGAGCGGCGGCGGACTGCGTGCGGGCGGGGGTGAGGAACGGCTGCGTGTGTGTCATACACAGCCCTTATCGGCAGTTTCCGGCACACTTGATAGGCGAACAAAAAGAAAAAGTTAGAGGCATTCCCGAAATGAAACAGGGCGGAATGGATCCGCCCTGTTTCGTTCCATTTTGGGACTAAAGCTATGCTCTGTGCGGTTTAGGCGATTGACTTGGCGCAGTAAGCGTCGAAGGCGCGGGCGAGTTCCTGGGCGATCGCGGGAGCAGTCGAAGTCTCGATGGCTGAGCGCTGCATGAGGTATACCAGCTGCCCGTCGCGCAGAATAGCGATAGCGGGCGAGGTGGGGGGATGGCCGCCGAAGTAGCCGCGCGCGCGCTCGGTGGCCTCACGGTCCTGGCCGGCGAAGACGGTGACGGCGTGATCGGGCTTGGCGGCATGCTGCATCGCGAGACGAACACCTGGCCGCATCTTGCCAGCGGCGCAGCCGCAGATCGAGTTGACGACCACCATGGTGGTGCCGGGCTGAGACACGGCGGTGTCGACATCCTGGGCGGTGCGGGCTTCCTGGATGCCGGCGCGGGTGAGTTCTTCGCGCATCGGGATCACCATCAGCTCTGGGTACATTGGGTCTCCTTGGAGCAAAACTGCTCCCTCTTTGATTGTACGGGTTGTAGCTCGGATTCAGTTACGCTCAAGAGCGTGACTGTTCAGGAGCAGGTGGTTCTGGCCCCGTTTACGACGTTCAGGGTAGGTGGGCCGGCCCGGTACTTTGTAGCCGCGCGGGATGAGTCGGAGACCCAGGAAGCCTTCCATTGGGCGAAAGATGAGGGTCTTGCGCTGGCGATTTTAGGCGGAGGCAGCAATCTGCTTGTCCCGGACGAAGGTTTCGATGGGCTGGCGCTTCGGTTGGAGTTGCGGGGTATCGATCACCAGGGTGACATGTTCGACGTGGCCGCGGGGGAATCCTGGGACGGCTTTGTGGATGTCGCAGTCGGGGCCGGGTATGCCGGGGTGGAGTGCCTGGCGGGGATTCCGGGAAGCGTCGGCGCAACACCCGTACAGAATGTGGGGGCGTACGGGCAGGAGGTGGCGCAGACGATCGACTCGGTCCGGGCCCTAGACCGGCGGACGGGTGAGTTCCTTGAGTTGAGCACGGCGGAATGCGGTTTTCGGTATCGGCGCAGCGTGTTCAACAGGGAGGAGCGTGGGCGGTATGTTATTACGCGCGTGCGGTTCCGGTTGCGGGCTGGTGGGGAGCCGTACCTGGGTTACGCCGACCTGCAGCGTTGGTTTCAGGGACGGGGAGAAGCTGTTGACCTGTCGGAAGTTGCTGCTGCGGTGAGAGCAATCCGAGGGCAGAAGGGAATGGTGCTGCTGGAAGACGATCCGGATACCTGGAGCGCGGGGTCGTACTTCAAGAATCCAGTAGTTCCCGTTGGTGATGTGGACACGCTCGCTGCGCGGGCAGGAGTTTCCATCAGTGAAGTCCCCAAGTGGAGTGCAGGGGAGGGGTGTGCCAAGCTTTCGGCCGCATGGCTGCTGGAGAGGGCCGGGTTCCGGAAGGGGTTTCGGCTGGGGGCCGCTGGTTTGTCGAGCAAACATGCGCTGGCGTTGACGAATCGAGGCGGAGCGACGTGCGCGGACATCCTGCTGCTGGAAGAGACAATCCGGGCGGGTGTTCGGGAGCAATTTGGGGTGGTGCTGGAGCGGGAACCGGTGATGTTAGGGGCGGAGACCCGCTAGACCTCCCCATCTCGCACGGCGAGCAGCCCGGCGAGATCCAGCGGGCGGGTGTACATGGTGAGTTCTCCCCCGGGGGTGCGTGGCCATCGGTCGGTGGGGCGGTCCCAATAGAGCTCGACGCCGTTTTGATCAGGGTCGTGAAGGTAGAGCGCCTCGCTGACCCCGTGGTCAGCCGCGCCATCAAGGGAGATGTGCGCGGCCGAGAGGCGCTGCAGGGCGTCGGCCAGGGCCGCGCGGGTGGGGTATAGCACCGCCAAGTGATAGAGGCCGGTCGTGCCTGGAGGTGGCGGCGAACCACCGAGCGATTCCCAGGTGTTCAGACCGATGTGGTGATGGTACCCGCCAGCTGACAGAAACGCGGCAGAGTCGCCGAAACGCAACGTGATTTCGAAGCCGAGGACGCCATGGTAGAAGGCGAGGGCACGGTCGAGATCGGCCACCCGGAGGTGGACGTGGCCGAGGCGGGTTTCAGGGTGCACCGGGAGAGCCATAGGAAGTGGATGCTCGAAGCGCAGGGGAGTTTCTGCGCTGCAGGAGCCAGGGCACGGTTGGGAGTGTCGGGCGCAGCGTGATTTGCTTGCGCGGCTTGCCAGTCGCGGCATAGATTGGCTGCGCGCTTCCCCATGCGGGTGGGTCAGGCCTCGAGTAGTCAGGCGCGTACCTTGCGGGAGAACGATGGATGAAACGTGTTGTTTGTTGCCCTGTGGTCCTTGCCGCGTGTGCTCTTGCGCTCACGAGTTGCAGAAAGACCGATGTTCCGCCGGGCGCAAACCCGGTAGTTGCGTCGAGTCCGCCGGTGAAGGCGGCTCCGCAGACGCCACTGGCTGAGAAGAAAGTCGACCTGGGGGATGATGTGGCGTGGACGCCAGCGTGGGACGCCTACATCGAACAGACCTTGCCCGCGGACCTGATTTCGCCTGAGGCGGCCCGGGCCGTGCGACCACTTTGCCCGGCGTTTGCGCAGGTCTCAGAGGCGGACAAGCGGGCTTTCTGGGCTTACACATTTCAGGCTCTGGCGGCGGCAGAGGCTGGTTTGAAACCGACGGCGGATGTGCACCATACCCAGGCGGCTGTGGCCGGCAAGGATGCGGTGACCCACCGGGCGTCGCGGCAGGAGGGCCTGTTGCAGGTGAAGTATGAGGATGCCAAGCGCTATGGGTGCGACTTCGACTACGCGGCGGATGCTCGGCTGCCGGAGAAGAGTGAGCAGCGGACGATTCTGCAGCCGCAGCGGAATCTGGCTTGCGGGATCAAGATTATGGAGAACCAGATTGTCACGCAGGGCAAGCCGTTGGTGGTGCGGTCGAGTTACTGGGCGACGCTGCAGCCTGGGACGGGGAGCTACCGGGTCTTTGCAAAGCAGATGGCGAATGTGCCGGAAGCTTGTGGGTTGCACCGGAAGATGGGGCGGGACGTGCGACGGTAACCGTTGCTGGTGGAGGGTAATGGGTTTGACGCCGCTCTTCAATGATCCAGGCAGATTACGACGGCACCCGGCGGCGAAAGCCGCCTCACTTACCTCCGGGCATAACGGCACGACTGAAGTCGTGCCCCTTCGGTGGATCGGTGTCCTGGCTCCTGGAGCCCTTCACTAGGCCATTTGCTCGACGGCGGCCGGCGTGTGTTGGAGCGTCTGGGCGAGGAGTTCGCCGAGGCGGGTCATGCCACTGACGATGAGGTCCTCGGGCAGGGCGGAGAAGTTGATGCGGGCGTGGTTCGTCCTGGGCGTTGTGGCGAAGAAGGGCGCGCCTGGGACGTAGACGACCTTGGCCTTGGGTAGAGCTTCTTCGAGCATGAACTTCGTGGCGTCGAAGCCTTCGGGGAAGGTGAGCCAGGTGAAGAGGCCGCCTTCGGCGCGGGTGTACTGGATGGACTCGGGGAAGACGGAGTCCATCACGTTGAACATGAGCGCGCGCTTCTGGCTGTAGGCGGTGCAGACGCGGGCGATGTGGTCGTCCATGGAGTACGTCTCGAGGAAGAGGGAAGCGGCCATCATGTTGAGGGTGCTGCACTGGGTGTCGTTGGCGAGTTTGAGGCGGGCGAGCTTGGCGAGGACCTCGGGGCCGGCGACGGCCCAGCCCAGGCGCATGCCGGGGGCGAGGATCTTGGCGAAGCTGCCGAGGAAGAGCACGCGATCTTCGGTGTCGAGGCTCTTGAGTGTGGGGAGGTGATCGCCTTCGAGGCGGAGCGGGCGGTAGGGCGAGTCCTCGATCACGAGGACGTCGAATTCGTTGGCGAGTTCGATGAGGCGGCGCCGGCGGAGGAGGCTGAGGGTGACGCCGGTGGGGTTTTGGAAGTCGGGGACGGTGTAGATGAGCTTCGTGCGCGGGTTGGCGTGGAGGACCGCTTCGAGGTGGTCCATGTCCATGCCCTCGGCGTCCATGCGGACGGTGGCGTAGCGGGGCTCGAAGACGTTGAAAGCGATGGTGGCGCCGAGAAACGTGGGGTCTTCGACGATGACGGTGTCGCCGGGTTCGAGCATCATCTTGGCGGCGAGGTCGAGACCCTGCTGTGCGCCGTGGAGGATGAGGACGTCGTCCGGAGTGCACGGGGTGCCGTCGTCGCGCATGCGCTCGGCGACCTGGGTGCGGAGTTCGGGGATGCCTTCGGTGACGGTGTATTGGAGCGCGCGGGCGGAGTGCTGCGTCAGAATTTGTTCGTAGACGGCCTGGAGTTTGTCGGCGGGAAAGAGCGTTGGGTCGGGGAAGCCGCCGGCGAAGCTAATGACGTTGGGGTCGGAGCCGTGGCGGAGCAGGTCGCGGATGGCAGAGGACTGTACTTTTTGGACTCGTTGGGCGAACTGCACTGGCGGGGGTTCCTCAGTATGGATTCTAGGGGTTGGGAGGAGGGTTGGACAGATCTTTCCGTGCCGTGGCGGACGTCGGTGACGCGATCAGCTTGGCTGCATAGGGTCGCCGGAGATGCGGGGCGGGGAGGAGCGTGCGGGCAGGACCGGAAGCGGACGGACCAGGAAGAGGCCAGCCAGAAAGCCAGTGACGATGCCTCCGACGTGGGCCGTGAGGTCGGTGTGCGGGGTGGCGAGGCCGTAGAAGAGGTTGATGCCGATGAAGATGAGGGCGGAGCGGCCGATGGCCTTCGCGGCTTCCGGGCGGATGACGGCACGTTGACGGAGAAGAAAGGCGAGCAGACCACCGTAGACGCCGAAGATGGCGCCCGAGGCTCCGGCGCTGACGATCATGGGGTGCAGCAGGACGCCGGCGAGGTTGCCGCCGATGCCCGCGACGAGGTAGAGGACGAGGAAGCGGAGGCCGCCGTAGAGCCGCTCCACGAAGAGGCCGGCCTGGTACAGGATGTACATGTTCAGAGCGATGTGGATGAAACCGATGTGGAGGAAGCAGGCAGTGAGCAGGCGCCACCACTGGCCGGAGGCGGTGAGCGGACCGAAGTTGGCGCCCCAGGCGATCAATTGCGGCACCGTGGGTTCGGTCGGGGAGATGCCGCTGATCACCATGACGACGTAGACGAGCACGTTCAGGCCGATCAGGATCGGGGTGACGCGGGCTGGAGCGAGTTGGAATTGGGCCGTGCGGGGTTGATCGGCTGGGGCTACGGGGGATGTGTTGGAGGGGTTTGCTTGCATAGGTGGGTTGTGTGTCCTGGCTGGCTTGTGGGATGCAGTCGGGGTTGAAGGCCTTTGCTGGACGAGTGCCTCGCCGTGGCCTTGGGTTTAGTCGGCCGCGATTGGGTTCGGTGGCGGACTGGAACCCAGGTCCCAGAAGCGGGACCTGGGGCACCCGGGTTCGTTGGGGGGAACCCACCTTAGCGACGTTGAATCTGTCAGGAGGAGGGGGCACCCGGTTATGGGCGCTTTAGGGTTGGGGTGGGGAGGGCGTCGGGGCGGAGGGTGGCGATGCGGCCGTGGGGGCCTACGACGTAGGGGAGGGAGAGGGCGTTCCAGTGCTGGTCGGCGTCCGGGGTGTCGCCGGCGGTAGGGTTGGGGCGGAGGGGGCGCCAGTTGCGGCCGTCGTCGGTGGAGATGTCGGTGCCGTTGGGGCCTACGGTGATCCAGAGGTTGTGGGTGGGGTCGTAGGCCACGGCGGAGCGGTAGCCGTGAGGTGGGGTTTGCGGAGCGGTGACGTCGAAGTAAGAGGTCGTTGGAATGTGAACGCCATCTCGGCTGGCCACGAAGGCAGACGTTCCCGCGGAGCTATCTGGATGTCGATAGTCTCCGCCGACAACCATGAGCCGAAGGGGGAAGTAGCTCGTGAAGTCCTTGCTAGCGATTGCGAATGCGCCTGACGCATCACCTTTCGGAAACTGCGGCAAGCTGACGCTCTCAAACTTCAGCGTGCAGCGTCCGCCGAGTTCCTGGCACAAGCCGGTCAGGTCCGAGTAGTGGAGTTTCGCGCCTGATGTGCCACCCGTGATGAAGATGAACTGCGCTTGAGACCATAGGACCAGGTTCTCATTGCTAGCGGCAAATAGGCCCTCCCCGTTTGCTGCGACAGCTTGCTTCACTTTGGCGTCCGTTGCGGGGTTATAGTCGCCGCCTGCCCAGCGGGTCCATGAGGTCCCTTGGTCCGAGCTTTCGAAGATCGGGAAAGTACCGGCCACGGCATCGCCAATCAAGATGCCCTTTAGGGAGTGATGGCCGGTTTGGGATTGGGCGAAGCTGAGCGCGTCCCAGAAGCCGTCCTTGTCGGGGTTGGTGAAGAGGAGGGTCCAGGTTTGGCATCCGTCGGTGGTTTTGTAGAGGCGGGAGAGGTCGCCTTTGCCGCTGCTCATGACGATGGCGGTGTTGTTGTCGAAGGCCTGGATCCCGCGAAAGTCGAGGTGTTCGGCGTTGGGTGGGACCGCGCAGAGTTGCCAGACGAAGCCGGCGTCCTCGGTGCGGAGGACAGTGCCGTCCGTGCCCGAGGCCCAGGCTACGCCATTGCCGACGTTGTCGATGCCGCGGAGGTCGGCGGCCGTGTGGGCGTCCTGCAGTTGCCATTGGGCTTGCGTAGCCGGGGCTGTGAGGAAGAGAAGCCCGGTGAGCAGGGGGAGGCGCATGCAAGGCAGTGTAGATGGTCTGCGTGGGCGGAAGCAGCCCCGCCTGCCGACGGTGAAGTTGTGTGAGGATGCCGCCACCCCGCTGAGGCTCGTCGGGCGGGACGTCCAGACGGCGCCATTGAATCTGGCTGCGGGTCACCGCGATCGGTTTAAGTCGGTGAGGGCGCAGGCGGGCTAGGGATGGTTCTGCAGGATGTGTTGGAGCCGTTCAACCTCATCGGCCAGAACCGTCCTTGCGGGTCCCTGGGCGATGATGTGACCATTCTGGAGCCGCAGGACTTCGGCCACGAGCAGCAGGGCTTCGTCCGGGTCGTGGGTGACCGAGAGGACCGGAAGACCCCGGGCGGCGAGGTGTTCGCGCAGGCGCGGCAGCAAGGTGTCGCGAAGATCGCGGTCCAGTCCGGCGAAGGGTTCATCGAGCAGCAACAGGCGGGCGTTGGGGACGGCGAGGGCTCGGGCCAGGGAGACGCGCTGGCGTTCGCCGCCGGAAAGTTGGCGAGTGTGCTTGGGGAGCAGCGGATGGAGTTGAAGGAGCTCCGTGATCTCGGGGAGCATGGATCGGCTTGGCGGGATGCGACGGAGGGTTTCAGCGAAGCGGATGTTTTCGGCGACGTTGAGGTGGGGCAGAAGTGGAGCTTGCTGGGGATCGTAGGCGAGGGCACGGTGCTGCGGCGCCGTGGTTTGGAGTGGGTGCCAGGCGTCCGCGGCGGGGTCCCGCCGGCAGAAAGTGACGGTGAGGTTTGGCGTGAGCCCCGCGAGGGCGCGCAGGAGGGTGCTTTTGCCTGAGCCCGATGGGCCGAAGAGCACGGTCCATGGCGAGGTGAGAGTGGCCTCCGCGGCGAACGTGAGGTGGCCGTGGCGGCCTTCGATGGCGAATTGATGGTGGGGTGGGTGGATCACGGGTGGGTCAGGATAGCTGGTCGTTGAGAGAAGATGGTCGCTCATTGAGGATAGGGGCGTGTTGGCGGCGGCGCGTCTGCAGGGCGAGCAGCGTCAGGAACGAGAGGGCGATCAGGATCAGAGCCGTGTGGGTGGCGGCGGGGTAGTTCGCCTCCTGCACTTGGTCGAAGAGGGAGATGGAGAGGGTTCGGGTAGAGCCGGGGATGTCCCCGCCGAGCATGAGGACGACGCCGAATTCACCGACCGTGTGACAGAAGGTAAGGAGGCCGGCGGTGAGGAAGGCGCGGCGGGCCACCGGAAGCGTCACGCGGTGGGCCACCTGGAGCGGCGACGCGCCAAGGACGCGGGCGAGGTCGCGGAGGTTGGGGTCGACGTCGGCAAAGGCAGCGGTGAGGGGCTGGACTGCGAAGGGAAGGCTATAAATCAGCGATCCGACGACGAGGCCGCCGAAACTGAAGGCGAGGGTGTGGCCGAGCAGGTGAGTCAGGGCGCGGCCGAGGGTTGTGTGCGGACCGAGGCCTTCGAGGAGATAAAAGCCGAGGACAGTGGGTGGGAGAACGAGCGGAAGAAGCGTCACGGTGTAAACGAGGCGACGCGGCCAGGTTTCGCGGGCGGCGAGCCACAGGGCGAGGGGCGTCGCGAAAGCAAGCAGAAGGACGGTAGTCAGTGCGGCCAGGCGCGCGGTGAGGCCGAGGGCTTCCAGGTCCATGAGATGGAGTTTAGCGGGCGGGCTCCAGACCGAACTGGGCAAGACGGCTTTGGACAGCGGGCGAGGTGAGCCAGCGTAGAAAGCCTTCGGCCTCAGAGGGATGTGCACTGTGGATGAGGGTGACGCCGCACTGGCGGATCGGCGGGTAGTTGCGGGGGAGCGTGACGAAGCTGCCCGCCTCGCGGAAGTGCGGGCTTGACGCGATTGTGAGGGAGATAAGGGCAACCTGGGCGTTGCCGGTGTCGGCAAACTGGCCGGTTTGCATGATGTTTTCGCCTCTTACCAGCTTGGGATTGAGGGCTGGAAGCAGATTAAGCGCGTGGAGTTCGGCGATTGCGGCCTGGCCGTAGGGCGCGTGGAGCTCGTTCGCGACGGCGATGTGAGTGACTCTGGGGCTTGTGAGCGAGGGGAGGCCGAGGGGCTGCGCGGGCGAGTCCTTGCGTGCCCAGAGAACCAGGATGCCAGTCGCGTAGGGAACGGGGTGTGTATCGGCCGCGAGGTGGGCTTCAATGAGCTGCTGTGGGTGCGCGCAGTCTGCGGAGAGAAAAAGATCAGCGGGAGCACCGTTCTGTATCTGTTGTGTGAGGGCGGCGGAGGAGCCGAAGGTGGGAAGGATTTGTATGCCCGTTTGTCGCTGGTAGTCGGCTGCGAGGGCGGGAAGGGCAGGCTCTAAATCGGCCGCTGCCGCTACGTGGAGTGTCGTCGTTTGGGACTGGGCTTCGCTCGGGTTACCTGAAAGTGGGAGTGCGATGGCGAACAAAAGGCGGCACAGTGGAGGAGTTGCGGGACAGACGTCCAGGAGCTTACGGTAGGCTGAAGTCACACATGAGTTCAGGCGCGGCAGTATCGATTTCACACGTTTTGAGATGCATAGGATGCGATTCTCGGATCCACGCGAGCGAGGCTGCGAGCAACTTCCGGTGCTCGGCGTGTGGTGAGCTGTTTGAGATCGAGTATCCGTGGAGTGAGACTTCGCCCTCAACTGGGGGGCCGGGCTGGAAGCCGAATGCGGGCGCTCTGAAGCATCTTTGGGAAGAACGGCGGACGTCCACGCAGGCTGTCGACCAAAGTGGTGTCTGGCGGTTTCGAGACCTGTTGCCAATCGTGGCGGAAGACCGAATCATTACGCTGCGCGAGGGAAATACGCCGTTGTACGAGATGCCGCGTTCAGCGGAGGCTCTGGGTCTGAACTGGTTGCTGGCCAAGCACCAGGGGATGAACCCGACGGGCTCATTCAAGGATTGCGGGATGACGGCTGCGCTGAGTGTTGCCGCTTCGGGTGGCTTTGAGTGGGTCGCGTGCGCTTCAACGGGCAATACTTCCGCTGCCATGGCGGCGTATGCGGCGAGGGCGGGGCTGAAAAGCCTGGTACTGATCCCTGAAGGCAAGATTGCGTGGGGTAAGTTGTCGCAATCGATGGATTATGGGGCCCTTACGGTCCAGCTTAAGACTGATTTCGATGGATGTGTGCGGGTGTTGGGCGAACTGATTCGGCGGGCGCCGGTGTACCTGTTGAACTCGGTGAATCCATACCGTCTTGAGGGGCAGAAGACACCGGCGTTCGAACTGCTGGAGCAGATGGACTGGCGCGTGCCGGACCACGTCATTGTGCCGGGTGGGAACCTGGCGAACTCCTCAGCGCTGGGGAAAGGTTTCGCAGAACTGAAGCAGTTGGGGTTCATCCGGCGCGTGCCGAAGATCAGCGTTGTACAGGCCGAGGGAGCAAACCCGCTGTACACAGCGATGAAGGAGAACGGCGGGACGAGGTTGGAGCCGGTCGTTGCGGACACGCGGGCTTCCGCGATACGGATCGGCAATCCGGCTTCATGGAAGAAAGCCGTGAAGGTGCTGCTGGGTACGGGCGGCTGGTGTGAACAGGCCAATGAGCGCGAGATTGCTCTGGCGAAGGCGGAGATCGGCGCCGAGGGCATCGGTTGCGAACCGGCGAGTGCGGTGACGCTCGCGGGGCTGAAGAAACTGGTTGCGGATGGACGCGTGGGCCGGGAGGAAACGGCAGTCCTGGTTTTGACGGGCCACACCCTGAAGGACCCGGAATACACGATTCAATTTCATCGCGGTGAACTGTTCCAGGGTGCAGCCGGGGTGGATCCGGCCGTTGAGGGCGCGAGCCTTCGGCTCAGACGAGAGCCTGTGATCCTGGAACCCGAGGTGGACGGGGTGTTGCGAGTCCTGGAATCGGCTGGACAGCTTACGGGCCAAACCGCATGAGCGGACTGGGGCATGGACAGCGGAAGGGTTTTCGGGTCACGCTTCCGGCTACGTCGGCGAATCTGGGACCGGGGTTCGATGCGGTCGGGGTTGCGCTATCACTGAAGCTTTCCGTCGAGGCACATGTCGCGGAGTGGGACAGCGTGAAGGCTTCGGGGCGTGATGCGGTTTTGTGCGGTGAGTTGAAGAACAACCTGATCCTGGAGAGCTATCGCGCGGCTACAGAGGCTGCCGAGTCAGAGGTCGTTCCCCTGGCGCTCGAGGTTGAGAACCAGATTCCTCTCGGAATGGGCTGCGGGTCGAGCGCGGCGGCGCGTCTGGCCGGGGTGGCACTTGCCAACTCCTTCGGTGCGTTTGGGTGGAGTGACGCAGAAATTGTTGCGGTAGCGAGCAGAATGGAGGGCCATCCGGATAATGTCGCGGCTTGCTGGTTCGGGGGCTTTACCGTGAGTGTTCCTCATTCGACTGGGGTAGCCGCCGCCACATTTCCGTGTGACGGAACCTGGCAATTGCTATTGTCTCTGCCAGCCTCCGGTCTCGCGACCGAGAAGGCCAGGGGTGTTCTGCCGGAGGGGTACTCCCGAGAGGATGCCGTGTTCAATGTGCAGCGGGCGGCCTTGCTGACTGCGGCATTTGCGCAGGAGAGACTGGATTTACTGAAGGTAGCGATGGAGGACCGGATGCACCAGCCGGCCCGCCGTCGGGTCTGTGGTTTGCTGGAACACCTGGACGCGCTGCAAAGGGCAGAGGAATTCGCGGGCGTGGCGTTAAGCGGAGCTGGGCCGGCGTTGCTGGCTGTGCTGAGCGAGCGCGCTACTTTGCACGCGGCGGAAGATCGCATGCGAAAGGTTCTAGGGCCCGATGTAGAGTTGATCCCGGTCCGGATAGGCGGAGCGGCTCGGGTAGAGGAAGTCTGAAGTTGATCGCCGTGCGCACCCGTGATCTGGCAGCAGCCGCACGGTTTGCATCGCAAGGGCAGGGAGCGCATCTACTGTAGTGCCGCGGTTGTGGGCCGAGGGAGCGGAGGAAAAGAATGGCGAGTGAGTTTGTAAGCGAAGTGAATGATGCCGATTTCGAGGCGCAAGTTTTGAAATCTGATACGCCGGTGCTGGTGGACTTTTGGGCCGCGTGGTGTGGACCGTGCCGAGCATTGGCGCCGATTGTGGATCAGATTGCCTCGGAGTACCAGGGCAAGCTGAAGGTGATGAAGATGGACGTTGACCGCAACAATGTCACGCCCAGCCGATTTGGTATCCGGGGGATTCCCGCGTTGCTGGTCTTCAAGGGCGGTCAAGTCGCGGAGCAGATTGTAGGTTACGTGCCTAAGGCGCAGATCGATCAGAAGCTGCAGAAGGTTGTTGCGGTGACGGCGTAAGGTACAAGACCGACCAGGCCCAGCCTCTTAGGCTGGGCTTTGTTGTTTCTCCCGGGTGATGCGGACCTCTCGATTGGGTTAACGAGACCGGTCTTCGTTGTTTTGAAATGTGGGTTGAGGCGCAGAGCTGGAATAGACTAGGGGCACATGTTGGACTGGCTGCTGCTGCGGGGAAGTCTGATCGCCTTTTGCATCCTGGCGAATGCTTTTTTTGTGGCTGCTGAATTTGCTCTGGTGAGCGTCCGGGAGACGCGGATCGAGCACCTGGTTGCGCGAAAGCGGCCAGCGGCACGCACGGCTCTGCGGCTGAAGCAAGAGATCGAGCAAGTACTGCCGGCAGTGCAACTTGGGGTTACGCTTGCCAATCTGGTGTTGGGCGCCGTGGGCGAGCCTACGGTTGCGAGTGCCCTGGAGAATCGGCTGGCACAGGTTTCGCCGGGTAGCGCGCTAGGGGCGTGGGCTCTTGCACATCCGGCGTTGATTGCGCATGGAATCGCTGTTCCTCTGGCCTTCTGCCTGATTACGTTCCTTGAGGTGGTCCTGGGTGAGTTGGTGCCCAAGTCGCTCGCGCTGCAGCGGACGGAACGGATCGCGCTGGCGGTGGCCGGACCGGTAGACATCTTTATTCGCATCACGCGGCCGGTGGTGGGCTTGCTGAACAGATCGGCGGGGGCGGTTTTGCGTTTGTTCCGGGCGCCGTTGCGCGGTGAGACAGGCGCGGCACACTCGCCTGAGGAGCTGAAGATGATGACTTCAGCGACGCGGCGGCTTGGTTTGTTACCCGCGTACCAGGAAGAGGTCGTGCATCGGGCGCTGGAGTTGGGCGAGGTCTCGGCCAGCGCAATCATGACCCCGCGGACCCGGATCTTTGCCCTTCCTGTGACGATGCCGCTGGAGGAAGCGACGGCGCGGATTGTGGAAGAGGAGCACTCGCGTGTGCCGGTTTATGACCCTGAGCGAGGAGTGGATGCGATCGTGGGGGTGGTATACGCCAAGGACCTATTCCGTCTCACGCACTTTCGGGGGGTGGCGCTGCGGATGGGCCAACGGGGAAGCTCAGGTCTATTGCTGAGACAGGTAATGCGCGACGTGCTGGTTGTGCCAGAAACAAAGCCGGTGTTGGAGGTTTTGCAGGAATTTCAAGAGCGTCGGCGGCAGATGGCGATTGTGGTGGATGAGTTTGGGTCGACCCTGGGGTTGGTTACCGCTGAAGACGCCCTGGAGCAGCTGGTGGGTGAGCTGGAGGATGAGTTCGACGCAACGAAGCCTATGGTCACTCTGCCCAACGGGAGCCTGGTGATGGACGGGAGCGTGACGCTGCGGGACCTTGCGACCCAGCTGCGATGGGAGCTGCCGAGGACCCAGGGCGTAGAGACGCTGGCAGGGCTGCTCCTAGCGCGGTTCGGGCACATACCGCAGGTCGGCGAGGCGGTGGAGGTTGAGGGGCGACGGTTTGAGGTTGTTGGCATGGACCGGCACCGCATTGCTCGAGTTCGAGTAGACCCTGCCTCTGGACGAGGGTCGGACGAACACAGCGGGGCTCTCTTGGCGGGCGGTGTCGCTGGGTGACCGGTCGTCGATTCGCCACTGGTTTACATTCTGGTGCGGTAGGGGGCCTGCGACGCCTGGCGATCACTCTGCCCGCGCTGTGGCTTGTTGTTTCGGCAGTGTTTTTCCTGATTCACCTGGTGCCGGGAGACCCGATCGTGCTGATGCTCGGCGAAGGAGCTTCGGCCGGAGATATTGCGGCTCTTCGTCATAGTTATGGCATGGACCGACCACTCGGGGAACAGTACTTTGGGTACTGGAGGGGGCTCGTCCGTGGCGATCTGGGACAGAGTCTGCGTTTGCATGACTCGGTTGTGCACTTAATCTTTCAGCGATACCCCTATACGCTGGCGTTGACGGTAGCGGCGATGTTGCTTGGGGCGGCGGTGGCAATTCCAGCGGGTGTGATGGCGGCGCAGGCGCGTGGGCGCTGGCCGGATCGCGCCTTGAGCTTCGGAAGCCTCGTGGGGCTAAGTCTGCCCAACTTCGCACTGGGTCCTGTGCTGATTCTGGCGTTCTCGATCGCTTTGGGCTGGCTGCCCGTCTCGGGGGCTGGGGTCGGCTTCCGCAGTTTCTGGGTACACCTTTTATTGCCCGCTGTGACGCTCGGCCTTGGAGTCGCGGCGATTCTTACGCGGATGGTCAGAAGCGCGATGCTGGATGAACTTCGGCAAGATTACGTTCGTACCGCGCGTGCCAAAGGACTGCCTGAACCGGTGATCGTATACCGGCATGCTTTGCGGAATGCGCTGAACCCCGTGCTGACGGTCGTGGGATTACAATTTGGCTCGCTTTTAGCGGGTGCAATCGTGACGGAGACCATCTTCAGTTGGCCCGGGCTGGGGCGGTTAACGCTGTCCGCAGTGTCGAATCGGGACTATGCGCTCGCGCAAGGCTGCATCCTTGCCATAGGTGTTACCTATGTAATGGTGAATTTTGTCACCGATTCGTTGTACGCTTTAGCCGATCCAAGAATGCGTCCTTAGAGGTGCGCTATGGCCTTCCTTCGTGGATGGAATAGGCTGATCGTCTGCTTTTTTGCTGCGGCTGCTGCGAGCGCGCAGGTTTCAGTGCCCGACGAACCTCCGCCGGATGCGAAGTCGCAGGTATTCCGCGACGGTCATTTTGGTGTTCGCTTCGAGGTCCCCGGGGGATGGAGCCTGGCGCGAAAGGATGGGCAGGTCAGCACCTTTCACCTGGATGCCCGGACGGCGTCGCGCAAGGCGATGATGCGGAGCGTGGTGGCGATTGACTTCAATCCCTATCCCTATTCCACCTTCAGCGGAGCGCTGGTCTACTTCAGCGTCGCACCACACACCACCGACGCCGAATGTTCGCGACAGGCGACGGGCTTTGGATCCAGGGCGGCGTTCGAAGAGGACCCTGCAAGGGATGTTCAGGATATCGGCGGCATGAGCTTCGCTCATGGGCACGACGAGCACGGAAAGATTTGTGTGGAGGCGAGGGACGAGGTGTATACGGCGTTCCGGAAAGGTTCTTGTTACCGCTTCGACCTGGCGATGAACACATTCTGCTCTGTGTCCAGCGGTGCTGCCGATCTGACGCAGGCCCAACTGGAGCAGATCGACCAAAAGATGGCCGACATTCTCTCTACCGTGAAGTTGGACTGGGAGAAAACGGGACCGCATCCTGTGCCGGCCCCGAAGGTGCCGGTGGCTCCCATAGTCGCCCCAGGGGAGCATACAGCAGCGTTGGATTTTGGTCAGAAGGCTGGGTTGCCCAGCCTCACTTCGCGATCAGCGGAATGAGTTCTGCGTGCACCGTCGTTGGATTGACGGTGAGTTTTGCAATAGAGAGAGGCAGCGAGAATCGGCGTGGACCTGCGCTGCCAGGGTTGAGGTAAAGGACGCCCCTCTTTGTCTCGATTTTGGGCTTATGACTGTGCCCGTAGATGACGGCGCTGATGCCGGCAGCCTCGGGGCTCAGATCCAGATCGTCTATGGCGTGAAGCATGTGGAGAAGGCGACCCGCGAGTTCGATGGTCTCTGTTGCCGGCAGCAGCCCACACGGACCCTTGCGGTCGATGTTGCCTCGAATAGCCGTTACCGGCGCGATCCCGGCGAGACGATCGAGGATTGCCGGGTCGCCCACGTCCCCGGCATGGAGGATGTGCTCCACACCTTGTAGAGCGGCGATTGCTTCCGGGCGAAGGAGGCCGTGGGTGTCCGAGATGACGCCGATGAGCATGAGGATAGGGTAGTTCTCGCGGGACCCTTCTGGCGCATCAAGGTCGAGGTGAATGTGCCCGATGAAAGGCTTTGATGATGAGAGTTGTGCGTCCCGACGGGGCGGACCCTATCATCGAAGGTGATGCGTGTGCGTTGGTGGTCTGGGCGTGGTGTAGATTCGGGCGTTGGGCGGCAGCTGCTGGCGGTATTCGCGATCAGCGGCGGGGTGGTTAGCGGGTGTCATTCAGGTAAGAGCACGGTGGCGGTGCAAGGGCCGGAGCGCCACTTCGTTCGGGGCAATGTGGTGGCTGTTGATGCCCGTGCGCAATCCGTGCTGCTGGCGCATGAGGCGATCCCGGGTTTCATGTCGGCCATGACGATGGAGTACCGGGTGGCGGACCCGGCGGCAATCAGTGAGTTGCATCAGGGCGACCGGATCACGGCGGATCTGCTGAACGATCGGGATGCGGCTGGACCGAAGAATCTCCGGTTGGAGAGTGTGGTGGTGATTGCGCAGGCGCGGCCGGACTATAAGCCGGCGGTGCAGTACCACGTGCCCGAGGTGGGCGAGGTGGTGCCAAACTTTGTGCTGTTGAATCAATCGAATAAAAAGGTCAGCATCGATTCGTTCAGGGGCAAGGTGTTGCTGCTGACCTTTGTGTATACGCGCTGCCCTGTGGCGGACTATTGCCCGCGAATGAGCCGGAACTTTGCGGAGATCGACAAGCAGTTGCAAGGGGACGCGAAGCTGTACGCCAAGACTCATCTGCTGAGTGTGAGCTTTGACCCTGCTTATGACACGCCCAAGGTCCTGCGGAGTTACGGCGGAGCGTACACGGGCCGGTATTCGCAGGAGACGTTTGGGCATTGGGACTTTGCTGCGCCGAACGAGGCGGAGTTGCCGAAGATGGAGCAGTGGTTCGATGTAGGAGTGACGCCGGCGGGGAAGACGCTGCAGCACTCGTTGGCTACAGCGATTGTGGGCGCGGACGGCAAGGTGTTGGCGTTCTATCCTACGAACGAATGGACTGCCGATGAGGCGCTGAAGGTGGTTCGTGGCGCGGTTTCGTAGGGTGTTGGCAAAGCGAGGAGAGTTTTGATATGGCGCGTTTGACGCGGGTGTTTGGGATCGTGTTGGTGGTGTTGGGAGCGGTGTACTTCGTGATGACGGGGTCGGCACATCCGACGGCGTTGATTCCGGCGTACTTTGGCGTGGTGTTGTTCGTGTGCGGTGTTGCTGGCGAACACGGAAGATGCGAAGCGACGAATGTTGTGGATGCATATCGCTGTGACAGTTGGCTTGCTGGGGTTCCTGTTTCCGGCGATTCGCGGTGGCATGGCGCTTGCTCGCAGTGCCTCGTTGACTGTGGTGCAGCGGACCGCGGCGCAGGAAGAGATTGCAATGGCGGTCGTTTGCGGTGTGTTTACTGCGTTGTGTGTGCGGAGCTTTATTGCGGCGCGGGTGGGGCGCACGGCGTAGCGTCACAGTAAAAAGCAGATTCCCTTCGAGGGTGACAGATAAGAGCGGCCCAGGCGTACAGCGTAGACTTGGGTCCAATGGGAACGTTTGGACCGAGCAGTATGGGTGCGGGAGCGCCAAGGATGCGTGCAGCGGATTCTCCGACGCGGGGTGGGCGCACGTGCAGGTGCGGCTGACGCGAAGAAGGCCAAGCCGAAGTTCAGCGCGGTGTGGCCGGAGATTAAAGCTCTGGTGCTGCCGCGGCGAGGACTCCTGGCGCTGAGCTTTCTACTGATGCTGGTGAACCGGGCTTCGTCACTGGTCTTGCCGATCTCCTTCAAGCCGCTGATCGATACGGTGTTCGTGCAAGGGCGCGTCGACAAGCTGCCGCTGATTGTGGGTGCCGTGCTGGGCGCGACGATCCTGCAGGGCGTGACGTCGTACGCGCTTACGCAAACGCTGAGCAAGGCGGGGCAGCGGCTGATTGCGGAGTTGCGCGTGCGGGTGCAGGAGCACATCGGGCGGCTGAGCGTGAGCTTCTACGACGAGAACCGAACGGGCACGCTGGTCTCGCGGATCATGACCGATGTTGAAGGCGTGCGCAACATCATCGGCACGGGTGTGGTGGACTTTGTGGGCGGTGTGCTGACGGCGATCTTTGCGTTTGCGTACCTGATCCACTACTCGGCGCGGATGACGCTGGTGACGTTCTTCATCATGCTGGCGTTTGCTGCGGTGTTGCAACGGGCGTTCAAGGTGATTCGGCCGATCTTTCGTGAGCGGTCGAAGATCAACGCCGAGGTGACCGGGCGGTTGACGGAGAGCCTGGGTGGCGTGCGTGTGGTGAAGGGGTATCACGCGGAGGCGAGCGAGTCGCGAGTGTTTGCTGGCGGCGTGGATCGGCTGCTGAACAATGTGATCAGCTCACTGACGGCACAGTCGTTGATGGCGTTGTCGTCGACGGTGATCCTGGGCGTTGTGGGCGGCGTGGTGATGTGGATGGGCGCGCATCTGCATGCGCAGGGCAAGCTCACGACCGGTGGGTACTTCAGTTACGTGATGCTGCTGGCGTTTATGACTGCGCCGATTGTGGGGCTGGTGTCCATTGGCACGCAGTTGACTGAGGCGATGGCGGGATTGGACCGGACGCGCGAGGTGATGAGCGAGGTCGAGGAGGATGCGGAAGCTCGGCGTGGAGCGGCGATCGGGAAGATTGTGGGTGATGTGCGGTTTGAGAACGTGGGCTTTGCCTATGTGGAAGAAAAGCCCGTGTTGCATGGGATCAGCTTTGAGGCGCGGCCGGGGACGGTGACGGCACTGGTGGGCTCGAGTGGATCAGGGAAGTCGACCATCATCAGCTTGATTTGTGCATTTCATACAGCCGGGAGCGGGCGCGTGCTGGTGGACGATGTGGACCTGGGCACGGTGCGCCTTTCGGAGTACCGGCAGCAATTGGGCGTGGTGTTGCAGGAGACGTTTCTGTTCGATGGGACGATCCGCGAGAATGTTTTGTTCTCTCGGCCGGAGGCTACGGAGGAAGAGTTCAAGGAAGCCTGCCGCATTGCGCGGGTGGACGAATTCGCCGAGCGGTTTCCTGATGGCTACGAGACCATCGTGGGGGAGCGGGGCGTGAAACTGTCCGGGGGTCAAAGGCAGCGGTTGTCGATTGCGCGTGCGATCCTGGCAGACCCGCGAATTTTGATTCTGGATGAGGCGACGAGCTCGCTGGACTCAGAGAGCGAAGCGATGATCCAGCACGGGCTAAGCTTTTTGATGCAGGGGCGCACGACCTTTGTGATTGCGCATCGATTGTCGACGATACGGCGGGCTGAGCAGATTCTGGTGATTGAAGAGGGGCGCATTCTGGAGCGCGGAACGCATGAGGAGCTGTATGCGTTGGGTGGGCGGTACCGTGATCTGTATGACCGGCAGCATGGGTTGGAGCGGAATTTGTTCCTGGCACCGGGCGAAGGGGATGTGGTTGTCGAGGCCGGGGCTTAGGACCTGTCGCGTACCAGCCCTGGGGTCCCTCGCGCGACGCGGTGCAGGCGCCGGCTGAAGCCCGCGCCTGCACCGAGCCAGCTTGGCCCTGTTGCGTTCGGCTAGACCTTCTCCACCCCGAGTTCGCGGAGGAGGAAGGCATAGTCAAACGCGGTTTCCTTCAGGTAGTCATAGCGGCCAGAGGCTCCGCCGTGGCCGGCTTCCATGTTGGTGTGGAGCAGCAGCGGCTGTTCGGGGTTGGATTTCAGGGTGCGGAGTTTGGCTACGTACTTGGCGGGTTCCCAGTACATGACTTGTGAGTCGTTGAGGCTGGTTTTCACGAGGATGGCGGGGTAGGCGCCTTCGCGCAGGTTGTCGTAGGGCGAGTAGCTCCGCATGTAGTGGAAGGCTTCGGGTTCGTTGGGATTGCCCCACTCTTCGTACTCGCCTACGGTGAGCGGCAGGGATGCGTCGAGCATGGTGTTCATGACGTCGACGAACGGGACATGGGAGAGGACGGCGCGGAAGAGCGTCGGCTTGCCCTGGGCGAGGGCGAGGTTGGTAACGGCGCCCATGAGCAGGCCACCGGCGGAGCCGCCTTCGATGGCGACGCGATGGGGGTCGCCGTAGCCTTCGTGGACGAGGTGCTCGATGGCTTCGATGAAGTCGGTGAAGGTGTTCTGCTTCTGCATCATCTTGCCGGCGTCATGCCACGGGTCGCCGAGTTCGCCGCCGCCGCGGATGTGGGCGTAGGCGACGACGACGCCGCGGTCGAGCAGGGCCAGACGTGAGGCAGAGAAGCCCAGCGGCAGTGGGTAGCCGTAGCTAGCCGTAGCCGTAGACGTAGAGTGGGGCTGTGCTGTCTTTGGTGGAACTTGTCCTTGCGATAGACGAGGGAGATGGGGATTTCCGTGCCGTCGTGGGCTTTGAACCAGAGGCGTTCTGAGGCGTAGAGGTCGGCGTTGAAGGTGCCGGGGACTGGCTGTTGTTTGAGGAGTGTGGATTCGCCGGTTGCGACGTCGTAGCGGAAGACGGAGGCGGGGCGGGCGAGCGCCTGGTAGGCGTAGCGATAGGTGGTGGCGTTGAAGTCGACGTTGATCTCGCCGCCCGCGCTATAGGCGGGATCGGGGAAGCGGATGTCGCGTGGGTCGATTGGCTGGCCGGCTTCGTCGAGCGAGAAGACGCGCAGGACGGGCAGGCCGCGCTCGCGGTAGTTGGCGACAAGGAAGGTCTGGAAGAGGTCGATGTCGCGGAGGGGCGCGTCTTTGTGCTCGGGGAGGAGTTCTTCCCAGTGCTCGCGTTCGGGGGTGGCGACCGGTGTGCGGATCAGCTTGAACTGCTCGGCGTTGCGGTTGGTGCGGATGTAGAAGAAGCCGTCGCGGTGGTCGACGTCGTATTCTTCGTCGTCGATGCGTTCGGCGATGCGGGTGAAGGTGCCCGGTTGGCGTTGTCGGTGGAGAGAAACCAGGCTTCGCTGGTGGTGTGGCTGCCCAGGCCGAGGATGAGGAACTTGCGGTCGCGGGTGCGGCCGACGCCGAGGTTGAAGCGCTCGTCGGGCTCGTGGAAGACCTCGACCGAGGGCTCTGCGTTACCGACAGCGCGGCGCAAGAGGCGGTCTTCGCGCTTGGTCTGCTCGTCCTCGGTGGCGTAGAAGAGGGTTTGCGAGTCGGCCGCCCAGGCGACGGAACCTACACGCTCGGCGGTGTCGGGGAGGAGTTCGTCCGGTGTCGAGGTTCTTGATGTGGAGCGTGTACTGGCGAAAGCCGGTGTTGTCCGTGGTGTAGGCGAGCAGGCGGCCGTCGGGTGAGAGCGCCGAGGCGCCGACGGACATGAAGGGCTGGCCCATCGGCGAGCTCGTTTACGTCGAGGATGACAGTCTCGGCGGCCTCGTGTGGACCTGCGCCGGGAACAAAGGGCCGGCGGCAGTAGCGAGCGTACTGCTGGCCTTTCTCTGTGCGGGTGATGTACTCCCAGGCGCCGTCGCGGTAGGGGACGGAGCTATCGTCTTCCTGGATGTGGGAGAGGATCTCGTCGTAGACGCTTTTCTGGAGCTCTTCCGTGCCGGCCATGTTGGCGGCGGTGTAGGCGTTTTCAGCTTCGAGGTAGGCGGTGACGCGTTGGGCGCCCTTGTCTCGGAGCCAGGCGTAGTCGTCGTGGAGTTCGGTGCCGTGGATCGGAGTCGTGCGGGGATCGCGTTCGGCGACGGGCGGTGGCGTGGTGGTGGTGCCGTTCTCTGTTGGGGACATGAAATCTCTCTCCCTCAGCATAAAGAGTTTCGGCGCGGGAGATGCAACGCGTTGTGGGCAGGGGAGATTCTCACTAACGTACGCAATCGGGCCTGCGGGCCCCTGTTTGGAGATTTCTGATGAAGAAGATGACGATTGGCGCGGTAGTTCTTGGATGCGCCGGAGTACTGGGTGCTGCGGCGGTGAGTGCAAACGGACAGAGCTGTAACATGCCCGGGATGGCAGCGAGCAGCGGCCAGGACAAGCAGTTTGTGACGATGGCGGCGCAGAGCGACTTCACGGAGATCACCTTCAGCACTGCAGCGGTGCAGAAGGCTTCTGATCCGAAGGTGAAGGCGTACGCACAGCGCATGATCACCGATCACAACCAGCTTGAGGCCGAGATGAAGCCCGTAGCGGACAAACTGGGCGTAACCCCGCCGACGGCCCTGGATGCGGAGCATCAGCAACTGTTCGACCAGATGAACCAGCTTTCCGGGGCAGCCTTTGACAAGCAGTACATGTCGGCGATGGACACGGACCACCATAAGGCGCTGGATGCATTCAAGGCAGAGGCGGCCAGCACGCAGGACAAGCAACTGAAGCCGATCGTGAAGAAGGGTGAGAAGGTTGTGGCCATGCACACCCAGATGGCCGACAAGATGAGCGGCAAAATGGGTGGCTCAGCCAGCGGGATGTAATCAGGCTCTTGCGGTACGAAGAAGCAGGAGGAAGGTATATGAAAACAGCAACCGTCGTAGTGCTGATTGCGTTGGCCGGAACAGCGGCCGCGCAATCTCACAGTGATAAAAGCTTCATGGAAACGGCGTCGCAGGGCAATGTTACTGAGGTTGAACTCGGTAAGCTGGCATTGAAAAAGAGTCAGAATGCTGATGTGCGCGCCTTCGCTGAGAAGATGATTAAGGATCACCAGGCACTGGGCAAGAAGATGGCGCCCTTGATGGCCCAGGCTGGGGCTAAAGCGTCCTTTTCGATGAACACCGAGCATCAGCACCTGTTCAACAAGTTGAGCGGGTTGTCCGGTGCCGAGTTCGACAAGGAGTACGCAGAGGCTATGGACAAGGATCACCACGAGGACCTGAAAGACTTTCGTGATGAGATCAACTCAACCAAGCGCCCGGAGATCAAGGCAACCGTGATCGAAGGCGAAAAGGTAATCGCCGAGCACACGAAGATGGCTGATGACCTGGCGCAGAAGATGGGTGTTCCCGTCGTATCCTAGGCAGTACGTAGCGAAAAGAGAGGCGGTCCTTCGGGGCCGCCTTCTTCATTGGCGGATGAATGGGAACAAGCGCAGGCTGCCCTGCGTAGGTGTGGATGGACGTGAGGCTTACGATAGGTCCTGTGAGACGCTTCGCTCGATGTACTTTCGGGATGTTGATGCTGTTGGCCTTTGCGGGAACGCCGTTGGTTGCCGAAGCCGTGAAGGATCTGGCGCAGCCTACCAGCTATGTGGATGACCTGGCAGGGGTCATTGATCCGGATGCCAAGGCGCAGATGGAGGCGCTGGGCGCCGAGGTGGAGCGCGAGACGCACGCGACCATTGAGATTGTGACGATCCACTCGCTGGATGGGGCGGCGATTGAGGAGTTCGCGACCGAGCTTGAGAACAAGTGGAAGGTGGGGCCGAAAGGTACGGATCGCGGCGTGATCATGCTGTTTGCGATCAACGATCACAAGCGGCGGATTGAAGTGGGGTACGGGCTGGAAGGTGTGCTCAACGATGCCAAGGTAGGCGACATCGGGCGCGGCATGGTGCCCGATTTGCAGGCGGGGGATTATGGGTCGGCGATTCTGGGCGGGGAGCGGCAGATTGCAGCGGACATTGCCCAGGATGCGGGCGTGACGCTGACGCCTCTGCCGGGCCAGCCTGAGCAGCGGCAACGGTCTACGGGGCGGCGGACCGGCCTTGGGATCGGCCCGTTCCTTCTGATCGGCGTCTTTCTTCTGCTGCTGTTTCGCGGCGGAAGGGGTGGACGCGGCGGTGGGGGCGGCGGAGGCGGGGGATGGCTGCCGTGGTTCCTGATAGGGAACATGCTGGGCTCCGGTCGCCGGTACGGCGATGGTGGCGGCTTCGGTGGCGGTGGGTTCGGCGGCGGAGACGGCGGTGGTGGTGGGGGCGGGAGTGATGATGGTGGGTTTGGTGGTGGCTTTGGCGGCGGATCCGGCGGCGGCGGGGCAAGTGGAGACTGGTAGCTTCGCCGTGGGATCGCGGTAGGCTTAGGTAAAGACAAGAAGTGTAAGGAAGGAAGAGCGATGCGTAAATCGATGACTGGCGTTGTTGTGCTGGTGTTGCTGTTGGTTGTGGTGCTGCTTGGGTTTGGAAGTTATGTTTCGACGAAGAATCACCTGGTGTCGTTGAATGAGAACGTAAACCAGTCGTACTCGCAGGTGGATGTCCAGCAACAGCGGCGATTGGACCTGATTCCGAACCTGGTGGCCAGCGTGAAGGGCTATGTGAAGGAAGAGGAGACGGTGTTGACGAACATCGCCAATGCACGCGCGGCGGTGATCGCGGCCTCGGGGGACCGGGCGAGTTCGATCAATGCCAACCGGCAGTTGGACGTGGCGTTAAGTCCGTTGAACCGGTTGCAGGAGACGTACCCGAACCTGAAGGGCAATGACCAGTTCATGCGCCTGGAGGATGAGTTGGCCGGGACGGAAAACAGGATCGCGGTGGCACGCAACCGGTACAACCTGTCGTTGAAGGAATACAACGTGTACGTGCAGCAGTTCCCGAACAGCGTCTGGGCGGGGATGGCTGGATACCACTCCAAGGATGATCAGTATTTCAAGGGGAATCCGGCGAATGCGACGGCTCCCACGGTGGACTTTAACAAGTAGAAAACGGTAAGCGGAGCGGGTCGGCACGTCAGGGTCTACCGTGACGTACCGGCCAGCTTTTCGCTGCGTCGCTGGCGGCGTCCGGTGCGGTAGGGTAGAAGGGTGATCGTCACCGCTGAAAAGTCGAGTGCTTCCACCCTGCTGGGCCGGCGTGTGCTGGGTCTTGACGGCACCAGCCTGGGGCGGGTGGTGGAACTGGCGGTGGACACGTCGCAGGATACGGGACGGGTTACCGCCTTGATTTTGCGCAAGGGTGCGGGGCGGTCCCGCGTGAGTGTGCCGGTGCATGGGATTTCGATCCCGCAGCGTGCGGGTGAGGCGTTGCGGACGGCGGCTACCCCGGAGCTTGTCGACGGCCTGGATCATGCGCTGTTGCTGGAGCGCGATCTGCTGGATCAGCAGATCATTGACGTGGACGGGCGCAAGGTGGTCCGCGTCAATGACGTGAACCTGACGTGGGAACCGGAGGCGGACGGCGTTCATGCGGCTGGGTTGCGCGTGGACGAGGTTGAGGTGGGCGTGCGGGGCGCGGCCAGGCGGTTGCTGCACGGGCTGCCACAGACGGCGCTGCTGGGCATCTCTGAGCGGCTGGCTGGGAATGCAATCCCGTGGAGCTGCGTGGATCTGATTGAGCGCGATCCGGGGCGGCGGGTACGGTTGAAGATCGGGCAGGAGCGGCTGGCAAAGCTGCATCCGTCGGACATTGCGCAGATCCTGGAAGACCTGGCCCCGGCCGAGCGCGAAGCCGTGTTTACCAGCCTGCCCGAGGAGACTGCGGCCGAGACGCTGGAAGAGATTGAGCCGCGGCTGCAGAAGGAATTGCTGCAGGGCATGGACTCCGAGCGAGCGGCCGACATTCTGGAAGAGATGGATCCTGGGGCGGCGGCGGATGTGCTGAGTGAGTTGAGCGAGGCCCACTCGGAGGCCATTCTCGAAGAGATGGAGCCCGAGGAGCGGCAGGATGTTGAGGAGTTGCTGGAATTCTCTCCGGACTCAGCTGCAGGGCGGATGACGACGGATTACTTCTGCGTTCCGGCGGACGCGACGGTGGCGGATGCAGTGGTGGCGCTGCGGGAGTTCGAGGGCGATGCGGACACAGTGACGGAGGCGTACCTGCTGACGCAGGAGGATCACCTGGCCGGGGTCGTCACGATGTCCCGGTTGCTGCTTGCCTCGCCCGAGGCGCGGGTGCTGAGTTTGGCTCCGGAGGGGAAGCCGGTGAGCTGCGGGATGGATGCCGACGAAGAGGACGTGGCCGAGCTGTTCGACAAGTACAATCTGCGGTCCTTGCCGGTGCTGGGTCATGGCGGCCGGGTGGCGGGTGTAATCCATGCAGAACAGGTGATTGCGGGTCTGCGCGCAGGTTGACGGTGGGACGCAGCGCGGGGCAGCCGCTGAAGATTCTGTATGCGTCAGGGTTGTCGGCGAATGACTCGTCGCAGTACCGGCTCTGGGCGCTGGAGCGGCTGGGACATACGGTTGTCCCGCTGAATGCCTACGCGTATGAGCCAACGCAGAAGCTGGTGCGCAAGGTGCTGCACAGGCTGCAGGTAGGACCCTGGGTGGAGCGGCTGAATCACGACATCCTGGAGGCAGCAGCGCGGGAGAAGCCGGATGTGTTCTGGGCGGACAAGCTGTTGCAGTTACAGCCGCGAACGCTGGACCGGCTGCGTGCCATGGGTGTGGCGACGGTGAGCTACATGATCGACAACGCGTTTGGTCCGCGGCGGGACCCCGGTTGGCGGCTGTACATGCAATGCATCCCCCACTTTGACCTGCATGCGACGCAACGGGATGCGAATGTGCTGGACTACAAGGCCAGAGGCGCACGGGATGTGATCAAGATCCAGACCGCCTATGAGCCGACGATTCACTTTCCGCCTCCGGATGGGTGGAGCGATCGGGACAGGGACTCGTGAAGTGAGTTTTGTTGGGACGCCGTATGACCAGAGGGCTGAGGAACTAACGCGGCTTTGGCGGGAGTTCAGGGCGCCGGTGGTGATCTCCGGGGCGGATTTTCTTTGGCGGGATCGGCTGGATGCGGAGGCGTTCGCCGCTTTGTTTCGTGAGGGGGAGCTGTATGGGAAGGCGTACCGGGAGGCGATCTGGCGGTCGAAGATCAACCTGAGCTTTCTGACGCACTCGAACCAGGATGAGTTTGTGCACAAGAGCTTCGAGATTGCAGGATGTGGGCAGTTCTTGCTGGCGGAGCGGTCGGCCGGGCATCTGGAGCGTTTTGCCGAGGACGAGGAGGCCGTGTTCTTCACGGGGGTCGAAGAGCTTGCGGCGAAGATTCAGCGGTGGCTGCCGGACAAGGCTGGGCGCGCCCGGGTGGCCGCTGCGGGGCGTGCGCGGGCGGTGCGGGATGGGTACTCGAACGACGCGCAGGTTGGGAAGATCATCGAACGAATACGGCCTGTTTTGCGTGACGCTGCCCGTTGATCTGTTACGGGAGTGTTTCACGACGCAGGGCAGGGTAGATTAGGAACAAAGGTGCAGCTTGACGAGCGCTTCCTGCCGCCCTGTGCGGCGCAGGTGAGGTGTGCTGTGTTGCCCCGATTCCCAGGGTGGTGCCGATGTGATGAATTGGAAGCGGTGGCGCAACACGATTGTGCTCATGTTTGCCGTGCTGGGGCCAGGCTTTATCACGGCCAACGTCGACAACGACGCCGGCGGTATCTACACGTACGCGACTGCAGGCGCGCAGTTCGGCTATGCGCTGTTGTGGACCATGATTCCCATGGCCATCATGCTGACGTTTGCGCAGGAGATCTCCGCGCGCATGGGCGTGACGACCGGTAAAGGGCTGAGTGAGCTCATCCGTGAGGAGTTCGGGCTGCGCACGACCGCGCTGCTGATGCTGGGCCTGGTGCTCTGTAACCTGGGCGATGTGGTGGGTGAGTTTGCCGGCGTGGCGAGCAGTACGCAGCTGTTCGGGGTCAGCAAGTACATCGCTGTGCCGCTCGCGGCGGGGTTGGTCTGGTCGCTGGTGGTGTTTGGGGATTACAAGAAGCTGGAAAAGATCTTTGTGTTTCTCTCCTTCCTTTATGTGGCGTACATCATCACGGCGGCGTTGGCACACCCGAACTGGAGCTTCGCTGTGCGGGAGACGATGCGGTTGCCGCGGATGACGGATCTGCGCAATCCGAGCTACCTGTTTCTTTCGGTGGGCATGATCGGCGCCACGGTTGCGCCATGGCAGCAGTTTTATTTGCAGGCATCGGTGGTCGACAAGGGCGCTGGTAAGGGTCAGTTGCGCTATGCGCAGGCGGATGCCGATGGTGGGGTCGATCTTTTCGGTGCTGGTTGCGGCGTTCATCGTGATTGCCTGTGCGGCGACGCTGTTTGCGAGCGGGCACCACAATATCAACGACGCTGGCGGATGCAGCGGCTTCTTTGCGGCCATTGGGCGGCGACTATGCCTACCTGCTGTTTGCGTTTGGACTGCTGAATGCTTCGTTGTTTGCCGCTTCCATCCTGCCCCTGTCGACGGCGTATACCGTTTGCGAGGCGCTGGGTTTTGAGTCGGGACTCACCAAGCGGTTCCGTGAAGCGCCGGTGTTTTACTGGCTCTACACAGGGCTGATTGTGGTCGGAGCGACGGTCATCCTGATGCCGCATGTGCCGTGGGTGAAGCTGGCGGTGTTGTCTCAGTTTTTGAACGGCTTACTGCTGCCGTTCGTGCTGGTGTTCATGCTGATTCTGGTGAACCGGAGCAGCCTGATGGGCTCGCTCGTGAACGGCCGGACCTACAACATCGTCGCTTGGGGGCTTACGGGATTGACGACTTTGCTGACGTTGGTCTGGCTGTTTGGCAGATCAAGGGATTAGCTTAGCCGGCGTGCTGAGGCGGCAGAGCTACAGGTACTTGCCTTCGGCGAGTTCGCGGATGAGGTTGAGGTCGGCGGCGAGGAAGTCGAAGTCTGGGAGGCTGGGGAGGCTTGTCCAGCGCATGTCCTGGAAGATGCGGTTTTCGAGCTCGCCGGTGAAGGTGTCCACGCGAAAGAACTGGATCTCGATGATGGAGCCGTTGCGGTAATTGTGGCGGATCGGTGGTGAGGCGCTGGCCGACGGTGGCGTGGATGCCAAGCTCTTCATTGAGTTCGCGGGCGAGGGCGGCTTCGGCGGTCTCGCCGTTCTCCACTTTGCCGCCGGGGAACTCCCATTTGGAGGCCATGGGCTGATCGGGGCGGCGCTGGCAGACGAGGATCTCGCGGCCTCTGTCCGTTGGCCGAAGGATGAGGGCGGCTACCACGTGGCGCACGGGCCTGTTTGCTGACCGCGGAGCTGCCGTTCAATTTGCGGATGGGACGCTTCACCTCTCCAGCCAGTGTAAGCGGTTTGTTGGTGGGAGTCTCAGGTGGGCGCGGTGCCCGGCCGCCGCTAGTGTTTGCCTGAAGGCGCTGTGTTCGGACGCGATTGGGTGGTAGATGGGCCAGCCTTCGCGGGTGCTGCGTTCGACGAGGGCGGGCGTGGGATTGATCGGAAAGGCCCGGCGGCGATGGCGAGCATGGCGGCGTCGTGGACGGAGTTGCCGAAGACGGCGTCCGGGCGCCGTGATGCCGGCGTTGCGGAGGGCGGTGACCTTGCCTTCGTCGGTTGGGACGTCGAGGAGGCGGTCGGTGAGCAGGCCGTTCTCGACGGCTACGCGGGCGGCAAGGACGCGGTTGGCGGGGATGTTGAAGCGGCGGACGCCTTCTTCGATGACCCAGTCGTTTGTGGAGCTGACGGCCCAGATGTCGGTGCCGCGCTGTTGCAGGCTCGTGATGAGGTCGCGCAGCTCGGGGAAGATGTTGGGTTCAATGTGGTCGCGGAAGAAGCTGGTTGCGGCTTTGCGGAGGGCGGCTTCGTCGAGGCCCGCGTAGACCTGGACCATCTCGCCGCAAATGGCGAGTTCGGAGACTCGGCCGCGCTTGTAGCCTTCGTAACGGGCTTTGAGCCAGGTGGTCTTTTCGGGGCTGAGCAGGCCGGTCTCCATCGACCACCACATGAAGGAGGAGCCGGCGTCACCAGACCAGAGGGTGCCATCGCAGTCGAAGACAGCGACCTTGGGGTCGAGGGCGTCGACGCGGGCGAAGAGGTCTTCGGTGGTGAGGATGGTGGGGGTTTGGGTGAGGGACAACGGGGCTCCAGAGTGGCTTGCTGCCGACTCTTTGAGTAGAACAGCCGAAGTTGAAGGTGCCAAGCGGGGCGAGGCTTGCTAGTCTCGCAGAGGGTGCATGGAGGAGTGGCTTTGAGTCAAGGCACGGTGGCGGCGTTGTTTGTGGTGATGGGTGTGAGTGGGTCGGGCAAGACAACGATTGGAACGCTGCTGGCGAAGGACCTCGGGGCGGTATTTGCGGACGCGGATGATTTCCACTCGCCGGCAAATAAGGAAAAGATGCGAGCCGGCATTCCCCTGACGGATGAGGATCGTGAGCCGTGGCTGCAAAGCTTGAACAACTTGCTGCGGGGATGGGCGGAGAAGGGGGCGAAGGGTGTGCTGGCTTGCTCGGCGCTGAAGGAGAGCTATCGCGACACGTTGAGTGCAGGGATTGCTCCGGGGATGCTGAAGTTCGTCTGGTTGGATGGGTCGAAGGAGATGATTGCGGCGCGTTTGGCGGCCCGACAGGGGACGTATATGAATCCGGCGTTGCTGGGGAGCCAGATCGCTACGCTGGAGCCGCCTACCGGTGCCGTGCGGGTGGTGAATGATCGGGCTCCGGAAGAGGTTGTGCAGCAGATTCTGGGGGATGTTGGCGCGAAGGGGTGACGGACTCGTGCCTGCGGCCCTCGCGTGGTAGATACAGCGATCCTCCCCGGTTTGCTTGGCTCAGGGTCAGGATGACAGCAGTGAAGGTGGGTGAGCTTAGTGGGCCCCCGCCGGGCCTTTGCCGGGGCGGACTCGTTTTAGCAGCCACACGACGCCTACGCAGAAGAAGCAGAGCAGCGAGAGCCAGCGGAAGACGTCGACGAAAGACCAGAGCGAAGCCTGTTGCCGCATCTGGCCGTAGAGGCTGACCTGGGCTGCAGCGCGTGCGTTCGCAGGGCCGAAGTAGCCCGTGAGCGCGCCCTGGGTGGCGTTGAGCGCACTTTGGAAGGCTTGGCCTGTGCGGGGGACGGCGTTGGCGATGTCGTTCTGATGGGCGGCTGCACGCCGGGTGAGCAGGGTCGTCGCGATCGAGATGCCAATGGATCCACCGACGTTTCGCATGAGGTTGAAGAGGCCGCTGGCGTTCCCGATCTGGGTGTTCTTCAGGGTGCCATAGGCGGCGGTGTTGATGGGTACGAAGACGAAGCTGAGGCCAAAACCGGTGATGAGGATGGGCAGGAACAGCGTCGTGGGGGAGACGCCCAGGGTGATATTGCCGAAGTAGAGCGTCGTGAGGCCGAAGACGATGAAGCCAAAGGTGAGCAGGTATCGCGGATCCGCCTTGTTGGAGAGCACCCCGATGACTGGCATGCCGAGGATGGCGCCGAGCCCGCGGGGAGCCACGACCAGTCCGGCTGTGAACGCCGTGTAGCCCAGGAGCTCCTGGTAGAAGAGCGGCAGGACGGTGACGGTGGAGTAAATTCCAATGCCGAAGAGGAAGATCAGGATGCAGCCGAGGCCGAAGTTGCGGTCTTTGAGGATGTGCAGGTCGACCAGCGGGTTTTTGCAGTACCAGGACTGGCGGATGAACCAGATGAGAGCGACGGCGCACGCGAAGGTGGCCCAGCGAAGCCAGACTGCGCCGAACCAGTCAACCTCCTGCCCTTTGTCGAGGACGACTTGCAGGCAGCCGGTCCAGACGCAGAGCGTGGTGAATCCGATCTTGTCGAATGGGGCGACCTTGGCGTTCTTGATGTAGGGCGGGTCGTTCACGAAGCGGTTGATCATGAACAGCGCGAGGACGCCGATGGGGATGTTGATGTAGAAGGCGTAGCGCCAGGAGTAGGTGTCGGTGAGCCAGCCCCCGAGGGTGGGGCCAAGGACCGGTGCGACCACGACACCGAAGGCGAACACAGCGAGGGCCTGGCCGCGTTTCGCAGGAGGGAAGCTTTCGAGCAGGATGGCGTTGGAGAGAGGTTGAAGTGCGCCCCCGCCTGCTCCCTGGATGACCCGGGCGAAGAGCATGAGCGGCAGCGTGGGAGCGGCTCCACAGGCAAAGCTGGCGATGGTGAAGATGGTCACGCAAGACATCAAGAAGCGTTTGCGGCCGAAGCGGAGGGAGAACCAGTTAGAGGCCGGGAGCACGATCGCGTTGGCGACGAGGTAGCTGGTGAGGACCCAGGTGGCTTCGTCGTTGGAGGCGGAGAGGGAGCCGGCGATGTAAGGCAGCGCCACCGAGGCGATGGCGGTGTCGAGCACCTCCATGAAGGTGGCGAGCATGACCGAGGCGGCGATCAGCCAGGGGTTGACGCCCTTGGTGACCTCCTGCGGTGCTTCGAGGGTCGCAGCGTTCGCGGGCATGGGGCGAACAGCGTCGGCTGGGCTGGTGGCAGCGGCGGCCATCGGGGTTGGTGCCTTCCTGAGGGGGTGCGGCCTGACGGCTTACGGGGCTTGGATGCAGGTGCGGAGCGGACGTTTCGACGAGAGAGAAACTGTGGCCGATAGGCGGACCTCGCGCCCTCACCGCCGGACAAAGTCTCTGGATGCACTTTATGACGAGAGAGGGATCCGGAGTGCCGCGGATGAATCGGGACCGACAAGGGTCAGCAGACCGGGTCGGCGCCGCGGGGGAAGCGGCGCTTGCGGCGGAGGAACGGCAGCTCGAGGAGGTAGAAGGACAAGGTGGCGGCGGCGGTGGTGATCGGGAGCGCGGTGAGCAGGCGAGCGGTTTGGTAACCAAACCCCGCGTGTGAGTGAGTGAGGAGGGTGCCGAGGCGATCGAAAAGGGGCTCCAGGAGGATGTGCAGGACGTAAAACCCGTAGCTGATCCGCCCGAGGAAGGTAAACGGGGCAGTGCTGAGAGCAGATCGGAGCAGGTTTGGGTGGAGGGCGAGGGCGACGACGGCGACGGAGAGAAGGTCTGCCGCAGGAAGGGTGACGAGGAAGGCCGTGCGCGTGTTCAGGAGGAGGGTATGGGTGTGAAGCGCGGCGAGGAGGATCAGCGAGAGGGCAGTTGCCGTTGTTAGAAGGGCGAGGAACTGGCTCGGGCATTTGGCCCCCCAGAGGCGAACTGTAGAGGTCTCTCCACTCCGCTTCGCTTCGGTCGAGATGACGGTATGTGGGGGCATCGCGGTCGAGATGACGGGAGGTGGGACCGAGATGGTCTCAAGGTGGAGCCGGCAGTAGAGCGCGAGGGCGCTGCCCAGGGCGAGGGCTCCGGCGCGGGTGGGGAGGAACGTGGCGAAGCTGTTGGCCGTGGCCCAGGAGAACAGATCTGGCGCGAAGAGGATTGCCCGGAACAGGCAGCTTGTGGTGAAGATGACGAGGCTGAGACCGAGGGCTCGGCGAGGGGTGCGGGCGGCGAAAAGGGCGAGGGGCCAGAGGAGATAGAACTGCTCTTCCACGGCGAGCGACCACAGGTGGAAGACGGGGAGGGGCGGCGGGGCGTGGAGAGCGCTGTTGAGGAGAGGAGGCAGGTTTTGGAGGAAAGCGACGTAAATAGGGAGGGGTTGGAGTTGCGGGAAGGTGGCTCCGGTGAGCAGGGCGGCGGCTGCACAGGCGAGCAGGGCGGCGAGGTAGAGGGGAAGGATGCGGAGGGCTCGGCGGGCGTAGAAGTTTCGGAAGACCGGGTGGTTTGTAGCTGTTGATGGGGCGCGGTTTTGTAGCGGGGCAGAAACCCAGGTCCCGGAATCGGGACCTGGGGCACCCGGCTTGGTGGGAGGGCTTAGGGTACCGCGGTCTCCCGTTGGTGGCGGGGGAATCAGGAGGCTGTCCGCGAGCAGGCCGGTGATGAGGTAGCCGGACAGCGCGAAGAAGAACTCGACCCCAATCCAGCCCGCCTCTGTTACGTAGCCGAAGGCGCGCAGGAGGGGGTTGTGGGCGTGGAGGCCCCCGCCGTAGTGGAAGAGGAAGACGAGCAGAACAGCGAGGCCGCGGAGGCCGTCGAGCGCTGGGTCGCGCGGAGGCGGAGCGGCTTGCGGCTGGGGTGGGGTGGGCACGTATGCGTAAGGCTAGGCAGCGGAATGGGTTGCGTCAATCGTCGTCTCGGAGGCTGGTCGGTGGTGAGCTTCAGCAGGAGCTCCGCGTGGAGAGCAGATCTAGCTTGGAAGTGCGGCCTGAGCCCCTGGACCCGATCTGCGACGTTGAACCGTGGCTCACTTCCTCGGATTCAGCGGATATTCATCGTTGGCTCGTAGGCTGGAGCAGCGGAGTAGGGTTTCGCTCCGCTCTGAAAGAACAGGAGATTTCTGAATGCGCTTTTTGGGTTCCGTTTTGATGCTTGCACTGGCCCCGGCGATTGTGGCGCAGGCACCGTACCGGGTCACGCACAAGGTGGTGCTGGGCGGCAACGGCGGTTGGGACTATGTGGTTCCGGACCCGCCGACGCACCGACTCTTCATTGCGCGGGGAGATCGGTTGATGGTGGTGGATGAGGACAGCGGCAAACTGGTCGGCGAGGTGACCGGGATTCATGGAGCGCATGGGACGGCGATCGCGGAGGGGCATGGCTTTGCGGCCTCGAGCGAAGACCGGATGGTCGTCGTGTTTGACGCCAGGACGTTGAAGGTACAGAGCCGCGTTCCGGCCGCAGAAGACGTGGATGGCGTTATCTATGACAAGCCGTCGGGGCGAGTGTTCACCATGAATGGCGATGCGCAGTCGTCGACCGTGATTGACGCACGTACGGGCAAGCTGATCACGAACGTCGCTCTGGGCGGCAAGCCGGAGTATGCCGCCTCCGCGGATAACGGCAAGCTGTACATCAACTTGACGGACAAGAGCGAAATTGTTGAAGTGGATACGAAGAGCGCGACCGTAGGACGACGCTGGTCGACTGCGCCGTGCGCGAAGCCGGTGCCGATGTCCATCGACGAGGCGCATCACCTGTTGTTCAGCGGGTGCCGCAGCGGAGTAACGGCGGTTTCGGATTACGGGGCCGGCAAGGTGGTCGCGACGGCTCCCATTGGAAGCGGTGTGGATGGGAATGGCTTTGATCCGGCGACTGGGGATGTATTTTCGTCCAACGCGGACGGCACCCTCACGGTGATGCACCAGGACAGCCCGGACAAGTACCGCGTCGTTCAGACCCTCAAGACACCGGTGGGGTCGCGCAACATGGGCCTGGACCCTACGAACCACCGAATTTTTGCAGTGTTCGCCGACTTTGGCCCCGCACCGCAGGGCGGTGGTCGCAAGCCGGTACTGCCGGGAACCTTTGGGCTGATGACGATTGAACGCGATCCGGCTACCCGTTGAGCTGAGGTGACCGTTCCCTGGTGAATGGCAAGCAAAGTGCGGCCCCGATCAGGTGATTTGGGCCGCTTCTCTTTGCTTTCTCTGGGGCTAGCTGCTTTGGCGGGTCATCGTGGACTGGACTCCGGTATCGGCGCCGCAGGTGCCGGAGGAGGTCCAACTTGCGACGGTAAGGGTGTTGGCATCGGGGCTGAAGGTGCCCGTGGCCGTAACGCTGTTGCCGGTTGCGGCGTAGGTGAAGGTGAAGGTACCGCCGGTGACCTGCGTGCTGGTGACGGGGACGGCGGAGGGAAAGCAGGGGTTGTTGGAGACCGTGGCCGTGCCGGCGAGGGTGAAGTTGCCGTTGGCGTCCGGGGTGGTGGATTGGGAGAAGTTGGCGGTGACCTGGGCTACCTGGCCGTCTGTGTCTGCGAAGGTGCCGGCGTAGTTTCCCGTGATCGGGGTGAAGGCCTGGGCGGTGGCCTCAACCTTGGCCGCGAAGCCGCAAGCACCGCTTGCTACGTTGTAGGTCGCGGTGGAAAGGGACCTGCCGTCTGCGGCGAGGGTGCCGGTAAGGGTGAGGGTGCCTCCGGCGACAGGGCCGGCGAGGGTGACGAGGTTCTTGTCGTCGGCTGAGCCGGTGAGTTCGAAGCTTGCGGCCGGGGAGATGCAAGCCGTGCCCGATTGGGTATGCAGGATGCCCGTGATGGTGCCGGCCTGGGTAGTGAACTCGCCGGAGAAGACCGGGAGTTTCACGGCGGCCGAAGCCGCGGAGTTGATCTGCCAATTGCCCTTCGCGAGTGGGATCGCGTTCGGGTTGGCGGTCACCGTGCTGTCGCCGGAACAGCCCGTCGAGAGCAGGATCGGAACCGAAAGACTCGCGCAGAGGGCTGCGCGGAGGAGGCGGAAGTACAAGGACATGAGGAGCTCCGGCCCGGGTGGTGCCTTGTTGCATCGCTGGGGAAGTCCAGGGATGGATGAAGTATGCCCTCGGTGCGACTTTCGTGCCATTCCCTGAACGGGGGAGAACGACCAAGGTTCAAGCCCAGCACTGGTGTGTGCGGTACTCAGCGAGCCGGGCCGCTGTCACTAACCGGCGCCTTGCGTGCAGGTCGCAGGGAACCGCATCCTTAGGTGGTGTTGCGCATCATATTGGTTGACAGTAACTCACTCACATGCGAGAGTGAGAAGGTCGACAGGTTCCGCGGCTTCTGCTGCGAAGGGCTTCAGGACGGAGGAGCAACACAATGGCGAAGATTATTGGGATTGATCTCGGCACGACGAATAGCTGTGTGGCGGTGATGGAGGGCGGCGAGCCGAAGGTGATCGCGAACGAAGAGGGCGGGCGTACGACGCCGTCCATCGTGGCGTTCACGAAGAACGGCGAGCGGCTGGTAGGCCAGGTGGCCAAGCGCCAGGCAATCACCAACCCGGAGAACACGGTTTACTCGATCAAGCGCTTCATGGGCCGTCGCTACAACGAAGTGAACGACGAGATGAAGATGGTGCCCTACAAGGTCGTGCAGCAGGGCGATCACATCGACGTGGTGGCGCAGGGTAAGGACTATACGCCCGCGCAGGTCTCGGCGATGATCTTGCAGAAGCTGAAGAAGGCTGCGGAAGACTACCTGGGCGGCAGCGTGACCGAGGCGGTCATCACGGTTCCGGCGTACTTCAATGACGCGCAGCGTCAGGCGACCAAGGACGCGGGCAAGATTGCCGGTCTGGATGTGAAGCGCATTGTGAACGAGCCGACGGCGGCCGCGCTGGCCTATGGTTTGGACAAGAAGAAGGACGAGACTATCGCCGTGTATGACTTCGGCGGTGGAACGTTCGATATCTCGATTCTAGAGGTGGGCGATGGCGTGATCGAGGTGAAGTCGACCAACGGTGATACGCACCTGGGCGGCGACAACCTGGATCAGCGGATCGTGGAGTGGCTGATCTCGGAGTTCAAGTCGGAGTCTGGTTTGGACCTGACTTCGAAGGGCAACGAGATGGCGCTGCAGCGGCTGAAGGATGCTGCCGAGCGCGCAAAGATCGAGCTATCGACGGCGCAGGAGACGGAGATCAACCTCCCCTTCATCACGGCCGACGCTTCCGGGCCGAAGCACCTTGTGCGCACACTTTCGCGGGCGAAGCTTGAGTCGCTGGTCGATGATCTGCTGCAGAAGTCAGTTGGACCTTGCCGCCAGGCGATGAAGGATGCAGGCATTGACGCAGCCAAGATCGACGAGGTGGTTCTCGTCGGTGGGCAGACTCGTATGCCGGCGATTCAGAAGCTGGTGAAGGACCTGTTCGGCAAGGAGCCGCACAAGGGCGTGAATCCGGATGAGGTCGTCGCGATTGGTGCGGCGGTGCAGGCCGGTGTGCTTTCGGGCGACGTGAAGGATCTGCTGCTGCTGGATGTGACGCCGCTGACGCTGGCCATTGAGACGATGGGTAGTGTGGCGACGCCGATGATCCCGCGCAACACGACGATTCCGACGAAGAAGACGGAGACGTTCTCGACGGCGGCCGACAACCAGACCGAGGTGGAGATTCACGTGCTGCAGGGCGAGCGGCCGATGGCTGGACAAAATCGCACGCTGGGCAAGTTCAAGCTAGGTGGCATTCCGCCGGCGCAGCGTGGCATGCCGCAGATCGAAGTCACCTTTGACATCGATGCGAACGGCATTCTGAACGTCACTGCGAAGGACAATGCGACGGGCAAGGACCAGAAGATCACGATTACGAGCTCTTCAGGTCTGAGCAAGGAAGAGGTCGAGCGCATGGCCAAGGAGGCTGAGGCGCACGCGGCCGAGGACAAGGAAGCCAAGGAGAAGATCGAGGCACGCAACCAGCTCGACTCCATGGTCTACAACGTCGAGAAGATGCTGAAGGACGGCGGCGAAAAGGTGGATGCAGCGGACAAGGGCGATGTGGAATCGGCGCTTGCGAATGCGAAGTCCACGTTGGCTGGCGATCCGAGCGCGACCGAGCTCAACTCATCGCGTGAGCGTCTGACGACCGCGAGCCACAAGCTGGCGGAGGCGCTGTACAAGGCGCAGGGTGCTGGTGCGGGTGTCCCACCGACGGACGGTGCTGCAGCTAGCGCCGGAACTGCCGATAATCAGGGTAAGGACGAAGGCGTGATCGACGCCGAATACGTCGACGCGGAGAAGTAAGCCGCGGTGACCAACTGAAAGCACACCGGCTCTGTGTTTGCCGGATGCAACAGGGGAGGGGTCGAATCTGGCCCCTCCCTTTTGCGTACCGAATCTGTTGTGCTGGAAGTGGGTCTAATCAGCAGTAGGCCGTGATGGCGGGTGGTCGCCACAGGGACGGGAGGATGAGGGATGAATAACTCGAAATTAAGGCAGGGAACGGATCAAGCGTGGCCACAGGCTATCTCTTTCAACCTGGGCATGGGATCCGCAGGTGCTGCGGAGGTTCTGTGGCGGTGTGAGGGTTCGCGCGGCGGGCGTGTGTATACGTCGGGTCTATTTAGCTCTCTCGAAGAGGCGCAGCAGTTTGCACAGCAGTTGCAGAAACAGGAGCCAGATCAGATCTTCAACGTAGAAGAGATCAAGGCGAGCACGGTGTGGAACTAGGGCTGAGAACAAGGGTGGCCGCGACGGCGAAAGGTGCCGCCGCGGCTTTTCTGCATCTGAAGTGGCGGGTATGGTGATTGTGGATTGGGTTGCTGTTCAGGCGATTGCGAATACCGCGTTAGTGCTGACGAGTGGCGGTGCGATCGCCTATGCTGCGCGGCAGTTGACCCATGAGCGTGAGTATCGCTCGGTTGATAACCTTGAAAAGCAGTTGACGTTCTTCTTGAGTGAGTCGTTTTTAGGCGCACGGCGACGGCTGGCCGAGGCACGAACGACCGGTGGTGAGCTTCTCCCGCTGCCCATGGATGATCCACCAGCGGTGGCGCTGGAGGTTCTGGACTTTTACGACCACCTGGGAATGCTGGTGAAGAAAGGTCACCTGGATGTGTATGACGTGTGGCACACGTTCTATGAGTGGGCCCAGCCTGTGTATGTTGATCTGCAGCCATTGATTGAGAGTGAGGACAGCAGCTATCGCGATCATTACAGTGATCTCCGCAAGCTGATACGGCGGATGGACGATATTCAGATCAAGCGCATGCATGCGAAGAATGCGAATCACTGGGCGCTGTGGACGCCCGAGCGCATCCTGGATCACTACCGCTACGAACTGGAAGTTGGATTGGAGCAGAGGCGGCGGCGGCGTGGACGGCTTGCGGTGGCGGAACCCGCGCGGCTTTTGGACAGTACAGGCGTAGAGGTAAACAGTACGGAGGCGACGATTGCCGGAGGGAAATGAGGTTCACCGCTGGGCGGAGCGGCACAATGTAGCGTTTGGGGGCAGGAAGCTGAATGTGTTGCCGGGGCCGGGACACCGGTTTCATGACGCGCATTTGGTGGATGGCAAGAAGCTGAAGCGGGTGCATGCCGTGGGCAAGCATCTTGGGTATGAGTTTGGCGATGACCTGATGTTGCATGTGCACCTGGGGCGGTTCGGGGATTGGACTGAAGGGTGTGGGCCTTTGCCGGAGACGAGGGGAGCGTTGCGGGCGGTGCTGCAACGCGCCGGCTCAGGGCGTGCGACACGGAGTGTCAAGGGGCAGCCACATAATCTGGCGTGCGCCAAAGATGACGGAACGCAGCCGTTTCCTCCGGAGCAGGTGGAGTGGTGTGAGTTGCGGGGGCCCACCGATTGCAGCGTCTACACCCGGGAGAAATGGGACGCACTGCTGGCCCGGCTGGGGCCGGATCCATTGGGCGAGGAGCCAAAGGGACACGACGATCCGCAGCGCTATGTGGATGCCGTGCTCAAGAGCAAGAAGCCGATTGCGGAACTGCTGATGGATCAGACCGTACTGTCTGGTGTGGGCAACATCTACAGGGCGGAGATGCTGTTTCGGCATGGGGTGAATCCGTTCACGCCCGGCAACGAGATGCAGCCGAAGGTTTTGAAGGCGATGTGGAAGGATGCGATTCCTCTGCTGCGGGCAGGCATGGTGGACCGACGCATTGTGTGTACGCGGCGGACGCACCGGCCCAGCGGGGAAGCCCTTGCGCGGCGGGGGGAGGAGCACTACGCGTACCGGCGGCATGGGAAACCGTGTTTCGTGTGTGGCGAACGCGTGCTGCATCGGGACCTAGCGGGGAGAACACTGTTCTGGTGTCCGCTGTGCCAGGGGACAACGGCTGCGCAGAACGCGGAGGCCTGGGAGCATGGAGTGAGTTTGCGGGCGTCGCGGGCAACGGTGAAGGCGCGGAAGACTGGCGTGCTGAACTGATCGCCGGGTCAGGGTATTGCTGAAGGGAACTTGCTGAGACAAGTTGAGTGCCCGATCATCTAAAGTGTTGAGAATGCGAGTGGGGATTCTCGCGAGACATCTATGGCAACGACACAACAGAAGGACTACTACGGCTCGCTGGGCGTTAAAAAGACGGCAACGTCGGATGAGATTCGCAAGGCGTTTCGCAAGCTGGCGCGGAAGTATCACCCGGATGTGAACCCGGGGGACAAGAAGGCCGAGGAGAAGTTCAAGGAGATCTCCGAAGCCAACGATGTGCTCAGCGATGAGAAGAAGCGCAAGGTCTTTGACCAGCTTGGGTTCTACTCGGACTCGATTGACCCGGCGGCCGCGGAGGCTTACGCCCGAGGGGGCGGTGCCGGAGCGGGCTTTGGCGGAGGGCAACCGGGCGGCGGCGGGCGAGGACAGGGCGTGCCCTTTGACTTTGGCGGGTTCGACTTCTCGAACTTCGCCAGCGGGCCGGCTGCAAGCCGTGGGCAGACCGAGGGAGCAGCCGGTGGGTTTGGGTCAAGCTTTCGGGACCTGTTCAGCGGAATGTTCAACGGTGGGCGACAGCCGCGGGGGCCCCAGCCGGGCACGGACCTTGAGTACCAGGTAGAGATTGATTTCTGGACGGCGATTCGGGGTGGCGTGACACGGCTGGAGATCCAGCGGCAGGAGCAGTGCGGGACGTGTAAAGGTGGTGGCGTGCAGGGCGGCAGCATGGAGTGCCCGGAGTGTCACGGCACCGGCCAGGTGACCCAGACCGGTGGGAGGATGAAGTTCAACATCCAGTGTCCGAAGTGTGGAGGCTCCGGCAAGGTGCAAAATGCTTGCCCCACATGCGATGGCGCGGGCGTGATCACACGTCGCGAACCGCTGGAGTTCCGGATCAAGCCGGGGACGCGGGATGGCCAGCGTATCCGGCTGGCGGGCAAGGGCAATGCTGGTACGGAGGGTGCGGCTGCCGGGGATCTCTACCTGATCATCAAGGTCGGCGCGCACAAGTTGTTCAAGCGACAAGGCGACGACATCCATGTCTCAGTGCCTGTAACGGCCATGGAGGCCGCGCTTGGCACGCGGATCGATGTGCCGACGATTGATGGTGAGGGATCGCACCCGGGCCGCGCTCAGTTGAAGATCCCGCCGGGGACCCAGACGGGACAGAAGCTGAGGATGCGGGAAAAGGGTGCGCCCATGGCGGCCCGCGAGGGCCAGCGCGGGGATCAGATTGTGGAGGTGAAGATCGTGGTACCCCGGGTGCAGGATGAGCGGTCGAAGGAAATCTTGCGGGAGTTGCAGAAGTTGAATCCGGAGGATCCTCGGGCGGAGATGTTAAGTGGGGTATGACGGATGACGTTATCTGTGAGTGTTTAGGGCAGCTGTTTGAGTGGAGTCGGGTGAAGGCGGCGCGGAACGCGGTACCCTCCCAGGACGTGCGCGCCTACGGCTTGGGCAGAATGTAGTCGTTGGTCAGTCGATTGAGGATCTGGGTGGCTCCGGGGAAGAGGCCGGCGTAGCGGGTGCCGAGGTAGGCCTGCGGGGTAATGGTGATCTCTGTGCGGGCCTGGGCGAGAGCGTTGAAGATCTTGTTTGAGGCGTGCTCTACGGTGGTGGAGAGGCCCGGTGTCTTGGCGCAGAACTTGAACCAGGCTTGTTCGGCTTCCTTGTCCCCGTAGAACTCGGCATGGTCTTCGCCACCGGTGCGCATCAGGCCGGGGCAGACGGTGAGGACATGAAGCTTCTTGCCCTTGAGTTCGGCGTAGAGTCCTTCAGAGAAGCCGGTCAGGGCGAACTTCGCGGCCGAATAGGGAAGCATGTGCGGAACGGCCAACTTTCCGCCGATGGACGAGATGTTGATGATGGCGGCTTTGTGCTTCCAACCCGGTGCGGCCGACTGTGACATGAGGCGCGGCAGGGCGGCCCAGGTGGTCTGCATGGCGGCAAGAAAGTTTACGCGCATTGTGTATTCGAAGAGGTCTGCGGTGAGGGCCTCAATCGGCCCGACACCGATGATTCCGGCGTTGTTGACGAGGATGTCGATGCGGCCGAAGCGGGCGAATGCCTCGTTCACCATGCGCTGACAATCTTCGGGTTTGGAGATGTCCGCGGCGACGAGGTAGAAGTTTTCAGGACGCAGGTGAGCGTGCTGGTCGAGGAGCGACTGCTGGGCCTTTTGCAGCTCGGCGAAGCTGCGTGCCGCGAGAACGAGGTTGACAGGCCGTTGCGCAAAGCGGTTTGCGATGGCAAAGCCAAGACCGCGGGAGCCACCGGTAATGAGGATGACGGCGCCTTCGGGCGGCGGTGTGGCGGTGAGCGCGCGGGTGAGTGCGAAGGCGGCGGCGGTTGCACCCACTGCAGCGGCGATGGCGAGGGTAGAGTAGTTAGAACGGCCCATAGCGGCTTGGATGCCGGGAGATGTGGCTAAGGGCGCGGGGTCGCGGTATGCTCGTTGCGGGCGGCGCACAAAAGTCATGGCTACGAAGCGGAAGTCAAAAGGGGCGTACATGATCTCGGCGGTGGCCGAGATGTATGACATTCATCCGCAGACGCTGAGGCTGTATGAGCGGGAAGGCTTGTTGCGGCCTTCGCGGTCGGACGGCAACACGCGGCTCTATACGGATGAGGATCTGGAGCGATTGGAGTTCATCCTGAACCTGGCGCGGGATCTGGGCGTGAACATTGCCGGAATCGCGATTGTGTTGCAGATGCGCGAGCGCATGGAAGAGATGAACCGGCAGATGCAGGGGTTTGTGGAGTACGTACGGACAGAGATGCTTGGGCGCATGCAACAAGCTCAGAGCGGCGGCGAACCGGGGTTGGTACCGTTGCGCCGGCCGGTGGTGATGCCTGTGCGTGAGGGGTCCGCGCCGGCAAAGGGCAGGTCCCGGTCGAAGTGATGTACCGCGGGTTGGTGAAGGTTGATCCCCTTGCGTGTCGTCTAGACTGAAGCTGGCCTAAATCTGAGTCGAGCACCATTCTGCCGGGCGGTTGATGTTTCCCCTATGAGCAAGTTTTCACGGATAGTGTTTTGGGTGGGCGCCGTTGGAACGGTGACCTCCACAATTTATTGCGGCATGGTGGTGGTGGCCGCGGTGCGGTTTGGTTTGCGCAAGCGCCGTGAAGATCGAGAACCTGCGGAGTTCCTGCCCCCGGTAAGCATGTTGAAGCCCCTGCACGGGACCGAGCCTGGCATGGAGCGCAATCTGGAGACGTTCTTTGAGCAGGACTATCCCGAGTTTGAGCTGCTGTTTTGTGCTCGGCAGGAGACGGATGCCGGGCTGGAATTGGCGCGGCGTGTGGGGGCGCGGTACCCGGGCGTGAAGGCGCGCTATGTGACCTGTGGCGAGCCGATGCCGCGGTTCCACAATGCCAAGGTGTACTCGCTGGCGAAGCTGGATTCGGTGGCGCAGTACGACGATTTTGTCACCAGCGACGCGGATGTGCGCGTGACGCCGGTGTACCTGCGGCGGATGGTGCAGAGCCTGCGTGATCCGCAGGTGGGACTGGCGTGGCCGCTGTATCTGGGCACGGCGCATCCGGGAGCCGGGCTGCCTTCACGACTGGACGCCGTAGGCAAGAGCGTAGAGATGACCTCCGGGGCGCTGGTGGCAGACCTGCTTGCAGGCACAGACTTTGCTCTGGGCGCGACGATGGCGGTTCGGCGGAAGAGCTTTCAGGACGTGGGTGGATTTGGTGAGTTGGGGCAGTTTTATGCTGACGATTTCGTGCTGGGGAACCGGCTCGCGGCGCAGGGGACCGTCGTGCGGATGGCAACGCATGTGATCCGGTTGATGGTGCAGGATTCGCCGTTCTGGTTGAGCTTTCGCAATCAGTTGCGGTGGATGCAGAGCACCCGGCGCTCGCGGCCGTGGGGGCATTTGGGAAGTGGGCTTACGTTTTCTGTGCCGTACGGGGTGTTCGGGCTCTTTTGGGGAGCCCTGACCGGGCAGGTGGGCCTGGGGGCGCTCTGGCTGCTGTTTACGGCGGTGAACCGCTGGGTGCAGGCGGTGTCCGTTCTGTGTGCGTTAGGAGATCCGGATTGGGAGTCGAATGCGTTGATCTACCCGCTGCGGGATCTGCTTGGCGGGCTTCTTTGGGTGAACAGCTACCTGGGGGAGAACTTCTACTACCGCGGGAAGGTGTATCGCTTGAAGCCGGGGGGAGCGGTGGAGTTGACGGACGGAACGGAGCCGAATTGAAGGGTCAGCTCCGGGCCCGCAGGCCTGCTGCGAGTGGCTGTTTTGGCTTGCTTTGCTGCGCTGTTAGCGGTTGGTCAGGACGGTTTTGCCGCCCGATGCTGCGACGGCGTGGACTGGACCAAGTGGTGTGAGTTCGGGGGTGCGCTGGTCGGGGTGGTAGGTCAGCAGGAACACTCGGCGGGGACCGGACCATTGCTGGGCGAGGTCTGCATCCGACCAGAAAAGGTGTGGGGCGTCGGGCCAGAAGCTGCCGAACCAGGGGCCGTTCACACGGCCGTTGACGAGGTAGACCGGCGGCTGTCCGTAGAAGAGCAGAGTGGAGCCGGAGGTGAGCTCGCCGTCGATGGCGACGAGGTCGCCGGGTTGGCGTTGCTGTTGGATCGCGTCGGCTAGCTGTTTCGAGCCGAGGATCGGGTAGAAGCGGTTGAGGCCTTCGTGCGCGCCCAGCAGGACGGCTGTCATGGCGGCGGCGAGGAGCAGGTTGGCGGCGTGGGTGCGGCCCCGGCGGCGCAGGAGGTGGGTTCCGGGGCCGAGGAGGAGCATGGCAAGAGCCACTGCGGTGAGCGGGCCGCGAAAGAGACCCATGGCGCGGCCTGTGAGGTCGAAGACATGGCCGAGTGACAGGGTGTAGAGGTCAGGGTTAGAGCTTAGGAGCTCGCTCAGGGTAGCTCCGGCGGCAGGCTTGGGTGCGGTGAGTGCGAACCACCCGCAGAGGGCGAAGAGCAGGGTGCCCAGGGGCAGCAGAAACCAGCGGGAGGCAGCGAGGGCCTGGCGCTGCGGGTCGACGCTTTCGATCAGCGAGGTTTGGCGAGGCTTGGGGTCCGTATCGGCTGCGGCGAGGAGGCCGCCAGCGAGCAGGGCGAGGGCTGGCAGCGCGGGGAGGTGGTAGTACTCCTGGCGCGAGGAGAGAGTGAAGAAGCCGAGAATGAGGCCGGCCCAAAGGAGGAGGGCGCGAGCGGCTTCTTGCGAACGAGATGAAGGGGTAGGCAGCCTGCGGATGGCGGAGGGTGCGCACGGCGTTCGCGATGGCGGGGAAGACGAAGCCGGTCCAGGGGATGAGCCAGAGGAAGAGCAGGAGCCAGAACAGCGGGATCGGGACCTGGCCGTAGTCGTGGGGAATGCGCTTCTGGAGGAAGCGGGCGATGTGCTCGTTGTAGAGGTAGAACCAGGTCCAGCCTGCTCGGGCGGGTAGACCGAGGCCGGGCGGCATGGGGATGGCGGGGTTTCGAAGAGCGGCGAGAATGTGCCAGGGCGCGGCGATAAGGGCGAAGACGAAGGTGCCCAGGGTGAGGTGCAGATCGCGAAGGGCGCTGAGCCGGCGAGTCCAGAGCAGGTACAAGAGAACGAAGCCGAGTGGGAATACAAGGCCGATCAGGCCCTTGGTGAGGACGTTGAGCGCGGCGACTGCGGCGAAGGCCAGGCTGGGCCAGAGGGTGGAGCGGTGCTCGTCCAGGCGCTGCAGCGCGATTAGAAGAAGGTGAACGGATAGGGTCATCCAAAGGGCGATCAGGATGTCCGGGATGTAAAAGCGGGTGTACAGATACGGGCCGATGGAGATGCCGGTTGCGAGGGCGGCGTACAGTCCTCCGCGGTCGGGCGCGCTGGCCGGCGAGAGGGCGGCGAAGAGGCGGATGCCGAGCGCGTAGACGGCCAGGAGCAGGGCGAGAACGCCGAGTGCGAGCGGAAGCCGGGCAGCCCAGTCATGCGGGCCGAAGAGGCGCATCGAACCTGCGGCCATCCAGTACATGAGGGGCGGTTTGTCGAAGAAGCGGATGCCGTCAACGGTCGGCGTGACGAAGTCGTGCCGGGCGAGCATCTCGCGGGCGATTTCGGTGTAGACCGAGTCAACGTCGTCGAGGAGGCCGGGAGAAAAAAGTCCGAAGAACAGGTAAAGAATTGCCCAGAAGCTGCCGATAAGGAAGAAAGAGAAAGGCCGCCACGGGCGTTGCGGTCCGGAGGTGCGTGAGGTGTTGCTGATCAATGAAGGTTGGATCCAATCTTGCGTGCTGGTCGTAGCTGTCTCTTTAAGGGTAGCAATCCGCGCGTTAACGTTGCTGTGGCTCTCTCTTCTGAGCACGCATAGTTGCCTTCGGGCACCTTGCTGCTCCTTGATCGGCGCCTGCTCGATAGGAAGGGTGCGTAGCCTCATTCGGCCGCAACAAGCTCCATGCTTCCGTCTTCGGGAGTCTAGATTCACAGAGGTGGGGCGGCGCTGGTCAACGTTGAGCAGGTTGCATGAGGAGGCCAGTGGTTGTTTGTGCGTTAGGGAGCAATCGGAGTCGGGACATGGGCCGACAGCATTGGTGAGCGGCAAAGGATGGCGGCGATGTAGATTGGTGCTGCGTACTGAAAGCACAGGAGTGACTTAAGGCCCATGCCTACGTTTGCAGCGATTGATATTGGATCGAACTCCTGCCGTCTGGCGATTGCCTCGGTGACACAGCAGCACAAACTACGAACCTTGTATGAGGACCGCGAGGTAACGCGACTGGGCGAGAGCGTGTTTGAGGCTGGCGTGATCTCGCCAGAGGCCATGGCGAACACGATCAAGGCGCTGAAGCGGTTTCACAAGTCGGTGCAGGAGCATGTGGTCGACCAGGTGCGGGTGGTGGCGACGAGTGCGACGCGCGATGCCTTGAATGCGGAGGCATTTCGGACCTGGGTGAAGTCCTCGACGGGGTGGACGCTGGACGTGATCAGCGGCCTGGAAGAGGGGCGGTTGATTCATCTCGGCGTGATGGCGCTGGAGCCGGAGGCGCGCAAGCGGAGCTTGCTGATCGATCTGGGCGGCGGGTCCTGTGAGGTGACGCTGTCGGATGGCGGACGGATACAGGAAATGGTGAGTCTGCCGCTGGGTGCAGTGCGATTGCAGCAGGAGTTTTTGCGGACGGATCCTCCCTCGAAGGAGGATGTGGGGCGGCTGCGGCAGTTTATCGAGCGGGAGTTAAGCCGGCTGGATAAGAAGATTGGTCGCCCCAAGGTGGATGTGGTGATTGCAACTTCGGGGACTGCTGCGGCACTGGCTGAGGCGAGCCACGCTTTGCCGGCTGAGGGACCGATCGAGAAGCATGTGTTCAAGGCTGCGCGTGGTCGGAAGGCGGCCAAGCCGGCGGTCCTGGAGACGAATACGGCGGCGGTGCGAAGGCTGGCAGACCGGCTATTGAAGATGTCGAACGCGCAGCGGGCAGCGGTCCCAGGAATTGGGCCAAAGCGGTCCGAGATCATCGTTGGTGGGGCGCAGGTGTATGCGGGCCTGCTGGAGCGAACGGGGTTGGGTGGGTTCCGGTATTCGCCGCTGGGGCTGCGGGATGGGGTGCTCGCACAAATGCTCGCAGATGCGGATACGCGGGCGAGCGTACACCGCACCATGGAGTCAGAACGCTGGGCGGGGGTGCTGGAGGTGTGCCGGCGGTACCGGGTCGATCCGGAGAAGGCGGAGCCGGTGCGCAAGCAGGCGGAAGCCCTGTTTGACGGGTTGGAGAGAATTCATGGGTTGCCGGAGGAGTACCGGCTTTGGCTGGGTTACGCGGCGATGATGCGCGATGTGGGCAAGTTCATGAACCATCAGGGGCATTACCGGCATACACAGTACATTGTGGCGAACTCGGAGATGTTTGGCTTCTCACCGGTGCAGCGGGCGATTGTGGCGGCGATCGCACGCTACCTGGGCAAGAGCCGTCCGGAGCCGATGGACCGGCCGATGCGCCTGGTGCCCGTAGAAGAGCACACCAACGTCACGCGGGCGGTGGTGCTGCTGCGGTTGGCCCAGGCAATGTGTGGGGAGCGCACGGGTAGCTCCCTAAAGGCCAAGGCGCTGGTCTATCCAAAACGGGTGCTTCTGCAGCTTCATCCGACGCGGGGCGGGGCAGAGCTGGAGGTCTGGTCGTTGAAGAAGGAGACCGCCTACTTCCGCGAGGTCTTCCGACGGGAACTCTTTGTGGAGGTGGCGTAGAGCGAGCGGACGAGTCGCGGGTCCAGCATCCACTTCAGGATGGCGGGGCCGCGCTCTACGGTAACCCGGGCGATGGCCCCTTTGCGGAGCCTTAGATTCGCCATGCCCGTTGCGTCTTCATGAACAGGATTGCCGACGATGAGGTGCCCGAGGAAGGCGGTCACGTTGGGATTGTGGCCCACCATGAGGACGTTCTCGTAGGTGCGGCACTCGTGGACGAGGCGCTGAAATTGAGCGAAGTCGGCTCCCGGTTCGAGGGCTCTCGCGTGCAAGATCTTGGCCTCGTAGCCCATTTCGGTCCCGATGAGCTGCGCGGTTTGAAGGCAGCGCTTGAGGGGGCTGGAGACAATGAGATCGAAGCTGACGCGGAGATTACTGAGGACCTGCGCAAGCTGTAGGCAATGACGTTTGCCTTCCTTGTCCAAGGGGCGTTTCACGTCGAGTTTGGGATTGACGCGGCGCGTTCCGGCGCTAGCGTGGCGCATGAGAAAGACATTGAGGTTCCCGCGGCTTGGGTGGGCGAAGAAGGTGACCCCTTGGGCCGCGGCCGCATCTCCGCTGGCCGCCGCTCGGCGTCGAGTCCCGTTCGCCGGCTTGTCTCCGGGAGTTGCGTCGGCCGCTGGAACTATCTCGTCATCGTCGTTCGTGTGGTTCAAAGCTGTGCTCACCCTAAGGTGGATGGTGCCGGGAAGGGTGAAGTTGCGCAGCGTGCAGCATTCCCGGTGGAAGCAGGCTCTGGCGGAAGCTGCCAGAGTTGGCTGTAGAGTAGGCCCTTCAGGCGCTCGGCATGATGAACACAGGAAAAACCTGCCGCGGTGAGCGCACCGGGGATGTCGGGCAACGACTGTGTTTGCAGGCCGGTGAGGACGCGGAACGCGAGGTACAGCCCTCGGATATAGAGCCGGGCGAGGACGCGCCATGGATTCCGTTGAGGGATGCCGAACTCCGAGATGACCCAGAGGCAGCCCGGTTCTGCGGCGGTTGCAAGCTGGCGCGCCAGGCTTTCGACGTTGTCCTGAGGGAGGCAATCCAGCAGAAAGTGCGTCACGATGAGGTCCGTCTTGCCGAGGTCGGCGCCCAGTGGAAGCGGGTTGACGCAGCCGTGAATTGTAGTCAGACGAGAGCCGGCAAAGGCGCAGCGACGACGGAGCAGCAGCAGCATGGAGGCACTGGAGTCGACTGCAAGGGCCTGCATCGACGGAGCGCGGCGCAGCAGATGGGCGAGAAAGCGGCCATCGCCGTCCCCGAGAACCAGTACCTGCCGAGCATGCTGGATCTGAGGCACGAAATGGTTACGTGTGCGTGAAAGGAGCGGGCCAAGGAAGAGAAACTCGGCCCACCGGTAGAGCCGGGCTACCCGGTCGAAGTTGACGGCCAAAGGCCGCGCTGATCTCTGTCGAGATCCCCACAGCTCGGAGGTGTTCATAGATGATGCGAGCAGAGCAATGACCCGAGCGCTACCGGAATGGGGGTGAGCAGAACGAAGTCCGCCATAGCCCGCAGTGAAAGTGGGGAAAGGCGAGACCTGCAGGTGTGCAGAAGCAGAAGGAGGCCGCTACTCAGGGCACATGCGAGAAGCGGGGCTGTTCCGTGGGAAAGACGGGAGACGTGGAGCATGGGCGCGACTCCCGCATCCGATCGCGCAGCGATGACTGCCATGCTCTCAAGGCAGCAGGAGATCCAGGTGATGGGTGCAATGTAGTGGACGGCCCAGCGGGTGGTGGCGTGCGCGTGGAGACCGCCCCCGGGGTGCTCCCAGGCGAAGAGGAAGAGACAGTTGACGGTGCACAGGGTCGCAAAACAGAGAGCGCAGACTGCGAGGGACGGGCGAAGAACCGGCGCCCGGGCCACCGTAGGGATGAAGACTGCAGCGGGAAAGAACAAGCCGACGGCGAGCTCCTTGGGAAGCCGATGCGATGCGGTGGACGGCGCGGGGCGGGCGTGTACCAGGAGGAGCCACACGCCAAGAAGACTGGCAAGCAGAACGTAGAGATGCAGGACGGCGTCTCGGGTAAAGTGCAGGAGCAAGACGAGAGGAATTGCGGCGCTGAGGATTGCACCAAGGAAGGCGCTGCGATGCCGGTGGTGGAAGCGGTGTCGTTCCTCCAACTCTGCATTCGAGGGCGTGGTGAAGAGGGGTTTCGCGTCGAGCAGGCGGTCGGCTGCGTAGAGGGTCCAGACGGCGAGAAACATGGCTGTGACGTCCAGCCAAGGCACGCGGAGGCCCGCTGCCCAGGCAAGAAAGCCCGTCCACACCGCTGCGACGGTCGGTGCATCGAGCGAGAGCAGGTGCCAAAGCTCGAGCGGCGAGCACGTCGGCAGGGAGTGAGCCTCCTTGGGCACAAGGAAGGGCCGGCTCTGCTGCCTGTCAGCAGCGAGCCGGGTTGTCTCGGGGGACACGTGTGGATGAGGCGTGTTGTTGATTGCGGTTAGCGCTCCCGGAGCGTAGTGGGCTCGTAGTTGGACGGGGCCTCTGAGCTGCGCACTGTCAGCGGGCGCGCAAGGCGGAAGCGGATCAGGCTTTCAGACGGGATGGTGACCTGCTGGCCGCGGGTGACGCCCTGCAGCACGGCGCCGCCGCCACCACCGGCGAGGGCCCCGATGCCTGCACCCTTGCCGCCGCCGAAGATGCCACCAAGGACTGCACCTATGGCTGCACCGCCGCCGATCTTCTCTGCGGAGTTCTTGCCGCGATTCTTGCCTTCAACCGTGTAGGAGTCGGTGGCAATGTTGACAAGCGTTCCGTGACGGCGGACCGCTGTGAGTTCAATGGCGAGCTCGGAGTGGCCCTTATAGTGGCCCGCATCCTTCGCTGCAACGACGCGGCCACTCACCGCGGAACCGGCGGGGATGATGACCAGGCCGTCGTGAACGACTTCATGGGTCACCACGCCGTTGAACGGCTGGCCGTCCTGGGCGGTTTCGCTGTTCAGCGCTTCGGTGGTGCGAATGGGGATGACAGTGCCTTCCGGAGCGGTGATCTCGCGAATCGTGGGCGCGGGGGGCGGCGGCGGGGCGTTGGAAGCAGCCGAGGACGGCGGTGGGAGATATTGGCCGTGCGAAAGCGCCTGGCGCTCCTGCGCGGTCGTTTGGCGGGGCTGGGTGGGAGCTACGGGCGACGTCACTGTGGGGGCAACCTGGATCCCTGCAATGGCGAGCTGGTCGACGACCTCCTTCACTCCCTTCACCCGTGCGGCGTCCTGTGCGGCCACTGTGCTCGCAGTATCATCGGTGACGTTTCCGGTCAGGGTGACCACACCCTGGTTCACGGCCACCTGAACAGGCTGCCGGGCGATGGCGGTGTCACTCCGGATGGCTGCCTGCACATCGGAGGTGAGCTGGGCGTCCGTGATGGGCTTGCTGCACCCGGCGACGAGCAAGGTGAACGCGACCGAAGAACAGGCCGTCGATACGAAGCTACGGTGAATCCGGGAGGAGAGGAAGCGGGTGTCGTACGTCATGGCGATCTGACCTCATTCGAGCTGGCTTGGCGCCGCCCGCAGGCGACCTGTCCATAGGATGCATCGAGCGCTTGCCAAACGGGACAGACGAGCGGAACGAAAGCGGGGCAAGGACGACTTTTGTGCCGTCAAACAACCGGGGTGCGTCTGTGCGCATCTTTATCGGTCAAGGTGCGGACCCTGCGAACGACGGGTGTGCCTGTCTGTAAGTGAAAGTCAGGAGATTGCGATGGCTCAGAACGATGGCGGCAGCGGCAGTTTTGGATGGTTTTTGGCGGGGCTGGGCATTGGCGCGCTCGTAGGTGTGTTGTATGCGCCAAAGTCGGGGCAGGAGACCCGCGACGAGCTCGTCGCCGGCGCCCTGGAGGCGCGGGACAAGGCCAATCAGCTCTATGCGCAGGGTAAGGACCAGGCTGGAGTGTATGTCCAGCAGGGCAAAGAGACCGTGAACCAGTACGTACAGCAGGGCAAGGAAGTTGTCGGCCAGGCTGTGCAGACCGGCAAGGAACAGGCCGGGCAGTACGTGGACAAGGGCAAAGAGTACTACGACAAGGGTCGTACACAGTGGACGCAGTATGTCGAGAAGGGCAAGGACCTGGTCAACACGCAGGCCGAGGCCGTTCAGGCCGCTGTGGATGCAGGCAAGGGTGCGTATGTGAACAAGACCGGCGATGGCACCACGCAGCCCTCGTAGACTTTCGACTGCAGTTTAAGAAGGGCCGGTGCGTTCACCGGCCCTTTGTTTTGAATCAAAAGGTGTAAGCTGCACAGCCGCGACGGCCAGCTTGTGCATTCTCTGCCGCAAGGCAGACACGAGGTGTAACGATGGGAATTCTTCACTTACCGGCAATGTTGCTGTTCCAGGACGCCGCAGCTACTGCCAGTGATGTTCACGTAATCATGATCTGTGAGGCCATCCTCACAACGGTGGTCGTGCTTTTGCTCTTGGGGATCGCTGTAGCCGGACTTGTGATTTACAGCAAGGTCTCGAAGCTCATCAAGCTGGCGGACGCCAAGGCGCAGCCATTGCTGGCCCAGGCTACGCCGTTGATTGCCAAGGGTAAGGAGATTGCCGGCAATGTCAACGACATTGTCGCGGACCTGAAGCCGAAGATCGCCGCGGTGACCTCGGACCTGCAGCCCAAGATTGCGGCTGTAACGTCGGATCTGCAGCCCAAAATCGCGAGCGTCACGAGCGACGTCCAGCATATTTCCAGCGTGGTGCGGAGCAAGGTGGATGAGTTTGGAACGACGTTCACCAAGGCGAACCAGACGGCTGCGGGCTACATGGATACGGCGCAGGACGTCAATGTAAAGGCTAAGGGGCAGGTGGCTCGCGTGAACGAGATGGTGAGCGATGCCCTGACCACAACACAGCAGGTCAGCAAGCAGATCCAGCATGGGATCAAGGTTCCGGTTGAGAAGGTCGCCGGCTGGGTCACTGCGGCGAAGCTTGGCATTGAGAATCTGGCGGGCAAGGTGCCGTTTCTGAACCAGAATCCAAGTGGCCGGGGAGCAAGCGCTAGACCAGCAGCGCCGCGCCCAGGTCCTGTGCCCGTGCCGCCCGCCGGTGCGCGGGTGGTGCACTCGGCGGAGGATGTTGCTCGCGGTCCGAGTGTGCCGGTGCGGGATACTCCTTCGAACGGATAGGCGTCGAACGGTGGTTTGCTGGCGGGAGGGGATTGATCCCCTCCCGTTCTCTTTTCGACCGTAAAATAGAACATGATGCCCGAGCGCGACACCATAGCGATTGCCATGTCTGGTGGGGTAGACTCTTCTGCCGTCGCAGCCATGCTGCACGCCGAGGGGCACCCAGTCATTGGGCTGACCCTGCAGTTGTGGAACCAGCGTCGACTTGCCGGGCGCGAAGGTATGCCGGAGACGGTGCAGGGGCGGTGCTGTTCGATCGACGACGTGTACGACGCGCGGCGAGTGGCCGAGCACCTGGGTATTCCGTACTACGTGGTGAATGCGCAGGAGCGGTTTGAAGATGAGGTCGTGCGGCCGTTTGTGGACGAGTATCTGCATGGGCGAACGCCGATTCCATGCACGTTGTGCAACAACCACTTGAAGTTTGATCAGCTGCTGGAGACGGCGCGGGGGATCGGGGCAGAGCGCATTGCGACGGGGCATTACGCTCGAAACTGGTTCGATCCGGAGCGGGGGCGTTGGGTGCTGTCCCGGCCAGCGGACCGTTCGAAGGACCAGACCTACTTTCTGTTTGGGTTGACGCAGGAGCAGCTGAGCCGGACGCTGTTTCCGCTTGGCGAGATGTGCAAGCCCGAGGTGCGGGCGATGGCCGCGGAGCAAGGACTCGAGCTGGCACAGAAGCCGGATTCACAGGAAATCTGCTTCATTCCGGGCGGGAGCTATTCCCAGTTCCTCAAGGCGTACCTTGAGGAGCAGGGCCGGGAGATGCCGGATTCAGCCGGGGAGTTAGTGGCCGCTTCGGGTGAGGTGATGGGCAAGCACGAGGGGATTCACGGGTTCACCGTGGGGCAGCGGAAGGGCCTGGGATTGAGTTCGCCGGAGCCGTTGTACGTGCTGAAGATCCATCCGGACTCCCACCGAGTTGAAGTGGGCCCGGATGAGGCGTTGTACGCGCGGGTCTTGCGGGCAAACCGGCTGAACTGGGTGTCGATTGCGGAGCCAGGAGAGCCCGTGCGAGTGAGTGTAAAGATTCGGCACCGGCATGAGCCTGCGCCGGCGACGTTGTATGTCACCGGGCCGGATGCGGTCGAGGCGGTGTTCGATGAGCCGCAGCGGGCAGTTACGCCGGGGCAGTCCGCGGTGTTTTACCAGGGCGACGAGGTCGCGGGCGGCGGCTGGATTTACTGACGCTGCGGTTGGGCTGGGTCGCTTGCCCGGATTGTTCGATGGACCGAGGCAGGTAGTCGCAATTGATCCTCCTCTGTAGGGCCGAGTAGCTGGCGAGGGGACGCATCGCGGCGTGGGTTGCAGACATCCATGTCTGAATGGTTCAGTTGAATGAGACCTCGACAGAAACGGCTGAGGTAGCGGCTGCGGAAGCGACGCAGCAGCAGCGTTGGCTCTTGCCGTTTTTGGGAATGGCGTGCGCAGTGGGCGTCGCCTCGATTTACTACAACCAGCCGCTGCTGCTGGTGATGGGCCGCGACCTGCACGCGGGACCGCAGCAGATGATGATGGTGGCGACCGCGACGCAGGTGGGCTATGCGGCGGGGATGTTGAGCTTTGTACCACTAGGCGATGTGGCAGAGCGTCGTGGGCTGATGATGCGGCTGTATGGCGCGGCCGCAGTGGGGCTGGTCCTGGTGGCTCTTGCGCACAGCCTTTGGTGGATGATCGCGGCCAGTGTGCTGGTGGGCCTGTTTGCAAGCGTGACGCATGTGGCGCTTCCGCTGGCGCCGGACCTGGTGCCCCATGAGCGGCGCGGGCAGGCGATTGGCAGTGTGATGACTGGGCTGCTGCTGGGAATCCTCCTCGCGCGCAGCTTTGCCGGATGGGTCAGCAACCTTGGGGGTTGGCGTACGGTGTTCTTCGCGGCCGCAGTGATGAATGCTGCGTTCGTACCGCTGATGCTGAAGGTCATGCCGCGGCTGGAGCCCAAGCAGAAGCTGACCTATGGCGAGGCGATGCGATCGTTGTGGACCATCTTCCGTACGCAGCCTTTGTTACGTGAGAGTGGCATCATCGGCGCGCTCACCTTTGCTGCCTTTTCCTGCTTCTGGACGACGCTGGCGTTCCTGCTGCATGCAGATTACGGGCTGGGGCCGGGGGTGGCAGGTACGTTTGGCGTGGTAGGCGCGGCGGGTGCCCTGGTGGCGCCGTTCGCGGGTAAGTTGGCTGACCGGCACGGGACTCGCTATGTGATCACGATGGCAGGTGCAGTGGTGACGGCTTCATTTGGCTGGTTGTGGGTGCAGGAGAAGGTGCATGCGAGCACCGCGGTGCACCTGTTGGCCATGGTGGGCGGGGTCATCGCGCTTGATGCCGGTACGCAGATGATGCAAGTGGCCAACCAGACGCGCATCTTTGGGCTGGATCCCGCGGCGCGTAGCAGGCTGAATACGCTGTATATGACGATGTATTTCGTCGGAGGGGCGTTAGGGTCGGCACTGTCGAGCGTGGTATGGGAGCGGTATGAGTGGACGGGGGTGTCGGCGCTGGCGGTGGGGTTGATGCTGTGCACGGGGTTGGTCCATGCTGTGGGCGCGAGCCGGCGCGTGGCGGATGTGAAGCTCGAAGGCGTCAGCGTGCATGAGTTGGGGTGAGGGGTCAGCCTGAAAGCCTGAGGTCTCCGCGTCATCTTGCTCGTGGCTGAAGAGCGCCTACATCGGGTTCGTGCGCCGCCGGTCCGCTGAATCAGCGGAGGGACGGGCTTCAGGATGCGATCTGGCCGTCAGGATTGCAAGCTTCCGCTCAGCGGTTTCCCTCGCCGAGAGTGACGTGGCACTGGTTGAGGAATGGTGGGCGAGACAGGGCTCGAACCTGTAACCACCGACTTAGAAGGTCGGTGCTCTATCCAATTGAGCTACTCGCCCGGTGTGCTCCTCTGCTGCTTGCGACGGCCCGATGAAGCAGCTTTGCTCCGGGAACGACAACAACACCAGTACACGCCGGCTAATCGATTGTAGCGGAGCCCACTGGGACGCCCCACTCGCGTTCGCGCAGGAGGCGGACGGTGTCTTCGAGGGCGGCTTCCCAGCGGCGAGCCGCCGTTTCGGGGTCGCCGGCGACGGCTGTGAGATACAGGCTTGCGCTGTAGCCTTCGAGGGTTGACTTGAGGTCCACAAGGGCAGGGCGCATGGTGAGTTCCAGCGCCGCGTACGGGTGGGGGAGGCGGGTGGCGCGACGGACCATGCGGTCCAGACACCCGCTGAAGATGTGCGGTGAAGCAAAGAGGGCGCGCTCGCGGGGAATCAGGTCGATATAGCTGCCGTGGCCGAAGGCGACCTCATCGTCGGCCACGTCGAGTTCGAGGCGCAGGGCTTCGAGTTTTTCACCGCCTTCTTCGGCGTACAGGGTCCAGGCGTCGCATTTGGCGGTGATGAACGCCGAGCCGGGCGCGTTCAAGGAGCGCAGGGCGCGGCGGAGCGCAGGGTAGCTCTCGGTCTCAATGATTTCGGGCAGGTCAAATGGCTCTTCGCGCAAGTTCACGAAGCGTGTGCCGGCGTCGGGGTCGGACCAGGGTACGACCAGAGTGGGGTCGTCGGGGCCGCACTCGGCGGTCCATTCGGCGAGCATCTGGTTAGGGTACACAGAATGCAGGATTTATGCGCGGTGAAGCGGCCCGCACATGGGGTAGGACAAGCTTCAGGTCCTGTGTGGTGGGGCCGCTTGCGCAGGTCTCTCTACTGAGCAAACGATGAAGCTGTTTGCGCCGCTTGAGATAACGGGCTGGAGGCCTGCGAAGTCTGTCCAAGGATGAAGCGGAGGGCAGTATGTTCGGCCCAGTAGCCGTCGTTGCCGTTGGCCGGTTCGGGCGTTGCCAGAAATGCGCAGTGGCCGCCATGGATGGTTTCGAGGAGGGTGATGCTTGGGTTGGCTGCAATGGTGGCGAGGGTCTCTGGGGTGAGGCGGACGAACGGATCGTCGCATGCGTGAAGGATCAGGGAGGGCACGGCAATTCTGTCGAGAACGCGGGCGGCCGAGGCACGGAAGTAGTAGTCGTCAGCACTGCTGAAACCGGAGTAGAGGGCGGTCACTTGGTCATCGAAGTCGCGCAGGGTATAGATGCCTTCGGTCCGGGCAGGGTCGAAGGCGCGGGGAAAGAGAAAGGCCTTCCGGCGGAAGCGCTTGAGGAGGGCGCGGACGAAGCGGCGCTCGTAGAAGCGATTGGCTGGCTCGTGAAGCGCATCGGCCGAGGCGCCGAGATCGACAGCGGGCGAGACGCCAACCACGGCTTTGAGTTCTGGCGGGGCACTTTGGCCGAGGTCGCCGGCGAGCTTCAGCACAAGGTTGCCGCCCATGCTGTAGCCAATGAGAGCAAAGGTCTGGAGGCTGTGCAGGCGGAGGAAGTGGCGCATCACGGCTTCGACGTCGCCCGACATACCGGAGTGGTAGAGGGTTGGGGTGAGGCGCTCAGTGCCGCCGCAGTTCCGCATGTTCATGCGGATCACGTTGCACCCGGCGGCCCAGAGCTTGCTGGCGTTGCCGAGGACATATTGTGAGCGGGAAGAGCCTTCCAGGCCGTGGAGAATGAGGACGGTGGGTCGGGTCGGGCGCTCAGGGAGAGGTTGCCAGTGGCACTCGCAGAGGACCTGCGTGGAGATCTGCTTGCCGCGCGCCGGGACGGTTTCGACCAGCTCTGCAACGGAGGGGGGGAGAGTGCGCGGGCGGGGGAGGAGGTTGCCGACAACGGTCTGCAGGTGCCCGTTGGTGAGCCAGCGGCGGGGATGAAAGGGCGGCAGGTCGGCGGGCCAGGGTTGCTGGGCGCAGTAAGGGTCCATCAGCAGGCGCTTTCGAGCTGGGCAGCGCGGCCGAGCATCTCTGCCGCGTTGAGGGCTCCGGTGGGCTCGTCCTGGTGGCGGAAGAAGACGTAGGTTGGGGATTTGGCGGCGAGCGTGGTGAAGCGTTGGGCGAAGGTGTCCAGCTCGTCCTGGGTATAGCCTCCGTCGCGGCGAAGGCGGTAGCAGCGGAAGTTCGCAGTGGAGACATCCGGGGTGGCCAGCGTATCCGTGTCCGCGATGCAAAGAGCGGCGTTCGCGGAGCGGAGGATATCGTAGGTCGGCTCCGTGAACCAGCTGGGGTGGCGGAACTCGAAGGCGATTGGTGGAGCCGCCGGGATGCGGAGGGCCGGTGCCTGGAGAAAGCCTAAGAGGCGGGGGAGGTCGGCCTGGAAGTTGGGAGGGAGTTGGAAGAGGATCGGACCGAGCTTGTCGGCGTCGCGTGCGGGCTGGAGGGCGGCCAGGATCGCGTCCAGGTGGTCGGCGCAGTCACGCAGGCGGGAGAAGTGGGTGATGCGTTGTGGAGCCTTGAAGCTGAAGCGGAAGCCGGGAGGTGTGGCGGCCAGCCAGCCTTCAAGCTGCGGGCGCGTAGGGAGGGTGCGGAAGGTGTAGTTGACCTCGACCGCGGTGAGTTGGGAGGCGTAGTGGTGGAGAAATGCCTTGGCCGGGACTTGGGCGGGATAGAAGCCGGGCTTCCAGGAGGGATACGCCCAGCCCGAGGTGCCTGCAAACAAATTGTGGGGTGCGGGAGCGAGCGCTTCAGCTGCAGCGGCGATGTATTTAGGAGGGCGCGGCACCGTGGCGTCGTTTGTGCTGAGTTTCTACGCTGGGGAACGACCAGGCGAAGAGGACAAATTGGGGCGGCTAGTGGGATTTGAACCCACGACATCGGCTTCCACAGAGCCGCGTTCTAACCACTGAACTATAGCCGCCGTCCGTAGATGATTGTAGCGCATCCTAGGAAGTGAAGCACGGAGCGTGGACGATGGCGAGTGCAAAGGTGATCCAGGGGCAGATACTGAAACCGGGTGAGTCAGCACCAGGGCTGCAGGACCGGTTTCGTGGTGCGGGTGGTGTCTTCCGGAACGAGAACCTTGACATGCTGTCCAAGGTGCTGGACACGTGGTTTCGTGTGCCGGGGACGAACCTGCGATTTGGCCTGGATGGCATCATCGGTTTTGTGCCCGGGGTGGGTGACTTCCTGGCCGGGGCCGCGAGTTGCGTGATTGTGGTGGCGGCGTTCTTCCGCGGCGTGCCGCTGATCACCGTGGCACGCATGGTGGCGAACCTTGGCGTCGAAGTGGTGGTCGGCATTGTGCCGGTGCTGGGAAACCTGTTCGATATTGGCTGGCGAGCGAACCGTCGCAACTACGCGCTGCTGGAAGAGAGTCTCACTACTGGGCGGCGGGATACGTGGCGCGACTGGGTGTTTATGGGAATACTTGCGTTGCTGCTGATGGCCATGGCAATGCTGCCGTTTTTGCTGTTGCTTTGGGTCAGCGGATCGCTGCTGCGCGGGATGCATGTGCCCGGATGGCGGTGAAGTTGGATGGAGCGGCGTAGCTTATTGACCTGGTGTCGTGCGGCGTGGGAACCATGCCCTTGCGGTAAGATGAAGGGAGTCGGGGCGTAGCGCAGCCTGGTAGCGCATCTGCTTTGGGAGCAGAGGGCCGGGGGTTCGAATCCCTCCGCCCCGACCAGTCTTGATCAGGGCAAGCCGGCTTGGGTGGGGACCCGTGCGGCTGACCTTGAATTTGTCCGACAGAACAAAGAACAACGAACAACGGCCTCCCGGAAGCTGCTCTGCGGGGAGGCCGTTCTGTTTCGGCGGGTACATCCTTTGCCTAAAAAAGTGTCTCTTTCTTCGACATGACTCACAAGTGCACCAAAGTGGGATAGCACGTCTTCGGCGAGTAGATGTCAGTGGATGGCGGACAGGGTAGCTCCTCGAGCGGGCAGATGGATGGTCATGGTCCTGGCCTCGATGCCGATCTGGCCTTTTCCGAAGAGAAGATGTGCGTCTCTGGCGTTTCCCATCGCTGTGTCCTGCAGAGGCACCTGGATGTCGACTGGTTCTTCGCTGTTGTTGACGGCGAGCACTAGCTGCTCATGGCTGTCTGTGCGGGTGTAGACGAGTCGGGTCTCATCAGCTTTGAGGACCTGCTGGTCGCCGTCTTGAAGCGCGGTGTGCGCTTTCCGGATCTGCAGGAGGGTGTGTACCCAGTCGTAGAGCTCCTGTTGAGCGGGGGTGCGGGTATTGGCGCTGAAGGCGCTTTGCAGATCACCAGGGAAGCCGCCGGGGAAGTCGCGGCGGTTGTCCGGGTCGTCGCCGCCCTGCATGGCGATCTCGTCGCCGGAGTACAGTTGCGGGGTGCCGCGCATGGTGAGCAGGACCGCGAAGGCCAGTTGAAGCTGGCGGGGGGTGGCACCCGGTTCGCTGAGGAAGCGTGGAGTGTCATGGTTACCGAGAAAGGGGACGAGGCGCTCGGGGTGCGGGTAGAGCGGGTCCATGCGCCATTGTTCCTCGAGTCTGGTGAAGGACTGGCCTTTGAGAAAGACGTCGCGCAGGGCGAAGTAGGTGGGAAAGTCGAAGGGCGTGTAGAGGCCGGTGTCGGCACCGTCCCGGGTGACGCCGCCAGCGAAGGCGGAGACGATGGTGGGGTCGCCGTTGAAGACCTCGCCGACGTCGGTGAGGTGGGGCCAGAGGCTGAAGAGTTGGGCGTGGAAGCCGGTGTAGAAGGAGCGCTTGATGTAGGGGAAGGTGTCAAGGCGGATGCCGTCTGTTGCGGTTTCCTCGGTCCACCAGATGGCGTTCTGGGTGAGGTATTGGGCGACGGCGGGGTTCTCCTGGTTCATGTCCGGGAGGAGGTCGGCAAACCAGCCTTCGGTGACATCTTTCTGGTCGCGCCAGGGGGCGTGAGGATCGGTAATGGGCTTGAACTCGCCTTGCGCTTTGTCGTGGTGGGCCTTGGTCCCGTGGAACCAGTCCGGGTCGGGCTCGTCTTCGACCCATGGGTGGGCAGGGCCGATGTGATTGGGCACCATGTCGAGGACGAGCTTCATGTTGCGCTTATGGAGGGCATTGCTGAGAGCTTTTAGGTCGTCGAGGGAGCCGAAGTGCTCGTCTACGGCGTAGAGGTCGGTGGCGCCATAGCCGTGGTAACTCTGCGGCTCGTGGTTCTGGTAGGCGGGCGTAATCCAGACGGTGGTGATGCCGAGGTTCTGCAGATAGTCGAGGTGGTTGAGCACGCCGCGGAGATCGCCGCCGTGCCAGCCGCGGGGCTTGGCGCGTTCGGTGGCGGGGTCGTCGTTGGTCGGATCCCCGTCGGCGAAACGGTCGGTCATGATGAGGTACAGAACGTCCTTTCCGGAGAAGCCCGCGAAGCCGTCTGTGGGCTTATGGCGTGGGTCGAAGCGGAAGGGCAGCGTTGCGTGGCCGTCGGCGTTGACCGCCGTGATGGTGAGGGTCTCGGGCGTGGCGGGCTCGCTGAGCCAAAGCTCGGCGTAGTGGCCGTTGGCGGAGATCTTCGTGCGCTCGATGCGGGCGTGACCGGAAAGCGTGAACTTCGCGCCGGTGAGGTGGTCGCCCTCGATGAGGAGCATGGGCGCAGGCATGTTGACCCACCAGTTGGGCGGGTCGATCTTGGTCATCTGCGGAGCTTGCGCGGCGAGGGTGGCAGAGACCAGGGTGAAACAAAGGGCTGTGTGGAAGCGATGCATCGGTGTCCTACGGAGAGAGGTAAAAAAGAGCGTCGCACCTGGATAGCATGCGACGCCTGAGGAGAAGCTGAGAGGGGCTAGAAGTCGAAGCGTGCTTCGAGCTGGAGTTGGCGATTGCTTTGGAAGCGAACGCCAGTGATCTGGCCGAAATTGCCAGTCAACGAGCTACCCGGGTTGGTGAATTGGGGCGTGTTGAAGGCGTTGAACGCATCGCCGCGCAGATCGAGCGAGTAGCGCTCGGTGACGTGGATGTTCTTCTGAATGCCGAAGTTCACCGGGCGATAGCCGGGGCCGAAGACCTGATCGCGGCGCGCGGTACCGAGGCGAGTGTAGACCGTCTGGCCGTTCACCGATTGTGTGTAGTTCTGGAACAGGTTGGTGCCGTTGAAGGCGCTTGTATTGAACCACTGGGTCAGCTTCTTCGGGTAGGAGATCGGACCAACCTGGTCTGGCTCGTTGCCCGTGTTGGTCTGGCCGGTGGAGAGGTCAAAGGGCTGGCCGCTCTGCAGGATGGCGATGAGATTCAGCTGCCATCCGCCGATGGCCCAGTCAACGGGCCGGGCAACGTTGGTCCCGAAGGCTTGCCCACGACCGAACGGCAGGGTGTAGATGCTGGAGAAGGTGAAGGCATTCCGCTGATCCTGACCGGAGTTGCCGTAGGACGCGCGCGGAGCGTAGTAGAGGCAGAGCGTTCCGCAGAGATCGTCCAAAGTGTGGGACCAAGTGTATGCGCCCGTGGTCACGAGGTTTTTGGCGCGGTGCGTGTATTGAAGCTGAAGGGCGTTGTAGTTGGCAGCACCGTTGAAGTTTTCGTAGGTGACGCCACCGAGCGTGGGGAACGGCTCAGAACCGGCGCCGGAGGGCCCGATGCCTCCGCCGAACTGCGTCTGGTTGTAAGCGTAGTAGTTGGGCAGGTGGTCGACCTTGTTTGCGGCGTAGGCGATGTCGACCACGTCGTAGCGGCTGAGCTGCTGTTGCAACTGCAGGTTCCATTCCTGGATGGCGCTGTACTGGTTATTCCGGTTGACCGCGATGGTGCTCAGGCCAGCCGGCGGAGCGGCGGGGTTGAAGTTGGGAAAGCCTGGCTGCGGCAATGCCGTCGTCTGCTGTGATGTGGTCTTGCAGCTGGCGTAGGAGGCGGTGCCGGGCGTGGGCGTCTGGCCGGTGAGCGTGATGCAGGAGCCGAGGCGGGCCTGGTAATCGACTGAACCACCGAACGGAGGCTGCTGGCCGAGCTGGTTGCTCACGCCGCCGTAGGTGGGGAAGTAGTACATGCCGTAGCCGCCGCGGAGGGACGTGCGGCCGTCGCCGAAGACGTCATAGGCGAAGCCCACGCGGGGGCCGTAGTAGCGGTAGTCCTGGTTGATGATGCTGCCCGAGACACCGTTCTTTCCGGCTTCCAGCACCTGCCCTGTGGACAGGTCGAGGGAGGCTTGCTGATTGTGTGCCTCAGAGGGCCATGTGATCAGATCCCAGCGGATGCCGAGGTTCACGGTGAGGCGCTTGGAGACGCGCCAGTCGTCCTGCGCGAAGACGGCGTCTTCCTGGCTGTTATTCGCAAAGTAGCCGTTCTGGGTTCCGATCTGGTAGTTGTCCACGAAGGCGGTCAACAGGTCGGAGACTTCGTATCCGGTGAAGTCGGCGCCGTTGCCGGAGATGTTGAAGAAGCCTTTGCCGGCGATGGGACGGAAGTATTCGGTCTGGCGATGGATGAAGTTGCCGCCCAAGCGGAAGGAGTGGTTGCCGCGATTCCAGTTGACCGTGTCGGCGATCTGGATGTTGTTCTGGGGCACGGCGTAGAGGCCGTAGTCGCCGGTGTACTCGAGCTCGTAGCCGTTGCCGCCGATGAGCGCTCCGCCGGAGGTCTCCTGGTTCCGGTTGGCGTTGACGATCCCGAGATTGGCTGAGACGGGACTTCCGTACAGCGGGGGCTGGTAGCCGTAGTTGTCGCGGTTGTAGCCGAGGCGAGCCTCGTTCACGAGGTTGGGCGTGAAGGTGTGGGTGTAGCCGAGGGCGTAACCACGACCGTGATTGAACGTGCTTCCTGTGCCGTACCCCGCGGGGAGTGTCGAGAACTCGGAGTTCTTGATCTGAACCGAGTTGTCGTAGCTGAAGCGGAAGAAGAAGCCATCGGCGGCCTCGGGCTTCCAATCGAGGCGAACGTCGAAGACGTTGTAGTTGATGACCTGATTCTCGAACGTCTCGTAATTCTGATAGATCTTGTTGGGAATAGTGGGCAGCGGGAAGGCGTTCAGGTACTTCACTGCGGCCGGGTTCAAGCGTGCGGGATCAATGACGTTCGCCTGGCCGCCATAGGAAAAAGGCTGGCAGGTGATCGGGTCGAAGATCTGGCCGGAGCTGACACCAGCGGGCTGGCACAGGTTGGAATGGTTGAAGGGATTCGGATTGATCTGCGGGTTCAGCACCTCACTCAGATTGCCGGTGCGCATCAGCGCCGTGGGGACGGTCACCAGCGCGTTTCCGGCCGGATCTTTCTCGCGTGTGGCCTCATAGTCCCCGAACAGGAAGAGGTGATCCTTGATGAGCGGTAGCCCAACATCGCCTCCGAAGATGTTGCGATTGCTGGCGGGGCTCGGCGTAAACGATTCACCGGCGAACTGGTAGTTCGGGTTGGAGTTGAACTTGCCGCTCCGGTAGTACTCGAAGGCATTGCCGTGGATGGAGTTGGTGCCCGACTTGATGGAGCTGAGGACGATCCCTCCGCCGGCGCGGCCGTACTGGGCGGGGGCGACACTGGTGTTCACCTGGAACTGGTCCGTCGCGTAGGGCGGGGGGAAGAAGATCAGGGTGTTCACGAGGTTGTCGTTATTATCGACGCCGTCCAGCATGTAGTTGTTCGCGGAGGGAGGAAGGCCGTTGACCGAGATCGACGCGCTGCCGCTCTGGTTATAACGGAAGCTCTCAGTGGCTCCGTTAACGCCGCTAAGGCCGTTGCCATAGGCGCCCTGGGTGACGCCAGGTATGAGCAGGGCGAGGTTGGTGAAGTTCAGGCCGTTGAGAGGCAAATCGGTGAGCTGCTTGCCTTCGACGGTCTCGCCCATGGTGGGGCTGGTCGTGTCAACCAGGGGAAGGTCTGAGGTTACCTCGATCGTGGTGCCACCTGCGCCGGCGGGAAGCTTGAACAGCAGCGTCTGGTTCTGGGTCACGTTCAGTGTGAAGGACTGCGACTGGCTTTGGAACCCGGGCGCGGAGACGGACGCCTTGTAGTTGCCGCGGGGGACAGCCGGGATGTTGAACTCGCCGGACGGGCTGGCAGTCGCCGTGAGCACGCTGGCGTTATCGACGTTGGTGACCGTAATAACGGCCCCGGGGATGGCTGCTCCGGTGGCGTCGGTGACGTTTCCGATCACGCGTCCGGTATCTGATTGAGCGTGGGCGAAGGGTGCGCAGATCGCCACCGTTGTGCTGAGGAGGCCTGCTGCGAGGCCTAATTTGCTACGTGTGTTCATGGGTGCTGCCTCCAAAGACCCGCCCAGGATGGGGCGGAACATGCCTGGGTATGTGGGCGAGGTGAACCATCCGGCTTTGCCGCAGGTCATCGCAATACACGCGGCGTCGTTTCTGACTCAAACCTCGATCAACGGCTAAGGCGTTTGTTTATTAGATTTGCGTGTGGTCGTTCTACGGTCAGGGCTCCCGGTTCCGAGCGCTCGGAGGTACCACAACCCTCGATCTGGACTGCATTGATGAGCTGTATCCCATCGCCCGTGGAGGGAATAAGAAACGCCGGAGGACGAGCCCCCGGCGTTCGTGGATTGGTGTGAGGCGGCTACTCGGTAAAGACCGCCGTGGTCAGCGCGGGTACGGTGGCCGTGCCAGTCTTTTTGTCAAAGGTGGATTGGCGAGTGATGGGGTCTTTCGAGGCCTCCTGGACCGGATGAAGTTTGAAGCCCAGGCCGACGAGTTGGGCATTGGTGAAGGTGGCCTGGGTGTTCGTGGCGTTGAAGACAACGAGGAGGTGCTTGTAAGCGCCGTAGTGGCCGGTGTTCGCGTCCAGCTTCATGACGATGAGGCCGGGCGTCTGTGTGGTACCGGTGTTCAGGAAGGTGAGGTTGTTCTGGATCTCGCTGGAGGTAGCCATGCGAAACAGACCGGAGCTGTAGCGGATCCGCATGAACTCCTGGAAGGCGTCCGTGGCGAACGCGACGTTGGCGGCCTGGGGAGCGTAGGCACCGTTGGCGAGCAAGGGTTGCTCGATGGGCCACTGCGCCTGATTCTGGCTGGCGATCGGCAGGCCGATGCCCCAGTTGTCGCCCTGACCGGACCAGTCGATCTTGTTGAACCAGTCGCCCGAGTCATAGCTGTTGCTGTCCATGTCCTTGGAGCGGAGCAGGTCGTCGCCGCCCTGGAAGAACGGGACGGCTTGGCCCAGGACAAGAACGCTCATCGCAAGCGCCTGCCGGCGAGCGCGGGTCGCGACCGAGTCGCTCAGGTTGGATTTGAGCTGAACGATGTCAAACAGATCCTGGTCGTCGTGAACGGAGCAGTAGTTCACGGCTTCAATAGGGCTGGCCGTGTACCCGGTCTGCTGCCCTCCGTAGATGACTTGGGACGCCGCGACTGTCTGCCCGAGGTAGTCCGTGAAGGTGAAGTCGCGCAGGTTGCCGGCCAGACCGATGCGGATCCAGTCCTCACGCTGCAGCAGCGCTGCCGTCTGGTCGGTCAGCGAAGTGGTGGAGGTCGTGTAGTCGCTGGGATCGGTGGCCAGACCGGTCGCGAAGCCCTGGACGCGCTTGTCGTCGAAGGGACCGCCGCCGCGGATGCCGTCCCGAATTCGGTCGTTGAAGGTGCCGACTCCGAGGCCGTACATGTGATTCTGCTGAGCGTTCGGGCCGAGTGCGCCGTTGGCGGTCTCGCCTGTCGTCCAGCCCTCGCCGTAGAGATAGATCTTCGAGCCGTCGACGCCGTCCTTCTCAACCGTCAGCGCCGACAGCGCCTGCTTGATGTCGGTGAGGTTGTAGGTGAAGTGGAAGCTCATCAGGTCGAAGCGGAAGCCATCGATCTTGTACACCGTCGCGTTCAGCACGAGAGTGTCGATCATGAGCTTTTCCATCATGCGGTGCTCGCTGGCGGTATCGGCGCAGCAGGAGCCGGTTTCCAGGGTGCCGTTCGCGTCGAGGCGGTGGTAGTAGAGCGGAACGACCTCGTCGAGGTTGGAGTTGGGGGCCTCGCCTGCGGCGTTGGTGTGGTTGAAGACGACGTCCTGCACCACGCGGAGACCGGCGGTGTGGAGGCCCTGGACCATGGTGCGGTACTCCATCACGCGGTTGTTCGGGTTGATGGCGTAGCTGCCTTCCGGGGTCATATAGTGCACTGGATCGTAGCCCCAGTTGTAGGCGTCGTTGGCCTCGACGGCCGCGATGGCAGCTTGCGGCTGCGTGCTGTCGGGTGGGACGTTCCGGTTGATGGTTGGCGTCTGCCAAGTGGACTTGTCCTCATTTACTGAGGCGAAGTGGAAGGTGGGCAGGATGTGGACGGCCTTCAGGCCGCTCTGGGTGAGCTGATGCAGGTGGCGCATGCCGTCGGAGTTCTCGTCGGCGAAGGCGTCGTACATGCCGCGATGGGCTACCGGGACTGTTGGGTCACCAATGCTGAAGTCGCGGACGTGAAGCTCGTAGAGGCTGATGTCGTTAAGGCGATGGAGGACCGGGGAGGAGCTAAAATCCCAACCGGCGGGCTTGGTTTGCGAGGAGGCGAGATCCGTGATGCGGCTCTTGGTTCCGTTCAGGGCGATGTCGATCGAGTAGGGATCGGTGGTCACGTTCGTGTCGACAGCGTGATCTGACGGGACGTAGACGTTGACGGAGTACAGGTAGTATTTGCCGGACCAGGAGGAGTCGCCACGGGCCACCCAGACGCCGTTGTGCTCGTGCATCGCGATGGTTTGGGCGGGGGTGGTGTCTGAGGCTTTGGTGTAGATCAGCGCGGAGACGCTTTGCGCGGTGGGGGCCCAGAGCTTGAGCTTTACGGGAGCGCTGGCGTCGTCGGCGAAGTCCGATGACTCGAGGTCGCGGGGGTGAGTGAAGACTACGCCCAGCTTGCCGGGGTAGTAGTACAGGTCGTCCAGGACACCCGCGGGCTGGAGGCCAGTGGCATAGCTGAGGGCGCCTGCCTGGGTCACCGAGGAGAGGGCGATCTGGCCTTTGAGGGCCTGCTTCAGGGTGAAAAGTTTCACGCTCGGGGAGACTGTGAGTACAGCGTAGTTGGCGAGCTGTGGGTAGCGGGCAAGTTCGGCCTGGGTGAGGCTGCCGCCCTGCACGAGGGGAATCTGCTGGCCGCCGGAGACGCCGGTGGCCGTCAGCTGCAAGCCGCCCGCGGTGTTCCAGACGATGGAGTAGAGGTTGCCGCTTTGGAAAAAGCCGGGCTGGATTGCGACTCGGGAGCGGTCAAGCCAGTAAGCCTGCTGCTTGAGGAAGACGCTGTTCAGCTTCTGCGTCTCGGTCGGCTCTGAGGTGTAGACCGTCGCATCGCCGGAGATGATCCAGGCTTGGCTGTATCGCGTGATCTGGAGGTGCTGGTCCGGGCCGGGATCCTTCTGCTGTCCGTTGGAGCAGTTATTCAGGATGAAGCCGAGGTCGCCGGTGGGGGAACCCCAGGCTGGGTTGACGGAGACGTCGAAGTAGATTCCGTAAGCGTCCGTTCCCGATGGACTTACCTCGCTCGAGCACCAGTTGTTGTTCTCCGTGGAGGCATTCCAGGTGTAGAGCGCCCACCCCGTGTAGTTGCTATCCGGGCGGTAGTAGTGGATGCGTGCATACCCGGGTGCGATGGGCGGATCGGCTTGTGCGTGCAACCGGGTTGCCGGGAGAATGCAGAGCACAGTGAGAATCAGCATCGTCCAGCGTGAGGCGAGCTGTCGGATAAAAGGGGAGAAGATGTTCACTGGGGCTCCAGTACGACCACGGTGTGCTTTCTTGAGGCATAGAGGCGAGCAAGTTTCAGCTTCGCCGGAACAGGGCGTGATGGGACGGCGGACACTTTGGCCGAGGGGACGGTGTCGGCGCAATGCTTTGGCACTCAATTGTGCGTCCCTGGGTAAGTTAAATGGTGTCATTGGTTTACCCGGGTGCATCTCCTGTGGGGAAGGGGCTTGGTGTTACAGTCTTGAGGAGCGCGGACGCGTTGCAGATGCAGAGCTCTACCCCTTCTCAGTCGCGAATCAGCTTTGGACTCTATGAGGTCGACCTTCAGGCGGGCGAGCTTTGGAGGTCGGGCTACCGCGTCAAGTTACAAAGCCAACCTTTCAAAGTGCTCACTGTGCTGCTGGAGCGACCAGGCGAGGTCGTGACCCGCGAGGAATTACAAGCCCGGCTCTGGGGCAGCAACACCACCGTCGATTTTGACCACTCACTGGCTACGGCGATCAACAAGATTCGGGAGGCTCTCCGGGACTCCGCGGAGAACCCGAGGTTTGTGGAGACGCTCGCCCGGCGGGGGTATCGATTCATCGCTCCGGTGACAGGTGCCCGGGATGAGGAACGGCAGCAGAGTGCCAGCCAAGGTTCTCTCGAGCCCACGGCCAAAGAACTGCTGGTCGGGCCCGTCCTGGACTCTGGACCGCGACCGATCAAGCTGCATGTAGGGTTGCCGAGCCTTCCGGCTGAAACGGAAATCCCGCTTGCGGAATCCCCTAAGCTGCCAGCCCCGGAGACGCTAAGCGTCGCGGCGGCCGCTGGCGCAGGTTCTGCCCCTGCTATCTCCTCTCCACCGAGGCTGTCGGTGCTTTGTTTGGTTTTGGCACTTGTCGGAGCGCTTCTTGCCTGGCTGGGGTACCTGGAGGGCGTGCAACGGGCCGGCACAGTGCCCCCGCACATCACGCAACTCACCCATAGCGGCCATCTTGCGGTGGACATGGACGTTACCGAAAACCTGATGTCCAGCGCTACAGATGGCTACCGGCTTTTTGTTCCAGTGATCGATGGTGGACGTTCCGGGGTCGCGACGGTGCCGATCTCGGGCGGGTCACCTGCCCTGTTCAACGTACCGGAAGAGGTAGCGAGCCCCATGCTGGGCGACATTTCGCCGGACGGTACGCAGCTCTTACTACGGAACCATCTTTCGCCGGAGTCGGAGCAGCCGCTGTGGGTGGTTCCGGCCAGCGGCGGATCAGCTCTGCGGGTCGACCGCGTGGTGGCGCATGATGCGACCTGGATGCCGGACGGGAAGGGCGTTCTGTATGCCGCGGGCAACGATCTCTATCTCACCAACCTGACCGATGGACGGCCGCAGATCTATGCTTCGCTGCCGGGCCGTGCCTTCTGGCTGCGGTGGAACCCCGCGGGCGGTCTGCTGCGCTTCACAATAGTCGACCCGATTGGGCACAGCAAGAGCCTTTGGGAGCTAACGGCTTCCGACCGCAAGCCGCGGCAGGTTCTCAGGGGCTTTCTTGATCCGCCGATGGAGTGTTGCGGGGTGTGGACGGCGGACGGGAAGTGGTTTGTGTTCCAGTCCGGCCGGGATGGAAACACCGACCTTTGGAAGCTCGGGGGAGATTCGACTTCGCATCCGGTCCGGGTGACGGACGGTCCGCTGCAGTTCCAGTCGCCTCTGGCGGCTCGGCAGGGAAATACGCTGTATTTCATCGGCGTGGATAGCCGGTCGCAGCTGGAGCGACTGACCCCCGGTGGAGCGCTGGTGCCGGAACGCGGATTTCTGTCCTCTGCGCTGCGGGTCGAGTTCTCGCGCGACCGGAAGTGGGCGGCCTGGACAGACAGTACTGGGCACCTTTGGCGATCTGCCGCGGACGGCACGGAGCGGCTGCAGTTGACGCCGGACAAGCTGAATGTGTTTTTGGCCCGGTGGTCTCCTGATGGCTCCAAGCTGGCCTTTATGGCGCGGGTACTCGGTAAGGCGTGGCAGCTTTACCTGGTAGACGCGGACGGGGGAGAGATCCAACCGCTCCTGCGGGAGTCGCGCAATGCGGCGGATCCGTCGTGGTCGCCCGACGGGCGGTCGCTTGTGTTCGGGCGCGTGAATGATCCGCTGGGAAAAGAGACGGCCGCACGTACGCTGCAGGTGCTTCACCTGGATACGGGTACGGTGGATGAGGTGCCGCAGTCGGAGGGCCTGTTTAGTCCGCGCTGGTCGCCCGACGGGCGCTTTGTTGCGGCGTTGTCGCTGGATCAGCGGCAGGTGCGGCTGTTCACTTTAGCCTCGAGACAGTGGACGACGTTGCCGGTCCATTCGGGGGCTGATCCTGTGTGGTCGCCAGACAGTCGGTACCTCTACCTTCACGAGTCGCTGAACCCTACACAGCCAATCGACCGTGTTTCCATCCCGGAAGGAACAGTGCAGGAGTTGATTCGGCTGAATGAGTCGCCGCAAGGCGATGCGGAAAGCTATATTTTTGGAGGGCTGACGCGCGAGAATGAGCCACTCATTGTGGAGCAGACCTTTACCGGGAACATGTACTCGCTACAGCTGAAGTAGAGGCCGGCCGAAGCTTCATCGGCGTGCGTAAGTAGCTGAAGGGCGGTGCGTTGGCTGTTGATTCAGAAATGAGTCCGAGAGGAGTCGCGCTGCATTGCGGGGAACGCCCTGCGGTCGCGAAGCTGCAACCATCATGAATCGCGATGTACGAGATGTGCCCTGCGCCATGTTCCGTGGCCGTACTGGAGTTTGGAGCTTCGCTGTAGCCTTCGGCGCAAGTGCGCTGGTGGCGTTGAGTGTGGCAGCGCAGACAACGGACGGATCCCGTGGGCTCGTGCACACAAGAAGTGGAGTGACGATCTCTGATGGCGTAACGGTGCTCCGGGTCGATGCACTTCGAGCGAATGTCCTGCGGGTGCGAATGGAGCGGGTCGGGCACCCGGCGGAGGATGCGTCCTGGGCAGTTCTGCCCGAGGCTCGTACAGCGCGGATTACGGTAGAGCCGGAGACCGATGGCTTTCACACTGCCGCCCTGCACTTGAAAGTGGGCGCTGACGAGCGACTGACCGTGACGGACGGGGCGGGCAACTTGCTGCAGAACGATGCCGTGCCGGCGCGCTGGGATGGCGCAGGCTTCCGTGTAGCTAAGCAGAAAACGGCCGAAGACCACTTCTTCGGGTTGGGGGATAAGCCGGGACCGCTGGACCGTGCCGGCGAGACGTTCGTGATGTGGAATACCGATATGTTCGGTTGGCAGGAGTCGACGGATCCTATCTACAAATCGATCCCGTTCTTCATTGATCTGCGGCAGGGGCGCGCTCTGGGCGTGCTGTTCGATAACACGTTCCGGACCTCCTTCGATTTCGGGCGCGAGCGGGTGGACCGGTACAGCTTCGGGGCGCCGGATGGTCCGCTGGACTACTACCTGCTCTATGGCCCGGATGCCAAGCAGGTCGTCAACGCGTATGCCTGGCTGACGGGGCCGACTCCGTTACCGCCGAAGTGGGCGCTGGGCTACCAGCAGTCGCGTTACACGTACACGCCAAGGGCAAGGCTCGAGGAGGTCGCTTCCCGGCTTCGGGCCGATCGTATTCCCGCCGATGTTCTTTGGCTGGACATTGACTTTCAGTACAAGAACCGGCCCTTCACGGTGGATCCGGTGACGTTCCCCGACTTCCCGGGATTGCTGCACAAGATGAGTTCGGAGCACTTCCACACTGTGCTGATCACCGATCTGCATGTCGCCCACGTGCCGGGGCAGGGGTACGCGCCGTACGACAGCGGTGAGGCGGGCGATCACTTTGTAAAGGAGCACGGGCAAGAGTACGTCGGTCCGGTGTGGCCCGGGCCTGCGGTCTTCCCGGACTTCACGCAACAGGGGACTCGCGCGTGGTGGGGCACGCAGTTCAAAGACTTTGTCGCAGATGGCGCGGCAGGCTTCTGGAACGACATGAATGAGCCGGCGGTCTTTGTGTATCCCACCAAGACCATGCCCGAAGACGTGGAGCACCGGATCGACGAGCCCGGCTTTGCCAAGCGCACGGCAATGCACACTGAGATTCACAACGTGTACGGCATGGAAAACTCGCGAGCTACCGAAGAGGGCCTGCTGACGCTCCAGCCGAACGTCCGTCCGTTTGTGATGACGCGGGCGAGCTACGCGGGTGGGCAGCGCTATGCGGCCACGTGGACCGGCGATAACTCGGCAACGTGGAATCATCTCCGGCAGACGACGCCGCAGTTGTTGAACCTTGGCATGAGTGGGTTTGCCCTGGCGGGCGCGGATGTGGGCGGGTTTGCGGGATCGCCGCCGCCGGATCTGTTGACGAAATGGCTGATGCTGGCGGCGTTTCAACCAATCGACCGCGACCACTCGGCCAAAGGTACACGCGACCATGAGCCCTGGGTGGACGGTCCGGCGCACGAGGACATTCGTCGTCGCTACATCGAAGAGCGATACCGCCTGATGCCGTACCTGTACACCACAGCCGAGGAGACCTCGCGCGACGGCCTGCCGATCGTGCGGCCGCTCTTTATGGAGTTCCCGAAGGCGACGGCTGACGGGACACCGCTGGACCTGGAAGGCGGCGGGGAGTTCATGTTCGGGCCCGACATTCTGGTCGCAGCCGCGGCTTCTCCGGAGGAGGTGGCGCCGTACGAGGTGCACCTGGCTCCCGGGCTCTGGTACGACTACTGGACTGGGGAGAAGCTGGACCGGCGCGCGCCTGTGGTGGCGCGAGACCGCGAGATCCGTGACCCTGCCGCGACCACGCTGAAGCCGATCATGGTGACGCCCAAGCTGGACGAACTGCCGGTCTATGTGCGTGCCGGCGCGATCATCCCCATGCAACCGCTCACCCAATCCACGGAGGAAATACCGCAAGGGCCGCTGACGCTGCGTGTGTTTCCCGGCGTGGCCGGTGAGCCCTGTACGGGTGATCTGTACGACGATGACGGCAAGAGCTTCGACTTCCGCAAGGGAAATTATCTGCGGCTGCATATGAGCTGCAAGGTGGGCGCGGATGGCTCGGTCGCTGTGACGATCGGCGCGCCACAAGGCCAATGGCATGCGTGGTGGAATGCGTACCGCGTGGAGGTGGTGGGATTGCAGGCCCGTGGGGAGAAGGTCCAGGTCGGCCGGAACTCTGTACAGGTCGAGATGACGGCGTTGGGAGCCGCGGTGCTGTTGCCGAACTCAGGCCGGGAACAGGCGATCATGTTTAGCGGGGCAGTGAGCGCGCGTCGGTAGGCATTGGCTTATTGCTCGCCTCAAACTTCGAAGGTCGCTTCACTCCTAACTTCCCACCATTCTGTGCTTGAGGACCCGCACCCGTGGTCCTCGCTAGCAGAAGGGGCCGCGAATGCGACCTCTGGACTGCGAGTCTATGAGAGATTAGGATTTGTGCGCGATAACCCTAATCTGGACTTCATGAGGGCTGTAGCCGTCCTCCTCGTGGTCGTGACCCACGTGCGGACGTATATGCATCGGCAAATCGTTCCGGCGCAATCGATCTGGTTTCTTGGGATGATCGGCGTCTTCATTTTCTTCACACACACCACGCTGGTGCTGATGTGGTCTCTTGAGCGTGATCCGCATACTCTGCGGTTCTATGTGCGCAGAGCATTTCGACTGTATCCGTTATGGATTGTGGTTCTTGGGCTGAGTCTCGCGGTTCGACTTCCAACCGCGCCCTATTACGCTCCGCGTTTCCTTTTCCTTATGCCCGGGAGAGGCGAGCTGTTGGCAAACGTGCTGTTGATCATGAACCTGACTGGGCCGGGTGTACGCGTGATCGGAGCGTCGTGGTCCCTTCCAGTTGAAGTACAGATGTATGTCGTTCTGCCGTTCCTCTTCTTCTTCATGAGGTCTAACAAGGGCGTGTTTGCGCTGTTGCTGCTGGATGCGCTCGCGATTGCAACGGCACACGCGACGCTGCCGTCTATCTCTTCGGAGCTCCTGTTTTGCTCTCCACTGTTCATCCCCGGTGCGATCGCGTACCAGCTGTACAGGCGCAAGCCGGTCCCCAGACTGCCGGGTTGGTCGTTCCCGCTGTGGCTGGGACTTTTGATCGCTGCGGTGAATTGGTGGGCCTCTAGGACGGAGAGTTCGTTCCGAAGTGGATGGATCTTTGCGCTCCTGCTCGGGTGCTCGCTCCCTTTGTTCCGGCCGATGGAGAACTCCTTGGTCAAACGGACCGCCCATGAACTCGCAAAGTACTCTTACGGGTTCTACCTGTGCCACTTTGCTGCGATCGCCGTGGGACTTCACTACATGTCCGGTTACCCGGCTGTCCTGCGCATCGCTGCGTTCCTGGTTGTCCTGGTTGGGTTGTCTGTGGCGCTGTACCATGCAGTGGAACAGCCGATGATTCGATTAGGATCCAGGCTGGCGGGTCATCTTGGGCGCGGGCGAGAGCCGGCCATGGACAGCCGTGAAATGAATCTCGAGATGGCGCCATGAGCTTGCGGGTTCTCGTCTGGCCGTCATTTCATCGATCTTCTCGGTGGCAACGTCCATTGATCACCTCCTGTTGGTCACGCAATCCTCGCGCTCGTCGGGTAAGATGAGGTGCATCGTATTGCGAGATCGGAGATCACGACCCGGCTTTGTCTGTGCTCCTTCTTGGACTGAGTTCCTGCGTTAGAGTATCCCTATGAACGCGGTTGTTCTTCCGGGTCGCTCGACTGACGCGATCGCTCCTACATTGCGCCGATTTGAGCTTTGGAGTTCGTTCTTCTTTGCTCTATCTTTGATGTTTCATCTAGTATGCAACTTTTTCTTGCACATCAACGGACGCGCAGGGTACCCGCTATCCCGGGGTAATGACTTGTTCAACGATTTCACTATCTTCGAAGATAAGTTCGTGTACTTTCACACTCAGGCTTTTTGGCAGGTAGGCTTTCCAATCAACTACCCAGCTCCGTGCATTGTTGCATTCGAGCTGTTTTTCCATTTTCTGAAGCGCTGGGATGTCTTTGGGTTCGAGCTTTTCTGCGTGCTTGCCTTGGTCATCCCTGCCGGCTTGTTTGCACGAACCCTTACTCGACGCGGGATGGCAGTTTCACAGGCAGTCCTGTTTTGTCTCGTGATGACCCTGTTCTCATGGCCCGGTATTTTGATCTTTGACCGCGGGAACATAGAAATACTCGTCTGGTTAGCACTAGCAACCGGGATGTGGGCCTACGCAACTGGACGGCTCTGGACCGCGGCGGCGTTTTTTGGATTCGGCGCCTCCTTGAAATTGTTTCCCTTTGTGCTCCTCGGCCTTTTCCTTTCCCGAAAGCAGTACGGCAAATTCATCTTCGGCATCGTCGTATTTACTCTCATCTCTTGGGTCTCAATGGCAGTAGTTGGACCTACGGTGGTTTCGGCGTATCACGGCATCGCCTCTGGACTTGGGACGTTCAAGCAGGTGTATATGAGCGCATGGCGGCCCGATGAGAATGGTGTAGACCATTCGATGTTTGCTCTATTCAAGCTCTGCGCGTACGTGTGTTTCCATCATAAGGCTAATGGTTTCACTAGAACTCTAACGGCTTATCTGTGGACGGTAGCGGGCGGTGGAGTTTTGATCTACTTTGTCCGGATTCGGAAGCTTCCGTTGCTCAATCAGGTACTAGCCCTGACAATTTCTTCGATCTACTTCACGGCATTCTCCGGTGATGGCACTTTGGTGCACCTGTATGCTCCGTGTGCAATGCTGCTGTTGTTAGCACAGAAAGCATGGCAGGACAATGTACGAATTCCTGGTCTTTCCTCCATGCTTGGGTGCATGACGGTGCTGCTTTCCTGTGAAACTTTCCTTGTTCACAAGGACCAGCGTTACATAGGTCCGCTGCATTGCGTCGTCCTTGGATTTCTTCTGCTCTTGGCACTGCTATATCCGCTTGGTCCTCCGCTGGACCAGACAGACAGCGAGACGATCTTATCGGCTCCTGAGACATGGTGGGTGCTTGAACGCGAAACGAAGAGTGGGACCGAGGATCTAAGGACCATGGACGAGAATGCATTCGCCACCGGATCGCAGACATGAAGTTTGTCCCTGAATGCCGTGTGCACTACCGCTCTGTCTGCCCCGTTGTTGCATGGAAGCAGCAAGATGTTTCCCAATCAGCTCCCAGCACAGGACATGACTGTGAGTGAAACGATTTGGGAAGACATTCTGGGCACCCGCCTGCGAAGGGTGATGGTCACCGGTGGCAACGGATATCTAGGTTCCGAGTTGATTCGGCAGCTGCTCTATCGCGGTATTGAGGTGTTTGCGGTAGCGAACTGCAATGTGGGCCGATTGGTGGAGCTACTGCCAGCAGAGAGGATTCGGCTGATCGGCCACGACTTCGCGGCGATAGACGAGTTTGTCCAGGAGATTGAACCGGACGCGATTGTGCACCTGGCCGCGGTGCATGCGGAGCCGCCAACCTTTGACGAGATGGTGGAGATGCTGAACTGCGGTGTGTTGCTTGGCGTGGCGCTCCTGCATGGAGCGGCAGCGTGTTCGCGGCCGCCGGTCTTTCTGCATGCAGGGACGTACTGGCAGTTCGAGGGAGATAAGTACTCGCCGAACACGTTTTATGCGGCGGCCAAGCAGGCGCTGCACGACATGCTGGAGTACTATCGGCGGGTGCGGGGCATCCCGAGTGCGACGCTGGTGTTGTATGACATCTTTGGGCCGGACGATACTCGGCCAAAGCTCTGGAAGAAGATCATCCATGCAACCCCGGGATCAACGCTTCCGGTGTCTGAGGGACGGCAGTTTGTGGAGGTGGTGCATGTCGCAGATATCGCCCGTGCATTCCTGCAGGCCGCAGCGATGCTGGCCGCGGGTGAGTCGCTTGAGCCCTTTGTTGCAATCCGCTCGGGTGTGCGCATTACGCTGAAGGAGTTGGTGGAGCAGGTGAAGGTCCGGGCGAACCTGGACCTCGAGTTTGACTGGGGCGCGATCCCGTATTGGCCTGGGCAGATCTTTGAGCCCTGGCAGGGACCTTTGCTTCCCGGGTGGACTCCGAAGGTGTCTCCTGTTGAGGGGATCAGTGAGTTGGTTCTTAGCGAGAGAGCGGTTGAGGTTTCATGAACAACGACGCGCGTCCACTGATTTCGATCGTCGTTCCGGTCTTCAATGAAGAGCTGAACGTGGAGCCGTTTTATGCGAGGGTCACCGCGATCCTGGAGCCGTTGCAGGATCGGTTCCGCTTTGAATTTGTGTTTACCGATAACCACAGCACGGATCGGACGTACCCTCTTCTTTCCGGTTTGGCGGCGCGTGATGCGCGGGTGCGGGTGTTTCGGTTCTCGAAGAACTTCGGCTATCAGCGATCGATTCTCACGGGATATATGCAGGCCCGTGGGGATGCTGCGGTGCAGTTGGACGTTGACTTGCAGGACCCTCCGGAGATGGTGGATTCATTCCTGAACATCTGGCTGGACGGGGCGGATGTGGTGTACGGAGTCCGGATACAACGGCAGGAAGGGTGGCGCATCAGTGCGGCCCGGGCCGTGTTTTATCGCCTGATCGACCTTCTTAGCGAAGAGAAGCTGCCCGTGGATGCGGGGGACTTTCGGCTGATTAGCCGACGGGTGATCGACCTGTTAGCGGAGTTTCCGGATGCAACGCCATATCTTCGGGGAACGATTGCGACGCTTGGGTTCAAGCAGGTCGGCGTGCCTTATACGCGGAGCGCGCGGGAGAGGGGCGAGAGCAAGTTCCCGTTCTCGAAGCTGCTGTCGCTGGCTCTTGATGGGATTCTGAATCACTCAACCGTGCCGCTGCGGATTGCAACGTATTTCGGACTGGGAGTGAGCCTCGTGACGTTGCTGGGAATGGTGGGCTACGCTGTGGGGCGGCTGGCGTTTGAGCGGCCCTGGCCCGCGGGGTTTACCACGCTGGCTGCGTTGATTCTGATCTCCATCAGCATCAACGCGATGTTGCTTGGGATCATCGGCGAATACATCGGGCGAATGTACCGGCAGCAGCGGCCCGGACCGGTAACAATTATTGAAGCTGCGATCGATCCGCCGACTGTGCCCGCAGCGCGTTAGGGTCTGCGGGGTTCATTGAGGGAGCTCCGGGTAGAGAAGAACGGGCTTCCGCTGTGCCCGGAACTTGTTCACGTCTTCGGTCCAGGTGGCGGCGATGGTCCGGGGGTCGTCGCCATGAGTTATGGCATTGATGGTGGCGCGGTTTGCGATGAGTTTCAAAGAGCGCTCGAGCTCGAACTGGGTTGGGTAGAGCTTGTGAAGGGTACTTAGGAGCTCGACGCCTAGTTCTGTGGCGCTGAGTTGCGTGCGGTCGGTGATGAGGATGTGGACGGCGGGGATGCTTTGGCCGTGGCCGGGGTAGTGGTTCCTGTCTTCGGGAATAGGGAGTTGGATGATCTCAAAGCGTACGCCGGGGATCTGGCGGGCATTGAGGGTGTCTGCGAGCTGTTGGGCGTTGAACCAGGGTTGCCGTGACGGCGGCGCGGCTGCCCCGAAGACTTCGAAGGCAAGGGGAGTGCCTCGGCCTACGGAGAGGTTGGTGAACTCAAGCATGGTCGTGGCGGGGTAGAGAAGGTTGGCGGTGACGGTGTGGAGGTTGGGGCTGGGTGGGGTCCAGGGAAGGCCGGTGTTGTCGAAGAACTGGTCGCGGCGCCAGTTTTTCATCGGGATGACGGTGAGGGCGGCGTCCAGGTGCTTGGTGGCGACGGTGTAGCGGGCGAGCTCGCCGAGGGTGAGGCCGTGCTGAAGGGGGATCGGCTGGTAATTGATGTAGCTTTCGGTGCCAGGGTCGGAGGTGGGGCCGGCTACGGTGAGGCCGCCTAAGGGGTTCGGGCGGTCGAGGACGATGATGTGGAGGTCGTGGTGGTATTGCGTTCGCTCGGTGGCGGCGGCTTCGAGGAAGTAGCCGAGGACAGTCTCGTAGGTGAAGCAGCGGAGGCCGGCGTCCTGGAGGTCGATGAGGACGGCGTCGAGGTCTTTCAATTGGGTGTGGGAGGGGCGGCGGTCGGACTCGTGGGGGCCGTAGAGGCTGGTGACGGGGAGGCCGGTGGTGGGGTCGGTTTCGGTGCTGAGGTGTTCGGTGTCCTGGGCGCCGAAGATGCCGTGTTCGGGGCTGAAGAGGTTGGTGAGATGGGCTTGGGGGAGGGTTTTGGGGAGGTCGGTGTAGAGGATGTCGATGGTGCGGCGGCCGTGGGCGTCGAGGCCGGTCTGGTTGGTGAGCAGGGCTATGCGGAGGGGTTGGTTGGGGATGGTGAGTTTGGCTAGGGCGGCGAAGTGGGTGGATTCGAGGACGTCCAGGCCGGTTTGGGTTTGGGCGTTGTTGGGCAGTGTCCGAACGAGGCTGGTGCGTAGCCGCGGAGAACCCAGGTCCCAGAGGCGGGACCTGAGGGCACCCGGGTTTTGTTCAGGCGTGAGGGATGCGGTGTTGAGGTATGAGGGAGTGTGTTGGCGGGGATGGAACGCGGCGGTTTGCCAGTGGTTTTGTTCCGTTTTGATTTGTGAGTGTGAGGGCTGCGCGTTGGGCGGGCGTTGAGTTGTAGAGGCCGAGGGCGTTCATGGCGGCGGTGGCGACTTCGCCGCGGAGGTTGGAGATGGCTGCGCCGACCTTGGGGTGGATGGCGTTGGAGAGGAGCAGGACGAAGGTGTCGGATCCGGGGTCGAGCCAGAGGCTGGTGCCGGTGAAGCCGGTGTGGCCGAAGCTGCCGATGGGGAAGCGGCCGCGCGGTTTGGAGTAGCCGGTGTCGATGTCCCAGCCGAAGCCGCGGAGGGGTTCGTCCTTGACCGCGGGGAAGTTGGGGTCGAGGAGGGTGGGGTCGCCGGTGGTGGGTTTCTGGCCTTCGGCGATGGCCTTGGCGTTGGCGCGGAAGTGTTGGCCGACCTGGAAGGGGGTGTGGCCGGGTTGTTGGGGCGGGCATTTCGATGAGGGTTTTGCGCTTGAGGGGGAGTTTGCTGGGGCGGCCGGCGTAGCGGTCGAGGAGAGCCTGCGCGAAGAGGCTCATGTCGTGGGCGGTGGAGAAGACGCCGGCGTGGCCGGCGACTCCGCCCATGCGGCGGGTGGTGGGGTCGTGGACGGTGCCGCGGAGGAGGTGGTTGAAGTTGGGGTTGGTGGTGGGGGTGCCTTCGTCGTCGTGGGCGGTGGGGGCGGTGTGTTGTATGTCGCCTGCGTTCCAACAGGGTTCCGGAGCAGCCGGAGACGTCTGTTGTGTGTCCTAGGAGGTCCGAGGTACGTTGCGGAGCCTGAGCGCTCTGATTACGCCACTCGCACGGTCAAAGGGGTGGTATCGCGTCTGCGTCATGCCGAGCGGCTCGAAGATGTGTTCGCGAGCGTAGTCGTCGAGGCGTTCGCCGCTAAGCTTCTCGACCAAGGCCCCAAGCAGGATGAAGTTGATGTCGGAGTAGACGAACTTCGTGCCTGGCGCTGCTGCGAGAGGGTTGGTGAGGGCGCGGCGGAGGCCTTCGGCTTTGTCGGGGGCGGCGAGTCCCCAAGGGTCCTTGAGGCTGACGTCCGGGGCTTCCCCGCTGAAGTGGGTTAGGAGCAGGCGGAGGGTGACTCTAGCGCGTTCGGGGTCGTGGGTGGGGTTGAAGTCGGGCAGGTAGTGCTCGACTGGGGTGTCGGGGTCGAGCTTGCCCTGTTCGTAGAGCTGCATGATTGCGGTTGTGGTGACGATGCACTTGGTGAGCGAGGCCATGTCGAAGATCGTGTCTTCGGTCATGGGCTCGGCAGGGCTGGGTTGACCGTCGAGGCCGGGTTCTCCGGCGAGTTTGCGGTCGCCGTAGGCGTGGTGGAAGACGACTTCGCCGCCGTGGCCGATGACGACAACGGCGCCGGGGAGTCCGTGGTGGGCGATGGCGTCGTTGATGAGGGTGGAGATCTGGGAGAAGTCGGCCGGGGGTTGGGGAGCGACTCTCATGGGGGGTGCCGGGAGGGTGTTAGGGTCGGGTGGAGGGGCGAATTTGTGGTCTGTGGATTGTTGACCTTGGGGCGTGGTCGCTTGGGCGTGCAAACAGCAGGTTCCCTGCGGGAATGACAGAAAAAGAAGCAGGGCAGTGGCTATGGCAGCGACTGGCTTCAGGCCGGGGCGGTAGATCTTACTGAGGACGAGGCTGGCGGCGGATCCGATGGCGAAGGTGACGACGGCGCCGATGAGAACGTACCAGGTGAAGGCGATGTGAGGGATGGTGAGGGGGCCGATGTGGGCGGGGAAGGTGCCTTGCCAGAGCCAGACGTTGAGGATGAATCCGCAGATCATGCCGATGATGGCTCCCCATTCTGTAGGGCTGTACTTCGAATGCGGGGGGATGAGGGTGCCGAGCAGGAAGACGCCAAGAAGACAGCCGTAGGCTACCGAGGCGATGGACAGGCCGATCTCGACGACGTGGCCTTTGCCGCCGTTGTGGAGCGAGATGATGGCGATGGCGAAGAGGACGATGGCCCAGAGGGCAGTGGAGGCTTTGGACATGAGGGTGCGTTCACGGTCCGAGGTCTGGGGTTTAAAGCGGATGTAGAAGTCGACGATCGTGGTGGAGCTCAGGGAGTTGAGCGCGGCGGAGAGGTTGCTCATGGCGGCCGCGAGGATGGCGGCGATGAGGAGGCCGGCGATGCCGACGGGCATCTGCTCGGTGATGAAGGTGGGGAAGAGGCGGTCAGGGGAGGTTGTCCTGGCCCACATCTCAGAAGCGAGATGTGGGGCGCCCGGCGTAGTGGCCATGCCATAGAAGACCCAGAGACCAGCGCCGATGAGGAGGAAGAAGGCGAACTGGAAGAAGATAACGACCCCCGAGCTTAGGAGGGCGAGGCGGGATTCGCGGAGGTTGCGCGCGGCGAGGAGGCGTTGGACCATCAGCTGGTCTGTGCCGTGTGAGGCCATGGTGAGGAAGGTGCCGCCGAGAAAGCCGGCCCAGAACGTGTAGGGCTGGCTCCAGAACTGCGGGGTGAGGTTGAAGGCGAAGTTGAAGGTCTCGAACTTATGCGCGGCTCCCGCGGTATGGATGATGGTGGACCAGCCTCCGGGGACGTGGTGGCCTAATGAGATGAGCGCGACGACGGTGCCGAAGACGTAGATGGCCATCTGGACGACGTCGGTCCAGATGACTGCGGCCAGGCCACCCTCGAAGGTGTAGAGCAGGGTGAGAGCTGTGATGATGCCAATGGACAGGATGTCGCCGGTGCCGATGGCGATGGAGACAACGATGCTGACCGCGAAGACGCGGACCCCTTCTGCGGCGGCCCGGGTGAGGAGAAACAGGCCGGCGGTCACCTTGTGGAGGACGGGGCCGAAGCGGCGGTCGATGAGTTGGTAGGCGGTGAGCATTTCGCCGGCGAAGTAGCGTGGGAGGAAGAGTGCGGCTACGACTACGCGGCCGAGGAGGTAGCCCAGGACGACCTGCAGGAAACCAAAGTTGCCGGTGAAGGCTACTCCGGGGATGGAGATGATGGTGAGTGTAGAGGTCTCTGCGGAGACTACGGAGAGCGCGATGGCCCACCATGGGACAGTATTGCCGGCGAGGAAGTAGCTCTTGAGCGACTTGTCCTGATTTGGGCCACGGGAGCGGAATCTTAGCCCGAAGAGGGTGATCGCGATGAGGTAGATTGCGATCAGGGCGAGGTCTGGAGCGCGCAGATGATGGGGTTGGACGATGATGAACGCGAGCGGGGCGAAGCTGGGGGGCAAGGAGCTCTCCGGCGGCGGGAGGAGCGGCAAACGGGCGCCCAAGCCGCGTGCTGTGGTTTGCCCGTATGATAGCGGCCTGAACAGATCAGAAGAAGCGGAAGGATGACGGAGGAATGGGTGTGTATCTTGCCGTAGACGCGGGCGGCACGAAAACGGAATGTGTGATTGGGGACGAGGAGCGGATCTTGTCCCGGGTGACCGGCGAGACGGTGAAGATTATGTCCGTCGGTGCGCCGGAGGCTTCGGCGCGTTTGCGACATCTGCTGGAAGAGGCGAGCGCGCAGGCCAGGGTGCCGCTGTACCTGGTGACGCGTGCCTGCATGGGCCTGGCCGGGATCTCGAGCGAGGGTGTGCGGGCTTGGGCGGAGGCGACGCTGGGGGAGATGCTCACCGGTGAGCTGATCCTCACAGGCGATGAGGAGATTGCGCTGGAGGCCGCGTTTGGCAGTGAGGGTCCTGGGGTGCTGGTGATCTCGGGGACTGGGTCGCACGTGGTGGGGCGGTGCTCGAACGGATCACGGATGACCGCGGGTGGATGGGGGCCAATGCTGGGCGATGAGGGCTCGGGGCACTGGATCGGGCTGGAAGGGATAAGGAGCGGTTTGAGGGCGGTGGATCGCGGTGTTCCGAGCAGTCTGCTAAGAGAGATCAACGCGACCTGGGGAATCAACAGCATCGGGGCGCTGATCGCCAAAGCAAACGGCCGTCCACGACCGGACTTTGCATCGTTGGTTGAGGCGGTCGCCCGTTGCGCGGCGCAGGGTGATGCGTTGGCAAAGAGTGTGCTGGAGCGTGCAGGCCAGGAGTTGGCCTCCCAGGTGAATGTTGTTGTAGCCAAGATGCGCGCCGCCGCGTGCGATCCAGAGGACTTGGAGCGAATTGCGTTTACAGGAAGCGTTTTGAACAGGATTCGCCCAGTGCATGAGGCGTTCGCGGCGGCGCTGCGATTGAGTCATCCGGGCGCGATGGTGGACGACCGCCAGACGGAGCCAATCGAAGGCGCGCTGGCGCGAGCGCGGCGCAGGTAAGGCATAGCCAGCGAAAGCCCGCCCGGAATGCGTCCTGCGCCGACTGGTGTGGATCGCTATTGCGGTGGGATCCCGGGCTTGGCCGTAGTAGCGGGGGGTGGTGGCTGCGGAGCGAGAGGGCTGGCTGCGGTTACTGCGACGGGGTTCGGCGTCTGAGTTGGAGCGGCGTTGGCCGAGGGTGAAGCAACCGGCTTCTGGATTGGGTCGGGCAGGGTGATCGTGGCAAGCGCGTCGGGGTCATCCCGGAGCTTGAGGAACAGGGTAGCGCCGTCCGCGGGCGCAGGCACCGGAATTGAGTTTTGAGCGAATCCGGAGGGCACGTCGGAGGGTTTGCTGAAGTCGTTCGCCGCGGCGAACGACTGAATCAGGAAGAGGTTGCTGCCTTGAACCGTGCAGCTCGGCGTAGGCCCGGTGGAGCAGTGGACCGCGCTGATCTGCGGGGTGCGGACGAGGATGCCGAGGGGAGTCCATGAGCCGGTGGTTCCGTCCCCGGCGACCGGCCGCATCTGCAGCTTGCCAAACGCGGACTGACCGAAGGCCTTGAGCGGATCGAGGGTGGCGACCGCGGTGTGCTCGTCTTGCAGGATCAGGTTGTTGTCGGCCAGTGAGAGGGAGGTGTGGACTGCGTTGTCGGCGGTCGCGACTTCGACCTTTTGGTTGCGGGGAAAGGCGTCCTTGGTCTGGACGACGAAGGTGACCCTGCCGTTGAGGGGGATCTCGTCCTCCCCGGCGAGGTTGACGGGCAGCTCGCCGTCAGAACGGGCAGGGGTGGCGCTGAGCGACACCAGTTGAAGGGACGGGCGCGCGCCTTCAGTGGAGACTTTGACGGTCATAGTGCGTCCGTCTTTGAGCTTGACCGCGGCGTCACTGCCGTCCTTGGGGGAAGCGGTGGACTTTGACGCAAGACTGAGGGTGGTGTCGTCATTCCCGTCGCCTGCGGGGGTGAAGGTTTGGTCCGCCAGTCTGAGTTCGGCGACATTGGAGAGGCCCTGGCCGGTGAGGACCGCCACGTTGTCGCCTTCGTGGATCTTGAGGGCATTGAAGTGAATGTCGCCGTTGTAAGCAGTGAGTGCGACGGTGTCTTTTCTGGTGTCGCCATACTGCTGAATGGCGAGGGAGTAGCCGCCGGGCTGGATCTTCTTGAGAGGGACTTCGAGCGCAAGTGTGTTCTTGGAGAGTTTGTCCCCGTCGTCTTTGGCGGGTTTGAAGGTGACGTCCACGTCCTTGTCTTTGCTCGTCGTAAGGGCGATGTGCTGGACGCAGGCCGTGCCGTCGCCCTTGAGGGTGAGGTGATTGTCCTGACCTGCGAGCAGTTGGGTGTCGCTGACGATCTTCCAATCCTTGCCGTCGACCTGTTGGAGAGTGAGGGTGGGACCCTCGAAGGAGTCGAAGCCCCAGAATCCGTGAACCGTGCCGGTGACGGTGAGATCGGTGGAGCCCGCCTTGGCCGACGATGCGCCTATCAGAGAAGACGGCGCACCCGGCTTGGAGCTGTCGGGAGGGGCGTCATGGAGGGCCTTACGGGAATCGTCCTTGGCCACGATCAGGCCCCCTTCGAACGCCGCCGGGGTGAGGGGAATATCCTGAGCGCCGCTGGTTCGGTTCAGGCGCAGAACAAGGTCATGTGCAAAGCTCGTAGAGAAGACGAGGGGAGCCCCTTCAAGTTGGAGTGCCATGCGGGGTTGCAGGAGGCAGGCGACTTGGTCGGGGTCGTGTGGATGGAGGGGCGGAGGCACTGCTTTCTGAATGGCCGGTAGACCGATGACGATGACGGACTTCGGGTCGATGAACGAGACGGGTGCATTGAGTTTCAGGTTCAGAGTGGGGCCCTGAGGAAAGCTGAGGCCGGGAATGTACTGGTATTTGGCCGTGTGCAGCGTGCTGACGAGGTGGACGAGATCAACCACCGCACCGACGTAGGCGGAGTAGACGCCCGCACCGGCGGCCCCGGTGTACGAAGCAGCGTTGATGAAATCGGAAGAAGGCCCGGAGGAGATGGATTCGGCAATCGTCTGGCCGTGGCCATCCGAGAGCAGAACGGGGGCACTGGACTGCGTGAGGCAGTTCACCTGGGCTTCAACGGGTTGCTTGAAGCAGTCGGCGTTGGGCTTGAGGGCGAGAGTGGCGGCCAGCTTGGAGGAATGATCCTGGATGGCCTTGGGGTCGTCCTGCGGAACGGTACGCATAGCCGCGAGATAGCGTTCGATTCGCTGCTGCTCGAAGGAGGCTTCGTTGAGGTCGGCATCAGCACGGATGAAGAGGCCGGGCTTGCCTTTTACTGCGGAGCGCAGGGTTTTGAAATCGCCACCGGTTTCGGGAGCGACGAAGAGCAGAGCTTGCTGGGCGTCCTGCGGGACGGTGACGGTGGTGCCTTCAGCGGTGTGCTTTTTGTCCCAGGTGTCGATCTCGGTGAACCAGTTGTCGGGTGGCTCGTTGGTGGTGCCGCGAAGGAAAGCGACGATCAGAAGCAGGTGATTCCGTTGATCGTTAGGAAGGTCAGCTTTCACCCAGATCTTGTCACCGGGCTGCAGGTTGGGAACCTGGGCGATGGGCAGCGTAGTTGTGCCGCGGCTGATGCGAACGTCAATCTTTGGTCCGGCGAGGTCGAAGCGGGCATTGTCGGCGCGCAGGGGCGCGGTGACAGCGGCGGACGCGAGGAGACAGGCAAGGGCTTGCGATGGCTTCATCTGCAAGGTTAGACGCCCACCCTGCTGCCGGTGGTTGCGAAGGTCCGGGCGATCTCCCCGGCAGTGAGCCTCCGGTGGGTTAACGCACGGGAAGCGCCGCAAGTGCAGCGTCACGGCCTGTCGCGATGTCTTGCGGCGTGGGCTGAACGCGGATGTCAGGCGTGATCCCGGCGTTTGGAGCGGGAACGGGAGGAAAGGTGCCGATCAACGGGAGATCGAACTCCAAGCCGGAGTGAGGCAGATGAACGAAAAAGAAGGCTCCGCCGTTGATGCCACGCTGGCTTCCCCCGGTAGGTTGGCCAACCAGCGTGCCGAGGTGAAGGGTTTGCATGTTTTGGGCGAACTGGAAGGTGGCTGAGCTGTTGTTGGCGTCTATAAGAACGAAGACGCGCCCGCGGAAGCGCTTGCCCTGGGGCTGAACCGTGTCGCCGAGGGTGTTTTCTCCTGGCCGCTGGAGTTTCAGATAGCTGACCTGGGCGGGGGCGGTGGGCCAGGGAGTGGGGAGCTCGACCGCTGCGGTACTCCAGTGAAAGAAAGACTTGTCCCAGGTATCGAGAAAGGGAGCGAGATCGGCGGGAACATCGCGATATCGCACCAGCCGCTGCATGGGTGCGAGGGTGAGGGGATGGTCGACGAGGTGGGCGAGGATGACAGCGCCAACGTCGTCACCTCCCTCATTGCCGCGAAGATCAAGGATCAGCGCGGGCGCGTTACGGGCGGCTGCCTCGTCCAGATGGGCGTCCAGCCATGGCTTCCAGGCCCAGTGGCTGTTGAAGAGGGCCCATGTGGGCATGCGCAGATATGCGCTGCCGTTAGGAAGGTTTTTGGAGCTGAAGAGCGGCGCGTTGGGGTCCTCGGTATCCGAACCTTTTGTGGCTCGCGCGCGCTGCTCCACCGTAAGTGTGGCGACGGTGATGGATTGAGTGTCGGGTGCTCCTGGTTTGCGTGCGCGGAGGGTCAGCGTGGTGCCGGTCGGGGGAAACACGAGCGGGAAGTAGATATCGAATAGCTCGTAGGATTCGGTCCCCAGAACGCCGAGTTGAGCGATGCGCTTTGCGTCGTTGGCACCGTCGGCACGGGCGAAGGGCAGCAGGCGATCCAGGATGGTGGCGACCGGCACGCTGTCCATGCTGAGGATCTCGGTGCCCGGTGGAAGATCCTTGGATGGAGTGAGATCCGACGTGACGATCATGCGGTGATCGAGCCAGACAAACAGAAAGGGAACCCGCGTAGATGAGTTGAAGAGCGCTTCTGTGACCGCTTTGGATTGGTTCACCGGGTTCGCCTGAGTGTGGCCGCACCGCACTGTAGCTGCGAACCGGGAAAACGCGAGAAACGCCTCCGCCAGGGTCTGATCATGGTCGAGTGCCTGGCTCAGATCTGCGAAGTGAGCGTCCATCTGCGGCTTCGTGTTGTAGCGGTAAAGGCCGGGATGGAGCTGTTCGTAGACGCGACGCAGGATGGCCGCATCGGCCTGGAGGTCGGCAGATTTCAGCAGGGTGGGAGCACTTTGTGCCCCGGCTAGGCAAGAGGTGAAAGCAAAGCAGAAGAGCAGGAGACGACGCAGCATCAGGGCAGGTCTCGATCGGAGTTTGGGGGCCTGCTCCTAAGATAACGGCGCGCTCGAACGCGTATTGATGGAGGCTTACTTTGGTTGCGATTCGTTCAGCAGCTCAACCAGGTAATTCTTCCATATTGCAGCCTGGGTGTGGGTGCCGTGGCCTCGGGTTGCGTCGGTGATGGGGAGAAGGACGAACTTGGCGTGGGGCATCTGTTTGGCCATGTTTTCGGCGATGCCTAGTTCGGGTGGGTTGATGAAGTCGTCGGCGGAGTTGATGTACATGACCGGGACGGTGATTTTGGCGAGGTTCTTGCTTGGGTCGTAGTTGCGACTTGCGTCGACGTAGTAGATCAGGTTGTTGGCATCGCTTTGCGAACCCGCACGGTCAAGGTAGTTGTCGATGAAGTGCTCGGCTGCGGCGCGGGTGGGCGCGGCTTTTTGTTGTACCAGCGGCGCGGAGCCCATGATGAAGAGCATCTCGTTCGCGGTACGGAGGCCGAGTTCGGGTTCAGTCTTGTATTCGCCGTTAAGCCAGGCAGGGTCGCGCTTGATGTTTTCGATGGCCATGTAGCGCATCATGCGGTTGCGGCCGGCGATCTGCGTGGGGAGGCAGGCGAGCGGCATGAGCGCGTCCGCGAAGCCGGGATAGGTCTCACCCCAAACGAAGCTCTGCATGCAGCCCATGGAGGTGCCGAGGATGAGGCGGAGGTGGTCGACGTGAAGGCCCTGCAGCAGCATTTCGTGCTGGGAGCGGACCATGTCGTCGTAGTCGTAGTGGGGGAAGCGCATGTGCAGACCGTCGGAGGGCTTGGAGCTGTCTCCGTGGCCGATGTCATCCGGGAAGATGAGGAAGTACTTGTTGGTATCGAGCGGTTGTCCGGGGCCGAAGAGCACGTTCGCGAAGACGGCGTTGAAGAGCGTGTGGGCATTGCCGCCGGTGCCATGGAGAAGCAGAACCGCGTTGTCGACGTGGCCCGAGGCGCCGCGGTGCGGTGTGCCGAGCGTGAGGTAGTGGAGATGAAGTGAGGGGATGCCCTCTCCACTGCCGAAGCGGAAGTTCGGGATGTTGAAGTCACCCGGTTTGCCGCTGTAGACAGACCTTGGTTGAGCGTTGGCCGGTGCCGTAGACATTTGCTGCGCACCGACGTTGATGGTGAGGGCCAGGCTGAGCAAAGCGAGAATGCGCTTCATGATGTCTCCTTATGGCGTGGCAGCTCGTAATCCCACCCATGCGCGATGGAGTGCGCATGAGCGGGACCCAAGGGGTGTTTGACCCCGTAGAGAAGTTCCTCGGCGATAGGCGTGCCGAGATCTTTCGTCCAAGGTCGCTGCACCCGCACGTGAAGTGTTCTAGCGGTCGGGGCTGAGGACGGGCATGGCGGAGACGGTGTGTGTGAGGGGCCTTGTGATCTCGTCCATGTAGTCCTTTTGCGTCTCGTCGCGCACGAGCACGGGGTACCGTTCGCCGTCGTGGTAGTCGATGTCTATCTGGTTGACGTAAATCTCAGTGCCTACGACGAAATGGATGGGTTGGGTGCCGGTTTTGGCGGTAGTGAGTACCTCGTGGAAGAGCTGGATCTGATCGTCGCCTTCTGCCGGGATCGCGCGGCCATTGATCGCGATAATCTTCTGGCCAGGCGCGAGCTTGGCCTTGTCGGCGGGGCTGCCCCAACGTACGTCGTTGATCGTCCCGTCCTTGGCGATGCGGAGACCGAGGGAGTACCAGAGGTCGGGACCGCCGCCGCGACGTCCAGTGCCGGTGAGCAGGGTCTCTTCGGACTTGGATGGAGTGTCCTGGAAGACGAGCTTGTAGCCGCCGCGTGTGATGCCGTCGAGGTCGGCGTGTGGGTTGACCAGGTCAATCCGCTTGTGGAGGAAGTCAGCCCAGTCGTACTTCACAACCTGGTTGAGGTCACGGATGAGCTCTTCGCGGTTGTAGGTGACGATGTTTGGACCGGTGTTGCCACCCTTGCCGAGGAAGATGTGATGGAAGTCCATGATGGACTTCTTGTCATCCGTAAGCTGGCGGATGAGGGTGTCGGCGTCAAGCCAGAGGAGCTCGCCTTCCTGGTAGTAGTCCTGTCCGCGCTTCCAGTTGGACCAGTTGGGGCTGCCGCCGCGGAGGATGCTGGCGGCGAGCGCGGTGTCATCGGTGGACCGCCATTGCCGGCCGGATTTGTAGTCGAGCTGGGCGGCCGAGAGGGCGAGCATTTCGCGGTACTGCGCCTGCGTCCACATGCCATCGCGAGCGGCGAGCACGTTGCCCATGTACTGGGTCATGCCTTCGTAGACCCAGAGCAGTTCGCCGACCTGGGGCTTCGAGAAGTCGGTCTGGTAGAGCTTGTCGGGGCGGCGGTACTTGCCGTTCCAGGAGTGGGTGAACTCGTGGGAGAGGAGTTCTGCATTGGGGAGGAGATGCTTGGCGTTCGAGAAGCCGAGCTCTTCGATTCCGTTGTCGGAGCTCTGGCCGTGCTCCAGGCCTTCCCCGCCGGTGACGTCGGAGAGGGTGAGGAGGAAGTTGTAGTGGTTGTAGTGGTGCGAGGCGTAGGCCTTATCGGCTTCGCGGACGAGGTTGTTGATGCTGGTGAGGATCTCGGGGTGGAGGTTCGAGTCTTCGGGACGGTCAGAGACTACGTCGATGAAGTGAGCGGGCTTGATGTCGGGCGCAAGGGCGAACTCGTGGAAGTACTCGCCGGCGATGACGGGCGAGTCCTGGAGTTGTTCGACGGTGGTGGGCTTGTACTGCACGGTGCCGCCAGGTTTGGTGTTGGCGTCGAAGGGCGTTACGGGCTCAAGCGAGGTGCCGATGCCCCAGCCTTGCGGGACCGTGACGGAGGCCTGGATGGCGATGTTCCTGACCGGCGTGTTTGCCGGATAAAGCAGGAGCTTTTCCCACTCAAGCACGGCGATCTTATCTGAGGCGCGGGCAAGGACGATGCAGTCCAGATGGGCGTGGATGCTGGTGACGCCCTTGGGAACGTCGACATGGAACTGGTAGAGGTCTACGTCGTCGCGGCGCCACTGAAGAGGCTGGCCGTTGGCGGTGAAGACTACACCAGTGATGTCCTCTGCGGGGCCGGTAGGGCGATGGTTGCCGGGGATCCACTCCGGCGTGGTGAAGCTGTTCTCGCCGGCGCGGACAGGGAGATCGATCTCGGCGTGGTAGAGCTTGCGAGGAGCTTCGGTGAGGTCTGCAGTGATGCGGATGGGCTGCTGGGCATGCGCGGTGAGCGGGAGGGCCAGGGTAAGAAACGGAGCGAGGAGAAGGGGTGTACGGACAGCGGGCAGCTTGGGCATCAGGCGGACGGGATCCTCAGGGTTTCTAGCGTTGGACGGATGATGAAAGAATACGCGACCTGGAGAATCGCTCGGCTGGTGGGGTGCGAGCTGCCCTAGTTGAGGGCTGCTTCTATGGTCTCGATGAGCTTCGGGTCATCAGGGGTGATGTCCGGGTTGAAGCGGGCGATGGTCTGGCCTTCACGGTTGACGAGGAACTTCTCGAAGTTCCAAAGCAGCTCCGGCAGGGCGTTTGGCGCCGGGAAGTTGTGCTCGGCGGCGTACTCGGAGAGGTGGGTGTGCAACTCGTCGTTGTTGGTGATCCGCTGCGGCTGCGCGGTGATGAGTTGGGCGTACAAGGGGTTCTTGTCTGGACCGGTCACCGTGGTCTTGGCGAACAACGGGAAGGTGACAGGGTATTCGACGGAGCAGAACTGGGCAATCTCCGCGTTGGTCCCGGGCTCCTGGCCGGCGAAGTCGTTGGCTGGAAAACCAAGAACGACGAGGCCACGATCCTTGAAGCGTTGATAAAGCGATTCGAGGCCGGTATATTGCGGCGTGAAACCGCACTTCGAAGCCACGTTCACCAGCAACAAGACGTTGCCCTGGTAGTCGGAGAGCGTGGTGGGCTGCCCCGCAATGGTTTGGAGGGGAACTTCATAGAGTGAGTTGGGCATGCGTCAATTATCACCGCGAATTCACAGAGGGCGGTCGTGGCACGAGGAAGATTGGTTTGGAAGAACGCCGTGAGACGATGACAGTGGAGGCGCCCCTTGTTTACAGCCCAAGAACTGAAGCAACTTCCTCTGTTCGACTCTGTTCCGCAGGAGACCCTGGAGAAACTAGCCGGGAAGACTGCCGATGTGCGGCTCTGCGAGGGCGAGTGGCTGATCCGCGAAGGGGAGACGCCGTTCTTCTACGTGATCGTTGAGGGTACCGTTGAGGTCCTGAAAGAGATCAACGGCCGGGAGGAGGTGCTTCGACAGTTCAAGGCGCCGGACTTCTTTGGCGAGGTGCCAATCCTTCTCGGTGCGCCCTCCCTGGCGTCCGTGCAGGCGAAGATGCCTAGCCGCATTCTTCGGTTGAGCTCGCTACAGCTGAAGTTTCTCGTGGACAAGGTGCCTGAGGCCGCTGCGCTCATCCTTAAGGCCCTTAGCGACAGGCTGACGGCAATCCAGGAGTTTGCGCGCGATGTACCTGGAATTCGAGCGATGGTCGTGGGCTCGCGGTACGACGTTGATTGCCGTGAGATTCGCGCGTTTCTTACGAGCAATCGTGTCCCCTATGCCTGGGTGGATCGCGACCGGGAGCCGGAGCGCATTCCGTCATGCCTGCGTGAGCGTGCGCTTGAAGGACCGGCTGTTGTGATCGACCAGGAGATCTGTCTTGGCGACTCGCCGACGGTGCGTGATGTTGCGTTGGCGCTCGGCTATCAGACCGCGCCAAAGAACGATACCTATGACGTTGTGATCGTTGGCGCTGGGCCAGCGGGCCTGGCGGCTGGCGTTTATGGGGCGTCGGAGGGTCTCCGCTCGATGGTTGTAGAACGAGCGACGGTGGGTGGGCAGGCAGGGACGTCTTCCCGCATTGAGAACTACCTGGGGTTCCCGAACGGGATCTCCGGAGATGAACTGAGCGATCGCGCACAGAAGCAGGCAGCTCGATTTGGCGCGGAGATCGTGGTGACTCGCGAAGTCACAAACATTCACCCGCTGACTGAAGGCGGCTACTGCGTCGAGATGGACGGTGGCGACCGGGTGAATACGCGATGTGTCGTGCTGGCGACCGGCGTGGATTGGCGGCGGCTTGAAGCTGAAGGCATTGATCGGCTGCGCGGGCGCGGGGTGCTATACGGAGCCTCGCGGATGGAGGCCGGCAGTGTGGTGGGCAAGGACATCTTTATCGTTGGGGGTGGCAACTCGGCGGGGCAGGCGGCGATGTTCTTCTCGAGCTACGCCCGCAATGTGACGGTGCTGGTGCGCGGTGCCGGCCTGAAGCTGACGATGTCTTCGTACCTCATCGACCAGATTGCCCACAGAACCAACATCAAGATAGAGCCGTTCACCGAGGTGATCTCAGTGGGCGGGGAGAACGCGCTGGAGACGGTATGCACCGTGTCGCGCGGGCAGGAAGCTCGCGAACGCCCGGCGCATGGGCTCTTCATCATGATCGGCGCCGATGCGAATACGGCTTGGCTGCCGGCGCAGATCCAGCGAGATGAGCGTGGCTACGTTTGCACGGGCAGGGACCTACCCGAGAACTCCTGTGGCAATCGCCAGCCGTACCTGCTGGAGACGAATCTGCCTGGGTTCTTCTGCGTGGGCGACGTGCGGCATGACTCGATCAAGCGCGTGTCGTCGAGCGTGGGCGAGGGCAGCATGGCCATCGCATTCGTACACCAGTATCTGGCGATGCGGGAGCGGGAGCGGATGGCTGCCGCCTCCGCGATCGCACAGCAGTACGCGTTTAAGTAGCCTTGCGCTGAAATGCCGTCTTCTTGCCCGCGAAAGAGCTCTTGGCGCGGAAGCTCGCGTTCGATGCGCCGGCTACGGGCTTGGCGCCGGCCGTCTTTTGGGCAGCTTTTTCGAGCGCGGCCTGCAGCTTCTGCTGCGCAGGGCTGAGGCCAGTCTTACGGGTGGCCGGGGCCGCTTTGGCGGACGGAATGGGCTGGTCGGGCTTCTCGGACATACAGTGATCTTCTCACGACCAATGAGGGGCGTTTGCTCGTCCTGTGAGTCATCCCTGGTGAGAGATGATGAGCGTGTAGTCGGAACCAGCGGCTCACGCTGCCTACGGTAGAAGTACCTTTCCGGAGGAGGAAAGTGAACCACCTGCAGCTCTGGCGAACTCCTGTGACGGAACCTATAGCATCGCGGAGCAGGAGGGGCTAGGATAGGCGCGGAATAAGTGAATCGTAGTCGCAGGTCTCAGCCGAGCGGGGTCTCGGGACCGCGCACGAGGTGCAGCGATGATGACGCAATGTGCGCGAGGCGTGCTGGTTGTTCTCGGTGTGGTGTTGCTGGCTATGGCGATCCTGCCCCTGACAGCCTTCTTGCCGATTCCTGAACAGTACGAGACTGCGTTTGTCTCCTCCAAGCTGCTGATGCTTCCTGTGGGCGCGCTTTGCCTGGCGGGTGCTGCGGGATTGTCGGCTAAGCTTGAGCGCCACCGGCGGGGCCACCATAACGGTGTGTGAGACGGCTCTGCCGTGGTGTTGGAAGGGGCGGACCAAGCTGCATCGGGTGCGATCTTCCAAGCCGCGTCACCTTGAGTACGTGCTCGGTGCTTCCTGCAGATGGCCATAGAGATGTCGCCGGTAGGCCGAAATTAGTCGGCTGGCGGCGATTTTCCTTGTTACAAACTGAGCATTGTCCGACACTGCTGTGGGCCGACCGCGGGTGGTTTGTCGGTGTTGAGTTCTGAAAGGTGATCCTGATGCGACTTGTCCTTCTCGGACTTACTTCTCTTGCTCTGTTGGGGCTAACGGCTCCTATGGGTGCTACCACTCTTTTAAGCGAAGACTTCAACGGAGTTGCTGCACAGCTTGGCGTTACCTCGGCGGGAGCCTTCGGCACAATCAACGGAACAAATGTAGATGTTGTCGGAGTGGCTGACGGGTTTGGGTCCCTCTGCGCGTCGCCCGCGGGAGGCAATTGCGTTGACCTGGACGGCTCGGGCGGCAATCCCATCGGGCAGCTTCGCTCGAACACCCAGTTCGGCCCCGGGTCCTACCTGCTCAGTTTCGATCTGATCGGCAATGGGCGGGGAGGCACCAGCGCTGCCACCGTAACGTTTGGGGACTACGACCAGATGTTCACGCTGGGTACGTCGGACACAACGACAGGCATCATTAGCAATAAGTTAGTCACGCTGACCAGCCCCGGCTACCTCCTCTTTGCGAGCAACGATCCTGCGGGGGATCAGGTGGGACTGGTGCTGGACAACATCACAGTGTCCACAGCCGGATCAACGGGAGTCACGCCGGAGCCCTCCAGCTTCCTTCTGCTTGGCACAGGCTTGTTGGGGGCTGCAGGCACTTTGCGGAGACGGTTCGCATAAAGTCTTGTGGAACGCTGAAGGCCCCGGCTGTGGCCGGGGCTTCTTCTTGCGCGGGGTTTGGCGCGGTGATCCGTTTTCTCTGAATGGACACTGCCCGGAGCTTGTTTGGTGAGGCGCAACACTGGCCAGTGTTGAATGAGCAAGGCTTCTTGCATACACTCCAAACTATGGTATTGAACGATTTTTCGCAGGAGTTCTTGTTTACATTTCGCGGCAACGGTGTGGCTCATGGTCAGCCCTTGGCTGAGGTGCTGGTCGAGCAGTTGGCCGGCTATGACGTGTCGGTCGCCGGGGATGCATACCGGAGGAACTGGTTCGGCACCGAAGAGGCACTGGGTCCGATGCTTGCGAAGCTCGGCTTCGAGGACTTCGATGTGAAGGGTGTCCTGGGCGCGCTTGGCAGTCACCGGGACGCCGACCGCAGGTTGGCTGTAACGCCGGATCAGTTGGAGGCCGTTGGCTTTCGAGAGTTAGCGGCAGCCTAGGTGTGCAGTATGGGGGACGCTCCGGCGGAGTGGGTCAGGGATGTGCCTCCCGATGAGGGGGCATCCAGAGTAAGCATGCTGAAAAGATAGTTTGTCCTGAGTGAAATAGAGCGATTGCCTCAGGGCGAGGTGGCGGCAACCTTGCGGCGGTCAATCACCGTGTAGCCATTGGGTGGCTGAAAGAACCTTGGGTCCGGTTCATTGGTGCTGAGGTCGGTTACGGTGAATACCTGATGGCCGACCTGAGCCGCGTCGAGGCTGGAGGCCAGATTAAAGCCGAGATCCGGGCTATAGCTGAACTCGCGGACAGTGGCCATCGGTGCATCATTGCCGAGCACCCCCGCGTTCCATGTAGTGGTATCGCGGTAGCTGTGGGCGGGCATGCCGGCGACGCTGGTGGCGCCAAGGTCTTCATGGAGAAACATGCCTTTGCCGCTTTTCAGTGGGCCCGATCGGAGCCGCACCGGGTCATAGTGCCCGACACCAACGACGGAGGCGCTGACCTCACACACCATTTGGCGCACGATGCAGGTGTAGAACTTGCCCGCGATCGGGTCATCAATTTGGATGGCGCTCATCTTGGAAGGAATACCGCTGCCTTTGGGTGTGAGGAGCCAACCCTCCATGTAGATACGGCCGGCGCTATCGCGCATGATCGGCCGGGAGTTGACCTCGGTGAACGTGCCCCCGTTCCGCAGGGTTTGCACCCACTCGGTATGAAGCGTCAGGCTGAAAGGCGCATTGGGCAAGTTAGGCACGTAGATGCTTTCGAGCACACCTGTTCCGCCGCCGTCTGTGGGCGTCACGCCCCCGTCCTCCTGGGCGGCAGCCGCCTGGAGACAGAGGAGACCAATGTAAGCGCCAAACAGCAGACGACGGGCACGTGACCTGCTACGCATGAAAGCACCTGGGCAAACACGGTGGCGCCGGGCTTCCACCGCACTGCGGAAGTGTAGCGCAGGGTAACCACGTAAGGCGCGATCCTGATGTTCTGGAAGACCGCATCCCTGCGTGTCGCGGACCGATATAGTTATGGCAAAGCCGCCTCGCGTGTACTAATCCCATTCGACCCAACTAAGGGTAACTTCAGGTAATAGTTACCTTCGCGGGTTACCGGCAGTTACTGGCCGATTATGCTGGGATTTGCATTTTCTGATCGCAATATGACAACTATGTCAGGCGCTTCTTTGCAGGCAACCCGGCAACAAGGCAAAAAAAATACCACAAAGGGTGTAGACAACACCGAAGATTTCTATACAGTCTATTTAGAACCAAGCAGCGCAGATTCAACCGCGAGTTTTTGCGCCGCTCGATCCTCCATCTCAGCCCTTAGGAAAGAACTAAATGCGCACTGCAGGTTTTGCCAAGATTGTCCTCGCCCTTGTCGCCGCTGCTCCTTTCACCGCCCCAGCGTTTGCGACTTCCGTTCCGAACGGGACGGTCAGCACGGTCGGAACGTTCAACCCGACTGTTGACCTGAGCTCAAGCCCTGCAACGTACTCCGCGATGAGCGGCAGCCCGACGTTCGAAGTTTCCGGCATGCTCGGCAGCAACAATGTCGCCGGGACAACCGGTACCCTCAATGGCACGCTGACCTTCTCCAACAGCATTGGCGCAGTTACCACCGAGACCCTCCCGGACTTCTTCGTGTTCGCCGACGGTAGCGGCGGAACCTTCAACTTCTCAGTTGCCAGCGTGATGACGAACGCCTTCATCAACACCTCTGCTTCGCAGAGCGTAACGCTCTATCTGCTCGGTGACACGATCGATACGGCCCTCGGATACACCACCCCCACTCCCACCAGCTTGACCCTGCAGGCGAACAGCACCTCCGGTTCCGCCTTCTCGACCTCGGCGACCCTGGCGATCCCGCCTGTCGGCACCGGCGTAACACCTGAGCCGACCAGCCTCGTGCTGCTCGGAACTGGCATGCTCGGTGTGGTTGGTGCAGCTCGCCGCCGCTTCTCGCTCTAGTTCGAATACATCTCGGGCTTGCCCGTTAGACCGGCCCCATCCATCGCGCTTGCGGTGGATGGGGTTTGTATTTGTATGACGGCTCGGCGTGCTTCGGGCGTTTGCCACCATAGCGGGATCCTGCGTACCACGAGTGCGCGTGTGGCCTTGTCCCGCGTCGTGGTCGGTTGCCGGTCTGCGAACGCGAGCCGCTACCTTGGATAGGCATTCAACCCTGGAACCAGAGAGCTAGGTACGCGGCACACACGCCGTGCTCTGGCCCGCAGGTGCCTTCGCAATATCGATGAGTGCCGCATCCTATGTGAGAGGACGGTGGATGCAATGAAGGCTCTAAGGGCTGCGGTGTTGGTCGGGGTGACTGCGCTGGTTGGGTGTACGCGGGCCAGCCGGAGCCCGGATGCGATTCGGAACGACACGGCCAATGTGACTGCGGGGGCGGCGCGGGATGCCAAGGCGGTGGCGCTGGGCGTGGTGGATGGACTTCGGCGAAAGGGGCCGGTGAACATCAATAAGGCCAGCAGTGAGGACCTTCAGCGGCTTCCGGGGATTACACCTGGGATCGCGGAGACGATCATTGCGAATCGGCCGTTTGATAGTGGGTCGGAGTTAGTTCGGCGGCGGATTGTGAGTAAGTCCGAGTATGGCCAGATTGCGGACAAGATCGTGGCTCGGTAGAGAGGCGGGTATCCCTCCGCCCCAGGTACTCCTGGTCCAAAGTACGTCTGAATAAGCACTTAGCCTGGTACTTGCGGCCCGGCGAGGGCTTCGGACGGATTTGGCGTTGTCGGCTTTATTTGCACTGGTATTAGGTTAGCGACTTCGAAGAATTAGTACGCAACTGGACTAGTGAGTCTGGGGGCGGAGATACCCGCCACACCCTCAGTGGGTTTAATTCAGTCCAGAGTGAAGCGGCGACGGCGGATGTCGAAGGTCGCGAGGATAATGAAGAACACGAGCGCGAGCAGCTGACAGATAGCAACGACGGGCTCGGTGCCTTTGGGCGCGAACATGTGCAGGGGCGAGATCTTCTGGAACGATTGCACGATGAAGACCAGCACGTTCAGAAACTCTGCTAAAGCGCAGGTGAGGACGAAGGTTTTGGTCCAGTGCTTGCGGTAGGCGATAAGGGCTATGCCCAGATCTATGAGCGAGACCACGCCGAGCACGATGCCGGGGGTGATGCCTTTGAACGGGAAAAAGAAGCCGGTCACGCTGGTCGCGATCGTGAAGAGAAGGAAGACGCCGGTCCAGGTTCTCAACGAGCGACCGTATAGCCAGCCGAGCAGAACGACAAGCCCGGAGACGAGGCCAACGATGCTGATGGCTACATGGATCAAGGTAAGAGGAGACATCGGGGACTGATGCATGGGAGCTCCGTTCGTGCGTGAGTTTCCGACTGGATCAGAGGCCGGGGTGTCGCGTGTGCGGCGGGGCCGATGTGCTTGGGAGTGGAAAGTGTCTTAGCGTAACACTGAAATCGAAGAGGCCGGTGTGATCTTTTGTTGGTTCGTGCCTTGCACCCGCGGTCGTGGTGGCTTGGGAGGCGGGCCTTGCACCCGCGCTGGCAGGTCGGTGTTCTCAGCTTTCTCCGTGGAGGGGGTGGCTGGAGTTCTTCACTGGTCTGGTAGTAGCCGTCTTTTCATATGCAGCGATCAGAGTGTCCGCCTCTGCGAGATTTTCGTTGATGGCGGGCGCTTTGAGTGAAGCTTCGTGGCTGGCCTGACTGTCCCACACTTCCGTTATCCAGAGAACGTCTTCGTTGGCTGCGTCTTCGGCGACGATGAAGCTCAGGCAGCCGGGAACAGTGTGCGAGTCTGCACCTCCCATGACTGCGATGAGATCGTTCCGGCGACCCGGGGCTGCGGTGAGTTTGACGATGAGACCGTACATGGCGAACCCTCGGTAGCGGGGATAAGGATAGAGGAACAGGGGCTTCGTGCGTTTCTCTTCTGGCTCGTCACGAAGGTCAGGGCCGAACGGATGAGTGGGCCACCCGCCCTGCTGCGGTTCGTCACGGCGTCTTCGCGAGTCGGCGAGTGCCGACAAACGCTAGGCAGGCCCCGGAGCGGAGGCCATAGTGAGAGAGCGCGTGGCTGTGTCTGGGGTGAGGAATCGAAGCGGTCACGCCTGGCAGAGGTGTGTTCTTGCGTTTGCGCTCTCTTCGTTGTGTCTCCTGGCTGCTGATTTTGGGGGCTACGGTCTATGCTCTGCCTGCTACGTGCAGGGCACAAGCAGCGCCAACACCTCCGTCCTGTTGCTTCAGTCTTAGCGGCATCGGACCCTCAGGGGGCGAGGTCGCGGCCGCGTTGATCGGTGCCGGTGCTGTAATTGGAGTAGGGACCTACTTTCTGGCGCGAGCTCCGCGTTTGACGGGGTGTGTGGTGAGCCAGGGCGGAGCGCTCGGGCTGCAGGAAACCGCGGCTGGTGATCCGATGTATCTGCTGGAGGGCGAGACCAGCGGACTGCATGCTGGCGAGCGCGTGAAAGTGATCGGGCGAAAGCACAGGATGCGAATCACCAGAGGGTTTTGAGGGTGAGCCGGGTGGCGAAGGACTACGGGCAGTGCTCCGGGCTCGCCGCTGCGCCGCCGCTGAGACCTGTGACCCCGTAGTTCGACCTGGTCGTTGTTGAGGTACGGTGGGGTCGGTAACAGCTGAAGGCGATGAAGTGGTGATCGTTTCAGGTTGGTCGCGCCTTCGGCGACTCGGCGCGGATGCCGCGAACGACACTTCTGGATGCCAAATTCATCGCACAGTCAAGAGCGAGGTGTTTCCCTCAACTTAGGTTCAGCCCTGAGTAGGTACCTCGCTTTGTCGATTTACCGGATGAGTGGGCCACCCGCCCAGGAAGGGGCCCGTGACGGGACGGCGGTTCTGGGGCTACAAATGAGGACTATGATCCCCGCGTCCCATGTTTCGCCGTACACCAGCCTGATTAGTTTCCTTATTGGTCTTCCTACCGCGGTCGCTACGTACTACCAGGCGTGGAAGGTTCGACAGGAGAATCGGGATCTGCGGGAGAGCCTTTCGTACAGCAGCTTTTGCCTTGAGTTTGTGGTTTCCGATGGAACATCGATCAATCTTGTGCCGCTGGATTCGCTACATAGTCTGCCCAGGTCGGGAGATGTGGTCCTGCTGCCTGGAACAGCCGATGGGCGGAATCTGCCCAAGCACAACGCGTATCGCGTGCTCCATATTGAGCACCTCTACACTCCGGACGAAGGCTCCCGCGCTTTGGCCGGTCACGCGCATCTAGTGAAGACGGTCGCTCATGTCGACCCGGTGGGGTAAGCCGGGCTCGGGGTCGAGATAGAGGGGACGGCGGTAACAGCTGAAGGTGATGAGGTGGTCGTGGCCTTGTGTTTGGTAGCGTCTTAGACCGGTGGGCACCGGGTTAGCGTACGGTTCCGGTGTGGGATGGAGCTATGGCACTTTCGGTGTCGTGTAGCCCACCTAGTCTGCGGTTTAAGGAAGGGTATCCGTGTCCTTGGTGTTCAGGAGATGTGTGTGCCCCATCCGTGACGAAGTCACGGGTAGGATTGGGGCCGTCCAGGCTGCGTCGCCATCCCACCCGTGCTCGGTGAGGCTGCGCACGGGTGGGGCACAAACGTTTTGGATGGTTTGAGAAGGTGACGGGTAGGCCACCCGTCCACGTCCGGTTTCTGTGGATTGAGAACTGGCCAGGTGCCACTTGTGGTTGATTGAGATGTGGTGAACCTGCTGCTAGGCTGGCAACCGTGGCGGTTACTTGGGACGATTTCAGAAGGAGCGCTCTGCGGTGTTCCGGCGCGTGCGCGTCCTTTCCGCTGGTTCTGCTTGCACCTGTGTTTTGCTCCGGTGCCGCGTATGAGCTTTTGCTTTTTGTTCCTCATCATCTGCTTGGGAAGAAACACATCTTTCTTGAGTTCCTGATGCTCCTTCTTGTCTGCTTCCCGCTTGGGTTGGCCGCGGAGGCCGTGGTCGCCCGTATGTTGCTGAGGACTAGGGAAGGATATGAGCCTAGCTTCCGTGAGGTCAGGGAAGTTGTCGCAATGGAAGGGCTGGCGAACGTTCTATTCAGGCTCATTGGACTTACCGTTGCGTGGTTGTTCCTTGCCTTTTTCATCACGGCGCTGTTGTTCGTCGTTGGTTTGGTGGTGAAAGCGGTTGCCTTCGATGTAGCGCACCCCGGGGTGAAGCCGCCCAAGTTGCACAGCTGGGCCTTGCCGTTCGCTTGGATCTCTTTCCTTATCCATGCCGCACTGATGGCTCGGTACAGCTTCGTCCTGCCGCTGTTTGTGACCAGGAGCGTGGGCAGCGAGGATGTTTTGAAGGCAGGGGTGGCCATGGCGAAGCGCAGCGTTTTGTTTCTCGGTGTGCTCACTTTCTTTGAGTATGGATTGGTGTTCGCGTTCGGTCACTTGATGCGTTCGCTTGAGAGCGGTGCCGTGGTGACGACCTTTGCGGTTGCGACACTGAGCTTGCTGGTCACTTCGGCGGTTACATGCTGGTTTGCGTTGGTGAAGGCGGATTTGGCCTTTGGTGCCGTGGAGCACGGCGCATTGCAGGGTGTTCCTGAGATTGCGGTAGCTTGAGTGGAAAACCACATCTCAGAAGCGAGATGTGGGGCACCCGCGGTTGTGGTGGGTTGAGATGTGGGCCACCCGCCGGGCGTTCCGGAAACCCACATCTCAGAAGCGAGATGTGGGGCACCCGCGGTTGGGGTGGATTGAGATGTGGGCCACCCGCCGTTTTGGGTTGGGAGAGGGTGTGGGTGGGCCACCCGCCACCCACGGTTGTGGTGGACTGAGATGTGGGCCACCCATTCTCTGCCGCCCATCATTTATTGTGGTCACTTCTGGCTTCGATGAAATACTGAGCTCCCTTGAGGAGCGCTTCCTGCTCACCGAAACCTTGGGGAGAGACATTGTCCAGATCGCTGACGATCTGGGGAACTCTAAAGAATCGCGGTGGAATGTTCAGGAACTCCTGCATTTTGCTCGCAAGAATAGTGACCTGCATGTCACCGGAAAACGGTGGTGAACCGAGCACTTGGTACACCTTGCCCACGGTTCCGGGGTCGAGCTTCGCTGCGACGTCGCAAACTCTAGTCACATCCTCCTTCACGTTCGAGGGGAGTGGGTCGCTCATCTTCATGGTCGCGTTCTGGTGATAAGAAGTGCGGTACCGGAAAACAGTCTCGCTGCATGTCCGGCTATTCTCGGCTTGCTGTTGCTGTAGAGCTTTCAAGGAGTCTTGTATGGCTTGTAGAGCTTGCGAGCGCTGTAATGCTTCGAAGGCAGAAAGAGGGGCGTCCTTGGAGGTGTTAGCAGACGCAGATACCGGGACTGGAACGCTGGACGTCTGATGCGTAGAAATCTGCTGAGAAAGAGGATTCCCTGGCGGGGTATTAGCGAATTGTGAGGACGCGAGGTTACCCGCAAGTCTCTGGAGCGCTGCGGCCGCCGCTGTAGCTTGGCTACTTGCTCTCTCAGCTTCCCGCAAGTCTCTTAGCTGCGTTGAATTTAGCTTTGAAACGTCTAAGGAGCCTTTGAGCTGGTCTAAAGCATGTTGTGAAGACGTTCCTAGTTGGAGCACCGTCCCGAGGTCTGTCTGTAGAACGTCCAGGCTCCGCTCTGCTCGCTCGCTGCGTGCGTCTGCGGCACTTTGATTGTTGTCATTCAGCAACCCGATGATGATGGTTAGAACAAGCAGCGCGCTACCAAGAAATAGGAAGAAACGGCGATAGCGTGCTTGCGACTGCTTATCCGCGATGTCGGGAGGTAGCGCCTTTACTGCCAGCACGCCCGCCTCATAGGCAAGAAGAACTTGAACTAGACCTATAAGCACAAAGCAGAAGAGAGTGATTGCTGCAAGGTGCTGATGTGTCCGATGAAGAAACCTCCAGAAGGGAAGAGCGTGGATCCGCAGGATCTTGGTTATATAAGCCCAATTCATATGGTTAGCTGAACAGAAACTCCTTCGTCCGAAGCTCTTTGACTTGGTCGCGCAATTTGGCGGCTTTTTCGAATTCGAACTTCTTGGCGGCTTCTCGCATGTCGGATTCCAGGTTGGAGATGTGGGCGTCTAGTTCGGCTTGGGTGTTGAAGTTTAGGGCTTCGTTGTTGTTGTCGTCGGCGGTCAGGTCGGCGTAGTCGGCCTGGAGGACTGTGGCGAGGGAGTCGTCTATGCTGCGGATGACTGTGCGGGGGGTGATGTTGTTGGCTTCGTTGTAGGCTTGTTGTTTTTCTCGGCGGCGGTCGGTTTCATCGATGGCGCGGCGCATGCTGTCGGTCATCTTGTCGGCGTAGAGGATGGCGCGGCCTTCGAGGTGGCGGGCGGCTCGGCCTATGGTCTGGATGAGGGAGCCCTGGCTGCGGAGGAAGCCTTCTTTGTCGGCGTCGAGGATGGCTACGAGCGAGACTTCGGGGAGGTCTAGGCCTTCTCGGAATAGGTTGATGCCGATGAGGACGTCGTATTCGCCTTTGCGGAGGGCGCGGAGTAAGCGGATGCGTTCGAGGGTTTCTATCTCGGAGTGCATGTAGCGGCAGCGGACGCCTACTTCGGTGTAGTAGTTGGCTAAGTCCTCGGCCATGCGCTTGGTGAGGGTTGTTACTAAGACGCGCTGGTTGTTATTCGGCGCGGTCGCGGATTTCTGCGAGTAAGTCGTCGATCTGGCCTTTGATGGGGCGGATTTCTACCTGGGGGTCGATGAGGCCGGTCGGGCGGATGATTTGTTCGGTGACTACGCCGGCGGCCTTGGTGAGCTCGTAGGGGCCGGGGGTGGCGGAGACGTAGATGGTCTGGTCGACGCGGCCTTCCCACTCTTCGAAGCGGAGGGGGCGGTTGTCCATCGCGGAGGGAAGGCGGAATCCGTAGTCGACGAGGTTTTGTTTGCGGCGAGCGGTCGCCGTGCCACATGCCGTGGATCTGGGGGACGGTGACGTGGGACTCGTCGATGAAGACGAGGAAGTCGCGGGGGAAGTAGTCGAGGAGGGTGGGGGGTGGCTCGCCGGGGAGGCGTCCGCTGAAGTGGCGGGAGTAGTTTTCGATGCCGTGGCAGTAGCCGACGGACTTGATCATTTCTAGGTCGAAGCGGGTGCGCTGGTGGATGCGCTGGGACTCGACGAGGCGGCCTTCTTTTTCGAGCTGGGCTTCCCAGTCGGCGAGCTCGGCGAGGATGTTGTCTGATGGCCTGGTTTTTGCGGTCGGGCGGGACGACGTAGTGGCTCTTGGGGTAGATGGGGAGGCGGGAGTACTTCTGCTTGACGGTGCCGAAGAGGGGGTCGATCTGGGAGAGGGATTCGATTTCGTCGCCGAAAAGCTCGATGCGGAAGGCGTTTTCGTCGTAGGTGGGATAGACCTCGATGATGTCGCCGCGGACGCGGAAGGTGCCTCGGCGGAAGTCGACGTCGTTGCGCTCGTAGAGGATTTCTACGAGGCGGCGGGTGATGTCCTGGCGCTTGATGTGCTGGCCTTTTTCGAGGAGCATCAGCATGCCGTAGTAGGCTTCGGGCGAGCCGAGGCCGTAGATGCACGAGACGGAGCTGACGATGATGGCGTCGCGGCGTTCGAAGAGGCTGCGGGTGGCGGAGAGACGGAGCTTGTCGAGCTCGTCGTTGATGGTGGATTCCTTCTCGATGTAGAGGTCGCCGGAGGGGATGTAGGCTTCGGGCTGGTAGTAGTCGTAGTAGCTGACGAAGTACTCGACGGCGTTGTGGGGGAAGAACTGTTTGAACTCGTGGAAGAGCTGGGCGGCGAGGGTTTTGTTGTGGGCGAGGATGAGGGCGGGGCGGTTGAGCTCGGCGATGACCTTGGCCATGGTGAAGGTTTTGCCGGAGCCGGTGACGCCGAGGAGAACCTGATCCTTTTCGCCGGAGGTGATGCCGTCGACGAGGGATGCGATGGCGGTAGGCTGGTCGCCTTGGGGGGTGTATTCGGTGACTAGCTGGAAGTCCATGTCATCTGTCAGGATATCGGACAGCGGGAGAGAAGAAAAGGCGAAAAGTGGTAGGGCTGAAGGAAGTGCTGCGGGTTATTGTTGAGGTGCGAGACGTGAGGTGATGGCGTGGGGGTAGAGCTTTGGCTGGTGCGGCATGGCGAGACGGCGTGGAGTTTGAGTGGGGCGCATACGAGCTTTACGGATATTCCGCTGACGGATCGGGGGCGGGAGCGTGCGGTGGAGTTGCGGGAGTATTTGAAGGGCAGGGAGTTTGCGGCGGTGTTGGTGAGTCCTCGGCAGCGGGCGCAGGAGACGGCGCGGATTGCGGGATTTGCGGACGTGATGCAGACCGAGGATGACCTGGTGGAGTGGAACTATGGGGAGTCTGAGGGGAAGACCACGAAGGAGATGCGGGAGAAGTATGGGGACCCGGAGTGGAGTGTGTGGACTCGGCCGATTTTGGGTGGGGAGACCGTGGAGCAAATGGGGGAGCGGGCGGATGGAGTGATTGCGCGGGCGCTGGCGGCTGCCGGAGAGAGTGGCAGAGTGGCGCTGTTTGCGCATGCGCATATTTTGCGGATCCTGGCTGCGCGGTGGATCGGGCTGCCAGCTACGGGAGGGAAGCTGTTTGCGTTTGGGACGGGCGCGGTGAGTGTGCTCGGGTTTGAGCGGGAGACGCGGGTTGTTGCGCATTGGAATCGGGAGTTTGAAGGCGAGTAGTACGGATTTGCCCCTGTGCGAGATCTGCCAGCTTACGAGGAGAAGCCTTGAGATTGAGTACCGGCGGATTGTGCATCTAGTGACGCATCTGAGGTGCAAGTGGCTTCTATCGGTGTGGAGAACGATTGCGGACGCGGCGTATGGGTAGACTGGAACCTCAATCGACGTTTTCTGGAGCTGGTTTTTGACGATGACCCGAAGGTATCCCGTGCTGGATCCCAGCACACCGGCGGCCGGTCGCGCCGGAGTATGTGCGCTAGTCGTGATGGCCAAGGCGCCTAGGCCGGGCAAGGTGAAGACCCGGTTGCAGCCACCGTTGACGGCTGAAGAAGCGGCCGCGCTGAATGTTTGCTTCCTGCGGGATACGACGGAGAACATCTCGGCGATCACAGCACAGGGTGGAGCGGCAGGGTTGGTCTGCTACACGCCCGTGGGCGATGAGGGCGCCTTTGATGGTCTGCTGCCGCAGGGATTTGGACTTTTGCCGCAGCGCGGTGATGGCTTTGGGGAGCGGCTGTGGCTTGCTGCGCAGGATGTTTTCTCCTGCGGGTTTGGGGCGGTCTGCTTGATCGATTCGGACTCGCCCACAATGCCGGCGAGCGCGTTGCGGGAAGCTGTTGAGGCGCTGGCGCGACCGGGGGATCGTGTGGTTCTGGGTGGATCTGCGGATGGCGGGTACTACCTGATCGGGCTGAAGGCGGCGCACCAGGGGCCTTTTGAGGGGATCACCTGGAGTACGCCCACCGTGTATGCGGAAACCGTGCAGCAGGTGCGCAGTGCGGGGCTGGAATTGCTGGAATTGCCGACTTGGTACGACGTGGATGAGGCAATCACGTTGACAATGCTAGAGGACGAACTGATGCAGGGACGCCGGCCAGGATTTGTGAGTGTCGACGGCTACGACGCCCGCCATACGCGAGAGTTTCTGGAGAGGCGCGTGAGCGAGTCGGCAGGTCAGCAGGTAAGTGAGTCCGCTCGGTAGACCGTGCGTCAGCAACTGAGGTGTTTGGCGGAAGCGAGTGGGGGACTTTTGCGGCGAGTGGATGTAGGGCGATGGGCAGAGGGTGATGCTCGGCTGACCAATGTTGTGCTTTGTTTGCTGGGCTTTCTACTGGTTCGTTCGGCGCAGCAGTTTGGGTTTGAGATTGGCCGCTTCTGGATTGGCTTCGAAGATGTCGCACTGCTTTCAGCCATCACTTATCTCGGGGCAGTGATGGTGGTCCGCACGCAGCCGGTGAACAGGGCCACTCTGTGGATTGTTGTGTGGTTCGCCGTCGCAATGCATGCGATGACGTTTCTGGTGGACCCTTTTTTGTCTTCCGACATGTACCGCTATGTGTGGGATGGGATGGTGCAGCACCACGGGGTGAGCCCCTATCGCTATGTGCCGGGGGATCCTGCGCTGAGCTGGTTGCGGGCGCCGAACCAGGAGATCTTCGACAACATCAACCGGCGCGACTATGCGCGAACGATCTACCCGCCCGTGGCGCAGATGGTGTACTGGCTCGCTGCCTGGTTCGCCCCTACGGTGACCGCCATGAAGCTGATGATGCTGGCCTTTGAAGGCATGGCTGCATGGGTCGTGACGAAGTTGCTGGAGCGCTTCGGGCGACCCGCTGCCGAGGTGTTGTTGCTGCTCTGGTGTCCGCTGTTGGTTTGGGAGATCGGCAATGCAGCGCATGTAGATGCGGTGGTGATTGGTTTTGTGGCGCTGGCCCTGTTGTTTCGATGGCGCGACCGGCCGTGGCTTACGGGGCTGTTTCTGGGTTGTGCGGTGATGACAAAGTTCTATCCCGTGGTCCTGTTTCCGGCGTTGTGGCAGCGGCGAGACTGGAGGATGCCGACGGCCGTTGTGGCGGTGATCGCCCTGGGGTATGGCCTATATGCGCGCGTGGGCTGGTTAGTCTTCGGCTTTCTCGGGGGGTACCAGAAGGAGGAGGGCATTGACAGCGGCACACGGTACTTCCCGCTGGAGTTTGCCCGCACCCGGATGGGGATGCACTGGCTGCCAAACGGCGCCTATTACGCGCTGTGTGCAGTGGTGATGGGCTCGATCGTTTGGTGGTGCTGGCGGTGGGCGAGTGCCGAGCGACGGGCCGACCAGCCGGCCCCGGTCAGTGCCACGGCTCCGCAAGGCTCTAAAGCGCATCGGGCAGCCAGCCTGTTTAGGATGGCCGATGCGTCGCCTGCACCAGCCTTTGTGCGGGGGGCAGGCGCGTTGTCGCTTGCGATGATGCTGCTGTTTTCGCCGCACTACCCGTGGTACGTCATTTGGCTGCTTCCGTTCATGGCGCTGGCGCCTAGCTTGGCGATGTACACCTACGTACTGGGCCTATGGTTTGGACTGACCACGGCGCTCGCTGAGCCTGGGCCGAAGATGTTTCTGATGAATGAGCGGCTGTATGCGTCGATAGCCTTGGCGTTTGCTTTGGAGTGGGTGCTGGGACGGTGGCCCGTGATGCCACTGCTGGTGTCCGCGCGACGCTCGGAAGCACTAGACAATAGACACCCGACATACGTGTGTTCGCGCTTGTAACAGAAAGCCCGAGCCGCACTATAGAGATGGAGCAGTGATCGAGTTGACGCAAGGTCTCACGTTCGACGGGGGCCCGCCCTTCTGGGCAGGTGCGGAACGTCGTGGCTGGCAATGATCACCTGCGTGCGTGGACGAGCGAATTTGCCAGAGAGAAACAGAAAAATGGTGGAGGCGGCGGGAGTCGAACCCGCGTCCGAAACGACCGTCAGCAGAGAGCATTCATGCTTTTCCCGATTCGTTTTTGTCTCGTAGCCGGCGCTTAGAACGGGCGAAGATGCGACGGTTACCAGCCTGATTGATCTCGTCCTTGGCGCCCAGACGGAGCTCCGCAGACCAGCCTACTGTGCGACGATCGGTACAGGCCCGTAGGCGAAGCTTGAGCGATCGGCTACTTAGTTAATTAAGCAGCAAGAGCGAACTGAGGTTCGGCACTTATAGTTTTGTGAGCGATTACGGGTGTCCACACCCCGGCATGCCTCTTTGCCGCAAGCAATCCCGTCGAAGCCGTGACGCCCCCATTTTGGGTGGCCGGCACCAACAATGCGTTGGGCTGGTGTCAAAGAACTATGAACTTACTCTCCAAGTATAGATGCGACGGCAACAGGAACGTTGCGGAACAAGCCTGGACATCAAAAAAGGCGGCACGAACCTTTTGAGCTCGTGCCGGGAGGCCAGTGACGCAACTTGTGGAAACGGGTACGCCGTTCCGAAAGCTCTTGCCGGTATGGATTCCCATATCCAAGCAATGATTTACTGTAGCACGTTCCTTCGCGGCGGGAGCAACTCTTTTGGCAAGTCTCGCGCTGCGAGAGGAACCTTTTAGTAAACCGCGTCTACTTTTCAGTCGTCCGTAACTTCCGGGCCGCTACCCAGCCGGGCTTTGTTACTTGTCGGCTGCGCCCGAGTGCCAACGAATCTTCCGGAACATCCTCCGTGATGCAGGAACCGGCCGCGATGTAGGCCCCGGGACCGATCGTCACAGGGGCCACGAGCGTGGAGTCTGAACCAACAAAGGCGTGGTCGCCAATAGCTGTTGTGTGCTTGTGAAGACCGTCGTAATTGCAGGTGATTGCCCCGGCGCCGATGTTGACGCCCTCACCGATCACGGCGTCACCGAGGTAGGTGAGGTGATTGGCCTTGGAGCCTCGACCGAGACGGACCTTTTTTGTTTCGACGAAGTTGCCGACATGGGCGGCTGGGCCGATCTCGCTGCCGGGACGAAGGTGGGCGTAGGGGCCGAGGATGGCTGCGTCGCCGACCTGGGCTTCGTCCAGGATGCAGCCGTTGCGGACGAGTACGCCTTCGCCCAGGGTGCTGTTCTGGAGGACGGAATAGGAGCGGATGCGGCAGTCAGGACCGATGCGGGTGTTGCCGAGGAGCTGGACGAAGGGCTCGATGACGGTGTCTGCGGCGACCTCAACCTGGGTGTCGATGGTGCAGGTCTCGGGGCGGAAGATGGTGACGCCGTCGGCCATGAGCCGCTGGGCAGTCTGGAGGCGGAGGGCTGCGTCGAGATGCATCATCTCGGCGATGGTGTTGGCGCCGAGGACCTCGTCTACGGAGGCGGCTTTGATCGCTACGACGCGCTCGCCTGCGGCGTTTAGGAGGGCTGCGACGTCGGTCAGGTAGAACTCGCCGTGGACGTTGTCTGTCGAGAGCTTGTCGAGCTGGGCGAAGAGGTCAATCGTGCGGAAGCAGTAGATGCCTGAGTTGATCTCGGGCGCGCTGAGTTGGTCGGGGCGGAGCGACTTCTGCTCGACGATTGCTTCGACTTCGGGCGAACCTGCGGCCTTGCGGAGGACGCGACCGTAGCCTGACGGATTAGGGGGAACGGCCGTGAGGATGGTCATGGCGGCATGCTCTGCGAGGTGCAGGTCGCGCATCCGGGTGAGGGTTTCGGGGCGGATCAGCGGTACGTCGCCGGAGAGGACGAGGAGGTGCTCTGGTGGGGTTTGGCCGGCGGTGGTGAAGTGCGCTTTGAGCTGCTGGAGGGCGTGGCCTGTGCCGCGCTGCTCGGCCTGGAGGACGAACTGGACGCCTGTGTGACTCAACGGCGGAGCGGACACGGTCGGCTTCGTGGCCGATGATGCAGTAGATCTGGGCTGCGGGCGCGATGGTTTCGGCGGCAGCGATGACGTGAAGGAGGAGGGCTCGGCCGCCGACTTCGTGGAGGACCTTGGGGCGCTTTGACTTGAGGCGGGTGCCTTTGCCGGCGGCCATGATGGCGACGCCGAAGAGCTGGGTATTCATCTCCGGTATGGTCTCACGGCGGCTTGGGCCGCGCCGTGCCACAAGGGTTGCAGTGTGAGGGTGGGTACCCTCCCCCCGGGGGTCGGGGTACCGGGCTAAGTCCTCTGTTTGCAACACACGAGCGCGCTTGGTCGGCGCAAAGTACGTCCAACAAAGCACTTAGAGGCAAAGTACGTTCGATAAAGGACTTACCGCCCAACTTCTTCGATGACCGGGTTGCTGCCCGTCAAGCGAACGAGGCCGCCTATTGGCAATTCCTCCGCAATGGCACGACTGAAGCCGTGTTTTAGGGAATGTTCTTTTGAGCCGTGTGCGTTTGGCGCTGCGCCTTTTGGGGCCAATGTTTCCCTACCTGGTTTGAGGGTAGCGGAATTGGGGCTAATTCTGCGCAACTGCGCTGGGTTGGCAGAGGTGGAGCAGGGCTGCCCCGTAGCGGTCGACCTTGTCGGGGCCGAAGCCGGGGAGATTGTTCAACTCGGCGAGTGTGCGGGGTTGGGTCAGGGCGAGTTGCTTCAGGGCGGTGTCGCTGAGGACGAAGAAGGAGGGGAGTCCGGCGGCTGTGGCCTGCTCGCTGCGCCAGCTGCGGAGGTTGATTTCGAGTCTTTGTTCGGCGGGGGTGAGCGGACGGTCTGGCGCAAGCCGGACGGTGCTTGCCGAGCCGCGGAGGGTGGTGCGCTCGCGTTCTGTGAGAAAGGTCGGCTGGGGAGTGCCGGTGAGTTTTGGCGTACGCAGCGCACTGCGGGTGGATGCGGGTCTGGGTGCCGAGTTTAAAGGTTTGCCATTGGCTCCTTCGCCTCGGCAGAGAGCGAGCAGGTCGGCGGCGTAGCGGTTGGATTTTTCCTGACCAATGCCCCGGATCGATTCGAGTTGGGCGACGTTCTCAGGTCTGGCCTGGGCGATAGAGCGGAGGACCGAGTCGTGAAAGATGGTGAAGGGTGGAAGGCTTAGGGCGCGGGCGGTGGCGAGGCGCCAGGCTTTGAGGCGGGTTTCAAGCTCGGATTGCGCCTCGGTGAGGGGTTCGGCGTCGGCAGACTGGCGGGGGGTGCGGTTTCTGCCAGAGCCTACCCGGGACCCCGAGGCACCCGATTTCTTTTTACCCGTCCCTTTGGTGCCGGAGGAGGCTTCTGCGCGGAGCCAGACGGTGTCCAGAGCGTCGTCGTCGGCTTTTTTCCCCTCGGGCGTGAGGGAGAGCTTGCGATAGATGATGTCCCGGCCGTCTTCGGTGCGGAAGCTGTCTGAGGTGATATGGAGCAGGCCGGCCCGGGCGAGGTCTTCGGTGAGTTGGTCGAAGGACTTGCGGTCGTTCCAGTTCAAGTCGGTGCAGATTTTGCCAGAGGAGCGTGGGCCGGACTGGAGCGCTCTCAGGAGGGAGCGGATTTCGGATTTCTCGGCGGAGTCGGGCTGGTGCGCATCCGAGGCGGAGGTTCCCTGGGGCTTGCAGATATCGCACTGGCCGCAGGGCTTGCCAGAGTCGGTGCGGTCGCCGAAGTGTGTGATGAGGGCGGTCATGCGGCAGGTCGCACCTTCGGCGTAGGCGATGATTTTGTCGATCTGGGCGCGGCGATAGCCGACCTGCTGCTCGTAGTTCTGCTTCCAGTTGGAGGTTTGCGTAGGGCGGAGGGTGCCGTCGAGGTCGGCGGTGACGGCAGCCTGAATGAGGAGCTTGTCGACGGACTGCTCGACGACCTCGCGGTCCATCTTGAGGTGTTGCTGGAGGTCGGGGAGGGTGTTGATGCCTTCGTTCAGGGCCTTGAGGATGCGCTCGATGTCGGGGACGGGCGGGTAGTTCTTTTCGAGGAAGAATTCCAGGGTGCGGCGGTCCGCAAAGCTGTGGAGCAGGACGACGCGAGAGGGATGACCGTCGCGGCCGGCCCGGCCGATTTCCTGGTAGTACGCCTCGACGGATCCGGGGAGTGCGGCGTGGATTACGGTGCGAACGTCGGCTTTATCTACCCCCATGCCGAAGGCTACGGTGGCGACGACGACGTCGAGTTTGCCGGAGAGGAAAGCGCGTTGGACGCGGTCGCGGGTGCCGGGGTCGAGGCCAGCGTGGTAGGCCGCGGAGGGGTATTTGCCGTTGAGGGTGGAGGCGATTTCATCGGCGGTCTTGCGGGATTGGGCGTAGATGATGGCGGGGCGGGCCGAATCCGGGGCGAGCAGCTTACGCATGAGCTCGAGACGCTGGGGCTTGGAGGTCTCGACGACTTCGATGCCCAGATTGTGGCGGCGGAAACCGGTGATGAAGACAGCTGGGTCTGCGAGGTCCAGGGCGCGGAGGATATCCTTTTGGACGGCGGGGGTTGCGGTGGCGGTAAGGGCGATGATGGGGCTGGGGCGCAAGGCGGGCAGGAACTGACCCAGGGTCCGGTAGTCCGGGCGGAAGTCATGGCCCCATTGGGATATGCAGTGGGCTTCGTCGATGGCGACAAGCGCGGGTTTGCGTCTGGCGAGCATCTCCGGAAAGCCGGGGACGCGGAGGCGCTCGGGGGCGATGAAGAGGAAATCTAGGCGACCTTCGAGGTAGGCGCGGGCGGCTTCGCGGAGGTCCTCGCGCGGGAGGCCGGAGTGGATGCGAGCGACGCGGAGCTTTAGGGCGGCGAGTTTGTGGGCCTGGTCGTCCATCAGCGCGATCAGCGGGGAGATGACGAGGGCGGTGCCGCCGCGAGCGAGGGCGGGGAGTTGGTAGCAGAGGCTTTTGCCCGCGCCGGTGGGCATGACGAGCAGAACGTCCCGGCCGGCCGCGGCGGCTTCGCAGACGGGTTGCTGGTGAGGACGAAACTCGCGGTGACCGAAGGTCTGATGAAGAAGGTTGCGGAGGTCGGGTGTCGCGTTCTGCGGTGGAAAGCTCAACGTGGTGGCAGCGGCCATAGACTCTCTTGAACCTGGGTTATCTTCGCATAATCTTCGTGTGACGTAGCGGAGAAAAAGGATGAAGGGGGAACTTTCTCGAGCACCTTTTCCCGATTTGGGACTGCTTTTCCACGACTCGCCGGCACGGCACTTTCTCCGCTCCAAGTTTGGGGCAGAGATCGTCTTTTGCAGTCGGTTCCGGGTACAATCCCCGGCATGTTCCCACGCACGTTTCTTCGAGCCTGTGTAGCTGTTGCCCTTTTGTGGGTCGCCGGGGCGGTCTCCGCTCAGCAGCTCGTGAATGGATACGAACCGAAGTGGTGGAAAGAGGCCGTGGTGTACCAAATCTACCCACGATCCTTTATGGACTCGGATGGGGACGGGATTGGTGATCTGCCGGGCATCACGTCGAAACTGGATTACCTGCAGAAGCTGGGCGTGAACGTGATCTGGTTGAGCCCGCACTTCGACTCACCGAATGCAGACAACGGGTATGACATTCGCGATTACAAGAAGGTGATGAAGGAGTTCGGCACGATGACGGACTTCGACGCGCTGCTGGCCGGCATCAAGCAACGCCACATGCGTTTGATCATTGACCTTGTCGTGAACCATACGTCGGATGAGAACGCCTGGTTTGTTCAGTCGCGGAGCAGCAAGACGAATCCGTACCGGGACTTTTATATCTGGCGGCCGGGGCACACCGCGCCGGACGGCACGCGCACACCGCCGAACAACTACCCGTCCTACTTTTCAGGCTCGGCCTGGACCCTGGACCCGAAGACGAACGAATACTACCTGCACTACTTTGCGACCAAGCAGCCGGACCTGAACTGGGAAACGCCCAAGGTTCGCCAAGAGGTGTATGACATCATGCGCTTCTGGCTGGACAAGGGTGTGTCCGGCTTTCGTATGGACGTGATCCCGCTGATTTCGAAGCCGACGGGGATGCCGGATTTGACGCCGGAACAGTTGGAGGCCCCGCCGAATGCTTATGCGAACGGCCCGCACCTCGCGGAGTATCTGCATGAGATGAATCGGGAGGTGTTGTCCAGGTATGACGACATGTCCGTCGGGGAGGCGACCGGGACGACGCTGGCGCAGACGAATGCGCTGGTGGACGACCGTCGGCATGAGTTGAACATGATCTTCAACTTCGACGCGATCAAGATCGGACGCTCGGACTTCGGACCGAGTCAGCTTGGCGCGTGGTCACTGCCTGAGTTGAAGAAGATCTACGACACGCACGCGACCGTGTTGACCAAGCATGACTGGGATACGGTGTTTCTTTCCAATCACGATAATCCGCGCATCGTTTCTACGTTTGGGGACGACTCGCCTGGCATGCGCGTGCCTTCCGCCAAGCTCTTTGAGACGATGATTCTTACTCTGCGGGGCACGCCCTTCATGTTCGAGGGCGATGAGCTTGGAATGACGGATTACCCCTTCAAGAAGCTGGAAGACTACGACGACATTGCGGTGAAGAACGCGTACAAGGCGGAGGTGGAAAGCGGGAAGATGTCGGCGGAGGCGTTTCTGACTTCGCAGGCGAAGGTGGCGCGTGACAACGCCCGGACACCGATGCAGTGGGATAGCTCACCCGAAGGTGGGTTTACCACGGGTACGCATCCGTGGCTCGCCGTAAATCCGAACTACAAGCAGATCAATGCAGCGCAGGAAGAGTCGGATCCGGCTTCTGTGCTGAATTATGTGCGTGCGCTGATCAAGCTTCGGGCGCATACGCAGGCGTTTGTTTATGGGGACTTTCAGGATCTGGATCCGCAGCATGCGCACGTCTTTGCGTATACCCGCACGCTGGGGGCCGAAAAGTTCCTCGTGGTCGAGAACTTCAGCTCCAGTGCGATCCGGTATACGTTGCCCAAGGGTGTGAAGGCTGGAAAGCTGCTGCTGTCTGACGTTCCCGCGTCGCGCGAGGCGAATGCTTCGAACCTGAACCTGGGTGCCTGGGAGGCGCGTATCTATCAGCAGTGACGGTGACGGTTGCAGCGGGACTGTGAAGTGGTCCCGCTGCAACCGAGTTACTGGATGACGCTATACAGACAGCAATTTGTCGGGGGTGATGGGGTAGTGGCGGATGCGTTTGCCGGTGGCGTTGTAGATGGCGTTGGCGATGGCGGCCATGGCGCCGGTGATGCCGATTTCGCCTACGCCGCGGGCACCCTGGGGGTTGAACTTCGTGTCGGGGATGTCGAGAACCGTGACGTCGAGGACGGGAATGTCGCGGTTCACGGGGACGTGGTACTCGGCGAGTGATTCGTTGACGGTGCGGCCGGTGTTGGGGTCGAGGTGGGTTTCTTCTTCGAGGGCGAAGCCGACGCCCCAGACGATGCCGCCCATGAGCTGGTTGAGGCCGGTCTTCTTGTTGAGCAGCGAGCCAATGTCGTAGGTGGCGACGACGCGGCGGACGCGGGTCATGCCGGTGGTCTTATCGACGGCGACCTCGGCGAAGACGGCGCCCCAGCTGTAGCTGGTCATGGCGGTGTGGTCTTCGCCGGGTTCGGCGGAGCCTTGCGTTTCGACCGGTTTGTAGCCGTTGCGGGCGAGGAGGGCGGTGAGGTCTTCGCCCTTGCTGGGGGACTTCTTGAGGAAGACGCGGCCCTTGTTGACGTCGACGTCTTCGGGGAGGGCGCCGTGGACGGGGGATTGGGCGTCGGCGATGGCGAGGTCGCCGAGTTTGAGCTTTAGCTGCTTGCAGGCGGCGTCCACGGCGGGGCCGACGGAGGCGGTGGATTGGGAGCCGCCGGAGACGGGGGCCTTGGGGAGGCTGGAGTCGCCGAGTTTGACGTCGATCTGGGCGAGGTCGATGCCCATGGATTGCGCGGCGGTCTGCTGCATGATGGTGTACATGCCGGTGCCGAGATCCTGGGTGCCGGAGCCGACGAAGAGGCGACCGTTGGGGAGCAGGCGGGCGGTGGCGTTGGCTGAGGAGCGGTTGGCGGGGTAGGTGGCGGTGGCCATGCCGTAGCCGATGAGCTCATTGCCCTCGGTGACAGTGCCCGGGGTGGTGTGGAGATGGGCGACCTTGTCCCAACCGAACCGCTGAGCTGCTTGTTGATAGGCTTCGCGCAGGTGCTTGTCGGACCAGGGTTTGTCCTCGGAGAGGTCGCGGTCGGCGTAGTTGACGAGGCGGAGCTGGACGGGGTCCATTTTGAGTTTTTCGGCGAGTTCGTCCATGGCGATTTCGAGGACGGCGGTGCCGGTGGACTCGCCGGGGGCGCGCATGAAGGTGGGGACGCCGACGTTCATGTCGACCATGCGGATGGAAGTTTCGTTGGAGCCGGACTGGTAGAGCACGCGGCTGGGACCGACGGACTCTTCAATGAAGTCTTCGAGGATGGAGGCGTGGAGGATGGCGTCGTGCTTGATGCCGGTGATCTTGCCGTCGCGATTGGCGGCGATCTTGATCATGTTCACGGTGCTGGGGCGGGCGCCGACGGGGCCGAACATCTGTTCGCGGCCGAGGACGATTTTGACGGGCTTGTTGACGACTTTTGCGGCCATCGAGGCGAGGACGACGTGCGACCAGGCCGAACCCTTTGACCCGAAGCCGCCGCCGACGATGGGGCAGGAGACGTGGACGTCATCCTGGGCGATGTTGAGGATGCGAGCGAGGGACATCTTGACGCCGGAGATGTACTGGGTCGTGTCGTAGACGTTGAGCTTTTCGCCTTCCCACCAGGCGATGGTGGCGTGGGGCTCCATGGGGTTGTGGTTCTGGACCGGGGTGATGTAGGTCTGCTCGAGCTTGACCTCGGCGGTGGCGAGGGCCTGGTCTACGTCGCCGCGCTTCTGGGTGTTGGGATCGTGGCTACGAGTCTTTGGGGGGCGGGCCTCGCTGAGCCGGCCTTCGAAGTCGAGCAGGGCGGGCTTGGTGGCGTACTTGATGTTCAGCAGACCGGCTGCTGTGGTGGCCTCCATCAGGGAGCGGGCGACGATCAGGGCGATGGGCTGGCCGTTGTAGTCGACGTCGGCGTCCTGGAGCACCTTGAGGTTGCGGCGAGCAGGAGGCTGGGGCTTGCCGACCTGGAGTTTAGGGGCGTTGAAGGGCGTGATTACGGCGACGACCCCAGGGGAGCGCTCGGCGGCCTTTTGGTCCATGGAGGTCACGGTGCCGGAGGCGATCGTGGACTGGACCATGTAGGCGTAGAGGAGGTCCTTGGCGGGGAATGGCTCCTTGAACTCCGCCACGTATTTGGCGCGGCCGGTTACCTTGGCGATACCTTCGTAGCGGTGGGCGGGCTGGGGGAGGGGCTTCGGGGCTTCGGGTTTCTGTTCCTGGGTCTGCATTTTAGGCTTGAGCTCCCTTGACGGCCTGGGTGAGGGCGCGGGTGATGCAGTTTTTCGCGAGTTCCAGTTTGAAGGCGTTGTCTTTGTAGCCCTTGGCCCCGCGCAGGGCGAGGTCAGCGGCTTGCTTGAAGGTGGCCTCGGTCGCAGGCTTTCCGACCAGGGCGTGCTCGGCTTCGGGGCGAGTGCCAGGGCTTGTGAGCGACGCCGCCGAGGGCGAGGCCAGCGGACTTGATGGTGTCGCCTTCGAGTTCGAGGCCGGCGGCTACGCAGACGAGGGCGAAGGCGTAGGACTGGCGGTCGCGCGCTTTGAGGTACCAGGAGTTTTTCGCGAAGACATCCGAATGGCGGGGGAGCAGGACGGCGGTGATGAGTTCGTCAGGGCCCAGGACGGTGTCTCGAGTGGGGTCTTCGCCGGGAAGGCGGTGGAAGTCGCGCACGGGAATCTCACGTTTGCCCTTGGGGCCCTGAACTTGAACCGTTGCATTCAGTGCGTAGAGCGCGACGCACATATCGCTGGGGTTGGTGGCGATGCAGGTGTGCGGGCTCGTGGGGCCCTGGTCGGTTTGGCCGAGGATGGCGTGGATGCGGTTGAAGCCGACGAGGGCGCCGCAGCCGCTTCCGGGCTTGCGCTTGTTACAGGCGGGAAAAGCAGTGTCCGTGAAGTAGTAGCAGCGGGTGCGCTGGAGGAGGTTGCCGGCGGTGGTGGCGCGATTGCGGAGCTGCGGGCTGGCGCCGGAGAGGATGGCGAAGCTGAGCAGGGGGTAGTTGGCGACGATGTCCGGGTGGTTGGCGAGGTCGGTGTTGGAGACCGAGGCGCCGATGGTAGCGCCTTGATAGACGGTGATCTTGTCGAGTCCGATGTGGTTTACATCGACGAGGGCGCTGGGTTGTTCCACGCCGTACTTCATCAGGTCGACGAGGTTGGTGCCGCCGCCGAGGAACTTGGTATTGTGCGCGGAGCCGGCGTGGATGGCGGCTTCTGGCGCGTCGGCGCGGGTGTAGGTGAAGGGGATCATGTTCGGGGTTTCTCCTGGCTTACCTCAGGGGCTAAAGCCCCTTTGCCTTGGTGCTGCTATGGCACGGCTGAAGCCGTGCCCCTTCGGTTCTTGCCATGACTCCGGCCTCTAGCCTAAAAGTAGGCGACAGGAAGTTCTCTCAGCTTCCTGCGCATTGGTCGAGAGGAAGAGTTTTTACGTTGACGGAAATCAGGCTGAAGTCTGGGCTACGGCGCGGACAGCGGCGACGATGTTGGGGTAGGCACCGCAGCGGCAGATATTGCCGCTCATACGCTCGCGGATCTCTTCATCCGTCAGTTGGGGGCGGGTAGTCTTGCCGGTTTCGAAGCTGACCTGGGAGAGTTCGCCGCGCTTTTGCTCCTCGAGCAGGGCGGTGGCGGAACAAATCTGACCGGGGGTGCAGTAGCCGCACTGGTAGCTGTCGTGCTCGAGGAAGGCGGCCTGCATGGGGTGGAGATTGGTTTCGTCGCCGAGGCCTTCGATGGTGGTGATCTCGTAGCCCTGGGCCGCGACGGCGAGGGTGAGGCAGGAGTTGGCGCGGCGGCCGTCGAGGAGCACGGTGCAGGCACCGCACTGGCCGTGGTCGCAGCCCTTTTTGCTGCCTGTAAGGTCGAGGTTCTCGCGCAGCAGGTCAAGAAGCGAGGTGCGCGTATCGACGGTGAGTGTGCGCTGCTGTTTGTTGATAGACAGCGTAATCGGGGCGGTTTGGGGAGCCTGGGAGCCAGGGTGTTGGGCGTCGGCGGCCGGGCTTAAACCGGCAGCGACACCGGCCGAGACAACGCCGGAAGCGGCGAGAAATTGTCGGCGGGTAAGTTGGAGTTGCGCGTCTTGTTCGAGGGCAGCCTCGTCCATTTCGACATCAAGCAATTCAGAACAGGGACTCAAAGCAGCCTCTCAGGTGCGGGTTTGGTTCGGCATTTGGGTATGACGATGCGTTGGGATCGGGAGAAAGACGCCCACTCCTAAGCCTTTGATGCCTGCGACGGCTCGTCGCGGAACTGTCGTTTGATGAAGGCTGTGTGTTGCTGTACAGATCGTGGGATGTAGCGGTTCATATCAATTTCGAGGAGATCTGCGTTGGGAAAAAGCGTGATTGGAAGAATGGCCTTGAGTCTGGCGATGGCCGGTGTATGCATGAACCTATGGGCGCAGGAGCGGCCGGAGCGGCCTCGGCAGAGCGATGAGCCCGCGACCCAGACGCGACAGGCGAGCGAACCGGAGCAGGGTGGGGACGGCAAAAAGGACCAGGGAACGCCGATCCCTCCGGAGAAGACCGCCGTCACGCAGCACGTTTGGTCTGCAGGGGGACAGAGCCTCCATTACACGGCGACGGCTGGGAACCTGCTGATTCGGGATGAGAATGACAAGGCGAACGGCAGCATCTTCTACGTGGCCTACACGCAGGATGGTGTGCCAGCGCGAGAGCGGCCGGTAACATTTTTCTACAACGGCGGACCAGGGTCGGCGACCATCTGGCTGCACATGGGGTCATTGGGGCCGGTGCGGGTGGTTACGGCGAGCCCGGAGGCTACGGGACCGGCGCCATTCCGGTGGGTGGCGAATGAGTCGAGCCTGCTGGACAAGAGTGACCTGGTGTTTATTGATGCGCCCTTGACGGGGTTTTCGCGGGCCGTGGGCAAGGGTACGGCGAAGGATTTTGCCGGCACGGATCAGGACGTAAAGGCCTTTGAGAAGTTCATTGTGCGGTACATCACAGTGAACCAGCGGTGGCAGTCGCCAAAGTTCTTGTTTGGCGAGAGCTATGGGACGCCCCGGAGCGCGGCGCTGGTGGCGCAGTTGCAGAACGATGGAATCGAGTTCACTGGCGTGACCTTGTTGAGCTCGATTTTGAACTATGGCGTGCGGATTCCTGGGTACGACACCGAAGCGGTGGGCTATTTCCCGACGTATGCGGCCATTGCGCTCTACCACCACAAGGTGCAGGCGACGGGGTCGATGGCGGACTGGGTGGAGGAGGCGCGGAAGTTTGCGCGCGGGCCTTACCTTTCGGCGTTGCAGCAGGGGGATCGGTTGCCGCCGGCCGAGGTGAACTCGATTGCCGAGCAGGTGGCGAAGTTTACCGGGCTGAGTGTGGCGTACGTGAAGGAGGCGAATCTGCGGATCTCGCCGACGCGCTTCCGGAAGGAGTTGTTGCGCGGGGACGCGGAGATCCTGGGGCGCTACGACGCGCGGTTTGAGGGGTATGACGTGGATGCTGCGGGCGAGAACCCGGGGTATGACCCGTCAGATACGGGGATCTCCGGGGCGTATGTTGGGGCGTTTCATGACTACATCCAGAGCGAGTTGAAGTATATGAGCCAGGAGCCCTATAACCTGCAGGGGCCAGGGCTGAATCAGGCCTGGGACTTCCATCACCGGGCTTCGGGAACGCCGTATGGGGCGGGCGCACGCGGTGAGCAGGTGATGCCGGATACGGCGGTCGACCTGGCTGATGCGATGCGGAAGAACCCGCACCTCAAGGTGTTTTCTGCAAATGGCTACTTCGATATGGCGACGCCGTTCTTTGCGACGGAGTTCGATCTGTCGCATATGTTGCTGCCGGATGCGATCAAGAAGAATGTGGAGTTTGGGTACTACCCGGCTGGACATATGGTGTACCTGAACGTGGAGGCGTTGAAGATGCTGCACGGTGACATGGATCGGTTCTACGACGAGGCGTTGCGGCGATAAGAGGGACGCGGTTTCGGCTGTCGGGAGGGCCTTGTGGGCTCTACCCGGCGGCTGAAGCTGAGTTTTTCGGAGACGATGGCGCGGCTGAAGCCGGGCCGTGACGAGATGTAGAGGATGACTGGGCTGGTTTGCGGGGCTGTAACACGGTAAAATGAAGTGTTGCGGTCTGGGCGGGTGCATGCGCTCGCGGAGCCGCGCGCAGGAGGAGTAGCTGGGATGGCGAAGCGCCGTGGAAATCCAAATTGGGGTAAGCCGGAGCCGATTGGCCCGGTCGTGCCGACGATTACGTCGTTTGAGCAGATTGTGAAGGAGTACAAGTTGACCCCGGACCAATATGTCCGGTCGACGAGGCTGCGGGAGTGGGCGCGGCGAAACAAGAACTCGAAGTACATCCCCGAAGCTCTGCTGGAGGCCTGGGGCTTCGAGATCGAGTCGACGCTGTAGGGTGCCTGGCCGCGTAAGCAATTGCGACGCGACGGGCAGAACGTGGTTTCCCGTCGGGAATGACAACAAGAGATTCAACGCGAAGGCCGTCCCGTGTGGGCGGCCTTTTCGTTCGCAGGTATGCTGAGGTTACATGCAAACCCAGGTCCCATTCGCCTCCGTGGAGGAAGCCGTTCAGGAGTTGCAGGCCGGGCGGCTGATTGTGGTCGTCGACGATGAGGATCGCGAGAACGAGGGCGATCTGATGGTGGCCGCCGAGTTTTGTACGCCGGAGGCAATCAATTTCATGGCCCGGTTCGGGCGTGGGTTGATCTGTTTGACCCTGACGGAAGAGCAGGCGGATCACCTGCGGCTGTCGCCGATGGTGCAGGAGAACAGTTCTCGATTCGGGACGGCGTTCACGGAGTCGATTGAGGCGCGGGAGGGTGTGACGACGGGGATCTCAGCGGCGGATCGTGCGCGGACGATCCAGGTTGCGATTGCACCGGACTCGACGGCGAATGATCTTGCGCGGCCGGGGCATGTGTTTCCGTTGCGAGCGCGGCGGGGCGGGGTGCTGGTGCGGGCGGGGCAGACGGAGGCCTCTGTGGACCTGGCGCGGATCGCGGGGCTGATGCCCGCGGGAGTGATCTGCGAAATCATGAACGAAGACGGAACGATGGCGCGGGTTCCGGACCTGGTGTCGTTTTGCCAGCAACACGGCTTGAAGATGGTGACGGTCGCCGAGCTGATCCGGTACCGGATGCAGAACGAGCGCTATGTGCATCGGGTGGCCGAGGGCCTTCTACCGACGGCGCATGGTGAGTTCCGCGTCATTGCGTATGAAAGCGAGGTCGAGGGCGGGCAATCCCATGTAGCGCTTGTGCGGGGTGATGTGTACAGCGCCGCGCGGGCGGGGGAGCCGGTGCTGGTGCGGATGCAGACACACTGTTTGGCCGGCAGCACCTTCGGCTCCGAATTATGCGATTGCCGAACCACCATCGACAGTTCCCTCGAAGCGATTGCCCGTGCCGGGCGCGGCGCTCTCATCTACCTCCACCACACGCAACGCGGATTCGGGATCGAACGCGGGGGTGAACCGAAGGGGATCGTCTTCCATCGGAGCGGTGAAGCCCGAGACCGCGGGGGTGAACGGGAGCAGCGGATCCTGCGCGAGGTGGGACTGGGAGGACAGATCCTCTCCGACCTTGGCATTCGGCGTATTCGGCTGCTCACGAACCATCCCACGCACGTGCCGGCGCTGCAGGGGTTCGGCATCGAAATTGTGGAGCGGGTACCGCTGCAGACCTCGTCGGCCCACTCGTAACGGGCCGGTCATACGCTGCGGTTGGCGGGCTAGTGCACCGTGATGGAGAGCACGACGAAGGACGACAGAGCCGGCCCGGCTATTGATGCTGCCGTGACCTGGTACTCGTAGACGCCGGGGGGTGTGTACGGATTGCCAGTGCTGCCGGGACCACCGCCGCACCCTGCGAACAGGGCCAGGGTAAGCGTCAGGAACGCTGTTGCCACAGCTACCCTCTGTCTGATCGGGCTCCTATTCCTCCTGCGCAGAGCGGATGTACATGGGAGCAGTGACCAGAGGCCGAAGGGTAGGAGAAAGCCGCTGCGCAGTCCGCTCAGCGTGGCTACGGAGACTGACGACGAGGCGGTGCTGCTCGTCAGCATGAGTTGTGCCGCTGCGACTGAGCAGCCCGCGTTCGGTGCAGGCGCAACCGGGACACAGCGCAGGGCGATGGCTCCTGTGTAGCCTCCCAGCGACGTGACAGTGAGCGGAAAGGTGGCAGAGTCTCCGCTGCTGATGTTCGCTGCACCAGTGCTGCTGCCGTTCACGGACAGAGTGAAACCGGGTGGTTCGGAGCCTGTGCCGGTGAGTGAAATGATCGTGGGGCTCGACGGGTCGCTGCTGGTGATCACGAGGGATGCCGCCCTCTGCCCCGAAGCCGAGGGTGCAAAGGATAACTGGACAGTGCAGGTTGCACTCGCGGGCAGGTCTGCCCCTGTGCACGCAGAGAGGAGACTGAAGTCGGGAGCATCCGCGCCTGCGATGGCGAGGGCTATGTTTTGGAGAGGCGCTGTGCCTACATTCGCGAGCGTCAATGTCTGCGACGCGGATGTGGTGAGCGCGACGCTGCCGAAATCGAGCGACGTCGGCCGGACCTGAAGTCGCCCAGCGAGCCCGGTGCCCGTCAGGTTGATGGACTGAGGCGAGGTGACGAGGCCAGCAGGGGCAGTTACGCTGCCGATACGCGAACCTGGAGCTGATGGAGTGAACGTGATGACGAGGCTGCAACTTTGCCCTGCAGCAAGGGTGGCCCCATTCAGCGGGCAGGCAGTGGCGTCGACCGTGAAGTCTCCGGAGGCTGTAAAGACCGGCACGGCGACCGGCAGGGTGGTCGTATTGGTGACTGTCGCGGTCTGTTGAGCACTCTTTCCTATAGGAACTCCGCCGAATTTTAGGCTCGCCGGGCTGAGCTGCAACTGATTCTGGAAGGCGCTCCCGAGCAGGGTGACAAGCTCGAGCGCGGTGGAAGAGTTGGACGAAATTTCAAGGGTACCGGCCAAGGCCGCATCAGAGAATTGTCCCGGATGGAACGCGACGGTAATAAGACAGCTGTCCTCAGGCTGGAGCACGTTGCACGTTGTGCTCGCGTCGTACCCGGAGACGGAAGGAGAGCACCGAACGTGACAGGGACAGGTCCGTTGTTGGAAGCGGTGATCACCTGTGCGGGGGAGGAGGTTCCGGGTTGCGTGTTGGCGAAGGCGAGCGCGGTTTGCGAGAGGGTGTAAGTGGGTAAAGCGACGGCCTGCTGGCCTGCATTGGTCGTCGTCGTGGGCAGTGCGATGCCCTTCAGGTACACGGTCGCGGGACTGGCGTCGGTGTCACTCTCAATGAGCAAGGTGCCCAGGTCTGTTCGCGGCGTTTGTGCGGCCGTGCTCAGCAGTGGGTTCAAGGCGGAGTACATCACCGTGAGGTCACAGCTGGCTCCGGGCAGGAGCTGCCGGGTACAGGTGCTGGCGAGTTGAAATGGGGTGGTGCTCGCGAGACGGCGGAGGCTGTGGGGCGTGGTCCCGGTGTTGATCAGCGTGAGGGTTTGGGAAGCAGAGGTGCCGGACGGGACGTTGCCGAAGCTGAGTGGCGCCTGTGGGTCCGCGCCGCTGGAGAGGGTGAGGCTTCCTGCCGCGCTTCCATAGCCCTGGAGATACAGCACTGTTTGCGCGCTGGACCCGGCGTCCTGCGCGACCGATGTGACGGTGACCGACCCGGTCAGTGCGCCGCCTTCCTCCGGAACAAACGCAACCGTGAAGTTGCACGAGGCACCTGCGGCCAGCGTGCTGCAACTGGATGGTTGAGCAAGTGGGAAGTTCTTTGACGCGGCCAGTGTGATGGTCTGCGTCCCGGGAGATGTGTTGCGTAGGGTGAACTGCCTGACTTGAGAGATCGTGGCAATTGGCTGTACGCCGAAGTCGGCCCGCGTGGGGAAGACAGTCACGCCCGGTGATGAAGGCGTGCCCGTGCCGGACGGTTGCGAGGTTGCACTGTTCGCGATGCCAATGCCGAGCAGAGTTGCCGTTGCTGTGCCTGCGCTTGTGGTGACGGCAAGCGTTCCGGTGCGTTGACCCTTTGCTGTGGGTGTGAAGACGACTTCAACACTGCACGCCGCGATTGGTGCAAGCGTACCTGCGCAGGCAGTCACAGACTGAGGGACGAGGAGGGCAAAGTCTCCCGCCAGGCTGATTTGTTGGATGGGAGCAGCGGTCCCGTTTTGAAGCAGATTGGTGAGAACGAAGCTCACCGGGGTTGAGGAAGACCTCCTGTGCTACGGGACCGAAGGTCGGCTGAGCCGGCGTAAGGACCAGGCCTGATGCTGGGATTGCAGTTGCATTGAGAGCGAGTTGGTACGGGTGGCCCCCGGTCGCTGAGGCAAGTTGTACGGTGCCTTCCGCACTGCCGGGAGCCTGTGGCAAAAATTGCACGGCGAGCCAGCAATCGGTGCACTGGGCTGTCGCGGTGGGGGCGAAGGCCGCGGGCGGCAACGTTCCATGACCATTGCCATCATCAGCGAGCAGCGCGAGGGTAAAGCCCGGGCCGGTGACACTGGCGGTGAGTTGCCGAAACGAGCCCTGCAGCTGTAGCCAGCTCACGGTGGGTTCTGCGACGGTGGTCTGGCCGAGGGAAAGCGTACCGTTCGTTGAAGGCAGGATCGGGATCCCCGTGCCTTGGAGGTGCACCGTCGTGAGCTGTGTGCCCGAGTTGGAGGAGAGGATCAGCACGCCTTCCCGCATACCAGGCTGCGATGGCGCGAAGGTGAGACTGAGCGAACATGTGGCGCCGGGGGGCAGAGTTGAGGCGCAGTTGGTCTGCAGATCAAAGTCACCGAGCACCGTCGCGGCGAAGGGTACGTCTGCTCCTGTGGGATTGGTCACCTGCACGGTCTGGATCTCGGTCGATTGCTGCGAGACCGGGACTGCGTCCGCGAATTGAACTGTAGTCAGCGAAACCGCTAGGGGTGAAGCGGCAGTTGCTATCAGACCCGCTGTGGAGCCCAGTATTTCGCCTGTAATCAGAACAGAAAGCCCATAGTCAAGCGCTAGTGTCGTGCTGTCGAAGGCGGGGGCGTTTGGCTGGTGGTACGTGAGGGTGATCTGGCAAACGCTGCCGGAGAGCAGTGTGGATGGGCAGCCATCCAGCAAGGAGAAGGGCGATGTGGCCGGCAGGGTGACCGGGCTGTGCGGGATGGGAGCTGAGGAACTGTTAGACAGGTAGAGATATCTAGGCAGCTGCGGGAGGGCGGCTGATTGCGGGCCGAAGTCTATCTCTGAAGCGGAAAGTGTAAGGGAGGCCGCCTGCGTGAAGCCGGTTATGGGAATGTCCCGTGAGCCTAGCCGCCAGCTCGCTTTCACAGGTCCATCGTTCTGCGCGAGCGCGAAGGCCGTGAGGGCAATCTCCACGGTGCAGGAGGCCTGGGGAGCGAGGGTATGGGCGGAGGGAAGACCTGCGCAGGTGCCGCCCACCTCCGCCAGTGTGTACGGGGACGCGGAGGGCACGTTCTCCGCAGTCGAACTGAACGTCTGCAGGGTAGAGCCGAGGTTTTGCACCGTGATGACCCGCACTCCGGGTGAGCCGCCAGAGGTGACGATGCCGAAGTCCAGCTCCGGCGTATCAAATGCCAGCGGTTGGGCCTGATTGGCTGAGGCGGGGATTGCCACGTTGAACGCGGGGGCGTTTGTAGAGGCGATGGAGAGCGTGCCAGATACTGTGCCAGATGCCGTGCCGCTCAGGTCTATCGTGCATTGAGCAAAGGGCGCCAGGGTATCAGTGCAATCCGTGGCGAAGGTGAGCCCACCGGCGTTGATGGCCAGACCTGTCGCCGCTGTTGATCCCGTGTTGCGCAGGGTGGCAGAGGGAAGATCACCGGTGCCAAGGGTAAGGCTTGCCTGCGTGCTGCCGAGGGCAAGCTGGGTCAAAAGGCCACCACTCCCGGCGCAGCTCTGGCCTGTGGCACAGGATGCGGGGAGAAGGTCTGCCACGCTGTTTGGCGTGATGCTGCTCGTACCCGCGTTCAGGGCGAGGTCGAAGCTCTGGACATCACGGAGCGAGGTATCGGTTTGTACCGATACGGTGCCAGCGACGGTTAGTGATTGGCCATCGGGACTGAGCGAAGGAGTGGCAACGGTAGTGTTCAGGCGGGCGTAGGACGGGTTGTTGGTTGCACTCCCTCCGATTCGTTGCAGTTGATCGAGTCCGTCTGTCGATGAGACGTGCAGGATGTAGCTGTCGCCCGGGCCCCGGCCCATTGCCGCCGAAGAGAGAGGGATCGAGAGCGAGCCTGAGACCCATGCTGTGCCGCCCGGTCCCGGAGTGACGAAGCTCTGAGTGCCCGGCATGAGCAGGGTCGAGTCGATGGAGGTTTGGCCGTCAGGGGAGAGGCGCAGGAGGCTTTGGTACGGTGTTCCGGCAATGGGTGCGCTGACTTGGGCTACCGGAAACTGTCCAAAGGCGAGATCCCCTGTAGCGAGCAGAGTATTTGTCGCGGTGTCCATGGCAAGACTGGATAGCCCGGAGCCTGCGATGAAGGTCGAGAACAACAAGGTGCGGCCATCCGGCGAGAGCTGCGAGAGGAAGCCGCTCACCGAACCAACCATCGCAGGCTGCAGCGCGTTGACGACGGGAAATGAGGAAGCGGAGGTTTCCCCCGCGATGTAGACGGTGTCGTCGGCGTTCGACGACAAGGGCCGCGGGCACACTGCCGCCATCGGCGCCGTTGAGGTAAGTGGAGTAGAGAAGGGCTGTGCCGTCGGTGGTGAAGGCCTGGACGAAGCCGTTGCCGTTGCCGAAGTGGCTGTTGGGGGGCGTCCGTTGCAGGGCGCCAGGCGTTGTGGGGAAGGAGCCGCTGTAGTTTGCGCCCGTAACGAAGACCGCGTCAGTGGTGGCGGCTAAGCCGGTGACCTCGGTCCGGCCCGCGCCGAGGAAGGTCAGGAAAACGAGATGTAGTTGGCTGTCGAACTTGGCGAGGAAGGAATTGGTGGACGTGTCGACCGGTGCAGAGAAGGCTGCCCCTCCTGTGCCTGCCAGTTGACCGCTGGACGAGGTCCCGGCCACGTAGATGTTGCCGTTGGCGTCGACGGTGACAGACGTGCCGGAGTCGCCGGCGGCACCTTCCTGGGTCTGTGCGAGGATTGCATCGGCTGTTGCGTTGCTCTTGAGCAGTCGAAGGCCATCGCCTTGGTCGTACAGCAAGACCAGGCTGCCATCGGGTAGATAGCTCGAGGCCTTGAAGCTGCCATGGGCGTTAACGGAACGAAGCCCCTCGAGCCGAAGGGCTGGCGCGGAGACGGCCGTCCCTTGCGCGAGTCCGCGGGGGAGCGAACAGACAGACAAGACAGCCCAAAACAGCGCACGAAGACGGCTCATCAGACGATGGGGCTGCCGTGGAACTCTGGGCGCAGCCTGACCGGGTCAGCGAGGAAAGAAACGCACGAGGGCTAGAGGAAGCGATCGGCGAAGGAGGGAAGTGCGTATGCTCTCCGACGATACAGACCAGGTGCCCTCGTGTCGCTTACACCTTCGTAGCAGGATCGAGCAGCGCACCCAGGCCGGTTCGGTGCATGTCGTGGAGGAAGTCTGCATGATTCAGGTACTGAATTGCCTGCATGCCGCAGGCCTCCGCGGCGCGGATGTTCTCCTCGCGGTCGTCTAGGAAGAGCACGGCTGCGGGGGCCACGCCGAGCCCTTCCGCGGCATGCGTGTAGATCGCGGGATCCGGCTTGGCAGTGTTGAGCCGGTGCGAAAAGGTGTGGTGGGCAAAGTCGTCCAACCACGGGCAGCGGGCCACAATGCCGGTCTCGATTGCGTCGCCAATGTTGGACAGGATGCCCGTACGTATGCCGGCGGCTTGCAGGCGGGAGGCCCAGTCGATCATGGGCTGGTTGGGTTGGGTCCAAAGTGTGACGTCGGCTGCGAGCAAGGCTTCGAGCTCTCCAGGTGTGAGTTGGCGCCTTAGATCTGCGGCGACACTGTGCCAATAGGCCTGGCCGGTGAGCGTGCCGCGGTCGTAGTCGTGGCGATAACGCCAGTAGGCATCGTGAAAGGCTGGGTCGGTCGCGCCGAGAAGGTGTTGCATCTCGGCCCAGGCTGCGGGATCGGGAGGACCAGAGAGAACCAGGCCGTAATCGAAGAGCACGGCTTCGACTGGATGCGCTTGCTGATTGGAAGACATGTTGCCTCTATAGGAGCAAAGGGCGGGGGCGCTGTCAAAGGCTTGCTCGCCGTGCAGCTATGCTGGTCGGATGAGATTTTCGCGACGCACGGCCTGGGAGCCCGGAGTCAATGCCTGGGCCGAGGCGGCTGATGCGCTCCGCAATAGCGGACGAGAGATCTATGATCTGACTGTGTCGAACCCAACGGCTTGTGGACTCCGGCCGCAGTCGGTGGAGATCTTGCAGCCGTTGGCTGCAGAGGCAGCGCTTCGGTATACGCCGGATCCCTTCGGGATGCTCGTGGCTCGGGAGGCTGTTGCAGGCTATTACCGGGATCACGTAGCGCATCTGCCGGTTGAACAAATCTGCATGACGACCAGCACCAGTGAGGGGTACAGCTTTCTGTTTCGGCTGCTTTGTGACCCGGGTGATGAGGTCTTGATTGCGCGCCCGAGCTACCCGTTGTTCGATCTGCTGGCGCGGTTGGATGATGTGGTGCTGCGCGAGTACTCGTTGTTCTATGAGCCGGGGCTGGACGCGGGATGGAGTATTGATTTCGGCAGCGTGTTGGCCTCGATCAATGACCGGACACGCGCCGTGGTAGTCGTTCATCCAAACAATCCAACTGGCAACTATGTGAGCGTACGGGACCGGCACACTCTCGAGGAGATCTGCGCGGAGCGAGGGTTGGCCCTCATCGTGGACGAGGTCTTTCTTGACTACGAATTGACGGACGCTGCAGCGACGCGAGAACAGCAGCGCTCTTTCGCGACGGGGACACGTTGCCTAAGCTTCGTGCTGAGCGGTATCAGTAAGGTTTGCGCATTGCCGCAGATGAAGGCTTCCTGGATTGCTGCGACGGGGCCCGGTGCAGAGGTGAGTGAAGCCATGCGGCGGCTGGAGATTGTTGCGGACACCTTTTTGTCCATGAACGCTCCTGTGCAGTACGCGCTCGGTTCATGGCTCGCTGGCCGTTCTGAGGTGCAGGCTGCGATCCAGCAGAGGCTGCGTGAGAACCTGGCAACGCTCGACGGGCGGCTTGCGGGCAGCATGGGAGACCGGCTCCAGTTAGAGGGCGGGTGGACGGCTGTTCTGCGCGTGCCGCGGCATGTGGACGGGGAGGAGTTCGCCTTTGCGGCGATGCGCGCCGGTGTGTTGGTGCAGCCGGGGGAGTTTTACGGTTTGCCCGGCGGACGCTGTGTTGTGAGCTTGCTGACCGACCCCGCTGTGTGGGAGCAAGGGCTGCAACGGTTGCCCTTGTGAATGCTCGGGCAACCGGGCCTTATGTAAGGAAGGGGTTTGTCCGTCGTTCGACGCCGATGGTGGTTTCAGGACCGTGACCGGGAATGACGAGCGTCTCGTCAGGCAAAGGGAGCAGCCGTTCGCGGATGCTTGCAAGCATCTGGCCGGTGTCGCCGCCGGGAAGGTCGGTTCGCCCCACCGAGCCCGCGAAGAGGGTGTCGCCGGCCAGCAGGAGCTTTTGCTCGGGTAGATACAGGGAGAGGCTGCCTTGGGTGTGTCCGGGGGTGTGCAGGACCTGCGAGCGAAGCTCCCCGACCGAGAGCGCTTCGCCATCAGCGGGGGAGTGATCAGGAGGGCGAACATCGGGTGTTGCGATGCCGAGCCAGGCCGCTTGCCCATCCATCATGGCGACAAGCGAAAGGTCCGCGTGGTTGTAGAGGACCGGAGCGCCGGTAGCCTGTTTCAGCGTCAGGGCGCCGGCGATGTGATCGATGTGGGCATGGGTGACCAGGATCTGGCGGACCGTGAGTTCGTGTGCGGCCAGGGCCGCGAGGATGAGACTGACGTCGGCTCCAGGGTCTACGACGATCGCGTCACGCGTGGCCTTATCGCCGAGCACTGTGCAGTTGCAGCCAAGCAGGCCGACGGGGAAGGTTTCACGGATCACGGAGGGTGGGGTCCTGTCTTCCCAAACGAGAAAGCGCAGGCCGCGGCCCGCGCTTTTCTCATCGGGAATGAATTTACTTCTTGGCCGGGCTCGAGGAGTGCGTAGCGGTTCCGGAAAGGACAGACTTACTGCCATTGGAGCGGGCCAGCGCTACCGTCAGACCGATGGAGGTCAGCATAAAGATGATGGCCGACCACGTCGTGAGTCTCGTGAGCAGGTTGGACGCACCGCGAGGGCCGAAGGCGGTCTGCGATCCCGCGCCGCCAAAGGCTCCGGCGAGATCAGAGGACTTGCCTTGCTGCAGCAGAACGACGCCTACGAGGAACAGGCACACGATAACGTGGAGAACGACAAGGAGTGTGACGAGCATGTGGCGGTTCTGAACCTTGGGCCGCGTGGAGCGGCGGAGATCACATCGGCGTTGCGGAACTGATGCTTTGCGGCACCAAACGCCTCTGTGTTGCCCTTCAGTGTACCACCCGCATCCGGCAGGGCAGGAGGAAGCGGCGTTGTCAGTTTCGCTTCGAGCAAGCATGATCAAGGGATGATTCGCATCGGGGTGGACACGGGAGGCACTTTCACCGACTTTGTGTGCCTGGACGATGGGGGCTTGCGAGTGCTCAAGCTGCGCTCTACGCCAGAGGATCCGTCGCGGGCCATTCTTGAGGGTGTGCGGGCGATGGTGGGTGCTGCCTGGGGTGAATCTGTCGTGGAGGTGACCCATGGGTCCACGGTGGCGACAAACGCCGTGCTGGAGCGTAAGGGCGGAAGGGTCGCCCTGCTGACGACAGCAGGGTTTGAAGACGTGCTCCGCATTGGTCGCCAGACGCGTCCAGAGCTTTACAACTTCATGGTAAAGAGACCGGAGCCGCTTGTGGCGCGGGAGTACACCTTTGGGATTCGCGAACGGATCGTAGCCGACGGTAGTGTGCTGGAGCAGCTGGAGTCGGCGGACATTGAGCGCGTACTTGCGGCTATTCAAGAGCTTGGGATCAACTCTGTTGCGGTGTGTTTTTTGCACTCATACAGGAATCCAGCACATGAAGAAGCTGTGGCCGCCCGGTTGCGAGCAGCGGGGTTTCGCGTGTCGGCCTCGCATGAGATTCTGCCGGAGTACCGCGAATATGAGCGCTGGTCTACAACGGTGATGAACGCGTACGTGGCGCCTCTGATGGCGCAATACCTGGGACGCCTGCAAGAGGGGTTGCAGGCTTCAAGCCTGCGCATCATGCAGTCAAATGGTGGCTTGATCTCGGCGGAACGTGCAAGCCACGAAGCCGTGCAGACGATTCTCTCAGGGCCGGCAGCAGGCGTGGTCGGCGCGCAGCGTCTGGGGCAGGCTTCCGGCTTTACGCGTCTGATCACGTTCGATATGGGCGGCACTTCCACGGATGTGAGTTTGATTGACGGCGTCATTGGCACGACGAACGAATCGCTGGTCGGCGATCTGCCGGTTCGCCTTCCAGTGCTCGACATTCACACGGTGGGTGCGGGGGGTGGATCGATCGCATGGATTGATTCGGGCGGTGGTTTGCGCGTTGGTCCACGGTCGGCAGGGGCGCATCCGGGGCCGGTGTGCTTTGGCCTTGGTGATGAATTGACAGTTACGGATGCGAACCTGCTGCTGGGGCGGCTGGATCCGGCGTACTTCCTGGGTGGCCGTATGAGCCTGGACCTGCAGCGGACCGAGAGCGTGGCCGGTGTCTTTGCAAGCAGGCTCGGTCTATCTGTGCCGCAGTTGGCGCAGGGCATCGTGCAGATTGCGAATGCCAATATGGAGCGTGCTGTGCGTGTGGTGAGCGTGCAGCGCGGGCACGATCCGCGGGACTTCGCTCTGCTTGCCTTTGGAGGCGCGGGAGGCCTGCATGGCTGCGAGTTGGCGGAGTCGTTGGACATCAGGACGGTGCTGGTACCTCAACATGCTGGCGTGCTTTCGGCGATGGGCATGCTGCTGGCGGATGTTGTCCGCGACTACTCGGCTTCGCTGCTGCTGGATGCAGAGTGCATCTCGGTTGAGGACCTTCAATCCCGATTTGCGCCGCTGTTGATGCGGGCGCAAGGCGATCTTAGGCGCGAGGGTTTTGCGCCCGAGGACACGGCTGTCACGGCGGCGCTCGCGATGCGCTACAAGGGGCAGGCGTTCGAGATCGATGTACCTCTTCAACTCACCGGTGAGGGAGAGGTGGCCATGCTCGGCGCGACGCTCGACGACTTCCATCAACGTCATGAGCGTCTGTATGGCTACAGTCGCAAGGGAAGGGCGACGGAGGTGGTGCAGCTTCGTTTGCGTGCGGTTGGACGCACTTCGAAGCCAGCTCTTGCAGTCGGCCAAGCAAGCGTGCAAGAGCATGGGGAGCCGGATGCTGTGCGTTCGACGTGGTGGTCTGATGGTCAACACCCAACGTCCATCTTTCACCGAGATCAGCTTGAACCGGGTATGGCTGGCCAAGGTCCGGCGATGGTGATCTCGGGCGAAGCGACTAGTCTTATTCCGCCTGATTGGACGTGGCAGATCGACGCAGTTGGGACGCTTGTAGCAACACGGAACGCGTTGGTGTTGGGAGGAGGATCCCATGTCGGCTGAGCAGGCTCTCCATCCGGTGGAACTGGAGATCTTCAAGAACCTGTTCGTTTCCGTTGCCGAGGAGATGGGGGTCACGCTGCATCGCACCGGGTTCTCCCCGAACATCAAGGAGCGCTTGGACTACTCGTGTGCCATCTATGACCGCCACGGACGCACGATTGCTCAGGGTGATCACTTGCCCGTACATCTCGGGGCCATGCCGCTTTCCGTTCGTGCAGCGATTGAGAGCGTGGCTATGGAGCCCGGAGATATGGTCATCCTGAACGACCCGTTTCGCGGTGGCACACACCTTCCTGACATCACGCTGGTCGCGCCGGTGTTTCTCCCTGACGCAGGACTCGGCGAGAAGCCCGCCTTCTTTGCCGCAAATCGCGCGCATCATTCAGACGTTGGCGGCATGAGCCCGGGGTCGATGCCGCTGGCACGGGAGATCTTTCAGGAGGGCCTGATCATCCCGCCGCTGCGGCTGATGAAGCATGGTGAGATGGACACGGAGATCCTGGCGTTGATTCTTGCGAATGTGCGCACGCCCGGGGAGCGTGAGGGAGATCTGACCGCGCAAATCGCAGCGAATCGCGTGGGCAAGGCACGTCTTCTCCGACTGGTGGAGCGGTACGGTTTGGAGAAGACAGAGCGTTATGCGGCAGCGACGCAGGACTATGCGGAGCGCGTACTGCGGGCCACGCTCGCGGCGATCCCCGACGGCCGATACGAGTTCTGCGATGCGCTCGACGATGACGGGTTTGGCAACGGTCCGCTGCGCATTTGTTGTGCGATCACGATAGAAGGCGATCAGGTGACGGTGGACTTCAGCGGATCGGACGCGCAGACAACCGGCGGCGTCAATGCGAATCTCGCGATCACCATGTCAGCGACGCTCTACTGCTTTCGCTGCTTGATCGAAGAGGATCTTCTTTACAACGACGGAATTGGGCGCGCTGTTCGGGTCATTGCGCCTGAGGGCACAGTGGTGAACGCGCGTCATCCTTCGGCCGTTGCCGGCGGCAACGTGGAGTGCTCGCAAAGGATCACCGATGTGGTGCTTGGTGCACTGGCGAAGGCGTTGCCGGGGCGCATCCCCGCGGCCAGCCAGGGCACGATGAATAACGTCACTCTCGGCGGTGTCGACACGCGGCCCGGACCAACGCAGGGACAGGTGTTTGCCTACTACGAGACCGCAGGTGGAGGCATGGGTGGGCGTCCGGGGCTGCCCGGTTTGCACGGCGTACACACGCATATGTCCAACACGCGAAACACTCCGGTGGAAGCGTTGGAGCAGGCGCTCCCCATGCGAATTCACACGTATGCGTTGCGCACAGATTCAGGTGGAGATGGACGGTTTTCCGGAGGGGAAGGCCTGGTGCGCGAGTACGAGATGCTGGTGCCGACGCAGGCTACGTTGCTCACGGAGCGTCGCGCGAGTCAGCCGTATGGTGCGCAGGGAGGTGAGCCAGGCGCCGTTGGACGCAACACGTTGTGGCGTCGTGATGGGGCGGAGGAGCGGCTCGCGGGTAAGATACGCCTGGAGCTTGCGCCTGGAGATCGTTTGCGGATTGAGACTCCGGGCGGCGGTGGCTATGGTGTGCCGGCTGCACCTGCTGAAGGGAAGCCTTGATCAGCGCCGGGCCTGGTTCCCCACGCGTCTTCGCGGGTCCGTTCGCGTGGTTGCGCGCAGCTCCCGTCGAGGCCAGGCGAAGTCTGCTTGCAGCCTCTCTAGGGTGGATGTTGGACTCCTTCGACATTCTTCTTTATGCGCTTGTGCTGCCGTCGTTGATGGCCAGCCTTCACTTGACGAAGGCTTCTGCCGGTCTGATTGGTTCACTGACGCTGATCTCCGCAGCCGCTGGAGGCATCCTGCTGGGCCTGGCTGCGGACCGCTGGGGGCGGACCCGCGCGCTGATGGCCTCGGTCCTGCTCTACGCTGTGTTTACGGCGGCTTGTGGTCTGGCGTGGAGCTTTGCGTCACTGGCTGTATTCCGCATTCTGCTGGGGTTTGGCATGGGCGGAGAGTGGGCTGCGGGCGCCGCGCTCGTAAGCGAAACGTGGCCGCCCGCACACCGCGACAAAGCTCTGGCACTGATGCAGAGCTCGTTTGCAATGGGCTATGGTCTTGCGGCGATCGTTGCGTTTCTGCTTCTCCCCCTGGTTGGCTGGCGTGGTGTCTTTGCGGTAGGTCTGTTGCCGGCGTTGCTGACCCTCTGGATCCGGCGCAAGGTGCCCGAACCCCCGGAGTGGAGGGCCGCGAGAGCAAGCCTGCATTCCGCAGAGATCACGGGGCTCCGGGCGTTGGTTGCGCCTCAACTGCTCTGGAGGACAGTGGCGCTCACGGCGATGAACGCGTGCTGCATGTTTGCCTGGTGGGGTTTCAATTTGTGGGTGCCGTCGTATCTTGCACTTCCTGCGGCGCGCGGCGGCATCGGCTTCGGGCCGAGCACGATGACGCTGATCCTTGTCGTTATGCAGTGCGGCATGTGGCTCGGGTATGTGAGCTTCGGATATCTGGCGACAGCGTTTGGCCGCAAACGGGTCTATGTGCTGTTTCTACTCGCGGCCGGAGTGCTGCTCCTGGTGTTTGGTCGAGTGCATTCTCCGTGGGCGCTGCTGGCCATCGGTCCGTGCCTTGCGTTTGTGGCTACAGGGTACTTCAGCGGCTTCGGCGCTGTGACAGCGGAGACGTATCCCGTACATACGCGCGCAACGGGTCAGGCAGTCACGTATAACCTTGGGCGGCTGGCCAGCGCTGCCGCACCGTATGCAGTCGGCGCGTTGGCGGAGCGTCATGGCTTCGCATCGGCGTTTCACCTGAACTCTGTGGCTTTTCTAGCCGCAGCAGCACTCTGGGTCTTTCTGCGCTAAACGGTACCGCAAAGATCACGCACCTTATCTTCATGCTTCGTGCGACGGTTGAAGCAGGCTCGATTCCGGATCGCTCTTTGTCTGAGAGTTTCGGTTAGGAGACTGCTCCGCGTCACGCGTCCGCTTGATTTGGGCAAGAAGTTCAATGGCGTCGTCGCGCTTGAGGTCCGGCAAGTCTGCGCGCGCGAAGTACTCGGTAAGTGGGGGACATAACCGCTGCAACGCCTTGTATGAACGGTGCGGGAAATACGTGGCCTTCATCTCTGCAATGAGCCGAACTGCGTGTGCATCACAAATCACGCCTGCAGCTACGGACTGCCGCACAGCAGCCCTCAGGTTGACGAGTGGTTCCGATAGCTTGCGGTATGTCTCCGGCTCGTATACCAGCGCGACCTCGTCGTCGCCATCCAGAACTCCATCGCGAAACATCGCAAAAACTTCCCCGAGGCCGATTGTTCCAAACATCTCCGTCTCCACGGCCCGCAAGGCGCCCATGCTTGAGGCCCCGAAGACCTTCACGCCTCGCTGGAGAACTGCAAGCACCTCTTTGGGAGACACAGCGAGCCGCTGAAAGAACTCTCCGTCGACTATTCCGACAAAGCGCACATGTTCCGGGAGGCGCGCCAGATCGCCCCTGCAGATAGGGGGGAGATACTGCGCGCATAAAAGGTGCTCCGCAACCTTTGGAGAGAGCGACGGCCCAAGGTACACAACGGTGTCATGCATGCGCTTTCCAGTATTCCACCGCTCGCTGTCCAAGGCGGCCGTGGTCAAGAGCCCACGTCTCAATCCCGGGCACGATTACTCGAACAACAGAATGGCTTGTAGCCTCCGGCGTGAAATCTACGACGATGATCTGACTTAGTCCGGCAGCCACGAAACGTTCGACCAGGAAGTCCAGGTCTCCCTCAAGTGTTTCAGAAACGTGGGACGACACTTCAGAGAGCTTCCGCAGTGACTTCGAAGGGGCGACGTACCAACTGTCAGGTTTGATGGTGCTGATGCGGCAGGTATGCATTTCGAAGTGTTCAGCAATTGATCCGGGCGGGAGAATATCTTCCCGAACTGCCTGGATGTCGACGCAGCGAGACTGGGCAAGTTCGGTCAGAGCACGACGCAAAGCAATTTCCGCATTGGGATGTGCGCCCAATCCCCGATGCGCCATGGGAAATCCGGTGATGCTCTCGTCGGTAACGGAAGCAAAGAAAGTTGGAATTCCCATGCTGGAGGTGATGTCTCGTATGACGGGATGCAAGCCAGCCTGCCAGAACTTATTAAGTAGCAGGTTGGAGCCGGGATCTAAGCATTGGAATATGTCTAAGTCGTCCGAGCCGTCTTTGGCAGTTGTCCCATAGACGAAAGACCGACGCTCGCGGGGCAGATAGTGCGCGGCCAGTTCGGCCAGAGTCCAGGCATCACGTTCCGCCAGTTCGCATAGGGCGTGGCAGATGGCCTCTTCTCGGCAGTTGCCGGAAGCAAGACCATTGGTATCCGTCAGGCGACAACATGCGGGATGTGGAACATCATGCCAGTTGAGGCCGGCGAGTTTGGCTGGAACCCAACAGGCCTCACCTGACAGGAGATCAAGCCCTTCACACCAGGAGTAGACCCGATCCTCGGAATACGTTGGAGAGAGCTCTACACAAAGACTACTGGGATCCAGTGCACGACAGCTTTGTCGCAGTGTGGAGAGGCTGGATTCGATCATAGGAAGCCGCGCCTTCAGAGCAGTCTGGCGCTCTATGGCCTCCATCAGGGCACCTGCGAGTGCGTCGACGGGTCGGGCACCCTTGCCGTTGTAGACGGAGAGAGGGTCGTCAGAGTCTGGAACTACGGCCGAATAGACAGGAATGCCAACCCTATCGAGACCTGTGATATCTGCTACCCGGGTCACACCCAGTGAGCGCGCGATAGGAGACATCGACAGGACTGTTTCAGCCGCCGGTACCGAACGTGGTATCCCATCAACTTTGATCATTCACGGTTCTTCAGGTGGAGTGCTCCTTCAAACATGAACGTACCGCCGTTCGCGTCTGGATGCGGATTAGACGAAGTCAGGAAACGCTGCAACTCCTCTGCGCTCACATCCTCACCAAGCGTCTTGGCAGCCGATTCGGCGGAAGGAAGAGACCGCCTCACTGCGGCCTTTTGTGCAGGGTCGAGAGACTCAAAGAACGTGGTGAACTTTCTAAGTAGGTCGTAAAGTTCTTGTTGGGTAAGGCTCAGATGTCTCAGCATCTCCTCGTGATTCATCGCATACTCTCCGTTCTGATGTTGTTACTGAAGCTTCATTTGTGTGAGTAGACTCTGGAAGTCCCTTTCAGAGCGCAAAGGAGCAAGGAGCGGGGTCACGTTCGCGAAGACTAACTCTGGCTCTCGTTCGTCGAACGCCAGCCGAAGCATGTTCAGTGCCTTCCCATGGTCTCCCAGTGCGGTGTAGATGGCGGCAGTTTCATAAGGGAGCGGAGCCCCCTTCGACAATCTATGCAGGATGACCCCCAGAGCTTCTGTTGCCTTCTCCCTCTCTCCGGCATGGGCATAGGCAACCGCGAGGATGGTTTCGCGGGAGTCGGCCGAGTCAGGATTCACCGGTGTTGTCCTGAGCAGCTGGACAGCATGTTTCGCGTCGCCTTGATCAAGGTATGCTTCCGCCAGTACCTCGACCAGCGGCTCGAAGGGAGTCGAACCATTTGCGTGCGGCTCTAGCCGATGGATGAGATCCTGGGATTTTCCGGAGAAGTAGTCCACCATCCCGAGACCGATCAGGGTCAGCGGCGCGTCGGGGTCGACCGACTGGACATACGCCAATTGAGCGCGCGCCTCTGCCTCGCGGTTCAGGGGCAAGAGCAGAAGCAGGGCGTACCAGGCGTGAGCCTGAACGTATGATGGGTTTAGTCCAATCGCTCTTTTGTAGTCTTCTTCGGCCCCTTGCCAGTCGAAGTTCAGTAGAGTACGGGCCAACGCACGCGAGGTGTACGCTTCGCCCAATGTGCTGTCCAACTGCAATGCCTGCTCGGAGCTCTGCAGCGCGTTTTCCAGAAGGGGTCTGGCCTTCTCCAGACCATAGAACGCGAGGAGACTATAGGAGTCCGCGAGCCCAGCGTACGCCGGCGCATAGTGTGTGTCTGAAGCAAGTGCGCGCTGGAAGTCACTTACTGCTTCTCGAAGAGCCTCTGGTGATCGTCGTGCCAACTGAAAGCGACCTTTGAGGTAGGCATCGAAGGTGCTCGGGTTAGTCGAGTATTGCCGCCTCAAACGAGCGGTGGCATCCGCGTCCAGTCGAATCTGAAGGTGGTAGGCTACATCGGTAGAGATTTGGTGCTGTAACTTGGCGACATCCGAAGGTGCGCTTTCATAAGTTTGGCCCCACATCTGGCGGCCTGTATTCACATTCATCAGCTCGATAGGAACGCGAAGCTTACCTCCGCCCTCTTCGATCGCCCCGGACACGACCGAGACAACATGCATCCCTTTACCCGCTGCCGCGGGGTCAACGTCCGGACCGCGGAAGCGGCGGGCAACGCTCGCGGCCGCAATCTGTAACCCCGGCATCTGTGCCAAATCATTTGTCAGTGCCTCGGTGATGCCCGCGCCAAGGTATTCGAGGTTGGGATCTCCTGTGTGGTTTTGCACTGGTAAGACGGCTAGCGAGGTTGGCGGAGCCGGGTGCCGAGACGGGTTGAGATACAACATCGCGGCCACGATGGCCAGAAGCACGGCCACGGCCGCCGCCCAGGCCCACGTCTGTGATGGCCTCTTTGCTGGGTTCAGCGCAGCGGAGATATCCTCCAGCTTGGGAAACCGGTCTTCAGGCCTGTATTCCAAGCAGCGAAAGATGACATTGCTCCAGCGCGCGTCCAGCGGCTTGGCAAGCTTTGGGCGTCCGCGATCTGCGTTGTTGGCTTCGGACTCATCCCAGATCGGACGCGAGCCCGTCAGCATTTCGCAGATGATCACACCCAGGCCATATTCATCAGCGAGCCAGGTTACCTCGCCTGTGTGGCGCTGTTCGGGTGCCATGAAGTCAGGTGTACCCTGTCCGCCGGGTTCCGGAAGAAGACGGTCCTTGTACAGAACGTTGATCGCTAACCCGTAATCGGTGATCACGGCGCGGAGATAACCGGGGCCGCCATTGACGAGCATGATGTTGCTGGTCTTCAGGTCGCGGTGGACCACGCCGAGGCGGTGTGCAGCAATGAGCCCACTGATGATCTGCTCCAGCAGTGGAAGCGCAACCGTGGGTTCCATAGGCCCGTTGTGGCGGATGTATTCGCTCAGCGTGAAGCCCTCGAGGAATTCCATGCTTAGAAACCATAGCTTTGCGTCCCTATGCACCTCTTCGCAGAGGAGTTCATACACACGGCAAACGTTCGGGTGAGAGATGGTGCGTGCCTGTTTTACCTCCCGGCGAAAACGCTCAAGGACTTTAGGGTTGCGGGCCAGATCGGGTCGAACGGTCTTGATGGCGACCCGCTCTTTCAACTCCGAATCCCACGCCTCATAAACCTCGCCCATCCCTCCGCCTGCAATGAACCGGTTGATACGGAATCGGGATGCTACTACCGCTCCGGCGCTGAACACGTTTCTTGCGGCGGTGACACTTGGTGATGGACCCAGAGTTTCTGCCATGTCCTCCGCGTAGCCCTTGCTCGAGGCTGCGGAGGAGGCGCCGAACACTGACTCTCGCAGAAGGCTTGCGGCATGCCCATCCACCGCGAGAAGCATCTCGACGAGCTCTTTGAGCCCGGGCGAGTCCCGGCAGGCGCCCTCGAGGAAGGCCGCGCGCTCTTCGGGTGGGCGAGACAGGGCAGCTCCGAATACCTCTTGAACATTAGCCCGGCTGTCGCCCATGTCCCCCATCTGCCTTCCGAACCGACATTCGCATTCCTGTAAGCTCGTGCCGCCGAGACATTAAAGCCACGCCACAGGACAGAAAGACTTCCGACTGGACACGTCGGTGACTGGCTTGGGGGACCATGGTGACATAGAAAACGCCTGAATACTACCCATTGCTGCGCGGGCCCGGTGCTTTTGGCTTCGGCTAACGGCGACATGCCCGGGGAATACGAGCTCGCGCCGGCAACCTAGACTCATGAGCGGAAGCTCCCACACTGACTTGACTCTCGCTCAACGCACATCCACGGAGCATGGAGACGGACGGCGCGGCTCCCAATCGCTGACGAGAGCCAGCCGCAGTGTCTCCAGCGTGCACGCGCACAGCCAAGTTCGTGTGCTCTGCTGCCACGGCCCTTCCTTACGACTGCAGCGTTCTGGTTGGTGCTGCGGTAGAGCTACGCGCAGAGACAGCCTACCTCTTGTTCTCCGGCATCGCGCCTTTGCGCACTGCTGCCGGCGGATCGCCGATCGGCCGCTCGCCCGAGGCCAGCGTGATGTTCTGGTACGTGGTACTGCCCGCGGCGGGCGTAAAGACGCCGGTTCCAAGATAGATCGGCTTGCCGCCCGCATTGGCAATCTCTACGAAAAGCTGCGGAGCCGGTCCGCTCGGGTCGGTGCCCGCGAAGTTGATCAGAAAATATCCTGTGCTGTCAGTGAAAGCGAAGCCAAACTCCCGCTGGTAGGTCTTATTAGCATCCACGAGGAAGACCGTCAGATGCTGCACTGGCTCGAGCGTCGAGCTGAAGACGCGCCCGTGCAAAGCCCATCCGTTTGCCGCAACCTGCGGTGCAGGTGTTGCGGCCTGCTGATGCACCGCGGTCAGCGACGCCACACGTGCCTTGCCTGCCTTGACCGCCGACTCCGCTGCTCTCACGTTGGGGTCGTCCGTGCCAAGCTGCTGCTTCAGCGACGCCGCGGTACGGTTCAGTTGCGAAAGCCGGGCGCTGTGTATGAGCGTCAGATTGTGCAAACTCTGGGAGCCGCCCCCATCGGCTGCGTGGACAGCTGCCGTGACTGCCACATCCAGCTGCTCCGGAGTTGGCTGTGGGATATCGGTGTTGCGCGCGGTCTCGATGCTCATGGATCCATCCTTTCTCTGCTCTTTAGCCGGCCCTGAGCGCGGCTTTGGGTGACTACTGTCCTTGCCCTTTCAAGCGCCCGCAAAGATCTGGCTGCGTCATGCTGATCAGCGCGAGGTTCGCCTGATCGATTGTGAAGCCCGGGGCACCTTTCACCAGCAGGCAAAAGGTCGAGATGTTCTGTGCCGTCATATTGACCACACCCGCCGTGATACCAGAGGCCAGTACCGAAACAGGGGACTCCTGGAAGCGGTTGCTCGTCACCTGGAGACTGCCGGCGATCAACATCGCGTCAAGGTAGGCATCAAGGGTGATCGTGTCCACCCAGGACAGATTGCCCGTAAAGATCAGGTGATCGAGCGACAAGATGGCAATCGATGTGAGCGAGCGCTGCCGGTCCGCCCGCGCCTCGAGCTGGCAGATGTTGTTCGTGAAGAGCACTGTCCCGCTCTTTGAGGCGGTAAAGGACCGGCTCGCGAGGCCCTGGTTGATGGAGGCATAAGGATTCGTTCCGCTCGTCTGCCCAGTTGCGCCTTCGTAGACACTGGAGATGCGCTGCGCCCCGGCCGTCTCAAGGGCGGTGCCAAGGTTGAAGATCAGCACCGTTTGCGCCACTGCCAGACCGCGTCCGAGCACCGTGCCGCCGCATGTGAAGTGGTTATTCGAGATCGCAAATGGGCCCAGTCCGATGGCCACCAGTGCCTGCCCCAGCGCCACCCGAACCACATTTTCCTCGACACGTAGCGCGGGCATACCGGGCTCGAAGAGCGTGCCCGAGGAGAGCCCCGTGCTCGAAACGAACCCAGACTTCGAGGGCGCCGAGTCCCGCATGATCGGGGGCGTTACGCCCGCGAGCACAATGCCGCCATGGATAGTGGGCGTAGCCCCCCGGAGCAGATCGCTCGAATTCAGATCACGCGTCTCGAGGACCTGGTTTCGGCTGATCTCCACCATCTCGCCACTCAGCACGAAGATACCGTTTGCACCTACGCCGGGCTGGGCGCCGAAGTTGGCGATGGCGTTATCACGGATGACGAGGTTCTCAGCGGCAGGGATGCAGATCGCCGCATAAGGAAAAGCCGAGCCGCTTGTGATTGATTGCACCGAGGTGAAGCTGTCAGCCTGGGCGCTCCGAGTGCCCTGACTGCTTGCGGGCTGAGTACCGGCACCCTGGCTCGCGGGTGTCTGGGGAGATTCCTGCGATGCACCGGCGCCGAACGTGTTGAGCGCCGCCGTAGGCAGAAGCACGGTGTCGCGAATAGTGTTGTTCGTGATCGTAAGATTGTCGATCGTGATGATCTCGGAGATGCGCCGCAAATCGAAGATCCCAACCGGCCCGATGCCGCACAGCCCCATGTCGCTGATGCGATTGCGGTCGATCACGATATCGACAAGCGGACCTCCGGCGACAATCGAGGATCCTGTCGTGCCGGTCGTCGAGGAGTCCGGTGGCTCAAGCGTTCCTGTTGTCGAGCACGGATCACCCACAACGGTGGTTACACCGATCGTTGTGCCGGTCTCGATGCCCTGGTCGTCCACGACGGAGTAGCTGCCCAGGGTGATGCCGTTGAAGCGCCCGCCCTCGACCTGGTTCTCGCAGACAAAGACTTCCCGCGAAGGCCCCGCGATCAGGATGCCCCCCATGTTGTTCGCCAAGCTGGTCTTCGACACGAGCAAGTCCATGCTCTCGATCGGAAGCAGATCATTCGCCTTCTGCAGGGTCTTCGCGGCGACCTCAGGTTTAACCTTCTTTGCTGCTTGCTTCGCGGATGGTTTCGTCGCGGTCTGCGTTTCTGCAACAGGGGGTACGCCCGTCGGTGTATCGGTTTTCTGGTTACTCAAATCGTTCGTGACGGTGGTCGGCAGCCACTCCCGCATGGTAGCCACAGTTTGAATGCCCACGTAGTTCCGATCGAGATGCATCTCTTCGCCCGAGACATACACGGACGGCCACATAGTACGCACGTCCTGCATCAAAATCCGGTTCTCATCGATACGCAGCAGCTCGGCACGCCTGGCAAGGATGGCAGGCAATGTTGATGCCGTGAGGAACAGATCGCGGATCGTGACGTCGATCACCAACGGCAGATTCAGGATGCGCTCGCGCGACTGCAAGGGACCGTTTGGGCCGTTGGGATTGTCCGGGGGCAGGGGATTTGCGACCAGTTTTCCCGTCCCGTCCATCAGAATGCCCACTTCGTTCTGATCTGCTTCGACTGCGAAGTGCTGCAGCTGAATGTGCTGCGAACCCGAGATGGTGATGACTGCATCGAACGTGCCGTCGCCATTTCCGCCGGTACTTGCTGCTGCAGATCCAGCCTTGGCCTGGGGAGCAGGTTCGGGCTTCAGCGAAGGCGAAGCTAGCCGCGTCCCGTAGCCGCAGCCGCGAATCACCACATTCTTGAGGCCCAATAGGAACACATGCTCAAAGTACCGCCCAGGCAGGATGCACACTTCGCCGCCATTGGCGGGCAGCGCTGCCAGCGCATCCTTGATGGCCGTGTATTGCCCCACGCTTTCGGCACCATCGCCTACCGTCACAGTGCAGCAGCCGCACCCATCTTCGTCCTTGCAGCCACATGTCCAGGGCGTGCGGCAGTCAGTGGCGCTGCCGCTTGCAAAGTTCACCACCGAGAGCGACGTGTAGTGATGGTGGATGCCCTGCGGCGGAGCGCCGGTAAGCTGGTCAAGCGAGCCATCCGTGCGCGCGGCAAAGGTCCAGTAGTCGCCCGTGTTGAAGCTGCCACCCGGCGTTCTCACGCCGAAGCTGACCGTGACGCCATTCTCAAGAAGTACCGCGATCCCGGCTGCCGTCACAGGGATCTCTCCGCTGCTGCCTGCTACGCCAAGATCGGTCACGACAGTGGTTCCGTCGCTCTGGAAGACCTTGCCCGATTGATCCCACCGGCGAATGCGCGTATGCCGCGTGGGATCGGTCCCGAACGGCGTGGTTCCTCCTGTCACTGGGAACTTCGCGGCATTTGCAGGCGAATCCAGTGTGATCGTCTTGCCTGCGAAGTCAATGGTGTCGATCCGGTGCAGATCGCCGTGCACTCCCGCCAGTTCAAGGTCATCATCGAGAACTTCGATCCAGTCTCCCGGCGCAAAGCCCAGCACCTGATCTCGGCCCATGCTCAGCACGCTGAGTTGACTCGCCGAGGCCTTTACAGAGTTGGTCACCGGAGTGATGGCGGTGACGCCGGTCTCGACTGACCCGTTATCCCGCGACCACTTGAAGGTCGCCGTCCCTACCGGACCCGGCGTATGAATCTCAACGCGGTAGTTCTGATTTTCCGCGCCGGTATACCCCGTATTGTTTGTCAGGCAGCACGGCCCTGCCGGCGCGGAAATGGCCGGTGCGGTCGTCAGCAGTCCACTCGAGTCCGCGGGCCATGGCGAGCCTGCATCCCCGCAGTTCGCACCAGGTTTCACGGCCGCAAGACGGACCTGCCACACCGTCTGAAGCCGCCCGGTCGTATCGATGCCCACCGCCGGCTCGATCAGTGAGGCGTCCTGCAGGTAATCGACAGCGCGCGTCCATACATCGAGATAGGCCAGGTACGTTCCGCCATCCGTGGGCTGCGTGACGCCGGGGAGATAGGGCTGTGCGGTGTAGTCAACGGCACCGGTCTCAGTGCCAGGGGGAGGCTGCGGCGTATTCGACATCTCGCCCAGTGCTGGATCCCACACCACCGTCGTTGGATCGCCATGGTTCTCCGCCACAAGGCCATCGACATACATTCTTCCTGGCCCGATCGTGAGCTTGCCTGAGGCATCGAAGCTCATCAGGAAGGCAAACGGCGTCGTCGCCGGATAGGCCGCTCGCCCGGCACGGTCGAGCGTCTCCGCCTGGTCCCGCCGCGTGAGTTGCGCCAACCATTCGTTCCAGTCGGAGTCGAGCTGCACGCGCCCCTGTTCCATAACGACGCCGGAATAGTTTTTCCATGGATCAAAGCGAAAACGGCTGGTATCGAAGCTCACTTGCTGCCTCCTGGCTTCCTGCGTCCCGCGCGCAACGCCCTGTCCTTGTGAGCGCCGCAACGTGTCGTGAAAGGGTGCCCGTTCAGTTCTGGAAGATGAGCCCGAACTCCATGCCGACCGGCAGGTATTCCTGCATCCTCACGCGCAGGTCAGTTTCGCGCTGAGGGTTGAGAAGGTAATGAAATGCACCCATTTCGCCACCATCGTCGGCTCCGCGGCGGATGCGGTCACTGGTAGAGGCAAGCAGCTTGCAATAGCCCGGATGCCCATAACGGAGCGCAAAAAACAGGGGCTGCGGATTGTTCGGGGCCTTCTCCACACATTGAAAGCGTCGCGGTGTGACCGCTCCTGTGGGTAGATAGGTAAAGCGCACACAACCTGCCTGCCGGCGATCCGAGATCACCGACGCAGGCCAGCGTGTCGCATCGTCCGCGGGTCCGAGCCACGACCACAAGACTGAGTCTGAGATCAGCGAGAACATCGTCGCATGCACCTTGCCGATGACTGTGCAGCCCAACAGCGTGAGTGCCCCTCCACTCGGCCCAAGCGCCGAGGCATCCGGCGCGGCATAGGCGACTCCCGTCGGATGAGTCGCGTCGAGGATGCTGTCGGTCGCGGTGAAGGAAGCAACGCGACTCAGGCGCACCGGCCCCAGGATGGAGCGCGTCACTTCGACCGCGAGTCCGGCGGGCTCTGCTACAAGTGTCGCCTGGTCGGGATGCACCGGCTCACCCTTCGGCGTCACTGCCCACCCTGGCGTCAGCGTGCAATGGGTGAGTTTGAGTTGCGAGAGCCTGCTGTAACTTCCATCGGTTTTCAACTGCGGCGCGTGCACTAGGGCGATCGGAGCCGGCGTGCCTGGCGCGGCGGTTGCGGCAATTAACAGCCCGTGAATCACAGCTGCGCTGGATAGCTCGCCGGTGATGGAGATTTCGCCATCCACCAGCAGCGTCGGCCGCGCTTCCTCTGCGCCGCGCAGTTCAAGGGTTGTACCAGCGGGCAGATCGATGGTGAGCGGCCCTGAGGTAAAGATCCCCGAACCCGCGAGCTCTACGGCAATCATCCCGTTGTCCGCAAGCTTTTGGACGGCGAAGGTGATCGCGCTCTGGAGATCGGGGTAGCGCGGCACTGCTTGTGTATCCGGAAAGGGGATCACCCACGCCGGATCAGTAACCAGAAAGCCATTGGTCCCCACGGCCCGCGGATACTGGCCCCCGCCCAAATCAGCGTTGAACCCGTATTCGTAGCACACGCTGACCGCAGGTGCGGGCGTTCCCGCGGCCACCGGCGGCAAGGCAAGCCGGCCCAGCTCCGGATCAATGGCCGCAGCAAACGGCGCAGCTACCGGCGTATTTGACCAGAGCGCCCTCCGGTCCAGCAAGATCGCAGACTCGGATCTGATACGGGTCAACCGGAGTTCCATTCACCGAGATCAGCAGGCTCGCGGTTTCGCCGTAGTAGGAGCCGCCCACTCCGCGCCGAAGATCGTCGCACAGCACGCGTCGTCGCAACCGGTCCGCCACGTTGAACGGCTTCGCTGGATCGTTGATGTTTGTATCGTCCGGCTCAAAGCCGGGCGGCACGGCCTTGTGAAACAACGGGGCATCCATCCCCAAGGAGTTGAAGCGGTAGTCGCCGTTGCCGCTTGCAGCCGCAGTAGCCGGGCAGTCAGTGATCCCCCAGGCGCTGAGGGACCAGAGGAAGATTCCGATGTTCTGGATGTTGTACCGGCCCTGCTCCCGCGGAGCCGAAGCCGTGGCCGCTCCCACTCTCCGCACGTCCACCTTGTGCGCGGTGCGATCGAAACCCGTGTTCATGTAGAGCCCCGCCTTCCACTTCCGCAGATCGGGGGCATAGTGGTTCCCGCGTCGGACGTGGTTCATGTACTGCGTGTCCCCGAGCACGCGAAAGAACTCGACCGCGTGCGCGCCCCAACCAGTCGCATCGCGGGCAAGCTCTTCCATGACCAGAACCGTGCCCTTGCGGCGGCGGAAAGCAATTGTGTTTGCCACTTCGGAACGCGGGTTATCGATGGAGGCGTTGATCCCATTCACTGCCTGGTAGCCGATCAGGTCACCGATGTAGGGGATGACCCACGCCGCGCAAGTCTCGATGAACTGGTCGTCATACAGTTGATCGAGGTCGTTCGCCACAATCGAAATTTGCTCCCCTAACACCAGCAGCAGCGATTGCAGCGGCCCGCGCGAGGCTTTAGCGGTTAGCTCATCCAGCAGCGCTCGTTGATCCGCCGCCAGCGGCGGCATGCCAGGGGCTGCCAGTAATTGGAGGCCAGCCAGTGTCGCCTGCTCCACCTCGTTAAGCAGCGGCATTGACTGCGCCAGTTGCCTATCGCGAAGGCGATACACCGCGGGAAGCAGGCCGAAAAGATCGAGGCCTTCGGGGCTGACAGGCAGACTCATGACATCACCCCCAGAGCAATTGCATTGGGATCAGGATCGAGCACCAGGATCTCGGCCGGCAGCGGCAGCCCACTTTTCGTGGCTACCGGAATCCACGGGCAGACTCGCATCAGCGAGCCCGATGGCCGTCGCGTCAACGTGACTGTTTGGGTAAGCCATTGGTGCGCCGCATAGACGCTCCATCCGCCGCCTGCAAGATCGCCCGCGCGGCTGGTGGCGCCCACCGTGAGCGCGGTCACATTCACGGCCACCACGCCCGGAACGGCCTGAATCAGCGCGGAGATTTCGTCTCCCGAGACCCCCTGGCCAAATCTCCGCGAAGCAAAGCAATACTGCGAACGCAGCGTCGTAACAACCGCCGCTTGCACCGTGGCTGGGTCGTAGTCGGGGTCATACGCCACCTTGGCTCCAAGTGAAAACAGCGTCTCCAAAAAACTGATCGCATGAATTGGCACAAGTGGATTGCCATACGCCTGCAGTGCAGTCACAAGGTTTCCCAGCGTGGGATTACCGGGCGGCAGAGCTACCCCGCCGGCGCCCGCAACGGTGAGAAAGACACCCCGGCCCGGCCCGCTTGGAATCCACAGCGCCGTAGCCTTGGCAATTCCGCCGAAGGTCGCGGCAAAGTTTTGGTAGTCCAAGGTCGAAACCGCCCGGCCCAGCGTTAATACCGAGCTCGGCGCATTGGACCGAACGTCCGTCGCTGACTGGGCATCCTGGCCGCCCGTTGCCGCCTCGGGATTGGTAACGCCCGTCACCCCCAGCGGCCTGTCGATCGCCGTGGTGATCGAGCCTGCGCCCACATTGCCCGCCACGCCCGAGCCCACGCGATAGGTGGCCACAAGGTTATTCTGTCCGGTCGGCAGGGTCGCACCTTCCACTCCATCGCCAAGCAGCACATCCGTAGTTCCATCAGCCTGGTTCAGCGTTGCATACACAGACGCCGACGGCCTGCTCCCGTAGAGAGTGGCTACCTGCTTCCAGGTCACGCCGTTGGCCATCACCTTGAGCGTGCTGAGCCTCCCGGTCGGAGTCGCGGCCTGCACATAGGTCAGCGGGGGCTGGCGAAGCTTGAAGCGCTGACTTGGGGTCGCCGCCGAGCCACTGCCCATGACCTCGCTCACGGAGCGCCCCGCGGTCGCCAGTCCCACGTTGGCGTTCACTGTGCTCACCGCGCGGTCGTACACCCGTTTCAAGGGATTGGCCAGCATTACCTGCGTATGCGGATACGGCGAAGTCACCGCCAGCACCGAAGATGCCAGCGCAAACTCCTGGATGTCAGGGTCGCTCTTCGCTGAGGGCGCAAGAGTGAAGCTGCTCATCGCAGCCGTTACGGTGCCGGTGCGTCCGCTCGCATCCGCCACACGCAGGTTCCGTGTGCCTGTATCAGCAATCCACGATGGAACGCTTCCGTCTGCATTTGCCGGCAGGGGCGCGGGGTCAATGAGCGTTACCACGTCACCTGGATGAAGCGTGAGGTTCGCCGATCCGTCCTCCGGTCCGTCGTCAGGGACGAACGTAAGCGGTGCACCTGCTGTGGTGACGGCCAGCTTCTGCGCCTTGCCCGTCACGGCGATCGCTCCTGCACCCACCAGGTCGGGCCGTAGCGCGTCGATGTCGATCACGGTTCCATACTGCGGATGGTCGAGCTTTTGTCGCGCGACGGTAAGCTGCTCAGTTTGACACAACACCATCGTCCCTTGCAGCGGGAAGTCCGAGATGTTCGGATCGTTGAAGTCCGCCACAAGCTCAGTGATTCGTCCCGAGATCCCGTAGGCCGAGCGCGATGTGGGGTTAACCGCCGTCACCTTGAAGAGTTGCGCCAGACCATCGACCACCAACGCAAACCATGAGTTCACGGCCACCTTTGCGTAGGTCGAATCAAGATCGACTTGGCTTGCATTGGCGATCGCGAAATCCTTCCAGATCCACGGCGTTGCGGAGTCATCAATCAGCCCGGGCATGCTGGTTTTTGTATTCACCTTCGCGCTGACAAACAGATTCGGATCGGGTGCTGTGCTGCCAAACAGCGCCCCCCTTTGCCGGAAGGCAAAGACCTTGGCCGTCGTCCACGCTGAAGGGTCGGGTGAGGACCCGGAGCCTGTACGATGATCCATGGGCGCGTTCCAGCCCACCCACGTCACACCGTTTCGCGCGTCGACGGTCACCTCGTTCAGCGTCACAACATCCCACTGCTCGTTTGCCGTTGCCCCCGGCGTCCAGAGCTCGCGCGCCACTCCCAGGATCAGCAGTGAGTCGCCGGGATTGAGCTGATTGGCTGTCCCTGCAAGATAGAGCCCATGGGTACCCGCAGGTATCCACGGCACGCTGGTCGTGATGGGCAGTGCATTCCAATCTGCCTTGGCGAGAATGTCCGCCGAGGTCTCAAACGTCTGCGGTGTTTGGTTCTGCGCGGGCACGCTCTGCACTTGCGTCCCCCCGGGGATCGTGATCGCCGTCGTCCCAGGGTTCGCCGGCAATCCGGTGGCGGCCTTCACGGTGAAGGCCAGGTAGGTCTCTGCAGCAACCCCTGGAGCAGGCTGAAATCCGATCAACCGCGCCAACTCCGTCAGCGACCGGATCTGCGTGGCCGTGCGTAGATAGCTCTCGTTCGCCAGACGCTCCTGGTAGAACGTGAGGATATCGAAGACCACGGCGCTGGCATCGAGCAGCGCGATGCTGAAGTCATCCGAAGCGCGCGTCTTCAGATCGCGAAGCGCGGGATAGTCCGCGCTCGACAACCGCGCCAGCATCGACTCGCGAAAGCTCGCCCAGGAGCCCGCGCGACAGCGAATGGCGGGCAGTCCGGGCAGGTTAGTCTCTTGCTCAGGCGTCCTGGTGCCGACACCGGCGCAGCACCCGCAAGTGCATTCCGACGCGCTACAGCCACTCATCGTCATGGCGCCTCACTTTCCGCCCTGCAGCGTCAGGGTGAGCTGGCCGTGGTTGGGATAACTCGGGTCGTTGTCCATACGTGCGATCTGGAAAGATCCAAGAGGAATCTCCCCTTTGGCTAGGTAGCCTGGATCGTTCACCCCTTGCGGGCCGAAGACTGTAGCGGCGACGGAGGTCACACCCGCCACCCTGCGCGCGGCTGCATAGATGGGGCTCAGGTACACCGTCTGCCCAAAGCGGAAGGTGTCCGGCGCAAAGAGTCCGCCCGGCCCGGCTGCCCAGCACCTGCATCAGCGCCTTGCGCACGTGAGCCTGAAAGTAGTTCGGGTCCACGCAAACCGTCAGATTGAGGTTGAGGGAGACATACAGCGGCGACTCTACCTCGAGGTCCTGTCCCGCAAGCCGGTAGCGACCCACAAAGCGCGTCAAAGACCTGCGGAGCATTGGTCTCAGATTGCCTCCGCCCTTCGGCTCAGCGCCAAGAAAGACGGTGTACCAGCTTCCCGTCCAGCGCAGTGTGGCCACAGCCTCATCGATCTGGCTGTTCCTTTCCGCGATGGCCACATAATCGGGCATGGTGATCGCCCGCTCCTGCGTCAGGAAGGCCACGGGCGCGCGCCGTCGTATCTGCTCCGTCGTCTCCGGGTCAACCCCGCCAATGGCCGGCATGGGATTGGTGCAGCCAACGATGCGAGCATCCGCGGTCGCGAGAAAAACCAGGCTTTCCGCACCCACATTGCCCGCTGTTCCATTGCCTACGCGATATGTCGCTGTAAAGGCCGCGCCGCTCTCCGGCCTGAGCCCGTTTGTGTTGTCGCCAAAGCGCAGATGCGCCGTGCCGTCGGCTTCGATTTCGACGACGAAGTTCGTATCCGCAGGCCCAGCCTGAAGCAGATTCGAAAGCGCGGTCCAACTCGCGGTCTCGTTGTCAACGTTGCTCGACAGCGTCACAGCCGGTAGCGCGCCCTCGTTGTCAAAGTCCATCAACGCCCTGGCAGAGAGCCCCGGGTTCGGCTGCCCGGCGTAGCTGCGCACCCGGATCAGCGCCGAATCGAGCGCCACCGTGGACGCGGCATCTTCCAGCGTGAGCGCCGCGTAACGCTCCACCACTACCGGTACCTCGACGCCCTCGCCCGATGCCGGGTTGTAGACCACCAGCAGATTGAACTGATCGGGATGCAGCAAACTCCCCTGTGCCAAGACGCCAAAGGCCGGTGGCCACGCCAGCGGATTCGTAGCCTCTACCGTCAGGTACGAGCTGCCTCCCGAATCGACGAGATCGATGGCCCCGGCATCCGGTAGCCGTGTCGGAGATGCCGGATAGGCCGTGGGCGCTGTGCCGAATGGCGTAAACCCGGACGGCACCTGAAGGAAGCGAGACGACCGGTTGATCTGCGTGGGCGCGTAGTTCAAATCGGTAGTGGACAGTGAGAGTCCCTGAAACCCTTCAAGCACCACCGGCCCTGGAAGGCCATGCGGGCCACCAACAGGCTCGTACTCGACCGAGAGGTCGAAGTTCGCCGGATCAACCGCGTTTGCCACGACCTTTACGCCAAAGTTCCCGGGCCAACTCCACGGGGCGGCAGCCTGGGCGCTCAGGCATGTATGCCCATTCGCATCGATCAGGTTGGCGAAGCCCGACGTTACCAGCGGCACGATCGAAGTCGTTGCCGGAACCCCCGCCAGTGCAAGCGGAACTGCCTGCGTGATCCCCGCATCCGGCAGCACCGGGCGGAAACGCGCCGGCAGTCCTTCAGGCTTGGTGGGATTGCAACGCGAGGTCGCATCCGGAGGAAAGATCGATGGCTGAGGCACTGTGCCCAACGAGATTCCATTCAGGTGCAGACCGTGGTCCGCCAGCACATTGTTGCCCAGCACCACGCTCACCCCGGTCAGCTTTTGAAGCTTCCCGGTAGCGCCGATGAAGCTCGACGAGAGGCATACCGCGAAGGGAAGCGCGTCTTCACTCGACCACCGGATCTGCGTGACGGCCGCGGGAGTTTGCGCGGCGGAGATGACGATTTCGCTGCTCCCGTCGGCTCCTGGACGGGTAAACAGAGGGTCAACGAGCGGCGTGCCCTGGCTGTCTTGTGTGGCTACGTCTGTGAGCCGAACGGCGCAGCGATGCCGGATCTCCGCGTCCCCCGGGTCTCCTGTACGCGGTCCCAGCACTTCTTTGAAGACCAGCACATCTCCCGCCTGCAGGTGCGGGTATGCCCCGCGCAACGTCGCCTCAGTGGCCCCCTTTTCAAGGCAGCAGTCCGTATCACCCCAGGTGTAGAAGTTCATTTGGTTGTGCTCCGGATAGAGCACTGCCTCCTGCATCGGCTCGAAAACAATCACGCCTGCATTCAGCGCCGCCTCCTTATTGCCCGCGCCCACTGCCAGCGTGGAAGGCATGCCTGGTGCAAACGTATAGAAGCGTGTCACCGCGGGATCCACGAAGGCCTGGGCGTTCACCTCAAGGTGCATCCACGCGCGCGCGTTGCGGCCGTCATGCACGGCGTAGTCCACCAGCAGCGCATGGCGGCGCAGCGAGATTCGGCTGCGCGCCGTCTCGATGTACGCCTCGGTCGCCACCGCATCCTGTTGGTAGCTCAGAGAATCACCGACGTAGGCGACCAGCTCTGCCAGGGCCACGCCGATGTCGGCCTCACTGGCTCCACCCCAGTCGGGCACAAGCTGGTGGAGCCTGTCGAGCAAGATCGTGCGGAACGACCCGTAGTCCTTGGCAAGATAGTTGATCGGCGGCGGATCGGGCTGATCTGGTGGGCAATTCGGGTCAACCGGAGCGCAATCGAAGAAGGGCGGGCACTCCACTTTGAAGGAGAACTCCACCTCGGCCAGCTCTGGGTCGAAGCCCGCCAGCACTTCCGTGACATCGAAGAGGTCTTCGCTGGCCTGCTGCGCGCCGGTCACCAGTCGCAGGGTATACGGCGAGAAGTCACCGGCCGCTTCCGTCCTCACGATCAGGACCTTGGCGGCGTCAGGCAGGCCGGTGTAGTACGTTGTCTCAGCAGCGGTCGCGGTGTCCGGCAGCGTTGTCGCATCGGATGCCAGCGCAACCCATGTGACGCCAATGTTGGTGATGCTCTCGCCGCCCGCAATGAGCACGTTGTCAACGGACAGATCGCCGGCCAGAGCGTTCAGGCAATGCACCACAAGCGTTGTCTGGCGCGGTATCCCCAGCGGGATCGCGTCATGATCCAGCACCTCGAGGAAATCGATCCCGTTCAGCGTAGGATTGCCCAGCACTGCAGCTTTCCGGTGCTCATCGCAGCAGGCGTAGATCGAAGTCATTGCGGACCTCCATACACAAAGGTCTGGATCTCGGTGACATCAGCATTGAGCGGAGAGTAGGTCACCGTCACGGTAAGCAGAGCTTCCTCGACCGCCACGACCACGGACTGCACGCGAATGTAAACACTCAGCCATCTCTGCAGCGCCGCCTGCAGGCTGAACTGCGTTGCCGCCGCCATTTCCATGCTGTTCGGCGCGAAGGGCAGTTGCAGCAGGCCGCTGCCGAAGTCCGGCAAATTGACGCGCTCTCCCGGCGAGGTAAAGAGCACCTGTTCCACAAGCTGGCGTACATAGTTCTGCCCGGGATCGAGTGTTCTCCCGCGGCCATCAAACTGGAACGGAAAACTGACGTTCGTGCTCACCGTTACACCTCACTCGCTTAGGTTGCTACCACCAACGTCTGGGCCGCGATCGGAAGCATGAGCGTTCCTGTTGGCGCGCAGAGCCCGGTCCCGCTCAGGAGAGCCACCGGTTGTCCATTCGACTGCACACACATGGCTCCCACCACCCACTGTCCCGTAACGCAAGGCCCGTTGCCGGCGGGCGGCACAAACGCGCAGCCCGCGATCGCATACGGCGCGGCAATCGTGGTAATCGGCATCCCCGAGACCATCACCGTCGGGCTCGGCACCGTTGGAACTGCCTGTCCGCCGTGCGAACACATCACCGTAGCTCCTACATGCAGAATCGGTCCCGGCATCTTCCCCTCCTCAGGGTCCTGTAATGGTCAGTGCGGTTTGGTTGATCGCCACTGCAGGTCCAATCAAGGTGATCGTCGCGCCCTGCCCGTTGCTGATGTAAATTCCCGTCTCGTTCAACACGATCATGGCGCCGCTCGCACCTTTGAGCACGATGCCGCCCGTCGCGGGTGTGGGCGTTGCGTCGCTCAGCAGGATCATGTTTTCGCCCGGTGTCTGAATCGCGATGTTCTGTCCCGGTGGAATGGCGGGCGGGGCCGTTGCGAATGCCGGCACATCGGCCACAGTGCCCCAAAATCCTCCCGTCCAGATGGGATAGTCCGGATTGCCCTGCTCGAACTCCACCCATATCTGCGAGCCGATGGGCGGAACGATGAAGAGACCTGCCTGAATGCCCGCGGCCGGCACGCAGGGCATGGCCCACGAACTTGGAATCGCGCCCAACACGTCCGGACACTGGAGCAGCACGCGGCCTATCTGCAGTGGATCGATGTTCTCCACCACCAGGCCGCGGTACTTGCCAAAGAAACGCTGCGCATTAGCACCCGCCGTTGAGTTCTGTGGGCTCATAGGTTCACCGTCGGTACAGTGGAAACCAGTCCGTTGCGCGTGAGCGTGAAGTTCTGCTTGTACTCACCGCGCTTGATCTTGTGAGTCACACTCTTTACGTAGTACAGCCCGTCAAACGCTGGCCCAACGCCGCGTACGCCCACCAACCCACGCGCTTTCAGGATGTGTCGATACCTTGTCACATCGAGCGTGCCTTCGCACGTCACAGCCTCAGAAGCCTCGGCGGCCGCGGCCAGACCCATCATCACTGCCTGCGGGATCGGCAACTTCGAAAGATCATCGCGCAGCGGCTTCAAGTCCGGAGGCAGCAGGTTTGTCGGCAGCGGCGGAATGAGCCCCAGCGGAGGATTCAACGGGGTAATCGGCGGCAGCGGAATCGGAATGCTGACCCCTGTTTCCTGGACGTAGGTGTATATGATCGGAATGCGGTTTTTCTCCTGGTCAAAGGTGAAGTGCATGCTCTCCACGTTCGTGTATGCATCCATGTCGCTGTTGAGCGCGGGCTGGGGTACGCCTATCTTGATCTGCGGTCCCCAGTACGCCGTGCTCACTCCGGGTACCGGCCCGGGTTCGATGTAGAAGACGTATCCCACCTGCTCGGCCAGGAACTTTATGTAGGCGTAATCCGTGCCCTGTTGTGACGACCACTGTTCAATCGGAATTTGCAACACCAGCATCAGGCTGGGAATAATCATTGGCAGCACGCCAAACAGCGCATACTTCACGAGCAGCAACAAAACGCGTCCTTCCGGGGGCAAGGCAGGGAAGGGAAACCCGCTCCAGTCTGACTGATCCATCAGGGCGGTTAGATCCTTGCCTGTGATCGTCATCGTCGAGTTCGATCCCTTGTCTCCCGGTGAGATCTGGTTGTTGGTGACCACTCCATCGATCAGCACAGTCGCCGTGCCATTCACGGTTGCGACGAGAACCACGCGCATAAACAAGAGCGGCAGCCCGCCCGTAAGCAGGAAGAGGATCTGGAGCGGCGACCGCTTATCGATGCTGAAGATAAGCTGGAACCCGCTCTGCCCCACGTCATCGACCTTGACCTCGACCTCGGACAGCGAGTCGAGCACGGCACGGGGCACCGTCAACGGCACCACCGGCCCGATCATCATCGAAAGCTGAACGCTTTGGAGCATCTCAGACACCGCTACTCGCCCCCGGCACGCCCTGCGGCGTTGTGATGTTCAGGACACGTCCCGGCTGCGCTACCAGAGCGTTTGGATCAATCGCTCCATTGGCGTCGCACAACAGCCAGAACATAAGAGGATCGCCAAGGTACCGTGCAGCGATCAGATCAAGGCGATCGCCGCGCCGCACGGTATGCTGCGCCACGGTGGCGAAGTTTGGCGCTCCAGGCTTGGGCACAAAACGACGGGAGAGATAGGTGATCAGCTGTCCGTCGGGCGCCGTGTACTGCTGCGTTGAGTAGCGGTAGTACCGGCTGTCTGCTGGGAAGCTCACCGCGGGCACTGCACCCATCTGGATCAGTGTTTGCAGCGGATAGTTCATGGCAGGCCTCCCAGGCCAAGCACGGTGAGAGCGACCGACTTTGCCTGCTTTGCGAGCGCTTCCTTGTTTGTGAGATACGCCATGTAGTAATGGCCGCCAGGGTGCTGGAAGCCGAGATCGTCGATGGTCAACACGCGCAGACCGAGTGACACCTTGGCGCGTATGGGATTGAGTTGCGTGTCGAAAGCTTCTTCCGTGATGGAGAAGTCTGTGAGCCGCACCGGTATCACGCGGCTCCTGCTCCAAACAAAAAGCGTTAGCGGCTGCTCCAGCGGAATGATCTCAAGCGTGCCCGCGTTGGCCATGCTGTCATCGGCCAGCAGCGATTCCACAGTGGGATTGATGAGCATTTCTAGCTGCGCGAGTTGCGGCTGCAGTCCAAACTGCACATAGCTCTTGTTCTCCTGCTTGAGTGGAAATTCAAGTGAATCGCTTGCATCGAGCTCCGCTTCCAGCTTGATCGTTTCCACCGCCGGCCCACGCAGCCGCAGCACGTCCACGCGCACGCCTTCCTGGCCGCCGGGCAACGACTGAATCTGCAGCGTCCTGGAGAGTGAATCCGGGTTGTACTGCAGTGCGATCACGCTCTGCACCGTGATCGCCAGTGGGTCCAGAGTGACGATTCCGCCTTTCACAAGGCGCGGCGAAATGGGTGTGGTGCTCACGTGTTCTAGGCTCCCTACGGTGTTGTGTTGCGGTTGACGTCTCCCGGGCACGCTGCAATACCGTCCGTGCATCTACGGCGGCAGCGTGGCGGCATCTCCAGAGCTGCTGCGCGAGAAGAACCCCCCGCTGGTGACAGTTGTCGAGGCCGTAGTTCCAGCGGCAATCAGTGCCTTGTACTCCTCAGGTGTATGGACACGCCCATCGCGCGTGACCACCTCGACGGTGATGGCATCGACGCCCGTATTCGCCGCTCGCCCCGCACGGCGACGTGTCCGTATCGTGTCTCCGCGGCTGTTGCGATACACGCGAAACACGTCGCCGCCGCTGTCGTGATCGATCAACCGGATACTCGGGTCGGAGAAGAAACCGCGCAGTACCGCTAGTTCGGCCTGGATTCCCTGGGCATGAGCGCGGTCGAACTCGCGCTGATGCTCAGTCGCATGTGCCGACGCGGCGGGATCCGTCTCCAGGCTTTCCGACCCGATGCGATGCGCATACTGCGGCGTGGCCGTCCGCTCACGCAGGAAGTGCACCAGGACCTCTTGCAAGCCGAGATCATTGCTCGCCAACAGATCGTCAATGTCGACGTAACCGGAGGACCAGGCATCCTCGACCACGCCTTCGTTAAACCCGGTGGCCCTGGTCCCCAGCAGTCCGTGACGATTGGTGAAGCGCAGAGGAATGACCGCGCCCTGATCGATGAAGCCCTGCATCTGTGTATCGAAGTTGCTGAGTGTGCCCCCTGGCTTGACCGTGTACGAAAGGTCGGTCCCAGTAAGCGCAAAGGTCAGTCCCGTCGACACCGCATTGAGTCGCGCGATCAGCTCCGGTACGCGCGCAAAGCCCGACTGCTCGCCACGGCCTACATCGCGCATGGCTACCTTGCGCTGAATCGTTCCGGGCCCGACCGTCCGCATGTCGACGCGACTCTGCGGTACAGCGGAAGAGTTGCGCAGAAGCGCACTTTCAGACTTTTGAGCCCGAGCCTCCCAGCGATCTTCCTCGGTGAGAGCAGCCGAGTTGGAGCCGAGGTCCACCGCGCCTTGCTGCTCCACGTGCGTCAACTCATGCGCCAACAGTGCTTGCCCTTCCGCCGAGTGCGGGTCATACTGCCCGTGGCCGAAAACAATGTGAGGCCCGGCGGTGTACGCATCCGCACCGAGCTGCGCAGCAGAGTCCGCAGCCTCGGCGCCATCGTGAATGCGAACCCGGCTGAGATCAAAGCCAAAGGGACCTGCCACGCGGGCGCCGGCAACGTCAAGCGGTCTGCCGGGAGAGTCCAGCGCCTGATGTACGCTGGCCTGAGTTCGTCTTGCTCGCACAGCCGAAACGTCCTGCAGACGATCAGCTTCCGGGCCGGGCCGCATGTGGATACGCGCTCCATTCGCGCTCTTCTCCGAGCGACTGCGTCCTGCTCTCGCCGGTGCTTGCGCGCGTTCTTGACGTGCCAACGATCCCCTCATCTGCCGATCCCTTCCACCCTTGCAAACACCACGTCTTTGGTTCGTTGACGCGTTACAGCTTGTGCCACCAATCCACGATCTGCTGCTTCGACTTATCGATCACCGCCCCGGCTTTCTTCTTTGCCGAGGGGATATCCTCGTTGAAAATCTCCTTGCCTTTCTCAACGGTCTTGAACGCCGCATCTCCCATCGCGCTACCGACGGTGTCCGCGAGGCTTCCTTTGCCAGCATCAGCAGCCTCATTCAAGGCCTTTTCGAAGCTCTTGCCTGCGATCATGTCCGACGTTATGGAGAGCGTGTCCGAGATGCCCTGGACCGCCGCGCCATATTTGCCCGCTTTTGCTTTTTTGTTCTGTCCGAGTTCGTACATCGCGTCGCCGCTTGCGTCGCCTGCTTTCTTCAGCGTCGTGCCTTCGGTCTTCTTGATCGTTTTGTCGAGTGCCACTGAGGCCTTATCGCTGCCCAGGTTCCCCACGAACTCCGCCACCATCGCCCATGGTTGAATTACCGAGCCCAGCTTGCCCCTTGTCGCGTCTTCGCCGAACTTGTCAACACCCGTGAAATCTCCGGCCTTCGCCCTCCCGAGGTCATAATAGGCACGCGCACCAGCGCCGATGACTGCCGCAAATTCGCGTGACGGCGTAAGCTCCGTTGCCAGATCCACCCCCGTGCGCGCGGTGGCCTTGTCATTTGGCGGAGCTTTTAGGTCGCGGTTCTTCTGCGCATGGTCGTCGACGGCATCCGTAAGATTCCCCGCCGCGTTCGCCGCCTGGTCCCACCCCTTGCCCGGCACGATGAAGCCCGCGACCGTTTCGCCGAGCGTGCCCAGAATGGCATCGCCCTTGTCGTTGCCGTAGTACTGCTCGCCTTTCTCATCCTTCTGCATGCGCTGTACTGCGGTCGTGACCGCACCTGCCACCGGGTTGGTGCTCGAAAGATATGCCTTGCCTGCCTCGAGAGAGGCTTCGAGCCGACCCTTGCCCTGTTTGCGTGCGTCGTCGTACGCGTCATATCCGCGAAGCGCTCCGGCAGCCTCGTTCATGGCATGAACGGCCCTTCCGCCCGCACCTTCGCCCTCACGGGGCTGTTGACCCTCGTTCGTAGGCGAGGGTTTCTCACGCTCTGCGCCGGTGCTTTGCGATGGCTTCGTGTCACTGGTCTTCTGCCCTTCAACGGGAGCGCTCTGCGTGTTCCCGGCGCCGGTCCTTCCCCCTTCAGCGCCGTTTCCTTCGGCCCTTTTCGTGGCGACGCTGCCGAGATCTCTCTGATCCTTGTTCGCCCCTTGTGAAGGCTTGTCTGCCTGGTTTGAGTGACGCGGCTGATCGACACCCTGCGCGGCCGCATCAACCCCCGAGGGCTGCTTCGCAGCCGCGGCCTCCTGAGCCTTGCGTGCCTCGTACCGCTCCCTAATCGCATCCGCCATGGCCTTGCGCCGGGCTTTGGCGGCGATCTCCGCCTGCCTGTTTGCCTCGCCCTTTTGCTCTTCGAGAGCCCGTTGAGCTTCCAGTGTCTGCTGCTCCTGCTGCTTCGCTTCCTGCTCTGCTCTTTTCTGTGCACGGCGCGCGGCTGCCGCATCCGCGTCCCGCTGTTTGCGGCCTTTCATGAAGTCGTCGAGTTTTGCCTTTTCAACTTTCTTGCCTGCCTTCTTGGCTTCCGTCTCGAGCTTGCGCGCTGCGTTGTCTCGCTGCCGCTTGGTGCGTGGCTCGGGCTCGTTCCCTTGCGCCTTTTCCTCTTGCAGCTGATTGAGCTTTTCCTGCCGCGCCCTCTCTCCTGCCTGCCGCGCCTGCTCGCGTGCTGCAGACTCCTCAGCCGCCCGCTGCGCCTTCTGCGCCGCCCTGGCTGCCTTGCGCCGCGAGGTCTCCTCCTGTGCCCCCTCGGCTTTTTGTTCCGCCTTTTCCTTCTGCCACTGCTCCTCTGTCTTGCCCGCACGCAGACGGTCCTGCGTGTCCTTCGCCGGGGGGGTCAGGATGTCCTTGGCGGGCACAATGCCTGGGTCGGTATCCGTGCCCGGTTTGCCGCTCTGATCACGCTTCATGGCCTTGGCCAGTTCGGGGTCTCGTACCGCGGTACGTTCCAGCAGGTGATCCAGGAATTTGGGGTTGGCCCCATAGTCTTCTGCGAGCAGGTCGATGTGCTGCTTGCCGATCAGCTTGCCTTCGCCACCCAGATTGGTTAACTCAAAGACAACGCCTTCGGGAAGCTGTACGTCCTCGCCGTTCGCTCCCTTCTGTAGCGCCTCCAAGGTCTGTTGCAACCTATCTATCGTGTCGTGAGTATCGGCTACCTCCGCCGGATCCTTGATCGCTCCGGTCCCGAGCTTGTCGTTTAGCACCTCGATGTCGCGAGCCACATTGTCCTGGAGGCTCGATGTGATCGCCGTGGCGTCACTGAAGCTGTCGCCCTTCGTCGCTTTCTGCTCTCCAATGACCAGTCGTCCTGTTTCCCGGTGCTTCACCAGGTAGTCGTTGCCCGCTGTACCTTCCTGCCCGAGCGCAACGTCCGTGCTGGACCGGCGGGCGAGATTGGCGCGCGAACTCGCAGTCTCAGAGCCTCCGCCGATGTTGTTCCACTCCGGCCCTGGATAGCGGTCGAACGGCACCGTCACCTCTGCTAAGGTGCCTTTGGCTTTGTTTGGGTCTGTGATCTCATGAATCGGTTCGCCCGGTCCTTCAATTGCAGTCGTTGGCGGAGGATTCTCGAGCCCCAGATCGTGGTTGACGTCCGACCAGTCGGCATCGTTCACTAGCTGCTCTGCTGCAACATCCTCTTGCGAGACCTTGGAGCTCGTTGCATCATCAGGAATCGAAACGAGGTCCGCAGCCTGCTCGCGAGAGACATTCTTGGGCGCCTGCATGCCAGCCTGTTCGGTCGCGTCCACCAAAGAACTGGCGCGTGGGGGATTGGCAGGGGAAGTGCCTGCCGATGACGGGTCGATGAGGGAAGGATTGATTGTGGCCGGCTTGGCAACCTTCTGCGCATCATCCGGCGTTGACGTGGACGCATCCAGAGCCTCGTCGGCTGATGCGTTGGGCGTCGCATTCTCTGATTGCAAGGCCGGCGCCGGAGAGTCCGGCGTGACCTCGGGCGCAGCGTCGGCTCCATGCTCAGCGGGCCCTCCGCCGCCATGCGAATAGCCCGCGCCGATGAAGGGCACGAGGTACGTCGGAAGATCCGTCAAGGCGTCAATCGGCGATGTCCCGGTAAGCCCCGAAGAGATGAGGATTCCCGTGCCCTGTTCCACGACTTGCCGCCCCACCCCGGAGAAAGCACCCAGGTTGCTGAGAAACGGGGAGGCTGCCTCACCGGCGAAACTTGACCCGCCTGCAGCGATCTTGTTCACAACAGTGTTGATGGCAGAGTTCTTGAGATTTCCCAGGTAGTCGACCGACTCCCGTTGCCCGTATGCAACTTCTACGCGCTGTTGCAGCGAGTCCTGCGCGAAGTTATAGACAAACCCTACAGCGGGGTTCAGGTTTGCCGCCCCGCGATTGATCTTCTCCACGGTTCGCAGGGTCGTCACAACGCGATTGCCGCCCTTCTGAATGCCCTCGGCGTACTGTTCGTAGCGGTAGTTCAGATCCCACCACAGGTCCCAGCTCTTCTTGACCAGCGCATCGGCCTCATCGAAACGCCCGGCCTTCAAAGCCTTCTCTGCTTCACTCAGCGACTGGTTTGAGGACGCGAACTCCGGGATCTCGATCTCATTCCACGCTCCACCGTAGAGGTGGGTGGGGCCCGTTACCCAAGAGCTTGTTGACTCACGCAGCTCATGCGCCTGCCTCACCAGCCCTTTCAGAAACTCGTTGTCGCCGCGCTGTTCGGCGATCTTTGCCATGATTTCCTTGAAGCGCGCCCTGTCGCCAGCGGCCCCGGCCGTCACCTCGGTATTCTGCTGCTCTCGCTGGATGGCGAGCCGATCGTTCACACCGGGAGTCAGCGCGATCGCCTTCTCGAGCTGGTGCTGGTACGCCGCAACCTGCTCCGGTGTGGCGTCGGTCAGATCGGCGCTTGAGTTTAGCGGCGGCGGCCCAGGGGGCTTGCTCGCCTTTTTCGCCTTCTTGCCACCTCGTACCCGTGCGGCTTGCTTTCGCGCTACCGAGTTCTGCACCGCATCGCGCAGCTGTTGCGCCCGCTCATCCCTGGCCGCAACCTCAGCGGTGGTTGCGCCGGCGGCCGCACGCTGCCTGTCCGCCTCAGCCTGCATATCGGCGACTTTGTCGGCCGCCTCATCTTCGGTGCCCAACACGGAAACCTGCGCTTCGTCGTCCGCGTAGGTGAACCCGTTGTCAGCGGCAATCATCCTGGGCGCCGCCGGCCCGGCGTTCAAAAAGGGACGCCCGGCTACATAGTGCTGCGCCGCTTTCCTGGCACCCTCTTCAGTCCCGTCGATAGGGGAAGTCGCCCCACCCCGTACCTGCTGCACCACGTGCGCCAGTTCGTGCGCCAGAAGTGCCCTCCCGGCGGGGGAATCCGGCCGATACGTCCCCGCCCGGAAGTAGAGCTCTGTGCCGCGCGCAAAGGCATTTGCACCGAGGCTCTCCACGGCAGCAGAGGCAGGCACATCGCGGTGGATTCGTACCCCACTCAGGTTCTGTCCAAACTTCCTGCCAAACTCCGCTTCGAGTGCCAGCGGCAAGGGTTCTGCAAGAGACGAACCCAACGCGCGTCTCACTTCAGCAGGAAGCCTCCGCCGGCTCTCCTTGCCGGAGATTTTCTCCGGAGCCTGCAGGTTGATTGCCGCAAAGGACCACTGCGGGCCGGTGTCTTCTGCGTGCCCCTCGCCGAGTGTGGACTTCTTTGCAGGCGCAGCAACTCCCGCCGTCCTCGCCTTCGCAGAGGACCTGGGGGCACGCGCGGGGGCGGCGAACGCGAGACCGCGGCTCATGGCTTCAGCCCCTTTCCAATCCCGCGCGCTACATGGGTCCCTAGAGATCGCGCGCCGCCCGCTCCCGGCGCCTGTTCCACCTGTCCCAGCTTCAACACTGGCGTGCGATGATTGCGCGCCCATGCCTCGCGGCCTGCGCGTTCGGCCAGCGTCCGGGTTAACTCACTTTTCAGCCCTTGCACAAACGCCGCCCTCGCGGCAGGGTCCATGTCGTTCAAGGCCAGGCGGTCGATCGTCACATGAATTTTGCTCATGCCCACCCCCGCGTCTCTGCTTCAGCGAGCGGTCGCTCCGCCTTGACGGCTTCCTGCCTCGATGCTCGCAGCACATGCTCCATCGAGATAGGCTGGCTTGCGCCCGCAGCGAGAAAAGCCGCATTCAGCGCGATGTTGCGAATGCTGCCGCCCGTCATGTTGAGTTGTGCGAGCCGGGGATAGTCGAGGCCCGCGTTAGGCGCCTGCGCCGGAAAGGCCCGCCGCCAGATGGCCTCGCGTTCCACCGGGCCGGGAAAGGGAAAATCCACGGTGAAGCGCAGCCGCCGCTGAAATGCCTTATCGAGAGAAGACTTCAGGTTTGTCGTGAGCACAGCGAGTCCCTGGAAGTTCTCCATTCGCTGTAGCAGGTAGCTGACCTCGATGTTGGCGTAGCGGTCATGGCTGTCCTTGACCTCGGCGCGCTTGCCAAAGAGCGCGTCGGCTTCATCGAAGAGCAGCAGGACGCCACCTTCTTCCGCAGCGTCGAAGACCTGCCTGAGATTCTTCTCTGACTCGCCGATATACTTGCTCACCACCGCGGAGAGATCGATGCGAAAGAGATCCAGCCGCAACTCCACCGCCAAAACCTCGGCAGCGAGCGTCTTGCCCGTCCCACTCATCCCGGAGAAAAGCGCGCTGATCCCGAGGCCTCGCCGCCCGCGCGCCGCGAAGCCCCACTGCTCATATACCGTCATGCGAAAGCGAGCCTGGTCCGCCAACTGACGCAGCGTGTCCTTCTGCATCGCTGGCAGGATCAGGTCATCCCAGCTTGTCATGGGAGCAATGTGCTCTGCCAGGTCCTCAAGCCGTGGCCGCGAGATCGACCTGCATGCATTCCATAGCCTGTCTGGCGCGGCAGAGACGCCTCCTGCCTGCGCCGACGCTCCCAGCGAAGCGATGGTCTCTGCGCTTAGCCGAAACTGCGCAGCCAGATCGTCAGCGAGACCCGGCGCATCGCCACGGCTCCCCGCGTCCGCACCGAGCGCCATGGCCCATAGCCGCCGCTGGCTCGTTGGCGCGGGCTTGTTCACTATGTAACGCTGCGACCGCCGGCCAAAGCGCAGCGGTTCGCGGCTGGCAACCATCACCGGGCCCGGCAGCTTCTCAATCGCGTTGAGCACAGCGGCCGCCGGCTGAGTCGCCCCGCACTGGATTATCAGCATAGCCGGCAGCAGGGCAGCCTCTCTTGCCCACAGCGCCGTGAAGTGCGCAGTGGACTGCCCCGGATCAGAGCCGGCCGAATCATTCGATCCGGTAGCAGGGAAGTTGCTCACCGGCAGAACCCACAACTGCCGCCCTAGCCGATGCGCCACCAGCGCTGCAACGTCCTCCTGCCCGCGCGGGTCGTCGCCGGCAAGATGGCTCAGCGGCGACTCGTCTGCATCGAGATCTCCAGAGGACAGGATCTCTCCCGCGAGTGCCGCGTGTTCCTCTGCGACCCAGTGGGGAAAAGATCGCCTCTGCATCGACGGCTCCAGTCTGGCGTCAAGCCGGTTTACACCGGCGAGGAAATGCAGAATGCGTTCGTCGATCCTCAGGGGCGCAGCTGTGAGCCCGTAGCCCTGCTCCATCTCGATGAGGCGCGACCGCCGGAGTGGAGCAGAAGGGGCAAGCGCGCTCCAGTGCGGTCCATCCAGCGTTGCCAGCGCCAGTCCGAAGGTGACGTATGCTCGCCGTTCCCCGCCAAGCCGCTCGCTGACCTGCCCGGCCAGCCCTGAATCCATTTCAATCCCGGCCGCCAGCAGAAGGATCTGCCGCTCAAAGTCGCTCAGCGCAAAGACTGCCGTTAGCTGGTCGATTGCCGCCGGAGGATCGAGCGCTGTCCGCAACTCTTGAAGAGCCGCGTTTTCTTCGGTAGCTGCAGGGAATCCATTTGCCCCGAAGCGCCGGCGCAAACTCGCAAACTCGCTGACGAGGAGGTCCTGGTTTGCCTCAGCCCATGACACCGCCTCCCGCGCCGGAAGCGTGGAAGACATAGCCGCCGAGCTGATGCGAACGGCACTCATATCGTCACCCAGAAGCTCTGATCGAAGGTCGGAGTGCCACCGGGCGTTGTCGGCCAGTTCACCATCACCTGGCTTGGAGCGCCATCCACAACCAGGCGCGCCAACTGTTTCCCCGACGGCAGGGACGGAACAAAGGTGAAGCTCAGCGTCCCACTGTTTGTCTCAAAGGGCTCTGAAGGTGCAGATTGGCTTCCGATGGCCAGCGAGACTTTCTGGTTCGGCCGCGCCATGGGCGTGAAGGTCGCCGTGATCACTGTCTGCGTCGCCGATTGCACCACCGCGGGTGGAGGAAGGAGCTGCAGCACCGGAGCCATCGCAAAGGGCAGGGAGTTGGTGGTCTGCACCACATTCCCCGGCGGATCCTCGAAGTTCACTGCCACCGAGTAGATCCCTGCTGGCACGGGGAGCGCTGAAGAATCCGCGGGCACCACGAACTGCAACGAGTTATTCGTCACATTGATCGCCGTCGCAGGCACCCGTGCTCCCAGTCGTGCGTACGTGAGCATGACCGTGGTCGCGCCCCCAAGGAACTCGCCTGTGACTGTGACCGTGTCCCCGGCAGCGGCGGAGATCTGCTTGTTTGGAGGCGCAATGCCAATCAGTTGGGCCGGCTCAATGGCATGGGCAGCGATGTTCCGGCTCAGCACCGGCAGCGCAAAGCCAATTTGTGCCTCGGGCTCAATGAGTACGACCGATGCCTGAAAGGGAAATGTGGGCCGGTAGTCGGCTTTGAGTGCGGTCCACAGCCACGCCATCTCCTCGCGGTTCAGCGGCGAAGGCGTGATCTTGATCATCTCCACCTGATCGGCCAGCCCTGAGGCATTCAACGCCACGGCAAACGCCGTTGTGGGCAGAGCGGTAAGCGCCTTGGTGATGTCTGCCCGCGCAATTACCGGAAAACGATGCAGCATCAGCAGCGCATGCCCCAGTAATGCTTCGGCCTGCCAGTCCTCTGAGCCATACACCGTCAGCAGGTAATGCAGGTCGAGCGCCAGCGGAGGATTCGTCAGCAGCGTCCTGCCATCCGCACCCAGTGACGCCATCCCCACATTGCGCCATCCCTGGTTGTAGGTCACCTGATGCAGAAAGAGATTCACCTGGTTCTGCTCCGTTGTCCCGGTTCCAATCTGCGTCTGGACCAGGTCAGGAGCCTTGGCAGAAAAACTCACCGTTCCAAAAAGCGCGCTCAGGCCGCCAAGCGCGTTCTGCAGAAACTGCTGCAGCACCGCTGTCACCGCGGCCATGGCGAATGCGTTGCTCATCGGCGACCTCCACGGCGCAGGTACTCGTCCAGATTGAGTCCTTTGCGCGGAAGGGGCGGGGTTGTCCGTGGCAGCTGAGGCGGCACCGAGGCGACCTCGATCCTGCCAATATGAATGTGAATTTCATCCGGCTCGCTGCGCTGCGCCGGCGTTTGCGGCTGCCGCTCGTTACGCGGGGGAACTGCCGCCCGCATCGCCTGCAGCGGCACCACGGACGGCCGAATCCCGGGCACTTTTTCATGCGCATCCTGGCGAGAATCCGCGGTTTCCGAACGTGCGGCCTGTTGCGTGTGCGCGCCAAGATCTTCGTCTGCCCTCGTGTGGCTCAGCAGCGCCTGCAGCGATGCTTCGCCGTGGTAGTCCCCAAGCAGCGGCGGCTCATCGCGAGCCACAAATCTCGGCTGCGACACCATGGGCTGAGCTGCGCCAGTGGCAGGAGGGCGACGCCCCCCGAGAGGGCCATCAGCCGCAGGTTCCCACCCGGCAACAGTCTCTGAAGAGACCTCCGGTGCCGCCTCTGTCCCGAGCGCGGCAGCCGTAGAGGCGAGCGGCCCCGCCGGAGCAAATCTTGAACCGAGCATCGGCTGCAAGCGCGGCTTTGCCGGGCCCGATCCAGATCCCACCGTGGCGGCGATACGCTCGAGGAAATTGCTCATGACGGTGCCATCCAGCCCGCTGCGTTGTTACCGTCGATCATGCGCAGATACCCAGCCCTGCGCACATCGCTCATCGCCAGGATCGTTGCCTCGGCCCAGCCATATGCCGCGGCCATCGCGTGGACCTCGGCCATCAGCCGCTTTGCCCTCGACTCGATCTCGACCCATAGGAATGCGGCGAGATCGAGTACTTCCTCGCTCGCGTATCCGCAAAGTGGGCACTCGAAGCTCAGCGCGATCTCCGCCATCGGGTCGGCTTCCGCCATGCTCGCGGCGACAGCGCTTACCGCCTCGTCCGTCCAACCTTCATCAGCCCCCCGGGCTCCTTCCAACTCGCAGCTCTCAAGCAGTTGACAGGCCGCTCGTTGGACATCCGCGACGTTCGCCACGCGTGCCAGATCGCGGCTCGTTGGCAAGCGATACACGCCTCCGGCGGCTGCCACGCTCCGCAGCCCTTCCTGCACCGGGAAGTTTGCAATCGCCTGGCAATCGAGCCGAAACTCCAGCGTCTCTCCACACTCCCGGCAGGCAGTCCAGCCCTCCAGTCTGGGTCCGAAGTACAGCATCCGCACCCGGGCGAGGGCTCGGTTGCGCTGCCCCAGCAGCCAGTCAGCTACCGCCACCTCTTCCGTCATGTCGCACGGTTCGAGCGATGCACGAATCACCTGAATCGCGCGATCCAGCGGATGCAGCCGGTAGCCTGCTTCCCAGAGCTGCAGAAATTCGTCATTGCCAAGAGCCACCATCAGCTCGCCACGTTTGCCAGACTCGGTTCCGCCTGCTCGGTCACGCTTGTATCGCGCTCCCATCCCTCGTTCTCGAGCTTGATGTGTTCGATCGCCACGGCATTGGCGTTAGCGTCAAGGTCGGGCATGGCCTGGTACTCCGAAACCCAGCAGCGATAGATCTTGTATGCCAGGACCAGTTGCCCAGCCTCGTTGTAGAGCTCGAGGTAGATGTTTTTGCGCATGTTGGCAAGCGACACCTGGGCCCCCAACGCTGCGCCAAAGTTCCACACCAGCCCTGCCCAGTCATGAAAGGCCTTGTCCTGGGTAAGCCCACGCTCCAGCGTGATTGCATCGAACTTGTTCCGGCCCGGCGACTTGTGCGACATGGAAGGATCACCACCCTCACGGTGCTCCACCACCTCCGTGGTGCGCTTCAGCATGCCCATTTTGCTGATGCCGGCGATGTACGCGCCATCCCATTTCAGCCGGTACTTGAAGTTCTTGTAGGGATCCAGGCGTGTTGGGTTTGCGGGAAAGATGGCCATGCGACTCCTCCTGGGGGTGCTCGTTTACACGAGCTGCCCGGCGATCTGCTGAATCTGGATGACGACGAACTCGGCCGGAAAGAGTGGCGCAAAGCCCACCAGGATGTTCACGATCCCCAGGTCGATGCTTGATTGGGGATTGTTTTCTGCGTCGCACTTCACGAAGTAGGCCTGCGATGGGCTTGTCCCTTGGAAGGCTCCCTGGAGAAAAAGCCCCTGCATAAACGCGCCTACGTTCATCCGAATCTGGCTCCACAGAGGCGCGTCATTGGGCTCGAAGACCACCCACTGCGTACCGTCATACAGGCTCGATTCGATGAACAACGCGAGTCGTCGGATCGGAACATACTTCCACTCCGATCCGGCCTGGTTGCTGCCCGCCAGGGTTCGCGCGCCCCACACCACATCGCCAAACACCTTGAACTCGCGCAGGCAGTTGATCGCCTGGATGTTGAGGTCGCCGTTCTCCAGATCGGTCAGCGTGTACTGCAATCCACTCGCCCCGGTGAGCCCCGCCTGCACACCCGCAGGAGCCTTCCATACACCACGGCTGGCGTCCGTAGCTGCATAGATCCCGGCCACAAACCCACATGGTGGATAAAGCGCACTCCGATTGCCCATCAGTGGATCAGGAGCCTCCACCCACGGGAAGTAGAACGCCGAGTTCGCCGAGTTCGGCGCGGTCGTGATCGAGCCCGCGGTGCTGCCTGCGGGGCCCGAACTCGTCAGCCCGGCGATGGAGGCCAGGTGCGGGGAATCCACGATGTAGAAGGCGCGCTTGCTCGCGCAATACGCCTGAAGCTGGGAAATCATCGGCGCATCCGTCTCGCCCGGCACGCAAAGCAAATTGAAGATCTCCACGCGATCCAACAGATGTACACCACCGGTCGCAACCCCGGTCAGCATCAGTTCGAAGTTCTGATCCGTGGTCGGCCACAGGGCCGCCCCATCGCCGCCGCCGCTCAGCGCGATCGGTGATCCAGGCGTAGTTGCCGCCGGAGGTGCCACGGGGGCAACGGGCGTTGTCGAGCCTGGCGGGATGAAGCTCAGATACTGCGAGTCGTTATCGATCACCGTGACCGCGTACATGGAGTCCGTCGACACAGTCGAGAGGTTCACGAAGCTTTCAAGGGTCTGCAACTGTCCCGTTGAAGAGACCTGCTGGACCAGAAGGCCAAACCGTGTTGGGTCCGACAACTGCGGCGTAATCGTTACGCGCAGCGAGTTGCCCCAAGTCCCGGGATTGGCCGCGAACAGCGTCAGTGATCCTCCTGCCGCCACTGCCGAGACGAGTCCCGTGAGACTCACCTTCGCCACCGCAAGAGAAGAGGAGTTCCAGGTCACCGTGTTGGTCAGATCCTGCGTAGGTCCTGACGAGAAGGTTCCCGTGGCCTTGAGCTGCGCCGTTCCGCCGCTGCCCACGTTTACGGGAGAAGGCGTCACCGCCAGGGATTGCAGCACCGCAGCCGTTACGGCCACATTTGTGGTGCCGGTCACATTGGAGATCACGCCGCCGACCACGGTAGGCCAAACCGCCTGCACTCCGACTCCTGCGTCAACGGCAACGCCGCTGGCAATCCCGGTCTCCGGATCGATCGTCAGATCAGGACCGCCCGAGATCCACGTCACGCTGGACGTCAGGTCCGCATGCGTGCCATCCGAATAGATTCCCGTAGCCTTGAGTTGCAACGTAAGCCCCTCCGCGACCGACGCATTGATCGGGCTTATGGAGATGCCGTTCAACGCCGCCGACGTCACGGCCAAGGTCGCGCTCGCCGTCACCCCGCCGGAAGTCACCGTGATCGTGGTCGACCCCGGAGCCACCGCCGCCGCCAGACCGGACGAGGGATCAATTGTTGCTACGGCGGTATTGCTCGACTTCCATCCGTCCGGAGTCGCCAGCGCCCCAAGCACCGAGGTCGTCTGGTCCGAGTTCAAGGCGTTTGCGGTAAATTGCACCTGCTGCGTCTGAACAGCAATTGGTCCGCCTGGATGCACAGCCAGCCCGATGAGACTTGCGGCTGCATTCACCGTTACAACGACGGGCGCCGACATTACACCCAGCCAGTCCGCCGTGATACTCGATGTACCCGCAGTGCCCAGGGGCGTAACCAGCCCTGTTGCACTTACCGCCGCAACGGGTGGAGTGCCTGTGTTCCACGTCACAACATTGGTCAGGTTCTGCGTCGTTCCATCGAGATAGGTGCCCGTCGCTGCGAGTTGCTGCGAAGGACCAACGAGCGGCTGTCCCGCAGCCGGCGGCGCATGGCCCAACCCAAAGGCTGGGACCGTCGCTGGTGAGATGGTGATTGAGCTCAACGCCACCGGAGCTACCGTCACTGTTACCGAGCCCGTAATCAAGCCCTGAGTGGCCGTGACGGTCGCCGTGCCGCCGCCCATAGCCTTGGCGGTGCCGCCACCTACAAACTGCAGGACCCCAGGGTTACTCGAAGCCCAACTCACACCACCCAGCGCTGCATTCGTTCCGTCGGAACTGTTGCCCGTCGCGGCGAAGGTGATTGAAGCGCCGAGGGGAATCGGAGGCAGGCTGGACGGGCCGACGCCAATGCTCTGCAGCACCGGCGTCCCGATGCTCACGGGCACCGGCGGAGATACGATTGCCCCTATCGAGGCCGTAATCTTCGCTGTCGCATAACCCGCGCCCGTGGCCACGGCGGTAGTCGCCTTGACCGGATTGGTCCCCGGAGCCGGCGGGAGTGAGCCATCCCACACCAAGCGAACGATGTAGGCCTGCTGCCCGCCGTTGGCGAAAAAGTGGTTGACCGAGTAGCCCAGGAGGCTCTGCGAACTGAGGCCGCCGAAGTGCGCCTGGTAGTCGGACCAACTCTCCACCAACACCGCCCTGTCAACGGGGCCCTGCGGAGACCAGCCGATGAAACCCGCGATGGAGGTGGCCACTCCGGTGATGGAATGAACGCCACTGGAGAGCTCTTCGACATAAACCCCGGGGTAAGTGAATGTGGGCATGAACGCTTCCTCCTTGCCTGCCTGCGGCGACTGTCTGATCGCGTCGTTTCTGCGTGTTGGCTCTGCGGACCGGGGCCTGTGTGTGCGGGGTCAAATCACCGGGGGAGGGGCCACGGGCGAAGCACCTGTTAGCAGCTTGCCAGGTAGGCTTCAGCCGGCTTCAGCTTGGGCCCGCATGCGGCACGCGAACGACTCAGGTGCCTGTAAGAAGAAGACCTTCGCACGCGCCTTTCCGGTGAAGCGCGCCTTCAACAACTTCGCTCTGTTTGCAACTACGCAGGACGAGCCCGAGACATTGAACTCCCAAAGGCAACCAGGTTGGTCGATCTCTGAGATCACCGCTGTGGCTGGCTGGGAGTCGCCGCGCAAGGTTGCGACTGAAGTAGAGGCGCGTCAGTGGGAGCTGGTGAAAAAGTCTTTTACCCCTTGGGTTCAGAAGACGCGCTCTGAAGCGATGCTCTGCGGCAGATTCGATTGCGGAGGCAGGACAACTCAAATAAAGATGTCCAAGAACGCAATCAGTATGGACCGAATTTGCTGGTCCAAGAAACTAAAGTAGCAGTCCGTCGCCATTCGACGACATCGGTCACCTCGCGCCACTCAACCAGCGTTCTGCATTCCTTTGCGCGAGCCCTGGAGGACGCGCAGCAAGCACCGGGAGGCATTCGAGCGAATAGCTGGCGTACGCTGAGGCACACTTGTCAGAAAGGGCTGTGAGCCCGCGCGTCGGTCAGAGTCCTTCAACATCAGGCATTGCTGACTGGTTAAGTTCATCTGTCGTCCCGTGTTCATCGCGTGGACTGTTTCGTGGTGTCCGCACCCTGACGAGTAGACCAAGCTCACTCCTCCGATATTGGGGCACTTAAATCTGCATAGATTCGTAACGCAACATTCACGAGGAAACAGTTCGCCTGCCCTAGATTAAGGGTGTCGAGCTGCAGGTGCTTTCAGTTGCATGGAGGATGTTCCGATGCGTTTCCGCTCTCTTGTGTTTTCGATCGCGATCATGACCGCGAGTCTTGCTGCGCATGCCGACAGCTTCCATCTCACATTCAGCGGATCCGGAGAGAACGGCTCCGTGCTGCTCACTGCGAAAGGGACCGCGACAAGCGGCGAGTTCCTGATCACTTCGGCGACTGGATCAATCGACAGTACAAGCATCACGCTCCTGACTCCTGGCACGTACCCGTCCGTTGGTCCCAACGACAACCTTCTCTTCTTTCCTGCAATCCCGAGCCAGGCCAGCTTTGACACAGACGGCGTTTCCTTTCTGCTCGCAGACGGAACGGATTACAACTTGTATCAGCAGGCAGGCCAATACTTCGCCACCATGGGAGCGATGCGCTCAGTGAGCGACATCACCTCTGTTGTTGTGACGTCTGCGTCGGCCGTCACGCCTGAGCCCTCAAGCTTTCTTCTCCTTGGCACAGGCCTGTTGAGCGTTTGCGGCTTGGTGCGTCTCCGGTTGTGCAGTACCCCCTGTGAGTAGAGCCGTAACCGCCTTCAGTTCTCCGGTGGTTTCACCCTGGGCATGTCGTTGCCTGTCTGTCTTCCGAGGCTGACGCATCACTGCATGATCCCACTCAAACCTCCGCTATGCGATTCATCGGAAATTGAACGGGCGTTCTTTTCAGAGTCTGTCCGGCGCGTAGCCTGAGACTGCGGTCTGCACCCGCAATCCCGTTGCCTTTACGACCCACTCGGGCATGTCTCGATACGAGCACCCCTTCTTGTTGCTGATCCGCCATAAGTAAGCGAGCCCACTCGCGCAAAACGAAATGCTCCTTAACAGCACCCAGGAGAAGTTCCATGTCGCAATCCAAACATCGTCCCGTTTCCGTTGCCAGCGTAGCCGGGTTTCTTTTTCTTGCAGCCCCGGTCCTCAAAGCACAAGGCGGCCTGAATAGCGGCGAAGCCCAAGTCCTGAGCACGGGGCAGTTGATCACGCCGCTGGCTCCGCGAGGCGCCAGCTTTGAGGCTTTGAATCCGGGCCTTGCAGACAATCCGGAGTACACCGTTGGTCAGGCTGTCAGTACAGCGGTGAGCCCCGACTTCCGCACCCTGCTGGTGCTTACGAGTGGGTATAACCTCCAGAACTACACGTCGGGTGCAAATCTGGGGCAGACAAACCCGGCCGACTCCACGGAGTGGATCTTTGTCTTTGACATCACTAATGGCAAAGCCGTGCAGAAGCAGGCAATCCCGGTAACAAATACCTATAACGGGATTGTCTGGAGCCCGTTGGGGAACGAGTTCTACGTGTCCGGCGGGAATCGCGACAACGTGCACATCTATTCGAAGAAGGCGGGAGCCTGGGCTGAAGCAACCGGTTCCCCTGTAGCGCTGGGCCACACGCCTTCGGGCGTCGTCAGTGCCGGTGGTCTGGGCATCGCAACGCAGCCCGAGGCCGCGGGCCTGGCGGTGAACACGACAGGCAACAAGATCATCGTGGCCGACTATGAGAACGATGCGATCAGCACGCTTCAAAAGCAGGAGGGTGTGTGGACCAAGACCGCCGAGCTTGATCTGCGGCCCGGCAAGGATGGAACCGGCACCCCCGGGAAGCCTGGTGGCGAATACCCGTTCTGGGTGCAGTTGGTGGGCAACACGGCATACATCTCCAGCATTCGCGACCGGCAGATCGTTGTAGTGCGGAACAACGTTGTGATTGATCGCATCGCGCTTCCCGGGCAGCCGAATAAGATGATCCTGAATCGCGAAGGCACGCTGTTGTACGTCGCGCAGGACAATAGCAACACGATCGCCGTGATCAGTACCGCGAATAATAAGGTCACAGACCTGATCAAGATCCCGACGCCCAGTTCGTCGAACAGCACCTCGCCTGGAAGCACCAGCTCCAACAACTACCTTGGCGCGAACCCCAACAGCCTCGCGCTTTCTTCTGACGAGAAGACGCTGTATGTGACGGCGGGCGGTTTGAACGCCGTGGCGGTGCTCCGGCTGCGCGGCAGCGGCAGCAGTACTTTTGAAGGCCTCATTCCTACCGGTTTTTACCCCAACTCCGTCAGTCTGAACGCAGATGGCACGATGATGTACATCGTGAACGGCAAGAGCGCCACCGGGCCAAACCCGCAGAACTGCTCCACCGCCGTTGCAGGCCCGCAGACCAATACCTGCAACGCCGCAAATCAATATGACCTGCAGCTCACCAAGGCCGGCTTTCAGACTCTGCCAGTGCCCACCGCCGCTGAGTTAACCAACCTCACCGCGAAGGTGATCGCCAACGATCATCTCGGCCGCACGCTTACGCCGGAGCAGCAGGCGACGATGAGCTTTCTGCATAAGAACATCAAGCACGTGATCTACATCATCAAAGAGAATCGAACTTATGACCAAGTGCTCGGCGATCTCAGTGTGGGTAACGGCGATCCCACGATCACCCAGTTTCCTGAAGCCAATACGCCGAACTTCCATAAGATTGCGCGCAACTTTGTGGACTTCGACAACTTCTATGACGTGTCCGATGTGAGCGGCGACGGGTGGCCGTGGTCGACCTCCGCACGAACGACGGACGTGATCGAAAAAGAGATCCCGGTGAACTACGCCGGACGTGGCCTCAACAACGACTCTGAAGGCACGAACCGCAACCTCAACGTCGGCATTCCCAACACCCAGGCCCGCGCGGCTGCCGACCCACTCACCGGACCCGATCCGGATCTGCTGCCCGGCAATGCCAATGTGGCCGCTCCGGACGGTGACGATGATGATGACACCAAGGAGCAGGGCCAGGGATACCTCTGGAACGGCGCCCTGAAGGCCGGCCTAACGGTGCGTGATTACGGCATGTTCCTGGACATTGTCCGCTACAACCTTACCGCCGCCCCGAGCCTCAGCATCCCGGAAGATATCAACCCTGCCGCGGACAAACTGCAAGTGGCGTATTCCACCAATACGGTTCTGAGCCAATACACCGATCCCTACTTCCGCGGCTTTGATAATACGTTTCCCGACTATTACCGGTTCAAGGAGTGGCAGCGCGAATTCAAGGGCTATGTGGCAGCCGGCAACTTGCCTAACCTGTCGCTCGTGCGGCTGATGCACGATCACTTCGGCAACTTCGGCATCGCGCTGAATGGGGTGAACACACCAGAGCTGCAGATCGCGGACAACGACTACGCGGTTGGATCGGTGATCCAGGCCGTAGCCAACAGCCCCTACAAGAACAACACGTTGATCTTCGTTATCGAAGACGATGCGCAGGATGGCGGTGACCATGTGGATGCGCACCGTAGCACAGCGTTCATCGTGGGGCCGTACGTCAAGAAGCACTTCGTTGATTCAACGCGGTTCAACACGGTGAATTTCCTGACGACGATGGAGCAGATCCTAGGTATTGCGCCGCTGAATCTGAACGACGCAAATGCGGCCCCGATGGCGAATGCATTCAACATCGAGAGACCGGCGGACTGGACCTATACGGCGACTCCCTCTGCGTACCTCGCCCGGACGACCCTGCCGATTAACTTTGGATCGAAACCGTCAACACTTTCGACTGCGAGCCATGGCCCCAGACCGCTCCATAACGGGGACTGGTGGGCGGCACAGACCAAGGGCATGGATTTCTCTGTGGAGGATCATCTGGACAGCGCGAAGTTTAATCGTGTGGTCTGGCGCGGTGTGATGGGCAACAAGCCCTATCCAACTTTCCGCACGGGAGCCGATCTGCGCCTGAACAGAAGTGCCCTGCTGCTGAAATACCGCGTCGCAAAACAGCAACAGGTGGGTAGCACGGCCACCCTACATGTGCTGTCCACAACGACTCCGACAACTACGGGTCGCTAGACTCATGAGTGCCACAAGTGAGGGCGGCGGCTACGTGCTGTCGCCCTTTCTTCTCCAAAGTAATTGGTGAACCCATGCTGCCGGGGCATCAGTTTGAGTGCCGGGAGGTGTATCTTGCACCTGTTCCGTTTCGCTTCCGTAGCCGCTGCGTCCCTCTGTTGCAGCCTCTGTGCCAGCGCGCAGGTAGATCGTTCGGGCTTGACTGGCACAGTCAAAGACCCTGCGGGAAGGCTGCTTCCAGGAGTTCGCCTCCTCGTTACAGAAGACGCTACTGGGTTCCAGCGATCGGCGACGACCTCCGCGGCCGGGAGCTTCGATCTTCCTTTGCTGCCTGTGGGTGTTTACACCCTTCGCCTGGAACACAATGGGTTCTCCACACTGGTGTACACCGGACTGCAGCAGGTTGTTGGGCAGACCCGCACACTAAACGCCACCATGAAGATTGCCGTGGGAACCGAGAAGGTTCAGGTTACCGACGAGATCACCGGGGTGAATAACAACTCAGACACACAAGGTGCACGGATTGAGCAGCAACAGATCAAGCAGCTCCCGTTGAATGGGCGCAACTGGTCCACGCTGACCGCGCTCGTTCCGGGGGCAGTGGATACCGGAGGCAGCAATCAACGCACCATCCGCTTTGCCGGCCGCGGTTTGGACGACAATAACTTCACCTATGACGGTGTGGACGCTACCAACATCGTCAATCAGGCGCAGCAGCCGTTCGTTCGGTTAGCTATCCCCACCACGTCAATCGAAGAGTTTCGGGTCAACACTGCCTTGTTCACCGCAGAGCAGGGAAGCACGCCCGGTGGGCAGGTGGCCGTTGTCTCACGGTCGGGCGGCAATGTGTTCCATGGTGATGGATTTGAGTTTCTGCGTAACGACCGCCTTGACGCCCGCGAACCAATCGACGTCCTGAACCCGACCAAGCCGCCCTTCCGCTTGAACCAGTTTGGCGGCTCACTGGGCGGCCCGGTCGTGGCCGATAGGACGTTCTTCTTCATCACGTACGAGGGCCTGCGCCAGACGCTCGGGCAGACGCTTCCGGGCTACGTGCCAACAGCGGCTCAGCGAGCCCAGCTTGCGCAGAATGCAATGTTGGCGCCACTCCTGGCTGCGTATCCTGTGGCGACGATCGACAACCCGGGCACGGGCCCGAACTTCGTCTCGGAAGGGAAACAGCTCGACCACGAAGACAGTGCCATGCTGCGTATGGATCACCGGTTTGGCTCCCAGGATACGGCAGACCTCCGATTCAACGACGACGCGGCGTTGAGCCGGTTGCCGATGGCCGGCGCTGGAACCTACACTCTCGATCGGCAACAGATCAGCTCCCGCCCGGTTAATGGCGTCATTGAATACCTGCATCTCTTTTCGGATCACCTGGTCAATGAGGCGAAGTTTGGCTTCAACCGCGGCAACGTGTACACCACTAACCAGACCAACCTCAATTTGCCCTACGCCATTATCGTCTCCGGCCTCACAACTCTGAATAACAACCAGTACAAGATCGGCGTCGGCAACTCCTTCTCAGAGATCGATAACCTTACCTGGATTCACGGCAGGCACACGGTGAAGGTGGGTGCGGAGGTCCGCCGCATTCAGCTCAACCAGGGGAACACCGCCAGCGGAACAATCAGCTTTCCTTCATTTGCCGCGTTGGCGTCCAACAGCGTCAGTTCGGCCACGTATGCCGCCGCCCTTCCGGTGAATGGCCTGCGTAAGACGCACGTGTACAGCTTTGCGCAAGATGAATGGAAGCCGCGTCCGGAGATGACGCTGAACCTCGGCGTGCGTTACAGCTTCTTCAATATCTTCCACGATGTCAGCGGCAAGGCTATTCCCTTTGACTTTGCCACTTGCGGCCCACAAGGTTTCTGCGGCGCTGGTGCCAGCTTTGGTCAGCCCCACTACCTCGACGTAGACCCTCGGATTGCGGTGGGATGGGCGCCGCGCGCTCTCCATAATCGGACTGTGTTTCGTGCGGGCTTCGGCACGTACCACGGCGACGGCCAACTCGATGACCAGAACCTTCCGATCAGCAACGAGGTAGCTCGCTACTCGCTGAGTAAGGCGACAATCCCAACGCTCAGCTTTCCCATAACGCCGTTCCTTGCGACCGCGCCGGGCATCGTGTCGCCCAGAGATGATGATCGTCTGCGCCGTGACGCGTACGTAACCGAGTGGGGAACCTCTGTAGAGCAGGAGTTCGGTAAGGGCTGGGTGGGATCAGCGTCATACGTGGGCAGCGAAGGGTCGCTCCTGTTGCGCACGTCATACACAAACCTTCTTGACCCGGTCACACACGTGCGTCAGTACAGCGGATTCGGCCAGGTAGAAACAAGGGGCAACACCAACAGCAGCTCCTACCAAGCGCTCGCCGCGACGATGCGGCGTTCCTTTCAGCGGGGCTTTTTGGTTCAGGCCGATTACGTGTACTCCCATGAGATCGATCAAGACGCTGCGGGCGGCGGGGATTCGGATTTTCCGGAGAACCCGGCCTGCTTTGCGTGTGAGCGCGCTTCCGGCGACTTCGACGTCAGGCATGTATTTTCGGGAGATGTGATCTACGATCTTCCCTACGGTCGCGGACAAACGCTTGGCAACCACTCCGGTTTCTTTCCTGCCGTGTTTGGCAGTTGGGAAGCTTCGGGTATCGTCACGGCGCGGAGTGGGTTGCCTGTGAATGTCACTGTCGACCGACCAAGCAACTCGGTACCGACCGGGTACACCGCTAACCAGCGGCCTGACGTCGTTCCGGGCACCTCGCCAAGGCCGTCGCTCGGACGAGGCATTCAGCATTGGATCAACCCTGCAGCATTCTCGACGACGACTCCGTCCTTCCTTGCTGGTGCCTACGGCGACGCTCCGCGCAATCCCCTCCGCGCGCCCGCCCTTTGGCAGGCGGATCTGGCACTGGCCCGCCACATCCCGCTGACAGAAGCATTGAAGGTGCAGTTCCGTGCTGAGTTGTTCAACGTCTTCAACCGGGCGCAATATGGTTCACCCCTTGCCGACCTGACCGGGGCCGGCTTTGGCACCATTCAGACCGAGGTCAACACTGGACCTGTAGGCACCGGCACTCCGCGTCAGATCCAACTGCTGCTGGAACTCAGCTTCTAGGGTTGTTTCGGCACAGAGTAGCCTTCATGACTGCGCGGCTTAGATCCTAGAGGAGTGTCCTGGGCCCGCGTCGCAATGTCGAACTTTTCGACTGGCGCGACGGAAGGGCAGAGTGACTCACTTGCGCACGATACTGGGGCTATTGCTTCTCCACTTGATTGTTGGAAAGGTAGAAGGTTGATCCTTTCGTCGGCGCTGAGGTTACACCAAGTATGAAGTTGTGAGCCTCAGAGATCCATCTTGCAATCGCAAGTCCCAAGCCATGACCGTGCCGCTGCGCGTTGTCTACGCGAAAGAGTCGCTCAAAGATGCGACCCTGCAGTTCCGCATCAATGCCCACGCCGTTGTCTTCCACTTCAAAGCGCCAGTCATCCTCAGTGCCGCCGAGTCGCACCGTGATCGTTCCCCCGGGCGGTGTGTGCTTGATGGCGTTGTCAATCAGGATGCTGACCAGGCGCCGTAGATACATGCCATCTGCTCGGATCCAAAGGTGGGGCAGCTCTAGGCGCAGGTTCAATGTGTGCTCCCGGGTTGCGGCTGCTGCCATATAGGCTTGAAACGTCTCGCGCAACACGGCCTCGAAGTCCACCGCGTCGAAGGCAAGGTCTTCCGTGGACCATCCGGATCGTGCGGCGAGGAGCAGATCTTCCAGCATCACGAGCATGTGTTGCGCTTCACCAGCAATGCTCCCAAGTGTCTCGCGATAGTTCTCTGACGTACGCTCTCGACGCAGTGCAAGCTGCGCATTGGCCAGAATGATAGTGATAGCCGTTCGCAGATCGTGAGAGGCATCTGCCGTGAACTGCGTGATGCTTTTTGCTGATGCTTCCAGCCGCCGGAGCATATCGTTCCATGCGCAGGCGAGCTCCTGCAACTCATCGCCAGTAGCTGGCTCCGGTATCCTTGCGTCCAGGTGCCTCAAGCTGAGCCTACGCGCCTGCGCGGTCATTTGCCCTATAGGTGCAAGCGCCTGCCGGCTCAAGGCGTAGCCACCCAGTATCGAGCCCAGCAGTACCAGCGGTAACAGTCCGAGAAACCCGACATCGATTGTGTGCAGAATGTCATAGTGCTCGTCAGTGGAACCGATCAGAATCAGACGCACCTTCTGGCCTGCGATTGATACGCTGTGCGTTAGAACACGCGCGTGGTGACCGCTCATCGGTGCCGAGGTAAGGCATGGCAGGTTGCAGGTTTCTGTAGCCCTCGGCAGATCGGGCGCGGGGTCCGAGCTCGGGTAGAGCCTTCGCCCGGAAGCATCGTCCACCTCCAGAAGATCCGTCTCGGGTGTGGCTTCAAGAAAGTGCTGCAAATGTTCCTGCCAGGTCGACTGAGGGTGCATCCGGAAGTCCGTGTCCAGATAGCGCAAAAGCCGGTTTTCCCGCTTGCGCATAGATTCAGAACGGGACGAACTAAGGGCATAGCGGAGATAAAGGTTCAGGGCGAGAACGCACGTGCCGAGGCACAGAATCGCGAACAGCATCGACCATGATGCAAGTCGCACCCGCAACGACGCCGGGGTGAGGCGTCGGATCAGGTGAGACGGGGAGCTTTTCGAAGGACTGCTATTCGATTTGATAGCCGATGCCCCGCACGGTCCTGATCTGGTTACGTCCACCGGGACGGGCTGGCCCGTCGAGCTTCCCACGCAAACTATGAACCTGAACTTCGAGGCTGTTCTGCGACACATCAGCCCCAAGTCCCCAGCCGGCCTCAATCAGTTGCTCCCTCGTGACGGGTCGCCCTGCGCGACGCATCAGCGTCTCCATTAGCGCAAACTCGAGCCGTGTCAGCTCAATGGGAGAGCCCCCTTTGCGTACTTCCCGCCTTGAACGATCAAGCGTGAGGTCGCCGGCTTCCAACAGGGGTGACTCGGCGATCGCTCCACGACGACTTACTGAACGCACACGCGCAAGTAACATCTCCAAGTGGAATGGTTTAGTCATGTAGTCGTCCGCCCCAAGGTCCAATGCGCGAACGATATCGGCCATGGAATCTCGCGCGGAGAGCACAAGGATCGGAGTGTGCGAGCGCGCCTTGCGCACGCGACGTAGAATCTCAAAACCATCCACTCCAGGAATCATTAGATCCAGCACAACGGCTTCGTAGCGCCCCGAAAGAATGTGTTGCTCTCCGTCGAGTCCATTGTTCAGCTGCGTGACCCTGTGCCCTTCTTCTTCCAATGCCTGGGCAAGCACCTTGGCGATGCGGGGATCGTCCTCAATGGAAAGAACGTTCACCACTATAGGTTCAGTCAGGCGGCAGTCAAATGCGCGCCCGGTCTGTGAAAGTTTGGTGAACGGAACGCTGTACCTGTGTGAATCGGTCCGTTTCCTAAGGAAACCCTAAGCACGCACCTTTGAAATAGACCTCACCGGAAAGAGCTATCGCATACCAATCAGGCTTTCTCCGCGGGGATCTCAATGCGCGTTCAATTTGTTGCACCCTTGCTTCTGCTTTCCTGCACCATACCTTCTGCCCTTGCCCAGATCGATCGCTCCGAGGTCAACGGCACTGTCGTTGACGCTAGCGGTGCGGTCGTCTCGGGTGCTGCCGTTATGCTCACTGACGCGGCCACCGGAGCCCAGCGGACGGCGACGTCCGGCGACCGCGGAACCTACGTCCTTTCCGCGCTACCGGTAGGCCGCTTCACGATGCTGATTCATAAGGACGGTTTCGAAGATGTACGTGTGGCCGACCTCGACCTGAACTCCGGCAATACGCGTACCATCAACCTGCAGATGCGTCCCGCCTCCGCCAGCGAAACGATCAATGTGGAAGCCGACAAGGGCGCGGATCTCGATAAAGACAACGCCACGTTTGGCGGCACGATTCAATCCGTCCAGATCGCCCATCTGCCGTTGAACGGTCGCAACATTGCCACACTCGAGCTGCTTGCGCCTGGCGCAATCGACAGCGGAACTGGGCAGCAGAGTTCGATCCGCTTTGCGGGGCAGGGAATCGACGACAACAACTTCCGTTTGGACGGTGTGGACGCCAGCGGTATCCTGCGGCAATCTTTGAAGAGCGGTCTGCGGCTGCAGTTCTCGACCGAAGCGGTGGCGGAGTTCAAGGTGGATGCGGGCGCGTACACGGCCGACACTGGAGGCTCAGCTGGCGGGCAGGTCAGCCTGATCTCCAAGCGCGGGACGAACCAGTTTCATGGTGCCATCTTCGAGTATCTCCGAAACAGCTTCTTCGACGCACAAGGACCTTTCAAGGCTGCGGCGCCGCAGACGTTTCGCCTGAATCAGTTTGGTGGAAACCTTGGTGGTCCCCTCTGGAAAGACCACACGTTCTTCTTCGCGAACTACGAGGGCTTCCGTCAGTCGCTTAGCGGCGTTGCGCAGATCGCCACCGTGCCTTCGCAAGCGTTCCGTGCCCAGGTGATTGCGGCGCAGCCGGCGTTGGCACCATGGATGAACGCATTTCCGGTGGGCACAACGCCTTCCACCACCGACCCTAACGCCGCGTTCGCCACCTTCGTCGTCCCCTCGCCCAGCCAGGAGAACTCAGGCATTCTCCGCATCGATCACCGATTCAACAATCGCGATTCCATGTACGGCAGGTACAGCGTAGACGATGGCGCCTCCACCACGGCGCTGAACGTCTTCCAGGCGAGCACTATCAACTCGCGCATGCAGAACTTCGTGCTTGAAGAGCTGCATATCGTCAGCCCTAGCTTGCTCAATGAGGCCGAGATTGGCTTCAACCGCAACACGTACCTTCAATTTCAGAACACAGGGCTGCCGTACAACCTCTCCGTGGCGGGCTTTACTTCAGCGGCGGAGACCTATAACAAGACGCAGGCGCCGGAGACTTTCTCAATCAACGACACGGTGACAAAGACCGCAGGTCTTCACACCATAAAGGCCGGCGTTGACCTGCGCCGCGTCATGTACAACGAAGCTAATTCTGTCGATGGCACCCTGGCGTATACCTCTGAAGCAAACCTGCTAGCTGGTCACTTGAACTCTCTCGGGGTTACAGCCGCACTTGGCGATCGCGGGCTGCGCAAGAATCAGTACATGGGCTATGTGCAGGACCAGTGGAAGATCACCCCTGAGCTGACGGTGAACTACGGTCTGCGCTACAACTTCTTCGCTCCGTTCCACGAGGCGCATGGCAACGACATCCCGTTCGACATCGTGGACTGTGGAGGGTACTGCACCCAAGGCACCGACTTTACGTGGCCTAACTACCTTAGCTTCGATCCCCGTGTGGGCCTCGCCTATTCGCCGCAGTCACTCAAGGGCAACACAGTGTTCCGAGCCGGCGTCGGCCTCTACCACGGAGAGATACAAGTCGGCGATCAAGACAGCCCTGTGGTGAACACCGAGCCTTCCACCACCCTCACCTCCAGCGCCAGCACGATCTATACATATCCGGCAGCCCTGACACTTATTCCCACCACGGGTCTGGCGACAACACCGCGTTCTATGATCCTCAATCATCCTGACAGCTACACCACGCAGTGGACGGGCTCCGTCCAGCAGAGCCTCGGCCGCGAGACCACAGGGACACTCACCTATCTTGGAATTAAGGGATCTCACCTGTTTCGGCGCAGCTACACAAACCTGATCGATCCGGCGACGCGCGTGCGGCCGTTGCCCCAGTACCCCAGCCAGATCGACACGAAGTTGAACGATGGGATGAACATCTTCCACGCCCTTCAGGTGAACGTTACGCGACGGTTCCATGGTGGCTTGTTTGTGGCCGGGAACTACATGTGGTCACACGCGCTGGACGACAACACGGTGGGCGCGGGTGAATCGAACGCTGCGGAAAACGTCTCAAATCCCGCCGCAGACTATGCGAGCAGCCAGTTTGACGTGCGACATGTGGCAACCGCCAGTGCGGTGTATCAGCTGCCATTCGGTGCAGGCCGTCGGTTCCTGAATACGAAGCGTTGGGCTGATCTGGCTGTAGGCGGCTGGAACATTGACAGCCTCCTCAGTGCACGCGCGGGTTTGCCCATTGATGTACAGATCAGCCGGGCGAGCTCTCAATTGCCTGACGGCAACAACGTAGATCAGCGGCCAAACCGGGTCTCTGGGCAGCCGCTCTATGGTAGCGGCGGCATCAGCGGATGGTTGAATCCGCTCGCGTTCGCCGCACCCGCGCCCGGGCAGTGGGGCAATCTCGGCCGCGATATCGCGACCGGTCCGACCTTGTGGCAGGATGACTCCGCGGTTGAAAAAGACTTCCACATCACTGAGCGCAATGCACTCACCTTCCGCGGAGAAGCTTTCAACGTCTTCAACCGAGCCCAATACGCCAACCCGAACTCCACGTTCGGCACGGGCAGCTTTGGCAAAATCACCAGCACGGTGAACTCCACAGGGCTGGTCGGTACGGGTACGCAGCGCGTGTTTGAATTCGCTCTGCGCCTGAGCTACTGATTGCTAAAACGTTCCTTCCGTGGGCGGATCATTGCTCCGCCCACGCCTTTCACTAACAGCAGAAACTTCAAGACAGGATTCTTTTCTCGTGAGGAAGCTTTTCCATTTCACAGTAATTGGTGTGCTTGTCTGTGCTGGCACTTCGCATTCGCAGACTCCGTCTAAGGCCCATGCTGACGGACAGAAACACCGCCCGAAGCTCGTGCTCGGCATCGTCGTTGACCAGTTTCGATACGACTACACAACCCGTTTCGCCGCCCGCTACAACGGTGGCCTGCACACGCTGCTGACGCAGGGCGCGGTCTTCGTCGACGCACACCAGGATCACTATCCGACGGTGACGGCAACTGGCCACGCAACATACATGACCGGGTCCACACCGGCCACCAGCGGCATCATCGGCAATGAGTGGTATGACCGGAAACTCGGACGCACAATCACGTCAGTTGAAGACAGCGACACACAGTTGCTTGGGGGCGCTGCAGGAGCGACAGGGTCCTCGCCGCACAACCTCCTCGTCAGCACAGTGGGCGATGAGCTGAAGGCCGCAGATAACGGTCAGAGCCGGGTAATCGGGATCAGCATGAAGGACCGTGCCGCGATTCTGCCCGCTGGCCGGAGTGCAGACGCCGCGTACTGGTTGGACAACACGACAGGCGCCGTGGTGTCGAGCACCTGGTATCAGCCGCAGCTGCCCGGATGGGTCCAGCAGTTCAATGGGAAGAAGCTGGCCGAAGGCGACCTCGGCAAGACGTGGACCGCCACCGGAGCTGCGAAGCCGTTTGTCGTCCTGCCGTCATCCCCAGGGAAGGACTTCATCTCCGCCTGGGAGCAGACACCGTGGTCCAATGACATGCTGGAGCGGTTCGCTGAAGAGACCATGCAGCAGGAGCATCTTGGCCAGCACGCGCAAACGGACATGCTGACGGTGAGTTTCTCGGCCAATGATCACTTAGGGCATGCCGTTGGTCCATACGATCCCGCGGTCGAAGAGATGTCCGTGGCCACGGATGCTGCACTGGGACGTCTCATCGCCGCAGCTGAAAAGCAGGCCGGCGGACGTGACAACCTGCTAGTAGTGATGACCGCAGACCACGGCGTGGCGCCGACGCCTGAGTGGAGCCTTGCCCATCACCTACCGGGCGGCCGCGCCGACAAGCGTCAATACCTGGGCACCGTACAGGAGGCGCTTGCAAAGCGTTTCGGCAATGGAAAATGGATCGTCGGCACTTGGGAAAGCGGCTTCTATTTCAATCAGGACCTGATCCGCGATAAGAAGCTTCCATCAGCAGAGATAGAAGACGAAGCGGCTCATGCCGTGCAGAGTTTGCCCTACGTGGAGCGAGTCTATACGCGTACGCAACTCATGCGACGCACGAGCATGGTGTCCCTCGTGGACGACTACGTTGCGCGCTCGTTTTTTCCGGAGCGTGGCCCCGATCTCTTCGTGGTGCTGAAGCCGTATTGGCTCTTTGGCACGGAGGGAACGTCGCATGGATCGCCGTGGAACTACGACACGCACGTGCCACTTATCTTCTGGGGTGACGGTATCCGGGCAGGCGAACACGCGGAACGTGTTGGCATCAGTGACGTTGCTCCTACGCTGGCGGCATTGCTGCACCTCGAGATGCCTTCTGGGAGCGTGGGCCACGTGCTGCCAGAGATCGTGCCTGAAAGTGTTCCGACCAGACGTCAACACACCGCACGCTAGCATTTCACGGCTAGCGCGCAGAGACAGCAACCCGTAACAGTAGAAAGAGAGTTCATGAAATCGCATACCACCGCACTTTGTCTCCTGCCCCTGGCGCTCTGCGCCATAGCTCCGCTCAGCAGCCAGGCCGCCGAGCCAAAGATGCCGCTTACCCTGGTATCCCAGACTTATCTTCCGGACGTTGTCGGCGACTTCGATCACTTCACGGTTGATCTAAAACGTAATCACCTTTTCATCTCGGCCGAAGTACACCACTCGGTGGAGATGTTCGACCTCCAGACCGGCAATCACCTGCAGAGCATCCCCGGGTTCAAGACACCGCACTCGCTTGCATTTTCGCCTGAAAAGGACGAGCTCTTGGTGGCGGATGGCGGAGCCTCTGAACTCGTCCTGGTGAATGCTGAGACTTTGCAGCCCACCCAGCACATTCCGCTAGTCAGCGGCGCGGCTACGACCATCGGGGACTCCCCGGACGCTGCGTACTACGACGCGGCCAAACGGCTCTATTACATCGGCAATGGTGGCGCTTCGGCGAAGATTGACACCTCAAAGATCTCGGTCTTCTCAGTCGATCAGGGTAAGCTCATCGGTGACTTCGATATCCCTGGCAACAACGTGGAGAGCATCGGCGTCGACGACCTCCACCATCGCCTTTATGTGAACATTAGAGACAAAAAGCAGATCGGCGTATACGACCTGAACACCAGGCAACTGCTCACGACCTGGACAGCTCCGGACATGAATCGCAACACGGCACTGCTGGTTGATTCCAAGAATGAGCGGGTCTTCGTGGCAGGTCGTACGCCTGCTTTCCTTTACGTCTTTGATCGTGATGGCAAGGTTGTGGCTCAACTACCCTGCGTGGAGCGAAACGACGATATGAACTGGGATCCCACCACGAAGCTCCTCTACGTCAGTGGCACGCAGGGTCTCAGCGTTTTCCACCAGGACACGCCCGACAAGTACACCGAGATCACGCGCATACCGACCAACGGAGGCAAGACCTCGACCTTTGTGCCACAGGTTGGTTTGTTTTTCGTCGCGCATCCCAAGACCGATGTCGACGTGGCCGGCCTGCTTGTCTACCGCGTGAACCGCTGAACTCCGCGGTTCAGTTTGGAACCAGATACGAACGTCCGCAAGCAAAGGAGGAGAGCTGGTACAGGCTCTCTTCCTTTGCCTTGATCCACGGCGACAGCCTTGCAGCGTCCCGCTGTGTCCGATCTCAGGGATCGAAGGGCGGTGGTACGCTGCGCGAGGACTGTTAGCGTTTGGTGCTGGTGCCGAGCGTTACGGTGAGCATAATGCTGCGCGCGGCGAGGATGCTGACGTTGTCCTGGCCGTTGATCGCGGTCTGGCTCGTGGTGGCGAAGGGGTTGGTGTAGGTGGTGCTGTTTGCCGAGATGGCTTGCGTTGCCGGTCCGTTGACGAGCGTGACGCCGGTGACGCTGCTTTGGTTGAAGAGGTTGTTGAAGCTCAGGCGGAACTTGGTGCCGTTGAGGCGGCCGCCGTTGCGCAGCGTGTAGTTGGCAAAGAGATTGCTGATGTTGAAAGGCGCGATCGTGAACTGGTCATGGTAGGCGCCGTTGTCCTGGTACTCGGTGCCGACGCGCTTGTTAAAGAAGCCAACATCCCAGTTACTGTGTTGGTAGGTGAGGCCCTCGGTTTCGACGTCAGAGGGCGTCTGCGCGATGTTGAGACCAGAGGGCGTGTTCACGGTGAGCTGGGGGGTGGAGGCGGTGCAGCCTGTGCTGCCACTTACGCAACTGACATTTTGTGAGCCGGTGTAAGTGGCCTTGTCGTAGCTGGCGTTGAGATAGAGCGAGAGGCCGTGGAGGAAGTAAAGGTTGGTCTCGCCTTCAAGGCCCTGGGTGACGGAAGCAGGCTGCGCGAAGAAGACGGGCTCGCCCCCGGTGGACTGGTTCGAGAAGCTGGAGTAGCCGTTGTCGAAATGGATGTGGAAGTAGTCGGCGTCAAAGGTGACGCGCTTGAGCTTGCTTACGAAGCCAGCCTGGTAGGTGGTGTTCTTCTGCTGCTTCGGCAGGGTCTGGACGGGGATGAAGGTGCCCGGGGTGGCGCCCTGTTGGTAGTCGAAGACGTTAGATGGCGGAACGATGCTGCCCTGTGCGTACTGGGCGTAAACGGACAGGTTCTGGCGCAGGCGATAGTTGCCGACAACTGAGGGTAGCGTGGCGAAGAAGCTGCCGCCGTTGGCGACAAAGGTGTTGGGATTGTTGGTACCGAGACCGCCAATCGTCTTGCCGTTGTCGGCGAACTGCTGCGTACCGACGGTGTAGTAGGCGAACTTTACGCCGGGCGTGATGTCGAGCTTCTTGGTGGCGTGGAGCTGGTACTCGACGAAGGGTTGGTAGCTGTCGGTGACGAACTTCTCGTTGAAGTTGGCGAGCGGCTGGTCGGCCCAGTTGTTGAGCGGATCGGACGGGAACTGGTGGCGGCTGGTGTTCGCCCACTCGTACCACATGCCGGCGCGGAAGTTGCCGAAGCGTGAGGTCTGCGTCAGTTCGGAGGTCTCGCCATATTTGCGGTAGCTGTTGTACTTATCGACGCCGCACGGGAGCTTGCCTTTGACCTGCACGTTGCACGGATTGACCGTCATGCCGAGGTAGCTCTTGGAGCCATTGATGGTGGTTGATTCCGTGATCGGAACGGCGTTGGTGAACTTCTCGCTGTTGTCGTAATTGTAGGTGTAGGGCTTGATGTCCAGCGTGAAGTGATGGCCGAGATCGCTGTGCGCGCCGACGTACTCGAAGTCGGTGGGCACGTGGTAGTTGTTGTATTCCGTGTTGGTGTAGAGCGTGGGGATAGAGTTGTTGGTCAGCAGGAAGTTGATGCCATAGCCCGTGTAGGGGTACTGCTGCGTGGTGTTGGGAATGGTGCAGTTGTAGCCGGAGCTGACGCCGTACATCTGGCAACGCGTGGCGGCGAAGTTGGGTGTGTTGGCATCGACCCAGACGACGCCGGAGTAGCCGGTGAGCGTGGTGTTGTCAGTGAGTTTGTAGCCGATCTTGATGTTTCCGGCATTTTCGTTTTGGTTATTGAGGCTCTGGTAGCCGTGCGATTGAAGATGGTGCACGTCGCTGAGCAGATTGAGCTTGCCACTGCGCAGCAGCGGGCCGGACTCGTAGTCGGCGTCGTAGAGGAAGGTGTTGAAGGAGCCGCCGGAGAAGGTGAAGTGGGCCTGGTCAATGGGCGAGAACTCGCGGGACAGCAGATGGAGGCTGCCGCCAAAGGGGGTAGGTCCGACGGTGGAGGCGGTGCCGGGGCTGCGATCGAAGTCGATGCCGCCGATGGTCTGCGCGGGGAAGAAGGCCCAGGAGTGGTGCGTGGGGGAGTTGGTGTCGTAAAAGGGGACGCCGTCGAAGTCGATGTCGTAGTCGCCGTCGGGGAAGCCGCGAAAGTAGGTCTTGGACTGGCCCAGGCCGACGCCGTCGCTGGAGAGCGTGAAGGTGGATGGGGCCATCTGGACGAGCTCGCCGTAGTCGGAGACGGGCGAGGTGAAGTTATTGATGAAGGCTTGAGTGATTTCGGTGTGTGCGGAAGTCTCGTTGAGCAGGGCGTCCATGGGAGCGAGCGCGGCCGCTACGGAGTGCGTGGTTTCCGCGTCGACATTGACCTCGGTCGTGGCCTGTCGGATCTGGAGCGCGAAGTTTAGGGGACTGCTTTGGCTGTCCGCGATCTGGATCTGCTTCTTGATGGAGCTGGCGAAGCCGGGGGCGGTCACGGTCACAGTGTAGGAGCCGTTGGGCAGGCCCGTGAGATCGAAGCGGCCCTGGCTGTCGCTAGACGTGTGCGCGCTACGCCCGGTGCTCTCGTTTTGCGCAGTCACGGAGGCTCTTTGGAGCAGGTTGCCGAGTGGGTCGGTGACGCTGCCCTGCAGATCATGGGCAGATTGCGCGAAGGTGACCTGCGTGGCGGTCATGGAGATGACGGCCACGAGTCCGCATGCTGCCATGCGCACAGTGCGTTCGGAGCGGGACAGGGAGCAAGGTGTAGGCATGAGTCAGTTCCTCTGGCGGCGGGGAGCTTGGGCAGAAGGAGTGCAGAAGTTCGCGTGCTGATGGCCGCGCCGCGGCCTGAGCGCGACCGGAGCCTTCTCCCTAAACCAAGCTTTTGTGCCGTAGCTTCAGCTTGCCGCCGCAACAGATGGAAAGGTTCAATCCTGTGTGAATACGCTGTGACGGGAAGATGAAAGGATGAGCGGACCAAGGTGCGTGGAGAATGCGCTTGCTTTGGAATTGTTCACTCCTCAAGCCGGTCTCTACTTTGCGGGAACGTTGAGGTGTTCCTTCAGCAGATGAGCAGACTGGAGTTTGCCTTCTTTGTCGAACTGCAGCGCTACTACCCAGTCGAATGTGCCGTCCGGCCACTTGCCACCGGGAAGCACGGCAGGCGACGCGCCGAAGGCTGATAGCAGAGCAGGGATCTGGCCGTGACGCCAGCAAACGAGCGGATGCGTTCCGTGGGGATGCGTGCGCAACAAATCTACGAGTTCAGCGGGCGCCTTCGTGCTGATGGAAACGTCGAGGTTCAGACCTGCAGCCTTGCTGAGCGGCTCTAATGTCTCGCGCGGACGAACGCTGTTTTCAGAGTCTGCGCCGGCGTAGAGAGCGTCGACGGAAACATTAAGGCCGTCCTCGCGAAAGGGTTCAAAGTAACGCGTGTACGCCTGCGCGTGGGCCTGGCCCAAAGGAGTGAGGTCAGGGCCAGAAGGCGGTTTCTCGGAGTGCCGGATGATCAGTACGGTGTTGTTCGCGAGGTAGTTCCTTGGCTCGGCCTGCTGCGCAGGGAGGGAATGTAGCGCAGGGATGAGGAGGACCAAGGACGCAAATAGAGGACGTCGGAAGGCCATAGGCCATTCGTATCAAAGCTGTGTTCCGCGCATGTTAAAGGGCTTCGCGTCGATCGCAGCGCTTGCTGTCCCTGCGGTCTTGCTGGAGTGTATATTTCGCTACTGTCTTCCTGGTCGCCAGTGAATCACATCGCGGATGCCCAGAACCGGGCAACGTTGGGGCCACCGGGTACGAGAACGGTGACAGCGCTCCCAAAAGCACTCGAGCCGACCCTCTCGGATCGGCTCTTAAGTCTTTTTCAACTTTATGGTGCGGAGGAGGGGACTTGAACCCCTATGGTGTTACCCGCTAGCACCTCAAGCTAGTGCGTCTGCCAATTTCGCCACCTCCGCTTATCTGCACACGCGGGTGCGTGCAGCAGCGACAAGAGTTACTATACCATCCCGGCCCGGATACCTAGTGAGCCCGGGTCATGTCAGAATAGGCCCCATGTCCCTTTCATTCAGGATTTCCCCGCTGGTTGCGGGGCTTGCGGTAGCCGTGAGCCTGGTCCCGTTCGGTGCGGCACAAACAGGGGCGCCCGCTCGCTCTGGACCGGCGCTGTCACCGAAGGTAAACGGGGTTCAGGCGCCGGCGGGCAAGTGGGCCATTGTGATGCATGGCGGAGCCGGCGTGATCGAACGCTCGTCCATGACGCCGGCGCGCGAAAAGCAATACCGCGCTGGCCTCGATGAAGCGATCCATGCGGCAGCCAAGGTGCTGGACGCGAACGGAGCCGCAGTCGACGCCGTGGAAGCCGGACTTCGCGTGCTGGAAGACAATCCGCTCTTTAATGCGGGCAAGGGGGCCGTGTTTACTGCGGATGGCCGCAATGAGCTCGACGCGGCCATCATGGACGGCGCAACGTTGAACGCCGGTGCTGTTGCCGGGGTCACGAAGACACGGAATCCGATCTCTCTGGCGAAAGCCGTCATGCAAAAGAGCCCGCATGTGATGCTGATGGGCATGGGTGCTGATCAGTTCGCGGCCAGCGTTGGTCTGCAGCAGGTTGATCCTTCCTATTTCTTCACGGAGGAACGATGGCAGGGGCTTGTTCGGCAGTTGAAACGTGAAGACCGGCCCATTCCTCCGCGCCCCGCCGGCGCGCCCCCCGAGCCGGCAAAGCCCGTGGCCGAGTTGGAGACACCTGATGCGCACAAGTGGGGCACTACCGGCATGGTTGTACGAGACAGGGCGGGGCACATCGCCGCAGGCACGACAACGGGAGGCACGCAGGCCAAGCGCTTTGGTCGTGTGGGAGATTCACCCATCATCGGCGCGGGTACATATGCCTCCGATCAGTCTTGTGGAGTCTCGGCCACGGGTACAGGCGAGTTCTTCATTCGGCTCACCGTGGCCCGATCCATCTGCGCGCTGGTGCAGTACAAGGGTATGCCGCTGCAAGCAGCTGTAGACGAGGTCATTGGCAAGCAGCTGACGGCCATGAAGGGCGATGGCGGGGTGATTGCCATGACGCCCGATGGCCAACTTGCCTGGGGCTTCAACACTCCCGGGATGTTCCGGGCGCACCTGGTCGAAGGCGGCACGGCGGCGCTGGGGATCTACAGCGACGAGCCCTAGGCGCGAGGGGCTCGAATGTACGTCAGGCGCATAGTCGGCCGCCGAGCAGAGCCGAAGGCTGGTTAGAAATGTTGTAGAAGATCGCTGAAGCGCCCGAGTTCCAGAAGTGTTCGTCCCGGCGGTGGTTGGTCGACCACCTCGTGCTCCAACGCCCATGTGAAGTCGTGAGGAATGAACACAGCATTCAGGCCCGCTGCCAGGGCCGGGTTGATGTCCGAGCGAGGCGAGTTACCGATCATCCAGGTGGCAGTCAACTCGCAACGGTGCCGGTCCGCGAGTTCGCGGTACATCCTGTGGTCCTTCTCAGGCGGGTACTTCAACGGCGGCGAAGAAGGGGCTCAGTCCGGAGCGCTCCAGCTTGTCCGTTTGCTCGCCCAGATCGCCCTTCGTGACAAGAAGCAGCCTGTGCCGTTGTGCCAGCGTGCGGAGCGTTGGCTCAACTTCAGGCAGCAGCTCAATCTGCGCGTCTGCGATGGATTCAGTAAACGCGACAATGCGTGCGTGCTTCTCCGGCGTGACGGGCTCGTCACTCAGTTGCTCGAAGCAAGCAATTAGCGATCGGCGGAAGCTCTTCAGACCGTACCCGTGTTTCGCGATGGTGGCGCGTTCGCAGGTGTTGAGGTGTTCCCGTACCTCTTCGCGGGTATGAACACGGTGATCCAGGTAGGAGATGAATGCAGCGATGGCACGCTCGAAGTAGATGTTGTTTTCCCAGAGCGTATCGTCGGCGTCGAACAGCAGCGTCTGCGGTGAGGTGCGATGCGTCTCAGCCATGCTGTGACTCCTCCTGGCGTTGCGGTCAGTGTGTGAAAGGATGTGGAAGGGGGCACGGAGGCCGTGGAACGGAGCGTCCGCACACCCAGCCTAGCGCGGTTGTGCCTCGTCCACCAAGTGACCGGCTTCCCCACCTGCCGGGGGAGTGGCAAGTGCCTCATTGTGGTAAAGTCAAACCTGCCCGCAGTGACTGGAGAGATGGCCGAGTGGCTGAAGGCGCACGCTTGGAAAGCGTGTATACCGCAAGGTATCCAGGGTTCGAATCCCTGTCTCTCCGCCAGATTTTGAAAGAGCCGCCCAATCGGGTGGCTCTTTCTCGTTTACGAACTCAGAGCTGCGGTCGATGGCCACGCGTGGTTTCGCACAACCGATCCAAGAGGTTTTTCCATCGAAGGCACCGACCTGAGCATCTGCCAGGAGAGGAGACTTCAACGTGGCAAAAGGTATTCGTTTCAGAGCACTCGGTGGGCCTGACGTTTTGGAGTTGCAGGAGATTACGGTTCGAGAGCCGGGCGCCGACGAGGTCAAGCTTCGGGTTGAGGCTGTCGGCCTGAACCGCGCGGAAAGCATGTACTTCCATGGTCACTATATGGAGCAGCCCGAGTTGCCTTCGGGGCTGTGCTATGAAGCCGTGGGTACGGTGACGGCGGTTGGGCCTAACGTCGATCAGAGCCTGGTCGGCAAGCGATTCGGGACGGTGCCCGGCTATTCCATGAACCGGTATCCCGTATTGGCCGAAGAAGCGGTCGTGCCCGCGTACACCTTGGCCGCGACTCCGGAGAACTTGTCGACAGAAGAAGCTGCCGCCGTGTGGATGCAGTATGCGACCGCATACGGCGCGCTGGTGTACTTCGGGGAGATCGGGCGAGGTGACTTCGTCATCATCCCGGCAGCGTCAAGCAGCGTGGGCCTTGCCGCGATCCAGATAGCCAAGGTGGAGGGCGCGATCTCGATTGCGACAACGCGGACGGGTGAGAAAAGGGCGGAGTTGCTGCAACTCGGGGCGGATTATGTGATCGCGACCGATGAGGAAGACCTGCCCGCAAAGGTCAACGAAATTACCGGGGGTAAGGGCGCGCGCTTGATCTTCGACCCTGTGGGTGGGCCCTTTGTCGAGACGCTGATGAAGGCTGCTGCGGAAGAGGGGATCGTCTTTTTATACGGCATGCTCTCGGGGCAGCCGACCCCGTTTCCGCTGCGGGAGTCCATGTCCCGAGGCGTGAGCCTGAGGGGATACACTCTGCACGAAATGATCAAGCGCCCTGAACGCTTCCAGCAGACGAAGCAGTACATCTTCGATCGGCTTCAGGACGGGCGCTTCAAACCCAAGGTGGATCGCACATTCTCCCTTGCAGAGGCGCAAGAAGCGTACCGCTACCTGGAGTCAAACCAACAGATCGGCAAGATTGTCATTACTGTGAGCTAGTGTTGCGGGCGGCCGGCGACTTGGGTCAGTGATCGCTCCAGCGCCGGCTGTTCGATCTCAGTAAAAGTAAGGTTTTCAGCTGAGCTACCGGTGCGGGCCTTCCAGTTCAGGAATAACATGCCATAGCTTTCTACGGTGCAACGTTCGCTGCTGACGCAGAGGCTGGCGAGCATGGACTCAATCCAGGCGGGCTCGCCTTCAAGTTCAGCCCAGGTACCGATGGGCGTCTCATCCAGCACGAGGTGACCACCTCCCTCAGCGTCCCATTCTGTGCGGAACTTCTCATAGCGGAAGGCAGGGCAGTACCCGAGTTGGCAGAAGATTTCTGCAAGCGCATCGTGATCCTCGATCTCTGTTTCGGTCTCGATGCGTGTCTTGTAGCGGAGGTCAGCGGCATCTTCGGAGGCGAGACGCTTATGCGTCAGCAGATGCTTGCTGCCGTACTCGCGTATGCGAAGGATCTGGCGCTTTCCGCGTAGACGGCGGTCTGGTGTGTCGAAGAGGGTGTTGGCCTCAAAGGTCCGCGGAGTCTTCAGTGTGAGCCCAAGCTGGTCGACTGCTGCCTGAAAGGTTAAGAGATCATCGACAACGAACTTCAACTCCGTCTCAGCGCCCTGCATGTTCGTCAGTATAGGCGTCGTGGGGAGGGGGTGTTTTCGCTTTTCTGCCGTGACGCAGTGAGGATCGATCCCGGACCCATGCGGCATCGGTCTAGGATCAGATGAGAGTGCGTAAGACCGTTCATCTATTTGCGAGTGATCCTGCCGACGTCACGCAAGCTGCAGCCATTCTTCAGCGGGGTGGTCTGGTCGCCTTTCCCACGGAAACCGTCTATGGGCTGGGGGCGAATGCGCTTTCGGCTGACGCGGTGGGAAGCATCTTTCGCGCGAAGCAACGACCCGCGTGGGATCCGTTGATCGTGCACGTGCCCAGCGTGGCGGAAGTGAGTGGGATTGCCGGAATCAGTGGTGAGTTGAGGGACCGGGTGCATGCGCTGACCGAGGCCTTTTGGCCGGGACCTTTGACTTTGTTACTCCCCCGCAGTCCCGCAATTCCTGATGCGGTAACCGCGGGACGTCCTCTGGTGGGTGTTCGGGTGCCAGGTCATCCGGGTGCCCAGGCCTTGCTGCGAGCCGCTGGTCTGCCCCTTGCCGCGCCGAGCGCGAACCGCTTTGGACACACGAGCCCCACAACCGCACAACACGTCCTGGACGATCTGGACGGCCGGATCGATGCGGTGCTCGATGCCGGGCCCTGTGCCGTGGGCGTGGAATCAACCGTGCTGGACCCCGGCCAGACACCCATGATCGTTTATCGTGCCGGCGCGGTGACTATTCAGGAGATCGCGGCAGCTACGGGGCTACCGGCGCGCATGTTTCAGGAAGCCGAGATCTTGCAGCAGGCGCACCCACCGGAGTCGCTGCCCTCTCCTGGCGTTGGGCTCCGCCACTACGCTCCTGAAACTCCTGTACAACTCACCCAGGGCAGGCCAGAGGAGCTGTGGGCTGCGGCGCGGGCCGCTTCGGATGCAGGGGCGCGCGTGGGTGTGTTGCTTCCGAAGGACTGGCCCAGGGATTCGCCCAGCGGGCACATCTACGTTGAGCCGTGGGGCAACTGGGAGGATTCCGCATCGCTCGCCGCCGACTTGTTCGCAGGGCTGCGCACGTTGGAAGGACGCGGGTTGGATCTGATCGTCTGTCCCTTGCCAGAATCCGGAGGCCTCGGAGACGCGCTGCGGGATCGGCTGCTGAAAGCGGCAAAGCCCCGTTAGCTGCTGCGCTTAGCGCATGACGGTCCCGACGGCGTGGGCGTCGCTGGTTTTGAAGAGGTACTTGATCGCCGTCTTGTACACGAGCACCCGGTGCCGTCCGGAGCGGAGTTTGATAGCGCCTCGGTCATACCACTCAACGATGCCATGTACCTCTTCGCCGTCTTCGAGCACAACGGTCAAGTCGGTCTGCTGCTGGATCTGCTTCTGAAAGTAGAAGGCCTCTGCGTGTGAGGTCGCTGGCACGCCATGGGAGTCGGAGACCAGCGCGTGCGTGAGCGGGTCAGGCGTCGGCACTGGTGCGCGACGACGGGCCACTGCGGAGAGGAGTGGGCGAATGAGCTTACGCGCTCCGCCAAACGTCTCCTGGTCCTCCCGGCGGTCATTGGCAGTGTTCACGAAGAGCTCCAATCCCGCAGTCGTCCGTCAAAGACGGAGACGAACTCGGCGCGGGCCCGGTTATCTGGGAATACGGTTTGGATGCAAGATGCGCGCCGCGGACTATGTGAATTCAGTAGCCGACAGGTTGCGCGCACTTCACCCGTTCATGTCAGATTCACTGCAAAGGCATCGAGACTCAGAGACCTCAGGAGGTTGCGGCGCATCCCGGCATGTACGTCGTCGAGGCCGCGGAGAGCTCGCTCTACGGCCTGAAAGGAAAGACTATCCGCCAGTCGCTGCAGGTCGGCTCGACGGTCGATATTGCGGAGCCGGTCCGGGGCACCGTGTTGTAGCAGAACAACGTCTTCCAGAAGACCGGAGGCCGCGCGCAGCAGCGCAAGCGTCTTTTCCTGGCCTTCGGCGCCAGCCCGGTAGGTCTCGGTCATGCGGAACAGCGCGGAGTGGTCGTTGGTCTGTTCAGCGGAGGCAAGCAGGGTGAAGGCGTCGTTTCGCGCAGCGAGATAGGCCGGCAGATCCAGCGAGAGCGCGCGCCCGGCAGCGCCTTCCGCCAGCCTGGCGACGAGGTCGGCTTCGCCGCGCTTCAGTTCGGGGCGGCCCTCAGCCAGGATGGACACGATCTCCTCAGGCGGAAGCGCGCCAAGGCGGGCGACGGCACACCGAGAGCGAATTGTCGGCAGGAGTTCGCCCGTGTTCTCGGCGAGGAGGATCAGATGAACCCGGTCCGGCGGCTCCTCCAGGAGTTTAAGCAAGGAATTAGCGGCTTCTTTCATCAGCGCGGACGAGGTCAGGACGAAGACGCGCGCAGGGGCCTCGGTGGGGACATACTGCGCACGCGCAATGACGGTCCGGATCTGGCCGACCTTGATGAGGTTCTGCGGGGGATCCGGAGGAACGATCAGGACGTCGGGATGCGTCTGGACCAGGACGCGCGTGTCCTTTTTGTCGGTATCCCGCATCTCCTCGCGGGTGCTGACCGCATCCGCGATCCGTGCGTCCAGATCGGCGCTTTCGGCGATGCGGGTGCAGTTGCGGCAGTGCCCGCAGAAGGCGGCGAGGGGACGGCCTGCCTCGTCGGCGTCACGGGGCTGATGCTGGCACTCGAGTGCCAGCGTGAGCAGAAGAGCTAGGGTGTATTTGCCGGAGCCCCGTGGTCCCGCAACGATCAGTGAGTGCGGCAAGCGGCCCGCGGCGATCGCTGCCCGGAGGTCCTGAACAGTGCGTGTGTTGCCGTGGAAGCCGGCAAAGGCGACGGGGAAGGGCACCACTTCAGGCTACTTCACGTTGGTGTGAGGCGCACTCGGAACAGGTCTGTTCGCTGCGTTTGGAAGTTCATCTGGGGGACGAAGTTTCGCCTGTAAGTGGCTGTCTGCGCGAACGGGAACTTGTAAAACCGAGCAAGAACATTACCGAACTCTCGCTCGGGACCTAGGAGGATCCTTTCGGCGTACGGACCGGGCGTACGGACCGGCCGGCTAGATGGCCAGGGGCTCGGTGTCAGCAGGCGTCGGTAGTGCCGGGTGGGGAAGGCGGGCAAGGACGGCAGAGAGAATTCGAGCCGCTATGAGTTCGATCGCATCGTCATCGCGGAGCGCCAGCACCCGTTGGGGATCGCGAGCCGCAATAGCCTCATATTGGGCGTAGATGCGCTCGTAGAAGCTGTCATCTTCGCGCTCGAAACGGTTCTCATCGGTTCCCTCCGTGCGGATATGCCGCTGGTTACGACGGCGGGCCCGGGCCAGGGAGGACGTCAGCGGAGGCAGCAGGAGGAGAGTGAGATCGGGCTGCTGATTCGAGCAAACGGCCTGGTGCATCTGCAGGATCCGTTCTGGACCAAGGCCGCGACCGGCGCCCTGGTAGGCCTCGGAGGAGTCGGTGTAGCGATCACACAAAACGACGGCGCCCTGGGCCAGGGCCGGGCGAATTACCTGGTGGAGTGACTGGGCCCGGTCGGCGAACATAAGCGCCATCTCGGTCTCCGGGGCTATGCCGCCGACCGCAGCATCGGTGCGCGAGTCGAGAATGAGGGACCGAATGCTGTCCCCCAGGGCCGTCCCGCCAGGGTTGCGGGTCGTGACCACCGAGTATCCGAGCTCGGCTAAGGACGAAGCGAGCAGACGAAGTTGGGTGGATTTTCCACTGCCATCCAGACCCTCAAACGTGATGAACATGCCTTGGCCCACAAGGCTGAGTTTACCGGACAGATGAGGGCAAGCATCCTAGACACCAGCCCCGGGTGAGACGGAAGGGGCCGGGAGGATGCCATGATCACCTTTATCTTGATCTTTGGTTTCGTGATTTTGCTGTTCGGCGGATGGTTGATCGCAAATGGAGCAAACAAGCGCAAGCGCGCCGGTCAGGCCGACGATGTCCATGTGCAAGCCCAGCAGACGGGCTCCGGCTCACCCACCATTCACCGTGCCTCGGGGAACGATTAGCCAGTGACTAGCGGCCGTGGAGCTGAGTGTCCCACTTGGCGTCGCTCGGCTCAATGGTGATGCCAAGGGAGCCCTCCTCGCCCTCCTGCAACTCGGGCCCCTGAACGGTGTGGTCATGCTGGCTCACGTCAGTCCAGGTGAGCTTGGTGCGACCAGTACCCAGCACCTTGAACCGGTAACGGAAGGTCGCGCCATCGGCAAGTTCGTTCCCACCAAAGCTGGCACTTGGGTAGTCCACCTCAAACAGCTGAATCGTGCCCCCGGAGTGATTCTGAACGGTAGCTTGAACAAACGCGGAATGGCATCCGCTGAGAACACCGCAAGCAACGAAAAGAGTAGCCAAAAGGGCAGCCGGGCGAAGTCGCATCAATCTTTTTCCTCCGAGCGCAGCCGACGCAGCAGTTCAGGTACGCGTTGCAGAGACGCGACCATGCGCAGCCACGCGCGATTGTCCATCGCCGGATAGCCGCTGACGACGGCCCCGGGGGCCACGTCGGAAGGAATGCCTGTCTGCGCCGTCGCGATCGCCCCGTCGCCTATGGTGAGGTGGCCAGCGACGCCCACCTGACCGGCAAGCGTGACATTCCGGCCGACATGGGTGGAACCCGCGAGACCGACCTGCGCGCACAGCAAGGTGTTTTCCCCAACGGTGGAGGCGTGGCCAACCTGAACCAGGTTGTCGATCTTTGCACCACGGCCAATGCGCGTTTCGCCGACAACCGCGCGATCGACGCATGAGTTGGCCTGAACCTCGACCTCATCTTCCAGGATGGCAGGGCCGGGGTGCAGTGTCTTGGTCCAACGGCCCTCAGGGTTTCGGGAGAAGCCAAAGCCGTCGGACCCGATGATCGCGCCGTTCTGGAGCACAACGTCGTCCCCCAGGGTGCAGTTCTCGCGCACTACGGCATGGGCGTGGGCGAAGAACCGCTGGCCGGCGCGGACCCCGGGATAGAGCACGACGTGGGCCAGGAGGATAAGGTCGTCGCCAAGCTGGCAATTCTCGCCTACCACGACGTACGGGCCAATATGAGCCCGCATCCCTATCCGTGCGCTGGGGGCGACCACTGCCGTGGGATGGATGCCCGGTTGATAGGCTGGGGCGAGATGGAACGCGGCGACCGCCAGGGTGAAGGCGTACTTCGCGTCCGGGACGCGCAGGGTTGGGATGGGGATCGCGGGGAAGCTGGTGTCCACAATGAGTGCGGCGGCTCGTGAATGCCTGGCGGGCCCCACGTACTTGGGATTAGCGACAAAGGCGACCTCGGTGGGACCGGCACTGGTAACGCCGCTGACCCCCGTGAGGGAGAGGTCGGCCGGGGAGGCGTCCCCGGTGCCGGAAGCCAACAACTCCGCGCCGATCCGGTCCGCCAGTTCGCCCAAGGTCATCGTCTGGGATTGTAGCGGAGCCGCGGAAGTGTCGTTGTCGGGCGTCGGCGGGGAGTTCAACTGAAGCAGCAAAAATTGTGCATCAGGGGCGATAGAATCTTCCGTGGTGGTGTAAAATCAGTCGTCGGACTGGACCACTGCGAAAGCCTAAGCGTTTGATTCTGAAGCGTTTCCGCTCTCGCCGGCACAGGCCGCTGTGATCCTATGGCCGATTTTATCTATCTTCTCCAAAACCGTCTGACTCCCGCACAGTGGCGCGCACTTGAGACCGTACGTGAGGCTGCCCGGGCACACAGTATGCCGGTGTTTCTGGTCGGCGGTGCCGTAAGGGATCTGTCAACGGGATCGCCGGTCCGCGATCTGGATTTCGCTGTTCAGGGCGATGTGGCGGCGCTCATTCCGGATCTGGAACGGGCTGGGGCGACGATTACGGGGAAGAACGCCCTCATGTCCTCGCTGTATCTCACCTTTCGCGGCGGTGTCCGTGGGGAGCTTGGATCCAGCCTGACCGTCAGCTATCCGAAGCCCGGACAGCCGGAGACGCAGCCAGCGCCAATTCTCGATGACCTGCGGCGCCGCGACTTCACCGCGAACGCGATGGCGGTATCGCTGAACGAGGGTTCCTACGGACTTCTGCTGGACCCCCTTAATGGAACAGCGGACATCGAAAATCGCGAGTTGCGGCTAGTCTCGGCGTACGGGTTCATTGAGCAGCCGGCTTTGCTGCTGCGAGCGGCGCGTCTTGGAGAGCGGCTGGGGTGGAGTCTCGAAGAGCGCACCGCGGGCCGCTATCAGACGGGAAAAGAAGAGGGCTACATTCAGGCTCTTCCCGCGGCTGACCGGGGCTATGAACTCGAGGAGATCTTCCATGAAGAGGACCCGCCAAGCATTCTCGAGCACATGGAAGCCGAGGGCTGGAGCGAGGTATTGTTTCCGGCGCTGCGCTCTGCCGAGGGTGACCGGGCCGGCCTGGACCATGTTCGCGAGCTAATCGGCCAGTTGGAAGGTCAGGGCATTCATCCGGATCCGTCCTCCGTGTACTTTCCGCTAATTACCGCCAAACTGGGCGAAGGCGAGAGGGCCGGGTTGAAGGCGCTGTTTGTCCGCCCCGGATTTGTGCAACAGATCGAGACGGTTGAGGCTCGGGCCAAGGAACTCGGCGCACAACTCACATCGAAGGCTGCCGCCCTGCCTTCCGAGAGCTGGCGGTTGCTGATGAACGCCGATCCGGAGCTGGTGCTGTGGTTAGCTGTCCACACCCGCACAGGGGCGGTTCAGACCAAGATCAAGGCGTTTCTGAAAGATTGGCCGCAAATGCGGCAGAAAATCCCTTATGCGCTCATGCAGGAGATGCGCATCACCCCGGATCTTCCTGAGTACGAGAAGCTGCTTGACGATCTGTTCTTTGCGCTGATCGACGGGAAACTGGACACCCCTGAGGCGACGCGGGCCTTCCTGGAGCCCTTCTCGCCGCCCGCTCCCCCGCAGGTGACGGTACGGCGCCGGCCGGCGAAATCGGCACGCAGCCGGTCCAAGAAGGGGGCCGCGGACGTAGCCCCCGAGCCGGTGGTAGATCCGGAGGATCGGGAGCCTGACAATGAGGACGAGGATGTGGAAGCAACAGACGATTCCTCCGAGGAAGCAGATGTCGTGCCGGAGCCAATTCATCGAGATCTGAGCCCGGCGAAGAGCCCGGTTGACTCAAGCGAGCCTGCCCAGGCAGCAGACGTAGCTCCGAGCAAAGCTGCTGCCGCACCAAAGACTGTGGCACCAAAGAAGGCTCCCGCGAAATCTGGGAGCCTCGTTCAGCCCCAGGCTGAGACTCCTGCCAAAACTGCTCCGGTTCCGGCCAAGGCAGCAGAGAGCAAAGCAGCACCGGCCGTGAAACCTGCACCCGCCAAGGCGGAACCGCAGTCGCGGCCCGGAGCCCACCCGAAGGATGCGCATCCTGCCGCCCCGACTCCAGCTAAAAAGAGCGCGCCGTTAAAGCTTGCAGCGAAGGCATCGGCGAAGGTCGCGGCCAAGAGCGTCGCCAAACCGGTTGCAAAGGCTGTCTCCAAGGGTACCCCGCCAGCGCCGAAGAAGACGGTCGCCAAGCAGCCCGCCAAGAAGATCGCGGCTAAGGTTGTTGCCAGGAAGACCACGCCGGTGAAGGCCCCTGCGAAGACTCCAGCGAAGAAAGTCGCCGCGAAAAAGCAGCCGGCGAAGAGTGGCGCAGTGGTCGCCGCCAAGCGTGGGACACCGGTGAAGGCCGCTAAAAAGATTGCAGCAAAGGGTCGGAACGGACGGTAAGAACTGCACGGAACTAGTGCAGTGAGGGGGCTTTAGTCTCGGTGACGGCGCCGCACTTCGACGCTGAGGCGTTTGATCTTCTGGTTCAGCGTGGAAAGAGGGATGCGGAAGTACTCCGCCGCTTCCGTCTGATTCCAGTTGCAGCGTTCCAGGCGATCCGAGATGATGCGCCGCTCGATGTCCTCCATCACGTCGAACAGGGAGGCTTGTACGTTCTCTTCGAGCATGGCCGTCGAGTAGGTTTGTCCTCGAAGCTGTGCGGGCAACAGTTCCGAGGTAATCTGAGGGCTTCGCGACAGAACCACGGCCCGCTCCATCGCATTCTCCAGCTCTCGGACATTCCCCGGCCACTCGTAATCCATCATGACGCGCAGAGCGTCGGAGGCGAGCTCACGCACGGGAAAGCCGTTCTCTTCGGAGTAATACTGCAGATAGTGGGCCGCAAGAAGAGGAATGTCCGAGCGCCTCTGACGCAGAGGGGGAAGCTCGACGGTGATGACGTTCAGGCGGTAGAAGAGATCTTCGCGAAAGCGGCCATCCTTCACGGCCTGGCGCAGGTTGACGTTTGTCGCCGCGATAATGCGCACATCGACCTGGATCTCCTGGGTTCCCCCGACATGCATGAAGCGGCGGTCCTGGAGCACACGCAGCACCTTGGCCTGCATCTCGATGCTCATAGTGCCGATCTCGTCGAGAAACAGCGTGCCTCCATCAGCGACCTCAAACAGCCCCTTCTTTGCCGCCACCGCGGAGGTGAATGCACCACGTTCATGACCGAAGAGCGTGGATTCCAGCAGCTCCGACGGGACAGCGCCCGTGTTGACGGGGATGAATGGGCGATCCCGGCGTGGTGAGTTCGCGTGAACAGCCTTCGCGACCAACTCCTTGCCGGTTCCGCTCTCGCCCTGAATGAGGATCGTGGAGCGGCTTGGGGCAACTTGTTCGACCAGTTGGAAGAGCTCAAGCATTGGCTCACTCTTGCCGACGATGTTGTCGAAGGAGTAGCGCTGTTTCAGGGTGCGTTTGAGTTGCTGCACCTCTGCTTCTGCCTGGCTGCGGCCGATCGCAGTGCGGATGTCGACAAGCAGCTTTTCGTTGTCCCAGGGCTTCTGGATGAAGTTCGCGGCGCCTGCCCGAATGGCGTCCACCACGTTGCCCACGGTGCCATACGCCGTGATCATGATTACGGGCACGCTGGGCGCTAGGCTCTTGATGCGCGGCAGCAGATCGATGCCAGTTTCGCCGGGAAGCGCCAGGTCCAGCAGCAGCAGATCGTAGCTGTGGCGCGTCAACATATCGAGGCCGGCGTTGCCGTTCGACGCGGATTCGACCCCGAAGCCTTCCAGCGTCAGCAGCGTCTCCAGGGAATCACGAATACCAGCCTCGTCGTCGATGATGAGGATGCGATGGGCCGGGGGGGACGGCCGCGACTGGTTGTGCTTCGCCGGGCTCTCAAATGCGGTCTCAGGCATGTACTACGGTTCCTTGATCTGCAGACTCGTCGTGCGTCGCGTTGTTGGCTGAGGTGACGCCTCGCGGCGAAGGTGGGGTCGAAGTTGCAGCCGCGGGGAAGACGAGGCGGAAGGTCGTTCCGCGGCCAGGCTCACTGGACGCATCAATGTGGCCCCCGTGTTCCTGAACGATGCCGTATGACACGGCCAGTCCCAGTCCGGTGCCCTTGCGCTGGCCGTCTTTGGGCTGAGACTTCGTAGTGAAGAATGGATCGTAGATCTTGCGCAGGATCTCGGGAGGCATCCCTGCGCCGTTGTCGGAGACGGCCAGTTCCACATTGCCGCCGCCGGCTTGCGTGCGGACGGTAATCTCGCGTGATGGGCAATCCATCAACGCATCACGCGCATTCAGGATGAGGTTGACCACAACCTGCTGCAGCTTCCCGCGGTTTCCGGCGATGGCTGGAAGCCTTGGGTCAAGGTCCGTGTTCACCGCAACGCCCGAAGACCGCATCTGGTGTTCGAGCAGCAAGATTGTCTCTCCCACGATGGCGTTCAAGTCCACCTGCGCGAGGTCGACCGTGCTCATGCGTGAGAAGTTCAAGAGGCCATTCACGATTTCGGACGCGCGGAAGGTCTGCTGCGTAATCTTTTCGATCACCGGACCCAGGCGAGCCTGCGCGGTCTCGTCCATGCGCAACTGTTTGCCGAGCATCTGCGTGTAGCTGGAGATCACGGCGAGGGGCGTGTTTACCTCGTGCGCAACGCCGGCAGCGAGCAGGCCGATGGAGGAGAGTTTGTCTGCCTGCGTGAGTTGAGCCTCCATGCTGACGCGCTCGGAGATGTCGTCGACGATGACGATGCGGCCGACCACGTCGAGGTCGCGGTTGAGCAGCGGGGCGACGGTGATGTTCGCTGTGCGGGTTTCGCCGCTCGGCAAGGAGAAGCGGTGCTTATACAAGGTGTGAACACCCTGGTCTTCCAGGTGTTCCAGTTCTTCAGCGAACTCGGCGGAGAAGACCTCGCGCGCCGGACGGCGAAGAACATCGCTCCTCGCCGTTCCATGCATCACTTCCATCTGGGCGTTCCAGCTTTCGAGACGGTTCTCGAGATCCAGCGCAAAGACGCCGACATTGATTGACTCGACGATATTCTCGTTGAAGTCGCGGAGCTTTTCGAACTCCAGGATCTTTTGCTCGAGTCGGCTGGTCAGCTGTGCGTTCTGGATCGCGATCCCGATGTAGCCGGCGAGCGATTCCAGAAGCTCCATATCCTCGCTGGACAGGAAGTCGCCCTGACCCGTTCGGCCCAGGCCCAGCACGGCGACCGTGCTTTGGCCGCCGCCTGCGTGCCGCGCGGCACGGCACGGGACGTAGTAGTTGAAGTCCAGCGCGGCGACGGTTGCCCGTTGAGACTCGGGCAGCCTCATGGCGTTCTCCGGTGTCTCAAAGAAGATGTGCGTGTCCTCGTCGGAGCGCCCGAACTGGAAGAAGCCCAGGTCCAGCGAGGTGTTCGACAAGGTCGACGAGACGCCGTGCGAAGCCACAAGGGTGAATCGCGGCTGCCGGACGGTGTACCCCTCGTCTGCGAGGAAGACGGCGACGCGCGTCACGAGGAGCGTCTGGTGAAGTCTCTCCACGACAGAGTTGACCAGGGCGGAGAGGTCGGTCTGGGCGTTGAGGCGACGCCCGAACTCGATCAGCGTCTCCCGGTAGTCGAATCGCTTTTGGTCGAACAGCCGATCTACCCGGTTCTGGATGGCGCGTTTGAGCGGGTCGAATACGAGGCCGGTCACGACCACTGCCCCGATCAGGCCCCATTCGCCCAGGTGCTGCCAGCGGTTGTGAACGACCTCCGCAGCCAGGGCGACTACGCCGAAGTACAACCCGACCAGAGAGGCGGTGGCGAGGGTGTAGGAGACGCCGCGCTTGAAGATGAGGTCCACGTCCATGAGCCGGAACCGGACGATGGCCCAACTAAAGGTGAGCGGCAGCAGGAGCAGAAAGAGTAGCGCGACCTTGCTTACGACTCCAGGAACGTTCAGGTCCGCCAGAAACGGGATGACGTAGAGGACAGTGAAGGGTAAGACCGTGAGCAGAGTGCCACGGGAGAGCCACTTCAACTGCTGACGCTGCAGAGGCTGGCTTTCCCAGCGATAACGGAGCCAGAACACGGAGGCCGCGAGCACGTAGAAGACAGCGAGATAGGCGTAGTCGACCTGGTCGAGCCGGTGCTGGAGCAAAGCCGTGGGCTGCCAATGAAACAGAGACAGGTAGCGAAGCGCGACAAGGACCGCACCGGGGAGATACAGCAGCGCATACAGCAGATGCCAGCGGCCGCGGCGCTCGCGTTCCCCTGAAAAGCTCAGCGCAAAGTGCAGAAAGAGCGCGGGTTGCAGCGCCGTGGCGAGGACGTTGCCGATGTAGATCGTCAGGTCGAGAGGATCCAGCGTTTCCGTGTACTTGAAGCCGTACAGGATGAAAGAGGTCAGGCAGAAAACGAAAAAGTGGGTCGACTGTGGAGCGGTCCAGCGTCGCAGCAGGATGTACAGCCCGATGGCCAGGTACACCAGCGCGATGAGTCGAAGCACCTGGTTGTTACTACGGTCCGCGGGCGCGAGGATGACGTTGATTTCCAGCTGGGCCGGGTGACCAGGCACGCCGGTGGCCCGGAGAATCGAGTAGGTCGCGTGCTGCCAGACGCCCGTCCGATAAATTGCCCGCTGCTGGGCGGCTACCCTGAGGGTGGGCATGTCGTTGATCGCGGTGAGGACGTCGCCCTTCCGAATACCGGCATGGTCGGCCGGCGTGTCGGGCGGAACCCGAATCGCACGCAGACCGCCTGTGGTCTCCGTCCAGGGCACACCATCGGTGGGAACTTCGAAACTGTTCTCCTGGAGGAAGTTGCTCACAGCAAGTCCGACCGCTGCCAGCGTGAGCACGGCGAGCAGAACGGCGAACAGCCGAGTTTGAAAGAGGCGCTTCATCCAGGTGTTCAAACAGGTGTTACCGAAGGCTTAGCAAGCAGAGGGCCAAAGGCGGTACCTACATCCGTAGGGCTCCCAGCAGGATACCGAGGATAACCCCTCTCTCGTTTCATACCGCTCTACCATTTTCAGGATTCCGGGCAATCACCCGGCTGGGGAGGTACCTGAGCCGTCGTAGGTACGGCGCGGATCTTGACCCGGAGTGGTCAATCCTGTGAACTATCTAAATGACGGACCAATTTCGGCAGGACGCCGATGCGCTCGCGATACTCACCCGGGACGCCGACGTGCTCTTGCCCGTTTACGCCCGATTCCCGGTGGTGATGGATCGTGGCGAAGGTGTCCACCTCTACGACACCTCTGGCAACAGGTACCTGGATCTTATGGCCGGCCTTGGCGTGAATGCGTTGGGTCATGCCCATCCGCGGATGCTCAAGGTTATGACTGAGCAGGCCGGCAAGCTCGTGCATCTGTCCCCGCAGTACGCCCACCGCCATACGGGCGAGCTGGCCGAGCGGCTATGCGCGCTGGCCGGGATGAAGGGCGCATTTTTTTCTACGGGGGGAACCGAGGCAGTCGAGGGTGCGCTGAAGCTAGCGCATACGCACGCCCGGCGTAACTTCGGTCCGTCAAAGAAAGCGATTGTCGCCCTGCGGCAGTCTTACCATGGCCGAAGCTACGGGGCGCTGTCTGTGACGGGTCAGGAAAAGTATCGTGTGGACTTTGGACCTGGGATCCCGCATGTGACCTTCGTGGAGCGCAACAATCTTGCACAGCTGCGTGCCGCGGTCGGAGCCGACACGGCGGCCATTCTGCTGGAGCCAGTGCTGGGCGAAGGCGGTGTGCATGTGCTGAGCGCCGAGTACCTGGCCGAGGCACGACACCTGGCAGATCTGCACGGAGCGCTGCTCATCTTCGACGAAATTCAGTGTGGGCTGGGCCGCACGGGGACGTGGTTTGCATTCGAAGCCAGCGGTATCCGGCCAGACATGCTTCTGCTCGGCAAACCTCTGGGCGGTGGCCTGCCACTCAGCGCTTTGCTGGTGAATGACGACCTTTTCCATTCCTTTGGGCTAGCAAAGCATGGAAGCACGCTGGGCGGAAGTCCCTTCCTTTGCCGGCTTGGGCTGGAGTTTCTTGCCGTGGTCGACGAGGAGGGCTTGCTCCCCCGCGTCCGCGACACGGGGCAATACTTCTTTGAGCGTCTGGACGAGCTTGCCTCGAGCTCTGACCGGATTGTGGAGGCTCGGGGACGTGGTCTGCTGCTGGGACTTGAGTTGCGCGAGCCTGCGCGGCCCATTGCGGAAGCAGGCCTTGAGCGCGGGTACCTCCTGAACCTGGTGCAGGGCAACGTGCTTCGATTCTTACCAGCGTTTCTCCTGGAGCGAGCCCATGTGGATCAGACTGTTGCCCTGTTAGCTGAGCTTCTGGCCGGGGAGGAGAGCGGCCACGCGGCACATCTGCCGCAGCTAGTGTCAGCGACGGCCTGAGGGCGGCAGGTTTGATCCGAAGACGTGAACTCGTCTTGTCCCGGTGGCGGATCTCCTGCCTGGAACAAGGTGCACCGCACCCGGACCGGCCTTCACTCCTGCTGATTCATGGGCTGATGGGAACTGCAGCTACGTTTGGTCCTCTTCTGAGGGCCCTTCCGGCCGACCAACATGCGGTGGCGATCGACCTGCCCGGAGCCGGGATGTCAGAGCGCAACTCACAGCTCAGCGCGTCGTTGCCTTCGGTCTCGCGTTGCGTGAGCGAGATCCTCACCTTTCTGCGACTTGACCGCCCAGTGCTGGTTGGCTACTCGCACGGAGGAGCTGTCGCGCTCCATCTGGCCGCTTCAGAGCCCAGGGCGGTGAGATCGCTGGTATTGCTGGCACCGGCGCATCCCTTCTTCGGCCACGCTGACCAGATCATCCGCTTCTACCTTTCACCCCTCGGTGTAGTGTTTGCGCACACCCTGCCGTGGTATCCAAAGTGGCTACAAATGTTCGGGTTGCGGCGTATGGCCGGACCCAGCAGCGACGATAGCCCCGCGCGCCTGATGCCGTACCGCGAAAACCTGCGCACCCGCGGAACCGTGGGTCATCTGCTACGCCTGCTTCGCACCTGGCACACCGACATGCGCGAGCTGCGGCACCTGCTTGAGGCTCCGTTTCGTATTCCGACCCTGTTGATCTGGGGAGACCACGACCGGGCTGTCCCGCTCTCCACTGCCGGGCTCCTGCGGGGCCGACTTCGACGTTCGGAGCTGCAGGTGTTGACCGGAGTGGGACACAGGCCAGCTGAGGAACAGGCCGAAGTTTGCGCGGAGCTGATTGAGGACTGGTGCCAGCGCTTGCCCGGCCTTGCGCGGAAGGTGCCCGCTAGCGCGGCAGATTGAACGTATCCGCGAGCCAGGCCCTGACCTCGTTTGCGAAGACTTCCAGCTTTGACGAGGGCGAGTCGGGAACGCCGGCGAAGAAGTGGTCGGCTCCGTCTACCCAGACCACGCGCTTGGGCTCGGGCGCGGCGACCAGGTAGCTCTCCAGAACGCCCCGGGGGCTGAACTCGTCCGCAGTGCCGGAGACGAAGAGCTTGGGTACCGCTCCGCAGCCTGCAAGGAAGTCATAGGCGTAGTTGCGGCCTGCTGCGCGAACGGGCAGTCCGATGCCGATCAGACCGGCCACGCGAGGATCTCCGCAGCAGGCGCGCAGGCCGACGTTCGACCCGAAGCTGAAGCCGGCAAACAGCAGCGGTTTGCCGGGAAAACGTTCTGTGAGCCAGGCCAGAGCGGCCTCGACGTCCTCGGTTTCCCCTCGTCCTTCATCGTGCGCCCCCTCGCTGAGGCCGGTGCCACGGAAGTTGAATCGGAGCACGGGCAAACTGAAGTGCGAAAAGGCCTTCGCGGCGTGGTAGACAACTTTGTTGTGCATCGTGCCGCCGCCCAGGGGGTGCGGATGGGCCACGAGAGCCGCATAGGGCGCGTCAGGGACACCGGTGTTCAGGAGAGCTTCAAGGCGGCCTACGGGCCCGCGGAGATCTTCAACGGTCTGAACGTGTGAGCGAAAGGTTGGGGCAGACATCCGGGTCGAGTGTAACCGAGTGCGGCAGCTGGAACGGTATGCTGGGATGGCATGTCTCTGAACCCCATCGAGCTTACAAAGCGGCTGGTCGCCATCGATTCCACCACGTACCACGAAGGCGAGTGCGGGGCGTTTCTGCTGAACTTGCTTGCCGAGCAGGGGTGGACGGTCGAGCGGATGGACGTCGAGCAGCCAGAGATGAAGCGCACTCCCGGAGCAGGAACGGGTGAGCGGTTCAATGTCTACGCGTTCACGCCTGGCGTGCAGCCCGTGGTGGTGCTTTCGACGCACATGGACACCGTGCCGCCGTTTATGGGCCCGGCGCGGGAAGACGAGACTCACCTGTATGGACGCGGGGTTTGTGACGCCAAGGGCATTCTGGCAGCCCAGATCGTCGCGGCGGAGCGACTGAGCACGGATGGAGTCCCGGTGGGCATGTTGTTTGTGGTCGGGGAGGAGCGCGACTCGGCGGGCGCAAAGATGGCCAATCAAAACCCGCGAGGATCGAAGTTTCTGATCAACGGCGAGCCTACCGACAACAAGCTGGCACTTGCCTCTAAGGGATGCCTTCGGGTGGAGCTGCTGGCCGAGGGTAAGATGGCGCACTCGGCGTACCCGGAGCTGGGTGAGTCGGCGATCGACAAGCTCATTGCGGCGTTGCACGACGTTCAATCGCTGCAACTACCCGTGGTGGAGGGCGCCGGCGACACCACACTCAACGTGGGGCTGATCTCCGGCGGACGCGCGCCGAACGTCATCGCAGATGCCGCGGAGGCGCACCTGCTGGTCCGGCTTGTTGGGCCGTCCGACGAGGTTCGCGCCGCAATTGTCAACGCTGTTGCGGGACGATGCCAGGTGAAGTTCACTCTGGAGCTGCCGTTCGTGCAAATGCGCGCGCTGGACGGCTTTGAGACGATGGTCGCCAAGTTTACAACCGACATTCCCAGCCTCACCAACTGGGGCGAACCGTTTCTGCTGGGACCCGGCAGCATTCACACCGCGCATACGCCGGATGAGCGGGTGGCGAAGGCTGAGCTATTGCAGGCTGTTGAGCTGTACGTGCGGCTTGCAACACAACTGGCGCGGGGCTAGCCGGTGACGGCCGTGACGGAGCGAGTGGACACACGCAAGGAGACCTCAGGACCTCGCGTACTGCTGGGCGGATTTGTCTTCTTCATACTGGCAGCAGTGGTGGTGACGGTGCTCTACCGAACCGTACCGCAGGGCAATGCGGGCGATAGCCCGGTCGATGCCCTGGTTGTGCTGGGAACACCTGCGGGTCTGCATGGCGAGGTCACGCCGATGCAGATCTGGCGCGTGGATGAGGCGGTGCAGGAGTTTCGGCTGGGGCGCGCTCCACGGATTGTCTTCGCTGGGGGGCCGACGGCCAACCGCTTCGTGGAGGCCGAGGTGATGGCCACGTATGCGCGAACGCTTGGCGTTCCTGATCGCGCGATCTTCGAGGAACGCCAATCGCACACCACGCTCCAAAACATCGCGAATACGACCGGGTTACTCCGGGCGCACCACTGGAACTCCGTGGAGGTGATCAGCTCCCGGCAGCATCTGGCGCGGGCTTCCGTGCTGTTGAACAAGACCGGGCTCAGCTGGCGTGTCCACGCCGCCCCCACCCCGGGCTGGAACCGCACCCAGATTGACATCGCCTATGTCGAAGAAGCCTTCGGCACGGCGATGATGCGGGTCTTCGGCCGGCACGCGGAGGCCGTGCTGCACGCCCTGGCCTCGACGCAGCACGGGGTTGCATGGTGCCTTCGGTGGGTCACCTACAAGTTCGAAGCTCTGCTAGGCAAATAGAGGGATCTCTGTAAACTTTGCTGTCGCCGCTATGCGAAGCTGGTGTTCATCCCCTGGAAGACCTGGTCGTAGTTTCCGCTCTTTTCGGCAAAGCGGAGCGGGTGCACGCGTTCCACGAGGATCTCTCCGCTCGGGGGCGGGTTTTTCAAAAGCTGCATCGTTTCGCTGATGTACTCGTCGAGCGGCATGGCGTTGGGGTCGGTAGTTTGGTGCGCGCCCGTCAGCTCTGTCTGCACGTAGGGTGGCGCGATCTCGAGCACCTCCACGTTCGTATCCCGGAGCTGGTACCGCAGGGACTGTGTCCAGGAGTGGATGGCTGCCTTTGTCGCGCAATAGGTCGGGAAGGGCGTGAGCGGCACCGATGCCAGGCCGGAGGAGACGGTCATGACGGTAGCTTTTGGCTGTGCGAGCAGTACAGGAAGCAGGGCTGCGGTCAGCCGAATTGGTCCAAGGAGGTTGATGGCGACTGTTTGCTCCGCAATTGCGAGCGTCTCGATGCCGCTTTTGAGGTCTTCGGTTTTCATGATGCCGGCGTTATTGATGAGCACGTTAAGGGCAGGGAACTCGGCTTTCACTTCGGTCACAAAACGCTGGAAATCGTCAGGATTTTCGATATCCAGGGTAAGCGCGCGCATGCCGGGGTTGGCCTTCGTGGTGTCGTCCAGGACGGACTGGCGGCGGCCGGCGATGATGACCTGATTGCCCTCCGCGTGGAAGGCTTCCGCGAGCGCGCGGCCGATGCCGGAGCCGCCGCCGGTGATGAGGATGGTGTTGTTGGTCGGGTTCATATGGCTCCTGTCGTTCCTGTCTGGAAGATGGATGTGTTCTGGACGGGGTCGATGCAGGAGTTTGAGAAACACGGCCCTGCGAAGTCAGATGAAAAGGATGGATCGGGGGCTGCACGGGCGTTTCGGCTATGTAAGATGGGCGCGACGCTCCGGGGAGAAACGCATGCAAGCGGTGACGGAAACGCGTACGGCAAGGCCCATTCTTGTTGAAGGTTTTCTAAACGATCCTTACCCGACCTATCGCGAGCTGCTGCGTGAAGGACCGTTGCATTATGTGGCGTTGGGACCCGGATTCAACGCGGTGTTCAGCTACTCTCTGGCGTCATCGGTGATGAAGGACCCGCGGTTTTCCGCCAAGCGCACCTCCGCATTGATGCTGGCAGTCCCTGAGGAGCACCGCGCTCAGTATGCACCGCTGGTCAAGACGCTCGGCCTGTGGTTGCTGTTCATGGATGCGCCTGAGCACACGCGCCTCCGCAAGCTGATGAACAAAGGCTTCTCGCCTGCAGTGGCTGACGCTCTTCGACCACGGATCGACGCGATCGTGGACAAGATGCTGGAGGCGATGGGCGGGAAAGCCGAGGCTGAGCTTATGCGTGAGCTTGCGCACCCGTTCCCCGCGCACGTCATCGCCGAACTGCTTGCGGTCCCGCAGTCCATGCAGGAGGATCTGATCCGGTGGTCGGAGGCGATCGCACTGTTCATCGGAAACCCGCGGCGAACGCTGGAGCAGTGCACGGCTGCCCAGGACGCACTGCTGGCGTTGACGGATTTCTTCCGCAGCGCGGTCGCGGAACGGCGCCGCAATCGCGGGACCGATCTCATCAGCCTTCTTCTAGACATTGAGGCGGACGGGGAAGTCCTTACGGAGGACGAGCTCTATGCGCAGTGCGTCATGCTGCTGTTCGGGGGTCACGAGACCACGCGCAACCTGATCGGCAATGGGATTTTTACCTTGCTGCAGCATCCCGAAGAGCTTGCGCGTTTGCGGGACAGCCCGGAGCTGATTCGAAGCGGCGTGGAGGAGCTGCTGCGATACCAAAGTCCGGTCCAGTACATTGCAAGGCTGGCAAAAGAAGATGTGGAGATCGAAGGGGTGCAACTTCGTACCGGCGAGCCTCTGTTGATCATGCTTGGCGCTGCCAATCGTGATCCGAAGCAGTTCAGGGATCCGGATCTGCCCAACCTCGCGCGCGCGAACAACACTCATCTGGCGTTCGGTGCCGGCCCGCACTTCTGCATCGGGAACCAAATTGCGAGGATGGAGGCCCAGGCGGCGATCCTGAAGACGGTGCAGAAGTTTCCCAGGCTGCGCTTCACCGCCGAGGCTCCGGAGTGGGCGCCGAACTATGCCCTGCGGGGGTTCAAGTCGCTGCCGGTTGCTCTTTCCTAGGAAGTGCCACTGGGAAGAGGCGTGGAGCGGCATCTCCGGTGATTTCAGACCGGTTTTCCTACGGGGTTGCCCTAGTTACTGGGCAGTAAACTACGGGTATGGCCGCTGAGTTCACCCACCTGCACTTGCACACCGATTACTCCTTGCTGGACGGCGCTTGCGATGTCGACAAGCTCGCCAAGCACCTGAAGAAGATCGGGCAGGGGTCGGCGGCGATGACTGACCACGGGAATATCTTTGGCGCGGTGCACTTCTTCGACGCCATGAAGAAGCAGAACCTGAAGCCGATTCTCGGGTGCGAGCTTTACATCTGCAAGGAAGACGACCACCGCGGCAAGCCTGATCCGGAGTCGAAGTACAACCACTTCCTCGTGCTTGCTGAAAGCGAGGCCGGGTACCGGAACCTGGTGCGGCTTACCTCTGAAGCAGCACTTCATGGTTTCTACCGCAAGCCCCGAATTTCGAAGAAGTTCTTAGCTGAGCACAGTGAGGGATTGATTGGGTTCTCCGGATGTCTGGCCGGAGAGATGTCACAGCACTTGATGGCCGGCAACTATGACAAGGCCAAGCAGGTTGGCGGGCAGTATGAGGAGATCTTCGGGAAGGGGAACTTTTTCCTAGAGATCCAGGACCATGGACTTGGACCGGACAAAGCTGTCACGGAAGCGATGTTCCGCCTGGAAAAGGATCTCGGGATCCCGCTGATTGCGACGAATGATTCGCACTACATCGAGGACACCGATGCGCGGTCGCACGAGGTGCTGCTTTGCGTACAGACGGCCGATTCGATGAACAACCCGAAGCGGTTCCGGTTTGAGAAGAACGAGTTCTACATCAAGTCGGCGGATGAGATGCACCGGCTTTTCGCGCATGCGCCGGAAGTCTGCACCCGGACAATGCAGTTTCCGGAGCGCTGCAATCTCGAACTGACCAAGGTCAAGAACCCGTTCCCAAAGTTCCCGCTGCCGGAAGGCCTGACCATCGACGACTACTTCGAGCAGGTTTGCCGGGAAGGCTGGCGGAAGCGGCGCGATACAGCGGTGGCACACCTTGAATCGCGTGGGATCCTGCGGAGCACGATTGCCGATTACGAAGAGCGGCTGAATCGGGAGATCGAGTGCATCAAGAGCATGAAGTTTCCGGGCTACTTCATGATCGTGTGGGACTTTATCCGCTATGCGAAGGAGCAGAGCATTCCTGTGGGGCCGGGGCGCGGATCTGCGGCGGGATCGCTGGTTGCGTACGTGATGGAGATTACGGACGTCGATCCGCTGCAGAACAATCTGCTGTTTGAGCGGTTTCTGAACCCCGAGCGCGTGAGCATGCCGGACGTCGACATCGACTTCTGCATGAACCGGCGTGGCGAGGTGATCGAGTACGTTCGGCAGAAGTACGGCACGGATCAGGTAGCGCAGATCATCACGTTCAACACCATGGCGGCCAAGGCGGCCATCAAGGACGTGGGGCGCGCGCTGGAGATGCCGTACGGCGAAGTCGACCGGATCGCCAAGCTGATTCCGCCGACGATCGGCATCACCATCGAGCAGGCCTTGAAAGACTCGCCGCCGCTGGCCGCGGCGTGTGAGGCTGACCCGAAGATCCGGGAACTGATTGAGACGGCGCAGAGGCTGGAGGGTCTGGTGCGTGGCGCGGGCGTGCATGCTGCGGGCGTTGTGATCGCGCCCCAGCCGCTGACGGAACTCGTGCCCGTGACGCGGACCAAGGACGACGCCGTTGTCACGAGCTATGACATGAAGGCCGTCGAGAAGATGGGCCTGCTCAAGATGGACTTTCTTGGGCTGACCACGCTGACCGTAATCGACGATTGCCTGAAGCTGATCAAGTTGAACCGCGGCGACACGGTGGACATGGCCACCATCCCGCTTGACGACGAGAAAACCTATGAAAAGGTCTTCCACAGGGCGCTCACCAGCGGTGTGTTTCAGTTTGAGTCCGGCGGCATGCGCGATGTGCTGCGGCGCTACAAGCCGACCAGCGTGGAGGACCTGACCGCGTTGAATGCGCTGTATCGGCCGGGGCCGATCCAGGGCGGGATGATCGATGACTTCATCGAGCGCAAGTGGGGCAGGCGCGCCGTGGAGTACATGTTCCCGGAGCTTGAGCCGATCCTGAAGGAGACGCTGGGCGTCATCGTCTACCAGGAGCAGGTGATGCAGATCTCTTCTGCGATCGCTGGCTACTCGCTGGGCGGCGCGGATCTGCTGCGGCGCGCGATGGGCAAGAAGGATCCTGCGGAGATGGCCAAGCAGCGCGACATCTTCATGACCGGCGCGCTCGGGCGGAAGCACCCCAAGGACACCGCAGGCAAGCTGTTCGATCTGATGGAGCAGTTCGCGGGCTATGGATTTAACAAGTCGCACTCGGCCGCCTACGCGTTGCTGGCGTACCACACGGCGTGGTTGAAGACCCACTATCCCGTGGAGTTCATGGCTGCGCTGCTGACCTCAGAAACGTCCAAACCTGAGAACGTGGTGAAGTACATCGGCGAGTGCCGTGAGATGGAGATCGCGGTTGTCCCGCCAGATGTGCAGGTCTCAGCGGCTGATTTCACGCCCGCAGGAGACTCAATCAGGTTTGGGTTGGCTGCGATTAAGAACGTTGGGCACAACGCGATCGAGTCGATTCAGAAGGCAAGGGTCGAACTTCAGGCGGAAGGGAAGCCGGGATTCGGGTCGTTGTGGGAGTTCTGCGAGAAGGTTGACCTGCGGTTGATGAATAAGCGGGTGTTGGAGTCGCTTTGCAAGGCCGGAGCGATGGACGCATTCGGGCGTCGGTCGCAGGTGATGGCGGCTCTGGACAAAGCGATGGAGCGCGCCCAGAAGTCGCAGCGCGACGCGGCCAGCGGGCAGCATGGATTATTCGGGATGTTTGACAGCGGACCGACTGCTTCTTCGTCAGTTGAAGAAGAGGCGCTGCCCTCCGCACCCGAGTGGGATGAGTACACGCGCCTCGCCCAGGAAAAAGAGGTTCTTGGTTTCTTCGTCTCCGGTCACCCCTTGGACAAGTACAAGGATAAGCTGCGGAACCTGAAAGGCGTGATCGATACGCAGACCGCTTGCGAGATGAAGCCGGAGCCCGTCGTCTTCGTGCGCGGCAAAGCGGAGCAGCAGAACGAGATCCAGGTAGCCGGCGTGATTACCGGCCTGAAGGTGGCCAAGAGCAAGCGATCCGGTGAGATGTACGCGCAGGCCTGCCTGGAGGATGCGACGGGAAAGATCGAACTGATCGCGTTTCCGCAGAGCTACGAGAAGCTGGCTGAGAAGCTGAAGATCGACGTGCCGGTGCTGATCCGTGGATCGCTGCGCGGTGAGGAAGACTCGGCGCCAAAGATTGCGATCTCCTCGATTGTGGCGCTGGAGGACGTGCAGGTAAAGCTTCCGGAGGCGTTGCGCATACGGGTGCCGCTGCATCGCCCGGATGTCGCGTTGATGGAAAAGCTGCAGGCCCTGTTCCGTGAAGCTCCAGGCAAGGGCAAGGTGATGCTGCGTCTCGAAGAGCCGGATCAGTTCGCTGCGGACCTGGAGCCGCATGGGTACAACGTGCAGGCGGATGTGCAGTTCATTGAGAGGGTGGAAGGGCTTATCGGACGCGGGGCGGTGCAGGTGATCGCGTAAGCATGTGGACGGACGGGTGTTTGGGCATGCGCAAACAATGCAACTCCCGATGGCGCAAAGCGTTGAGGCGTAGGGTTTCCCGGTACAATCGACAACTGGATCATCATGGCCGAAATTCAGCAGCAGAAGCCCCTTCCCGCCCATCCAGTCCCTGTTCCAGAAGCCTGGGTCAAGACAGAGCTTGCACGGCACCCGCAGCGCCCTTACCCGATGGACTATATCGAAGCGCTTTTCACGGACTATAGCGAGATCCATGGCGACCGGCAGTACGGCGACGACCCTGCCATGGCGGCGGGGATGGCTCGCTTCAACGGGGAGCCCGTCCTGGTGATCGGCAACCTGAAGGGTCGGACGCTCAAGGAGCGGGTGCACCGGAAGTTTGGCTCGCCGGATCCGGAGGGCTACCGTAAAGCGCTTCGGGCCATGAAGATCGCCGAAAAGTTTGGCCACCCGATCTTCACCTTCATCGACCTGGCCGGAGCGAACCCCGGTCTGGGGGCCGAAGAGCGCGGACAGGGTGAGGCGATCGCGCGCAACCTCCTGGAGATGAGCCGACTCCGCGTGCCGACTATTGCTACCATCACGGGCGAAGGCGGGTCGGGCGGAGCGCTTGCGCTGGCGGTAGCCGATCGGGTGCTCATGCTGGAGAACGCGATCTATTCAGTGATCTCTCCTGAAGGCTGCGCCTCCATCATGTGGAAAGACTCTAACAAGAAGCAACAAGCGGCTGCCGCGCTGCGGTACACCGCCGTGGACGTGAAACGGCTAGGCTGCGTAGACGATGTGATCCCCGAACCCGAGGGCGGAACCCACACCGATCCAGCGTTCGCAATGCAACTGGTGGGCGAACGACTCGCGCGGCACTTTGGCGAGCTGACAGCGGCACCGTTAGACGACTTACTGGCGAAGCGCTATGAGAAGCTTCGCAATCTCGCACAGTTCTACGCCGTAACGTAGGCTGCTCACAGAGCGTTTGCGCTCGAATCGAAGTGAATGAGGCGAGGTTGGCAGTGATCCGCGATGCAAGAAAGACCGCCCCCCGTTCAATGGACTTCGCGCTGTTTGCGATTGGGCTCCTTTGGCTGCTGGCGGCGCGCTCCGGCGCGGAGAGTGCAGCAGACGGCATCGCCCGGGCTATCCGGGCCGATCTCTTGCGGCCCTTGCTCAACCAGGTCTTTCTGCTCATTCTCCTGATCGACCGGGTATACCGCGCTCCATTGGGTAGGGACCCGCAACGGCAGCATCCGGGACACCAATGCACTGCCATGGCGGGCGACGGTGGGCAGGGAATGGCAGAAGGGCGCAGCGTTCGGCTGGGCGCTGCTGCTCGTCGCCATTCTTCCCATGGCCGTGGTGGGGGACTTGCACCCGCAGTTCTGGCTGACGCCGCTGGCCTGGGGAACTGCGTTGTTGTCGCTGCTGACGCTGCTGGTCGGCGCTTTGGCGACCGAACTCGCGTTCCGGGGATTCTTATTCCGCCGGCTGATTGACGCCACCGGACAGGTTGTCGGGACCATCCTCCTTTCCGCTGTGTACGCGTTTGTCGTAACGCCTCCGCTGAACAACACCCGGTTCAGCTTTCTGGTGGCGTTTGTGAGTGGCGTGCTGTTTTGCGTGGCCTACCTGCGCACGCACGCGCTTTGGCTGGGGTGGGGCATCCGGTTTGGCTGGCTTGCCTCGATGGCCGTGCTGTTTGGGCTCCCCCTGGCCGGCTCCGGCGGACTTCGCCAGTGTCGTGGCAACGGACAGTTCTGGACGGGTGTGGCTGACCGGAGGCCCGTATGGGCCCGAGGGTGCCGTCTTTACGGGACTCGTTCTGCTGGCAGGAGTCCTCGCGCTCTACCCCATCACCCGCGAATACGCCTGGAGCTATACCCACCCGCCAATTTTGCCCGCGGGCTACCCTATGGATGTTCCGCCGCCGCGCGGCGCATGCGGCGATGGAGGCGGCGGCGGCTCCCCAGCTTGTGCAGATCCTGGGGGCGACTCCTGTTCAGGGACCTGTGAGGGGAACACCTATACCTTCTCCGGGTAGCTTCGAATCCACGGCTGGTGGCGCCCTCCAAAGTGCGGAGCCGTCCGGGGCTCCCGAGCGGGAAAGATCTTCGGCGCACGGGTTCGACGGGAATTCGGCCGAGTAGGCGGTCCTTCAGGGTTTTGGCCTGACACAAAGCTCCTCTTGCAAAGGTGGCTCGGTTAGGCGCAGAATCTTGGATTCAGAGGTGTTCCTATGGGCTCCCGTGTACGTATCGCTCTGGCGGTTCTCGGCACGATGGTCTGCGGTGTTCCCACCGTGCACGGGCAGGTCTTTGTTGTGGGGCTGAAGACGGCCACCTCGGATCTGACCACTGAATTTCACCCCACGCATGTCGCACTTCCCGAACAGCCTTTAGACGAGCGGGGTCGCCTGGACCTGATCCGCAACCTGGAAGCCGAGCAGGGATTTGCTCACCGGGAGCTTCCCCTGGGTGCGGGACTGACCTTGCTGGCGAATGGGAACATGTCTCCGCGGGACGAGGCGTACAAGCGGATGGTGTACGAGAAGGGGCAGTCGGCCGCTCCCGGAGACCGCATCGAGATCAGCAAGCTGGAGTTCAAGGGCGATCGGATCGTGATTGATTTCAATGGTGGTCCCTACGCCAAGCACCGGTTTCTGAGCCACATTTCGCTGAACGACATGCCGCTGGCGCAGCAAGGACCCGCAGCCACGGGATGCAGGGTGACGCTGGTGTTTGAAGGCGGCGTGCCCGAGGTGACTGCGGCTGAGGTGAAGGCGCTGCTGGATCCAGTGGTCGACTTCAAGGCGAAGAGCAGTGTCGAGGCGTACGCCGACACCTTGCCGCCCAAGGTCCGGGAAGCCATTGACGAACATGAAATCCTCGTCGGTATGAACCGGAAGATGGTGTTGGCGTCTGTAGGGCAGCCCAAGGCGAAGCATCGGGAACACGTGAGCAACGCCGACGACGACAGCGCGTTATATGAGGAATGGATCTACGGTGACCCGCCCCAGGACACGAAGTTCGTGCGCTTTCAGCATGACCGGGTGGTTCGGCTGGAAGTCGCCGCGCTCGGCAAGCCAATCCAGATTTTTGAGCACAACGACGTGGGCGCAGATCACACACCCACGCTGGAAACCCGCACAATTCTTAATGGCGACACACATCGTGCCGAAGAGACCGGTGCGGCCGCGGGTGCCGCACCCACGCTGCGACGGCCAGGTGAACGGGAAGAGCAGACAGCAGCACCGGGGCTGGGCAAAGTCGTTGTGCCAAAGGATACTTCTACGGGCGCACCCAAACCGACGGTGACGCCTCCGCCGGCGCAGAATCTGACGGCGATGAAGTAAGGGCTGATCCGCTCGTCGCCTCGATCCGCCGGGCGGATCATGTACACTGAAGCGGAGCCTTTCCGGGATCGGCCCTCGCGCGTCTGTAATTACGCTTGAGCGATCGAAGCCTCAGCCACCCAGCTTGAGCGAGCGCACCGGAAGAGGCAAACCGATTGAGAAGAGGGACCGAAGATGGCCAAAATCGCCAAGACTGCTGACCGCAAGAAGGTCATGGATACGCAAAAGAGCACCGATTGCCCGAAGTGCTCCAAGCCAACACGCATCGTGAAGCGGGTCAAGGACCGCGAGCGCGGCGTCCCGGGCGGCGTTTATATCTCCTGCTCGGCCTGCGAGTTCTTCGAAAAGCTGTAGGACACAGGGTGCGGAAGAAACTGGAATGAAGAAGGCCTGCCGCAGTGGCAGGCCTTTTTCCGTTCCGTGACTGCGGCTAAACGTCACCCTGTCAGCGTCCGAGGGCGAACATTGGCCCATTGGCCCTAAAGCCAGAGTTTTAGGGGTTCAGCGACAGGGGCGTGAAGGCCGGGGTAACCTCTGCGATCAAGGCTTGCGCAAGTTCAGGGTCATCTGCACTGACGCGTTCGACCTGAACCTGAGCCTTGCCGAGGAGACCCACCCGCTGCGCCGCCGCATACGAGAGGTCCACGATCGTATCGCTCACGTAGGGCCCTCGGTCGTTGACGCGGACGAAGATGGAGCGGCTGTTATGCAGGTTCGTGACCCGCAGCCAGCTGCCCAGGGGAAGGGTCCGGTGCGCGCAGGTGAGAGCGTTCATATCGAAGCGCTCACCGGTGGCAGTGCGCCTGCCCTGAAAGCCACGGCCATACCAGGACGCTTTCCCGATTTGGAGCCAGCCGTGAGCTTTAGAACCGGGTTGTGTCTTCGGGGAGGCGGGCGGTTGCGCCGGAGGGCTGGCGACCACGGTGACGGAGACCGCCAAAGCCAGAATCAAGCCTACTGGTCTCCGGCCCTTGACGATCGACCTGCGGAGGTGGCGCAGGCCTTTACGAACAGGAATCTTCACACCCTGATTGTCTCGTTTCAGGACCCGTAAGTCAATGATCTACAAAGACTTGTAAGTAGATCTCCAGGGTTGCGTCACACCTTCGCGTTATGGTAGACAAGTGCGGAAACTATGACGGGAAGCCCCGAAAAACCGACAAACCCTGAAGACCGCGCCCAGCGGAGAAGTTTTCCTCTGCCACTTTTGCGGACCCCGCAAAAGAGCACCATTGCCTGGGCAATCGCAGGGTTCGATCCGTCGAGCGGGGCAGGCGTCACAGCCGACCTGATGACCTTTGCGGCGCATGGCGTGTTCGGTTGCTCAGTGATTACGGCGCTGACGGTGCAGTCCACCCTCCGCGTCTTCGGGTGGGAGCCGGTGAACGCGGAGCTCGTCAGAGCCACGCTGGATCGACTGCACGAGGACCTGCCGTTTGCTGGAGCGAAGGTCGGCATGCTGGGTACCGGCGTCGTCGCCGGCGTCGTCGGCGCCTTCCTGAAGAGGACAAGGTCTAGCGCCCCGGGCATGCGAGGCGTGGTTGTGCTGGACCCTGTATTGCGCTCGAGTTCTGGGCGGGAGCTCTTTCCCGAGAGCGGGCTCGCCACCCTGCACGAGGAACTCCTGCCATTTGTCGATTGGATTACGCCAAATTGGGCCGAATTGACGCTGCTTTCTGGGATTGCGGTGAACAGCCTCAAAGCTGCCGAAGACGGCGCCCGCGCGCTGATGAAGCGTCACGGGCAGCTGCATGTCGTGGTCACCGGGGGCGATCAGGAACAGCCCACAGAACTTCTGCTGTGCCCTGACGGCCGCGTAGAGTTCTTTCCCGGTGAGCGGGTGGATACCGACAGTACACACGGCACGGGGTGCGCGTTTTCGTCGGCGTTGCTATGTGAGTTGCTCGCCGGCGAGGAACCCGCGGACGCTGTCCGGCGAGCGAAGGCCTATGTCGAGCAGGCCCTCCGCTGTGCACCGGGACTGGGCGGCGGACGGGGGCCGATGGGGCTGCTTTGGCCGCTGGAGCCGAACGTCCACACCGGGGCGCTAGTCTGGTGCTGTGAGTGATGGACTGCGGTTAGTAGTGAATGGGCGTGAGCGGGTCGTAGAGGCCCTGTCTTCCCCTTGTGTCCTCTCGGCTGTGCTCGAGAGGATGGAGCTTCGTGCCGATCGTATAGCCGTGGAGTTGAACGGAGAGTTGGCGCCCCGGACTGGATGGGGGCAGGCAGAGGTTCACGAAGGCGACCGGCTCGAGATCGTCCACTTCGTCGGTGGCGGGCAAAGCTAGGGCGTTCGCCCGGCGAGGAGTCCGCGTAGGAGCGTCTCCCAACGGTCGCCGTACTCGCGCCAGCCTCCCAGGGTCTGCACACGCCGCAGCGCATTCATCCGCATGCGTGCGTGGAGGGCAGGCTGGTCTGCCAACTGCTGCATCCGGTCTGAGAGGGCAACGGTGTCGCGGATGGGAACAATGAAGCCTTCCTCACCGTCGGTGAACAGGTCTTCGCCTCCCGTGTTGGTGGAGCAGAGAACCGGGCAGCCACAGGCCATTGCTTGCGCCTGGACCAGGGCAAGGCCCTCTTCAATGGACGGCAGCACCAGGAGATGGCTGCGGCTCATCAACCCTGCGAGCTCGGCCTGGGGAAGCGGCCCGAGAAACTCGACGTGTTCGGTCGGGAGTTGCGCGAGCAAAGGCCGAAGCTCCTCCTGCACGGCGCCGGCGACGCGAAGGCGCTTGCGCGGGTGCCCCAGGGCCGCGAAAGCCTGGAGCAGGTAGGGAACTCCTTTGCGAACGCCGACAGCCCCGGCGAAGAGGACGCAGAATTCTCCTTCGGGAGGGGAAGCCGTTGGAGTGAACTGGTCCAATCGCACGCCATAGGGGATCACGTGGACCTTCGCCTCGGGAACGCCCATCTGTACGAACGATCTGCGGGCGATCGACGAGGGCACGGTGATCGCATCGGCGACGCTGTAGATGGCCTCTTCGCGGCGCGTGTCGCGCGGGTCGGAGACTGGCCGGCGGACGCCCCAGCGCTGAAACTCGTCGGCAACGATCTCTTCTTGGTAGCGCTGGTGGGTTGAGCCGCGATCGCACACAAACTTTCCCCCGTTACGCTGAAGGAGCTGACCGGAGCGCAGACTGGAGCCGGAGATGCCGATCACGACGTCCGGCGCGCGTCCGCGCCGCAGCAGTCGGCGCAGGTGCTGCTCGGTCCAGCGGTCAAAGGCCAATGCGTTGCGATAGCCAAGCTCATCCGCAAGCCACGGAAGATCCCATCCGCTTCGGCCGAGAAGGTACTCGGGCACATGCAGCCAGGGGAACGTGCGAACCTTCCCGCGCGAGACGCCTTCGCGTCCGAGTCGGCTCCACGGCCAGGTGGAATAGATCGCCTGCAGGTGGCCCCGGCGTTCGAACTCGCGGGCAAGCTCAAAATGATGGAAGACACCGAAGACGGTTTGGAGGACGCGCAGTCCACTTCCGGGAGCCAGGGTCGGGTCGGGCATAGAAGGCGTGTCGATGGGCACCATGCGGGTCTACTTTGAGGGTACGGCAGCGTAGGCCGCCTGCAGGACACCGTGGCTAACCGGGTCCTGCACCCAGGCCACCACAGCGAGGTCTCCGCCCACGATGGGCAGTTGTTTGGTTGCGAACTGGAACGCGCCGAAGCGATCGTTGTGGCGCTGGTACTCGTCGAGGTACGCCTCTTGCCCGCGCTGAAGTTCCCCGGGGTTGAAGAGCACCGCTGAAGGCTGTGCGCTGGGGTTGAGGTACGTGGTCGCTGGAAACTGACGGACGGAGCGAACCACCATGCGGTGGATACGGATTCCGTTCTCGCCGCTGTAGCGCACGTGGTCCTGCACCAAAGCCACGTACAGCACCGTCCGCGTCAGCGCCCGCAGGGAGACGTCCCCCGTAGTCTCGGCCGCTTGCGCTACTGGAACAGGCGTCAGGGCCACGTGTTGGCTGGGCGGTCACTGTTCCGTCTGCACTCTCGCGGGTGATGAGCTTTAAGGCAAGACCGCTGGGCAGAGAGGCCTGGCTCTCAATCTGGTCCGCGAAGCCGATAACGATATTTTCCACGTCCTGCCGCGAGGCCCCAAGGACCTCGAGCGGTTGCCCATCGAGAAACGCAGCCGGAGTATTTCCGACGCCGTAGTTTGCCGCCCGACTGACCGAATCAGGCGAGCCAGAGGGTCGGGACGGGGAATGTGCTCGTCAAACGCCAGCACAGCCAGGTCTTGAGCGCTGTAGGAGCTCAGCAGGCTGTCGATGGCAAGGTCAGGCCCCGCGCATGGAGCGCAGCCGCTGCCTGTAAACAGCTCCAGAAGCACCGTGTGGCCGCCAGGAGCAAGCTGCCGCTTCGAAAGCGTAAACGGCGCGGGAAAAAGATGGCGATAAACCTCATCGATCTGAGTGTCCAGCGCCTTCGCATCCCCATGTTGCAGTTCGGCGAAGAGTTGAAGTTCCCGCGCGCGCCACGGCTGCCCTAGCGCTCCAAGAGCATCTGCGCGTTCGAAGCTCCGGAGGGCTGATGGCCGATCGCCCTGAGCGAGCGCGAGTTGACCCTGAAGAGCATTTACCTCGCCAGAAAGCGGCTGCAGCCGGGAAGCCTCGATCAGGAGCGTGGAGGCGTGCTCTGGCTTGCCTTGCCGAAGGTCAATCGCAGCCATGGCTGCCAGGAAGGACGCCCGGTACTCGGTGTACTGCAGGTGCATCTGCTTCTGCGGGATGCGGGGGAGCTTGTAGCGGCTCTGCGCCGCCGTCATCTCGTGCCGGTAGCTCTTCTCGGTGAGGGAGGTGACCGCGTCTTGGGCCCAGAGCCGGGCCTGGTCGAGATCCACTCCGGTCTCTCCGGTGTTGGCCAGCAGGTTCGCAAGGCGAGCCTCTTCCGCCCAGCGTTCAAAACCTGCCGGTACGGCCATGACCATGGAGTGCCCAAGTGCGTTGATTGCTCCGGTCTCATCAGGGAACGACGCCAGGTAGGTCTCCAGCAGCAGTTGTTGCGCAGCAGCGGACCGCGAGCCGGAAGGGAACTGCTGAAGGAACTCCTTCAGCGCGGCGAGTCGTGCAAGTGGTTCCGTCGTTGCTCGCGCGCCGTCGAAGCTCGACTGTTCAGTTGTTGCATGTTGCCCCGCTGCAATTAAGGGTGAAGTTAAGCTTCGTGTGAAGAACAGCGCAGCGATGCACAGTTTGCAACAGGGGCCCCGTAGAAAGCGCATGCCTGATTGCTACACTAAATCTGTATGCTTCTGCAGCAAATTGTCGCGACGCTGGACGGAGAGCTTCAACGACTCCTGTCTTTGCGTGAGATCGTCTCCGGCCTGGCCGGCCCTTCCGTCCTTGAATTGCAGGCTTCGAACGAGCCCGTTGAGGAGGCTAAACCAGCGCCCGCAAACGGCACTCCTGCCAAACAGGAGCGACCCAGGCGAGTGTTGAAGCCCAGGTCTGGCGACCGCAAACTCAGCGTCAAGCGTGCCAAACCGCAACCCGAAGCGACTGCTCTCACCGGTGCGATTCCGGCGACCCCGGTGGTAGTCACGGCTGAGGCTCTGGCCAAAGAAGGCGCCCGTTTGCAGAAGCGCTCAGCAGAGAAGAAGGTTGAACCAGCAGCTGCACCGGGAACACTTGGACTGATGATTCGCGCTTTACGCCTTGAGGCAAACTCTTAAACTCAGGTCAGACTTGCAGGGTCCCTGATCCGCAGGATGAGGCCGGCATTCCGTTGGCGGGTCACATACGCGAGTCCGCGTTCCTGTTGACGAAGGGTGCATTGTTTCCAAGGCAGCAACGAGGGCCGTCCCCGCACGTTCTTTAAGCGCTCGCTGCGGTGCGCGGGACCCGGATACTATGGAAGCCAGAGCCCTCTCGAGATGCTGAGCAGACGTTATCTCCCCCCGGTCCTATTGCTCCTTGCGGTATGCCTGACCTATCTGAACTTCTTTGGCAACAGCTTTCATTTTGACGACTTCCACACCGTAACTGACAATCCAGCGGTCCGGTCCCTGGGTAATCTCCCGCGCATCTTCACGGACACCACCGCGTTCAGTGTCTTACCTGCGAACCAGACCTACAGGCCCATCGTCACGGCATCTCTTGCGCTCGATTATGCGCTGGCGCGCGGGTACAACCCATTCTGGTTTCACCTAAGCACGCTGCTATGGTTCGTCGTACTGCTTTGGGTGTTGTTCCTGTTTGCCGAGCGGGTGTTTGACAGTGTGCAGTTGTCGCCCGCAAACCGCTGGCTAGGCTGGGGTGTTGCGGCATGGTTCGGGCTGCATCCGGCAATGGCAGAAACCGTGAACTATGTGATCCAGAGGGGCGATCTCTACTGCACGTTGGGCTGCCTTGCTGCACTGGTGATTTATGTTCGGCGCCCGCTGTGGCGACGGTTCGGGCTCTACCTTGTACCGTTTGTACTGGGCATGCTGTCCAAGCCACCCGCGGCCGTCTTTCCGCTGCTTTTGCTCTTCTACGTCTTCTTTTTTGAAGCGGCTGACGAGTCGCCCGGACGCCGGTGGCGTATCAGCGCGGTTGCCGCTGTACCCGCAGCGGCTGCGACCGTGTTGCTGCTATGGCTGCAATCCGCGATGACGCCCAGGAGTTATGCGCCGACGATCCTTTCTGCATCGGCGTACCGGCTCGTGCAACCCTTCGTGTGGCTGCGCTACCTCAGCGCGTTGCTTCTTCCTCTGCACCTGAACGTGGATACAGACCTGCAGCCGATCTCCACCTTCAACGCCGAGGCGGCGGAGGGCCTGTTGTTTGTTCTGGGACTGCTTGCCGTCATGTTCTTGGCGGCACGAAGGTGCCGGCTATATCCCATCGCTTACGGCGTCCTGTGGTTTGTGCTGACCCAACTGCCGACGTCGCTGTACACCCTCAGTGAGGTGGAAAATGACCATCGGATGTTCTTCTCCTTTCCGGGACTGATGATCGCTGTGGTCTGGGCACTCCGTCTCGGTTATGAGCGCCTCGCATCGCAGAAGGATCGCCGAGAGATGAACATTTGGCTGTCGCGCATCACCGCCGCCGTCTGTGGGCTGGCGTTGTGCGGCTATGCGTACGGAGCGCACCGGCGAAATGCTGTGTGGCATGACGAGCCGAGCTTGTGGGCAGACGATGCCGCGAAGTCGCCCCACAATGGCCGTGGTCTGATGATCTTTGGTCTGACCAGGATGAATGCGGGGGACTACGCGGGCGCGCTGGAGCTCTTCAATCGTGCGCTGTTGTACACGCCGAACTACGCCACGCTGGAAGTCAACCTTGGCATCGTGAACGGCTTGCTGGCCGACGCTGGGCAGCATGCCCTGGGGACTGTCTCTGAAGCCCACTTTCAGCGCGCGGTCGCGCTTTCCCCCAACGACGACCTGACGCACGCCTACTACGGCCGTTGGCTCTTGGCGCACGGGCGGCTGCCCGAGGCGACCTCGCAGTTGGAGGCAGCCGTGGCCTTGAATACCCAGCGAGAGTTGGGGCGTGACCTGCTGCTGAACGCCTACGCCCAGGCCGGCAATACGGAAGCGGCGAAGACCCTGGCGCGGACAACACTGGCAATCATCCCGGGCGACGCGTTGGCAAGCGCTGCGCTGAGTGGGACACCCATGGGGCGCGCAGCAACACCTGCGGCGACGCTGATCAATGCCTCCCTTGCCGCATACCGGGCAGGGCAGTATCAGCAGTCCATCTCCGAGGCACAGGCCGCGCTGAAGGCCGACCCGCACTCCGCGGAGGCATGGAACAACATCGGCGCGGGCTATGGCGCAATGCACGAGTGGGACCTGGGGATCGCAGCGGAGCAGCAGGCCCTGAAGCTGAATCCGAACCTCACCATCGCGGCGAACAACCTCCGCTGGTTTCAGTCTCAGAGGAGCACGGGGGGAAAGGGCGGAGCATTCAGTGGCTCGGGGACAGAGACTGCGGCGGAGTTTGTGAACCAATCACTAGTGCTGAACCAAAGTCGTCAATACGACGCGAGTCTGGAAGCAGCGAGGAAGGCGCTGGCACTGGACCCGCACTCCGCGGAGGCCTGGAACAACATCGCGGCGGACGATGAGGCGATGGGTCGCTGGAACGAGGCCATTGACGCAGCAAGGAAGGCCATTGCGCTGCGTCCGGATTTCCAGCTTGCCAAGAACAACCTTCAGTGGTCACTGGGGCAGAAGGCAAAAGCCGCCCGGAATTGAGCAGGTTGGCGAACCTTGCAGCGGCCGGAAGCGGCGCAGTCCCTCTTGACAGCACCTGGGTTGCGGGCGCATAGTTCCGGACGATCAAACGTTTGCCCGAATGATGCGGTGCGCTCAGAACTGGAGTCCTAAACCAGGCGCGTCACGGGGCAAACCTTTGGAATGCTAGGAGGCTGTCGTGGGGAACTCGTTTAACAACTATCGGGGTCGGAGCAGCAATCGACAGGGCGCTGGGATCGCACGTTGGATGGCTGGCACAGCGCTGGTCTGCGTGGCCGCGGCCGCACAGGGGCAGTTCCGGGCGTCGATTCAGGGCGCGGTCACCGATCCGTCCGGCGCGGTGGTGCCGAATGCCACGGTCACCTTGACCGACACGGCCACGGGCAAAGTTTTGACCGCTACCTCAAGCGCGGATGGGGTGTACAACTTCGACGCGCTGCCTTCGTCGCACTTCAATTTGCAGGCGACTGCCGCGGGTTTCAAGCAAAAGGTGATCACGGACCTCACGATCATTCCGGAGCAGGCCAACTCGGTCAATCTGCAGATGGACCTTGGGGAATCGTCCACCACGGTCACGGTCTCCGGCGATGCGCTGCCTCCAGTGGACACTGAGACGGCGAACATCGGGGCGACCGTTACGAGCAACGATGTGCAGCACCTGCCCTCCTTCAACCGTGACGTGTTCACACTGACACAATTGGCCCCGGGAGCGGTGAGTGACGGCTCCCAGGGAGCCGGTGGTGGTGTGTACAACCGACCCGGAAACCAGGGTCCCGGCGGTTCCGGCAGCGGTGGCGCACCGCCCACGGAGAACGGGCCGCAAGCCAACGCGAACGGGCAACAGTACGGCAACAACGGGATCTCGCTCGACGGCATCAGCACGGTGAGCGCGGTGTGGGGCGGGACCACGGTCATCACGCCTTCTGAAGAGTCAATCGACAATGTGCGAATCATCACCAACGACTACGACGCCGAGAACGGACGCTTCAGTGGCGCGCAGACGGAGGTGACCTCCAAGAGTGGATCGAATCAGCTTCACGGAAGCGCCTTCATTGCGATTCACCGCCCGGGGTTGAACGCCTTTCAACGCCGGGTGCCTAGCAGCACACCGCTGCGCGACACGCAGCGCTTCAACCAGTACGGTGCGAGCCTGGGTGGACCGATCATCAAGAACAAGGTGTTCGCGTTCTTTGCGTTCGAATCGGACCCCAACAACTCCACGAGCACGGGCATTGGGTGGTACGAAACCCCGGCGTTTGAGGGACTGGGCCCGGCCAATAGCATTTCGAAGCAGTTCCTGACGTTCCCTGGCGCCGCCGTTCAGTCAACGTCGCAGATCCCAGTGACCTGCACGGATGCAGGCCTGACCGAAGGCGTGAATTGTCATGCAATTGCGGGGCAGGGCTTGAACATTGGCTCGCCACTGGCCAAGCCGCTTGGCACGCCAGATCCGAAGGAAGGCGGCACCAACATCACGCGTGGGCTTGGCAGCGGTCTGTCCAACGTGGCCGACATTGCGGAGTATGCGACGTCGACTCCGTACACCTCGTACTACCGGCAGTTCAGTGGGCGCGCGGATTCGGATGTGACCAAGAAAGATCACCTGTCGTTCACCATCTACTGGGTCCCGCAGGGCAATACCACGTACAACGGCGGAGCGCGAGCATACAACGTCTTTGCGCACGATCAGATCAACCAGGCCTTCTCCCTTATTTGGAACCACACCTTTTCATCGAACTTCCTGAACGAGGTGCGCGCAAACGCCGCAGGCTGGCGCTGGAACGAGATTGCCAGCAACCCTCAGCAGCCCGTGGGTTTGCCCCAGGTGAACGTCGATCAGATCGGTTCGGTCACGCTGAGCCAGTTTGGTTCGTCGCTCGGGAGCGATCTGAACCAGTGGACGTATGGGTACAAGGACGTAGCAACAAAAATCTCAGGACGGCACACCCTCAAGTTCGGCGGTGAAGTAACCAACCTCCACTATCTCAACTACCCGGTTGGCCGGCCGAACTATGCGTTCTACAACATCTGGGACTTCCTGAACGACGCGCCGCGGCAAGAGGCCGGGGTGTTCAGTACGACAACCGGCCAGCCAGGCGGAGTCCGCTCGGACGATCGCGAAAACCTGTTCGGCTTCTTTCTGCAGGATTCCTTCAAGGCGCTTCCTAATCTGACCATCAATGCGGGGATGCGCTACTCCTACTTTGGGTCCCTCTATACCAAGCAGGACAACCTGAGTGTTGTTCGGTTTGGCACGGGCTCATCGCTCTTCACCGGGATTACCGATCGGGTCGGCGGAAATCTGTACACGCCGCAGAAGGGTAACTTCGGACCGCAGATCGGATTCAACTGGAGTCCTGGGAGCTTCAACAGCAAGCTGATCTTGCGTGGCGGCTACGGCTTGAACTTCAACCAGGAAGAGATTGCCATTACCGGCAACGCCGGAAACAACCCTCAGACTCAGGGGTACTACACCCTCGCGTATGCGAGTCCGAATAACCCCGGAGCCAACGGCGCGCAGATCCTGTATGGCATCTCCAGCAGCCCGACATCGCTGACTGGATTTGCGCCGAATAAGAACCTCATCACCACCTTCAACAGTGCGGGCCTGCCGGTCCAGGGAAACGCGAGTATCGCTGTGTACGGCAGAACGAATGACACACTGCCCACGCCGTATGCGCACCATTACTCGCTGGAGGCGGCCTATGAGATAGGCCGGGAACTGGTGGCTTCCGTGGGCTACCAGGGAAGCTCATCGCACCACCTGATCGCGCACGAGACGCCGAACTCCTTTGGCGTGGTGGCGGGAGTGCCCTTGAATCCACTGATCCCCAACGGTGGCGGAGATTACTGGACAAACAGCGGCAGCGCGAACAACAACGCGATGCTGGTGGAACTGAAGCACCCCATGGTCCACCACTTCACGCTGGATGCACAGTACATGTGGGCGCGGAGCATGGATACCGATGGTTCCGGACCTTACTATGAGGACCCGTACTTCCCATTGAATCCGGCGTACTCGTATGGACGTTCCGACTTCAATGTAAAGAACAGCTTTAAAGTGTGGGGGCTTTGGCAGCCGGTGTTCTTCCACGGCAGCCATGCCTGGGCGGAGAAGATTGCCGGCGGGTGGTCTCTGAGCGGAATCCTGCAGCTGCATACCGGGTTCCCCTGGTCGCCAAACTACGGGACAGGTCCCTCGCTCTACTGCCCCGGATGCGGCTACAACAATCTGCGCCCGCAGTACCTGGGCGGCGCTGGCAATAGCGGGAGCAATGCGGCGTTTGAAGCGGCTCCGGGAACACCGGGGAGCAACTACTCCGCGCCTGGTACGAACGTGACGACCGGGAATAACTTCCACAATAATTACTTCAACGTGCCTGACTTCACGCCGTCAGTCACACAGACCGGAACTGGCTTCCCGTTGCCGAACGCAGCGTTGCCGCCGCTGCCCGGCGCAGATCGAAATTCCTTCACTGGGCCGAGCTATCGCGATGTGGACGGATCTTTGACCAAGGGCTTCGGTATCCCGAATACCAGGCTGCTGGGTGAGAGCGCGCGGTTAGAGATTCGGGCTGATGTGTTCAACGTCTTTAATCTGTTGAATCTCGACCCACAGCGGATTTCAACGAACGTGAACGCCGGTGACTTCGGACGCGACGTTACGGCTCTCGGAGCACGCACGATCTCGTTCCAGGCGCGGTTCAGCTTCTAGGGGGCAACAACGCAGCGGGGGACCAGCGGTCCCTCGCTGCGTTCAAACAGGCGAAGGAGTCGCACGCCCGGCAGCGTGCGCGGGAGATGCATGGGTACGAACTGCGGAGTATTCTCAGCGGCGCTCGTCGCTTTGCTGCTCGCGGGTACACCCCGCGAGGGGAACGGTCAGGCGCCGGTCGGGGCTGAGTCCATCACCATCGATGCGAAGGCGGAGACGACGCCCTTTCCACACTTCTGGGAGCAGACGTTTGGGTCGGGGCGAGCGATTCTCTCGCTGCGTGAGAGCTATCGTGAAGACCTGCGCACTGTGAAGCAGGCGACCGACTTCAAGTCAGTGCGTTTCCACGGCATCCTGATGGACGAGGTTGGGCTGTATGACCCGGACCGCATGACCAAGAATCCTGGGTTGGCGGCGCAGAAGGCCAACGATGCTTCGGCGTTCAACTTCAGCTACATCGATCAGATCTACGACGGACTGTTGGCCAACGGTGTAAGACCGTTTGTGGAGTTGAGCTTTACGCCCGCCAAGATGGCCTCCGATCCAAAGGCGCTTCATCCGTTCTGGTACCACCCTAATGTGTCTCCACCGAAGGATTATGCCGTGTGGGATGGAATGATGACCGCATTGGCCCAACACCTCGTTGAGCGATACGGTGTGGATGAAGTCGCGACGTGGAAGTTCGAGGTGTGGAACGAGCCTAATCTGGATTTCTGGGGCGGCAGCCCGAAGCAGGCCACGTACTTCGAGTTCTATGACCACACCGCACGAGCGCTGAAGGCTGTGTCTCCGCGACTGCAGGTGGGCGGGCCCTCGACGGCACAGGCCGCCTGGGTGACGCCGTTTCTGGAGCACATCAAGGCGAGCGGGGCACCAGTCGATTTCGTTTCGACTCACGTCTATGCCAACGACAATGCCAAGGATGTGTTCGGAACGAACGAGCAGATACCGCGCGACCAGATGGTGTGGCGCTCCGTGAAGAACGTCCATGAGGAGATTGCGCGATCCGCGTTTCCGAAGCTGCCACTGATCTTCTCCGAGTACAACGCGAGCTATGCCAATGAGCCGGACGTGACAGACTCCGTCTACATGGGGCCCTGGATGGCGAACAACATCCGGCTGTGCGACGGCTTGACGGAGAGCATGAGCTACTGGTCCTTTAGCGATGTGTTTGAAGAGCAGGGCGTGGTGCGGTCGCCGTTCTACGGAGGCTTCGGGCTGCTTGCGGCCGACCACATCGGAAAGCCTGCGCTGAACGTCTTCCGGGTTCTGCATCGGATGGGCGACCAGCGGATCCCTGTGAAGTCGGAGTCGGTGCTGGCCACACGCGACGCGAGCGGCAAAGTTGCTCTGGCCGTGTGGGATTATGCGCCGCCTGATGGGACGGGGGCGTCCTATACGCCGCCCCCTTCTACGCCCGCTGCCGCAAAAAGCTTCAGTATTCACTTTGAGCATCTAGGACAGAGCGAGCCCGTGGAGATCTTGCGTGTGGATGCAGACCATGGAAATGTGTTGAAGGCGTTCGACGCCATGGGTCGGCCACCGGGAGACCTGACACCGGCACAGGTGAAGCAGTTGCAGGCGGCCGGCGCGATGGCCCCTGCAGAACACACGCAACTCCGTGGAGGGAAGCTGGAGATTACAGTCCCCGCACACGGGCTAGCCGTGGTTCTCGTGGGGCAGCAGTAGGGGCGTATGCATCGTCGTGAGGTGTTGGGTTGGTTGGGCGGGGGCCTTGCGGGGGCCCTGGTTGGCGAGCCGTTCGGGTTCGGGCAGCGCCACAGGGTACGCCCAAAACGCACGGGACCGAAGCCGGCTCCGAAGCCGGTGCTCACGGCCGCCGACGAGGCGTTCCTGGATGACATGCAGCGGCGGGGGTGCCTGTACTTCCTGGAGCAGGCTGACCCGGACAGCGGTCAGGTGCAAGACCGGGCCAAGGCCGTTGGCCTGGATGGAGCGCTGGATCCACGCAAGCTTTCCAGCATCGCCGCGACAGGCTTCGGGTTAACTGCTCTGTGTATCGCGCACAAGCGGGGGTATGCACCGCCGGAGTTCATTGAAACGCGAGTCGCGAAGACCTTAGCCTTTCACGCCCACAAACTTAGGCAAGAGCACGGATTCTTCTGCCACTTCAACGATGTGCACACGGGAGCGCCGTTCCCTCATGTGGAGTATTCGAGCATCGACACAAGCCTGCTGCTGTGCGGTGTGCTGACAGCTCGGGCCTATTTCCCAACCAACCCGGGCATCGCCAAGGATGCGACGCTGATCTACGAGCGAGTGGATTGGCCGTGGATGCTGTACGGCAAGACGAACCTGTTCTGCATGGGATGGAAGCGGGAATCGGGATTCCTTTCCTCGGTGTGGAATCACTACTGCGAGTTGATGATGATTCCGCTGCTCGCGATGGGTTCACCTACGCATCCTGTCTCACCCGCAGTGTGGAGCGCGTGGTCGCGTCCCGTAACGGAGTACAAGAGCTTTCCGGTACATCGCGGCTCGCGATCCGCTGTTTGTTCACCAGTACAGCCATGCGTGGTTCGACTTCCGGGGCAAGCACGATGAGTTTGCGGACTACTTTCAGAACTCGGTCATAGCGACGGAGGCTCACCGGCAGTTCTGCCTCGATTGGGGAACACCGTACAGTGCGACGTACTGGGGCGTGTCTGCCTCGGACACCCAGCATGGCTACCGTGCGTGGGGCGGCCCGCCGAGCTTTGGCGGAGTGGATGGGGCCGTGGTGCCGTACGCGGCCGCAGGGTCCTTGCCTTTTCTGCCCGGTGACTGCATGCAGACCCTGCGTGGGTTGCAGGCCAGGTACGGGGCCCAGGGGTGGGGACGATACGGGTTCTGCGATGCGCTGCACCCAGACGTGGACTGGTATGACGCGGATGTACTGGGCATCGACTTGGGGATCGGCGTCCTGATGGCTGAGAACCTGCGCACCGGCTTTGTGTGGGAGGTCTTCGCGCGCAATCCGGAGGTGGGCAGGGGGATGAGTCTGGCTGGATTTCAGCCGAACGGACGTGCTTAGGACAGCCCCACATCGATGATCGCCCGCCGGATGGACCCAACGTGCCGTGATTCGCGTACTGACCGTTGTTAGAATCGCTCCACCAAGCGAGAGAGGACACGGCGGAACCGGAATGACCCTGCAGCAACTCGACGAAGTATTGCGGGTGTGGAAGGCGCGATTGGCATCGATCGCCGAGAACCTGCTCGACCTGCAGTCGGAATCTGCGTACCGCTCGCTCACCGGAACAGGCGGGCTGGAGAAGGTAGCAATTACGGGACTGACCGCGGCGCGAGTCAACCCTGCGCTGCGCACGATGCACACCATGTTTGAGCAGTTTGGCCTGCTGCAGGCCACTGTGGATCAGGCGGAGGCTTTGCGCAAGGAGCTGCCGGCATTCTTCGGCGGAGACGCAAAAGCGCGTGAGATCCAGCAACTGCTGTTCGGCAAATCCATCCAGCTTTCAACCGCCGACATCCCCCTCGAGCAGAGGACTTTGCTTGGCGGGATCCGGAGCTCGGAAAAGATCACGCCTGAGGAGTTGCTGGGACCCATGGAACGGACGTTCGCGGCAGCCCGGGACGCCGTGATGAGCGCGGAGCGTGCCTGGACGGAGTTCGCGGACAACAGCACCAGGGTGGAAGCAGAGATCGCCCGTCTCCGTGGGCAGAAGGCGCTGCCAAGTGCGCTGCTTGCAGCATCACTCGATGCCGTGGAGGTCAGGCTGGAGGCGGTGCGGGCGCACGTGCAAACAGATCCGCTGGGCGCTGAAGGCGAGCTGCGGTCCCAGGTGGAAGCTGCCCTGGCCGAGGTGGCGCGACGCGTGGATGCTGCAGAGCAGATGGGTCGGCAGTTGGGCATGGCGCGGGCACGCTGCGAGGAGTTGCTGCGTGTACATGCGGAGGCCGTGGCCGCGGCTGCAGAGTCCCGCGACAAGGTCGGTCGGGAAGCCCATCTCCCGCTGCCAGAGAAGGACGAAAAGGTACAGGCCGTACAGGAGTGGCTCGTTCGTCTCGAGCGTAAGCGGGACGAGGGTGCGATCGAGGCCGTCAAAGTGGGACTGCGGCATTGGAACGCCGCGGTTGACGCTTGCGTATTACAGGATCGAAAGGTCGGGGAGGCTGCCCGTGCGCGTGTGGAGCAACGGAGTGAGTTGCGGGGGCGATTGCATGCATTGAAGGCGAAGGCACGCAGGTTCGGCGTGGCCGAGAGCGAGGAATTTACCCAACTGGGTGGTCGGGCTGAGGCGCTGCTCTACAGCCAGCCGACGGATCTGGAGGGTGCGGCAGCCGCCGTCGCCCAGTACGAGAAGCGATTGCGCGGGAGTGGGAGAGAGGCGTAGGTCTACATGAACGGAGAGCCCTGCCGGCGAGGAGGATGCGCGGGTGTCATCGAAGACGGCTACTGCAACCTGTGTGGATTGTCCGAGGTAAGAGCCACGGCTCCGGCCCGGGTGGCAGCGGCGAACGGCTCTGGGGCTGCCTCGGCAAGGACGGGCACCAAGGCGGGCAGGGGATCGTCCGCGATCACCACCGCAACGGGATCCGCGCCTATGAGCCGGGCCGGGAATGGGACGCACCGCACGCGGCACACCAGCCGGCGAACCTCCCGCAAACAGCTTGGGGCGGGACTGATCACCTTGCCGGATCTGCCTTCGGTGGAGCCCGAGCGCGCGATTCTTCCCGATGCCAAGGTGCCGGAAAGAAAGCGGTTCTGTGCGCGATGCGAGGCGGCCTTGAAGCGGGAGTCAGGCTTCTGCGGCAAGTGCGGCAGCAGGTACAACTTCGTCGCAACCTTGAAGGCTGGCGACCTGGTCGCGGGCCAGTACCAGGTCAAAGGTCCCATCGCTTTTGGTGGATTAGGGTGGATCTATCTTGCCTTCGATCAGCTGCTGTCGCGGTACGTTGTGCTCAAAGGCCTGCTGAACACGCAGGATGAATCCGCAGCTACGGCGGCTGTCGCCGAGCGGCAGTTTCTGGCCGCAGTGAAGCACCCGAACATCGTAGGGATCTATAACTTTGTGCAGGCTGCGGGCGAAGGCTTCATCGTGCTCGAGTATGTGGGCGGCAAAACGCTGAAGCAGATTCGACAGGAGCGTGGTCCGCTGCCACCTGCAGAGGCGATTGCGTATATCCATCGCATCCTGCCGGCCTTCGCTTACCTTCATCGCCTCGGCATGGTGTTCTGCGACTTCAAGCCGGACAACGTCATGCTGGAGCACGACGATGTGAAGCTGATTGACCTGGGCGGCGTGCGGCGCATAGATGACACCGGTGGGGATATCTACGGCACCGTGGGCTATAGCGCGCCAGAAGCGGGGGCAGGTCCCACGCCGGCGTCGGACCTGTTTACCGTGGGACGCAGCCTGGCCGTGTTGTTGACGGACATCAGCGGATTCAGCAAGGACCACCGGTATACGCTGCCGGGTCCTGAAGAGAAGCAGCTGTTCGCCGAGCAGGAGTCACTGTATCGACTTCTGCTGAAGGCAACGGCCGAGCAGGCGGACGACCGTTTCGAGTCGGCGGACGAGATGACCGAGCAGTTGCTCGGTGTGCTGCGCGAGGTTGTCGCCACCCAGAGTGGCACACCGCATCCGGAAGCAAGCCGGGAGTTCGGGACTGATCTGCTCTCCCTCCATGCCGGAGAGGCCATGGCGCCTGTGCCTCCGTCACCGGCCTATCTTCCCGTGCCGTCGCTGGCTGTGAACGACCCGGGAGCTCAGGCGGTCGGCAGCGCGGTGGTCTTACCCGATCCGAGCAGGAGGGCGGCTGCGCTTCGGCTGACGTGTAAGCAGTTTCCGGCTTCTCGCGAGGCTCGTCTGCGCTTATCCGCGACGCTGGCCGAAGTGGGGGCGTTCTCCGAGGCTGAAGACCTGCTCAGGGCCCTTGCTGCAGAGGACGCGTGGGACTGGCGCGTGCTATGGTTCCTGGCGCGAACACGGCTCCTGCAAAACGATATCGGCGAGGCTCGCCGGCTCTTTGACCAGGTGTACTTCGATCTTCCCGGCGAACTGGCGCCCAAGCTTGCCCTTGGCCTAACGGCTGAGTTGGCCGGGGACTTGCCCCTGGCAATCAAGATGTACGATCTGGTGTCCCGGGTCGACCCGGAGTACGTCTCTGCAGTGTTCGGACTGGCCCGCTGCCATGAGCAACTGGGCCAGTGCAAGGCAGCGGTGGAAGCGTTGCACCGCATCCCGTCCTCCTCTGCCCTCTACCTGCGAGCCCAGGTGAGTGCGGTGCGAGCACTGCTGGGGGAGGGGAACAGGAAGCCTACGCTGGAGGACGTGATCGCAGCCTCCAACGTGGCCGAGCATCTGGGCCTGGATGGACGAGACAAGTGGTTTTTGGAGAGCCAGATCTTTCGGGCAGCCATCGCGGAGGTGGGGTCGGGGAAGAACGGCGGTGATGGGAGAACGCTGGTACTTGGACAGCCTCTGGCAGAGCGTCCGCTACGCCAGGGTCTTGAGAGCTCGTTGCGTTCCATGGCACGCTTTACGACGGAAGAAGAGCGCATTCGTTTGATCGACCAGGCCAACCTGGTACGGCCGCGAACGTTGGTCTAAGTCGATGTTTGTTGAGGAAGAGAGAAGACGATGGTGTGCGCTGCCTGTACTGCCGATGTGCCGGATGAGGATGCTTTCTGCGAAAACTGCGGAGTCAAGTTGGGTCCGGAGGAGCCTGGCGCGCCAACTTGCATCTGCGGCGCCGCCGCCGATGAGGTGGACGAGGATGGCTTCTGTCTGTGCTGCGGTCGTCGGGTACGACGGCCGGCAAGCGACCACATCGAGGAGTCCCTGGGGACGGACTTTGCTGCAGTAAGTGATCGCGGATTGCGCCATGACCACAACGAGGATCGCTTCGCAATCGTTCAGGCCGAAGCTGGATGCGTGCTGGTGGTCTGCGATGGGGTCTCGGCCACCAGCAACGCAGAGATTGCGTCCGCAGCCGTCTCCGAAGCGGTTGCCAATGCACTGCGCGCCGCCCTGTCAGCAGGCGAATTGAACGACCCCGGGAGGATCATTGCGGAGGCCATTGGTGCCGGGGCAAGCGAGTTGAAGGCCGCCACGGGAGCGGAGCAGGCGGACGATTCGCCTTCGACCACCGTGGTCGCCGCGCTGGTGCTTGGGTCTGAGATCACAGTAGGCTGGGTGGGGGACAGCCGGGCTTACTGGATTGACGCGGAGGGGGCGCGGCTGCTGACTCATGATCACTCATGGATCAATGCCGTGCTCGCGAGCGGAGAGATGACGGAAGAAGAAGCCCAGGCAGCACCCCAGGCGCATGCCATCACACGCTGGCTTGGAGCAGACGGTGAGGATGCTTCCACGCCTGAGGTCGTGCAACTTCGCGTAGAAACCAGCGGCACGCTGCTGCTGTGCACGGACGGTTTCTGGAACTATGCGTCGACTTCGGAGAAGATTGCCGAACTGCTGAAAGCCAAGGAAGAGACCGAGGCGCTGGCAATTGGCAGGGAACTGGTCGCCTTTGCCAACGAACAGGGAGGACGAGACAACGTCACCGTCGCGCTGTTGCGCCTCTATCTGCCTGAAGTGACACAACACGTCGGCGGTTGAACCAGCACAGAGCAAGGAACGTACTAAGGGGAAGAGGACGCATGCCGGGTCAGTTCAAAGCCGAAACGTTTCAGAACCAGTTCCTCCCCGCGGGCTCGCGAGAGGTACACGCCATCATGACCGTCACGGCAGGCGAGAGCACTGCCGCGAGCGGGACGGGGGAGAGGCTCTTTGGTATCCTCTGCGACGTCTCCGGATCCATGGAGGGCGGCAAGATGACCGCCGCCAAAGGAGCGATGGCGCGACTGGTGGGGATGCTTCCACCGGAGTGCAGCTTCTTCATCGTCGCAGGCGCGGATGCCGCCCACCTCGTCTGCCCCATCATGCGCGCGGACGCTGTCGGCAAACAGCAGGCCCTGGGCGCAATCCACAACATGCGCGCCTTCGGCGGAACGCGGATTTCCAACTGGCTGCACATGGCGCTCGACCAGTTTCGGGCACGACAGGGGACGCTGCGACAGGCGCTATTGCTGACGGATGGACAGAACGATGCCGGGGACAGCCTGCCCCTGCAGAGCGTGCTCGCGCAGTGCGAGGGCTTGTTTCAGTGTGATTGCCGCGGAGTTGGCACGGACTGGCAGGTCGAGCAACTGCGGACCATTGCCGGTAAGCTGCTCGGCACGGTCGACATTATCCCGTCGCCACAGCAGATCGACGCGGACTTTCACACGATCCTGCAACGGGCCCTGAGCAAAACGGTCAGCGATGTCTTTCTACGGCTCTGGACGCCGCAGGGAGCACGTGTGAAGTTCTGCAAAGAGGTCAGCCCGGCGATCGTAGACCTTACTGCCAGGGCGCGCGAAGTGAAGCCGCAGATGCGGGAGTATCCGACCGGCGCGTGGGGCAAGGGCGAGAGCCGTGACTTCCACTTCTGCATCGAGGTGGCTCCGGGCACTGTGGGCGACGAAGTACTCGCCGGGCGAGCGAGCCTGGTGTACACAGATCGCGGCGTGGAAAACAAGGTCGCCGAAGCGCGCATCCTGGCTGTGTGGACGGATGATGAGGCCAAGTCGACCAAGATTGACCGGGTGGTGGCGCACTACACAGGGCAGGCGGAGTTGGCGCAGTCCATCCATGATGGCCTGGATGCGCGGGCCCGGGGAGACGGGGACCGCGCGACGGCTTTGCTGGGCCGCGCCGTGAAGATCGCTCACGATTCCGGCAATGAGGCCACGGCAAAGCTGCTACGCCGGGTTGTGGACGTCGAAGACGCGGGCACAGGCACGGTACGCCTGAAAGCAGGTGTGGCCAAAGAGGACTCCATGGCGCTGGAGACGCGGTCTACGAAGACAGCCCGGATTACGAAGGCAACGTGAGCGGGGCAGAGATGGAGACAGGTATGGGACAAGGTTCGGGTGTATTTGTTTGCCCACGGGGGCATTCGTCGTCAGAGGCCGACTACTGCTCGGAATGCGGCGCCAGGATTCAAGGAGCGAACCCATCGTCGCCGGCACAGGCCAACACTGCGGCCTTCTCCGGCGACCTGTGCCCCGACTGCGGCACCCCGCGCGAGGGGGCCAGTGCGGTCTTCTGCGAGGTGTGCGGGTACAACTTCCTGACGGGAGCGCATGGCGAGATTCCCCTTGCGGCGCCTGCGGAAGCACCGCCGCCACCACCGCCGCCGCCGCCACCACCGCCCGTAGCCCCTGAGCCGGCTGTCGCGATTGAAAGGACCAGGGAGCAATGGACGGTGACGATCTCCGTGGACCCTTCCTTGCGCAGTGCAGAAAGCCCAGAGCCCCCCGCTGACGTCGCGCCGTTCTCGGTCCTGCTCAGCCACCCAGTCAGCCTCATTGGCCGCCACAACGAAGCGCGTGGCATCATCCCGGAGATTGGACTGGACCATGATGAAGCCGTATCGCGAAGGCATGCGCTGCTGCAGTGGGAGCCGCACCAGGGTTTGCTGCTCCGTGACATCGGCGCGGCCAATGGCACGCGATTGAACGGGAAGGACCTGCAGCCCATGGTGGACTACCCGTTGAAGGATGGCGACGATATCACACTCGGACACTGGTCGCGGCTGAAGATTCAGGCGAGCTAATTGAACGTGTTCTACGGTGAAGCAGGGCTGAAAGGGAAGCCTGGTATGGCGACAGCAACGGTCAGCGGCACCGCACGCCCTAAAAAGGGATCGAGCACCTTGGGGTTGCTGCGGACAGCGCGAATCTCCATTCTCATACTCGACGCACTGCTGTTCCTTGCAGTAGTCAGCGCTACAGAGGTCCACCGTGCGGCGCTCAAGACCGTGGCGAAAGACACCGCACCCACCATCATTGCAGCGCAGGACATCAAGTCGGCTGTGGCGGATATGGACGCCGATGCCGCCGACGAACTCTTGCAGGCGCCCAGGGCGTCCACCGCACTGCTGCAGTCTTTTGAGACGAGGCGCGTCGAAGCGGCCCGCGCCATCGTTGCGACGGCGGAAAACATCACCTTCGGCGATGCAGAACGCATGCCCATCCAGTCCTTGCAAGTGGGGCTGGGCAGCTATGAGCGGCTGGTGCAGAGGGCGCGAGATCTCCACGAGCGCGATGATGCGTCGGCAGTCGCGACCTACCGTGAGGCTGCGGACGTGCTGGACACCGTTCTTCTTCCAGCAGCCGAGGCCCTGGACCGCGGGAACGACGATCTGCTGGAGAGGACCTACCGGGCAGGGACATTCCGGTCCTCCGGCACTCGATTCCTGATTGTCTTTGCGGGGTTGATCCTGCTGGGCGTGCTGGCTTCGGCGCAAACGATGCTGAGCCAGCGAATGCACCGGACCTTTAACCTTCCTCTGCTGGCTGCCACGTTTGCCGTATGCGCTGTGTCGCTATTTGCGGTGCGTGCGGTATCGCGATCGCATGAGGGGCTACGGGAGGCCAAGGAAGACGCCTTCGCAACTGTTCATGCGCTTTGGAGAGCGAGGGCTGCCGCCTATGCTGCCAACAGCGAGGAGAGCCGCTCTCTGCTCGATCCGGCCCATGCCGCGGAGCACCAGGGGAGGTTGCGAAGCGATACCGACGCTGTGGCCAATCTGCCCGCCGGGTTAAGCCCGGAGCAGCTGCTTGCGGCCATTCGTGAGCAGCGCCATATCGATGGCTTCTCCGGCTACCTGGCTGATGAGGTGAGTCACGCCACATTCGCAGGCGAACGGGAAGCGGCGTGGAAGACGATGGACACATGGCAGCGCTACGCCGCCCTCACCGCACAGGTCCGTCTGCTGGAGCGAGCAGGACAGCACCGGAAGGCGTTGGAGCTCTGCACTGGAACCGGCGAGGGGCAGGCCGGTCGAGCTTTCCAGGACTTCGATGAAGCACTCGGTCAAGCCCTTGCGATCGATCAGTCAGCTTTCGATGCGGCGACGAATCGTGCGGGGTGGGCGCTCTCCGGGCTTGAGGCGGAGACGGCTTTCGCGGCTGGGATCATCGCCGTCCTGGTGGTTGCGGGCTTTGCACCGCGGATTCGAGAGTACCAATAACGTAGAACCACACCGGCAACAGTGGCGTACAGTACAAACGAGCAGTGGGTGAACTTCCAAGGAGCAAGCATGTTTGGTCGTATTGGCAATCTGATTCGAGGCTTCTTTGGTCTCTTCGTCTCCAAGGCTGAGCGGCGAAATCCTGAGGCTCTGCTTGAGGTAGAGCAGGAGAACCTTCGGCGCCAGGTGGGCAAGTTCAACGTTGGACTGGCGTCGCACGCCGGTTTGATCGAGCGGCTCATCGGGCAGCTACGAAAGCTGGAAACAGACGAGACCGATCTGCGCGCCAAGGTGGCGGCCAACCTGAAGCTCGACCGGCGGGACGTTGCCGGACAGTATGCGCTGCGCCTGAAGACCGTCGACCGAGAACTGGACGAGAATCGCAAGCAACTGGACCAGGCGGAGCAGACCTACAAGGAGCTGGTCCGGGCCCGCGACGTTGCCGTTGCCATCACTCGCCAAAAGATCGAAGCGCTGAAGTCAGGCATCAGCGATATGCGCATGAAACGCGCCATGGCCGAGATCACGGAGATGGCTTCGGGCATGGTGACCAACCTGGGCGGAGCCGGCGACACGCTGAACCGACTCGACTCAATGGTGCAGGAGGAGCGCTACCGCGCCTCAGGCCGGGTGCGCGTTGCGGTGGACAGTCTGGATATGCACGACGTGCATGTGAAAGAAGCCGAGCAAAAAGCTCTTGCCGAACAGGCACTGGAAGAGTTCGAAGCGAAGCAGGCACCGCTTCAGATCGGCGGAGGAGACGTGTTGAATCCGCCCCGCAATGCGTCGTACCTGGCCTCCTCTGACAAGCGCAGGAACGAGTAAATAGAATATCTGTTATCGGACGTAGACCAGTAGAGCGAACCAGGCTGAGGCTGGATGGGGGCACGGAGCGGAGCCGGCCGCTGCACCCAGCCTGCGTTGCGGGCCACGCCTTCGTAGCGTTAAAGCATGTGGGCGGCAACCCCCGCGCGCAATGTCCTCATCGCGCGCTTCCAACAATCGCCCGCCTGCGCTGCCGTCCCGTGAAAACCTGCCCGGCCGTGGTCCCCTCCTATGCAGGCTTCTGCATCCTATTCGGCGGAAGCGAGATGCTTCGAATATGGGGGCAGAAAACATGGCAGCAATCAAAACCGCGCACGACCTGTTTGTTTCACAGCTAAAGGACATCTACTCGGCAGAAAAGCAAGCGATTCGTGCTTACCCAAAGATCGCCAAGAGCACAAGCTCTCCGGAACTGAAGCAGGCGCTGCAGGAGCACCTGGAACAGACCAAGGGACAGCTCGAGCGGCTGGACCGTGTGTTCGAGATCCTCGAGGCGAAGTCCTCCGGTAAGACTTGCGAAGCGATGAAGGGCCTGATCACGGAAGCACAGGAAGCGCTCGAAGAAATCGAGAAGGGACCGGTGCTGGACGCGGCGATCATCGCAGCAGGCCAGCGCATGGAGCACTACGAGATCGCCTCGTACGGCACCGTGGCCACCTTTGCTGAGGCAATGGGCGAACAGGAGATCCATGACCTGCTTGCAGAAACTCTGCAGGAGGAGAAGGACACCGACCTGCGTCTGACCGCCGTCTCCGAGTCCGTGAACAGCGAGTCGCTACAGGAAGGCGAAGAAGAAGATGGCGAGGTGGAAGAAGAGCCTGCTCCCACCAAAAGCAGCAAGAAGTCAGCAGCCAAGAAAACGGCTGCCAAGTCAAAGAAGCGCTAACGTCTACGAGGCTTATGCGCGTCGGGCCTTTCCGGCGCGCTTCATTTGAACCTGCACCACTCACAACGAGGAAGAAAAGGTAAGACGCATGGCTGAGACAAACGAACTGGTGAAGACAGTAATCCAAGTGCTGCACGACGGCGAGCGTGGGTTCGCGGATATCGGAGAGCATCTGAGCAGTCCGGAGCTGAAGACCTTTTTCATACAGGAGGCCACAACTCGCGGGCAGTTTGCGCGTGAACTTCAGGCCAGCGCTGGCATGAGTGAAGACGTGGGCGGAACGGCTGCCGGCACCGTGCACCGCGTCTGGGGCGATCTGAAGGCAAACCTCGGGGGCGGTGATCACACCCTCTTGGCCACCGCCGAGCAGGGCGAAGATGTGGCCAAGAAGGCCTACAAGGAAGCGCTGGAAGACACGGCTCTTCCAAGCAGCGTTCGTACCGTGCTGCAGAAGCAGCAGCCCCACATCCAGGCTTCACACGACAAGGTGAAGGCGTATAGGGACAGTCTCGCTTCGTAAAACACTCTGTACCGTTAAAAGGCCACGCCCAGGCGTGGCCTTTTCCTTTGCACGCTTCAGCTACTTGCCGAGCTGCGATCCCAGAAAGCGAGCCATGATCTCGTTTGCCTCCCTGGTTTCAGGCAGGGTGGGATCGTTCCAGAACGCATGCGGAAGCGCCTCAAAGACAACCAGGCGAGCGTCCGCACCTGCGCGCAGGAACGCTCGATGAAGCATCGTGGTTCCGCTGAGAAGCAGGTCGCGCGTGCTCGTAAGGAACAGTGTCCGGGGCATGCCGTGAAGATCCGCGTAGATCGGCGACAGGACAGGGTCGTCAAGCTTTGCGTCGCCGACGTACTCCCGTGGGCTGTCTTCCGGCTGTCGTGGCGGATCGAGGTGCCCGGAAAAACCGTTCAGTGCGTAGAGCGCCGTTGAGTCGCCGTTCTTGCTGAAGTCCCCCATGCCGGAAAAGATGCCAAGCGCGGCAGGTTCAGGGAGGCCGAGTTTGCGAAGCTGGACGGCGACCTCGGCCGTAAGGATGGCACCCGCAGACGTCCCGAAGATCGCGATGTCCTGCGGGCGGTGAGTCTTCAGCAGATCGCGATAGACAGCAATGGCATCGTCGAGCCCTGCCGGAAACTTGTGTTCCGGGGCCAGGCGGTACAGCACCGCAACTACCTGCACGTGAGCAAGCGCGGCCACCGGAATGGATTCCGTGAACGAACCGGAGTCGGAGTTGAAGCCGCCGCCATGGAGGTTGATCATCACGCGATTTGCACTCGCGGGCGCCACCGAAGGCGGTGTGATCACGCGGACGGGCACGCCGGCGATAGTCTTCGATTGCACATCGACGGGGTAGATAGCGCGAAAAGCCTCCCCTGCCCTTGCCTGCCAGGCGTCAGTGCCGCTGCGGCGCTCAGCCAAAGTTTGCGGTGCCGCCTTGTCCGAGGCGGGACGCGCGAGCATACGTTGCGCCTCCGGGCTGACCGTCTTCGGCACGGGAACAACGCGCGTTATGTGAGCTGTGCCGTCAGGGTCGATCACGCTCGTGTTACTCATGCGACCAGCGGAGGAGGATGCGGTGTGTTGCGCGATCAGTGTGGAACTCCCTAGAGAGAGCAGGCTTGCAATGATGAGAGTCTTGTATCGGCGTTTCGTTTCCACTAAGAGTTGACCTCCGGCGCGGTGGTGGTTCCTACGATTGCGAGGCCGATGGTAGCACGCCAATTGAGGTGAGTTCTTCGTGGTCAGCTCACGATATTGTTAGAGCAAACAAGGCTCGGAGGCGAGTGCGGGCTGCATACCTGCGCAACTCTGAAGGAGGTGGTCATGTGCGGCCGGTACCTGCGTCGATCTGACAAGCAACGGATTGCCGAAGCGTTCCGAGTCGGCAATCTGCCGGAAAACTTTCCGCTGCCTCCTGACTACAACATAGCCCCGACCACATTCCAACCCGTCATTCGGCTGAATCGGGAAACAGGCGAGCGCGAGATGGTGCTGATGCGATGGGGCCTGGTTCCCTACTTTGCAAAGAGCCTCGCGGACTGGAAGGGCTTCTCGACGATCAATGCCAAGGCCGAGACGGTGCAGGATCGAGCGCTTTGGAAGGGGCCGTTCGAGCGACGACGTTGCCTCGTGCCCGCGGACGGTTTCTATGAATGGAAGAAGATAGACCCAAAGACAAAGAAGCCATTCGCCTATTCCCTGAGCAACGGCCAGCCCTTCGGATTCGCAGGACTCTGGGACGCCTGGAAGGATCCGAACACGGGTGAGTGGTTGCAGAGCTTCGCCATCATCACGACTACGCCGAATGAACTAACCGCACAGGTTCATGACCGCATGCCTGTCATCCTGCACCCGCGCGACTACGATCGATGGCTGCAACGGGGTGAGACGACGCACCCGCCGATCGACCTGTTGCGTCCGTACGAAGCGGACGAGATGCTCGCCGCTGCATGCCACCCCTCGGTAGGTAATGTCCGTAACAACGGCCCGGATCTGCTCGTATGTCCTGACGATGATCAGGAGTCATTGTCCATGCTAAACAGCAGGTGAGCTCTATGTAGGCGATCTCAGCATTGCCTGAGGGGCATGCCCCTGCCGTTCAAATTGCAGGCAGGCCGTACGGAGATAAATCGGTCCTGACCGTGGCACACGTGCTCGACTCTGAGTTTGGCCACCAGGCGCCACCTTTTTGCTGGTAGCTCAGGAGCGTAGAAATTCCGGGAGCGCATGCCTGTCTGACCATGTAGCATGAGTCGCCCTGAGAATCCTGATTTCGGAGACGTCGCATGAACGGTCCAAGCACTCGCCGTGGATTTCTGGCTGCTGCTACAGGTTTGGCAGCGGCAACCTCCCTGTCGCTGTGGCGACCGGCAATGGCATTGCAGAGAACGCCGCAACCACTGCCCTCACCGAATGCGCCAAAGAACGAAAATGTTCCAGGCGGGTTTGACACGCACCCGACAGACGGCCCGGTAAGGACGCCTAGCTCCACCATCAACCCCGCGCAGATTGCCGCCATGGTCGAGCAGCTCTACAAGATGACGGCGGAGTTGAAGCAGGAGACAGACCGCACGAATCTCAAAGATACCCTGCCGGCCGACTTCATCAAGCGTGCGCAACAGATTGAGAAGCTCGCCAAGAATATTCGCGAGAAAGCAAAGGGTTAGCTCATTCCTGCTGGGGGCAGCCCTGGCGCCATGGGAGCGATGATCACCCACCAGGAGGGCGGTTTGAAGAGGACATGCATGAAGGTAAGAGGCTAAAGTTTCCGTCCCTCACGCGATCAGCGAGTCATCTTTAGCCCGGGCATCACGCTTGTCGAAGGCACTGGCAAGTGGACCTGAACTCGCCTGGGTTGTCGATCAATCCTGGAAGGCTTCTCCTGCCTTAACGACTCGGATGCGGTGATCCGTAAACGTGTTCTTCATGTCCGGAACATAAACCTGGGGCATGTGACAACTCGCGCACTTGCTCTTTGCAACAGGACACCCAGGAGCATGGGGCGACGAGGCAGTCTGCGCGGGAGCTTTCACTGGCTCGATTCTGCCTGCCACATTCCCCGACGACGCATGACACTGCAGGCAGGCGGCATCGTAAGACGATATCTCCGTGACCAGCTCCTTATGCGGGTCGTGACACGAAGTGCAAACCAGGCGCGGATCGCCTTCTTTGCCCCAACATTTGCTGGTCACCAGGCGATAGGGTGCGGACCGCACCGTCGATGGGCCGGTCACATGCGCAAGCTTCACATCCCACCAGGTTCCATGGCATGCTCCGCAGAATTCCACGGACTCGGTCGGCGAAAGGTGCGTGGGAACGAAGATCGCCTGGGTCTCCTCCTTCGCTGCACGGGCGCTGACTGCACTTTGCAAGAGTTGAACATGATTTGCGCCGGGACCATGACACGCCTCGCACGTAACGCCCGGAACCAGTCCTTCCTCGTTGAAGCGCTCGCCGATGTTCACCGCAGTTGCATGGCAGCTGAAGCATCGAATCAACTCAGGCGCCTTCACCTCTCTTCCGGCAGCGATATCGATATCAGCTGACGACGTCAAGGCTCGCGCGGGAGTGAAATGCAGATTCTCCAAGCTCCGAAAAAATGTAACGCGTGACTCAAAGTATTGCCCGTCGTCTTTTTTGAACAGATACGACTGCCCTACTCGTCCGGTGCCAAAGATCCAGAGCACAGGAAAGGCGTTTGTCTTGGCCCCGTCGGACACGGAGTACACGCTCTTCCACTTGCCGCTCTCCTGTGTGGTGCGAATCTGGAAGCTGTCCTGATCGAATCGGAAGTGTAAGTCCGGATGCTGATGCAGCACCTCGGCGGACTCAGCATGCATCGCAGTTCGTCCCATCGACGACGCCCGTTGGGTACTGACAACTCCATTGTGGCAACGAGCACATGCGTCATTTCCGGCGAAAAGGCTGCCCGCTTCCTGCGCTTTTGTCGGCCAGAACCCCGGTTCCGCGATGTGGTCCTCGGTAGACAACTGAGCTGAAGCGACGGTGACTGCCATGAAGAGGACCACGAATACGGCGCCAACGGTGCGCACCCAGTTTCCCGCGTGCCGACGAGGACTCTTCTTGTCTGGTAACTCGCTTGCGGCCGTCGCTGTCAGGTTGGACTGCACCCACCCAAGTTAAGGGAGTGATCCATCATCGGCAACTCTGGTGTCTCGTCCAGTTGGAAATCTCAGAGCCTGGGACTCTGAATGAAGGAATAGCCCAATTTAGTCAAACGATGATCCCTTTTCTACGCGGATCAAAGCAAAGATTCAGCGAAGATTTCGCTTGACAAGCTGTTGACGACATTCCCAAACTACTGACGATCACAAAACAGATTCGCAACACGCGTTTGATCGGCACGGCCATGCGTTGTGCCTAAATCAGTGTGAAACAGCACCGTGTTCGGGCCTGGAAAGATGAGCTCTGGCTTCTGCTGAACGGGCTCCGCAGTACCTGTCGGATGGACTGTTGTTTTTTGGAGGTTGTATGAAGACTTTTCGCCGGCTCGCAATGCGAGCCTACGCCCCTGGGGTGCTCCTGGGCTGCAGTCTTGGAGTTCCTGTCGCTATATCGCTCGGCCTGCCAGCCGTGGCACACGCCCAGGTCTACTACGGAACAATCGTTGGGAATGTAGTCGACGCAAGTGGCGCTGCTGTTCCCAACGCTTCGGTCACCGTGATCAACAAGGGCACGAATACCCGCTTTTCAGCGAAGACTACGAATCAGGGCAGCTTCACCGTTGCGCAACTGCCGGTAGGCACCTACGAGGTTGACGTCGAATCGAGCAACTTCAAAAAGGAAGTCGAGAACGACGTAGAAGTTCACACCTCAACGAACACTGAGGTCAATGTCAAGCTGCAGGTTGGGTCGACCGGAGAAACGGTTACCGTGGAAGCGAACCAGGTCCAGGTCCAGACCACCGATGCGTCGGTAGGTGAAGTCATCGACGGGACGCAGGTACGCGAACTTCCGTTGAACGGCGAAAACTTCGTCGGTCTTACGCAGCTTTCACCGGGCGTATCCGCAGCCTCCAACTTCGACGCAACCGGCAAGGGCCTGCAGGGTGGCGTGAACTTCTCCGTCAACGGCAACCCTTACAACAACAACCTGTTCCTGGTCGACGGCGTGAACAACAACGACGTCGGTTCCGGCCGCACCATCCTGATCTATCCCGCCACGGACACCATCGCCGAGTTCAAAATGATTCGGAACTCCTATGGTCCGGAGTACGGCCAGGCGGCAGGAGCGATCATCAGCCTTACGACCCGCTCAGGTTCCAACACGATTCATGGTGGCCTGTTCTACTCCGGCCGCAATGACTTCCTCGACGCGAACGATTGGGTCTCCAACAATAACGGTACGGGTAAGGCGAAGCTGCGGCGCAGCGACTGGGGCTACTACCTTGCCGGTCCCGCGATTAAGAACAAACTCTTCCTCTGGTACAACCAGGAGTGGAACCGCGAAGAGCGTGGCGGGTCCTATGGCACGTGCGTTCCTACAGATGCTGAATCCGGAGGTGACTTCAGCGGCTATGGCACTGCGACGACAGACCAGTGCGGGGCGACGATTCCTACCATTCCAGCGCAGTTCGCAGCTGCTGGAAATCCTCTGAAGATCGCAAATCCCGACAAGGGCGGCCTGCTGATTGCGCAGTTTTATCCCTCCGCGAATTTCAACTCAACCAACCAGAAGTTGACGAACGGAAACGGCTACAACTGGGCATCCTCGATTCCGAACAAGAACAACTGGAGCGAGTGGAACGTCCGTGGAGACTACGACGTCACCAAGAACACCCGCATTACGATGCGTTGGACGCAGGACTCCTGGACAAATCCCTTCCCCAACAACCCCGGCTTCGACGGGCTCTGGGGTGACTCGAACTTCCCGACAGTCGGTTCGAACTGGAGCCAGCCATCCAAGAGCGTGATGGCCAAACTGAGCTCCACCATCCACAACACGATGGTGAACGACGTCGAGTTCGGCTATGGGCATAACGCCATCATCACCAGCCTGGCTGGAACCCGGGCCAGCATCGTTCCTGCTCTCCAGCAAGCCTATCCGGCGGCCTTCCCTGCCGCGCTCAAGCAGCCCGACGAGTTCTTTGGTGGGTGGGGTGGCCTGAACCCGTATGGCTCCTATAACGGCAACTCTTCCATCTGGAACATCGCCCCGTACGCGAATCACGAAGACCTCTACACCCTGCAGGACAACCTGTCCAAGGTGAGTGGCAATCACGTTTACAAAGCCGGTGTGTTTCTGGGCGACAGCCTCAAAGTTGAGGACAGCGGCAACGGTGCTGACCGTCCAACCTTGCCAAGCGACAGCAATGTGTTCTGCGCGACCAACGCTGCCGGTGGAACGATCACCGGACCAGGGCTACCTGCTTGCGCTAGAACGGGCAACGCTCTTGCAAGCATTCTTATCCCCGGTACGGGCAGCACACCGCAGGAGTTCAACGTAGGCGAAGGCAGCACGGATGCCACTGCCTATGTTCGCTGGCATGACTATGAGTTCTACTTGCAGGACTCCTGGAAGATCCGGCGTAACTTAACCCTCGACTACGGCTTCCGCTGGTCGTTCTTCCGCGAACCCTACGGAGACGACAATCATTGGGCGAACTGGAATCCGGCCGCCTGGAGCGCAGCCCAAGCCAAGACCAATCCCCAGGACGTCTGCAACGGTCTCCTTATCGTCCCCGGTACAACTCCCTGTGCCGATGCCGCCAAGCTTCTGAACAGTCTTGGCGCATCCATCACACTGTCCAGCGGCACACCTGGTGCGAACCGTGCCCTCGTCCAGCAGTCCAATCACAACATCGCTCCGCGTGTTGGCATTGCGTGGGATGTCTTCGGCAACGGTGAGACCGCGCTTCGTTTCGGCGGTGGCCAGTTCTACCAGCGGGAGATCGTGGGCTTTGACGAGAACGCTGCAAAGTCTGCGCCATTTTCACTGAACGCATCCAGCAATCGTTCTATCGACACGCCGGCTCCCCTGGCGGGTGCGGCGCTGTCGCCGGGCTTCGCGAAGGACCCCAAAGCGATCACACCAAACTCCTGGCAGTGGAACGCCACGCTCGAACAGCAACTGCATCGCAATACCACGTTCGAGTTGGGCTATGTCGGCAACACCGGCGTCCATCTGAGCTCAATGTATGACGCCAACTCGGTACCGCAGAGCAGCTGGTTACAGGAAGCGTTCGCTCCCAGTACCGCCGTGGCTAACTCCTATCGGCCCGCCACTAACTTCGGGCAGATCGGCGGCTTTGCCCGCTATGGTCACACCACGTATCACTCGCTCCAGACCTTGTTCCGGTCGCAGATCGGGCGGTCTACCTTCCAGGCTGCGTACACCTGGTCCCACTCCATCGGCAACATCGATCTCGACAACTCGTCCGGCAGCTTTGGCAACGAGGCCACGCTGTCTCTCCAGAACCCAAGGCTGGACAAGCACAACACGAACATCAACAGGCCGAATATCTTCGTGCTGAACGAGGTGTTCTTCCTTCCAAAGTTCGACAAATCCAACAAGCTGGTTCAGGAGTCGGTAGGCGGGTGGGAGCTGAATAGCATCTTCACCGCGGCTCACGGATCCTCCCTGACCGTCTTTGGCGGCTCGAGCGGCGGTGGATGCACCAACCTCGACATCAATGGCACCTGCATTACGGGCTACGGCAGCACTCTGAACAGCCTGATCGGTACCGGGTACAACGGCAACAATCTGCCCCTCTCCACGGGCATCAACTGCAATGCCGGACAGCATGGGAACCAGATTCTCAACGCCAATGCCTTCACCCTTGTCGGCTACGCGATCGGGACGATCCCTTCCAACATAGCTGGCCGTGGAGAATGCTACGGCGCACCCACAACCGATCTGGATGCCCAACTTGCAAAGAACTGGCAGATCAAAGAGAAGTACCGGATTAAGTTCCAGTTCGACTTCTTCGACCTGCTCAACCACCCCAACTTCAACACCAGCAGTCTGGAAGGCGCGAGCTATACGCCCACTGGCCCGATGTACTGCGGCGGAGCTCATGCTGCGGTCGCGGGCGGCGGACCTACCGGTCTTCCCTGCAGCGTAACGAACAACATCATCACCACGGCTCCTGCACCTGCACCGAACGCGTTCGGCAGTGTCCAGGCGCTACAACCCGGCAAGGCGAATCGCGAGCTGCAGTACGCTCTTCACTTCGACTTCTAACCCATTCTCATAGCAATGGATCAGCGGCGGCGGAGTGCTCCTATCGGAGCGCCGCCGCCTCTTCCTTTGCGGTACACTCGGCCCAGTCTCATGAACGATCGCATCACAGCACCGCCGCACCGAACCCGACCGGCGACAGGCATGAACAAGCGCAAGCCGGTGTGCTTCGCTCCGCTGCTCTCGATGGTGATATGCGGATTCATGCTTGACGCGCAACAACCTCCGCATCGCATTCAGAAGCCAACTTCGCCCCCTGCAGCAAGTAACCAAAATGACGAGCTGGGTTCACGTTTGGCGATGGCGGAAGCTGCACGGAATGCTGGAGATCCCGGCGGCGTAGCGAACGCCAATGCCATGGTGATCGCCTCCGCACTGCGATCCCTGGCAGCCCTGCGGGCGGTGGAAGGCGCATACCCCCAATCAGCACTCCTGTACAAAGACTCGCTGCGCTTCGAACAGACCCCAGCCGCCGCTCTTGCCCTGGCAACCGTTGAAGCTCAAGGCAGCCAGTACGATGAGGCCATCGAACTCGCGGAGCAGATTCACCGGAAAGACCCGAAAATCCTGCAGGCAGATCGCATCCTCAGCAGTTCGCTTATGCAGAAGGGCAGATTTGTTGAAGCGCTTGAGCCGCTCGGTCGCGTGGCTCAGGCCGACCAAGGAGTCGAGACCCAGTACGCTTTGGCCAACTGTCTTCTCCAGACGAAGCGCCCCCAGGACAAAGCACGCGCGCAGGAAATCTTTCGCGAGATCGAGGCGCAGCACGGTGACTCGGGTTCCCTGCATGTCCTCGCCGGTCGTGCTTATCGCGATGGCGGCGATCTGCCGGATGCCGTTCAGGAGTTTGAACGTGCCATCCAGGTCGATCCACGAACCCCGCATGCACATTACTTCCTCGGCCTTGCAAAGCTGTCGCTGAATGAATGGAAGCCAACACCGGAAGCAGAAGCAGAGATCAAAAAAGAAGTTGAGCTTTATCCGAAGGACTACCTGGCCAACTATATGACCGGGTTTCTTGCGTCGGGGGACCGCCACTACGACGAAGCAGAGCCCTATCTCAAAGCGGCAGCCGTACTCGATACGACGGCTCCTGACCCGTTCCTCTTTCTAGGCCTGAATGCCTACGCGCAGGGCAACAACCCTGCTGCGGAAGCCGCGTTGCGAAAAGCGGTTGAGCTCACCGGAAACGACGAAGCCCGATCGAACTTCCAGATCCGTCGAGCCTATGTCGACCTTGGGCGTATCCTCGCCAATTCTGGCCGCAAGGAGGAGAGCGAAACGTTTCTCGCCAAGGCCCGCGAGCTCCAGAATAAGACCATGGAACAGAGCCAGCAGAGTATCGCGAGTATGGCCGGCCCTGGATCCAACGCTGCGGGCGTGGTTGACCCTGCCGCCCGAGCCTCTGCCTCGACGGCGAGCCAGGCCGCACCGGACGAGACCGCAGCATTCGATCTTTCTGCGATGAAGACACCCGCAAAGCTCACCGAAACGCAACAGACCGAACTGCACGCCCGTGAAAGTCAACTCCGCTCCGTTCTTTCACTCGCCTATAACGACCTCGGTACATCGGAGGCCGTACAGGGCCACTTCCCTGAGGCTGCCGGGCTCTATCGCAAGGCGGAGGATTGGGACAGCACGCTTCCCGGCCTGGAAAAGAATCTCGGCCAGAGCGAGTTTCGCGCCGGGAACTATGAGGGGGCGATCTCCCCGCTCACACAGGCACTGCTACAGGAACCAGACAGCCATGCTTTGCGTGGAATGCTGGGAATCGCCTACTTCGATCTGAATCGGTTCGGGGAAGCAGCCCGCGCCTTTGAGCCCCTGGGCTCCGCAGGGATGCAGGACTCTCAGGTGGGGTACGCGTGGGCAGCCTCTCTTGCCCGAACCGGCGACGTGCCCAAGGCCACCCAGGTTCTCACCGCGTACGAGGCACAACCTCAGCGGCCTGAAGTTGCTCTCCTCATCGGACAGCTGTGGACTGCTCTGGGCGATTACTCACGAGCTGTGGCCACGCTACAACGGGCCTCCGCTGCCAATCCTTCTCTGCCGAAGGCTCACCTTGCCCTCGGTCTTGCCTACATCCGCTCTGAACACTGGCCGGAAGCTGCAAAGGAGTTCGAGGCAGAACTCGCGCTCTCGCCTGGTGATCCTGATGCCCAATACCATCTTGGGTTTGTGTACATGCAACAGGCCCGCGTGGACCAGGCTGAGCAGATCTTCCGGCAGGTCTTCGCATCCCACCCCGGCTACGCGAACGCGGCGTACCAACTGGGCAAACTAGAACTGGAGCGCGGACGGGTGACGGAGGCCATCACGCACCTGGAAGCCGCCGAGCGTTCCAGTCCAGGCACAGACTACATCCACTATCAGCTCCAGGCCGCTTACCGGAAGGCCAGCCGTCCGGTGGACGCTGAGAAGGAGCTGGCCATCTACAAACAGCTTAAGGCCAACGGCCGAGAGCAGGCTGCGGACCGTGTGTCCGTTCATTGATCGACTGTTTTGAAGGATAAGAAACTCTCTGTGCATTTGGCCTTGAAGCTCCAGCTGACAGTAGCGCTCGTTCTCTCCCATCCCATCGCCGTCACCTTGGCGCAGAGTGGGCATCCCACCGCACCTCCTCCGCCGCCCGGCGCGAAGTCGACTAGATGCGGTGGGCGTCCTGTGCCTCAGTTTCAGGACGTCACGGCGAAAGCCGGCGTCCACTTCCGGCACACCTCTGATCCGTCCAAGCGCTACATCGTCGAGTCCATGAGCGGAGGCGTGATTCTGGTCGACTACGATCGCGATGGCTGGCCTGACATCTACTTCACGAATGCACCAACGGTGGACCAGGCCGTGAAGGGCGCCAAAACGATCGGTGCGCTCTATCGCAATAATCACGACGGCACCTTCACCGACGTCACAGCGAAATCGGGCCTGGCGACGAGTTGTTTCGGCATGGGTGGCGGGGTCGGGGATTTTAACAACGATGGCTGGCCTGACCTCTACCTGACCTGCCTGGGAGGCAACGTCCTCTACCGGAACAACGGAGATGGCACCTTTACAGACGTGACGGCGAAGGCGGGGGTTGCGGATGGCCGCTGGTCAACAGGCGCGGCCTTTGGCGACTACGATGGCGATGGCTTCGTCGATCTCATGGTGACCAACTACGTTGACTTTCACCTGAACGACCTTCCCGGTTTCGGCAGCGCACCGTTCTGTAAGTACCGTGGAATAGACGTCCAATGTGGTCCGCGTGGGCTCCGCGGCGCGGGAGACTCGCTCTTCCACAACAACGGCGACGGTACATTCACGGAGGTCTCCAAGGCCGCCGGCGTGGACGACCCCAACGGCTACTACGGCCTCGGGGTGCTTTGGGCGGACTTCAACAATACGGGACGGCCAGACATCTACATCGCAAATGACTCCACGCCGAAGTTCCTTTACAAGAATCTGGGCAATGGCAAGTTCAAGGAGATCGGTCTCGAGTCCGGCACAGCGGTGAGCGACGATGGCTCAGAGCAGGCATCCATGGGCCTGGCGATCGGGGATTACAACCACACCGGCCGGCCCTCCGTATATGTCACCAACTTCAGCGACGAGAATGCTGACCTTTACCGGAACGAAGGCGATTGGAATTTCAAGGAGGTCTCTTATGAGACTGGTACCGCGCTTCCCTCTTTGCCCTATGTGAAGTGGGGCACGGCTTTCGCCGATCTGGACAATGATGGATGGCTTGACCTGATCGCGGTGAATGGCCACGTGTACCCGCAGGTGGACACGTTAGCCTCGGGTGCAGGTTATCGCGAACCGAAGGTGCTCCAACTCAACCAGCGAGACGGTACGTTCTGCGATGCGAGCGACCAGGCTGGAAGCCCGTTCACAGAGAAGAAGGTTTCGCGTGGGCTCGCGGTCGGCGATCTGTTCAATGACGGCAACATCGACGTCGTCATCGGTGATCTGGACGGTACTCCCTCCGTGTTGCGCAACCGCGGCGTGCCGGGCCGGCATTGGGTCAGCTTCGAACTGAACGGAACCAAGAGCAACCGCCTAGCCTTGAATGCGCGCGTGAAGATCACGGCCGGCGGTGTCACGCAGACAGATGAAGTTCACAGCGGCGGGAGTTACCTTTCGCAGAACGATCTTCGTCTGCACTTCGGGCTAGGCTCGGGTACAAAGATCGATACGGTGGAGGTCCATTGGCCATCAGGCAGGACTGAAACCCTCACGAATCTAGCTGCGGACGCCTTCTACTCACTCAAGGAAGGAGAAGGAGTTGTTCCCCAGGAACGAGCGCGGCCAAGTGTACCTTTGAAGCGGCCCTGAAATGCTGACCCATACTCCGCGGGGTAATCGACCGCCTCGACTGTGGTTGTGCGCGCAACCTTCACTAGTCCTCGAATAGGCAGAGTTCAGTTCCGAGCACTACTTCCGAACGAAGTCCCCTCTTCGCGCGCTGAACAGAACACGCAACCTCGGAGCCTGCAGCCATGACCTATCCTCTGCCGCCTGAACCGTATCCCCACTGGATGCTGGCAGAAATCTACGAGCAACCCGAAGCGCTCACCAGAACGCTGGCCCACTATGCAGACGGACCCACTCTGCGCCCCGGGGTGACAGAGCCACTCCGTGCCTGGCTAAGATCGCAGACGCAGTTGCTGATCGCGGCCAGTGGATCAAGCCGCCACGCCGGCCTCGTCGGGGAAGTCTTACTGGAAGAGCTGAGCAGTTTGCCCGTCGATGTAGAGTACGCGAGCGAATATAGCTATCGCAGTCCACAAACCGCCTCCAGTGCGGGCGTCGTAGTGATTTCGCAATCGGGCGAGACAGGCGACACTTTGCTGGCGCTTCGCCGCGCGCTGGCTGCCGGTCAGCCCACATTAGCCATCACCAACGTGCCAGGCTCTACCATGATGCGCGAGGCAGGAGCCTCCATGCCGCTGTTCGCCGGCCCCGAACGTGCCATCCCTGCGACCAAGAGCTTCACGGCGCAGCTGCTCGCCTTGGAGCTACTGACGTTGATCGCCGCCGAAACTCACGGCACGTTGCCGCGGGAAGCCATCGGTGATCGCCTGGAGCAACTGTGGGCCTTGCCAGAACGAATTGCGCTGCAGATGAACGCCTGGCAAGGAGCAGCCCAGAGCTTTGCAAAGCAGGTCTCAAGCGCAAACAGCTTTCTGTTTTGCGGGCGCAGTGTTCACTATCCGATCGCACGAGAAGGTGCTCTCAAGCTTAAGGAGAGTGCGTACGTCCACGCTGAAGCCTACCCGGCAGGCGAACTCCGGCACGGCCCCACCGCACTTGTCAGCGCACAGTCCCCCCTGGTCATGATTGCCACCGTTGACCGCCAGGACGCTGGTTCAGTACATCGGTATGACAGCGTGATGCAACTCACGCGCGAACTGCGGGACAAGGATGCTCCCATGCTGATCATCGCGAACGAAGGCGATTCAGATGCAGCGGAGCTAGCCTCGGTCCTTGTGACCATCCCGCCCATGCGGGAGGCTCTAGCGGCGATCTGCGAGGTAATTCCTCTACAGCTTCTTGCCTACCATTTTGCGACCGACCGCGGCATTGACGTGGACCGGCCGCGAAACCTTGTGAAGTCAGTTTCCGCGTTGTAGAAAGCTATCCATATGCACCGTCGTGACCTCCTCAAGACCTCCCCCCTCGCACTTGCTTCAACCATCGGCTTCGCCGCTCATGCGCAATCGCCGGCACTGTCCAGCAGTCAGCCAATCTATGACGTGCGCAACTTTGGCGCTACCGGAGACGGCAAAACCATCGACAGCCCTGCGGTCAATAAAGCGCTCCAGGCGGTTGCTGCTGGCGGTGGCGGCACCCTGCTGTTTCCGGCGGGGACCTATGTCTGCTTCACGATCCACCTGCAAAGCCATGTTGATTTGTACCTGTCACGGGGCTGCACAATCCTCGCGGGGGACTCGCCTAAACCCGGCGAAACCACCGGGTATAACGGCGGATCCTATGATCCCGCCGAGCCCAATGCACCTTGGGAGGCTTACCAGGACTACGGCCACAATCACTGGCACAACTCGCTCTTTGTCGGCGAAGGCATCCATGACTTCTCCATCCTCGGCCCCGGCCTGATTCACGGCGCCGGGCTCTCGCATGGCAGCCGTCCCGGCGACATACGCGGAGACTATCCCTACTTCCATGCGGAGCAAACCGGAGTCGGGAACAAGGCCATCGCGTTAAAGAACTGCCGCAATGTGACCTTGCTCGACTTCTCGGTGCTCAAGGGTGGACACTTCGCCCTGCTCGCCACCGGCGTCGATAACCTCACGCTGGACAACCTGCTCATCGACACGGATCGCGATGGCTTCGACATCGACTGCTGCCGGAACGTACGGGTGTCGAACTGCACTGTGAACTCGCCCTGGGATGACGCAATCTGTCCGAAATCCAGCTACGCTCTCGGCTACCCACGCCCGACAGAAAACGTCACCATCGCGAACTGCTTCGTGAGCGGCTTCTACACTCTTGGCTCGGTTCTCAACGGCAAGTGGATCAAGTTTGCTGACGACGCGCATGTTCCTCGCAACGGACGCATCAAGTGCGGCACAGAATCCAACGGCGGCTTTCGCAACATCACGATCTCAAATTGCGTCTGTGAAGGGTCCAAAGGAATCTCACTTGAGAGCTCGGACGGCGCGCTCATCGAAGACATCGCCATCTCCAACATCACGCTGCGCGACACGGTCGATGCCCCTTTTTTCCTGCGCCTGAACCGCAGAAATCGAGGTCCGAAGGACACGATGCGGCCTGGCACTCTGCGCCGGGTCATGGTCTCCAACATCGCGTCGTACAACTCCGCGTCTTCCACTGCGTCCTTGCTTTCAGGCGTGCCCTCGAACCTGATCGAGGACGTTAAGTTCTCCAACTGCTTCTTTGGTCATCGCGGCCTGCCCACAGAGGCGCGCCAGAACTGGGGCGAAAGCACAAAGCCCATGCCCGACTGGCACACCTTGGAGGTCCCCGAGAAAGAGGATGAGTACCCCGAGCTGCTCTCCTTCGGCCCCACACCCTGCCACGGCTTCTTCGTTCGCCATCTCAAGCACCTGGAGATGTCTCACGTGGAGCTTGCACCCGCAGCGCCGGATCCACGTCCTGCCTTCTGGCTGCATGATGTACATCGCGCCGACTTCTTCGCCGTCACCGCACCGCCACAACCGAACTTCACGCTTCGCGAGGTCACCGACCTGCGCGTGCTGTGGTCCCGCGCAACGAAGGACACAACGCTGGCCAACGCAGCTTCGCAGACAATCTGATGAACCCTGAAGGAGGCCCTCCCCTGATGCCGCAAGCCACCTCTGACCCCTTTCGTCTCGACGGCAAAACTGCATTAGTCACGGGCGGCGCAAGCGGCATCGGTGCAGCGATTGGACAAGGCCTTGCACGCGCCGGCGCGCGTGTCGCGGTGCATGGCAATCGCCGGCCAGCAACGGAGACCGCAGAGACCATCGGCCCCGCCGCCGTTGCGTTCCAGGCGGATCTCAGCTCCGTCACGGGCGCGCACGATCTCTTCCACGCCGTGGTCTCTCAACTCGGTCCGATCGACATCCTGATCAACAACGCCGGCACGATTCATCGCGCGCCTGCGGAAGACTTTGCGCTCGAAGACTGGAGCCGTGTTCTACAGGTCAATCTCACCAGTGTCTTCCAACTATCTCAGCTTGCAGCCCGAACCATGATCGGACGCGCCGTGGGCGGAAAGATCATCAACATCGCCTCAATGCTCAGCTTTCAAGGCGGCATCCGCGTTCCTGCCTATGCAGCCTCCAAGGGAGGCATCGCACAGCTCACCAAGGCGTTCGCGAATGAGTGGGCCGTGCATAACATCCAGGTCAACGCCATCGCGCCGGGTTACATTGCCACCACGAATACGGAGGCGCTACAGGCAGACGAAACGCGTAATCGACAGATCCTGGAGCGCATTCCGGCCGGCCGCTGGGGAAAGCCCTCCGATCTCTCCGGAGCAGCCGTGTTTCTATCCTCGCCTGCCAGCGACTACATCACCGGTACGGTGCTCGCGGTGGATGGTGGATGGCTTGCCCGCTAATCGATAGAGGCTTCCCAAGCTCAGGTGATACAAGGAGTCATGAGCTTTCGCCGACTTTCCTTCATCGCAGCCATGCTGCCTGTAGCCGCTGCGTGCTCGTTGCACGCCCAGGATAGTGACGCAAAGAAGCCAGGCCCACCAATCACCCTGGCTCAGCGGATCTCCGGCATGCAGCATCAGGATGGGCTGCTGCCACTCGACTGGGACGGCAAGGCAGGCAAGCTTTACCTCGAGATCCCCAAGCCCGGCACGGAGCTGCTGTACACGGACTCCCTGCCCTACGGCACAGGCTCCAACGATCTCGGTCTCGATCGAGGCCAGACAGCGCCCGCGCGCCTGGTGCGTTTCGAGCGCCAAGGGCCCAAGCTGCTGCTCATCGAAGGCAACGAGCGATTCCGTACCTCTGCGACCGACCCTGCCGAGATTCTCGCCGCAAGGCAAAGCTTTCCGGTGAGCGTTCTCTGGGGCTTCAAGGTCGAAGCCGAGTCGCCTGACGGCGGCTTGCTCGTGGACGCTACAGACTTCTTCCTGCGCGACGTCCACGGTGTGGCCGAAGCACTGCAACGCCTCCAGCAAGGTGCCTACAAAGTGGACGCGTCTCGTTCTGCCGTCGCCATGGACACGACCAAGGCCTTCCCACGCAACACGGAGGTCGACGCAATCCTGACCTTCACCACCGAGGGTGCGCCGAAGGGACAGTATGTGCGCGATGTGACGCCGGACCCGCATGCCATCACCGTGCGCGAGCGACAGAGCTTTGTCGCTTTGCCGGAGCCCGGGTTCGTCTCGCGCAACTATGACCCGCGATCCGGCTACTTCGATCTCTCCTACCGCGACTACGCCGCTCCGCTCAGCGGCGATCTGGATCAGCGCTTGATTGAGCGGCATCGCCTGATCAAGAAAGACCCGCACTGCAAAGCTGATTGCGAACCCGTGCAGCCGATCGTGTATTACGTGGATCGAGGCGCGCCCGAACCGATTCGGAGCGCGCTGGTAGAAGGTGCAAGCTGGTGGAATCAGGCGTTCACGGCGGCCGGCTGGCACAACGCGTTCCAGGTAAAGGTGCTCCCCGAAGGCGCCGATCCCATGGACGTGCGCTACAACATCATCCAGTGGGTACACCGCTACACGCGGGGATGGAGCTATGGAGCAACGGTCACTGATCCGCGAACAGGCGAGATCATCAAGGGCAACGTCACGCTGGGCAGCTTGCGTGGCCGTCAGGACTACCTGATCGCGGAAGCCCTGCTAGCCCCCTATACGGGACCTCACGCGAACGGCTTTGCGCCCGGCGCGAAAGACGACCCGATGCTTGGGATGGTGCTCGCGCGCATTCGCCAGCTAAGCGCGCATGAGACCGGTCACACGCTCGGCCTGGCGCACAACTTCGCGGCGTCCAGCGTCGGCCAGAGCACCAGTGTGATGGACTACCCGCACCCCATGGTGGAACTGAGAAACGGCGTACCGGATCTGAGCCATGCGTACGCAGTGGACATCGGCGCCTGGGACAAGGTCGCCATCGACTATGGATACCGCGAGTTCGCGCCAGGTCTGGACCACGAGCAACAGACCGGGTCGCTCGATCGCATCCTCAAAGAGGCTCAGACGCGGGGCATACCCTACATCACGGATCAGGACGCACGGCCGCTGGGCTCAGCGCATCCACACGCGCATCTCTGGGACAATGGCGCTGACCCGGCCGACGAACTCAACCGCGTGCTCGAGGTGCGTGCAGCGGCGCTCGCGCGATTCGGTTCGGGCGCGATCAAAGAGCACACGCCGATGGCGCAACTCGAGGAGACACTGGTTCCGCTCTTCCTCTTTCACCGCTACCAGACCGAGGCAGTCGCCAAGGAGATCGGTGGCCTGCTGTACGAGTACAACCTGCGCGGCGACGGGCAACCAGACCCCGTGATCGTAGACCCCGCGGACCAGCAGAAAGCGCTTGAAGCTGTCCTGAAGACACTCAAGCCGGAGACGCTTACACTACCCGAGTCCCTGCTGGCCATCCTGCCGCCCCATCCCCCGGGCTTTCCCCGCACTCAGGAGTCGTTTGCATCGCACATGGGCCTCGTCTTCGATCCCATTGCGGCCGCGGAGTCCAGTGCGGACCTGACGCTTGCACTCCTGTGCGACCCCGAGCGGGCGACGCGCCTGTTCGAATACCACATGCGTGTCCCGCAGTCGCTGGGTCTCCGCAACGTGCTTGAGGGTGTCTCCACCACCACGGCCGAGCGACCGGAGGGCGGACACACCACCTCATCAGAGACAGAACGAGCCGTGGAATTCCGCGGCTTGGAAGCCATGCTCGCACTCGCTGCCAACCCAGGCGCGTCCAGCCAGACACGAGCGATCACGCGCTCGCACATTGACGACCTGCTGCATAACTGGACGACCCAACCCATGCCCTCCGATACAGCGGAAGCCATCCATCGTAAAGCCATGATCCAGCGCATCCAGGACTTCGAGCGTGATCCGGAGAAGTTCGTCTCTGCGAAGCCGGTGAGTGCACCGCCGGGCATGCCGATCGGCGATGAGGAGATCTTTTGAGGCTCTCGCCAGGAAAGAGCGAGTGTGGATTCAGCGCCAGCTGAAAGCCAGATGCCACCGCAACCGGCGTTCGGCCGTCTTCAGCAACACCCGCTCGTACTCCATCAGCTCGCTGAGTACGGCCGAGGCCTCTTTACCCAGGCGCCGCGGCTCCTGCTCCAGCGCCTCAATCAGGGCCCGCACCGTGCCCAGGCCATCCTCCGGGCGAAACCACTGGGGCGGCGGCAACCGATGCAGGATCTCCGGATTCCCGGCGCCCTCCTCAATGAGGAGCGCCATGGAATTCTCGTCGGCAGAGAAGAACTCCAGCAGTGGCCGCACGCCGAGCGTGTGAGCAAGGCGTTCAATCGCGGCCTCTTGCCTCGCAAGCGCCCGCCCGTTCACATAGGTGTCGTAACCCGGGTCCTCACCCTCCACTACGATGTACATGGAAGCTGCCATGGCCTGAGTGTACAGAAGCCTTTTTCTTGCAGAAAGGCCCTGGCGCGGGGGTCACTGCTCAGGTACGCCGGCCTCCGCAGCGTTGTCGATTGCCGGATCTGCGCTCCCCGCCAGAGCCATCCATTGGTAAAAAGCGCTCAATGCAAGAAGACCGAAAGCCGCGTAAGACCGCCAGTCCAGCAGCGGTCGAAGGAACACAACGCCCTCCGCCAGACCCAACAAGGGAACGAGCAGGAACTGAGCGCTCCACCGCACCGGCCCTAGGCGGACCAAAGCGAACAAGGTCAGCACAGCTGTCCCGCCATCCAGAGCAGCGGCCGGCAGGGTGAACGCCTGTTCAGTGCCTGCTCTCCAGCGCAACCAAGCAAGAGCACCGAGAAGCCCAGCGGCACAAGCCAGCCCGGCGGCCATAGCGGGTCTGTGATCTTTGGCGGGGCATTCCGGCTCCTCATCTGATATTGCGCTGTACGCACCCGCTGCTCCACCTATCAGGAGCGGCATCGCCATCATTCCTATCCATGGCCGCCACGCCCCGAACGAAGGCTCAGGGACAAGGAGCAGCAGACCCGCTACCCCAGCGAGACCCGGCCATAACAACCCTGTAAGGTCAGCGCCGTCCGCTCGGCCGCCCGCTGAGACAACGACTGCGATCACCACAGGACAGAGCGCAAGGGCCAGGGTGACGTTGTTCGCATTCAGGGGACGTCCCGCAACTGCTGCAGCCAATGCCGCCCCGGAAACAACCGTCGCCACAGCGATGATTAAGTTCACGGACGAGCTTCTCCGCAAAGCCCCGTTGAGGTTTGCCGGCCTCAAAGTAGCCCACGCGAGAAGGCAAACCGCGGCACCCAGGCAGCCCGCCGCCTCGGTCCACAGGCTGGAACCCGTCGCAGGAAATGCCCCCTCGATGAGCCATCGACTCGCGTCAAGAGCGCAAAGCAGCGCAAACGGCCAAGTCCTGCTCCACGTCCTTTTCTCCCGGCCCAAATCCACCCCGCAGGCGTTCAGATGCTGTTCTCCATAGACGAAACAGCCGCACCCGAGGGTGCGGCCATTCCGCTACATCGTTACCGTTTAGCGTGCGCCAGCCTGAGGTGCGCTGCCGCCGCCGGGACCGGAACGACGGCTACGGCGACGGCGACGACGACCGTTGCCGGTACCCTGCGGACGAGCGTCCCCAGCTGCTGCCGGGGCGCCCTCTGCAGACTGCGCTGCAACGAGCTCGCCCTCTTCGGCGCCCTCATCCTCAGTCTCAAAGTCGTCCTCATCCTCGTCAAAGTCATCCGCGCCACCGTCGATGGTGATCGTCTCTTCATGCGCAGGCGCTTCTGGTTTGGCTCTCTCCCCGCCACGTTCCGAACGCTCGGAACGCTCGCTCCGGTCACCACGCTCGGAACGATCCCCACGCTCACTGCGTCCGCGCCCGCCGCCCTCCTGGCCACCTTCCGGCACCTCTGGAAGGCCCAGCTTCGCGCGCTGCTCACGCAGGACGGCCTTGCGGCTCAGCTTGATGCGGTTGCCTTCAATGGCCAACACCTTCACCAGGACCTGGTCGCCCTCTCGCAGCTCATCCTTGACGTCCTTTACGCGATGTTCCGCGATTTCTGAAACGTGCAGCAGGCCGTCAGTACCGGGAAAGATCTCGACAAAGGCGCCAAACTCGGCAAGCCGGACAACCTTGCCAAGGTAGGTTTTGCCCACCTCGGGTACGGCGGTCAGGTCGCTGATCATCTGGATAGCCTTGCTCAAACCCTCAGCATCCGACGACGCGACGTTGACACGACCGGTGTCTTCCACATCAATCTTGACGCCCGTCGCTTCGATAATCCCGCGAATCGTCTTTCCGCCCGGCCCGATCAGGTCACGAATCTTGTCCGTGGGGATCTGCAGGGTGTGGATCCGGGGCGCGTACTTCGAGGTCTGCTCGCTTGGCGCCGAGATGACTGCATCCATTGCGTCCAGCAGGAACAACCGGCCACGCTGCGCCTGGGCGAGCGCCTCACGCATGATCTGTGGCGTAATGCCCATGATCTTGATGTCCATCTGCAGCGCGGTGATACCCTTCCGCGTGCCGGCCACCTTGAAATCCATGTCGCCGTAGTGATCCTCAGCGCCCGCGATGTCGGTCAGAATGGCGTAGTTCTCGTCCTCCTTTACTAGACCCATCGCGACACCTGCGACCTGCGCCTTCAACTTGATGCCAGCCTGCAGCAGCGACAAGGACGCACCGCAAACCGTCGCCATAGAAGACGATCCGTTCGACTCGAGAATGTCCGAGACCACGCGCAGCGTGTATGGAGACTCCTCTTCACTCGGAAGAACGGCCTCAATCGCCCGCCACGCCAAAGCGCCATGACCGATTTCGCGACGTCCAACGCCGGTCATGCGGCCAACTTCGCCTACGGAGAACGGCGGGAAATTGTAGTGGAGCATGAAGCGACGCTTCTGCTCACCCTCATAGGTCTCCACCCGCTGGCTGTCGTCGGCGGTGCCGAGCGTAGCGGAAACGAGCGCCTGCGTCTCACCGCGCGTAAACAGCGACGACCCGTGCACTCGGGGTAATACGCCGGTTTCGATCGTGATCTTGCGAATCTCGTCGAAAGCACGGTGGTCCGGGCGCGTGCGATCGTTCAGGACCTGATCACGGAAGATCTTCTCGCGCATCAGCTCGAAATACTTCGAGAGCTTCTTGCCTGCAGCGGCGTCGCCTTCCGGCAACTCCTTCTTCAGCTCATCCTTGATCTCCCGAACTTTGGCGTAACTCTCAAACTTGGGGTTCTTCTGGGTATCAAGCGCATCCTGGAGACGGCTGCCAACCTTGGCCGTAAGCTCGCCCATGTACGCCTGGTCGATTTCGATCTCGGCAACCTGGCGCTTCGGCTTGCCTGAACGCGAAACGAGGTCCTTGATCGCAGCTACGATCTTCTTGATCTCGCCATGCGCAAACTCGATCGCATCGACGACGCGCTCTTCGGGAATCTCCTTCGCTCCCGACTCGATCATCGTGATGCCCTCTTCGGTGCCCACCACCATGATGTTCAATGCGCTCGCGAGCCGCTCAGCGTAGGTCGGGTTTACGACGAACTGGTCATCGACGATACCGACTCGCACAGCACCCACGGGGCCGTGAAACGGAATGTCGCTCAGTGCCAGCGCACAGCTTGCGCCATTGATGCCAAGCACATCCGGGTCGTTCTCGCGATCCGCCGAGTAGACGAACGCTACAACCTGCGTTTCGTTGCGGAAGGTCTCCGGGAACAACGGCCGGATCGGGCGATCAATCTGACGGCTGGTCAGGATCTCCTTCTCGCTCGGGCGCCCCTCGCGCTTGATGAAGCCCCCGGGGATGCGTCCACCGGCATATGTGAATTCGCGGTATTCCACCGTAAGCGGGAAGAAGTCGATGCCTTCCTTCGGGTCCGGGGACGCGACGGCTGTCGCGAGTACCGCATTGTCACCGCTCGTAACGAACGTGGAGCCAGAAGCCTGCTTGGCGATCCGTCCCGTCTCAAATCGAATCTGCTTGCCACCTGCAAGCTCAACTGTGATGTCCTGCATCAATCTCGTCCTCTGTTCTTCTGTGTTGTTCATCGCTGTTCAATCGCCAGTGTAGGCGAGGGGCGCGCAGACAAAAGCCCCGTCGACGAAGCATCGAGCGGGGCCAAGCATCTGTAAGCTCGATACCTCGGCCGGATTGGGCCGAGTTTCGGAGCCAACGCAAGCTGCCTTACGACAAACCGGCAGGTTTGCGGACAGGCGCCGCGCGGTAAAGAAACTTATAATGGTGTTCACTCCTGACAATCGTCCACGTAGACGATGGCAGCTTGCTTACTTGCGGATACCCAGCTTGCCAATGACGTCGCGATAGCGGTCCGCATCGGTCGTTTTCAGGTAGTCCAGAAGGCGGCGGCGCTTGGAAACCAGCATGAGGAGGCCGCGACGCGATCCGTGATCCTTCTTGTGAGTCTGGAAGTGCTCGGTCAGCTCAACAATGCGCGAGCTAAGGATCGCAATCTGCACCTCGGGGCTTCCAGTGTCCGAGTCATGCGTGCGAAAGGTGCTAATGATTTCTGTCTTCTTTGCAGGTGCCAACACGGCGGGTACTTGCTCCTGATTCTCTATGCTCTAGTCACTTTTCTCAGTGTCCAGCCTAAAGAATACCACGCTGGGCGGGCGTGTTCCGCCCCGGCGTGGCAGTCTCACTGGCACCCTAGCGAATGTTCTTGGCGAGAAAGGCGGCCGTGCGCTCCTTCGCCAGCGCCGCGGCTTGAGGATGGAAGCTCTTGGGATCTACATCCCGATTGAAAGCATGACCCGCGCCTTCATACACGAAGACCTCCACTTCAGAGTGCGCATTTCTGACCGCGTCGACCTGGTCTTTCCCGATATGGCTGTCTTCCGCACCAAAATGAAGCATTACGGGGCAGCTGGGATCCTCCGTCGCTACGTTGCCGATGCCCCCGGCGTAGTATCCGATAGCGCATCTCGGAGCAAACCCGATGTCCGGCCCGCGTGTCGCCGAGAGCCACGCCATCAATCCGCCATAGCAACATCCCATCACACCTGCTCCCGCGCCTTCTCCCTGGACGTGCTGAAATGCCGCAGCTACGTCCAGAATGGCCGTGGCAGGATCAAGCTTGCCATAGAGCGCGAACGCTCTCTGCATGTCCTCGCTCCCGTACGTGAGTTCAATCCCCGGCTCAATCCGGTCAAAGAGCGCCGGAGCGATCGCGACGTAACCCTGTTCCGCATAACTGTCCACCACGCTGCGGATATGCGCATTGACCCCAAAGATTTCTTGAACAACGACCAGGCCACCTTTAACTTCGCTTTGCGGCCTCGCCACGTAGGCCGAAAGCTTCTGTCCGTCTTTCGCCTGTAACTGCACGTTTTCACCCATCCGTCTAACCTTCTCCTGCTTACGGCTAGCTCCTGCGCAACGCAGGTGGCGCCTTATGCAGAGTACATCTGCAACCTGGCGGTTTGATGACGCTCGGCACAGCGGAAGAGACCATCGGCCACCTGCTCGGCCGGTACTCGATACGAGCCATCTTTGACGGCGGCCTGGATTGCGAGGATCCTTGCCCACCGGACCGCCTCGGCGCATGCCCGACCTCGGCCGCCCAGCGCCCTTCCCTGGCTGGGTTCCGGCTGGTCGGGATCTAGACTAAAACCCTGTGCCTTCTCCACCAGTTTCTGATCCTTGCACTTCAGTTCGGCGGACTGATTCCACGACATGGTAATGACTCTCCTGTCGCCCTTATCGGCACCTCCGACCGAAACTTTAGCTCTTCCTTGAAATATTTCGAAAAGACCTGAACTAGTGAACTTGAGGGCGAGATTTCCTGCGCTTCGGCATCGTCTTTCCCTGCAGCACTGCCCGAAGATGAGACACAGCCGATGAGCGAATCTGGGACACGCGGGATTCGACAACACCCAGGGTGAATCCGATCTCCCGGAGGGTGAGTTCCTCGTGGTAGTAGAGCGTCAGCACGAGGCGTTCTTTTTCTGGCAAACATTCGATGGCTACCGCAAGCTTCTCCCGGGTTTGCCCCTCGATGCAACGAAACAAAGGATTCTCGGTAGCTGGCGCCGGCACGTAAACCAACTCCTCCTCGCGTACCTCTTCGGTTCTCTCGAGATTCAGGGTTCCCACTTCCAGGCATCGGATTTCTCCGGTCATCTCCTGGTACGTGGAGAGATCCATTTCCATTTCGTGAGCGATCTCCTCATCCAATGGCGTCCGACCGAGTTGGGCAGAGAGAACCCGAATCGCTTCGGCCATGGCACGGCCCTTCCTGCGCAGCTCGCGTGGGCTCCAGTCCAGTGTGCGGAGCGAGTCCAGGATGGCTCCACGAATGCGGAACTGCGCGTAGCTCTTGAACTGCACCTGTCTGCTCCAATCGAACTTGTCTGCCGCGTCCATCAAACCCACGAGGCCGGCGGAGACCAGATCATCCAGTTCCACGTGATGCGGCAGGCGCTCGTGAATCCGGCGGGCAACGAAACGGACGGTGGGTAGGTGCTGAACCAACAGTTCGTCGCGAGTGCACTTCTGTAAGTTCTCTGCATCCACGCCTTCAGGTGTGGACTCCGCTGGTTCAGTAACTGTGGGGAACCCTGAGAGTTCACGGGTGTGTTGAAGGTGTATGTCTGTGGCCTGCTCGGAGTTCACCATCTGTGTGCGCATTGTCCAGCTCCTGTACTTCTCTGCGGGGTTGTTTGCTGGTCACCACTGCGAATGACCTGGACCAAAGATTTCGCATTACCTTCGCTTTCGCAATGGCTAAGTTTGAGAAAACGAGCGGCTTATTCCTGAATCGGGAAAACCGAATTCCGTTTCCCATTTTGGAACTATTAACATTCCAGATTCGCCAAAGATTCTCCTTGCACTTCGCTCTTTATTCGCTACAATCCGAGCATGGCCATCACACGTCGGCAGAAGGAGGTCCTGGATTTCCTGTCCGGGTTTACCTCGCGCAACGGCTACTCGCCCTCCTATGAAGAGATTGCGGCCGGACTCGGCCTGAATTCTTTAGCGACGGTGCACAAACACGTCACCAACCTGCAGAGCAAAGGACTGCTACAGCGGGCGCACAACCGAAGTCGGTCCATTGACGTCCTTCCCCAGCGGGCGACCAAGCGGGGAGGTGGAGGAAGCGATCGTCTTCCTCTGCTGGGCCGCATTGCGGCCGGACAGCCCGTAGAGGCCATCGAGACAGCTGAAACCATCTCACTGAACGACATCATTGGCGCGCGGGAGGTGTTCGCCTTGGAGGTCCGGGGCGACTCCATGCGCGACGAACATATTGTTTCGGGTGATTTCGTCCTTGTGGAGCGCACCCGCACCGCCCGTGAAGGCGAGATTGTGGTCGCTCTGATCGACGGAGCGGACGCTACGTTGAAGCGCTTCTATCGCGAAGGCACTCTGATTCGCCTGCAGCCCTCCAACGCCGAGATGACGCCCATTTACGCTCCGGCTACCAACGTCAGCATTCAGGGGCGAGTCTTAGGAATCCTCCGCAAGTACGCCTAGGAAACGGCATCCAGCGCAAGGGAGTTCAGAAAGCCCTTAAGGATTATGTCGGCTGGTTTAGCTGGGCGTCATGCAACCAAGTTCTGCGCCCACTTCCCGGTGAGTAGGTCGACATCCCCAGAGCCCAGAACATCCAAGGGGTCATGTCAGCACCCAAACCGTGGTTACTCGTGTTCGATCTGGACGGGACCTTGATCGACTCGTCTTTGGATCTCTGCTTATCCGTAAACGCCGCTATGGCGCACGTCGATGCGCCGCAGCTGCCACATGGGCTCATCACCGGCTACATCGGCGATGGTGCGGCCATGCTGGTGCGGCGTGCGCTGGGCGACCCTGGTGACTTGGACAGCTGTGAGTCCGGACGTCCCGAACAACAGGAGCGGTTCGAGCGAGCTTTTGCCTTCTTCCTTCAGTTCTATCGCGAGCACAAACTGGACAACACCCGCGTATACGACGGCGTGCTGCAGGCGCTTGGCACGATCCGGGCCAGGCACCCCAACCTGCCAATGGCGGTCTTGACCAATAAACCTGTCGTTCCATCCCGTGAGATTTGCGACACGCTCCATCTCTCTCCGTACTTCTTCGCCAATTACGGCGGGAACTCCTTCACATCCAAGAAGCCGGACCCTGCAGGTCTCCTAACGCTCATGGAGGAAGCCAGGAAGCTCTGGGCCTCGTACGGCGTACCGACCCACACATTTACTCCTGAGGGAGTCGTCATGGTTGGCGATTCCGAAGCCGATGTGCTGACCGCACGCCGGGCGGGCGCTCTTAGCCTTGGCTGCCGCTATGGACTTGCGCCTCACTCCTTGGCGATGGCGGATCCGGATATGGTCTGTGACAGCCCCGCTGAGTGGCCCGGGCTGTTGGGCCTAGCCGGCTGAGAGCTATCCTTGGGGCCAGAGCCAAGCTGCGCCTCGTACGCCGCTCGAGTCACCATGCTTGTTGGGACGAATGGGTGTCTGGGTACCACCGCCGAAGGTATACCGAGTGATGAGCAGCTCCAGTGCCCCGCCGTAGAGCTCCTCCAGGTTCGAGATTCCTCCGCCCAGCACAACGACATCCGGATCAAACAGGTCTACAACGACCGCCAAACCTCTGGCCAGCCTATCCTGGAGTCGGTGAAACGCCGAGAGCGCGTCCGGGTCAGCTTGCCGCATCAGTTCCACGATCTGACGCCCGGTGAGTCTCTTTCCCGTAGTGCGCTCGAAGTCGTTTTCAAATCCCGTGCCGGAGATCCAGGTTTCAAGGCAGCCCGACCGGCCGCAATAACAGGGCGGCCCTGGAGTCTCGTCCGTGGAGGGCCAGGGTAGGGGCGTGTGCCCCCACTCGCCTGCGAGTCCATTCGGCCCTGCGTGAACCTCGCCCCCGAGAACTACGCCGCCTCCGCAACCGGTGCCCAGAATCACGCCGAAAACAACACCTACACCCTGCGCCGCGCCGTCTCGGGCCTCGCTCACGGCGAAACAGTTAGCATCGTTGGCACATCGCACCTCCCGATCGAGAGCGATGGACAAATCAGCCGCAAGGGGGCGCCCATTCAGCCACGTTGAGTTGGCGTTCTTCACTAGCCCTGTTGCGCGGACGATCGTGCCAGGGATCCCCACCCCAACTGTCCCCTTCTGCCCCAACTCCGCTTCCATGCCGCGTACAAGGTCAGAAATGGTTGAGATGGTCGCCCCGTAATCGTCCTTCACTGTGGCCACGCGGCGTCGCTTTAACTCCGAGCCCGCCCCATCCAGTGCGATGGCCTCTGTTTTTGTTCCGCCGAGGTCAACTCCAATCCGAAGCAAGGTCACTCTCCAGGCATGTGCACGAGGACGGACATCAAAACGGCACCGGCTCCGAGGCATATGATCTGCCACCAGATCCCATTGCCTCGACGGTTCGCCTGCAACTCCGGCACCAGATCTACAAGAGCAATATACAAAAACGTTGCCGCACTGACCGGTAGCAGCCATGGGAAGTTAGCCCACCGCGCACCCAGCCCCGCTACGGTGATCCCGCCCACCAGCGCCATGGCTCCAGCACCGATCGCCCATTGCGCGGCTCTGCGGCGTGGCATCCCCATATGAACCAGCAGGGCGAAGTCCCCCATCCGATGGGGAAGTTCGTGCAACGCAACAGCAATCGCCGCGCTCCAGCCCGCCCGCCGTCCGCCCGCAAATGCAGCGACGATCGCGACTCCGTCCACCGCGCTGTGCAGGGCAGAGCCGAAGACCAGAGGTCCGGGCTTTGCCTTGGTGGCACTGGCAAGATCCCCGTGGTGATGGGGAGTGTGGGAATGGTGGCTGTGTGACTCCTGCCCAGGTTCTGGGACGGGGGAGATTGGATCCACGAGCGCTCTGTCCGCGAGCCAGTGTGCCACTGCCTGAATACAAAAAAGCAGCAGCAAACTCGACAGCAGGACTTCCCAGACTCCCAGCCCGGGACCGCATGCGCGGACCGCTTCAGGCAGCAGGTCAAGACAAGCCGTAGCGAGCAGCACACCTGCCGCGCCGCTCACCAGGTAAGGCAGCCAGCGCGAGAGAACGGCCTCACGGCGCCCTAAACCCAACACGGCGACGTCTGTGACGGCCTGCACGCCAAGGATGGCGATCAGAGCCCAAATCACCTGCGATGAGTTCAATTTAGCTCCCACCCCATCTTAGGGCAGGGCTCTTTCGGATGGTGGCTTACTGTACCGGCGCGGAAGCGCTGCGTTTCGTCTCGGACGGCGACAGGGTATAGATCACCTCACCCGCACGTGTGTAGTGCAGTTCCTCTCGGGCCTGATGTTCAATTGCTCCCGGATCTTTCTCCAGCCGCTCCACATGACCGCGCAAGCGAGCGTTTTCCCGGTCGAGCTGTTGCATCTGCTCGTGAAGCCTGTGCTCCTCTGCCCTTTTCTGTCGGAATGCGGTGAGTCCGTTATGCCCGAAGACCACGCCATAGCCCATGATCAGCGCCAGAAGTCCGGCGATCGCCGTTGCGGCTTTTCGCCTCCAGGTGAACAGGCGGGGACGGCTAGCCTCAAACGGGATGACCGCATCGCGGCCGCGTTCACGAATTCTGGCAGGTGAGAGCAAAATGAGCCTCGTAAAACAATTCCAGTATGCTTCAATCCCGCCCGGCTGTTGTTCGGATTCCGTGTGGAAACAAGCAGGTGGTACCTGCAATAGCACACCCTTTGGTGGCATGGACACGAAGGTCGATTACGCAGTTACGCGCGGCGGCCTCGCTGGTTCGTTTGCTATCCTCGTTCTAGTGATGCGTGTACTCTTCGCCATCCTGGTGGTTGCGTTTGCGGGTCTGCTGTGGGCGACCATTGCAGCGGCTCAGCACATTCGTCGCGCCCGCCGCCGTCGGCGCAGCCAGCACGCGCCGGGCTCACCCATACGCACCGCGGCTCCACCACCTTCCCTCGCCGGCGACCTATCGGCTTCGATTCCGCGTCAACGTCTTCCTCGCGCCAAGCAGCTGCAAACACACTTCTAATCATGTCCTTGTCTCCCGCACTCTCGACCGCCACGTCTTCCTCCCACCCGGAGATCCTGTCCGGGCTCCCACGTCGCCTCGCACTCGGGCTCGGGGCCACCCTTGTGGTTGCACTCGCCGCTCACATTGCCTTCCCGCTGCCTTTTACGCCGGTCCCCTTCACACTTCAACCGCTAGCGGTGCTACTGGTAGGCCTGGTTCTTGGCCCGCTGGACGGAGCGCTGGCGATGTTGGCTTACCTCGCGGAAGGTGCAGCCGGTCTGCCCGTTTTCAGCCCTACCGGACCCGGTGGTCTGCTTCAACTTCTGGGGCCGACCGGCGGCTATCTGCTGGCTTATCCCCTGGTGGCGTTCGTGTGTGGATGCTCGCGCGGACTCGCCGCCCAGGTTGGCCCGTTCCTCTCCGCGTTCGCCGGCTGCGTTCTGGCCACGGCATTGCTCTTCACCTCCGGGGCCCTGTGGCTGGCCCACTTCGCGCATCTCGGGGCACACACGGTCTGGATGGCGGCCGTTCTTCCCTTTCTTCCCGGCGAGGCTGTAAAGATTCTCGCGGCATCCGGCACATTTCGCGCCGTCTACTCGCATAACCGGGCGCGCTGACCACCGCCGCCATCACCTCTGGAAACGATCATGCTTGCAGCACCCTCCCAAATTCGAGAGATCACTATCGCCCACAGCCCGGACTCTGACGACGCCTTTATGTTTTATGGCCTCGCTACAAACAAGGTCCGCGTCCCCGGCTACAAGTTCACGCACACGCTGACCGACATCGAGACACTCAACCGCAAAGCGATGACGGAGCAGACGTATGACGTCACAGCCATCAGCTTTCACGCCTATCCCTACGTTCAGGACAACTACACGCTCATGAACTGCGGCGGTTCTGTGGGTGAGAACTACGGCCCCATGATCGTCTCGCCGCGCGCCTTCACCCTGGACGAGATCAAGCGCGTCCGTATCGCCATACCGGGTGAACTGACCACCGCTTACCTCAGCCTGAAGCTCTTCGCGCCAGAAATTGAGACCGTCTCGGTCCCCTTCGACCAGATCATTCCGGCCGTGCTCACTGGAGAATTTGAAGCTGGCCTGATCATCCACGAGGGCCAACTGACCTATGCCCGGGACGGGCTGAAGAAGATCCTTGACCTCGGCGTGTGGTGGACCGAGCAGACGGGCCTTCCGCTTCCCCTGGGCGGCAATGCCATTCGCCGCTCCCTCGGCCCTGAGGTGCAGAAGATCGTGACCAGTGCCCTCCGCGAGAGTATTCAACACGCCCTGGACCATCGCGACCAGGCTCTCGAGTACGCGATGCAGTTTGCGCGCGACCTCGACACCTCGCTTGCAAACCGCTTCGTCGGCATGTACGTCAACGAGCGCACCCTGAACTACGGTGAGGATGGCCGCGAAGCGATCCGCAAGCTGCTGGATGCCGGATACCAGCGCGGCATCATCCCGCATCCGGCCCGTGTGGACTTCGCCGAGTAGTCGGCCCGACACCCGAATCAGCCCCGGGTACCTCCCGATGAACCGTGGTACAGTAATGGAGGCGTGAGTGGACATTCACGTCTCCATCACCGAAGGCACCAACCAAGGTGCGTTCGCGACGGACGCGTAGCTCAACTGGCAGAGCATTCGACTCTTAATCGACAGGTTGAAGGTTCGATTCCTTCCGCGTCCACCATCTCTCTTGGTCCAACATAAGCTTAGCTGCGGTTCGGCAGCATGGCCGGCTACGCGGCTGTGCTGAGTCTCCGACTGTTTGCCAGCATTGCTCGTCGCTGTGACGCCCCCTGGGGCACCTCGCTCAGCTGCCGTTACCTGTGTCGAAGAGAACCCGCGATCACAGCCCAGCCGTCCGCAAAGAATCCAGATGTGACCCTGGGCAGGCGTGTCACGTCGTCCCAAAGACCGGTCTGGTCCTCCCCGCCCAGCAGGATGCCCTGGCGCATCGCATACCACGTATACGCAGACGTGATCACCGTGAAGCAAAACGACGCCACCAGTCCGCTGCCCACGTGCGGTGTGTGTGCGATGCGGTGGACACCCGACTGCGCCAGCGCAAGCCCCGCCGGCAAGCAGAAACACACAACCACGACAGTCCCCCACAAGGGTTCCGATTTGCGCAACCGCTGCGAGATCGCACCCAGAAGACCCGTGGCAGCCACCGCGAACACCGATTCGATCACCATGGCCTGAACCGCCTCATGCTTTCCGGCACGCAGGTTGGTGATGAAGAACATCGCTCCCCGCAGCAAAGCATTCAGCGCGGCGGCTTTCCAACTCCATGGGGGCACGAGGGTCCGTATAGGATTCGTGACCATATCTCGCAACGCGTGCCACAGGTTATCGGTTGCTGGTTGGGTCTGGGTCATAGGAGCGAAGAGGACGCGAAGCACCTCGAAGCGAAAGTCTCGGATAACCTTCCATTTCAGTGGAGTATCTCGAGCCCACGCTTTTCAGGGGAACGTAGGGCTGATCTCTTCGATGCGCCAGATAGGTCCGCTTTCATACAGTGGACCTTCTTCCCGGATGAACGCCGGGTTCACGCCGGGCAAAATCCAGATATGGTAATCCGGCGGCTGTTTGCCTACCATGGGCGCAATCACACCGGCCAAACCGCCAAGCTCAACGTGCAATTGGTAGTCAAGCGCTTTGCGAGGGGTACCCCCCACGCTAAACCGGACCTCGCCCACCGGCCTGATGGAAACAGAGATGAGCCGAGGCTTGTCCCCCGGCGCGACAAAGGACAGCCTGGTCTCCGGCGTTGAAGGAAGCAGGTTCATCAGCAGATTCGGCGGAAGTCCATTGGAGACATCGGGCGGAAGGTCGAGGTGGTCTTGCCTCACCTTCCCGTCCTCCGTATGCGTGGTGATCTGCCCGGAAAGCGCATTGATGAAGACGTCCAGGGGCTTTTTGAATACGGGCCCACGCTGGATGTGGTGGTCGCTGATCAAACGAAACACCCGGCGTTGCGAGAAGGCCGTAGTCTCATCATCGACGGACCCGTCGCGGAACCGCAGGATCATGCGCGAGGTCACGCGATCCCCATGAACTACCTGCGTAACGTCTCCAATCGCGACAGTGGCGCCATCAAGCGCCTTCACCGCCACAAAGCCGTGCTGTGACCCTTGAGGGTGCCGGACCGGTACCGGATCAGCGAAGAGACCTACGGGAAGAAGCGCGGCAAAAAGAAGCAAAACAGCAGAACGAGACCGAGACAACGATCCCACGGTTATCGCACCTTTCTGGCCCAAAGATCATGTCGCCAATCAACGATAGCGTTGAAGGTAGATGACGTCTGCCGCACACGGGTTTGCTGAAGGGGAAGGCTGGTGGAGCACACTCGATGCCAGGGCCTGCCTCCGCGACAGGCTCTACAAGGTCAGGCTCAGCATCACGGCTCCGTGTGAAACGACAGGCGCTCTGTAGCTCCCGGTCGCGGAAGGCATGTCCTGGTGCTTCCAGAGGTCACGCACCCGCAACTTCAAGGCTTCCGGATACCCAAGATCCTGCCAGCGAACACTGACGTCCTTGGTTCCCTCACCACGGTTCAGCAGCACAACAGCGCGCCCGCCGTTTGCCAGGGGACGCGACCATACCTCCAGGTCGCCGTTCTTGCTCACGCGGTCGCCTTGCCTACCCAGCGCATCCTGATCGACCGCGATCACCTCGGGGTTGGTCAGAATGGCCTTGATGTCAGGCGTCATCTTGCTCAGGTCGTTGCCGGCAATCAAAGGTGCAGCCAACTCAGCCCACAGACTGAAGTGGGTGCGGTACTCCTCCGTGCTCATACCGCCGTTGCCCACCTCGAGCATGTCTGGATCGTTCCAGTGCCCGGGACCGGCGAAACCAGACAGACCAACCTGCAGGTCCACGATGTCCATCATGCCGAGGCTGTACGTCTTCTTGCCCTGAAAATGATCCCAGATATCCCCGGTCGTACGCCACAGGTTACCGACAGCTGACGCCCACAGCCAGGGCTTGGCCGTGCCCCACTCGCACATGCTGAAGACGATGGGCCTTTTTGTGGCGCGCAGCGCATCGCTCATGGTGAGATAGGAAGCTCGCGCATCCTGCGTCCCTGTACTGCACCAGTCATACTTCAGGTAGTCCACGCCCCACGCAGCATACTGAATCGCATCCTGGTACTCGTGGCCTCGGCTTCCCGACCTCCCGGCACACGTCTTCACGCCCGCGTCGGAGTAGATACCGAACTTCAATCCCTTCGAATGAACGTAATCAGCGAGCGCCTTGATGCCGGAAGGAAATTTCACCGGGTCAGCTGTAATCCTGCCTTCCGCGTCGCGTTCCCCCTGCCAGCAATCGTCGATGACAACGTACTCGTACCCCGCCTGATGCAGGCCAGTTTCCACCATCTGGTCCGCCGCCTGCCGCACCAAGTCCTCGCGGATATTGCAGGCAAACTTGTTCCAGCTGTTCCATCCCATCGGCGGCCGAAGACTCAGGCCATTCGGCTGGCGAAGTGGATCAGCCTTGTCCTGAGCACTAACTGCGCTTGAGAAAGCTACAAACATTAAAACAAGCAACACCCAAAACTTCTTCATGGTCCCTCAATCACTGGAATAAGTACCGCCCCACCCACGATGAAACATCGCAGTCCTGCACAGCATGCGTGCCCATCATACTTATGTCGTTCGACCCCGGCTATCTCAGTACGCAAGCGCCAGACCATCGGCCCGCATCTCGCTCCCGGCAGCATAGACGCGATCCGTATGACCGCCGAAGTGCGACGTCATGACCTCAATGCCCTCATACCGGCCGAACCCGCCATCGCTTGCCCCCATCGGCCAACCAAGGGCCTTCAGGGCATTCTGAGTCGCCTTGGGTACCCCTGCTTCTAGCCGAAGAATCCCCTTCGGACCCAAGCCCGCCTGGTCCTCGCCCATGCTCTGTGACGAGCCCTCGTGATGCCACCGCGGGCTATCCGCGCAGGACTGTACGTCGAGCCCGTAGTCCACGCGATTCACGATGATCTGTGTCTGTCCCTGCGGCTGCATGTCCCCGCCCATCACACCGAAGCTGAGCCACGGCTTGCCGCCACGCGACGCGAAGCCGGGGATGATGGTCTGAAAGGGACGCTTGCCCGGCGCGTAGATATTTGGGTGACCATCCTGCAAAGAAAAGAGCTCTCCGCGATCCTGAAACATAAAGCCAAGCCCATCCGCCACAAGGCCGGATCCCATACCGCGAAAGTTCGACTGAATGATGGACACCATCATGCCGTCATCGTCCGCAACGGTGAAGTACGTTGTGTCTCCATGACTCGGCGCCTGGCCCGGATAGACCGGCGTAAGAATGCGATCGGGGCGAATCAGCTTGGCTCGCTCCGCCGCATAGGCCTTCGAATTCAGCCACTCCACGGGCACCTTCGCAAAGTGCGGATCGGCATAGAACCGTGCACGGTCCTCGTAGGCCAGGCGCTTGGCCTCAATCTGGATCTGTAGACTTTGCGGTGACTGAAAGCCAAGGCCGCGCATATCAAAATGCTCAATGATGTTCAGCATCTGCAAGGTGGCCAGCCCCTGCGTATTCGCGCCCATGGCATAGACCGTAGTGCCGCGGTAGTCGGTCTCCAGCGGCGTAGGCCACTCTGCCTTGTGCTCACGCAGATCGGCGCGCGTGATCCATCCACCAATCCGCTTGAAGTACGCCTCAATGGTGTCAGCGATAGGACCGTCGTAAAACGCATCGCGCCCACCTTGCGCAATGGCGCGGTACGTGCGCGCCAGGTCCGGGTTTCGGCGCACGTCGTTCTCATTCGGCGGAGTACCGCCCGGAGCATACGTGTGCATCGCATTCGCGGTCTCCTCCACCCCGGAGCCCGGACGAAGAAAGAGCGCCAGGTTGCGCTTGATGTACCACCCAATGATCTGCGGGTTCGGCGAGCCGTTCTCGCAGGCGTCGATCGCGGGCTGAAAAAGCTGCGCCCAGGGCAGCTTGCCATAGCGTTCATGCAAAGCCCACCATCCGCCCAACGCGCCTGGAACAGACACCGAAACGGCACCCAGCTTTGGCAGCACTTTCTTGCCATCGACCGTCACGGCTCGCGAGCGCGCAGTCTCCAGGCTCAGCGCCTTCGGTGACCGCCCAGAGCTGGCCATCCCTTCAAGTTTGCTCGTCTTCGGATCCCACACAAACGCGAAACAATCGCCACCCAGACCGGAACTCGTAGGCTCCACAAACCCGAGCACCGCATTGGCTGCCACCGCCGCGTCCGCCGCTGACCCGCCCTTCTTCAGGATGCCGATCGCAACCTGCGTCGCCAGCGGGTGAGCTGTACCCGCGGCCCCACGCAGCCCAAGCACAGGCGAGCGCGTAGACCAGCTCGCTCCACTGGGGCGATCTCCCGCATGAACATCGGGACGCTCAAATCGATCCTCGCCCTCAGCCTGAAACCCGGGATGGCTCGACGAGTGTCCCGAAGGCTCACCTTCGCCGGCTGTTGCCCCATGCTTTCCGGTCGACTTCTGCTGGGCCGAAGCATAGGCTCCGGCAACGGCGGCGGGTGCTGTAGCAAGGAAGGTGCGACGATGCATTCGTGCAGGGCTCCGGTGTTCGTGATCTCTGTCATTGCAGAGTATCGCGAAGCAACTCCGCCGCGCTGACGTGAGGTCGCCATCCCCTTCAACAGCGCGAAACGTCAAGCGTCCAACATCAGTTGCCCGTGTACGTGATGCGCCACACCGAGTTCGACGCGTCGTCCGCCACGTACAGCGCACCATCCGCTCCCATCGCAACCCCCGCCGGGCGACCCCACACTGTTCCATCCGCGTTCACAAAGCCGGTCAGGAAGTCCTCGTTCTCGCCGGTAGCATTGCCATTCGCCATGCGCACCCGTACCAGCTCATAGCCTCCACGCACGGATTTGTTCCATGACCCATGCGAGGCCAGAAACAGGTCGCCGCGATAAGGCGCAGGAAATTGTGTCCCCGTGTAGAAGTTGATCTGCAACGGCGCAAAGTGTGCCTGTAGCAGTGTGTCTCCCACAATCGTCTGGGCCGCCAATTCCGGGTGCTTCAGCTGCAGCCGCGGATCAGCATTCGCGCCGTTGTAGTACCACGGCCAGCCGTAAAAGCCGTTCTCCTGCACATGGGTCACGTAGTCCGAAGGCAGGTTATCGCCCAGCCCATCACGCTCGTTCACTGAGGTCCATGGCCGGCCACTCGCGTCCAACACCAACCCTACCGGGTTCCGCAGCCCGGACGCGTAGACCGACTGAAACGTGCCGCTCACCGAGTACGCCAAAACGTCAGCCCGGTGGAACTCCGAATTTGTCGTATCAGTGTCTATCACGTTGCTCGCCGAGCCCACCGAGACCAGCAGACGAGGTGTGCTCTCCTGCGTAAACACCAGCGCACGCGTTGTGTGATTCCCGCTGTCTGGGATGTCTGTGGCAAGCGTCGCAGGCTGCCCGGAAGCCACAAGATCCCCCAACGCAAAAGGAAAGCGCACGATGCTCGCCGTGTTCGCGACATACAAATACTGGGGATTGGCTGCGGAAGGATAGAACGCCATTCCATACGGCGAAGTCAGCCCTGCTGCATAAGTCGATTGCGTCACCACCGCGCCATTCGCATCCACCCCGCGCAGCACCGCGATCGCACCTGCCCCCGGCTGAGAGAGCAGCAGATCGCCGTTGGGCTCCGCCAGCAAGTAACGCGCATTGCCAAACCCCGACGCATACAACGTCACCTTGAAGCCCGGCGGTACCACCGGCATCTGGCCTGCAGCGCGCGCCACCTGCGTCGGATAGTTTGAAACGGACGAACCCTGATTCGGAGCCGGTAGATCCGCCTCTACAATCTTGCGGCAGACCCCCGGCTGTTGCAGCGTGTAGTTGGTGAACGCCGCAGCCCCCGTGAGCACCGTGCCAGAGCATCCGTTCGGCACAACCGCCGGCGCCCCCGCACCAGAGATCGCGATCGTCCAGTCTGAAGGTGCACTCGCAAGCTGCGGCTGAAACGGCGCCGCGGCCGATTCGATCGCAAACACCCCGGCAGCATGCGTGATCGGATCGCGCACCAAATTCAACGCCGCCGTCGCGGTGTTTGCAGGAGCCGCTCCTCCGCTGGGCGTAACGGCGGCAAACAGTTGCCCGCACGCACTGCGATCACCGGCAACCCCACCGGCTGAGTTCACGCACGCCGCCAACACGTTCGCCAACGAGTTGATCAGCGCCACCGGAGCAGTCGCCGTAGCCGGCAGCCCAGGCCCGGGCACCTGTCCAGTCGCCGAATTCACCAGCATCCCAGCCAGCGCAAACGCATTCGTCAGGCCTTGCGCATCAATGGCCGACGATCCAATCGCGTTGGGGGCCTTCATGAAGGGCGCCAACGCAGCTACAGCCGCGACTGTTGACCGTTCATCCACGTTGATGAAGCTCGAAGAGCTAAGGCTGCCACACGCGCCCACAGCGTTCATCAGGGACAGCGCCGCATTACTGCGCCCTAGTCCAGGATCCCCGCCAGTAGCAGTCAGGTACACCAGGGCTCCGGGCGAGGGACACGTATACAGGCCCGTGATGCTGAACCCTCCGCTCGCATCCGTGGTCACCGCCGAGCGTAAAAGCCCGGTTGCCGCCGAGCCGTCGCCCGCCGTTCCAACTGCATAGAGCTGGATGCTGGCTCCGCTCACAGGCTGCTCACCGCCCATCACCCGCCCTTGCGACACAGCCGCGCTGGTGCTGCTCTTTCCGGCTCCGGAGCCGCTTCCTACACCACAGCCGCTTAAAGCTCCCGTAAGCGCCGCGACTCCAAAGAACGACATCCACTGACGTAAAAGCATGGCCGGACCTCCAGATACGTGGCGCAAACTTCCGTCCTGCGGCTCACTTCAAAGCAAGCGGCACACCAAAGCAGCACCACCGCGAGTGTACCGTCGCGTCTTACCTGCCGTCGCCACCGGTATAACTTCGATTTCGGCAGCCAGGAAGAACTCAACGTAGCGTCTTGAAACGACCCGGTGAAGACGTGACCAACTGGTCCCGTCGTCAGCACGGAAGTGTGATTCTCCATTGCTGGAGAAACGGCTATTTTGAAGTCGTGCTGATCTCTCTTCTTCTAGTCTCGGCGATAGGTCTCCGTTCAAACGGCGCGCCGGGCCACGATCCGAGCAGGGGCGCATCCCTGTTCCGCGGATGTCAGGCCGAGATGCGACTCATGGCGCTGAGCACGCTGGAAGAAGCTCCACCACTAGACCTCATCAACGGGGCGTACTGCATCGGGTACCTCAACGGCTTCACCGCCGGACTCCCGCCACAGCCGGAAGCCATCTGCACGCGTGACGAGAGTATGAGCAATATGATCCGCGCCTATGTAAGCTACATGGAAGGCAACCCGGCTTTGCTGCAAGAAGACAAACGAGTGGGCCTCCGCATGGCATTGCAAGCGGCATATCCCTGCCCGGCCTCTCACTAAGCCGCGGCGCCTAGCCATCACACCGACTCGATTCGCCCCTCGACCAACCGCAACGTGCGATCGCACCGCGCTGCGATCTCCGCGTTATGCGTCACGAGGAGCGCCGCCAGGTGCTCTTCCCGGCATAGCCGCTCCATCAGGTCAAACAGGCCCGAAGCAGTCTCTTCGTCCAGATCTCCGGTCGGCTCATCCGCCAGCAGAATTGCGGGCCCGGTGACGAGCGCCCTCGCCATCGCCACCCGTTGTTGCTCCCCACCGGAAAGTTCGCCGCTCCTGTGGCTCGCCCGCGCGCCCAAGCCGACCCGCTCCAGCCAGATCCTGGCCTGCGCCTCTGCCTCACGCCGACCAACACCTCGAGCCAGTAGCGGAAGAGCCACATTCTCGGTAGCCGAGAACTCCGGCAGCAGGTAGTGGAACTGCCACACGAAGCCAATCGAGCGGTTCCGGAGGCGCGCCAATTCCTCGTCACTCAGCCTGCTCAGAGCCGTCGCTCCGACCCAGACCTCACCCGTCGAAGGCCGATCCAGCCCGGCAAGCAGATGCAGGAGAGAGCTCTTTCCCGCGCCACTCCGCCCAACGACCGCCACCATCTCTCCCGCGGACACCGTCAGATCCAGATTGCGAAACAGCGCCAGCCCAGGTCCGCCCCGCACCAATGCCGGGTACACCTTGGACAAGCCCTCAGCCCGCAATGCCTCATAACGGGTTCCCGAGTCACCTGGCGCCCCGGCGCTCAATCTGACGCTACCTTGTCGCCAGGATCATCGTTCTCCGACGCCGTCCCGCTCGGTCCGCTTTCCCCAGGGGATCCCGCCATCCGTTTCCGCCCGTCGTTCCCGGTCTCTCCATTCGGACCCATCGAGAGCGGCTGTGCCGATATCTCCGCCCCAACCCGCGCGCCACCACGTGCCCGCCACTCCGGCCGAAACGCCACGCCCATGCGGTTCCAGGCGTTAATGTTTGCGATCGCAAAGGTCAGATCAACCAGGTCCTTGCCTTCGAAGAACCGGCTCACCGCCGCATACTCCTCCTCCGCGGCATGGCCATCCTGCACATTCGTGATGACCTCAGTCCAGCGCAGGGCCGCCTGCTCATGAGGCGTAAACACATCGGAGCCCGGCCCCGTAGAAACCGCATCAATCCGGCTCTCCGGCTCATGGTGCTTGCGCAGCTCCGCCTTGTGCAGCTCCGTGCAGAACTCGCAGCCATTCAGCACCGACGCCCGAAGGTAAACCAACCCCAGCAGCACAGGCGCCAGCGCCGTCCCCGTGTTCACGTAGTGCCCGAAGGCGCTCAGCGCCGCGTACCCCTCCGGCGCAAGCTCCGGATACCGCATGCGAACAGCCATCAGCGCGCCTCCAGGGCAGTCGAGCAAGGATTGTCCGGTTTACTCATAGCGCAAAGCCTCAGCCGGCAGAATAGCCGCCGCCGAACGTGAAGGATACAGCGTCGCCAGCAAAGCGATTCCCAGCGACACCACGCTCACAAGCACCGCATCCACCGCGCGCGGCGCAAATGGCAGATGATCAATCGAATAAACCCCCGGGTCAAGCTGAATGAAACGGTAGTGCGCTCCCAGCAAGCTCCCCGCGTACCCCACCGCCAAACCCAACGCAGTCCCCACTGCCGAGATCAACACGCCCTGCAACAAAAAGATCCGCCGCACCTGGCCCGCCGTCACCCCAAAGCTCATCATCACCGCGATGTCGCGCGTCTTCTCCATCACCATCATCGTCAACGCGCTCAGAATGTTCAGCGCCGCCACCACCACGATCAACGCCAGCACAACAAACGTGACGGCCTGCTCCAGCTTCAACGCCCGAAACAACTCCCGGTTTTGCTCCTGCCAGGTCGTCGCCTGAAAGCCCGGCCCCGCCGCCTGCTCCAGTGCCCGCGCTACCTCCGGCGCCCGGTTCAGGTCATCCAACCGAAAGCTCAGAACACTCACCAGATCGGGCTCTGAAAAGAGCCGTTGCGCATCCCCAAGCCGCATGAAGGCATACGCCGAGTCGTACTGATAAAACCCGGAAGAAAAAATCCCAGTCACGCGAAAGCGCTGGTACCGGGGCACCAACCCCAACGGCGTCAACTCTCCTTGCGGACTCGTGATCAGCAAGGTGTCTCCCACTCCCGCCCCCAGCGTCACAGCCAGTTCATGCCCAATCACAATGGGTGGCGTGGCATTCAGCGAGAACTCCGCCGCCCCCGGCCCGGCAACGCCCCCCTCCGGATTGCGTAATCCCCCAACAGGCGCAAGCTCCGCAAAGCTGCCATCATTCACCGACTGCAGCAAATTCCCAATCCGCAATTCATCCGACGGCACAATCCCCTTGATCAGCGCCCCACCCGACCGCGGCCCCCGAGAGATCAGCACCTGCCCATACAGCCCCGGAGCCACGGCCCGCACGTGCTCCGCGCCCGCCAACCGCTCCATCAACGGCCGCCAATCCCGGATCCCGTCCCCCGCGACCCGCAACAACTCCACATGCGCCGTCGCCCCCACCAGCCGATCCTGCAAATCCCGCCGCATCCCATTCGTAATGGCCAGCGCAACGATCAGCGCCGCCACCCCCGCCGCCACGCCCAGCACAGAGATGCCTGTGATCAACCCCACCACGGCTTGGCGCCGCCGCGCCCGGAGATACCGGGCTGCCACAAAAAGCTCAAAACGCACAAACCCATCCTAGCTGCACCCGCGATGGTCAGAGCAGGAAGCCGTCTGCTGATACGGCGCAGGAATACCATGGAGTCCAGAGGGAATCCATGCTCTATAAGAAGATCAATCTCGAACTGATCGTCGTCGCCGAAGACGCAGACGCGGTGGTCGCGGAACTGAACACGGTGCTCGACGTCATCGATGAGAAGCATACGATTTTCGGAGGCGAGATTGAGACCGTCGCGTTCAGGCATTCAGAAACAGCAAAGAAATCCGCCCTCGCCCACACCCTGGCTGCTCGTGACACCGCAACCAGGGCAGCACGGAAAGGCTTGACAGCTGCGCTCCGGGCCGTCATCTAGAGCCGGTGACGGGTGCAGCTTCGGGCAGAAGCACTCACGGCACCACCCCGCGGAACGCCACTCACTATCCCCTCCAGCATTCCGGTAAGTAGAATGGGGCGCCCGACCAATATGTTTCGGGATCTGGAGGAAATCAAGGGTGTTCGCTCGGGCTGGCCGCAATCGCATTCGAAACAATGCCCTTCCCGCTCTTCTCCTCCTAAGCGGCACGATCTTCCCCTGCACTTCCAGGGCCGAGGACGGCTCCGCGGCCTGGCTACGCTACGCTCCGATCCCACATCCCGAGCGGTACCAGGACCTCCCTTCCCGTATTGAAGTCGACGACCGAACACCCTCCGAGTTAGCCGCCGCTCATGAGTTGCAGGTCGGGCTTTCTTCCCTCCTTGGCCGCGCCTTTCAGGTTGGTCCTATTGAGACCAAGGCTCCCTCGTTCACAATCTCTGTGGCTCCCTCTGAAGAATCCGTGAACCACCACCAGCCGGGCAGCACCAGAGAAGATTCTTTTCTGGTTCAGGAGGATATCGGCCCCGCCCAAACCCGGTCCTACTCCATCGAAGGAGAAACACCCGTTGCCGCTCTGTACGGCGTCTTCTATTTTCTGGAGCAGATAGCTTCCGAGCGGCCCATCCCGGGCAACATTCTGAGTGAGCCCGCCGCCCCGATCCGCTGGACCGACGAGTGGGACAACCTCAACGGCACCATCGAACGCGGCTACGCCGGCCGCTCCATCTTTTTCGACAACGGCCACGTCCGCCCCGACCTCACCCGCGCCGGTCAATACGCGCGCCTCCTCGCTTCGGTTGGCATCAACGGCTGCAACATCAACAACGTCAATGCCGACCTCGACCTCCTCACCACCGACCACCTGAAAGAATTCGCCCGCATCGCAGACGCCTTCCGCCCCTGGGGCGTCAAACTCGCCCTCTCCGTCGACCTCACCAGCCCGCAAACCGTCGGCAACCTCCCCACCTTCGACCCCAAAGATCCCGTCGTCATCGCCTGGTGGCAGCACAAAGTCGACGAAATCTACACCCTCATGCCCGACTTCGGCGGCTTCACCGTCAAAGCCGACTCCGAAGGCCGCAAAGGTCCCTCGCAGTATGGCCGCTCGCCTGCCGACGCCGCAAACGTCCTCGCCCGCGCCCTCGCCCCGCACGGCGGCGTCGTCCTCTACCGCGGCTTCGTCTACAACAACCACCTCGACTGGAAGGACCCGAAGGCCGACCGCGCCCGCGCCGGCGTCGACAACTTCGTCCGCTACGACGGACAGTTCGAACACAACGTCATCATTCAAATCAAAGAAGGGCCCATCGACTTCCAGGCCCGCGAGCCCGTCAGCCCCCTCTTCGCCAACCTCCAGCACACCAACATGGCCATCGAACTCCAGACCGCCCAGGAGTACACCGGCCAGCAACGCCACATGGTCTGGCTGCCAAGCATGTGGAAGTGGGTCCTCGACACCGACCTTCGCATCGCAGAGCCGGACGGCCAAGCCAAGCTCAGCCTCGTGAGCGACATCATCACCGGCCACCGCTTCCCGCAAGCTAACGGTCAACCCAGCCCCGGCGGCTTCGTCTCCGTCACCAACGTCGGTCTCGAAGCCAACTGGCTTCACCACCCCATGGCCCTCGCCAACCTCTATGGCTTCGGCAAACTCGCCTGGAACCCCCATGCCGACCTCCACGAGATCATCGATACCTGGACGCGACTCACCTGGGGCAACGACCCCAAGGTCGTCGGGACCATCGACAATCTCCAACTCAACTCCTGGCACATCTACGAGGGCTACACCGGCCCGAACGGCATGGGCACCCTCACCAACATCCTCGGCTACCACTTCGGCCCCGGCATCGAGTCCGCCGAGCGCAATGGCTGGGGTCAATGGTTTCGCGGCGAATCCGACGGCATCGGCATGAATCGCACCTCCTCCGGCACCGGCTACGCTCAGCAATACCCGCCCGAGCTAGCCGCCAAATACGAGTCCCTCACCACCTGCCCCGACGACCTCCTCCTGTTCTTCCACCACGTCCCTTATGACTATCGGCTGCATTCGGGAAAAACTTTAGTCCAAAACATCTACGACACCCATTACGCCTCCGCCCTTGCCGCGGCCGAGTACGTCTCGCAATGGGAAAGCCTCAAATCCAAGATCGACCTCGAGCAGTACGACCTCACCCTGAAGCTCTTCACCTTCCAGGCCGGCCACGCGCTCGTCTGGCGTGATGCCATCAACAACTGGTTCCAGGGCATCTCCAAGATCCCGGACGCGCAAGGCCGTGTAGGCGACCACCCGAACCGGATCGAAGCCGAATCCATGCAGGCCGCCGGGTACCAGACCGTCGATGTTCGCCCGAAAGAGACAGCCTCGGGCGGCAAGGCCGTCGAGTGCCGCGACCGCATAGGCTGCACCCTTACCACCACGCTCCGGAAGCCATCCGGCACCTACGACATCGCGATCCAGTACTACGACCTTTGGCGAGGGATCTCGCGCTACACACTGCTCCTCAATAGCAAGCGCATTGCAAGCTGGGCAGCCGAGGACACCTTGCCCCCGGCCCAATTCGATCCTCACCCGGACGGTCAGAACTCGACGCGCTTTACGGCACATCACATTCCGCTAAAGCCCGGCGACGTCCTCACGCTCAGGGGCATCCCCGACCTGCGCCCCGAACTCAACGCCCAACAAACAGTCGCTCCTGAAGCAGGCGCTATCGACCAGCTCAGTCGCGTCCGCCCTGACTTCGGCGAGCCAGCGCCTGTCGACTACATCGAAATTGGTCCTGATGGTCTTGTGACCCCACAATAGTTGCAGACTGCCGCTATGTCGTTCCATTTGCGACCGTTTTCCCACAAAGACGTCAAATCTCTAGTAACCACCAGATGGTTCGAGCTTCCGCAATGATGGGAAGCGCGGATACACTGGTCGCAACTCTCCAGATGCTGACAAGGCACTGGAGTCCCTTCCTCCGCAGACCACCGCGGCGGCCACGGTTTTCCATCGCAGACCACGCCCTCTCCGATTACGGGCGAGGGCGGTGGGTCGAAGGGGGAGCATGTTCGAACGCTATACAGAAAAGGCGCGGCGCGTCATCTTCTTTGCGCGCTACGAAGCGAGTCAGTTTGGCTCGCCCTACATCGAAACCGAACACCTCCTGTTAGGACTTCTGCGTGAGGACAAAGCGCTCACCAATCGCTTTCTCCGCTCCCACGCGTCCGTAGAATCCATCCGCAAACAGATCGAGCAACACACCACAGTCCGCGAAAAGGTCTCCACCTCGGTCGACCTCCCGCTGTCCAACGAGTGCAAACGCGTGCTCGCCTACGCGGCTGAAGAAGCGGAACGCCTCAGTCACAAACACATCGGAACCGAACACCTCCTGCTCGGTCTGCTTCGTGAAGAAAAGTGCTTTGCCGCCGAAATACTTACAGAGCGTGGTTTGCGTCTCCCCGCAATCCGCGAAGAACTCCAGCGTTCTACGCAGGAAAAGCCGCAAAGTTCATCCACGTCTTCAGGTTCCTCCTCCAAGCAGCGCGGCCAACAACAGGAACAGTCCATGCTGGCGGAGTTCTCTCGTGATCTCACCCAAGCGGCAACGGACGGCACACTGGATCCGCTCGTAGGTCGTGACTTCGAGGTCGAACGCGTCATTCAGATCCTCTGTCGCCGCACCAAGAACAACCCCGTCCTCATCGGGGAGCCTGGTGTCGGCAAGACAGCGATCGTCGAGGGCCTCGCCCAGAAGATTGCAGACGGCGAGGTTCCCAGCTTTCTCGCCGACAAGCGCGTCCTCTCGCTCGATCTCAGCCTGATCGTTGCCGGTACCAAGTACCGCGGCCAGTTCGAAGAGCGCCTGAAAACGATCATGAAGGAGTTGATGGAAAGTCAGAACTCCATCGTCTTCATCGATGAGCTTCACACGCTCGTGGGTGCCGGCTCGGCAGAGGGTTCCCTCGACGCCGCGAACATCCTCAAACCCGCGCTCAGCCGCGGCGAAATCCAGTGCATCGGAGCCACCACCCCCGCCGAGTACCGCAAGTCTATCGAAAAAGATCGCTCCCTCGAACGCCGCTTTCAGGCAGTCAAGGTCCCGCCGCCGAACGAAGAAGACGCGATCAAGATCATCATGGGCATTCGCGAGAAGTACGAGAAGTTTCACGCCGTCAGCTACACCGACGACGCGATCACCTTCTCCGTTTCGCACTCCAATCGTTACATCCCGGATCGTTTCCTGCCTGACAAGGCGATCGATCTGATCGATGAGGCCGGCGCTCGCGTCAAACTCCGCCAGACCACCCTCCCCGAAGAACTAACCGAGGTCCAGAAGCGGATCAAGTTCATCGTTCATCGGATGGAGAACGCCATCGCGAACCACGAGTTCGAGAAGGCCAGGTTCTACTCCGACGAGGAGCGCAAGGAGCGCGAGAACCTGCGCGCCCTCCGTGACAAGTACCACCTCGACGAATCTAGCTCCGGTATCGTCACCCGCGAAGACATCGAAGACGTCGTCTCTCGTTGGACCGGGGTGCCGATAACCTCAATCAAGGAAGAAGAGACCCAGAAGCTTCTCCGCGTCGAGGAAGAGCTGCACAAGCGCGTCATCGCCCAGGACAAGGCCATTTCGGCGCTCGCCCGTGCCATCCGGCGCTCTCGTGCAGGCCTCAAGAACCCCGCTCGCCCGATCGGCTCATTCCTGTTCCTCGGGCCAACCGGCGTTGGCAAAACCGAAGTCGCCCGGACGCTTGCCCACTTCCTCTTCGGCAGCGACAAGTCCCTCATCCGCTTCGACATGTCGGAGTTTATGGAGAAGCACTCCGTAAGCAAGCTCATCGGTTCGCCTCCGGGCTACGTTGGTTACGAGGAGGGCGGTCAGCTCACCGAGCGCGTCAAGCGCAGTCCGTATTCCGTCGTGCTCCTGGATGAAGTCGAAAAAGCGCATCCAGATGTCTTCAACTTGCTGCTGCAAGTCTTTGAAGACGGTCAACTTACGGATGGTCTCGGCAATACGGTCGACTTCAAGAACACGATCCTCATCATGACTTCGAACATCGGGGCTAAGCACCTCATGAAGCGTGAGGGTCTGGGCTTTCAGTCGAGTAAAGACGAAGTCGTCTTCGAGAAGATGCAGGAGATGGTGATGGGCGAGGTGAAGCGCACCTTTAACCCTGAGTTCATCAATCGTCTCGACGAAGTCATCGTCTTCTCTGCCCTAACGGACAACGAACTCATGCAAATCCTTGAGTTGCTCGTCCAGCAACTCAACACCAACCTCGTACACAAGGCGATCACCATCTCCGTGCAGGAAGACGCGAAGCGCTGGATCCTCGAGAAGACGCTCACCGACCGCTCCTACGGCGCGCGTCCGCTCCGCAGGGCCCTCCAGCGCTTTATTGAGGACCCACTCTCCGAAGCTCTGATCGCCGGGCAGATCCCCGAGCGCCCGGCGTTCCTGGAGGTCTACCTCGACGTCAATCAACTCTTCTACCGCCCAGTCTCGCCGGACGGCAATACAGAGGAGCCGACCATCGGCCTGGCCCTCACAGCCGCCTGACGCGACCGCACCTACGCAAGGGCCCCGGGACTTTGGCAGCTCCGGGGCCTTTGTGTTGCATCAAAAGCAGCGATCCGCTACATCAACCGAGTAGCCTGCCTGCTCACTTTGCCACTCGCAGTCTGCACATAGTCCCGGGCCGCGCTCAGCACGTCGGCTGCCTGGCTCCCGCGGCCCTCCACAAGCTTCTGAGCTTCCTTGCTAAGCCGTTCTGCCTGCTCCTTGAGGTAGTCGGCTGCGTCGCTCAGGCTATCGCCCAGGTCTTCCACCGAACGACGAACTTTGCGCCGGGTCGAAGCGCCTGACTGCGGCGCGTACAACACAGCCGCGAGTCCGCCGGCAAGCGCCCCTATTGCAAGTCCCATCCAAAATTTCTTCATCAGTCCCTCCATGATTGCTCGTTGAGAGTGCGTTGCCACCTTCGAGGTTGGACTGCGCCCGCTATCGCATGCTGCGGAGCCGGTCAAAGTCTTAGGATGGTATGGTGATTCACGGAACCAGCAACCGGAGATTTCCCCGAGCATGAGCCCCACCCAACGCCGTCCGGACATCCGTTCAGGACGCGCCAACTTCACCTCTTCCGGCCGTTTCACGCCGACCCTCATCGCGGTGCTTTGTGTAGTGTTGGTCGCAATTTCCTGGGAGCGCGGTCGCGGCAACTTTCACCGTCTCACCTCGGCTGTGCTGTCCACGCCCGCGCCTCCCCCCGCGCCCACCGGCCCCGGCGGCGAAGAGGTCGTTCGGCTAACCCGCACACCGGACGCTGTCGCTAGCGAACCCGAGTTCATCAACGCGACTCTCCTCCCTGGGCGGGGCATGAATCTCCTTCAGCTGACCGCACAGATTCCCGGTCACGGCGAGGTTCCGCTCCTGACCGCTCCCCCGCTCGCCCAGGCTACGGAGATGCTCTCCGGCACGGGCCCTGACACCAATGGTGCCTTGAGCGCCACAATGGGTGGTGCTTTTCTCATCCCGTGGGCGGGACGCCTGGCTGGCAAGCCCGCGGATAGCTCCGCCGGCCTGCTTCAGACCCTCTGGCTGGGCCAGCGCCTCACCTTCCCCGCCACCTCACCGAACAGTTCGCTATCCACACTGGGCCTTCTGCTCAACCGGCCCGCCGACTCCGTTCATACCGATGTCATCCTCGACGGTCAGTCCGCGGAGGCCGTGTTCCACCCTGGAACCTTCTCCGGAAACTGGCCCTCCACTGGTTCTGTCCAGATTCGTGTAGATCTTTCTGGCCACACCATGGACCTCACGGTTTCCGTGCAGAATACCGGCGCCAGCCCCATGCCAGCGGGGGTTGGTTGGCTTCCTTACTTCTCCATCGCCAGCCATGATCGCGCCCGCGCCAGCCTGGTCATCCCCTCCAGCACACGTCTGGAGACCAACCACAGCACCGGCCTACCTACCGGCCGCATGACCTCGGTCTCCGGTACCCCGTTGGACTTCGTTCGGGCACGCGGCACGGCGCTGGGTCACACGGCGGTCGACGATACCTTTGTTCATCTCACTGCGCCGGTGCTCGCCAACGGTCCAATCGCTGAGCTCAGGGACACCTCCTGGGGCTACGGCATCAGGATTCTTCCGCTCACGGCCAACATCAAGGGCCTGCGTGTCATCGCTCCACCGGACAACCCCTGGGTCGCCATAGGCCCCTACACCAACTTCGACGACGCCCTTGGTTCCGAGTGGGATACCTCCGAAGGCTCCGGGATTACCACCCTCCAGCCCGGCGATACTCTCCAGTGGAAGGTGCGTGTCGAGGTCTTCACCTTCACTGCCGGAGACAGCAATCCTGCCACGTAGGCAGGGCGGCGTTTGACCCCTTCTTCCCCCACTCGTATCCTGAAGGAAGTGGCAAGGCACCCCGTGTTTGAGCGGTGCCCCTGCGTTTAGACGCAACCGCCTTACCTCAAGTTCGAGCACCAGTGCTCATCCGGAAGAGACCTACTTTGACCCCCATCGAAACGCAGGAAGAGACCGCCCTCCCCTCGCAGGAGAACGCCACCGCCGCCGAGATCACCGCTCCGGCCGAAGCCCACGATCATAGCGGCCACGACCATAGCCACCAACCCCACCAGCACGGTCCGACGCTCAACCCTGAGTTGCTGCGTTCCGTCGAAGTCGAGGCACCTGCGGCTGATGTGGACCGCGCCTTCCGCCAGGTGGTGAAGAAGTACAGTCGCATGGCGCGCATCCCCGGCTTCCGCGCCGGCAAGGTTCCCGAGTCGCTGATCCGCTCCCGTTTCGCCAACGACGTTCGCAAAGAGGTTTTGGACAGCCTCGTCTCCGAGCGCTTCCGGGCCGCACTGGAGCAGCAAACCCTCCAACCTGTCTCCCAGCCCCAGATCTCTGAGCTGCAGCTCTTCGAAGGCCAGCCCCTGCGGTTCAAGGCCAGCTTCGAGGTCCTTCCCGAGATCAACATCGATGGCTACGACACCATCTCCGTTCAGCGGCCCGACGCGGCCCTGTCGAACGACGAGTACGAGGCTGAACTGAACGCTGTGCTCGATCACCACGCCACAGTCGAACCAGTGGAAGAGGATCGCCCCCTCGCTGATGGCGACTGGGCTGAGATCAGCTACAGCGGGCAGGTGAAGGACACCGCGCGGACCGTCACCGAGGATGGTCTCGAGAACACGACCGAGCAGCCTGAGATCAAGGGCGACGACTTCCTGCTGGAGGTGGGCGGCAAAAACACGCTTCCGGCTTTCACCGAAGCACTTCGCGGGTCCAAGGTCGGCCAGGAACTCACCTTCGAGGTCGACTACCCCGCCGAGTTTGGAGAACAGCGTCTTGCCGGGAAGACCGTCAGCTACGACGTCACAGTGAAGTCCATCAAGCGCAAGACCTTCCCCGAGCGCGACGAGGAGTTCGCCAAGCAGCTCGGAAACTACGACTCATGGGAGGACTTCGAGACGAAGCTCCGCGAGCGCGCCCAGGCCCGCAAGAAGGAGTCGCTTGAGACCCAGGCCCGCGACAAAATGCTCGAAGAGCTTATCGGGAAGTTCCAGTTTCCGGTTCCGGAGACCTTCGTTCAGCAGCAGATTGATGCGCGCCTCGAGCGCGGTCTGCGCGCCCTCGCTCAGCAGGGCATGACCTCCGAAGCCATGCGTCAGCTCGACTTCCCGCGTCTTCGCGAGGCTCAGCGTGACCAGGCCATCAACGAGGTGAAGGCCTCGCTGATCCTCGATCGCATCGCCGAGAAGGAGAACATCGAGGTGACCGAGGAGGATCTGGAGCGCGAGCTCATGATCCTCTCGCTTCAGTCCCGCGAGCCGGTGGACACCCTGCGCAAGCGGCTCAGCGAAGACGGTTCCCTGCAGCGCCTGCGCGACCAGATGCGCCGCGAAAAGACCGGGGGCGCCCTCTTCGAGAAGCTCGCCGCCTAGTTGCTTACCGGCTACCCAACTCGCGCAAGCTGCGCGGGTTGCGATACCCTCAAGGCCATCACAGTCAGCCCTTCCCAACCGAGATCCTCAACCGAAAGAGAGAACCCATGGGACTCATACCGATGGTGCTCGAGCAGACGAGCCGGGGCGAACGCTCCTACGACATCTACAGCCGTCTGCTCCGCGACAACATCATCTTCCTTGGCACACCGATCGACGACAACATCGCCAACCTGATCATTGCGCAGCTCCTCTTCCTCTCCGGTGAAGACCCGGAAAAGGACATCCAGCTCTACATCAACTCCCCCGGCGGTTCCATCTCTGCAGGCCTCGCCATCTACGACACCATGCAGTACATCAAGAACGATGTGCAGACCCTCTGCATCGGGCAAGCCGCATCTATGGGCGCGTTCCTGCTCATGGCCGGCAAGAAGGGCAAGCGCTTCGCCCTTCCCAACAGCCGCATCCTCATCCACCAGCCGTCCATGGGCGGCCTCGGCGGACAGGCTACGGACATCGACATCCACGCTCGCGAGATCCTGCGCATCCGCGAACTCACCAACAAACTGATGAGCCAGAACACCGGCCAGAACCTCGACCGCATCGAGCGCGACGTGGAACGCGACTTCATCATGACCGCACACCAGGCCAAGGACTACGGCATCGTCGATGACATCATCGATCGCCCACGCACCTGAGCTTTATGCAACTTAAGTGGCAGAGGCGTCGGCTTAAGCCGACGCCTTTCGCATTCTTAGCGTACCCATTCAGCTATTACTTTCTGCTAGTTGCACCGTCCTGCAGGGGTCACATGCTGGGTGTAGACTAGGCATGTTCTACCGAGCGAGCGCCTGTTACTCTTCTGTCGTTTCGCCCAAGGAGCCGCACCCTCTATGAAGACCACCCGGGGCATGGAAGAGTCGCTACGCTGCTCGTTCTGCCATAAGTCGCAGGATGCCGTTGCGAAGCTGATCTCTTCGCCCTCTGACTATCCGCGCGCCTATATCTGCGATGAGTGTGTCGCGGTGTGCAACACCATTCTCGAGGACGACAAGGGTGGCGAAGCACAGCCCGGCGCACCGCCACAGCACCTGCCCAAGCCTGCCGAAGTAAAAGCGTTCCTCGACGAGTACATCATCGGTCAGGACATCACCAAGAAGAAGCTCGCCGTTGCCGTCTACAACCACTACAAGCGCATCCAGATGAACCGCATGCGCGGCAACGACGTCGAGCTCGCCAAGTCCAACATCCTCATGGTCGGCCCGACCGGCTCCGGCAAGACCCTCATGGCGCAGACCCTGGCGAAGATGCTCGATGTGCCCTTCGCTATCGTCGACGCCACGACCCTCACCGAAGCCGGCTATGTCGGCGAGGATGTCGAGAACATCATCCTGAAGCTCCTTCAGGCCGCCGACAACGACGTTGCCCGCGCCCAGGCCGGCATCATCTACATCGACGAGATCGACAAGATCGGCCGCAAGGACGAGAACCCCTCCATCACCCGCGACGTCTCCGGCGAAGGTGTGCAGCAGGCCCTCCTCAAGCTCCTCGAAGGCACCGTGGCCAATGTTCCGCCCCAGGGCGGCCGCAAGCACCCGCATCAGGAGTTCACCATCGTCGATACGACGAACATCCTGTTCATCTGCGGTGGCGCGTTCGTTGGCCTGGAAAAGATCGTCGCCCGCCGCATCGGCAAGAAGGCCCTCGGCTTCAAGACCGTCGCCGATCCGGATGCAAAGGGTGTCACCCCGATCCGTGCCCAGCGCGACACCGAACTCCTTCGTCAGGCAGAACCACAGGACCTGCTGAAGTATGGTCTGATCCCTGAGTTCGTCGGTCGTCTGCCAGTACTCGGCATCCTCGACGAGCTGGACGAAGCGGCGCTCATCGACATCCTCACCCGTCCCCGTAACGCCTTGCTGAAGCAGTACGCCCGCCTCTTCGACTACGAAGGCGTAAAGGTCACCTGGACCGACGGCGCCATCAAGGAGATCGCCGGTGAGGCCCTGCAGCGTAAGGTCGGCGCCCGCGGTCTGCGAATGATCCTCGAAGAGCTTATGCTCGACCTGATGTATCACGTCCCCGGCAACAAAAAAGTTAAGGAGCTTGTCATCACCGAAGAGATGGTCAAGACCCGCGACATCACCCTGCCTGTCCTCCTAGAGAAGGCCGGTTAAGCTCGCCAGTCGTGGAAGGAAAACGGACAGCGGCTGCTGTCCGTTTTCTCTGCCCCAGCCGTCTCTCCCGCTCAAATCTCACGTCCAGCGAATAACGGCGTTGGCGTTTGTCGAACCCGTCCACATCCGCCAACGCGCGTACAATTTCATCCAAACCGCGGTCTGCATCGAACACTGCAACGCATACGTCTAATCGGGAGGCCCATGAAGAACGAAGAACGCGATTTGAACAACGGCACCCAGCGCAAACTCCCGATGATGCCCATCCGCGAGATGGTGATCTTCCCGCAGATGATGGCCCCCTTTGTCGTGGGTCGCGAATCTTCTGTGCGTGCCCTGGAAGAGGCACTCAACGGCGACCGCAAGATCTTCCTTGCCACCCAGCATGATGCCTCCGTCGATGAACCGACCGCAGCCGACATCTACAACGTCGGCACAATCGGCAATATCGTTCAGTCGGTGCGCCTATCCGACGGCAACATTCGCGTCCTCGTCGAAGGCGTAGAGCGTGGACGTGCCATCGAGATCAATGATGATGACGGCTTCTTTGTCGCCACCGTCCGAACCTCCCGCTCTGAGCTCCAGGCCACGCCAGCTGCAGATCAACTCGTCGCCCGCGTGCACCAACTCTATGAGCAGTACTCGAAGCTCCAGCAAAGCCTGAACCAGGAGGCCGCGGCAGCCCTTCGCACCGACGAGCCCGCGAAACTCGCCGACATGATCGGCGCAAACCTCCCGCTCTCCATTGAAGAAAAGCAGCAGTTGCTCGAAGTCTTCGACCCCGAACTTCGCCTCACCAAGGTCGCCGACACCCTCGAGATCGCCATTGAGAAGCTCAACATGGACCGCACCATCCAGTCGCGCGTAAAGCGGCAGATGGAGCGTGCCCAGAAGGAGTACTACCTCAATGAAAAGATCAAGGCAATCCAAAAGGAACTCGGCCGAGGCGAAAAGAGCGAGTTCGACGAGCTGAAGAAGAAGATCGAAGACGCAGGCATGCCCAAGGACGTGCAGGACAAGGCTACGCAGGAGCTCAAAAAGCTCGAAGCCATGCCGCCCATGTCTGCCGAGTCCACCGTCAGCCGCAACTACCTCGACTGGCTCCTCGCCGTGCCGTGGCGCAAGCGCAGCAAGGAAATTCGCTCGATCGACAACGCCGAGCAGGTCCTCAACGAGGACCACTACGGCCTCGAGAAGATCAAAGAGCGCATTCTCGAGTTCCTCGCCGTTCGCCAACTCGTTAAGAACCCCAAGGGTTCCATCCTCTGCTTCGTCGGGCCTCCAGGTGTCGGCAAGACCTCGCTCGGCATGAGCATCGCAAAGGCTACCGGCCGCAAGTTCGTCCGCATGTCCCTCGGTGGTGTCCGTGACGAAGCCGAGATCCGTGGCCACCGCCGTACCTACATCGGCGCGCTCCCCGGTCAGATCATCCAGTCCATGAAGAAGGCCGGCACCAAGAACCCGGTCATCATGCTCGATGAGATTGACAAGATGGCCGCCGACTTCCGCGGCGATCCCGCCTCTGCCCTGCTCGAGGTACTCGATCCAGAACAGAACAACACCTTCCAGGATCACTACCTGGACGTCGAATATGACCTCTCACAGGTCCTCTTCATCGCGACGGCGAACGTGTTGCACACCATCCCTGCGCCTCTACAGGACCGCATGGAGATCCTCCGCCTCTCCGGATACACCGAACTCGAGAAGCTGGAGATCGCCAAACAGTACCTCGTAAAGAAGCAGCTGGAAGGCACCGGGCTCACTCCCGAGCAGATCAGTCTGGACGACGACGCACTCCGCGCAATCATCCGCAACTACACCCGCGAGTCCGGTGTCCGCAACTTGGAGCGCGAGATCGGCAATGTCTGCCGTAAGGTCGCGCGTCGCGTCGTCAGCAACACGGAGCACAAAGAAGCCATCACCGGCGAGACGCTCTCCAACCTGCTCGGCATCGCAAAGTTCCGCGATTCTCAGGTGCATGAGAAGAACGAAATCGGTCTCGTCACTGGCCTCGCCTGGACAGAAATGGGTGGATCCATCCTCCAGACCGAAGTGCAAGTCCTCGACGGCAAAGGCAAGATGACCGCTACCGGCCAACTCGGCGACGTGATGCAGGAGTCCGCACAGGCCGCGCTGACCTATATCCGCTCCCGGGCGCACCACCTCGGCCTGCAGAAGGATTTCTACCGCAACATCGACATCCACATCCACGTCCCCGAAGGTGCTATTCCCAAGGACGGTCCCTCCGCCGGTATCACTCTGGCCACGGCACTTGCGTCAGCGCTCACCAAGATCGAGGTGCGCAGAGATATTGCTATGACCGGGGAAATCACGTTGCGAGGAAAGGTTCTGCCCATCGGTGGCCTGAAGGAGAAGCTGCTGGCCGCCCACCGCGCCGGCATCTTCGAAGCCGTTCTGCCAGCGGACAACAAGCGAGATCTGCCGGATTTGCCAGACCTCATCAAACAGGAGATGAAGCTCAACTTCGTCGAGAACATGGATGAGGTTCTGGAGATCGCGCTCGCCGCCAAGCTCCCCCGACTGGACGAGGAAACCCCCGAAGCTCTCGCCAACATGCCGCCCCCAACCGCGGAGCTGCCTGCCCACAACGTGCACCACCAGTAATCCAGGTCCAGGCAAAGGAAAGGGAAAAGAGAAAGGCCCGGCAAACTGCCGGGCCTTTCTTTTTCAGCCTCTTGCTTACACCGCTCGCCCGCCTCGCAAGAAGTGGAAGATCAGCGAGATTACTGCGAGGATGATCAAAATGTGGATGAAGAAGCCTGCCACGTGAAACGCAAAGAAGCCACCCGCCCAAAGAACCAGCAAAACAATCGCCAAAATCAGAAACATACACACACCTTTCAGCCAATGAGATACGCGCGCATAGCGCGGGCCTGAAACGTTGAGAGCCCTCCGGAGGCATTCGCGTTGTATTCCTACGCAAATGTTCCTCTCCGGATTCCGGCAAGCTAACAAATCCTACTCACCCTGCATCTATGTACCCCAGTGATGTACCGGAGGACGTCTTGGAACTCATTGTCATTATCATTCTCGTGCTGCTGCTCTTCGGGTCCTTTCCTGTGTTTCCCTACTCCCGCAGCTGGGGCTATGCGCCCACCGGCACCCTCGGGACCATTCTGCTGATCGTCGTGATTCTGTTTCTTCTCCACGTCATCTGACCCCACGATTTGAGCCGCTTCACGTAGCATGAAGGGCAGCGCCAGCCGGTGCTGCCCTTTCCTATGCCCACCGCTTCCCTCGAGTCCGCCGTCCTCCGCCTCAGCGATCTAGCGCCAGGCAACATCCAATCTGAGATCCGCGCGATGTCCGTCGCCTGCGCCGCTGTCAACGGCATCAACCTGGCGCAGGGCGTCTGCGACACCGACGTCCCCGCCCCCGTGGCCCAAGCCGCCACGGAAGCGATCGAGCAGGGCCACAACATCTACACGCGTCTCGACGGCATCGCTCCGCTCCGTCAGGCGATCGCCCGCAAACTCGCCAGCTTTAATCACATGCAGGTCGACCCCGAAACAGAGGTTCTCGTCACCTCCGGCGCCACCGGTGCACTCCACGCCGCACTCATGGCCCTGCTCAACCCCGGCGACGAGTGCATCGTCCTCGAGCCCTTTTACGGCTACCACGTAGCCACGCTCAACTCCCTCCGTATCCAGCCGGTCATCGTCCCCCTCACCGCTCCGAACTGGACTCTGGATCTCGACCGCCTCCGCGCGGCCGTCACCTCACGCACCCGCGGCTTAATCCTCAATACGCCCGCGAACCCCAGCGGCAAGGTCTTCACGCGCACCGAGCTTAAGCAACTCGCCGAACTCGCCATCGAGCACAACCTCTTCGTTTTCACCGACGAGATGTACGAACACTTCATCTACGACGGCGCCCAGCACCTCTCGCTCGCCACCCTCCCCGGCATGGCCGAGCGCACCGTCACCATCTCCGGCTTCAGCAAGGTCTTCTCCGTCACCGGCTGGCGCCTCGGCTACCTCACCGCCGACCCCCGCTGGCTCCCTGCCATCGGCTACTTCCACGACCTAACCTACGTATGCGCCCCGGCTCCCCTCCAGCACGGAGCCGCCGCCGGCCTCGACCAACTCCCCAAGAGTTTCTACACAGACCTAACCACCGAGTACCAGGGCAAACGCGACACCTTCTGCGCCGCCCTCACCCGAGCCGGCCTGACTCCGCACATCCCCACAGGCGCCTACTACGTACTCGCCGACGTAACCCGCATCCCCGGCCCAGACGCCAAGACCAAAGCCCGCAAACTCCTCGCCGACACCGGCCTCGCCGCCGTAGCCGGCACAGCCTTCTTCCTCACCGACAAACAAGGCCAAAACGCAGGCAACAACCTCCTCCGCTTCTGCTTTGCCAAACGCGACGAAGATCTAGCCGAAGCTTGCCGCAGGCTGGACACCTATAACCCCGGCTAAAGCCCATCTGACACTATTTTTCAGGAAGGGAAAGTGCGTTCACTTCGGGCTGGTCCCCGGCCGCCGCTTGTCCTGAGCGTGGCGAAGAGACTCCCCTGCCCAACCTTTGTTGTCTGATCGCGATCCGTCTGCTATTTCAATTAGCGTGACACGATCCATCACCCTCTGCTTCGTTGCGATTTGCCTCTTTCTTACTGGATGCAGCGACATCGTCCATAGCCCAACCGTTTGGCGTCATAGCTTCCCGTCCACGGACGGTCAGTGGGTGGCCACGGCACGAACAGACCAGTGGGGTGGCTTCGGTTCCGCCTGGGTGGAGACGACAGTTGCGCTGAGTAGACCGGACAAGACGGTGAATCGCGGTAAGCAATTCGACATCTTCAGCTTTCCGGGTGAGCGAGGAATACACAAGGCTTATACGCTCAGCGACGAGAACGCGAGCAGAGATTTACAACTGACTTGGCTGTCATCGAAGCATCTCGAGGTCAAATATGCAAGCGATGTGCAGCCCGATCTCGCGGTCATTCGCTTTTCCGACGTTGACGTAACGTTTCGCGTTGTACCCCCACCGCAGTAGCTGGAAGTCTGAGAGATCAACGCGGCCTGACTTCAGGGCCCCACTGTCGCGGTCTTACATTCTGCACTTTCACACCCACCAGCAATACTCGGTATCAACATCACCTCATCCCCATCCGCAAACGGGTGCGTCTCCCCACCAAGAAACCGAATGTCCTCATCATTGATGTAGACATTGATAAACCGCCGCAGCTTCCCCGCATCATCCTTCAAGTTCTGCGCCAGCGCCGGGTACTTCGCATCGATCTCCGCTAACAAAGTCTGCAGATTCGAAGCCTCCGAAGCAAAGCTCTTCTGCCCATCCGTATGCCGCGCCAACGCCGTTGGCAACACAACCTTCACGCTCAACGCACACCTCCTGCTAACTCCAACTCCTCGTCCTGCACCCGCCCAGCGCTTACCAACCCACCATCAATGCGCCGAATGTACTCATCAAAATCCGCCAACCGCGGCCGCACTGGAACCACAGCCTCAAAGCGTCCTTGCAGCACATCGGTCGTCTTCAAACCGTTGCCCGTGATGCACACCACCGTCGTGTCATCCCGCCCAATGCGCCCATGCGCATACAGCCGAGCCGTCACCGCCGTCGTCACACCACCCGCAGTCTCGGTGAAGATGCCTTCCGTCTCGGCGAGTTCCTGGATGCCGGCAACCACCTCAACATCCGAGACATCCTCAGCAAACCCGCCCGACTCCTGAATCATCTTCGAAGCCATCGGTCCATCTGCAGGGTTGCCAATCGCCAACGACCGCGCAATCGTGTTCGGCCGTTGTGGCTCGATGTAGTCGCGTCCCTGCTGCACGGCCTTCGCAATCGGCGAGCACCCCGTAGCCTGCGCGCCAAAGAATCGCACCGGCTTATCCTCCACCAACCCCAGCGCCACAAGCTCCTTGAAAGCCTTGCGAATCTTCCGAATCAACGACCCACCGGCCATCGGCACCACCACGTTATCCGGCAACCGCCATCCAAGCTGCTCGGCAATCTCATACCCCACCGTCTTCGATCCCTCAGCGTAGTAGGGCCGCAGATTCACATTCACCAAGCCCCAGCCATACTCATCCGCGATCAGAGTGCAGAGCCGGTTCACATGGTCATAGTTGCCATCCACCCGCACCAGGCGCGCCCCATACACCTGCGTGTTCAACACCTTTGCAGGCTCCAGATCGGCGGGGATCAAAATGCAAGCCTTCAGGCCCAACCGAGCAGCCTGCGCCGCCACACTGTTGGCCAGATTGCCCGTGGAAGAGCACCCCACAACATCAAATCCAAACGCCTGCGCATTCGCCAGCGCCACGCTCACCACGCGATCCTTAAAGCTCAGCGTAGGGAAGCAAACCGCATCATTCTTTACATACAGATTGGTCGCGCCAATGCGCTTGCCCAACTGCTTCGCCCGAACCAGCGGCGTAAATCCAACCGGAAGATCCGGCTCAAATCCTTCAGGGATAGGAAGAAGATCCTTATACCGCCATATGCTCGCGGGGCCCGCCTGAACGCTCGCACGCGTCACACGCCCTTGCAGCTGAGATAGGTCATATTGCACCTCAAGAGGCGCCAGGCAGTCGTCGCACGCGGACTGGGGTCGATTGCCGAAGCTCTTGCCGCACTCGTTGCAGCGAAGTTCGTAAACCGTACAGGAACTCTCCATCATCGTCTCCGATGGCCAAGGGGTCCTACTTGTCTATGAACGCCGCTCTCGTCAGGAAGGAGGAAACAAGATATGCGGCAATGCCAGCGTCGAAAGAACGACACTTGCTCCACCGAATCTCATGTGTCCTGCTTCCGCAGGCGAGAGTTGACACCGGTACTGTACTCTGTCCGGTTGTCGTGGCGTCACAGGGCTCGTCCCTCGACCACTCTGCATGAAATCCGACCCGTTCGCACGGGAGGAATGAATCACTTGTAACACGCGGTCAGATGCGACGCAAGTTGGTCTTTGTTGCACCTGTGCCGTTCTGTTCCCTGGGCGCCGTCACTTCAGGCCCCAGCCAAAGGGTGAAGAGCATCGTCTCGTTACAACGTATCTCCGCATCCATCATTTCTCTTCCGCGTGCTTCCGGGCTTCGCTGGCTTCAGGCGTATTCGCCACAAACTGCTTGCCCTTCCGTGACCCCCGCACCTTCTTCGCATCCGTCGCCTTCTTCTCCGCGGGCGACAACTCCTTCCAGGCCGCATCCGGCAGATACCGGTGCGTCTCCTCCCCCTGCACCGCCTTCTCGCCAGAAGCCGTATGCCACTTCTCGTCGCCCCAATCCTTCAGGCTCTGCTGCGCCTCATCGCGAGGATGCTTGTACCCTCCACCTTCGGCCGCGTACTCATGCGCCACAAGCTGCGCCTTCCGCGCCGACCACTGCCCCGCACGGCCGCCCTTGTCGCCCGCAATCACCTCACGCTTGATCTTCTCGCGCAGCTCAGGCTTCGTGTAGTTATCTGCAGTTTTGCCGCGCGCCGCGGTCTTCTTCGCAGCGTGCTTCTTCTCGGGAGTCTTCGCGGTGGCGGTCTTCTTCGCGGCCGCCTTCTTCGCCGTACTCTTGGCGGACGACTTCTTTGCAGCGCTCTTTACCCCAGCCGTCTTCTTTACAGACACCTTCTTCGCAGTAGCCATGCCCACTTGGGATGCAGGACAGCGTAACCGAGCAACGAGAAAGCTCCACCCACGCAGCGCAATCAAACACAAAGCACAGTGTTAGCGAGAAAACAAACAATTAGCGGCTCAAGCTGGGTCGTAGTTCAGGTTCGGCCCGAGCCACCGCTCAACCTCAGTCACAACCATCCCCTTACGAGCGGCATAGTCCTCCACCTGGTCGCGCCCAATCTTCCCCAGGCTGAAGTACCGCGACTCCGGATGCGCAAAGTAGATCCCACTCACACTCGAACCCGGCCACATTGCGTAGTTTTCCGTAATCTTTATACCCGTGTTGGCCTCCACATCCAGCAACCGCCAGATCGTCGCCTTCTCCGTGTGATCCGGGCTCGCCGGATACCCAGGCGCAGGCCGAATGCCCCGATACCGCTCCTGAATCAGTTCCGCCGGACTCAACCCCTCAGTCAAGCCATAGCCCCAGGCATCACGCACCATCTTGTGCAGACACTCCGCGAATGCCTCGGCCAACCGGTCCGCAATCGCCTCCGCCATGATCGCGTTGTAATCATCATGCTTGGCCCGGAAGCCATCGCCAAGCTCCTTCAATCCAATGCCGGTCGTCACCGCAAACGCACCCACCGAGTCCAGCAAATCCGTACTCCTCGGCGCCACATAGTCTGCCAGGGACCGACACGGCTCTGCCCCCTCACGGTTCGCCTGCTGCCGTAAACAATGAAACCGCCCTACGATGTCACCCTGCCGATCGTCGCGGTACAGCTCCACATCGTCGCCCACCGCGTTCGCCCGCCAAACCCCATACACCCCGCGAGCCGTTAGCAGCTTCTCCCGCACAATGGAGTCCAGCATCGCCTCGCCATCCTTGATCAGCTTGCGAGCCTCCACACCCTGCTTCTCGTCATCAAGAATGCGCGGATAAATCCCCTTCAAGCCCCAGGTATGAAAGAACGGTGTCCAGTCCACAAACTCCCGCAAGGTCTCCAGCGGAAAATCTTCCAGTACCCGCACACCCGTAAACGAAGGCGTTGCCAGATCTTCAGCGCGCCACACAATGGGCGTACGACGCTCCCGAGCAGTCTCAATCGGGACAAGCACCTGCGGCGGCGCCGCATGCCGCTTCCGCAGCCCGTCATATTCAATGTGGTACTTCGCCACAAAGTCTGCCTTGCCGTCCTCACTCAAGAGACTCGTCGTCACAGGCACCGCACGACTCGCATCCAGTACATGCACCACAGGCTGGCTGTAGTGCGGTGCAATCTTCACCGCCGTGTGCGCCCGGCTTGTGGTCGCTCCACCTACCAACAGCGGCACCTTGAACCCCTGCCGCTCCATCTCACGCGCCACATGCACCATCTCGTCCAAGCGAAGGTGTGATCAACCCACTCAGCCCAATGATGTCGGCCTTGACTTCCTTGGCGCGCTCCAGGATCTTCTCCGCCGCCACCATCACGCCCATGTCAATCACTTCATAGTTATTGCAAGCCAGCACCACACCCACGATGTTCTTGCCGATGTCATGCACATCGCCCTTTACCGTAGCCAGCACAATCTTGCCCTGCGCCCGCACCTCTTCCCCCGCAGCCTCCGCAGCGGCCTTCTCCGCCTCCATGTACGGCGTCAGGTAAGCAACAGCCTTCTTCATCACACGAGCCGACTTCACCACCTGCGGCAGAAACATCTTCCCTGCACCGAACAGATCCCCCACCACACTCATGCCCGCCATCAGTGGCCCTTCAATGACCAGCAACGGCCGCCCCAGCTTCGCCCGCGCCTCTTCGGTATCCTCGTCGATGTACTGGTCAATCCCCTTCACCAACGCATGGCTTAAACGCTCTTCGACGGTGCCGCTGCGCCACTCCTCCACCTTCTTCTCGGCTTCCGCAGTCGACCCACCCGCACCCGCAGCCTTTAGCTGCTCGCCAAAGTCCACCAACCGCTCGGTAGCATCCGGGCGCCGGTTTAGCAGCACATCCTCCACTAACACCTTCAGCTCAGGGTCAATCTCTTCATACACCTCAAGCATGCCGGCATTCACAATCCCCATATCCATACCCGCGCTGATCGCGTGGTACAGAAACGCCGAGTGCATCGCCTCGCGCACCTTGTTGTTGCCACGAAAGCTGAAGCTGATGTTCGACACGCCTCCGCTCACCTTCGCATGCGGCAGGTTCTCCTTGATCCATCGCGTGGCATTGATGAAGTCCACAGCATAGTTGTTGTGCTCTTCCATCCCCGTCGCCACAGTCAGGATGTTCGGATCGAAGATGATGTCTTCCGGCGGAAATCCAACCTCGTCCACAAGCAACGAGTACGCCCGCGCGCAGATCCGAATCTTCTCCTCAAACGTAGCCGCCTGCCCTTGCTCATCAAAGGCCATGACAACAACAGCCGCGCCATACTTGGACACCGCATGCGCGCGCTTTCTGAACGTCTCCTCGCCTTCCTTCAGCGAGATCGAGTTCACAATGCCCTTGCCCTGCAGCGTCTTCAGCCCCGCCTCAATGACCTCCCACTTCGACGAGTCCACCATGAAGGGCACCTTGGCCACCTCAGGCTCGCTGGCAAGCAGCTGCAGATAGCGCGACATCGCCGCCACGCCATCAATCATGCCCTCGTCCATGCAGATGTCCAGCACGTTCGCGCCGTTCTCCACCTGCTGTCGAGCCACGCTCACCGCGTCTTCGTACTTGCCCTCTTTGATCAGCTTCGCGAACTTAGGCGAACCCGCCACATTCGTCCGCTCCCCGATCAACATGAACACGCCCGGCTGCTGCGTAAACGGCTGCGATCCCGACAACCGCAAAGGCTTCATTTCCAGCTTTAAACTCACGCTCTTCTCCCCTACCCAAACCGCGTCATCTCGACCGCAGCGCGCAGCGCGTAGTGGAGAGACCCTTGCCTTTTGTGTGGCCTCAAGCGGCCACCAACCGCCGCGGCGCCACACCCTCCAACGCCCGCGCAATTGCCGCAATATGCTCCGGCGTGTTCCCACAACATCCACCCGCAATGTTGATCAACCCATCCTGCGCAAAGTTCCCCAGAAACCGAGCCATGTCCTCAGGCCCCAGATCAAACCCCGTGGCCGACAAAGGATTCGGCAATCCCGCATTCGGATAACAGCTAATCGCCACATCCGCCTTCTCGCTCAACTCACTCAAAAACGGGTACATCAAATCCGGCCCCAACGAGCAATTCAACCCCACACTCATCGGCTTTACATGCCGCACCGCCGTCCAGAACGCCTCAGTAGTCTGCGCCGAAATCAGCGTCTCTCCCCCACGCCCCACCGCCGCAGAGATCATCACCGGCAACTCTTTACCGTCCTCATCAAACACCTCGCGAATCGCCACCAACGCCGCCTTCGCATTCAGAGAATCAAAGATCGTTTCCACCAAGAGAAGGTCCGACCCACCCGCCATCAAAGCCCGTACTTGCTGCGAATAAGCAGTCTTCACCTGGTCAAACGTCACCACCCGAAACCCCGGGTCATCCGCATCGGGCGAGTTCGACAAACTCACCGTCATCGGCCCAATCGCGCCCGCCACAAACCGCTGCCGCCCCGTCTCATTCGCAACGCGATCAGCCTCCTGCCGACACTGCCGCGCACTCTGTTCATTGATCTCCCACGCCAGCAACTCCAGGGCCGGGTCCTCAATGATCCCCTGATAGAACTCAGGATTCTTCCGCCCCCCACGCTCGCGCGGATCCTCCACAAAAAACTCACTCTGCGTAATACTCGTCGCCCCAAAGGTGTTCGTCTCAATGATGTCCGCGCCAGCCTCCAGAAAGCGCCGGTGGATATCGCAAATCATCACCGGCTGCGTCAGCGAAAACAGGTCACCGTTGTTCAGCAGATCCTTCTCAGCGTTCTTGAACCGCTCACCCCGAATGTCCGCCTCGGCCATGCCATACGTACGGATCGTCGTGCCCATCGCTCCGTCAATGATCGCAATCCGCTCCTCCATCACCGCTTCCAGCGCATGCTTTACCCGCTTTACCATCAAACCTCCATCGCAACATCGGCGAGCCACAAAGGCCCGCCGCGTGCTCCACCACCAAATCTGTCATCTTGACCAACTCAAGATGTCATCCCGAGCAAAGCGAAGGAACCTGCAGCTTGCTTACCGCAGAACCTCGACCTCTTCATGCTCTGTATGCGGCAGCGCCTTCGGAACCGGCACCAGCATGTCTTCCTTGCGCATCACCATGTTCGTCGCATTCAAGCTCGCCAGCTCAAACCCATGCCCATGCGTAATCGCATCGGTCGGGCAAGCCTCAACACAATACCCGCAAAAAATACAGCGGTTGTAGTCGATGTTGTAGACCTTGGCATACCGCTCCGAAGAGCTGATCTGATGCTCGGCAGTATTGTCCGCGGCCTCAATATAAATGCAGTTCGCCGGGCAAGCCGCCGCGCACAGGAAGCACGCCACACACTTCTCTAGCCCATTCTCATCGCGCTGCAACTGGTGCTTGCCGCGGTACCTCTCCTGCAACACCGCCCCCCGCAGCGGCCCCTTGCCGTCAGGGTAGTTCTCCACCTCAGTAGGCTGAAAGGTTTCGCGCAGGGTGATCCCCATGCCCTTCGCGATCGCGGCCGCATTGCCAAGTATCGACATACTCCCAAGTATACGTCCCCTCCGCTACCCCCAACCCATACCTCGACACCTCACGACTGATACGTCAACAAAACCGATTACGGGTACCGCCCCGTCGCTCCCTCCAGCAGTACACTGCCGCCATGCCACTCGCGCCCCGCAAGTTGTTGCCCAGCCTCGCGCTCCTCCTCACGCCCGCCTTTATGTACGCGCAGAGCACCTCGGCGCCTCAGGACCACCACGACGACCACGCCAGCATGCACATGGGCAAAGCCCCCGTCCCAGCCTCAAAGTCCCTCAACCTCACCGTCGCGGGCCACAACACCACCCTTACCCTCGAGGACCTCCTCAACCTTCCCCAAACCACCGTCCACGTCCATAACGCGCACAGCAACAAGGACGAAACCTACACCGGCCCGCTGCTCGCCGACGTCCTCACCCGCGCCGGCCTCGCCAGCACCAAAGAAACCGAACCGCTCATCCTCCACTCCACCGTAGTCGCCACCGGCACGGACGGCTACTTCGTCCTCTACTCGGCCGCCGAAGTCGAACCCGCCTTCAGCAAAAGCCAGGTCATCGTAGCCGTCATGAAGTCCGGCCTCCCCGACACCGCCGGCGGTCTCATACAACTCATCAACACTGACGGCGCACGTCCGGCCCGCTGGGTCCACGGCCTCGCCAACCTGAGCGTCGTCAGCATGACACCCCAACCGTAAGCATCGACGCATCGTAACTTCACGGCCACACACACGCCTCTGGAGGGTCGAATGGCAGGAAAGAGCATCCACATCGCAGCTTTGGTGTTGGCCGTCCAAACCTTCCTACCCGGCGCGGCATCGGCTCGCGTTCAGACGGACAAGGCTCCCTCTCCGTCGATGGCCGCGCTCAATCAATACTTGATCCCAGACGGGAGTGCTGAGATCGCCCTTGCCCGCAGTGCGGCTCCTTCCTCCATTGCGGATGCAGCCGAAGTGATGGTGCTCACACGAGATGGGTATACAAGCGCGGCCAAGGGCTCGAACGGCTTTGTCGGCATCGTCGAGCGATCATGGGCGAAGCCGACTGACGATCCAGAGTTCTGGAACGTCAAGGTCCGCGCTCCCAATTGCTTCAACCCCGCGGCTGCCAGGACCTTTCTACCGATCTACCTGATGAAGACCAAACTCGTGATGGCCGGAACATCGAAGGACCAGATCCTCGCCGCAACCACGTCCGCATTGAAAACAAAGGAACTGCCCGCAATCGAGCCGGGCGCGATGTGCTACATGATGGCGAAGGGGCAGTACCTGAGCGACGCCGACATGAGTTGGCATCCCCATCTCATGTTTTTCGTTCCGGGCGACGCCGTCAAAAGCTGGGGAGCCAATCTGCCCGGCTCGCCCTTGATCGCCGGGAAAGATCCTGAGGAACGGGTGACCATTTTCATGGTCATGGCTGGGGAGTGGTCCGACGGGTCGCCGGCTCAGCCAATGACACACTGAGCCGCAACCCGGTTCAAGCAGCCCATGGGAGCTTGCACCAACGCAGCTTTGCTGCTCCTACCGCAGCGCCGCCCGAATCATCCCAAAACTCCCCATCCAATGAGCCAACCCACCCACCAAGTCCCGTGCAGGCACCGCCTCCAACCCAGCCTGCCGCACCGGCCCAACTCCCTGCGCGCCATCCACAGCACCCCGCAGCTTCCGAGCCAGCCCCAATTCAAACCCCTCACTCACCCAAACACGCTTCCCCTCCCGCCGCAGCAGCACATCCCCCTCGCGAGTAGAAAACACCCGCTCATCTTCCCCGGTCTCGTCCTTCTGCCGGCGAGTTAACCCGTCATACTGCCGCGGCAACTCCTCCTCAAACACATGAAACAAGCTCTCCGCCGAGTCCTCATTCTTCCACTGCGACTCATACATCAACGCCAACGACCCCGTTGTTCGCTTCTCGGCCTCCGTCGCACTCTTCCGCTGCGCCGCGTAGTAAATCCCCCCGTCCCAGTTCGGCGCCAGCGCCTCGGCCAGCGGCTTGCCGCCAAACAACTCCGCCGTCATCCGCACATCCAGCTCGCCCATCACGCCGACGTCATAGGGCTCATACCCCGCCTCGGTCAGCATCGGATGAAGATCCGGCACCGATAACACCGTTACCGGCGTGCCTCGCAGGTAAGCCTGCGGATGCAGGATCTGCGAACTCGCACTCGGCGGCTCGCCCAACACCCCCGAAAACGCCCGTTGTGTCCCCGCCCGCACCAGCAACGCCTGTTCAAACAACAACCCGCTCGAGTAAGGGAACAGCAGGCTCTGCTGCAAAACCAACGGCGCCCGCGCCAGCACCGGGCTATCGCCCATGTCAGCCGAGTTATTCGCCATCATCTGCGCTGCCGCCTCCGGCATCTCCTTCAGCGTCTTGTTCACGCCCTGCTTCATCAGCGTGTAGTCGGCAAAGCTCACCATCGCCTGCCCTTCCAACACCGCGTCCCGCGCCGTATCCGCCTCATCCGTCTCGATGTGTTTGTTGTCCTCAGCCGCCGTCTTCGCCACACCCTCCGGCTGCACATCTTCCCAATGCTTCAAATCCACCTTCTGGTCCTGCAGCGCATGCGTCAACTCATGCGCCATGACACTTTCCTGCTCATCCACCGGTACCCAGTCGAGCAGGTTCATCGTCTTCGTCTTGTTGTCGTAAAAACCCGCAATCTGCTCGGTAAGCAAAGCTCAGCAGAAATGGCCGCAACTGGAAGTCCCGATCCAACAGACCGAACTTCTTCAGCACTAACTCGCTCTGCTGCATCTTCTTATTGCCCTTATCTTCATCAAAGCGCTTACGAAGCTCTTTATTCACCTGCTCGCGGCTTACAAACACCTTCTTTACAGGATGAGCGATCGGCAACCCTGTGTCCTTGCTGGCAAACGCAAAGATTTTGTCGCTCAACCCCAGCAACTGCTTCTCCTGATCCTTGGTCAGCCGCTTCTCAACCGTGATGGTGGTCTGCCCTGACTCCAGCACCGGCCCCGTCACACCAGGCGTATTGCCCGGCACAGGCCGCGCCGGTTCCTTGCTTCCCGGCTGAGTCGGCAGCGGCTTCTCCGGCGATGTCCCCTGCGCGCCCGCGCGCCCCACCAACCCACACGCTAAAGCCCCCGCCAACAACCCAACCCCAAGCCGCACAAACCCTCCAAAACAGCTATCAACCAGTGTACGCAGACCACCGGACAAAGTTGCTTCCTCTCCTTCCTAAAGCGCAGGTTTGGAGCCAGCCGCAACCTATTTGGGTTCATGCACCGGAAGGGCACGGCTTCAGCCGTGCCGTAACTCGACCCGCGCCAGGAGCGGCTTTAGCCGCGGAGGTTCGCCCGGCCAGCTTGGTCACGGGAACGTACGTCGGCTCCCTCCACGCTCACTGCATCCAAAGCCCGCCCACTACAATCAACCAGTCATGTCTGCAGAACTCACAGGCGAGCTCCAAACCATTCTCCAGGGCGCCGCCTTCGCTCCCCTGGACGACCGAGCCTTCCTCCGCATCACCGGCCCTGACGCCACGCGCTGGCTCAACGGCATGGTCACCAACAACATCCAGGCCCTCCAACCCGGCGAAGGAAACTACAACTTCCTCCTCAACGCCCAGGGCCGCATTCAGGGCGACTGCACGGTCTACCGCGACCCCGAAGACCCCACATACATCCTCGAAACCGACAAGGCTCAGATCGACAACATCCAGCAGCTCCTCGACAAGTTCATCATCATGGACGACGTCGAACTCACGCATGGTGAGGACCGACAATGCCTTCTGCTTCTGGGCAAAACTGCTCACACCGTTCTTGGCGCGAGGGAGCCGGAAGCATACCTGGGCGACACGCGAACTGTGCCCGGCCCGCTAAGCCTGATGTACCCAAACACGTCTAACCTGATCCAACAAATCACGACGCCGTTCCTTGTACCAGGCTCAGTAACTCGCTTTCACATCATCCCCGGTGAGGGCGAGCAGGATGAGCTACATAAGTGGGTGAAGGCCTCGGGAGTTCATCAGGCCTCGCCCGAAACCCTCGAAGCCCTCCGCATCCTCGAAGCCCGTCCCCGCTACGGCGTCGATATCCGCAACACCGAAACCGCCAAGGACCTCCCCCAGGAGACCAACCAGCCCCAAGCCCTCCACTTCGCCAAAGGCTGCTACCTCGGCCAGGAGATCGTCGAACGCATTCGCTCCCGCGGCCAGGTCCACCGCCAGTTCACCCCCTTCCGCCTCGAAGGCGCCCCACCAACCACCTTTCCCACGCCCCTCGAAGCCAACGGCAAACCCGCCGGCGAACTCACCAGCGCCACGCCCATCCCCACTACCGAAGGCCCAATCTGGCTAGCTCTCGGCTACGCCCGGCGCGAAGCCCTGGAGACCAAAGCCATCCTCACCTACCCCGGAGGCACTGCCCACCCCCGCCAACCCGGCTCCATCACCTGACCAACACACCGGGTGCGTCATCTTCGCGGTAGCCTCATCGCGGCTAAGGGGAGCATCGAGCGAAGCTCGACCTGTCTGGCAGCGGCGCCCGTCAATCCCCCTCAACCCTCACCCTGAAAGCCAACACCAGCGCCAACGAAGACGCCGGTCAATGCAAAGCGAGACGTGAAGCGCTAACCCGCATCCAACCCACCCGAGAGACCCACATGCCCGACAAGCCCACCTTTGTAGTCAACGACCGCCGTAAGTTCACCGCCGAAGGCGAGCTCCGCCACGACCTCCCTACCGACAGTTCCCCGGCCGTCACATCGTCCGCAGAAGCCTCCAAAGGCCCCCAGCTTGTCACAGAGCTCGCCCCGGCCGCAGCCACATCGGAACTTGCTGACCTTCCGGAATCGCAAGCCGTCAGCCAGCTCTACTCCGACCCGGACCCCGACTCTGGCGTCGACGCCGCGGATAGCAACCAGATCGACGCCGTAGACGACTTGGATGACGGCGCGCTGCCACCCGGCCCCACCGCCGAACAATCGGCCGAAGCCGCCCGCGCCTACGAGGCAACAGCCGAACGCCTCGACACGGCCATGCGCGCCGCCAACCCTGGCGCTGACCGCATGCCGCCCATGAATTTCGAGCGCCTCGTCCAGTCCCTCTACACCCAGGCGCTCATCCTCCTCGGCGGCGGCGCCCAGCCCGGCGAAACTCCGCGCGTGGACATCCTCGGAGCCAAAGAAACCATCGACATGCTCGCCATCCTCGCCGACAAATCCAAGGGCAATCTGTCCACCCCCGAGGAGAACCTCCTCACATCCGCCCTCTTCGACCTTCGCATGGGCTTCCTCGAGATCACCCAAGCCCTCGCCCGCCAGGCCGCCCAACGACAAGGCCCAGGCGGTCCCGGAAGCATGCCCCCCAACGGTCCCGGAGGCCCCCGCATCGTCCGCTGAGGCCGTGCCAGCTTGCGTACGATTACCCCGCCCTCACCTACACTGGAACAGAAAGCAAGACGCCGCAAGCAACTTGGGTCCAGAGGTCCGGACCCAAGTTCCTTGTTATGAATACTTTGACCAAAAGTACCCCGGGGGGAGGGGGACCCCATCGCAGACGCACCCATGCAAGCCACTCTCACCTTCCTCGGCTCCGGAACCTCCATGGGCGTCCCCACTCTTGGCTGCCAATGCGCCGTCTGCACCGACGCCCGCCTCCCAGGCTCACCCAACCGCCGCACCCGTCCCTCCATCCTCCTCACCTACGGTGAAGACCAGGCCACCCACCAACCCCACAACGTCCTCATCGACACTGGCCCCGACTTCCACGCTCAGGCCACCCGCCTGAACCTCCGCCACCTCGACGCCGTCCTCTACACCCATGGCCACGCCGACCACGTCCTCGGCATGGACGACCTCCGCCCCCTGAGCTTTGGCCACCCCGGCGGCCTCCCCCTCTTCGCGGACGCACCAACCGCCGAAGTCCTCGAGCGCGTCTTCGAGTACACCTTCCGCACCGAAAACCGCTACCCCACGAGCGCCCGAGTCACCCTCCACCGACTCCCCGAAGAGCCCGGAGACGCCATTACCCTCTTCGGCACACGGTTCATCCACGTCCCCGTCACCCACGGACCCACCACCATCGTCGGCTACCGCTTCGGCGACGCGGCCTACCTCACAGACCTCAACGACATCCCCGAGTCATCCCTCCCCCTCCTCGGGGACCTCGACATCCTCATCCTCGACGCCCTCCGCCGCCAACCCCACCCCAGCCACGCCCACCTCGACAAGTCCATCCAACTCGTCAACCTCCTCAAACCAAAACGCGCCTTCTTCACTCACATCAGCCACGACCTCGACCACGACGCCACCAATGCCATACTCCCAGCCAACATTCAGCTAGCTCACGACAACCTCCAACTCAGCTTCCAGATCGCCTGACCCAAACCGATCCGCACCGACTGCAAGGCTGACCTGATGCCCATGACCTTTACGAGCAACGCTGCCCCTTCACCTCCGAGCCGCTGAACCATGCTGATCGCCCACTCCCTCGCCGAACTCTCTGCTTCTCCAAGTGCCGGCCAGCCCTCTGTCGTCACTATCGGCAACTTCGACGGCGTTCACATCGGCCACCAAACCGTCATCGCTCAGGTGCGCGCCCGGGCCCGCGAACTCAACGCCCGCTCCGTGGTCGTCACATTCCACCCGCACCCCGCTCACGTCCTGCCCACCGACGAGTTCACACCCCGCACCCAGCTCATCACCCCACTGCCCCGCAAGCTCGAGCTCCTCGCCCAGACTGGCGTCGACCTCACTCTGGTCCTTCCCTTCACGGACGAGCTTCGCACGCTAACGGCGCGCCAGTTCGCGCAACGGGTGCTCTGCGACGCCCTGCACACCGTCGAGATCCACGAGGGCGAAACCTTCCGCTTCGGCCATCGCGCGGAAGCCGACATCGCCGGTCTGACGGAGCTGGGCAGATCCCTGTGCTTCAACGTGCACGCCTACCAGCCCGTCCTCCGCCGCAGTGCTCCAGTCTCCTCCAGTCGTGTTCGTGCCCTGATTGGCGCTGGAGACCTACAGGCAGCGCGTGCCCTGCTCGGAAGGCCCTTCACTCTGGACAGCACCCCCGCAAAAGGCCGGGGCTACGGCACCCGCTACGCCGTCCCCACGATCAATCTCGCTACGCCTACCGAGCTTCTTCCCGGAAACGGTGTATACGTCACTGCACTTCGGATCGGTGCAGGGCCCGAAGCCCTCACCTTCCAGGGGGTCACGAACGCCGGCAATCGCCCTACCTTCGGCGCCGACTCCTATGCCATCGAGACGCACCTGTTCGACTTCAAGCCCGTTGACCTCACAGAAGAGACTCCGCTCCGCCTCAGCTTCCTGCATCGGCTTCGCGAAGAACGCCGCTTCTCTAACCCGGAAGCCCTCAAAGCCCAGATCGGGGCGGACGTGCGAACCGCCCAGCGTCTGTTTCAACTCTGCGCGGCACTTAAGGTTCGGTAACACTCATGGATTCCAGGCCGGTCTTCCTCTGCCACACATCCGGGTGCGACTCGATCGCTTCGCGCAGCCGTAGCGAGATCGCTTTGTCATCAGCAATCGACGGATGCCCATCACATCCGCTCATCTTCAGCCCACTCACGGGAACAAACTCGACCCTTTCGTCCCCATTTTCTTTGAGCCGAGCAACTACCTTGCCCGCTTCTGACTGCACTTCGCCATGCTCACCGTCCGTCGCCCAGATCACGAACAAGGCCCGCGGATTGCGCTCCCGGAGGCGATTGAGGAACGCGATGAACGTGCTCTCATAAGCCGTGTGAAGCTCCACGCGAGTCGCCCACGGTTCCCCCACATTCAGCGGCGTGGAAAAGTCATTCGTCCCCAACCCGACCACGACGACTTGCGGCTTCCAGCCGGCATCCTCATAGGCTTGCTTCTTGTCGAAGAGCACAAAGGGATAGACCTCGGGCAGCGTATCTGACTTGCCGCCGTTGTAATTCCGCACGACTCCCCGCCCGGAGATTGCGTTGACCTGGTAGTCAGCGCCAAAGTGCTCCGCCGTCACGGGCCCAAACGCCTGGGCATCGTCAGTTGTCGCCCAAATCTCCTCGCTGGAACAGCTACGCGTAGCTGACGTATTACCGTAACCAACGGTGTACGAGTCCCCGATGAACTCTATCTGGCGCGCTTCGCTCGCACTTGGAGACAGCGAGTCCTTGGCGCGCACCGCGAAGCCGTAAAACTGCGCCGCGCCTGCCTGGCTTTCCGTTACCACTGCGAGCCGAACAGTATGCGATCCACGAGCAAGGCCCTGCACGCGATACACGGAGGGGTGCGAACTCACAAGAGCGAACGCGGGCCCATGATCCACGGTCAGGCGCAATCCCTGCCGGCCGTTACCGGTCCGGAAGTAAAGCGCCTTCCCGCGAAAGGCAGCTTGGAAGTAGGTGCCCGGCCACTGGTAGACAAATTCCGATCTGCCCGGGACGCTATCTTCATCGTCGGCTTGGACCTGCACCCTGCCGCCTACCATCATCTGCAGCGGTGCCAACCCCTTGGGCATTCGCGCATTTTCGACACGGATGGTTTGCGACACCGCCACATGCCCAAGCCACAGACCCAGAAGTCCGAGCAGGAAAATGGGCCTCAAAGGCCCGTTCCCGCTTCGAAGTGCGAACCGCCCCGGCCCCTGCTCGCCAGCTTCAACTCCCCTTGGACCGACGTGCATTGGTTGACAAGCGAAGTGGAAGCAAACGCTATGCCAGTGCCATGTTCATGTTGTGGAGTGCCTCATCGATCTCTGCCGTACTCTTGCAGCCGACCGTCGCGCAGTCCACCCCGGCGTTCCGGAAGGCAAACTGCATAGCCTTCTGCCGGTCCTCTGCACTGTTTTGGAAGGTACCGCCACCCACCAACTTCATCCCAATAACGCCCTTGCCGTCTTTCTTCACCCGCTTGAAGTGCTGAACCACCTCGCCCACGTTATCCGGGTAGGTGTTGTCCGCAAAGGTCGGTCCATCCATGCGCGTACCGTTGTGGTTCACACGCATAAGCGCTACCTCGATCCACTTGTTCCCGGGCATCTGTCGCAACGCCGGCAGACCATGCACCGAGGCACCGCGGGCCCGCACAATCTGCTTTGCCTGCGCCTCTTGCACCCCGTCCTGCCATCGCTGGGTCGTGCTCATCCAATCGCCCGTGTGTTGCCAATGCAGCAACATGATGTCGAAGTACTCCATCTTGTGCGTACGCAGCATCTCGTCAAAGCGCCGCGCAGGGTCGACACCCTCATTCGTAGTTACCTTGGTCATTAGGCGATAGCTGTCCCGCGGGTACGGCTTCAGTGCCTCTCCCAACATCGCGGGAGTCACGTACGCTTCAGCCGTCTCAAAGAAGCGGATCCCGTGATCGTAGGCATACGCGACCAGGCGATTGAACCCCTTTTGCCCGAGGGAAGCCTGCACAATTCCGTTGTCGCTGCCCGTACCAAATGCCAACCGGCTTACCCGCACACCGGAATCACCGAGGGTGACGAGGTCCGTTGCGGTCCGCGGCGATGCAGCGTGGAGGGAAAGGGTCCCTACGCTGGCCAGCGTGCCAGCAGCCAAAGAAGACTTCAAAAACTCACGACGTGAGAGAGGACTCATGATACCTCCACGGCCCCGCACTGGCCGTTGCCGTCATCCTACACCGCCGACAGCCTAAATAGCGCATCGGTGTAACTCGAACTCGGCTACTCGGGGGAAGGAACCGGCGATGGCCTGGCAGGCCGCGGACTTGCTGCGGACGGCGCACGTGGAGCCAAAGGCACTGCAGATGGATTCAAGGCCTGAGGCGAAACAGGCACGGGTGCTGCAGGCTTCAGCGGGGAGTCGTCCGGTACGGCTTCGCTCGCAGGAGCACCAGGTGAGGGCGCAGCTTCGGTCTTGCCTGCCGGATCGTCCGCATCGTCCTTGTCAGCATTGTCCTTGACGTCAGCCGTGTCCGCTGCGACCTCGAATTGCCTCTTCGGCGCATTCGCTCGCGGGAACTGCTCATTCGGACGGTCGGCCAAGGCCGTCTTCATGAACTGCATCCAGATCGGCAAAGCCGCGCGTGCACCCGTTTCCTTCTCTCCAAGCGACTGCCGCGTGTCAAAACCCACCCAGGTTCCGCAGGTGATCGAAGGAGAAAAGCCCAGAAACCAGGCGTCCGTATAGTTGTTTGTCGTTCCGGTCTTGCCGCCCAGTGCGTGGTGCAACGAGGAAGCGGTGGCCGCTGTTCCGTGCTGTGTGACGGCTTGCAGCAACAGCATCATCTTGCGTGCGATCTCGACCGAAATCACTTCCCGCACCGGCGAGGCTTGCACATCAATCGGCGTTCCATCCGCCTGAGTCACCCGCTTGATATAGTGCGGCGTGATGCGAATTCCGTCATTTGGGAAGACCGAGTACGAAGCCACCTGCTCCGCTAAGGTGAGGTCCGCCGCGCCGATCGCCACAGGCAGGAAACTGGGCATGGGACTAACCACCCCAAACCGACGAGCGACCTCGATCACCTTTTTGATGCCAACCTTGTCCGCAATGCGCAGTGCCGGGATATTCCGCGACTGCGCGAAAGCGTCGATCATCGTCATCGTACCCGCGAAGCCAGCTTCGTAGTCATGCGGAGTGTACGGCCCACTCGCGGTGTAAAAGGTGGTCGCAGCATCAGAAATAGCGTCATAGGGCTTCATCCCGGCTTCAAAGGCCGCGGTGTAGTCGTAGATTTTGAACGAGGATCCGACCTGTCGAACAGACTGCGTCGCTCGATTGAACTGCGACAGAGCGAAGTCCCGTCCGCCTATCATTGCGAGCACTTCGCCCGTCGAGTTATCGACGGCCATCAACGATGACTGCGCACCTGAATCCTGCTCCAGAGCCAACCGCAACTGCCCCGTATCGGTCCCGCCCAGAACGTGGACATAAACGATGTCGCCAGGACTGGCCAACTCGGTAGCCTTGTACTTCTGCGTCCATGCCCAGTCCGGCGGGGTCATCGACGCCCGCATCTGCCCTATGCGTACCGTCATCTTGGTAGGCGAAACCTGCGTTACCAACGCGTGAACGTAGCTACCGTCGGTAAGCGTGGAACTCCAGTCGGGATGCTTGTACGTGGACTGATCGTAAGCCGTATTGGTCAGCGTAGGGAGTTTCGCCTTCCATCCGTGACGCCTTTCGTACGCCGCCAACCCGTCAAGCGTAGATTTCTCGGCAGCGTGCTGCATGTCTAGATCGAGCGTCGTGTATACCTTCAAGCCGGAGCCATGAACCTCGTCTACTCCGTACTCACGCTCCAACTGCCTCCGAACCTCCTCCACAAAGTACGGAGCTTCGGTGTTCGGCTGCGACTCCAAATGCAGCACCAAAGGTGTAGCAACCGCGGCCGCAGCGGCCGATGCACTGATTTTGCCGTCCCGCTGCATCTCTTCGATGACAAGGTTGCGCCGCTTCAGCGCGCGCTCCGGAAATCTCACCGGAGAGTAGTATTCCGGCCCCTTCGGCAGACCTGCCAGCAACGCCGCTTCCGGAAGCGTCAGTTGCCGCAGGTGCTTGGAAAAGTAATATTCTGATCCCGCCTCAAACCCGTACGTTCCGCGACCGAGATAAATCTGGTTTGCATACAGACCGAAGATCTGATCTTTCGTGAAGTGCCGCTCGATCTGCAGGGTCAGAAACATCTCCTGCAGCTTGCGGCCATAGGTCTTCTCGGAAGACAGAAACAGATTGCGCGCTAACTGCATGGTTAGTGTCGACGCACCCTGCGCCTTGCCGTGTGACCGGTAATCCTCGTACGCTGCGCCAGCCACGCGCACGAAGTTGACTCCACCGTTTTGGAAGAAGTTCTTGTCCTCGATCGAGAGGATCGCCTCGCGCAGCACTGGCGGAATCTCGGAATACGGCACGACTACGCGCCGCTCTGAAGCAAAAGACCCGAACACCTTCCCATGCACGTCGTAGAGTTCAGTCGTAGTACTCGGACGGTAGTGTTCTAACTCCGTCATCTGGGGCAGATTGATGGCGTACATCAAGAGCAGCCCAACCATCACGCCAAAGACAGCCGAAGCGCTCAGTAGCAGAAGGAATGACGCACGCTGCACAACCCGAGGGTGCACCCCCGTGGGATCCCCAAAAGGAAAGCGCAGCATGGCGCCCCAGATCGGCGACCGAGGCCCCGTCCTGATGCGCAACACCACACCCTTTTTCGTCTTCCGTTCCGATTGCAACAAGCTCGGCACAGTGCTTTACCCTACCATGCGATGGTCCTGTGCCGCCTGGGGCTCAGGCCGCTTTGCCTTTCAGGATCTCAAGAGCCTTGTTCAGCTGATCGTCGGTCTGAACGCTAGATCTGTGCGGATGGGCAGCCGGACCGGAAGCGTCGTCGTCAGCGCTTGCGTCGTCGTCCACATTCGAAGCAACGGTGACCGTCGGAGCTATTCCCTCGTCCTCATACGCCTTGCCCGAGGGCGAGGCATATTTGGCAATGGACAGAATTACCGCTCCGCCGTCCGGCAGTTCAAACGTCTTCTGCTGCGCACCCTCGCCGAAGGTTTTTTCCCCAACAACCTCGCCGCGCTTGTTATCTTCGAGCGCTGCTGTAACCAGTTCGGCTGGCCCGGCTGTTCCGTGATTCACCAGCACCACAAGAGGGGCCGTCGGATCCACAGATTTCGCTGATTCCGCAGTAAACGTCTGTTTGGCAACCTTCTGGCCCTGCAGGGTCGCAATCGTCCCAGAGCGCAGGAACAGGTTTGCCAGGCGGACACCTTGTTCCATGTCTCCGCTTGAAACATTGCGTAGATCCAGAACGACCTTTTTATCCCCGCCCTTTTCTGCGGCCTTGAGTTTTGCCTCGATCGCGTCAACATGCTCGCGATCCAACACGGCCGGCCTCAGGTCTACGATGCTGCCGTTTTCGAGTTGCATGTCCGCAACCGCAGGCTCCGGCACCAACGCCCGCGTGAGCGTGACCTTGTCCGGTGCAGCTTTCCGCGGACGGACTACCGCGATCGTCAGCTCACTCCCCGGACTCCCTTCAAGCAGGCGTTGAATGATCGCCAGCGACAGATCGCGCGTGTCCTGGGTCCCGATTGCTTGAATGATGTCTCCGTCACTCAAACCCGCCCGGTCTGCGGGACTATTTGGGATCACCGACACCACCACTGCATACCCGTATCGCTTGGAAACATCGATCCCCACCTGCGCCTTTCCCCCGCGGTCGGCCTTGTAGATCTTGTAGTCCGCGGCGCTAAGGTAACTGGAATCAGCGTCCAGCGATTCCAGCAAACCCCGTAAGGCACCGGCGGTAACGGCTGGCATATTGGGGTCTTCTACGTAGTCTGTCTGGATGTGCTGCAGCACTTCGCTGTACACGTTGATCTGGCGGTAGGCCCCATCCTGCTGCTCAGCACCCGCCGCGGCGTTCACGCTTCGAGCATTGACGCCAAGGAACACGCACAGGATCAACATGACTGAAAGGGTAAGCAGCGACAACTTCAGACTCTTGGGCATAAGGAAAGATGAACTCCCTGGGGTTCGTCGGTACAGAGCTTAGACGCACCCCAATACCGGAATGATACGCCGGGCGCAAGAAAGGCGAAACGGTACTTTGGTGTGAAATCTTCGTAGGTTGCTGGTGGCGGTGAGTGGAATCGAACCACTGACCTACGGGTTATGAGTCCGTCGCTCTAACCATCTGAGCTACACCGCCGATTAGCCAGGAGTGCACCCCGCGGTTGGGCGGCGTACCGGGAACGACATTCCCTCTCAGAGGCGTAGATCTCATCATAAAGTTGACCGAGATCGAGGTCAATGCTGTACGGTAGCCGACTAGTGACGCTCCCCTCCACCCGCCGCGCGGCACCATGGCCCGAGTTCGCTCTAGCCACACTTGTCTTCTTGTTTTCAACACCCTGCCACGCTGCCCTACGCGCGTGCCGCCCCACCGATAAGCCATTGCTGTGCCGGCTCGACTCCATACTTACATTCCTGTACGCCGCAGCAGCCATTCTCGGACTGCTGCTGTGTGCTGCCGTACTCGCTGCAGTTCGCACCTACAAGCGAAAGGCTCGTAAAATCACGCCCGACGAGATAACACCAGATGCCCAATAGCGCGCCGGAAAACAAGCCGAAGCCGCAGGTTCTGGGCGTTATCCCCGCTCGGCTCCATTCTCGACGCCTCCCCCGCAAGGTGCTCCGGGAGATCGCAGGCAAGCCCCTTCTCGCTTGGGTCTATGAGGCTGCAGTCGCCTGCCCCCAATTGGACCAGGTGATCATCGCCGTTGACTCCGAAGAGGTAGCTCAACTCTGTCAGCAGCGGGATTGGCCCTGGCGTATGACAGATCCCACCCTGCCCAGCGGGACCGATCGTCTCCACGCCATCTCTCAGGAACTCGACGCCGAGATCTACGTGAACATTCAGGGAGACGAGCCGCTCATCACCACGAGCCATATCGCTGCTTTGCTCGCACCCTTTCGGAGCCCCCTCGTCGAAGTGACCACTCTCAAGACCAGGTGTACACCCCACGAGATCACCGACCCAAACGCGGTTAAGGTCGTCACCGCCCGGGATGGAAGGGCACTCTATTTTTCCCGGGCGCCCATTCCCCACGATCGCGATCAATCCAGCCGAGCGATCCACTGGAAGCACCTGGGCCTGTACGCATACCGCCGTGCCGCTCTCCATCGTTTCGCCGCACTACAGCCCGGCGAACTTGAAGGGATCGAACGCCTCGAACAGCTCCGCTTGCTTGAGAACGGGATCTCCTTGTACGTCGAGCCGATCGCCGCTGCAACCATCGGCGTCGACACGGAAGAAGACCTCCGCCAAGTCGAGGCGATCCTCCTTCGCCGGTACGGAAGCACGCGCCGCTCGGAGCAGTGGTAAAGAGCGAGACCTTTGCTTAGAAGCTGATGTGCAGGTTGGGTCCGTGTGACTTGACGCTTACAAGTTCCAGCGAAGCCACGACCCATCGAGCACCCGCCGCCAGTAGTTCCTCGCGCGCATGGGTGCCCTCAACTCCCAGAACAGCGCAGCCTGCGGCCACACCGGCCCGCACCCCGCTTGGCGCATCCTCGACCACAAGGCAGTCTTCCGGACGCGCGTGGACTAACTCCGCCCCGCGATGGTAGGGCTCCGGATCCGGCTTGCCGCGCTCCACCATGTCCCCGCTGATGATCAGTTCTGGCAGTGGAAGCCCCGCAGCCTGCAAGCGCCCAATCAACAGCCGCCGTGTCGCCGAGCTTACGATCGCCCAGCGCCCCTCTGGCAAGCTTCGCAGCAATTCACCCGCACCCGGCAGGACCATCAAGTCGGCCACGTCTTCTAATTCCATATCTTCGATGAGCCGAAGGCCCTCGACGGTGTCGATGCCAGGCACAAGCGACTGCATGATGTCGATGGCGCGTACGCCGTGCGGCACATCGAAGGCATCCGCACCCGGAACGTCGTAGTGCGCCGCCCAGCGTCGCCAGCACCGCTCTACGCTGCCGATAGAACTCACCAGTACCCCGTCCATGTCGAACAGGATGCCCTTGACGTCAAGCTCCAATGGCGCGCCTCAAACTTCCTCGCCGGCCATCACAAAGGCCCGCGCAGCTTCAAGTATCTCCTCTACACTCCCTTGGCTGCAGCTCTCGCAGTACACGCGCAATAACGGCTCGGTTCCGCTTGCACGCAAAAGTAGCCACGTCTCGGCCGCGTTCGGTCTCCGTGCACAGGAGGGCTCTTCCAGGAAGAACTTCATGCCGTCCAGCGACTCCGTCCGTAACACCTTCCGTCCGGCAAACTCGGTCAGCCCTGAACCAGCCCTGCGGATCGCCGATTGCTTCAGTTCCTCCTCGATGTGCATATCGATACGCCCGTACTGATGTTCCCCGTACTCTGCCTGGAGCGCCGCCACCAGCTGCCCCAGGGTCTTGCCTTCATCGGCCATCACCTGCGCCAGCAGCAGACTGTTGAGCAGCCCATCGCGCTCCGGGAGGTGGCGGCTCAACCCGACGCCTCCGGATTCCTCGCCGCCAATCAAAATCTCCTGTTCGAGCATCAGGTCGCATACGTACTTGAACCCAATCCCATGCTCGTGCAGTCTGCGCCCATGTTTGGCTGCAATCCGGTCCAGCATCTTGGTCGTGTTGAATGCCCGTGTCACGTCGCCGGGCCAACCTTTACGCGTGAGCAGCCATTGCAGCAGGATTGCGAAAATCTTGTGTGCGTCGACGACATTCCCGTGCTCATCCACCGCACCGATGCGATCCGCATCGCCATCCGTAATCAGCCCGGCGTCACAGCGCTCCTCTACGACGGTCTTCTGGGCGAGCGCGATGTGCGGGAGAATCGGCTCAGGGTTGATGCCAGGAAAGGCCGGGTTCACCTCGCTGCGGATCGCGACATACGGGATTCCGGCACGGTCAAAGATGCCGGAGATGTAGCCCTGTCCGGCCCCGTACATGCAGTCGATCAGGAACCGGAATCCCGATGCCTTAATTGCCGGAAGATCCACAAACGCCTGAATCGCTGCCAGATAGGGTGGCGTGAAGTCCACCTCGTCGATGGCAGCCGGCGTGCTCGCCTTGGGTAAGGGGCGGCCCAACTCGCGCTCGATCTCGGCAATGATCGACGGCTTGCCCGATCCGCCATAACTGGCCTTGTACTTAACCCCGTTCCACTCCGCAGGATTATGGCTGGAGGTGATCATGACCCCGCCCACAGCTCCCCGATGCCGCACGGCGAAGGACAACTCCGGTGTTGGGGTGATCTTGCTCGCCAAGAACACCGGGATCCCTGCGCCTGAGGCTACCTCCGCAACAACTTTCGCGAACGATCGCGACCCAAAGCGCGTGTCGTACCCGATGCACAAGCCGCGTTCGGGCCGGTCCTGGGCCAGTACATAGCGGGCTATCGCACGGGCGGCGACTCGGACGTTCTCATACGTAAAGTCGTCCGCAATGATCCCTCGCCAACCATCGGTCCCAAACTTCACCACACTGGTCGGCGCTGCTGACGAAGCCTCTTCCACCTTTGCCGTTTCCGAGTTCATTAGGTCAGATCATCCCGTCCGGCCTTGCGCAGTTCTGTCACGACGCGGCCCACGTTCTGCGATCCATCCCGTGTCGTGATCAGCAGCGCATCGTCGGTCTCGACGATTACCAGGTCCTTTACCCCTACCAGTGCGACAGCCTTCTTTGGCGAGTAGACATAGCACCCGGTCGAGGTAATCTCCACCCCATGCGGCGCTTCGATCACGTTCACACTTTGCGGGTCATTCACATCCGCCATGTGCTCGTACAACGCCGCCCACGACCCTAGATCATTCCATGCAAAGTCCGCCGGCAGGCAATACAACTGCGACTGCGCTTCGCCCTTAGCCGATCGCGGCTCGAGAATCGCGTAATCGATCGAGATCGATTCGCAGAGCGGGTACAACTCGGCAAAGCGCTCCTCAAATCTCGGCGTTCCCCAGGCATCCGCAATCTTTTCGAGCAGCTCTGCCATCTCCGGCTTGTGCTCGCGCACGGCACTGGCGAGCGTTCCCGCTCCCCATAGAAATATCCCGCTGTTCCAGGCATAGTTGCCGGAACGTACGAAACTACGGGCTCGCTGGCTATCGGGCTTCTCAGTGAAGCGGCGCACGCGGCGCACCGAAATGCACTCCTCGCCCACCCGCACCGGCACCGACGCGGCACCCAACTCGATGTACCCGTAGCCGGTCTCAGGTCGGGTCGGCGGTACGCCCAGCACTACCATCTTCGGCCCGCTCGCGGCCAATTGTGCGGCGGCATGCAGCACCAGCCGGAAGCGCTCCGTATCGCCGATGGTGTGGTCGGAGGGAAACACGCCAAGAATCGTCTCCGGGGCGCGCTTCTCAAGTAGGAATGCGACAAGAGCACACGCGGGCGCAGTATTCCGAGCCTCTGGCTCCAGCAGCAAACGGTTGGGCAAAACCTGTGGGAGTTGCTCCGTGATGATCGGCGCCAGTAAAGGATTTGTAATCACCCATACGTTTTCCGGCGTCGCCACACTTCCTAGTCGCTCCACCGTACCCTGGATCATCGTGCCTTCGCCATCCAGTTGCAGCACCTGTTTGGCGCGCGCCTTGCGACTGCGCGGCCAGAAGCGCGTTCCGCTTCCCCCGGCAAGGATGATGGCCGCGAACGGCGGTTGTGCATGCGACGGAACAGCTGACATAAAACCTATCCTAAGGTGTTCCCCGTGGGAAACCAACGCACAGTGGTAACCCGAGACGCATTCCAACGTGCCATACGTCGCGGGATCTGTACCACCTAGCGCAGGCGTTCGAGGTACGTCCGCAGCCGCTCCACGCCTTTATCGATCACCTCGGCACTGACTGCATAGGACAGGCGGATGTGCTCGTCGGTCCCAAATGCCTCACCCGGAACCGTCACCACGTGCGCGTCCGTAAGCAATTTCCCGGCCAATTCGGAAGCCGTCTTCACCCTGCCCTTGCCGAGAAACTCCTTCACATTCGGGTACACGTAGAAGGCCCCCTGCGGGACGGTGCAGGTCAGCCCGGGGATGCTCTGGAAGCCCCGGAGCACGCGGTCGCGCAGCTTGATGTATTCCGCTCGCATCTCTCGCACGCACTCCTGGGGCCCGCTGACGGCCGCAATCGACGCCTGCTGCACCATGCTTGCCGTGTTCGATGTACTCTGCGACTGCAACTTCCCCATCGCTGCAATAATCGGCTTCGGCCCCAGCGCAAACCCGGCGCGCCATCCCGTCATCGCATATGTCTTCGAGAGCGACCCCAGGATGATCATGTGCTCCTTGCAGTCCTTTAAAGCGCCAGCCGAGAACGGCTCGCCCTGAAACGTCAGGTACACATAGCACTCATCCAGCAGCACAAAAATGCCGCGCTGGTGCGCCAGTCGCACGATCTCCTCAACATCCTCACGCGCAAGCACCGCCCCGGACGGATTGGACGGCGTATTCAAGATGATCGCTTTGGTCCGGTCCGTGATGGCCCGCTCAATCATCCCGGCCGTGAGGCGGAAGTTCTCCGCTTCACTTGTCTCCACAAAGACCGGCACGCCGCCCGCATACTGCACGATGTCCTTGTAGCTCACCCAATACGGCACCGGCACGATCACTTCGTCGCCGTGATCAACTAACACCTCTATAGCATTAAAAATTGCCAGCTTGCCGCCGGTCGTAAACACGCACTCGTCAGGCGCGTATTCGGATCCGAAGTCCTCACGGTGGCGGTCCACGATGGCTTGCCGAATCTGCGGGACGCCTGCCACTGCGGTATAGCGCGTGAAGTTATCTTCAATCGCCTTGATCGCGGCATCCTTGATGTGCTGCGGCGTAGAAAAGTGGGGCTCGCCCGCACCAAAATCGGCAAGGTCGATGCCCGAGGCCTTCATCTTCAGCGCCTCTGCCGTAATGGCCATCGTGGCCGACACTTCGATCCGGTTGATCCGGTCCGACAACACCTTGGTCGCGGTTGCTGTGCTCATGCCTCTAGTCTAAAGCCATCCAACTCAAGGGCAGATTCATTCCGCCAGCGCGACCGGATTCTCTGACTGTTCCATCTCGCTTCCCCGCGCCTTGGCCAGCAACCGCGCATTCACATGCGGCGGCACCAACTCGCTCACGTCACCACCCAGCTTCGCCACGCCTTTGACCAGGCGCGAACTCACAAACGTGTACTTCTCGGCCGGAATCAGAAACAGCGTCTCTATGTCCGGCGCCAGCTTACGGTTCATCAGCGCCATCTGCAGCTCGTACTCATAATCCGATACCGCCCGTATCCCACGCAGCACGGCCTGGGCTCCCTGTGACCGCGCAAAGTCGACCAGTAGCCCATCAAATGCAGCCACGCTCACGTTAGGCCACGGCGTCGTCGCGTCGCGCAACATCGCCTGCCGTTCCTCAACACTGAACAACGCCCCAGGCTTACTGGAGTTCCTCAGCACCGCGATGACCAGCCTGTCGGCGATCTTGGCTCCGCGTGCAATCAGATCCAGATGCCCATTGGTCGGCGGATCAAATACGCCAGGGTAGATAACCGTCAACTCAGACATGCGTCCTCAACAATACTCTCCGAACTGCGCGGCGCGAACCATGGATCACGTCCATGCCGGGCCAATGTTGATGCAAATCGCGCCGCTGTGCGCAGCCTCAATCGCCCAGCGGCGTCCAAGCAGGACATCCCGACTTTCACGTCTGAACGCTCTCAGCCTTCCTCGGCTCGCGGCACGTAATACCCAAGCACATACTCCCGCACACCCTGTTCCAATTTCGTGAAGGCCTTGGTGTAGCCCGCGGCGCGCAGCTTTGAAACCTTGGCCTCCGTAAAGTACTGATACTTGCCCCGCAGCACCTCTGGCATCTCGAAGAAATCGATGCGCGACTCCAGCCCCATCGCCTCGAACACCGGTGTCACGAGATCGATCCACGTCCGCGCCTCGCCCGTGCCGCAGTTGAACAAACCACCGGGCGCCTCGGCCTCCTGCAACGCAAAGTGCAGCGTCACATCCACCGCGTCCTTCACGTAGATGAAGTCCCGCTTCTGCTCTCCGTCGCGATACTCCGGCCGGTAGCTCTTGAACAGCTTCACTTCGTTCGTGCACCGAATCTGCTCATAGCTCTTGGACACCACTGAACGCATGTCGCCCTTATGATCCTCATACGGCCCATACACGTTGAAGTACTTCAGACCGACGATGTTGCCGCCGTCGCCCTGCTCGAACAAGCCGTGCTTCAGCGCCCAAAGATCAAACATGTGCTTCGAATAGCCGTACATGTTTAAGGGCATCAGCGTCGGCGTCACGTCGTCGGCATCGTCGTAGCCCGCTGCCCCGTCACCATAGGTCGCCGCGCTCGACGCATACACAAACCGCACACCGTTGCTTAGCGCCCAGTTACACAACACCCGCGTGTACTGGTAGTTGTTACGGAGCAGATAGTCCGCGTCCCGTTCCGTCGTCGCACTGCAAGCGCCCAAATGGATGCAGGCGGTCGCCTCTGCAAAGGCCCCATCCTCAATCATTCCCAGGAATTCTTCGGGCGAGACGAGGTCCTCATAATGCAATCCAACAAGGTTCTTCCACTTCTCGTCCTTGCCCAACTCATCCACAAGGATCAGTTCCTCGAACCCGCGCCGGTTCAGCTCTGCAACTACATTGCGGCCGATAAACCCCGCCGCGCCCGTCACAATCAACGGCCTTGCCATACAAAGTCCACCCTTACTATCAGTCTCACGACCATGCTATACGGCAACTTCCCCCTGGAGGAGGAGCCGGACCTTACGCAGATCACTCAGGTTGCATTCAGGGCTCACGCCTGAGGCTTGGGCACAAACAGCACAAACTGCTGCGCAGATTCAGCCCAGTCCGCGAGCATGCGCCCGGTCAACTCGCTCCCTGTAAGCCGGACGTGCTCCTGGAGCAGCCCGAACAACGTGCTCTGCTCTTCGGCTGAACAATCCCCAAAACGCCGAGCCTCCAAAAACTCCGCGTGGTACCGCTGCTCGCCGAGCACCGTCTCATCTTCGTCTAGCACCCAGGCGGTACCGCCGGTCATGCCCGCGCCAAAGTTCATGCCGATCGCGCCCAAAATCACCACCGTACCGCCAGTCATGTACTCGCAGCCGTGATCGCCGATACCTTCCACCACAGCAACAGCCCCGGAGTTGCGCACCGCGAAGCGCTCGCCGGCACGACCCGCTGCGAAAAGCCGCCCCGCGGTGGCACCGTACAGCGCCACGTTGCCCAGGATCACGTGCTCATGGCTCGCATGCGCGGCCCGTCCCACGGGCTGCAGCACGAGCTCGCCGCCACTTAAGCCCTTGCCCACAAAATCATTCGCCTGCCCCTTCAGCACAAGCTGAACGCCTTCGAGCCAGGAACGCTCCAAACGACTGCCCGGCAACACCCTCCAGCGCGAAAGAGATATCCGCACCTTGCGACCTCGCCCTTCACCCGAGCAACGGCCAGCGCTCCTGAAATCTCGGCGCCGACGGCCCGGTGCGCATTCGAGATCGGGCGACGAGACCGTGTACTTCTCGCCCCGCCGTGCGGCTTCCAGTGCGTCTGCAGTCCAGGGTGCATCCAGTCGCTCATCTTCGCCCGGTCGGTCGTTGCGCTCGCCCATCCATCGCCGCGGGCCTGCACCCACATCGGCCAGCATCGGCTTCAGGTTCAGGCCGCCATCGGACCGCACCTGCTCCAGCAGATCCACGCGCCCGATCGCGTCTTCGAGGCTGCGCAGTCCGAACTTCGCCAGCAGCCGCTGCAGATCCGCCGAAAGCTCGCGGAACAACGTCACAATGTGCTCCGGCTTGCCGCGGAACTTCGCCCGCAGCTCCGGCTTCTGCGTCGCAATGCCCGTAGGACAGGTATTCAGGTGACACTGCCGCGCCATGTCGCAGCCCGATCGCCACCAGCACCGCGGTGCCAAACGCATACTCATCCGCCCCCAGCAACGCGGCAACAAGCACATCGCGCGCCGTGGCCAGCCCGCCGTCGGTCCGCAGCCGCACACGTCCGCGCATGCCGTTTGCACGCAGGGCCTGCTGCGCCTCCGCCAGTCCCAACTCCCATGGCGAGCCCGCATACTTGATGCTCGAAAGCGCCGCCGCTCCCGTACCGCCCGTGTTGCCGGCGATCACGACATAATCCGCATACGCCTTCGCCACACCCGCAGCCACAGTGCCCACACCAAAGCTCGACACCAGCTTCACCCCCACGGCCGCACGCGGGTTCACCCGCTTCAGGTCATAGATCAACTGCGCTAGATCTTCGATCGAGTAGATGTCATGGTGCGGTGGCGGCGAGATCAACGACACCCCCGGCTGCGCATGCCGCAACCGCGCAATCAGCCCCGAAACCTTGTGCCCCGGAAGCTGTCCACCTTCGCCCGGCTTCGCTCCCTGCGCCACCTTGATCTCGATCTCTTCCGCATGCGCCAGGTACTCCGCCGTCACGCCAAAGCGCCCCGAAGCCACCTGCTTGATCTTGTTGTTCAGCGACACATGCACGGCCGGCGCTTCGACCAACTCCGCCACCGCTAGGCTACCGCCAACGTCACCGCTCGCATGCCCCATCGTGGCTGCGGCTTCCTCATCGCCAAGGTGGGTGCCAGACTTCGGCGTGCCGCCGAGCCGGTACACCGCCGGATCCTCGCCACCCTCGCCCGTGTTTGACCGCGCACCCAGCATGTTCATCGCCGCAGTAATGGTCTGGTGGGCCTCCGGACTCAACGAGCCGAGACTCATCGCACTCGCGACAGAAGCGGTGGCACAGAGTGTCCGCAGGCTCGACCTCGCTCGACCGGCAACTCAGGCCCAGCAGGTCGAATCTCCAGCAGATCGCGCAGCCGCACCGCTTCATGCACGTCCACACCCTGCGAAAAGATCGCGAACTGCGCCGTCGGTGTCACTCGCCGCAGCCACGTTACGCGCGCTGCCTACGGTCGTCTGCAGGGCCTTCACGGTAGGCGGCTGCCACAGATGCGGCTCTGCCCCTTCGGCCTTACGAAACCGCACCCAACCAAAGTCCGGCAGGTCCGCCGCAGGCGCGGCCCCGGCCTGGGCTCCCCAGCTCTCCCGCAAGCGCCGCTCGATCTCTGCAAAACCAATGCCGGACAGCGGCGCCGGCGTGCCGAAGAAGCACTTCTCCACCACCGACTCGTGCAGCCCCAGGATGTCGAACAGATGCGCACTGCGGTAGCTGTCCACCACAGAGATCCCCATCTTCGACATCACCTTCGCAAGCCCGGCCTCCAGCGCCTTCTGCATCATGCGCTCGCCGTCCACGCCCTCCGGTTGCAGGCTGCGCGCGGTCTCCAGCGCGAGCCACGGACACACCGCCCCTGCACCATAGCCGATCAGCACCGCCGCATGATGGAGATCGCGGCAATCCCCGGCCTCCACCATCAACCCGCACTTGGTCCGCAGCCCAGCCAACGTCAGCGCCTGGTTCACCGCCGCCGACAGCCATCGCCATCGGGATGGGAAGCTTCTCCGGCGCATGCCCCACGGTCCGTCATCAACAGCAACCGCGCGCCATTCCGAACCGCATCGACCGCAGCCGCGCACAGCGCATCAACAGCCGCCTCCAGTGTGTCTTTCGCGTCGAACAAACAAGCAAATTCCACCAGCGGCAACTCCTCCGCATGCGGGTACTTCCCCGCGCGCAATGCCGCAACGTGCCCCAGGGACAAGAACACAGAGGGCAGCGAGATCCCGGGCAACGGCGCATGCGTATCCAGCAGGTGCGGCCACGGTCCCAGCCGCGTGTGCAGCGAGAACACCACGGCCTCACGCAGCGGATCGATCGCCGGATTCGTTACCTGCGCAAAGCGCTGCCGGAAGTAGTGATACAGCGGCCGCGGCGACTTCGCCAGCATCGCCAACGGCGTGTCATCGCCCATGGACCAGACGGCATCCTTGCCCGTCGCCGCCATCGGCTTCAGGATCATGTTCAGGTCTTCCTTCGTGTACCCGAACCCGCGCTGCAATTGCGCAATGGTCTCCTTGGCCGCGGGCTCGCCAATCTCCAACGGCACCAGCGGCGCATCTTCCAGCAAGGTGCCGTAGGTGGACCCCGCATCGAACAGGTCCAGCAGTTCCTCGTTGTGCAGCAACCGCCCCTGCACCAGATCCACCACGAGCATCTGTCCCGGCCCAAGCCGTCCGCTTTCGATCAACGCGCTCCGGGTCCAGGTCCACCAGTCCCGCCTCGGACCCGACCACCACCAACCCGTCGTCCGTCATCGCATACCGCGCACGGTCGCAGCCCGTTGCGATCCAGCGCCGCGCCCACAACATTGCCATCCGCAAACGCCAACGCCGCGGGTCCGTCCCACGGCTGCGACACATCGGCGTGATACCGCAGAAACGGCGACACCCGGCTCGACAAACGCCGGCGGCAGCAGCATCCGAACGCTCTCGGCCAATGTTCGCCCATACTGACGTCAGCAACTCCACCGTCTCGTCCAGGCTGGTCGAGTCCGTTCCGTCTTTGGTGATGACCGGCTTTGCCTCATCCGGCAACGACGCATCCGCCGCATCCATGCGCGCTCGATTGCCCCACACCGTGTTGATCTCGCCGTTGTGCGCCAGCCGCCGTCCCGGCTGCGCCCTATGCCACGCCGGCAGCGTGTTGGTCGCATAACGCTGATGGAACAACGCAAACGGCGTCACGAACTCTGGGGATTGCAGGTCGGGGTAGAACTCCGGCAGCAGACGGCCCAGGCACATCGCCTTGTACACCAGCGTGCGGCACGACAGCGAACAAACATAACCCGCTGTCTCGCCTGCCAGGGCTGCGCGCTCAAATGCCTTCCGCGCCAGGTAAAGCTTCTTCTCAAATTGCGCCGCGTCCAGGTTCGAAGTCACAAGTACCTGACGGACCACTGGCATCGTGCCGCGCGCGATCTCTCCAAGCACACCTACTTCAACCGGCACCTTGCGCCAACCAAGTACCGTGCAGCCCTGGGCCCCGAGACAGTCCTCCAGCACGCTCACGGTCTGCTGGTCGTCCGCCGGGGGGAAAAATACCATGCCCACGCCCAGTAACTCGCCTTCGGCCAGGACCAACCCCGTCGACTGCAGCAGGTATGCCACCGGAATGCCGGTCATGACCCCCACGCCATCACTCGACAGGCCATCAGCCGCCACGGCGCCGCGGTGCGCCAGCCGCGCCAGGGCCGTTAATGCATATTCAAGAATGGGATGGTTCGCCTCGGCGCGCGTGGAAGCCACGAAGCCGACACCACACGAGTCGTGCTCAAAACGCTCGTCCAGCAGCGACTCGGGAGAACGGTCCATGCTGCGCGGCGAAGGAAAAAACCCTTCTACCGTGGAGGCAGCAGCCTCCAGCGTTGCGAAAATAGGCTGGTCCATAGTTCACTATACGACGGAGACATGGGAAGAGCGAGACTGCTTTGCGGACGACTTCATGGAAGCCCTTGACATGCAGCTTTCGCATATTTATACATATAGTATTGCATTTTTATGCAAATACGTTGCGCCCGCCGCGTGTTGCTTCTTTTTTGCTGAAGACCTTTGAAGACCCTACGTCAATCCGCCATCCGCGAACTCCTGGTAACCACCTCCATCACCAACCAGGACGAACTTCGTCGCAAGCTCGCTGCCCGCGGCATTCAGGCCACGCAGGCCACACTGTCTCGCGACATTCGCGAAATGCGTCTGCTCAAAGGTCACAACGGCTACGCGCTACCAGAGACCGCAAGCGCCGACCCCGGCCCGGACGACCTTCCGGCCATCGCCGAGATGTTGTCCAGCTTCGGCCTCGAACTGCGTCAAACTGGCAATCTTCTCGTACTTCTAACTGGCCGCGGCGCAGCGCACCCCGTAGCTGCCGGCATCGATGATGAAGAGTGGCCCGAGGTGCTTGGAACCATCGCCGGCGACAACACCATCCTCATCATCTGCGCCGACCTCCCCGCCGCGAACTCGCTTCGGAAACGTCTGGAGGCCTTCCTTGCCTGACCCAACCTTCAGCCTCGAAATGCCGCAGACGTTGAAGCCCACACCCCAATCGCACCATCTTGGCGGCCGTCTCACCGTGGCTGATCCAGTTGCTCGTACCCATACTTCGCCCGGTGACGATGCGAGGCCGGTTCACGCTCCCATCCTTCCCCCCACCTTGCGCACTGCCGTGGCTGGTGTCACGGGCTACTCCGGCGCGGAGCTCGCCCGCATCCTCCTGCGTCATCCGCGTCTCGCCACGGCAGCACCGGTCTTTCTCGGCCGCCTCGAGGCCGATCAGCCGCCGCAGCGCCTGACTGACCTCCATCCACAACTCTCCGGCCTGCCCCACGCCGACGACGCACGCATCGAGCCCTGGTCCTGGCGCGATCTGGAGCGCGAGGCAATCGACCTGCTTTTCCTCGCCACACCGCACGAGCAGTCGCGCACGTGGGTTCCCGAAGCGCTCGCGCGAGGCATTCGCGTCATCGATCTCTCCGGCGCGTGGCGCCTACAACACGACAGCAACCGCGCCGTCTACAGATTCGACACACCCGATCCTGAACTCGCTGATCGAACCCAAGCTGAAGCCGTCTACGGCTCCCCGGAACTCAACGGCCCCGCCATCGCCCACGCACGTCTGGTCGCCAACCCCGGCTGCTACGCCACCTCGGTCATCCTCGCGCTCGCGCCCCTCCTCCGCGCCAACCTCGCCGATCTCGACCGCGGCATCATCGCCGACGCCAAGTCCGGCGTCTCCGGCGCAGGCAAGACACCCACCGCCGACCACGCACTTCATGTACGCGGCCGACAACCTCTCCGCCTACGCCGTCTTCGGCCATCGCCACACCGGCGAACTGCTCGAGCAGCTTCACCTCACCGCCGACCAGATCCAGTTCACCCCACACCTGCTGCCCATTCCCCGCGGCATCCTCTCCACGGTCTACGTCCGCCTCAACGCAGCCCTCCTCACCCGATCAAGTTCAGGCTCTCTTCGACGAGCTTCTACGCACACAGCCCCACGGTCCGCGATTCGCCACACTCCGACCCTGCCCCAGATCCAGCACGTCGTCCGCACCGCCTTCTGCGACCTCGGCTTCCAGCTCGCCCCGGACGGCCAACGCCTCGTCGTCATCTCCTGCCTCGACAACCTCCTCAAAGGGGCGGCGTCCCAAGCGGTCGAAAACATGAACCTGATGGCTGGCTGGCCCCAGGCTGAGGGCCTGCTATGAGCCACCCCCTCGGTCGCGTGCCTCGCGCAACGATCGCTCGCAGAGCGGACCGTCCCATTTCTTCGCGCCGGTTCCGCGGCGCTCCTTGGCCGTCAAATTCTCAATCCCCCCTGGAGCCCCAACCATGAAGTTTGTCGTCAAACTCGGCGGCGCCGCCCTGGAAGACCCCGCGCTGCTACACCAATGCGCCCGCGCCATCGCTGACCTCGCTCAGGACGGCCACCAGGTCGCCGTCGTCCACGGCGGCGGCGTCCAGCTCACGCGCGTCCTCGCCCAGATGGGCAAGGAGAGCGAGTTCATCGCCGGCCTCCGCGTCACCGACGCCGAAACCCGCGACGCCGCCCTCATGGTCCTCGGCGGCCGCGTCAACAAGTCTCTCGTCGCCGCACTCCAGCACCTCGGCCAGTCCGCCGTCGGCCTCACCGGCGGCGACGGCCACGTCTTCCGCGCCCGCAAAAAGCAGCACCGAGGCGGCGACCTCGGCTTCGTCGGCGAGATCGCCTCCACCGATCCCAAGTGGCTCGACGCCATCTGGACCATGGGCGCCGTGCCCGTCATCACCTCCATCGCCCTCGGCTTCGACGGCGAGTACTACAACATCAACGCCGACGAGATGGCCGCCGCCTCCGCCATCGCCACCAAGGCCGACGCCCTCGTCTTCCTCACCGACGTCCCCGGCGTCAAAGGCGCGGACGGCAACGTCATGCGCTGGCTCACGCTGCCCACCGATCGCCGCGCTCGAGCGAGACGCAGTCGTCTCCGGCGGCATGCTTCCCAAGCTCAACGCCTGCCGTGAAGCCCTCGCGCAACGGCGTCAAGCGCGTCCGCATCCTCCCGGCGAGCTCGGCCAATCTGCTTCCTGACCTCTGCAGCAGCCGCGTCGACGAAGGCACAGAGGTCATGGTCGCATGATGCCGGCCCCCGTCTGTCCCCGATCGGGCGCCCCGTCTTCGCCACAGCTTCATCGCGGCCAACGTGGCCCGTTGAGCGTAGCTCGACTGAATCTACCCATGCCCCCCTTGTCTTCTCACGAACGGGGAACCTGCTTTCTGCCCGGAGCGCCTTCCATGCCCATTGAGTCCACCATCAATCTCGCCCAACTTCAGGCTGCCGAAGCCAAGCTCCTGCTTCCGACCTACGAGCGCAACCCGATCCTTTTCACCCGGGGCGAAGGCGTCCACCTCTTCGACGAGGGACAGCACTCAGTACCTCGATCTCCTCAGCGGCATTGGCGTCTGCGCTCTTGGCTACAACCATCCCGCGATCACTGAAGCCATCACCGAACAAGCTCACGCCCTCCTTCACACCTCCAACCTCTTCTTCCATCAACACACCGCCGAACTCGCCCTCCGCCTCACCGAGATCACCGGCCTCGACCGCGCCTTCTTCTGCAACACCGGCACCGAAGCCTGGGAAGCCGCGCTCAAGCTCGCCCGCGCCCACGCCGCCCTGCTCCGCTCCGAAGGAAGCAGATCGGCACCAGAATTCTCGTGCCTCGAACACAGCTTCCACGGCCGCACCATGGGTTCCGTCTCCACCACGCACAAGGCCGCCTACCGCGAGCCCTTCGACCCCCTCATGCCTGGCGTAGAGTTCATCCCTTTCAACGATATCGGCGCACTTCGCGCAAACCTTTAGCAAAAATCCGCAAGACTTCTGCGCCATCGCCTTCGAGGTTCTCCAGGGCGAAGGCGGCATCAACCTCGTCTCTGAAGAGTTCCTCGCCGAAGCGCGCCGCGACTCTGCGACGAAACCGGCGCGCTGCTCATCCTCGACGAGATCCAGTCCGGCATGGGCCGCACCGGCAAGTGGATGCGCCTACCAGCACTTCGGCATCAACCCCGACGTCACCACCCTCGCCAAGCCCCTCGCCAACGGCGTCCCCATCGGCGCGATGCTCTGCACCGAAGCCGCCGCCCGCGCCATCAAGCCCGGCATGCATGGCACCACCTTCGGCGGCAACCCGCTCGCCTGCGCCGTCGCCATCGCAGTCATCGACACTCTCCGCCACGACAATCTCCTTCAGCACACCGCCGAGCTCGGCGCCTACTTCCAGGCGCAACTCCGGCAGCTCCAAACCAAACACCCGCACCTCATCGCCGACGTCCGCGGCCTCGGCCTGATGATCGGCTGCGAACTCACCTCCGCCAACCTCGCCAAGGCCGTCCTCTCCGGTATGCTGAAGCGTCGCATCCTGATCAATCGCACCCACGAAACCGTGCTCCGCTTCCTGCCTCCGTTCCTTATCACCGCAACGCACGTCGACCAGGCCATTGAGGCACTCGACGAACTGCTCACCGAGGCCGCCGAGCACCACCTGCCCCAACCCCAGACCACCGGCGCCCCTGCGCCCGAAGAGACCGTCCATGGATAGCAAAACCCTCGTCATGAACCCCCGCCCCAACGGCCACACCGGCCCCAAGGCAGCCTCGCTCGGCATCCAGTCCGACACCGCCTTCACCGAGGTCGCCAAAGGCCTCTCCGGCCGCGACCTCACCTCCATCGCCGACCTCACCGTCAGCGAGATGGCCGCCATCCTGGAGCTCGCGCACGCCGTCAAGTCCAACCCCGAAGACTTCCGCCACGCCCTCGACGCCAAGCAGATGGTCCTCTTCTTCGAGAAGGCCTCCCTCCGCACCCGCCTCACCTTCGAGGCCGGCATCAACACGCTCGGCGGCAACGCCATCTTCGTCGACCAGACCAAGTAGCCCCTCGGCGAGCGCGAATCCATCCCCGACGTCGCCCGCAACCTCGAGCGCTGGATGCAGGTCATCGTCCTCCGCACCTACTCCCACGACACCATCACCGAGATGGCCGCAACACGCCAAAGTGCCCGTCATCAACGCCCTCTCCGACCTCGAACACCCCTGCCAGGCCATCGCCGACTTCATGACCCTCGAAGAGCGCTTCGGCTCCGCTCGAAGGCCTCCGCTTCACCTACGTCGGCGACGGCAACAACGTCTGCCACTCGCTCATGCTCACCGGCGCGCTGCTCGGCGTACACGTGCACCGTCGCCACGCCCAAAGGCTTCGAGCCCAAGCTCGACATCATCCACAAAGCCATCGAGATCGCCGAGTCCACCGGCGGCTCCCTCACCCTCACCCAAGACCCGCAAAAGGCCGCCGAAGAAGCCGACGCCATCTACACCGACGTCTGCACCAGCATGGGCCAGGAGCACGAAGCCGCCCGCCGCGCCCCCATCTTCAAGCCCTTCCAGGTCAACGAAGACCTCATGTCCAAGGCCCAACCCTCCGCCGTCTTCATGCACTGCCTCCCCGCCCACCGCGGCGCCGAAGTCACCGACGCGGTCCTCGACGGCCCCCAATCCGTCGTCTTCGACCAGGCCGAAAACCGCATGCACGCCCAAAAAGCCATCATCCTCATGCTCCTCGGCGGCGCCAAACGCATCCCCAACAGCCGCAACAAAATCAACAGCCGCAACCGCCGCTAGCGTTGCTAGCTGGGCTTGCATTTACCTCTTTGCTTGTCATTCCCGAAGGGAATCTGCGTTTTGCCCGGAGCACCACCAATGCCTGTCATCTCGACCGAAGCGAAGCACAGTGGAGAGACCCGCGTTTCCGCCCGAAGCGCCACAACCGCCCCAGGCCAACCACAACCGGGTGCCCCATCTTCGCCGCAGTTAAGTGGGCATCCAGCGACGCTCGACCGCCTCTCGCTTTTGTCGTTGCCTTTCTTGTTGTCATTCCCGCAGGGAATCTGCTGTTCGCCCGGAGCGCCACCATGCCCGTCATCTCGACCGAAGCGAAGCGTAGTGGAGAGATCTGCAGTTTCTTACGTGCGAGTTCGCTCTCCAAGCTTCGTGACTTCACCCTCCTGATCATGCTCATCTTTGCGGCGAGCGCAACGGTACTCGGCCAACGAACAATTCCATTCACGGGAACACTGCGCTTCAGCACCAAGCAGAAGCCACAAAGCACCTCCATACAGTTCGTGACCAGTGACGGTAAGCAATATCAACTTAAGCTCCTGCCGAACTGGAACACCGACGGGAAGCCGCCTGGAGTCGGATTGGTCCTTCGCTCTGAAAAGAACATCAGCACGCTGCAGAACCTTCTGAATCCGTCAGGTACTTGCTGCGAATCGCGCGCGACTGTGTTCAGTGCAAGAGAATTCAACGACCGTGCACACCTGACTACGGCAAGTCTGAACCGTAGTTTCACGGTGAAGCGGCCCGCACTCGTCCTCACAGCGCAGGTCGCAAACTTCGAGACAGCAACGAACCCGCCCTCTGACGCCGACACCGTACCCTTTTGGTTTGAAGAACTCACGGTCGATGTATCGGTCCAGGCTTCAGCGTCTGTTCGCCTATATCGTCACAGATCAACCTCTCCATCGCACAGTTCCGTTCCAGCACCGCAGCACAAGTAAGGTTCACAATCCATGTCCACCATCCTCGAATCCCTCCCCATCAACCAACACGTCGGCATCGCCTTCTCCGGCGGCCTCGACACCTCCGCCGCCCTCCACTGGATGAAGCAAAAGGGCGCCATCCCCTACGCCTACACCGCCAACCTCGGCCAGCCCGACGAGACCGACTACGACGCCATCCCGCGCAAGGCCCTCGAGTACGGCGCCGAAAAGGCCCGCCTCATCGACTGCCGCCTCCCGCTCGTCCGCGAAGGCATCGCCGCGCTCCAGTCCGGCGCCTTCCACATCACCACCGCCGGCGTCACCTACTTCAACACCACGCCCATCGGCCGCGCCGTCACCGGCACCATGCTCGTCACCGCCATGAAGGAAGACGACGTCAACATCTGGGGCGACGGCTCCACCTTCAAGGGCAACGACATCGAGCGCTTCTACCGCTACGGCCTCCTCGTCAACCCCGACCTCAAGGTCTACAAGCCCTGGCTCGACCCGACCTTCATCGACGAGCTAGGCGGCCGCGCCGAGATGTCCGCCTTCATGCCAGGCTCCGGCTTCGGCTACAAGATGTCCGCCGGAAAAGGCCTACTCCACCGACTCCAACATCCTCGGCGCCACCCACGAAGCCAAGGACCTCGAACACCTCTCGCACCTCCATGAAGATCGTCGCAGCCCATCATGGGCGCCGCCTTCTGGCGCGACGACGTCGACCATCAAGCCCGAAGAAATCACCGTCCGCTTCGAAGAAGGCTTCCCCGTCGCCCTCAACGGCAGCCGACTACCCCGACCCCGTCGCCCTCATGCTCGAAGCCAACACCATCGGCGGCCGCCACGGCCTCGGCATGAGCGACCAGATCGAAAACCGCATCATCGAAGCCAAGTCCCGCGGCATCTACGAGGCCCCCGGCCTCGCCCTGCTCTTCATCGCCTACGAGCGCCTCCTCACCGGCATCCACAACGAGGACACCATCGAGCAGTACCGCGACAACGGCCGCAAACTCGGCCGCCTCCTCTACCAGGGCCGCTGGTTCGACCCCCAGGCCATCATGCTCCGCGAAGCCGCCCAGCGCTGGGTCGCCAAGCCCGTCACCGGCGACGTCACGCTCGAACTCCGCCGCGGCAACGACTACACCATCCTCAACACCGACAGCCCCAACCTCACCTTCGCCCCCGAGCGCCTCTCCATGGAAAAAACCGAATCCACCTTCAGCCCCCGCGACCGCATCGGCCAACTCACCATGCGCAACCTCGACATCACCGACACCCGCGCCAAACTCCAAACCTACGCCCAAACCGGCCTCCTCACCCTAAGCCAAGGCACAGAGATGCCCCAGCTCAACGGTGGGACAACGACGGAGGGCACCACCAAAGGGTGATGGCCAGGCGTTGTCCCCTTTGTTGTCATTCCCGAAGGCAATCTGCGTTCCGCCGCAGCGGCACGACCCCGAGGCCAACCACGAATGCCCAAGCGCGAGCACCACTGCTGGGTCTACATCCTCTCCAACCGCTCCCACACGCTCTACATCGGCATGACGAACAACCTGACTGCCCGCGTAGCCCAACACCGCGAACAAACACCCGGCACCCACACCGCCCGCTACAAGATCAACCGCCTCGTTTACTTCGAGCACTACAAATACGTGAACACCGCCATAGCCCGCGAGAAAGAACTCAAACACTGGACCCGAGCGCAGAAGGTCGCGCTCATCGAGTCCACCAATCGAACCTGGGAAGAACTCATGCCCGAGGTTGACTGGGCTGCAACCACAATCGGAAACGCAGATTCCCTTCGGGAATGACAAACAAGGGGCCAACAGTGAAAAGAAGTAAAAGAAGACCTTTGCTTCGATTAGCCCTGCTTTGGCCTTTCTTATAGTCATTCCCGCAGGGAATCTGCGTTCTGTCCGCAGTGGCACGGGCCGAAACACTATGAGGAGCGGCCTTGACCGGTGCATCGTATCGCAGTCAGAGGAGTCACGATGATTGCCAGAAGTGTTTACGTTCTTTTGCTACTTGCCCTGATCCCAAGACCGATCAGAGCCCAGTCCGCATGCTCTCATAGCCCGTCCGCTGGCGGAAAAGAACCAGCTTTCGTCGTGCGGAGCGGAAGCATAACCCTCCCGGTCGGCTTCTTCCTGCTGATGCGAAGAGGTGTATCAGTCGGCGCTATCCGACTCACGAGTGCGTCAACCTCTGGTCCAGACAACTGGTTCGGAACTTCGTCCTATGAATCCCTGTTCCAGCGAGACCCCGCGTACTCACTATCATCGCCTTCAGCAGTGCGGCACGCGTCACCGATGACGTTCAGTCCAACAAAGGGCGTACACGCCGTCTTTCTTTACGGGGGTGGACACCACACCGCCCATATCGGCCCCTGGACATTCGATTTCGACAATCCCGTTTTGCTGCCCATGACTGATCTCCAGTTTTGGAGCGGCGAGATGAGCGATCACGGGCTGGAGTTCGCACCCACTTCCGCGTGCGATCCCTCGGAAATCGACGAGCACGATCTACACCTACACTGGTACCGCTTCGATCGGAACGCTCAATTTTCGCTGCCGATAGCAGGACTGCCCCGCCGAGAATCAGCGAAGCTCATAGAAGGAAAATGATGCCCCAACAACAACCCAACAAAATGTGGTCAGGCCGCTTCCGCGAGCCCCTCAACCGCACCTTCGAGCAATGGCAGCGCAGCTTCCCCTTCGACTGGCGCCTCCTGCCCCACGAGGTCGCCGCCTCCAAGGCCCACGCCCGCGCCATCGCCGCCGCCAATATCCTCACCGAGGATGAACTCCAACAAACCCTCGACGGCCTCGACCGCGTAGGCGAACGCGCCCTCAACTGGGCCCACCGCATCAGCGCCACCAGCGGCCAGATCGACTACGAAACCTCCAACGCCCAGGTTGGCGCCGCCATCGTCGCCTCCGCCCCACAAGCCGAAGACATCCACCACTTCGTCGAGCTCGAACTCACCAAAGAAATCGGCGCCCTCGCCCTCAAGCTCCACACCGGCCGCAGCCGCAACGAGCAGATCGCCACCGACATGCGCCTCTTCGTCCGCGACGCCATCGACACCACGCACGAGCCGGCCTCCTCGACTGGGTCAACGCCCTGCTCAACCTCGCAGAGCAACACACGGACACCCTCATGCCCGGCTACACCCACCTCCAGCGCGCCGAACCCGTCCTCCTCGCGCACTGGCTGCTCGCCTACGTCTCCATGCTCGAGCGCGACCTCTCGCGCTTCGCCGACGCCCGCACCCGCATGAACTTCTGCCCCCTCGGCAGCGGAGCCATCGCCGGCGCCACGCTCGCCGCTCGACCGCACCATCGCCAGCCAACGCCCTCGGCTTCACCGCGCCCACCGCCAACAGCATGGACGCCACCTCCGACCGCGACTTCCTGCTCGACTTCGCCCAAGCCGCCAGCACCCTCGGCCTCCACATCTCTCGCTTCGCCGAAGAGCTCACCCTCTACGCCACCGCCGAGTTCGGCTTCGTCGACCTACCCGAAGCCTTCTCCACCGGCAGCTCCGCCATGCCGCAAAAGAAAAACCCCGACCTCACCGAGCTCGCCCGCGGCAAAGCCGCCCGCCTCCTCGGCTCCTCCACAGCCCTCAGCACCCTCATCAAAGGCCTCCCGCTCGCCTACAACAAGGACCTGCAGGAAGGCCAGGAGCAGATCTTCGACATCGCCGACACCCTCGCCGGCCTCCTCTCGCGTCCTTCCCACCTTCACCCGCGCCCTCAAGTTCCGCACCCCACAACTCGCCCGCGCTGCGCAACACGGCTACCTCAACGCCATGGCCGCCGCCACCTACCTCTCGCAACAAAGGCATCCCCTTCCGCAAGGCTCACGAGATCATCGGCAACGCCGTTCGCCTCGGCCTCGACTCCAATCGCGAACTCAACGACCTTACCCTCGAGGAGCTCCGCAACTTATCCCCGGTGTTCGAATCAGATATCTTCGTGGCCCTCACCCCACAAGCGACACTCGACTGCCACGACGTCCCGGGCGGCACCGCTCGCCACCAGGTAGGCCAAGCCCTCCATGCAGCCCGCGCACGGCTGGGAGGGGCAAGCAAGCCCGCGGGGGAGCGCCATGACCAGGACTGACGACCTGCCAATCCTCCTCACCGAGGGAGAACCCATCGGCGAGTCCGTCTTCGAGCACTCCATCCTCGAAGACCCGACGCACCCCGAGGCACACCGGGCGGAGGACGACGTTGCCCCACTCCCCACGCCGGGTACCCCGTCTTCGACAGCCTCATCGTCGGTCGAGGTGGGTTCGCAGCTGCGCGTTCACAAGGCCCGCCTGCAGGACGCCCGCAACATCTTCGACCTCGTCAACTCCCTCTCTGCAGACGGCACGCTCCTTCGCCGCAGCTACGCCGAAATCTGCGAGAACATCCGCGACTTCACAGTGGCCGAACTGCCCAACCCAGAAGACCCCACCGCCGAACCCGAATTTCTGGGCTGCGGCGCCCTTCACCTCTACGGCCCCCACCTCGCCGAGGTCCGCAGCATCGTCCTTCACCCGCACGCACGCGGCAAGGGCGCCGGCGCCGCCTTGCTCCGCGCTCTGCTGGCGGAATCCGAAGACCACGGCGTCGACACCACCTGCCTCTTCACTCGTCTTCCCGACTTCTTCGAGCACTTCGGCTTCCGCGTCGCGGAACGCAACTCCATGCCCGACAAGATCTACAAAGACTGCCAGGCCTGCCCCCGCCTCTACGCCTGTGACGAAGTTGCCATGGTGAAAGGTCCCCTGCCCAACATGGCAGTCCTCGGACCAATACAGGTCAAACAACCCAAGCTTGTTCAGGTACAGCTATCGCCGACCGGCACCACGCGCTAGAAGTCCTGCTGAGCGCTGCCACGAACCTCTCCGTCCCGGCATCTCGTTCGCAGCCAACAGCGACAGTGTTAGATCCTCACAGCCTCACCACGCAAACATAACTCCATCCCGCTCCGCCATCCGAATCTCCCGCCCAAACAAATGAATCATTCTCTCCGCCGTAAGCAGTTCCTCTCGAGTCCCATCCGCCACTATCCGCCCATCCCGCATCATCACCACCCGCCGCATCTCCGGCAACACATCGCTCACATGGTGAGTGATCATCAAGATCGCCGTTCCCGCCTGAGCGAGCCCTCGCAGCGTCTCGCGCAAGTCGTGTTGGGCAGCGAGGTCGAGAGCATTTGACGGCTCGTCCAACAACAACATCCGGTGCTCGTCCGCGGTTCCCGCCAATGCGCGCCCGATCATCACACGCCGCTGCTGCCCCGCGCTCATCTCCCCAACCAGCACCTCTCGCAAGTCCTGTGCTCCGACCAACTCCACAATCTCCGAAGCCCTGTCCTTCATCGCCGAAGTCACATGCAAATTCGGCCAAAGCTTCGAGCTCGAGAAGAAGCCCGTTAGCACCGCCTCGAAGCCAGTGATTCCCCGCGTAGCCTCCCCCGGCAACTCCGCTGAAACCACGCCCATCTTCCGGCGCAACTCGGTGACATCCCACCGTGCCCGTCCAAACAAGCTGACCCGCGTTTCAGGCCTTGGTATAGGGTACAACTCACACGTCAGCGTCTTCAACAAGGTCGACTTGCCACACCCATTCGGCCCAAGAATCACCAGGTGTTCTCCTGCATGCACGCGCAGGCTGACATCGTGCAACACCACACGTTCGCCCCGCGCTACACTCACCCGCTCCAACTCAAGTACCGGCCCAGCCACACCGCTCATCACTCCTGACTCCTCACCCTTCACTTGCTCTTCCGCACCCGCCAAAACACGCCAAGTATCCGCCTTCCCGCCAGGAACGAAGCGCGCAGGTCTCCGCTCACCTTGCTCACGCCCGCAATGCGGTTCCGGTACCGTACGGGCACTTCCTCGATGCGCAACCCGGCCTGCACGGCCTTGATCTGCATCTCCAGATTCCACCCGAACGTCATCTCCCCCATCTCCATGGCGTCCAGGCACTCCCGCCGAATCGCGCGGAACGCACACATGTCCGTATAGCGAAAGCCATACAACAGCTTCACCAGCCACCCGATCAGGTGAGCCGCAAACACCTGGCTCCCCAACATGGAGCCGCGCTCCCGCACCCCGCGGATGCGCGACCCGATGACGAAGTCCGCCTCGCCTCGCCGCACCGGTCCGGCAATGCGCTCAAACTCGGATACGTCATCCGCACCATCGCCGTCCATGTACACCAACACATGGCTCGTCACCAAAGCAGCAGCCGACCCCGCCGCCATTGCCGCTCCGTACCCTCTCGGCGCGCTCACCACGCGAGCCCCAGCCGCTGCAGCGACCTCGCCCGTGCCATCGGTACTCCCGTTGTCCACGACGATGCATTCATCGATGCTGCCCCACGGCATCGACCGCACGACCACCCCAATCGACTCCGCCTCATTCAATGCCGGAATCACCACCGAGACCCCACAAGCCATATCCGCCAGTGTATCGGCTTCAGCCGCTGCCGCTACCCGGAGCGCTGCCCGGGCGGAGCCCAGTGCAACGCCGATCTTTCCCGGCGCCGCAACTACCTGGAGCGCTCACCGGAGCAGGACAGACATGCTCATCCCTTCAACGTGGGCGCAGCGGATGCTGACTGAGCGAAGAGCGCAAGAAGCGAGTCGATGCAGAGCTCCGGCCCCTCTCTCTCCAACTCCTCGCGTGAGTAGATGCCGGTCGCCACAGCAATCACTTCCAACCCATGCGCATGCGCGGCCGTTACGTCCGCCGGCGTATCGCCAACAACGCACACGCTTGCATCAGCGCCCACGTCCTCACGCACACGCGCCAACGCTCGCCGAAAGACCTCGGCCCGTGTCTCACACCCGTCGCTATAACCGCTGAGGTCGAAGAATCCCCGCAGATCGCACTCCTTCAGCTTCGCTTCTCCTACGCGCGTCAGATTCCCTGTCGCCGTGGAGAGCACCGCCCCACGCTCGCGCAGGTGCTCAAGCACCCGCCGCGCACCGGGCAGCACATCGATGCGCAACTCACTGCGGTTCGCCTCTACCTGCGCACCAATCTGTTCACGCACCTCGGCCATGCGCCCACGCCAGTAAGCTTCATCCACCTCGGCGAGCGTGAAGGCGTCCCGCAAAATGCCTTCATCCGTATTGCCGTGCGCTACCACGCCGTCCAGATTCACGGGCCTCCCCGCGACGCCCGTCAACGCGTCACAGAAGGCAAAGTAGTGCACCGCATCCTGGCAATTCAGGAGTGTCCCGTCGATGTCGAATAAGTATGCCTGAAATCCGTCCCACGCTCTTGAAAGCTTGTTCGTCGATGTCATCACATTCAGGCTAGCAAACCCGTTTGGGCTTTGGTCCGGCTCGGCTCAGACGACACCCACACCCGCAACTCGGAACGAATGCGTTCGATCAGGTCGCCCCAGTCACCAGGTTCGTGCTGCCGCCATAACCGCAGGCTCGGATACCAGGGAGATCGGTCACCTTCATACATCCATCGCCAATCTGCACGATGCTGCAACATGAGCCAGCAAGGCACTCCCAGTGCTCCGGCCAAGTGTGCCGCCAGCGTATCCACGGTGATCACAAGATCCATCCGCTCGATCACCGCGGCAAGGCTCAGGATGCCGTCCCCAACCTCATACACATCGCGCACGCTTCGGCTCCCGTCGAGCGATGCCCATGCATGCCGGTCAGTATCGCCCTGCAAGCTCCAGAACTCCGCATCGGGCACACTCACCAGGCGCCGAAGTTGCTCAAACGGCACAGAGCGCGAAGTGTTCCAATGTCCCGCAGACCAGGCGAGGCCCACACGCGGGCGCGTCGCTTCACCCATCACGCGCGCTGCCCGGGTTTGACTTGCAGCTGGCAGATGAAGGTACCCCTGCTGGGGTGCAAGGTCTGCCACCGTCACACGAAACGCGTACGGCAGTTCCATCACCTCCATCTGCACGTCCCACTCAGGTGCCACCGCGGGGGCCTGCTCGCCCCATGTAATGACCTGTCCCATTCCGCTGAACAAAGGCGCCAAGTCCAGAAGCCGCGGAGGAACTTCCACAATCAGTTCACGCACAAGATGCCGCACTCTCGGCAGAAACCGGAACATCTGCACCGCGTCACCGAACCCATGCAGGCTCCGCAGCATTAGGCGCTGTCCTCGCAGATCTTCGCCCTGCCAAAACCGGTGCGGATCCGGCCTTCCACGCCTGCGGATCGCATCGCTCTCACGCCATGCAGCGCCGAAGTCCCCGGCGAGCATGTGCGCCATCCAGCGCCCACCCGCACATCGATCTGCGTCAATTACCTCGGGTTCTGCACGATCAAAGAGCGCAATGGCTGTCTGCAAATGCCCGTCCGCCAACGCGGCGTCCCCTGCATCCGCCAACGTATCTCCGCGGAGATCCCCCAGCCTGGCTTCGGCCGCGCTCATCCCTTCGGTTCGCTGTGCATCGGCGCCATCGGCGGGTACACTGCGTGCGGTCCATCCGGCGGCGTCATCACAGGATGCCAGCGGCAGAGGTACACCTCATGTTCTGGCTGGGCTTCGATCTTGAACCCGGCCGAGCGCAGCATCGCCTCCGTACACGCACGGTTCGGCACCCACCAGTTCGTCTCATCATGCGAGTACCGCCGCTCGATGAAGTGCAGCTTCGGATACCCAGGCTCATCAAACGGCGCGGGCTCGTTGAACTCATAGTCCTCAGCGACCTCCGCCACCTCGCGGCTGCCCCGCTGCATGCTTTGAAACAACAGCATGTCCTTCGCCACGTGCTCATGGATCAGGTCCAGCGCCAGCAGCGGATGCCGCAGGTGGTAAAGCACACCCATGAAGATCACCAGGTCGAACTTCTCCCCGAGCTGCGCAACCTCCCACACCGCGAGATTTCGGAACTCAATGTCGAAGTTCATCACCTCGGCCGCAAAACGGGCTTGGCGCAGATACCCGGGATCAGTATCGATCCCCACCACTCGCGCCGCCCCGCGCCGCTTCATCTCAAAGGAATAAAAGCCCGCGTTGCAGCCGATATCCAGAACACTCTTGCCGGTGAGATCCTCCGGCAGAGCCGCCCGGAAGCTCTCAAACTTCACCTCCGGGTAGTTGCCCAGAAAATGGTCCGGTGCGGTCTCCACGCCCTTCAATCGGAGGTTATGAAACCACGGCCCAAGCTCCTCGATTCTGCGCCGCAACTCCTGCTCATTCATCTGGCTTGGCATCACGTCAACCGGCAACAACTGTGCTTCGATCATCCTGTTTGGTATTCTCCCGTCCCGCATTCGCAGACGCTGCAGGCCTCAGCACCGCACCGTCCTCTAACAAACGCAACGCCGCCCGATACCCATGCAGCGTGCCCACATCCACGTACCCTTCGCCCGCACACAAGCCCTTGGCACAGCCACCCTCGGCCAGCCAGGCATTCACCAGTGTGCCAATGTACTCATCCCCACGCTCCGGACGGCACCAGAGCGCATGTAACTCATGCAGCACCCGCCCGGGCATCTTGATGGCTCCCCAAATCCAGTGAGTGCTGGCATCGCGGTGCTTCACCTGGATCTCACGCACGGCGCCCTGATCATCGATCACAACCGCGTCGAACAACTCGGGGTGCTCCACCGGAAACAGCAAAAAAGAAAGGCAATCGTCCGGCAATCGAGCCAGACCGTCCTCGGGCGACCACACCGTGTCAGGCAGCCCAATCAGCACACTCTCCTCCGGATGGATCAGCGGCAACGCCCGAAAGATCGCGTCACACAACCCGCCGGGTTGCCCCTGGACCACATACGCGATGTCTGCGCCCCACAGCCGCGACCCGTAGTATTCCAGGATGTCCGTCTTTCCCGGCGAGATCACAAAGCAGAGCTTGTCCGCCCCGCCCTTGATCATGCGTTCCACCAGGTACTCGCTCACGGCGCGCGGACGCTCGTCCCCCGCCTCCACGCGACTGCCCACGGGCAGCAACTCCTTGGAGAACGCCAGCGGCTGTATTCTGCTTCCCGCACCCGCAGCTGGAATGATGCCCCACATGGTCCGTCGTCGCTCCTAGGCCTCTACGGTTGACACGCTGCTGGACCCCAGCGCAGCCACGCTTCGCTCCAGGTCCAGCACACGCTGATCGTTCGTGTGATCACGCAGTGTGCGCACCCGCGCCGCCTCGGCAATGCCCTGTAGCTCCACGTCGGACAAGGATAACGTGCGGAGTACATCCTCTGCCGTATCCACAAGCAGAATTTCCTCCCCTGGCGCGAAGAACTCGCCCAGACCTTCCCAGCGATCGCTCAGCAACGGCACCCCACAGGCTGCAGCCTCAAACAGCCGCCCCGACGGACAGAAGCCATACTCCGCCATGGCCCGGCGCGTCACATTCAGCGTCGCCCGTCCCGAGCAGAAGAAGGCCGGGTGCTGCGCCGGCTCGAGATGCCCCGTGAAGAAGATGTTTTCCGTCCACGGAAACGACTCCGGATACTGCGCCCCGCCAATCAGAAACCGCTGGTCTGGCGAGCGCCGCGCGGGCTGGACAAACAACTCCTCCACTGCCCGCTGCCGGTCCTCTGCAAAGGTACCGAGATAATTCAGTTGCGCGCGAAACGCCTCAACCGATCGCACGGGAAAGTGCGTCTCCGGATCCACCGAGCCATACAGCGGCGCAACAGCACGCGCTCCCAATCGCGTTTGCAGCTCCCCCAAAGCCCTCCCGCCGGTATAGCTCAGCACCAGGTCAAAGTCGCCAAGCCCACCCTCCGGCAGGTACGCCACCGGACTCGCGGAGCGCAAACAGTCCAACGTCACCGGCGTATCCATATCGTAGAACACCCGCACAGCCCGCCGCGCGTCCAGCACCAGCTCCGCCGCATGCGGCCCGTCCGGACAGTAGCTCGTCACGATGGCGAGATCAGCATCCCGCAGCTCCCGCATCGCCTCGCCCCGGATCTCTTCCAGACCACTGTATAGCCGCAGCAAGCCGCCCTTCGGCAGCGCCCAAAGATCACGGGTCTCTGCGTAGTACGGCACGTCCTTTTCATAGAACACAACGCTGTGCCCCCGCCTCAGCAGAGCCTTGATCAACGACCGCCACAGCGTGGCATGGCCATTACCCCAGGAAGACGACACCGTCAGGCCAAAGATGACAACCTTCACGCTGCGTATCCCCTGACCAGACCACCGTCAGCGCTCTCCAAACCCTCTAACCAAAGGAACATACCCGCTTCAGATGCACCCTTGAGCCAAGTCGTCACACACCAGAAACCCTGCCGTTACCGAACATGCCATCATCCCTTCACCTCACCAGCACCGTGCCGCGCTCCTTCTACGACCGCTCCCCGGAGCTCGTCGCTCGGGAACTGCTCGGAAAGGTCCTGGTGCACCAACACGAAGGAGAGCTTCTGTCAGGCCGCATCGTCGAGACAGAGGCCTACCTCGGCCTCGAAGACCCGGCCTCGCACGCGGCGGTCGGCCGGACGAGCCGTAACGCCATTCTCTTCGGGCCCCCTGGCTTCGCCTATATCTACTTCATCTACGGCATGCACTTCTGCCTGAATGTCTCCTGTCTTCCCGACGGCGAGCCCGGAGGTGTGCTCTTCCGAGCGCTCACGCCCATCGACGGCGTAGCCACAATGCGGAGGCTGCGTGGGCTCCCCGAAAACGCCACCCCAAAGCAGATCACAGGCGGCCCCGGGCGTCTCTGCCAAGCCTTGGACATCACTCGTAGCGCCCTGAACGGCGCCGACTTCACGCTGCCCTCCTCGCCGCTTCGAATCATCGACGATGGCCAGGAGCCCCCCGAGGTTCGAATTACACCCCGCATCGGCATTCAGAAGGCTGCAGAGCGCCCCCTCCGCTTTCTCAGCGAATCCGCCGGGACAGCAAGTCCCACCCGTGCGACTTCGAGGGCGGATACCCGCAAGCGCAAACGGCCTCTGCCCATCTACCCGTGAAGGTGCTCGTTCGCGCGCGATCTAACGAGAAGCCCGGCCCTTGCCCAGATCCCGCACGAACTCAGCCCACAGTGCCTTTGTCTCAACCGCCGTAATGTTCTGCATGCTTTCCTGCGCGCCTCCCCGGCCATCCGTGCGCAGCGTCATCGTCGCATCCAGCGTAGGTCGCGGCACGGTTTCCGCGGTAGCCAACCCACGCAGGTAAGCCAGCGTGATCACATCCCAGATCACCCACGGCCGCGAAAAATCCGCGACTCGCAGCGGCTTTACGTTGCGGTAGTACCAGACCTGATATTCGCTCCACAACCAGTCGGTAACGGGTCCATGGCCACGCAGCAACGACTCTGCCTCCGAGTAGTTCAGCGACAGGTAGCGGCGGCAGACATCCCCGGTTCCGACGACCAGCGGGACATGCGACGCGAACAGAACGCGCCAGGCGTCGGGGTCGTTTTGCTCGTTGTACTCGTGCGCTCCATCCGGCTGCAGGTTGTTAAAGGCCATGGCCACCACGCGCACGCGGTCTGCCACAGTTGGATCCAGCAGCAATGCCGATGCCATGTCCGTCGCGGCTCCAATCACGACCACGTTCAGCCGGTGCTCCGCGCTGAAGAGCCTGGATTGCTCCACAATGAAGCTGGCCGCTGCGCTGGCCCGTGGCGTCGTGACATTTGCCAATGGGAGACTGGCACCTTCCAGCAAGGGAGGATGTTCTTTCATCCCTAGCCGCTGCTCGACGACCTCTTGCAATATGCGGTAGGTGCTGTGCGCTGATGGGTCAGGCAAACTTGGCGCGTGAGCGGAAAGCACCCCGCGCACATCGAAGGCCGGTTCCGTCATCAGGTATGCGATCGCCCACTGATCGTCGATCTCATTGCCCACGTCAGTGGACAGGATCACCGGAACCTTAGCCGCTATAGCGACCGGCATCCAGCAGGCGAACACAGCCAGCAGCAGCACACGGCAGCACACGAGAAATCGCAAGGATCGAGCTCCTCTCAAGGCGCCCCAAGCATCGCCTATGACAAGGGCCTTCGGCAAGATCTGTGATCGTCCAACCTCTTTGGTCAGCCTGTTTAAACGACTCCTGCATCTACCGGCTCGCGTCGATCATTTGTCGAGCATGGGTCCGCGAAGCCTCCGTCAAACTCGCGCCGGACAGCATGCGCGCTACCTCTTCAATCCGCTCACCTTCGCCCATGCTGCGCACGCCCGTCCGTGTTCTTCCGGCGCTCTCGCTCTTCTCGATGAGCAGATGCTGGTCGGCAAATGCAGCAATCTGCGGCAGGTGCGTGATGCAGATCACCTGCTGGCTCCGCGACAGCTCTTTCAGCTTGTTTCCCACCGCCTCCGCCGCACGGCCCCCGATGCCAATATCGATCTCATCGAAAACCAGCGTTCGCGGCAACACCGAGCCCCGTTTCTTGGCCTGCATCGCCGCCTGCGCCTCCACCGCGGCCTTAAGCGCCAGCATCACGCGCGACATCTCGCCCCCTGAAGCGATCTCGGTAAGCGGCTTCACAGGTTCCCCCGGATTGGTCGAAATGCGGTACTCCACCGTGTCCCACCCCGCAGCCGACCACGTCTCCGGTGCCTCCGAAGACTTGATCTCGATCGCAAACTTCGAGCGCATCGCCAACTCATTCATCTGCCGCTCCGCCGCCTTGGCCAGCTTTGCCGCGGCAGCGCGCCGTACCTCGGTCAATTTGCGCGCTGCGCCGCAAAACTGATCCCCTGCGCTCTTCAACTCGGCCTCCAGTTCCTGAAGCCGGGCATCGCGGTTCTCCAGGTCAGCCAACTTTTGCGTCGCAGTCTCGCCAAAGACAACGACAGCTTCCAACCCGGGGCCATACTTCCGCTTCAATCGGTCGAGAAGCGCCAGACGATCCTCAACCTGGCCCAGCCGTTCCGGCGACGCCGTCGCCTCGTCAGCAAAATCACGAAGCGTGGCAGCCACATCCTCAACAGCCGCCTGCGCCGACCGAAGCTGCTGCACCGAATCCTTCAGACTCTCCTGAAATCGTGCCAGGTCCTCCACATGTCGCAGTGCGCCGCCCAGCAGACTTTCCGCCGAGACCTCCGCTTCATACAGCAGGTCCAGCGCTGCATTCGCACTGGTAAAGATGCGTTCCGCATTCGCCAGAAGCCGCTTCTCGGCCTCCAACCGTACATCCTCTTCGCCGTCGACGATCTCAGCCGATTCGATCTCTTTCGCCTGAAAGCTCCACAGATCGACTTGCCGCAAGCGATCGCCTTCTGCTCCACGCAGCGCCTCGAGTTCCTCCCTCACGCCTCTCCACCGCGCATACGCCTGCGCCACGGCTTCGCTGCTTATCTGGGCGGAGCGATCCAGCAACATGCGCTGCTGTGCCGCGTCAAAGGCCACCAGCGTCTCCGACTGCGCATGCACCAGCGCCAACTCCGGAGCCAGTTGCCGGAGCACCCCCACGGTCGCCGGCTGGTTGTTTACGAAGACCCGCCCCTTGCCGCTCGCGCCGATCTCCCGCCGCAGAAGAATCTCCTCCCCGGCAACGTCGATTCCGTTGTCTTCCAGGATCGCCTCTGCCCCGGGCGTCCCCTCGAAGACACACCCCACCACGGCCTTTTCTGCGCCAAACCGAACCATGTCGCTCGAAGCCTTGCCGCCAAGCAACAGTACGAGCGCATCGATCAGGATCGATTTACCCGCGCCCGTCTCGCCCGTCAACAAATTCAGCCCGGGACCGAACTCCGCGACGGTGTGGTCGATGACGGCATAGTTCTCAACTCTCAGCTCCAACAACATTCTTCCTGTACCTTCGCCACGGCTTCGCCTCGCCAGCGTAGCACGTCATCGCACCCCGGCAGGTGCACCAAACGAGGTTCGTTCACGCCGAATCAGCAGGCTTCGCAGCGCCCGACCGGTTTTCCGCCCCTCCCCTGAGCCTTACACTGACGTTGTAGACATGATCGCTCTTGCTGCCCTCTTTCAGGATGCCCCCCTCGCGGACAACCCAGCCGCCACCACAGGTCCTCTCAGCTCCGGGGCGCACACGAGCGCGCTTGCGGACATGCTGCACAACAGCGGTCCCATGGCCCTCACCGTTCTTGTGCTCCTGTTGGCTGCGAGCATCTTTTCCTGGGCCGTCATGTTCTCCAAGTGGCGTTCCTTCCGGGAGGCGGACAATCAGAATCGCCGATTCGTACGCGCCTTCCGCAAGTCCGGCCGCCTTAGCGAGGTTGCCGCAGTCGCCGAGCAGTTCCGCCCCAGCCCCCTGGTTGCCGTCTTCAACGAGATCTACGACGAGTACCAGCGCCAGGCAGGCGGACGCGGCACACCGCCCAACCCCCAGGCTCTCGAACGTGCCGCCCAGACAGCCGCCAGCGAGTCGCTGACCATCATGGAAAGCCGCCTGACCTGGCTAGCCACCATTGCACAGGTCGCACCCTTCATCGGCCTCTTTGGCACCGTCATGGGCATCATTGACGCGTTTCACGGTCTCGGCACGGCAGGCGCCGCGACACTGCGCGCCGTCGCCCCCGGCATCTCGGAGGCCCTGATCACCACGGCCGCTGGCCTTGTCGTCGCCGTACCCGCGGTCGTTGGCTACAACCAGCTCACAGGCCGGCTACGCGAATTTGCCGCCCGGATGGATGACTTCGGCCGCGAACTCCTGAACGCCATAGAAAACGCAGCCCTGGTCACGCCACCCGCACAGCCAGCGGCACCCACGCCCGCGTACAGCAGCGAAGAGCGGCGGAGGAGCATCTAGCGATGGCCTTCACCGCCAAGGGCCGCACGCAAAGCGCCCTATCCGACATCAACATCACCCCACTGGTCGACGTGGTCCTCGTACTGCTGCTCATCTTTATGGTCACCGCGCCCGTGCTGCAAAGCGGCATCGACGTCGCGGTCCCACAAACCCGGACAGTGAACCAGGCAGTAGACCAGCGACGCGTGCTCACCCTGGATAAAAATCAGAACGTCTTTCTCGACGACAAGCCGATCAACGTCCACGACCTCACGCAGATATTGTCAAAGAGCCCCAACCCGCGGCAGACCGTCTATGTGCGCGCGGATCAGCGCGTGCCTTTTGGCGCGTTTGCCTCGGTGATGGACGCCGTCAAGCAGGCCGGCATCGCCAACATCAGCATCGTGACGCAGCCGTTCGATCGTTGACCATCCCCTGAACTGACCATGACCAACGTCACCTCCCACCTTCACGCTGACGAGATCCGCGACTTCGATCGTCTGGGCGGCGGCATGGCCGGAGCCCTCGGCCTGCACGTACTGGTGGCTGCTGTGATCATTGGGGCGGCTTACCTGCATCTCGGCAAGCACGATCGCTGGGGAGAGAGCGCCGCCGCGGTCGGTTCCATCCAGGCCTCGATGGTCTCGGCCCTGCCACTGCCGCCCCATAGTAAGCCTGTGGAAAAGCAGGTTCTCGCCTCGGAGGACGTGAACGACGCTCCCCTGCCCGCCCCCAAGGCCGCCACACAGCCCCCGCCCAAGCCCACCGACATCCTCATCAAGGCCAAGACTCCCGAAAAGCCACCCCCACCCGCGCCGGTTCACAGCACGGCACCACCCAAGCCTGAACTGAAGGCCCAGCCCACGGAGGCGCCGCCGCTCAAGCATCCACAGCCCGCGCCCGACACACCAAAGGCCCGCACCGGCGAAACCACAGCCACGCAGCTTCCCCAGGCCGTCACACAGTCTCAAAACGGGACAGCCACGGCCAGCGTCGAGAACCGCGCCTTCGGCGCCCACTACGCCTACTACCTCCGCATCGTCAGTCAACGCGTGTCGCAAAACTGGCTGAAAGGCGAGGTTGATCCATCCACGTCAGTCGGCAAGAGCGTCACCCTTGCCTTTGACATCGACCGCGATGGCACTCCGGGCAACATCCACGTGAAGACGCGAAGCGGGTCTCCAACCCTGGACGCCTCGGCCACGCGCGCCGTGCAGCGTGTCGAAGGCTTTGGTCCCCTTCCCGCCGGTGACAGCATCTCCATCGAGTTCACCTTTGACTACAAGCAATAGCCGCGGAGGCATCACCCGGGGTACGACTCCAACAATCACCGCCCTCGTGCGTCTACAGTGGATGGGAATGACAGGTTTCAGCATCATGCGTTCGTGGTCGAACGGGCTCCGGCGCGGGCTCAGCACGTGTTTCGCTTCTCTCCTGGTTGTCGGCGCCCTAGCAGGCACAACAGCGCTGGCCCAGGACCCCTTTCACCTTGAGACCAGCACCGGCGCCGAGCGCCTCCGTCTCGCCGCGGCCAACTTCAAGCCCGGCGCTGCGGACCAGGGTACGGTTGACCTCTCGCGCGTTTTCGACAGCACGCTGTACGCCGACCTCGGCAACGCAGGCATCTTCGACCTGGTCTCGAAGAGCATGGAGCCGCAGGCCACTCCCGGCACCCCTGCCGAGATGAACCTCAGCCAGTGGGCCGCAGCCCCCGCCAACGCCGGCATGGTCGCCTTCGGCAACCTCGCCGTGGAAGGCGGCAAACTCACCGTCAACGGCTTTCTCGACGACGTCCGCAATACCCAGTTCCCGCAGGTCTTCGCCAAGCGCTACAACGACAACGCCAGCGAAGAGACCGCTCGCCAGATCGCGCACAAGTTCGCCGACGAGATCATCTTCCGGCTCGGCGGCGGCATCCAGGGCATCGCCGAATCCAAGATCTTCTACGTCCACTTCAGCGGCACCGGCAACAAAGAAATCTGGGAAATGGACTACGACGGCGCCAACCAGCACGCCGTCACCCACCTCGGCGAGATCTCGCTCTCACCGCGTGTCTCGCCCGACAACTCCCGCATTGCCTTCGCCTCGCTCGGCCGCGATGGCTTCCAGTTGAAGATGTACTCCCTGCTACTGAATCGTCTGGTGTCCTTCAATTCGCCCGGCAGCACCAACATCTCCCCTGCCTGGGCCCCCAACGGCCAACAGCTGGCCTTCTCCTCCTCGCGCTCCGGCGACCCCGAGATCTGGATCGCCGACGCGGGAGGCGCAGCAGCCCACAAGGTGACCAGCTTCCGGGGACCTGACGTCTCACCCACATTCAACCCCAAGACCGGCGCCCAGATCGCCTGGATCAGCGGCCGCACCGGCCTTCCGCAGCTCTACATCATGGACGCGGACGGCTCCGGCGTGCAGCGCATGACCGACAGCGGCTATGCCACTTCGCCTTCATGGTCGCCGAACGGTCAGTTCATCGCCTTCGCCTGGGACCGCAAGTACGGCCCCGGCGCTCCGGGTGGCCAGGACATCTACGTCATGGAAGTAGCCACAAAGCGCTGGATTCAACTCACCCACGAGATCGGCCGCTGTGACTTTCCCTCCTGGTCCCCCGACGGGCGCCACATCGTCTTCGCAACCGCCAGCGGCCGAGCCGCAAACACCCGCATTATGAAGATGCTTGCCGATGGCACTGGCCAGAAAGCACTTACCGGCGCCGGGAACGACATGCCGAACTGGAGCTGGCACTAGGAGCCTCCTCGCGTCGCTATACGATATAAGGGTCGCGCCACCGCGCAGCTGATCGGATCCATCAAGCATTGTTTAAAGCCGAAAGAGGAACAAGGATGAACGGAAGCCCATCATCACAAAAATTGAGCAAGGCCCTGAGCCGGTCCGCCTGTGCTCTCAGTCTGGCAGTGCTATCGTTGGCCGGCTGCCACAAGAAGACCGCCCCCGTGCCCTCCAATTCACTCCCCCCAGCAACCAGCGGCCCCGCGCCTACCGCGAGTCTGACCGCCGATCCCCCGGCGATTGACCTGGGTCAGTCGGTCGTCCTGAACTGGCGCACCAAGGATGCAACCAGCGTCAGCATCGAAGGCATCGGCGACGTCCCCGTGAATGGGACACAGACGGTTTCCCCGGCGAACTCAACCAACTTCCATCTGATCGCCAAAGGCGACGGTGGCACAACGGATGCAAACGTCCGCGTCACGGTGCGGGTCCCCACCGTTCCCGGCGGAAACAGCGGCGCTGACAGCGGCCAGGGCGGCGATGCCAGTTCCGATGCGGCCTTCCATGCCGCCGTCCAGGATGTCTTCTTCGGCTATGACAGCTACGAGATCAGCTCTGAAGCAGAAGCCAACGTCGCCGCTGCCGCCCGGTACCTCAACAGCCGCCCTGCAATGAAGATTCTCATCGGCGGCTACTGTGACGACCGTGGCTCGGCCGAATACAACATCAGCCTGGGTGAGAACCGCGCCAAGGCCGCCAAGGACGCCCTGGTCAGCGCCGGCATCGCAGAGAGCCGCATTCGCGTGGTCAGCTACGGCAAGGAACGTCAATTCTGCACCGACGAATCCGAAAGCTGCTGGCAGCAGAATCGCCGCGCACAGTTCATGATCGATCGGTAGACGCAGCGCTGTTCCTCTTGCCTATCTTGCTGTCATCCCACAGGGAACCTGCTTTTGTAGCTGCAGATCCGCATCACTCGGGTGCCCCGGGTCCATAAACGGACCCGGGTTTGCGGGCACCAAAAGATTTCACGGAGTACTCACCATGCGCATGCTCATCACTGGCCGCCGCCTCGCTCCTGCCCTCGTTCTTTTCGCCTCGCTCACGGCGCGTCCCGCGCTTGCCGTCAACCGCGACATGGTCCAGTTGCAGACGCAGGTCCAGCAGGTCATCGACGCGCTGGCTCGCCTGCAGCAATCCAACGACCAGCAGATGGGGGTCATGAAGGATCTCGTCCAGCAGGACGTAGACGCCGTAAACAAGATGTCCACCACGGTCGGCGCCATGCAGCTCAAGCTGCAAAGCCAGGCGGACGCACAGGGCCAACACAATGACCAGCTCTCCGGGCAGGTGCAGGCGCTCAACGACACGCTCGACGAGCTCAAGGCGCGCATGCAACGGATGGAGAAGTCGCTCTCTGACCTGCAAGGCCAGGCACAGTCTGCCAACGCCATCCTTGGCAGCCTTCCCGGAGCGGGTGGCGGTGCTGTTCCATCTACCTCGCCTTCCCCGGCCGGTGCACCGCCTGCGAGCGCCGCGCCAGCGCCCAACGATAGCTCCGCGGACAACGGCAGCCTGGCTTCACGTCCCGCTCCGGTCGCCAGTCCCTCTGCCGGCCCGTCTGCCGGAGACATGTACCGCGCCGCCTACGGCGACTACATGACGGGCAAGTACCCGCTCGCATCCTCGGAGTTCGCCGACCTGATCAAGGCACATCCCGACGACAACCTCGCCGGAAATGCCTTCTTCTTCACCGGCGAGATCGACCTGCGCGCCTCCAAACCGGCCGCTGCCATCAAGAATTACGACCAGGTGCTCGAGCGCTACCCTGACAACGCCAAAATCCCGGCCGCTCATCTTCACAAGGGCGAAGCCCTCATCGCCCAAAGGCAGACCGAGGCGGGCGTCCGCGAACTGCGTGCACTGGTACAGCGCTTCCCCAATTCACCCGAAGCCGCCCAGGCCAAGGCCCGGCTCACAGCTCTCGGCGTTCCCAATGGATCCCGGCGTTAGGGCGTCAGTTCCGGATCTCCAGCAGCGCCCGCTCGACCGTCGCGCGGTCCTCCGCCGTGAGTGGCAACCTTGGAAGACGCGGAACGCCTCCGAAGTAGCCGTTGAAGTCACATCCAGCCTTCGCCGCGGCAGGCCCGAGACCCTCGAGGACGAATTCGGCCTCGCGAAGTCTCGCAGCCCGCTCCTCAGCTAACGCGAGATCACCGTCCTTCCACGCCGCATACGCCTCAAAACACCCTTGCGGCGCACACGACGCCAGCCGCGGCATCGCGCCGGAGACTCCCGCCTTCAGCAGCGATATAAGGCTGTGAGCAAACCCGGCTGACAGTATCTGAAAGCCCACCTCTTTCACCCGAGTCTTCAGCGCCGGCGTGGGCGGCAGCGCTACAGCAGCGGCCGAGGCCACGGCCGTTCCGCCACTCAGCGACGCCACACTAATGATCCCGTGCGCCTCCACTGCAGGGGCGTCAGCAGCCTGCAACATGCGCCGCGTCACTGCTTCAAACACTGCGGTCACCGTCACTTCCCGCCGGACCTCCCTGGTCCGGTCTAGCAGCGCCGTCGCTCTCGCCTCCGTGAGGTCCGCGTCCATGAGCCCGATGATGTTACGGTGCCCAGCCAGGCTCGCGATCACCTCAACTGGCAGCTGGAAGGTTGGCGGCTTTGCATCGCTCCACAACACCACAGGCAGTGGCGATTGGTCTGCTACGGACGTATAGAACAGCAGCAACTCGCGCGCCTCGTTCCCGCGCACCAACTGCGCCCAGTCCGTCGGTGGCCCAAGCAACACAGCATCAAAGCCAGCCTTTGCCGCAGTCGCCGCCACAGCGACGGCCGCATGCACGCTTGCCCGCTGGATGCCTGCGATCAGCACCTTGGTCTTGCCCGCGAACTCCCCCACAGTCTGCAGGAAGCTCTCTGCCTCCGCGTCCGTCAGCGAACCCGATTCCCCCCCAGGAACCAGAGCCACAAGCCCGGCCGCCGGGCCCAGCGAGTACCGAACCACATTGTGCTCGAGCTTGCGAAGATAGCTCGCTCCATCGCGGTAAAACGGACAAGTCAGCGGAACAAAAAGACCTTGCAGCAACATCTCTCAAGTGTAGCCGTCGCGCGCCGAAGCACCGGCAACGAGCGCCTGTTAACCGGCCATCGCCGTCGCTCGTTGCGCCGCATGAAGTTCCTGCAGACACTCCACTGATCCTCGGCCCAATTGCAGAGATTCAATGCCCTCAACAGCGGCCTGTGCTGCCGCGAGCGTCGTGATCATGGGTACGCGAGCCGCCACAGCCGCGCGCCGCAACGCCTGCTCATCAAAGATCGCGTCCTGCCCTGTAGGCGTGTTCACGATCAGGTGAATGCGCTCGCTCTTGATGAGGTCAACGACGTTTGGCCGGCCTTCATCCACCTTGTACACACGCTCCACCTGCAGGCCTGCGTCCTCCAGCACAGCGGCTGTTCCGTGTGTGGCGACCAGTTGAAATCCGGCATTCGTGAAGCGCTTCGCCAGGGCCAACAGAGCGGGCTTGTCGCGATCATTCACACTCAAAAACAGGTTGCCCTTGGTCGGTAGAAACAGCCCTGCTGCAGTCTGCGCCTTCGCGAAGGCCTCACCGAAGCTGCGCCCCACACCCATGACCTCGCCCGTAGAACGCATCTCCGGCCCCAGCACCGGATCCACCCCCTGGAACTTGGCCCATGGAAATACCGGGGACTTCACAAAGAAGTGATCGCCCGTATCCAGGTCCCGCCCACTCGCCACCTGATCGGGCAGCAGGTCCTTCAATCGCTGCCCCGTCATCAGCCGCGAAGCAATCTTCGCCAACTGCACCCCGGTCGCCTTCGACACATACGGCACCGTACGCGAAGCTCGCGGATTCACCTCGATCACGAACACCTTGCCCCGCTGCACCGCGAACTGCAGATTCACCAACCCGATCACGTTAAGCGCCAGGGCCAGCTTGCGCGTGTAGGCGCGAATGGTGGCTAGCACCTCCGGCGACATGTCCACTGCGGGCAACACACAGGACGAATCGCCTGAATGCACCCCGGCCTCCTCGATGTGCTGCATGACTCCGGCGATCACAACATCCTTGCCATCGCACAGCGCGTCGACGTCCAACTCCTGCGCATCCTCCAGGAAGTGGTCGATCAACACCGGCCGCTCCTGCGAGTACTCAATCGCCGTCGTCATGTAGCGCCGCACAGCGTCATCGTTATACGCAATGACCATGGCCCGCCCGCCCAGCACGTACGAAGGCCGCACCAGCACCGGATAGGTCACCTTGCGCGCCCCAGCCAGCGCCTCATCTACCGAGGTCGCCATCGCCGCCGGAGGCTGCGGAATGTCAAGATCCTGAAGCAGCTTGCCAAATCGCTTCCGGTCCTCCGCAAGATCGATTGACTCCGGCGAAGTGCCAATGATCGGTACGCCGGCAGCCTTCAGCGGGAGCGCAAGGTTCAACGGGGTCTGCCCGCCAAACTGCACGATCATCCCGATCTCCGCCCCGCTGAACGCCTCGTGCTCATACACGGCGAGCACATCCTCAAACGTCAGTGGCTCAAAGTACAACCGGTCTGAAGTGTCATAGTCGGTCGACACAGTCTCCGGGTTGCAATTGATCATGATCGTTTCAAAGCCGTCTTCCCGCAACGCAAACGCCGCATGGCAGCAGCAGTAATCGAATTCAATCCCCTGCCCGATGCGGTTGGGGCCCGAGCCAAGAATGATCACCTTCTTGCGCTCCGTCGGTGTGGCCTCATCCTCTTCGTCATAGCAGGAATACAGGTACGGCGTGAAGCTCTCAAACTCCGCCGCGCATGTATCGACCAGCTTGAACACCGGTCTGACGCCGAGCTTTCCGCGCACCTCGCGCACAAATGCCGCACCATCTCGGCCTTCCAGGCCAAAGAGGGACGCGAGCCGCTCATCACTCAACCCCATACGCTTTGCCGTCTGCATGTCAAAGCTTCCGAGCCGGTCCAGCCCTCGCTCGACAAGTGCCTTCTGCTCGTCAGCAATCAGCTTCATCTGGTGTAGAAACCACGGGTCCATGCCCGTCAATCGAGCGGCCTCGCGCACCTGCATCCCCTGCTCGAACGCATAGCGCAGGTAGCTGAGGCGTTCCGGATGCGGCGTCACCAAACGCTGCGTCTGCCGCCGCGGATCGATGTCACTCGATCCAGCCTTCTTGCCTGTCTCCAGCGAACGTACCGCCTTCATCAAGGCTTCCTTGAAGGTGCGCCCAATCGCCATCACTTCGCCTACAGACTTCATCTGCGGCCCAAGCACCTCATTCGCGCCCGGGAACTTCTCAAACTGCCACTTCGGGATCTTCACCACGACGTAGTCAATCGTCGGCTCAAAGCAAGCTGGCGTCGCCTTGGTGATGTCGTTCTGCAACTCATCCAACGTGTAGCCCACAGCCAGCCGCGCCGCAATCTTCGCAATCGGAAAGCCAGTCGCCTTGGAAGCCAATGCAGAGGACCGCGAGACACGCGGGTTCATCTCAATTACCGTCATGCGGCCAGTGCGTGGGTCCACGGCAAACTGCACATTGCTGCCACCGGTCTCAACACCAATCTCGCGAATCACCGCGATGGCCGCATCACGCATGCGCTGATACTCGCGGTCACTCAACGTTTGCGCAGGCGCAACGGTGATCGAATCGCCCGTATGTACGCCCATCGGATCGAAGTTCTCAATCGAGCAGATGATCACTACGTTGTCGTTCAGATCGCGAACAACCTCAAGCTCATACTCCTTCCACCCCAGCACGCTCTCTTCAAGCAGGCACTCATGTACTGGCGAAAGGTCGAGCCCGCGCGAAAGAATCTCCATCAACTCTTCGCGGTTATAGGCAATACCGCCGCCCGATCCGCCCAGCGTAAAGCTCGGCCGAATCACCACTGGAAAGCCCAGCTTCACTGTGAATTCAAGCCCATCGCGGATGTTATTTACGAGCATCGACCGGGGCATATCCAGCCCGATCTTCTTCATCGCATCTTTAAAGAGCAGCCGGTCTTCTGCCTTCTTGATCGCCTCCAGCTTCGCACCAATCAACTCAATACCAAGCTGATCCAGCACGCCCTTATCGGCCAACTCCACTGCCAGGTTCAGCGCAGTCTGTCCGCCCACCGTGGGCAGCACCGCAAATTTGCCGCTACCTTCCGGCATGCGCTCCAACTCAAGCCGAAGAATTGCCTCAACGTAGCTCTCGGTCAGCGGCTCAATGTAGGTGCGGTCCGCGATCTCCGGGTCCGTCATGATGGACGCCGGGTTCGAGTTCACCAGCACTACCTCATACCCTTCAGCCTTCAGCGCCTTACACGCCTGCGTTCCGGAGTAATCAAACTCTGCCGACTGGCCAATCACAATCGGCCCGGAGCCGATTACAAGAATCTTGGATATGTCATTTCTACGTGGCATTACCGGTAAATGTCTCCCCTGTGCCCAACCTCAAGAACAAGCACAACCAGCTTGTCGCCCTGGATGTCTGCGATCGCACGATAGTGGCCTATCCGAAACCGCCAGAGCCCGCGGTACTCGCCTGTGAGCGTCTCTGCAAGTTGCTTTGGGTCGACATGGTTCGCAACTCTCTCGCGCAGAAAACTTAGAATGCGCGTCCGGACCGTTTTGTCGAGCTTGAGAGAATGTCCGCTTCAGCTTGATCGGAGATCTCAATCTGCCACATCGGAACGCCGTTCCATCTCGTCAAACGTGATCGTGTATTTCATCTTGGACAGCGCCCGAATACCAGTCGCATAGTCCTGGCGATCTTCGAGCCAACGCTTAAGCACTTCACCGATCAAGAAGCTTTCCGTGACTTCCTGCTGGTTCGCCGCTTCGCGGACTTTTTGCTCAATCTCTGGCTCTAAGTTCACCTGCACCATCGCCTGCGACCTCACTTCTTCCACTCTTCCATCATCCTACGAAAGTCCCGAAACAGATAATGCGAATCATGCGGCCCGGGGCTCGCCTCAGGGTGGTACTGCACGCTGAACATCGGGTCGGTCTTGTGCTTCAACCCCGCCAACGTGTTGTCATTCAGGTTCACGTGTGTGACCGCGACATCCTCCGGCAGACTCTCCGGATCCACGTTGAAGTTGTGATTCTGCGACGTGATCTCGACTTTGCCCGTCTCCAGGTTTTTGATTGGGTGGTTGCCGCCGTGATGCCCAAACTTCAACTTGTAGGTCTTGCCACCAAGTGCGAGCCCAAACAACTGGTGTCCCAGGCAAATTCCAAATAGCGGCTTCTTGCCCTGGAGCTCCCGGATCGTCTGCTGCGCGTAGTCGAGCGGTTCCGGATCACCGGGCCCGTTAGAAAAGAACACCCCATGGGGATTCATCGCCAGCACATCGGCTGCAGGCGTCTTCGCCGGCACCACCGTCACGCGACAGTTTTCGCGCGTGAGCATCCGCAAAATGTTCTGCTTGATCCCGTAGTCATACGCGACCACGTGCATCTGCTCCTGCGCAGCCGCGTTCTGCCCCGGCAGCAACGTATCCCCGGTGCCGTTGCGCTCATCCGCCGAGTTCCATTCGTAAATCTTGGGCGTGGACACCACACTGGCCAGATCTGTGCCATCCATCTTGCGGTGCGCGCGAGCCTTGGCAACCAGCGCCTCAGGATCGCTCACGGCTGTCGACAGACAGCCCCGCATCACCCCGTTGGCGCGCAGATGCCGCACAATGGCTCGCGTATCTACATCCGCAACCACTGGAATTCCGCTGCGCTCCAGGTACTCATCGGCAACTTCGGTCGAACGCCAGTTGGAGCTGATCGGCGAAAACTCCCGCACCACCAGCCCTTCGATATAGGGCCGCGCCGACTCCGCATCCGAGGGCGACGTTCCGTAGTTCCCAATCTGAGGATTGGTGAGAACCACAATCTGACCCGCATACGACGGATCAGTGAAGATCTCCTGGTACCCCGTTAAAGACGTGTTGAAGACGACCTCGCCCACCCGCTCGACCGGGGCGCCGAAACTTCGTCCTCGAAACACACGCCCATCTTCCAGGGCGAGCATAGCTTGCATGACCTCTCCCCTCTCAAGGCGATCGATCAAGTTTACCAGCCCACTCCCTGAGTTTCGAACACAGACGGCAAAGCCCGGACAAATCCGGGCTTTGCTCACCAACAACCTGTCACGGGTTACTGCCCGCGATGATGATGGTGATGGTGGCGATGATGCCGATGGTGGTACTGCGCGTCCGCAGTGTTAAGTGTGCCAAACAAAACCGCAAGTGCAAAGATCGAAAGCAGCGCCCGTTTCATCTTCATGTTCCTCATTTCTCCTGTCGCACCGATCGCCTGAGTGCATCGGCCCCCGACGTGCAGTGAGAGCTTATTGTGAGCCAAAAGTTTGTACGAAGGACAACATTCTTTGGTAATCAAGCTTGGTCCACCAACACGTCATTACCCTCTGTTCGCGTTCCGAATACCCGCACCTGCGCCCGCTCGGGCTCCTCTGCGATTCCTGTCCTTAGATCGAACGCCCAGGCGTGCCATGGACACATCACCGCCGTCCCCTCGATCCATCCCTGACCCAAGGGCCCTTGCCGATGAGGGCAGACATTATCCAATGCGTGCAGTTCCCCTTGCACATTGGCCAGGCAGATCGTCGTTCCGCCGCACTCGATTTCGGTGACCTCACCAGGTTCTGGCGCTTCCCCCGTACTGCAAAGCCGCACCCACTGAGCCATCCCACCTCCTCCAGCGCTGCGACGTAAGATGCGAGGAGAGGATTGTCTTCCGTTGCCCGCCGCAAAATCAGTCCGCCCGCCTTCTCCACAATCCGCTCCCCCTGAAGTCGTCGATCCCATCTGGATCCTCAAGGCGGCTGGAGCGGTAGTCGTCCTCGGCGTGTTCTGCGCCTACCTCACCTTGTGCCTCTTCTTCTACGCCGGCCAGTGGCAATTTGTGTTGCATCCGTCACCCACGGAAACGCCTACTCCCGCCGCCCAGCATTTACCCTTCACCCCCATTCGCTTTGGTCCCGACGCCTCCGGTCAGCCACAACTCTTCGGCTGGTGGCTTCCCGGGAACTCTCCCGCAAGCCCCACAATTCTCATGCTTCACGCGGAGACCGGCTCCATGCCCGACGCGCTCACGGCAGCCAAGTCTCTGCACGATGCCGGGCCAAACGTCTTGCTGTTCGATTACCGCGGGTACGGCCAAAGTCTCGGCCGCCATCCTTCCGAGTCGCTCATGCATGCGGACGCAGAGTCCGCCCTCCAGTACCTCACGGGCACCGTACATCGCCAGCCGGGCGGACTCCTCGTCTATGGCTCCGGCCTCGGTGCTTCGCTGGCAGTCACGCTCTGCTCCAGGCATCCGGAGGTAGGAGGACTGATCCTCGAAGCAGCTGACGGCGACACCCTGACTCGCGTCGAGCAGGACCAGCGGTCGCGCCTGATCCCAATCGCTCTGCTCTTTCACGAACGCTTCCGGCTCGCCGATCCGCTGAGTGTCCTGAAGACCCCCAAGCTGCTGATCAGCTACACACGCGGAGCTCCACCGATTGTTGCCAGCCGCGCAGCGAGCCCGAAGATGACCGTCGAACTGGAGTTCCCCAAGGACACAGCCGCGCTCACCGCAGCGGTTCGGCGGTTCCTCGACACCTATGTCTCAGGCAGGGTCGCCCCGCTGTCTCCTTCTCGCTAGCCGAACGCCAAAAGGCGCGAAGGCCCCCGGTGTTCCGGGAGCCTTGGAGTGGCGCGAAGGCCGCCGGTGATCTGGGGCCTTGCAATCAGGTGGGGAGGGGTGCTGCGGATCGGGGAAGCCGGTAACCGAGGGAACTGCTGGCCCGGCAATTTCGAACTACACCTATACAGACGCAAGCCGTGGGAAAAGGTTCTCCCGTTTTCCACAACTTTGTACAGAGTATCTACATATTTCGGGATGTAGGCAATCCCACAAACCGGGTAGACAGCTTTCTAGCTAAATGAAGCGCAAAAAGCCACTCGCATCCAGGCGAGAACCTGGAAAGACACTGTCCAGCCGCCGCGCACCAAGCGTATGCGATGCAGCTTCACTCAGAACATTACGGAAATCTGTAGTCACTGCAAGGTCGCGACCTTCGTTCAACTGCTCGTCCGCCAGCCCCGGCCAGCGCCCGTAGACGTGGCCTCCCTTCACATTGCCGCCGAGAACGAACATCACATTTGCGTGACCATGGTCGGTCCCGCCAGTGCCATTTTGGCGCGCGGTGCGACCGAACTCCGACATGGTTACCAGCGTGATGCTCTCGGCTCCGTCGCCCATGTCCAGCCAGAAGGCCGCCAGGCTGTCCGAGAACTCCTTCAGCCGGTTGGCCAGCTGACCGCTCGCGCCACCCTGATTCTGGTGAGTGTCCCATCCGCCGACATCCGCAAAGGCGGCTTCGACCCCCAGGTTCGCTTTCAGCAACTGCGCGATCTGCTTCATGCTGTTGCCGAACGGCGAATTCGGGTAGTTCACCCCTGAAGCGGGCTTGTACTTTGACGGGTCTGCGGACTTCAGCATCCGCACTGCCTCGAAGGTTTCCTGCCCGGTACCGTGCAAGACCGCGTCTGTACTCTCGTCGTACATCGACTGGAACGCATTGGAAACTGGTGACGCCTGCGCTCCTCGGCCGCCGACCGAGAAGTCCTGCAGGTTGGCCACCGCCACCGCAGGTACATGTCCCTGGAGTGTTCGCGGTACCTGTGTCCCTAGCGCGACCGCGCGGAACGGCGACGGCTTACTCTGCAGCACCTCAGCAGCCAGCGCGCGATTTAGCCATCCGTCGACCGTGGACTTTACCCCAGGCGTACCCGACTCCATATAGTCCTGGGCATCGAAATGCGAACGCGTCGGATCCGGAGAGCCCACGGCATGGACCGCCGCCAGGTGTTTCGCATCCCAGAGAGGCTTCAGCGATGCCAATGCCGGGTGCAGCCCAAAGGTCCCGTCCAGGTCAAGAACCTCATTCTTCTGGATCGAAATCGTGGGCCTCATGGCGTAGTAGTTCGGCTCCGCATGCGGCACCACTACGTTGAGGCCATCACAAGCGCCCCGCTGGAAGATCACGACCAACTTCCTGCCCGCACTCGCCGCCGAATCCATTTGGGCGTACACGGAGCGAGTGAGGAATGCCGGGATCACGGACGTCCCGACCAGAGCCAGCGCGCCGTTCTTCATGAATCCACGCCGCGTCACCCCATTACGCCGGGGCAAATCGCGCCCGTGCATGTCGCATCCCCAGTCGCTCGCATCGGTAAACTTGGTCTTCGGTGCCATGTGTCTCTCTCCTGCCTCACGCCTGCCGCTCTTACCGCTCAAAGATACTGACCCAGACCTCCGCTCGATGTTGCCCCTTGGTCACCTGCGCTGGAAATCCGGCGATCCGAGCAGCAAGCCCGCGGTGGTCGCCAAAGGCGTCTCCGGTGTCGCATTTGGAGGCGTGCGCCCCGCCTTCACGCGCATCATGGAGCCGCCGTCCGGCTGCATCCGCGCCGCTGCGGAAGTGACGGGAGTCGCCCGAAAGCTCTGCTCCGCCTGCTGCTGCACCCCCGGGGTACTCCCCCCGCTCAGGGCCGCCTCATGGGTTTGGGGAGCAGCAGGCTGTCCGAGCAGAGCAAACTCCAGCTTCTGCTCTGTCACGGAATTCACCGGGGCGACGGGATCTCCACTGACTTGCAGCAGCGCCGCCCAGTCCACCTTTGTTCCCTGGAGCCGGTTCCCTGCCAGAACCAGCGCGAAGTTCATGCGCGTCAGCAGCGCGTTACTGCTCACCCACGCGTCCGCTTGCCACGAGTAGCCGTTCGGCGTCTGCATCCCATAGATCGGCATTCCCAGCCGGTCCATTCCCTGCACCAGCGGCAAAGGGTTGACCACATCTGCATCGGTAGCCCGCAGTGCCGATGCCACAAACTCCAGCGGCGTCTTCACCTTGGCCCGGTAAACCTGGGGCGACCAGAACTCCGGCGAATGAAACATCGTCGTCAGCACGGCTCTCGTATCCCCATCACTCTTGAGAAACGTCGCCGCCATCCGGTCCACGAGCGCCGGCGGTGGCGCGTCACTCACAAAGCGCTCCGCCAGTTTCTGCGAGACGAAGTGCGCGGTCGCGGGGCTGGTCGCAAGGATGTGTAAGACCTCCAGCCCCTCGTTCATGCCGCCCTCGTGAATTACGTGACCGAGGACCTTCTTGTCGCCGGGCTCATGCCGGTTAGGGTTGAAGAGGAACTCGCCACCCTCAGCCGGCCGGTCAATCGTCCACCCGGTGAAACATTTGGCAACCTCAATGACATCCTGCTGCGTGTACCCGCCCTTCACGCCTAACGTATGCAGCTCCATCAGTTCACGGGCGTAGTTCTCATTGATCCCCTTGGGCACCTTGGCCGCAAGCTTCGCCACCGGCGTATTGGGCCGATTCGCCTGCACGTTCGCCGCCCGCACCGCAGCCTTCGAGTTCGGTCCAATGCTCTCCCAATTGTCCAGGTACACCAGCATGGCCGGGCTCTTCGCGGTCGCAACCAGCAGATCCTCGAATCGGTCCAAGGAGTTCGGCAGAATCGCGTCTCGCTCGTACGCCGGCAGTAGATATGGCTCGTTCTGGTTCTTCCGCAGGTACACGCTGAAGTGATTCAGCCAGAAATCGGTCATCACGGCCTGAACCTGCCGCTCCGAGTACACATCGCGCAACATCCGCACGCTCAGGGCCTCCGCCCCAATCACACGCTCGGGCGACTTCATCGCAGCGGCCAACTCCATCTGCTCTGGAGTCATGCCGGCGTAGAGACGCTCCTGTTCCGGCCCCTTCAGCGCGCCCTGAAGACTCTGCATCTCCTCCGGCGACATCGCGACGAGACGTTGCATACGAGCCGCGGGCGCGAGTTTGAGCACCGCATCCTTCGCCGCCGGACTCATAGGAGCAATCTCCCCCGGCGCGGGGGCAGCCGCCATGGTGTTCAACCCACTGACCTGCTTTTCCCCGCCCGGCACCATCCTAATGATGGGCGCAGGCGCCCCGGTCTGCCCGGTTCCAGCACCCGGCGGAGTTAATGCGCTATTGGCAGTCATAACCCCACCGGCACTGGTTCCGGCCTTCCCGTCATTCCCAATTCCTGCGACTTGCGCGACCTGCCCCGACTTCTTCGCGCTGATCTTTTCCTCATAACTCAACGAAGCGTCGGCGTAGATCGCCCGCTCCACATCGTCGTCCGGCACGGTCAAACCGCCCCGACTATACCGGCGCAGCATCTCCGGTGTAGGAAATCGCTGCACAAGCTCTGCCTGGGTCAAGCGCATCGCCGGGAACCTGGCCAGTCGTTGATCCAGCCCCGCGTCGGGAATCGAATCTGGATGTAGCTGGCGCTGAAACCATGCCTCCAGGCCCGTCCTGTCCAAAGTGGCGGCATCGCCCGGTCGCGCCCCAAAGGTCAGCCGATTCAGGGCGTGGAGCGTCTTCTGTTCCGGGGTCAGTTGTGGCCCGGCGCTCGAGTGCTTCGATCCCTTGCTCGAGCCCATACCCGATCCCGCGGAGGCTGGCGCAGCGGCCAGCAGGTCACCAGGGACCGTCAACAACACACAAAGCGCACCTGCAGTCAGCCCATGGGCAAGGCTGCTTGCAGTCGAAAACGGGTTCCAGATCAAGCGGCGACGAGCCATTCTGCGGCTCCTATTCCAGGGACGTACGGCATACAGCGCCGCCGTCTTCTTTAACCCACCTTATCGGCACGAAGTTGCGAAACTTTAGAAAGCGGCCAACTCCACCATTGCTGCAAAGATCCGGTCCGCCTGCGGCAGGATAACGTCCTCCAGAATGGGCTGGTATGCCACAAAAGTATCCATGCCAGCCACGCGCCGCACAGGAGCATCAAGGTCATGAAAGAGTTCATCGCCAATTCGGGCGGCGATCTCCGCTCCGTAACCCCAGCTCAGCATGTCCTCATGCGCAACCAATACCTTGTTGGTCTTGCGAACCGTCGCAGCAATCGCGTCCCAGTCGAACGGCGTAAGGCTGCGTAGATCCACCACCTCAACGTCCACGCCCCGTTCCCGCTCCATTCGCTGCGCGGCCTGCAGCGCCCGAGGAACCACGGCACCATAAGTAATCACGGACAAGTCCTTACCGGGCTTCACGATTCTGGCCTTACCAAACGGCACCGTGTACTCCGGGCCAGGGTACGGTGCGCGCCCAAAGGCCCCCCGGTACAGGTTCTTGTGCTCGAGGAACAGTACAGGATCGTCGCAACGAATCGCCGTGCGCAGCAGGCCCACGGCGTCCAGCGTGTTCGAGGGCATCACTACCCGTATTCCCGGCGTATGCGTGAAGATGCTCTCTCCGGACTGGGAATGGTAAATCGAGCCGCCGGTGAGGTAGCCACCGATGGGCACCCGCATCACCAGCGGGCAGGAGAACGTGCCGTTCGACCGCCACCGCATCACCGATAACTCGTTCCGAATCTGGTGCATCGCGGGCCAAATGTAATCAAAGAATTGAATCTCGACCACCGGCTTCAAGCCACGCACCGCCATACCAATGGCACGGCCCGCAATGTTGGCCTCCGCCAAAGGCGAGTTCCACACCCGGTCGCTGCCGAACTCCTTCTGTAGCCCCGCGGTAACCTTGAAGACTCCGCCCTTCCCCTTCAACTTGCCGGCCCGCAGATCGCGGTCGCGGGTAGCATCCGCGACATCCTCGCCAAACACAACGACGCGCTCATCCCGCCGCATTTCGTCTCGAAGGCAGGCATTGATCCCGTCCAGCAGAGTGCGATCTGCGGCTTCCGCCGCCGCAGTTCCCGGTCCGCTTGCGAACGCCGCATCCATTGGCCTCAGGTGCTCCGAGTACACATGCCGCAGGATGCTTGGCGGCAGCGGAGGAGCCGCTGCGAGCGCCCGATCACTGGCCCGCTGCACCTCCACTTCGACGCTCCCCTCGATCTCCTTGAGGCGCTCGTCATCAGCAATCCCATTACCGATCAGCCACGCCTGCATACGTGAGATCGGATCCCGCAAGGCATCAGCCTCCAACTCTTCGGCCGACCGGTACTGCGTCTCGTCATCACTCAGGGAGTGCGAGTAGGGCCGGACAACATGTCCATGGACCAGCGCGGGACCCCGCCCTGACCGGCAATACGCCACCGCCTCGGCCATCGCCTGGTAGCTCGCCACTGCATCCGTGCCGTCCACCTCGGCAAAGTGAAAATTGGGGAAGTTAGCGACCAGACCAGAGATGTTGCCCCCGGGGGTATTGACCTCGACCGGCGTAGAAATGGCATACCCATTGTCTTCAACTACATACAGCACAGGCAGCTTCAGGTTTGAGGCCGTGTTCAGAGACTCCCAGAACTCCCCTTGGCTCGTTGACCCCTCGCCGATCGAGACATACACCACCTCATCGGCTTCGAAGCGTACGTCCTTGAATTGCCGGTAGTCCGCCTGCGCCGCCCCATCCGGCTTTGCGGCGGACCGTGGGTGCTCCCGAAAGAATCGTCCTGCCTCAGCGCATCCCACCGCCTGCAGACACTGCGTTGCGGTCGAAGAGGAGGGCGAGACAATATTTAGCCGCTGGCTGGTCCAATGGGACGGCATCTGCCGCCCACCTGACGCAGGATCGTCAGCAGCGCCCACCGCCTGCAAAAGCTGCTCCTCGGCCGTGTTCCCCAGGGCCAGGCAGATCGCGCGATCCCGGTAATAGGGGAAAAACCAGTCGTACGCTGGCTTCAGCGCCATCCCCGCAGCCACAAGTAAAGCCTCGTGCCCGGCACAGGAGATCTGAAAAAAGATCTTCTGCTGGCGTTTCAGCAAAATTTCTCGGTCGTCCACCCGCCTGGACAACAACATCAGCCGGTAGAACTCGAGCAACTGTTCGTCTGAAAGCCCGCCCTTGTTCACCTGTTCCCCGGATGGGTCCCGCACTGCCGCTGTCACGCCTGCCATGGCCCTGCTCTCCGCTCGCCTCTTACCTGCCACCCGGCGCGCTCCCTTCCGGTCACACAACAGACAGATTGTACCCGTCGCACACCGGGACTGTTTCATCCAGCGCGTCAGCTTTTCATTCGTTCTTTCACATCACGGGCCAGCTTCTCAATCTCTGCAGCCTTGCGGACCACGTCCACCGACAATTCATCCTTTGACGCCTTATCCACCTCAGACTTCAGCTCGTTGGTTAACTCAACCAGTTTGGCCGTGTCGGCCAGCAAACGCTTGTGCCGCTCTTCCTCCCGCATGTGTTCCAGGGTGCGCGAGTTCGGCATCCCCACCGGGGGAACGGTCCCGAGCGGATCGGTCCCAAGCTGCGGCCTGCCGCTAGTACTCTGCGGCATCGGCCCTGGTTGCGACGCAGGTGCTACCTGGCCCACCCCGACCATCAGCGAACCAAGCAAAACCGTCCCGAGTGCAAAACTCGCGCGAACTCTGCGTCCCGCCAATCCTTTAAGCTCCAAAAAGCTCGTCTTACCAATCACACGCACCTCCACCGCCGGGTCCGGTCCCACTGTGTGCAAAGCACGGTTCGCTATCCTTTGAGCAGACCGCCGAAACAGGACTAGGACACCCCATCATGCCCCTGCCCCCCGTCATGCCACAAGAGGAACAATCGCTGATCTCCGTGGAGCACGGCTGGCACACGGGCCTCCTGCGGTTTGTCCAGGACGGCCTCCCCAAGATTGTCATCGCCCTGCTGATCGCTTTCGTCGCACAACGACTTGTGCTCTTCTTCACCAAACGCCTGCGCCGCCGCGCCGACGCTCTGGTCGGCAATGGTCGCCGGTCCGCACAACTGCGCACGGTTGCAGGCATTTTCCGGGCCAGCGCCTACGGTCTTATCGGCTTCTATGTCTTCATCCAGGTCCTGGGTGCCCTGGGCGTCCCACTCGGACCCTTCATCGCGTCGGCCGGAGTCATCGGCCTTGGCATCAGCTTTGGAGCGCAGTCCTTGTTCAAAGACATGCTAAACGGGATCTTCATCCTGCTGGAGGACCAGTTCAGCGTCGGCGATACCATTAAAGTTGCAGGACTGCAGGGCACCGTCGAAGACCTCACCCTGCGCTGCACAAAACTCCGCGACGGCGACGGCACGCTGTACATCGTTCCCAACAGCCAGATCGCCACCGTGTCGAATCTGTCCCGAGACTTCGCCGTCGCGTCACTCGCGCTCAGCGTAAGCTCCCGTGAAGACCCCGACCGCGTCCTTGCCCTGCTGAAACAGATCGCCGCCGAGGTGCGCGCGGACGAAGCGTTCAAGGACATCGTCCTGACCGACCCGGACGTCCCCGGCGTCGATCGGATTGCTGGCCGCGAGGTCACCTACCCCATCAACCTGCGCGTCCGCGTCAGCCAGCGGGACGGGGTACTACGCGAACTTCGCCGCCGAATCCTGCTCAGATTTGAGCGCGAAGGGATCGAACTCGGTACGCCGGCCAGTATGGTGCTCGTTGAACAAGCTCATCCGCTCCCTGCGACCACAACTCCCGAAAGCGCACCGTTGATCGCACCGGCTTAAAGCCCTCTGCTAAGGACCTCCAGCAAAGCCTCCGCGCTCCGCACCGGAGGAAGGCAAGTGAATCCCGTGCAGATCACGGCAACACTGCCCCCATCCAGACCCGGGAGCTTCGGCAGTGTCTCCGCCAAAGCGGGCGGCAGTTCGGCCAACTGCTCGAGTCGCAACCGAATAACGCTCTTATTGAGCAAAAATCTCGCAGTTGCCGCGGCTGCCAGTTCGTCCGCGAGATTGTCGGACCCGATGACGCAGACCTGCACAGGAGGCGTGATCGCCCTCCGCAGCGCCTGACCGTAGCTCGCCGCATACAAGCCGAAGTGCTCCACGATGCCGGCAAAGGCCCGGAGCGTCTCGTGTGCCCGTTCGAGGTAGATCTCTCGGTTTGTAAGCGCGTGCAAGCGCAGCAGTAGGCTCGACGCAACAGCATTACCAGCGGGCGTGGGAGCGTCCTGCAGCGGCTTCCGCTTCGCCGCGAGCGCACCCAAGATTGGACCCGTCGCGGCGCCCTGGTCTATATCGAAGAACCCGCCTTCGGAAGGGTCGTAGAAGCGGCCCAGCAGCAAGTTGGCGAGCTCTTCAGCGCGGGTGAAATAGCGCAGCTCTCCCGTGGTCTCCCACGCATCGAGCGCAGCCATGCCAAGGAACGTGTAGTCATCCAGTACCGCCGGCACGTCGCTTGCCGGGACCTCGCCGGCGCCGTAAGCCACAACACGAGAGAGGCGCGTGGCCGGTTCCCAGGCGGCTTCCAAAACTCGGTCAAGCGACTTCAGGGCGAAGGCCGTCGCTTCGGGCAGGGCCAACGCCCGGCCCACTGCCAGGTATGCAGAGATGCACAACCCGTTCCACCCCGTGTAGATCGTCCGATCCACGTAAGGCGTTTTGCGCTGCAGCCGAGCCGCATACATCTTCTTTTGAGCCGACGCCAGCAGCATGCGCGTTTGCTCCTCCGATCGCCCAAAGCGCGTCGCAATCGACGAAACATCGGCAACAACATGCAGCACGTTCTTGGCCGGGTTGTGGTGCATGTCACCCACCGCACGCAGGTGGAAGAACGTCGCCGCGACCTCAAACTCCTCCGGCGTGAGCACCGCCTCTGCTTCATCGCGAGTCCACGTGAAGTAATCACCATCGTCGTCCAGCGAAGCATCGGCGTCCTGCGAACCATAGAACCCTCCGTGCTCGCGATCGCTCATCCACTCATCCATCCACCGCAGCGTGTTCGCCGCAACCCGGGCGAATTGCGGCTCGGTGAAGCTCTGAAATGCATGGGTGTAGACCCGCAGCATCTCGCTGTTGTCATACGACATCTTTTCAAAGTGCGGAACAATCCACCGTTCATCGACAGAGTACCGGTGAAAGCCGCCCGCAAGCTGATCGTGAACGCCGCCCGCAGCCATCTTGGCGAGCGTAACCCTCGCGACTTCACCAGCCTTCTCGGCCACTGGTCCCGGCCGGCTCGACGCGTCGATCAGCAGGTCCAGCGCCGCCGCATGAGGAAACTTTGGCTGTGAGCCGAAGCCTCCGTTGCGCGGATCGAACTGACCGACGATCGACTCCAGCATCTTTTCCAGCAAAGGGTTCCCCAGTTCACCGCCGCCCCCTGAGAAGCTCTCACTCTGCTCGATTGCCGTCATCACACTGTCGGCGGACTCGTCCACCTCGCCGCGCCGGCTCCGGTACGCCTCGGCCATGCTCTGCAGCACGCGCTGAAAGCTCGGCCGGCCGTAACGATCCTCGGGCGGGAAGTAAGTCCCACCGAAGAACGGCTTGCCCTTAGGCGTCAAAAACGCCGTCAGCGGCCATCCACCCTGCCCGCTGATCGCCGACACAGCCGCTTGGTAGCGCGTGTCCACATCAGGGCGCTCATCCCGGTCTACCTTCACCGCCACAAAGAGTTCGTTGATCAGGGCCGCGGTTTCGCTGTTCTCATAGCTCTCGCGGTCCATCACATGACACCAGTGGCACCACACAGCACCCACGTCCAGCAGTACGGGCTTGTCTTCCCGCTGCGCTTTCGCGAGGGCTTCTTGGCTCCACTCATGCCAATCTACGGGTTGATGCCGCGCAGACCGCAAATACGCCGACCCAGCCTTCGCCAGGCGGTTCTCCTGTTGCATACTCATACCGCTAGGTCAGATGCCACGGCAAAGCCGGCGATGCTAACGCCCTCCGACCGGTGGCGCTGCTGTACCGATCGGTTGAGGGGCCGCAGGCGGCTGCGGAGGCGTCAATCCAGGAATATGCGGCTGCTCCGTCACCGTGCCACTTACGGCATCGCCGAGGCTCACCCCGTAGCGATCCAGTGTGTTGGACAGGATCTGGCTCAGCGTCGAGCGATCCCGCGCATACGCTGCCAGCGCGGAGTTCAGATTCGCCTCCGCCGTGCCCAGGTTACGCCCCTGTTGCAAGACGTTGGCCGTGGTCGAGGCACCCAGCCGCAGCTTCTTGTTCTCTGCTTCGAACGACTGTGACGCATACTCCCGTGCGGCCTGCGCAGCAGTCACAGAGGCTCGGTCGTTGGTCAGCGCATACAGCGAGTTCACCATCTGGATCCGCAGCTGCGTATAGATCTGCTGCAGGCGCATCTCCGCCTGGCGGTACTCCATCTGTGAACGCACCTGGTCGGCCTGCGCCGTGCGGTTGCGCAAGGGAATGTTCACATTCACGCCAACACCGTAATCGGGAGCGTTGTTGTTGAATAAATTCTGCAACTGCGATCCATAGCCGCTGCCCGGGAACAGTCCTGGCGGGCATGGCGTCACTGTGGTCGAGGCGAAGCCTCCGCAGTTTAAATTCGGGTTCTGCTGCCCACCCTGGGCCGAGGCCCCATAGAACCCATACGCGTCCACCACCGGCAGCAGACCGTTCCGCTCTGCCCGGATCGTGATCTTGTTGTTCTGCATCGAGAGCGTCGCCTGCTCTACCTGCGGGTTATTCGCATACGCCTGGCTGACCAGGTCCTCAAGCTTCGCGTCTTCCTCAGGAAGCCGGTTCAGCCCTACACGATCCGTAGGTACCACGGGAGCATTCGCCAGCTGCGGATCGTTCAGGTTGCGGGCGATCGCCTGCTTCATCAACAACAGCTGGTACTCCAGGTTGCTCTGTGAGGAGATCAACGCCTGCTTGTCGGAGGCCACCTGGGAGTCGGCATTCACCACGTCAAGCGGCGCCAGTGTCCCAATCTCCACCTGCTTCCGGTCATCCGCTGCAAGCTGCGTTGATTGCGCTAAAGCGCGCGTCTTGGCCTGCTCGTCCTCATACGCGCTCACCAGCGCCCAATAGATGCTTTCCACCTGGGTGATCGTGTAAATCACCTGCTGCCGGAACGCCGAGTCCGCAATGCGTCGATCGTTCTTGGCCTGCACGATGAACCGCCGGTTCACCCATGTCCCAAAGCCCTGCAGCAAGTGCTGCGTCGCCTGCGCGCGGATACTCGATTGGAGCAGTGGGCTATAGGTCGAGTTGATGCTGTTCGTGGACTGGTGCGTGTTGTCGAACGTGACCGACAGTGCCGTTCCCGGCGAAAATCCCTGGGTATACCCGAAGTTATAGGTCGAGGTGTTGGTCTGCAGTGAGTTCGTTCCAGTGAGGAACGTGACGGACTGCGGGGTGGTCGATCGTTCATACTGCAGCGTGCCCGTAAGTGCAGGGTCGAAGTTCTCCGGCTGGGGTCCGCTGCCATTGGTGCTCAACACCAGGCCGTTCGCACCCGTGCTGGCTGCGGTGGTGAAGTTCGTTCCGCCCGGTCCGCCGCCGCCGGTGATCGTCGAACTCGATCCGCCCAGCGTGTTCGTGATCAGGCCTGTAGAGACGCCGCGCAGCACAGACCCAGCCTCAGCCCGCAGCAGATCCGTATCCGCAATGTCCAGGTTGATGCGCGCAATCGCGATGTCGTAGTTGTTTTCCAGCGTCAACGTGACTGCATCCGCCAGGCTCAGGTAAATCTTCCCGTCCCGAAGCAGATCATCTAATCGCGGAGCGTTGCCCAACCGTGTAGCCGGGTAATCCTTCGGGTTGTAGATCTCCAACGGCCTGGGCCAGAAAGGATGCCCTTTCGAGTAATCGGTGCCGGTGGGCCGCATAAACAACGGCTCGGTCAGCAGCGGTTTCGGCGCCTGCGGCAGCCCAGGGGTGCCCGTCGTATCGTTCTGCACGGCCTGTGGCGGCGCCGGGGCGGTCGGGTTCACACCTCCTGGCGAGGTCGCCGGTGGCTGCGGTGTCTGCGTCTGCGCCGGAGCGGAGGTCGTTTGAGCCGCTGCCCCTTGGGTTTGTACTGCGGTGCTCAGGGTCATCAGCGCGACACACGCCCCCGCCCGCAGGTTCCTCCACACCTTGCTCTGCTCGTCCACGCTTAAATCCTTCAGAAGATCACCCAGGCTGTTGCCCGCACATACGGGGACCGAGGCCGGAAAGTTCCGGACGCGGACTGTTCGCAGGTGCAACAGGACCAGTACAGCCATCTTATCGGCCAACGGGCGGAAAGCTTTAGCCGCGCGATAATAAACCGTTCCGCCCGCGGTTCCACCCTCGATGACGCACTGGATGATCACACTCGCTTACAACGGCACCGGGTTCCACGGCTGGCAGATCCAGCCCGGCCTGAACACGGTACAGGGCACCCTGGCCCAGGCTTTGCACCGTATCACCGGGGAGACTCTCCTTCCCCAGGGCGCCGGACGCACCGACGCGGGAGTTCATGCGCTCGGGCAGGTGGCGTCCTTCGCCCTCGGTTCCCCCATGCCCTCTGAAAATCTACAGCGCGCCCTGAACCGAGTGCTTCCCGCTGGCGTTCGGGTGACCTCCGTGCAGATCGTCCCGAACAGCTTCCACGCACGGCACTGCGCCCGCGGCAAGCTCTACGAGTACCGCATCTTCGAGCGCCGACTTCCGTCCTTCCCCGCCCGCCTGCCGCAGGAGCGAATCTGCTCGCCCTTCCTGGCCCCGTTCCTCTGGGACTGCCGCTGGCCGCTCGATGTAGAGTCCATGCAGCTGGCCGCCCAACTCCTGCTCGGCACACACGACTTCACCGCCATGGCCGCCAGCAGTCGATCCTCAGACGACCTCGCCGAAGATCAACACGATCAGCAGCCAGCACCCCTCGGCGACCACCGCCGCCACTCCACGCCGAACCCCGTAAAGACAATCCACGAAGCGGACTGGACCCGGAACGACGACACCCTTCTCTTCCGCATCCGTGGCAGCGGCTTCCTGCACCACATGGTTCGAAACCTTGTCGGCACGATGGTTGACATCGGTCGAGGCAGCCTCGCGGTCCACGACCTCCCCCGCATCCTCGCCTCCCGCGATCGCGCCCAGGCGGGCCCCACTGCCCCGGCGAGCGGTCTCTACCTGGTCGAGGTTCAATACCCTCCGGAAGCCCTCACGCCCACCGCCAGCGAGCACACTCCCCGGGAGGTCAGCGCGTGATCGCCTCCGGCCAGCGTCGCATCGCCGACCTCGCGGCCGATGCCGCCGTGAATCGCGCCTTCCGCTGGCTTCACCTCCACGACCTGCAACTCCGCCGTTGGCACACCGAGTTCCTCGCCATCCCTGCGCCGCCCTTCCACGAAGACTCCCGCGCACGGTGGTTCTGCCGCAAGTTTCGTCTCCTCGGCCTTCAACAATCGCAGATCGACACCGAAGGAAATGCTCTGGCGGTGCACTCACCCGTCGGCGTCCTCCCCGGCGGGCCGGCCATCCTGCTCTCCGCCCACCTTGACACGGTCTTCCCGCCCGGAACTCCCTGCGTCCCTACAGAAGACGGCCCGCGCATCTTCTGCCCGGGCGCCTGCGACAACGGTGCCGGCCTCACCGCCCTGCTCGCCATCGCCGCCGCCCTGCAGCATTCAAACCTCCACCTCCCTTGCCCGGTGATCTTCACCGCCAACGTCGGCGAGGAGGGCGAAGGCGACCTCCGCGGCATGCGCCACCTCTTCGCGGTGCCGCCATTTGGCCTCTCCATCCACGCCGCCATCGCGCTGGAAGGCGCCGGCGAGGGTCTCGTGGTGGACCGTGCTCTCGGCAGCCGTCGCCTCCGCGTAACAGTGAGCGGCCCCGGCGGCCACTCCTGGGCAGACGTGCATCGACCCAACCCCATCCTCGCTCTCAGCGCCGCTCTGCTCGCCGTCGCCCGACTTCCCCTTCCGCGTGATCCCCGCACGACTCTCAACGTCGGCACCTTCGGGGGCGGAACTTCGGTCAACTCAATCCCGGAGATCGCCTCCGCACAACTCGACCTCCGCTCGGTCTCCGTGCGCGAGTTAGACCGCCTGGAGGTCGCCGTCCTCGCCACACTCTCCGCCGAAGTCGCGGCCGAAACCCGCGGCCGCCCTGACCACGACCAGCTCCGTCTGGGCGTTGAACGCATCGGCGACCGGCCCGTTGGTGCGCTGAGGCACGACACTCCGCTCTATGAGAGCCTCCGGGCCGTCGACCGCCACCTCGGTATTCAAACCGAACCGCGCATGGGCTCCACCGACGCCAACCTGCCCCTGGCCCGCAACATCCCCGCCCTGGCGCTTGGCTGCGGCGGCACCGGCGGTGGCCTGCACTCCACGTCCGAGTGGTACGACCCTACCGGCCGGGAGGTCGCCCTTCGCCGCATCCTTCTCCTCCTCCTCGATGTCGCCCAAACCCTCTCCGCCGAGGGAGGACTGACATCAAGTCTTCTCGACCCGGCCCTGAGCTCGCCTGAGGGGTAAGGAGAAGTCCGCAGGTCAGAACCGTCGCGCCCTGGCCCCTCTCTTCCCGGTTCTCATCGCGCAGAAGGACTGCTGATCCCTGCCCTGCCGAAGCAGCCACACCCCCTCAAGTACATTGAGAAGGTGCCGCCCAAACACCTTCTGCGCGCCTGCTGCGCCTCACTTTGCCTGTCCCTCCTCTGCGCCTCGCGAAGTCCTGCCCAGGGAGCACAACAGCCCGCCCCCGATGTCCTGTTCGTCCACGGCAATATCGTCACGGGCACCCACCTCAGGGGCGACGACCGCTCCCCCGTCCCTGCCCGCGTCCACGCCCTCGCCATCCGTGACGGCCACATCGTCGCCGTCGGAGACGATCCCACCGTCCTGGCCCTCAAAGGCCCACAAACCACCGTGGTCGATCTCCACGGCGCCTTCGTCATGCCCGGCTTCAACGACGCCCACACCCACATGGCCCAGGCCGGCCAGCAACGCCTGGCCGTCAACCTCGTCGGGGCCACGTCCCTCGCCGACATGCAAGCCCGGATCCGCACCTACGCAGCGAAGGCCAAACCCGGTCAGCGGGACTCTTGGATCTTGGGCGGCGGCTGGGATCACACCCTCTGGTCCTCCAAAACGCTGCCAAGCCGCGCCGACCTCGACGCCGTGGCAGCCGGTCATCCCGCGCTCCTCGACCGCGTCGACGGTCACATCGCGGTCGTCAACACAGCCGCCCTCCAGGCCGCCCACATCACCGCGTCCACTCCCGACCCAGCAGGCGGGAAGATCGACCGGGGTCCCGATGGCCAGCCCACCGGCATCATTCGCGAGGCACCCGCGCTCGCGCTCATGCACAAGGTCATCCCGCCGCCCGACTACGAAACCCGAAAGCAAGCCCTGCGCCTCTCCATCGAGGACGCCCTTTCCCACGGAGTCACGAGCGTCCAGGATTTCTCCGACTGGGAAGACTGGCTCGTGCTCGAAGAGTTAGAGCACACCGGCAAACTCCCCCTCCGCTTTGCAGAGTGGATCGCCTTCGAGACACCACTACCCGTCCTCGAGCAGGGCCGCGCCTCCCACCCGGCAGATGATCCCTTACTTCACCTAACCCAGCTGAAGGCCTTCATGGACGGCTCTTTAGGCTCCCGCACAGCGGCCCTGCAGGCACCCTATGCCGACGATCGCGACAACGCAGGCCTCCCCCGTTACGACCAGGACAAACTCAACCAACTCTCCGCCGAACGCGCCGGTGCCGGCTTTCAATTAGGCTTTCACGCCATCGGGGACCGCGCCAATAACATGGCCCTCGACACATTCGAAGCCGCTGAACAGGTCGGCAAGCCGGTCAACAGCAGCCCCGGTTGCGTCTCCGGCCAGGCTCTCCTGTCGCAGGACGACAAGACGGCCTGTGTCATCGCTCCTCGCGATTTCCGTTTCCGGATCGAGCACGCCCAGGTCGTCACCCGGGACGCCTTCGATCGCTTCGCCCGCCTCGGCGTCATCGCCTCCATGCAGCCCAGCCATCTGCTCACAGACATGGCCTGGGCTACTGACCGGATCGGCCCTGAACGCGCCAGGTACGCCTACGCCTGGCGCTCGTTTCTCGACCACGGCGTCACCCTCGCCTTCGGGACCGACTACCCTGTGGAGTCCATCAACCCCTTCCGGGGGTTGTACGCCGCGATCACTCGCCAAAACGAAGCCGGCACGCAGACCTTCCACCCCGAACAAAAGCTCACGCTGGACGAAGCGCTCTACGCCTACACCCAGGCCCCCGCCTATGCCGAGTTCCGCGAAGGGACCAAAGGCCGCCTTGAACCCGGCTTTCTCGCCGACCTGATCGTCCTCGACCGCGACATCACCAAAGCCACTCCCCAGGAACTCCTCCACACGGAGGTTCTCCGCACAGTTGTCGGCGGCGCCACCCGCTACCAGGCCCAACCGGACCCAGCGGCGCACACTCCTTAGAAGAGCGATTAAATCGCAGGCTTTGCCCAACGGCCAGGAACGCGTCATCTCGACCGGAGCAGGACAGCGTCATCGTTCCGCGGTGCGGAAAGACCCCTGTATTTCCCCCCCAGCCGCACTGATCTGATTCACGAGACCACCGCCACAGATGACCGCCCGCCCCAACCCGCGTCACAGCCTCACCGCGCACCTCCTCCTCATCGCCGTCACCCTCGTCTGGGGCTGCACGTTCCCGCTCGTCAAGGCAGCCCTGGGTGAGCTCTCCCCTCTCCTGTTCAACTTCCTGCGAATGGGCCTTGCCTCGCTGGTTCTCATCAGCGTCAACCTGAAAACCCTCAAAGGCCTTACCAAACCTCAACTCACCCTTTGCGCCACCGCTGGCCTCTTCCTCGCCCTCGGCTATGAACTCCAGACCAGCGGCCTCGCCCGCACAACCCCGTCCAAGTCGGCCTTCCTCACCGGCCTCGTCGTCGTTCTCGTTCCGCTACTCAGCCTGGTCCCGGGCCTGCGCCTCCCCAACACACCCCGGCCGCACGTCGCCGCCTACGCCGGGGCAGCCGGCGCCTTCCTCGGCATCGTCCTCCTCACCAGCAACCCCGGGGCGGGCTTTGCCCTGCTCAGCGGCATGCACCTCGGCGAATGGCTCACCCTTGGCTGCGCGATCGCATTCGCCATCCACCTGCTCACCCTTGCCCGCGGAGCGAACGCCATCCCCGCCCGCGCCCTGGGAACGCTTCAGATCGTCTTCGCCACTGCAGTCATGCTTCTCTTTCTCCCCCTGGACCGCCACATGCGCTTCCACCTCACGCCAACCGTCGGCGTCGCTCTCGCCGTGACCGCCATCCTCGCCACAGCGGCCGCATTCACAATCCAAAGCTGGGCCCAGCAACATCTTCCTGCCTCGCACACCGCCCTTATCTTCACGTTGGAGCCCGTCTTTGCGTGGCTTACCTCGCTGCTGTTCCTTGGCGAGCGTCTTGGCCCGCGCGCGCTGGTCGGTGCCGCCCTCATCCTCGGTGGCATCATCCTCGCAGAACTCGGGCCAACCGCGGTGTCAGAAGCGGCTATCCTACCAATGGAGCCCTGACGCACATCTTGGCGACTTTTCACCCTGAAACGCGTCTACTAATTGATTCGAGGAAAGGCCCGTCCGGTCACGCAAACCGCCCGCCCTCTCCCTCAGAGCACCTTTCAGACCATCTTTTGCGCAAGAGGAAGCACATACCCATGGCACTCATCAACACTCCCGACGGCGATCTTCGCTCCCGTGTGCGCCGCCGCCTGACCCCCGCAGCCACCTTCACGGCTCTCGGCGCCCTGTCCGCCCTGGTGCTCGCCGGCTCGATGTTTACGGGCAAGGTCAGCGGCAAGGAAGGCCAGCAGGCGATCAACTCCACCGACGCCCGCCCCCTCACGATTCCGTCGCCAGTCACGCTGTCCAACGGCTTCTCTACTATCGTCAAGCAGGTAGGCCCGGCGGTAGTCAACATCAACACCGAGTCCACGCCCAAGCAAGTGCCCAACACCGGCCATCGCGGGAACCGGCGTGGTAACCCGGCCCCTGACGGCGGCGACGGCGGTGGTGGCGGCGACGATATGCAGGATTTCTTCAACCGCTTCTTCGGAGGCGGTGCCGGTGGCGGGCAGCCCGAGGCGGGTACGCGTCGCGCGCTCGGCTCCGGCTTCATCGTCGACCCGCGTGGCTACATCATCACCAACAATCACGTCGTCGACAAAGCCGACAAGATCTACGTCAAACTCTCCACTGACCCGGACAACCCCTCTGACGAGGGCCGTCCCGCCAAGCTCATCGGCACCGATCCCTCCACCGACATCGCGGTGATCAAGATCGAAAGTGCGCAGCCCCTGCCCACGATCAAGCTGGGCAATTCCACCGGTGCGCAGGTCGGCGACTGGGTGCTCGCCATCGGCAGCCCCTTCGGCCTCTCCAAGACTGTCTCCGCGGGTATCGTCTCTGCGGTGAACCGCTCCAACCTGGAACAGGGTGGCGAGGGCTCTCCGGATGCAACCCAGTTCCAGCGCTTCATCCAGACCGACGCCGCGATTAACCCTGGTAACTCCGGCGGCCCCCTGGTCGACATGGCCGGCGAGGTCATCGGCATGAACACGGCCATCTACACCCAGTCCGCCGGCTCCGAAGGAGTAGGCTTTGCCCTGCCCTCCAACATCCTGATCAACGTCTACAACCAACTCATCTCGCCCAGCCACAAGGTCACACGCGGCTCCATCGGCATTCAGTTCCAGGCCGTACAGAACTCGGCAGTTGGTCGCGTCTACGGCTTCGCCAGCGGCGGTGTCATCGTCAACACCGTGACCCCGAACGGCCCTGCAGCTAAGGCGGGCCTGAAGTCGAAGGACATCATCGAATCCGTAGACGGTCAAACCGTGAAGGATGGCGACGAGCTGGTCGGCATCATCTCCGAAAAGGCGCCCGGTTCCACGGTTCGCCTTGGCTACGTGCGCGACGGCAAGCATGAGACTGCCACGGTTGGCATCACGGACCGCGCCAAGCTCTTCGCCGATCGCGACAAGGGAGAGGCGGACGTAAGTCCGGACCAGAGTGACGCCGGGCAAACCAAGCTCGGTATCACCGTACAGCCCGTCCCCGCTGCCCAGGCCTCCAAGCTGAGCATTCGTGGCGGCATCGTGGTCACGGCGGTACGGCCTGGCTCCTTCGCCGAGGACATCGGCCTCGCGCCCGGCCTCGTGATCGTTGAGATCAATCGCAGACCAGTCACCAGCGAAGCCGAGTACCGTGCCGTGGTCGCTTCGCTCAAGACCGGCGACGACGTAGTCTTCGTGGTTCGCGATCCCCGCAACTCGTCCGGTGGCGAATCCTACATCGGCGGCACATTGCAGTAACCAGAACGGTGCACAACAGACGGTGCGTTCCTGCCTTGGAGCGCACCGTCTCTCTTTTTAGTGCCTCCGCTTATACCCCTTTCGAGGCAGGAGGGGTTGTTTCACCTGCATCGGTGGGGTAACCTTACCCAATTCGTGCGGCCTTGCACTCGCCGTCCCAATCTTCTGCACGAGGTTCGAATTTGATGCGTCGTCTGCCCGCCCTCCCCGCAGCAGCCTGTCTGCTTCTCCTTTGCCCAGCCGCCTTTGCGACGGTCCGCCCTCACCGCCACAGCAGTTCGCACGCGATCGTGAGGCGTACAGCGTCTAGCCACGCCACGCATGCTGGGCACTTCTCCGACCGGCCGACTTACGGCATGAGCTCCGAGCGCGCCACCGAAATTCAGTCCGCTCTCATCCAGCGCGGCTACCTTTCCGGCGAACCCACCGGCAGCTGGGATTCCAGCAGCGTCGCTGCTATGCAGAAGATGCAGGGTGACAACGGCTGGCAGACCAAGCTTGTCCCCGACTCCCGCGCCCTGATCAAACTCGGCCTTGGACCCAACGGCGCCCCGGTATCAGCGCCCGGCCCGCAATCCGTCGCAAGTAATTAGGTCGACCCTCGCTGGAACGCGAAAAGCAAAACGCCCGAGCATCGAGCTCGGGCGCGTCTTTTTACCTATGTTCACCGCTAGAAGATCTGGAAGTTCACGTCCACATAAAGATCCACTTTGACCGCTTTACCGTTCTGCATGGCCGGCTTGAACTTGTACTGCCGTACGGCCTCGATGGCCTTCTCGTCCAGTCCCATTCCCACGCCGCGTACAACCTTCACGTGGCTCGGGTTCCCGTTCTCGTCTACCCAGAGATAGACCTCAACATTGCCCGAAAACTTGGCCTTCCGAGCCTCTTCGCTGAACTCCGGGTCCACCTGGGACACCAGCACAGGCGGCCGTACTGAGCCGCCGATGTGCATGACGCCGCCGCCGTAGTTGCCACCCGACCCCGGCCCAATGCCAGCACCGTTGCCTGAGCCAATACCCGTTCCGTTCCCGTTTCCCATCGAGTTCCCGACCAGGGTCGAACTTGGCATCCCCAGGTCCGGCATCTTGTTGTCGGCCAGCTTCAGATCCTTCTGGACCATAACCGTGGGTTCGATAGCGAGCTTGGGCGCAATGGTCGGAGGTGCCTTGGGTGGCACAATCTGCGGCTCTTGCGAGAACTTGGGCAAATGCCCCTTGGTCACGGGGGCGAGGTCATGCTGGCCGCCACCGCCACCCATCTTCTCGGCTCGCGGCATGATCGGCGCGGGCGGAGGCGGGGTCACCGGGGCGATCAGTGTGGCCACCTGGGCAGGCGCCGGCGCGGCTACCGAAATGTGCCGGGCCACCATCCACGCGATAACCGCGATCACCACTGCATGCGCCACAATTGCCGTCCAAAATGACGCCGGAGAGCGCGGCGATTTGATGCCGTTCGCCATGGAGAGAAATGGCGGAGGGGTGGACGCAACCGTCAGTGCCGGTTGCATTTCGCGATGGAATTGAGGAGCAGCAGCCATAGTCACTTCACGGGGGAGCGTCGGTCCCCGGATACAGGGAGGCCCACCTACCCAAACTCTGTATTAGACGCAGGTACACCCTGCGTCGTCTCACCTGAAACCTAAGCGAGCATTCAGCACACAACCGCTCGCCCACACCCTTACAATAAGAGTTTACCCGCAAGGACGCCACGGACCACCGTGGACTCCTGCACGTTGGAGTGTTACCCATGCCGGAGACCGCCCCCGCGGCCAAGCAGACTATGTCGCTGAAAGACACACTCAACCTCCCCAAGACCGATTTCCCCATGAAAGCGAACCTCCCGGCCAACGAGCCCGGACGTATCGCAGCCTGGGACGACATGGACCTCTACGGCCAGATCCGCGCCGCCCGCGCCGGCGCCCCCAAGTACATCCTCCACGACGGTCCCCCCTACGCCAACGGCGCCATCCACCTCGGCCACGCCCTGAACAAGTGCATCAAGGACTTCGTCGTAAAGACCAAGACCATGGCCGGCTTCGACGCCCCCTACGTCCCCGGCTGGGACTGCCACGGCCTCCCCATCGAGATCAAAGTCGACGAAAAGCTCGGTGGCAAGAAGCTCGAAATGGACCCCGTAGCCGTCCGCCAGGCCTGCCGTGAGTACGCGGGCAAGTTCATCGATCTCCAGCGCACCCAGTTCAAGCGCCTCGGCGTCTTTGGCCGCTGGGACAAGCCCTACCAGACCATGGACTTTGGGTACGAGTCCAAGATCCTCGAGACCTTCTACGGCTTTTACGAGCGCGGCTTCGTCTATAAGGGCCTCAAGCCCGTCTACTGGTGCTCCCACGACCGCACAGCCCTCGCCGAAGCCGAAGTCGAGTACGAACAGCACACCTCGCCCTCGGTCTACGTCCGTTACAAGCTCACCAGCGACCCCAGCCAGATCGACCCGCGCCTCGCCGCTCACAAACAACCCGTCTACGTCGTCATCTGGACGACCACTCCCTGGACCCTCCCGGCCTCCCTCGCCATCGCCTTCAACCCGGAAATCGACTACGTCGCGCTTGAAAACGAAGACGGCACCTACATCGTCGCCCTCAAGCTCGCCCCGGAGGTCATGCAGGCCGCCAACGAGCACCCCGGCCTCTCCATCGCCCAGCCCGTCGCCACCTTCAAGGGCGACAAACTCGACCGAGCCACGTTCCAACACCCTTTCCTCGATCGCCAGGTCCTCGGCGTCCTCGCCGACTACGTCACCACCGACCAGGGCACCGGCGCCGTCCACACCGCCCCGGCGCACGGCCCCGACGACTTCGCCACCGGCATCCGCTACGACCTCCCCCTCACGTGCAACGTCGACTCCCAAGGCAAGCTCCGCAACGGCTTGCCCGAGTACGAAGGCCTCTACGTACACAAAGCCAACGGTCCCATCAAGCAACTCCTCCGCGACCGCGGCGCCCTCCTCGGCGCCCATGACCTCACCCACAGCTACCCGCACTGCTGGCGCTGCCACCACCCCCTCATCTTTCGCGCTACCGAGCAGTGGTTCATCCGCATGGAAACTCCAGTCCTCTCATCCAAGAGCGTTGTCTCCGACAACGGAGTTCCGGGTATCGAGAGTCTCAACGGCGAAACCACCTTCCGCCAGCGCGCCCTGGACGAGATCAAAGACGTCGTCTGGGACCCGTCCTGGGGACAAGAGCGCATCAGCAACATGATCGCCACTCGCCCCGACTGGTGCATCAGCCGCCAACGCATCTGGGGCGTCCCGATCGCCGTCTTCCTCTGCGAAAAGTGCCACGAGCCCCTCAATGACGAGACGGTCAATGAATCCGTCGTCCAGCTCTTCGCCAAAGAAGGCGCTGACGCCTGGTACAAGCACAGCCCCGCCCAGCTCCTCCCCCCCAACACCTCCTGCCCCAACTGCGGCGGCGCCCAATTCCGCAAGGAAATGGACATCCTCGACGTCTGGTTCGAATCCGGCGCCAGCTGGAACGCCGTCCTCGAAGCCGAACCCGAGCTAACCTTCCCCGCCGACCTCTACACAGAAGGCGGCGATCAGCACCGAGGCTGGTTCCATTCCTCACTCCTCTCCGCGGTAGGCCTGAAAGACGCCGCACCCTACAAAATGGTCGCCACCTCCGGCTGGACCCTCGACGAACAGGGCCGAGCCTTCTCCAAATCCCTCGGCAACGGTGTCGACCCCGTAGCCGTCGCCGACCGCATGGGCGGCGAGATCATCCGCCTCTGGGTCGCCAGCGTCGACTTCCGCGAAGACGTAGCCGCCAGCGACCGCCTGATGACCCGCGTCGCCGACAACTACCGCAAGCTCCGCAACACCCTCCGCTTCCTGTTAAGCAATATCGACGACTTCGACCCAAACTTGAACGCTGTCCCATGGGGGGACATGCAGCCGCTCGACCGCTACATCCTCGCCCGCACCGCCGAACTCGACGCCACGGTGCGCAAAGCCTATGAGCACTTCGAGTTCCACCGCGCCTACCAGGCCCTGAACGAGTTCACCAACACCGACCTCTCGGCGCTCTACCTCGACGTCACCAAGGACCGCCTCTACACCCTGGCACCAAACGACACCCGTCGCCGTTCCGCCCAAACCGCCATCTGGCGCATCGCCGAAGCACTAACCCGCCTCATCGCCCCCATCCTCAGCTTCACCGCCGACGAAGTCTGGCGCTACCTCCCGCACCTCCCCGACCGCCCCGCGAGCGTTCACCTCGCCCTCTTCCCGGACCTCACCGACATCGTCCCCGGCGCCGTCGCCACGCTCGAAGCCGACTGGGCTCGCCTCCTCCGCGTCCGCGAACTCGTGAACGTGGAGCTTGAAGCCCTACGCCTCAATAAATCCATCGGCAAAGGTCTGGACGCCGCCGTGACGATCATCGCCGCCGAGGGCACGGACGAAGCAATGACCCTCCGCGACTACGAACCCGCCCTCGCAGAGTTCTTCAACGTCTCGCAGGCCACCGTCCAGGTAGTCGGGGCCACAAAAGATGGCAGCGCCCTCCTGATCGAAGCCGAACCCGCCGGGGGCAACAAATGTGCCCGCTGCTGGCGCGTCCTCACCGACATCGGTTCGGACGACCGCTGGCCCACCGTGTGCGCCCGCTGCAGCGGTGCCCTCCAAGCGATTGGCCACCCGCCAACCCAGCAGGAGGCCGCCTAAATGGCCTCAAACACGGCCTCAACGACGCTCGCGAGGCCAGTCACCCGGCGCGACGCCCGCCCCCTCGCGCTCCTCATCGCCGTCCTCGTCATCCTCGCCGACCGCCTCAGCAAAGTCTGGATCGTCGCCCACATTCCCACCGGCCACGCCATCCCGGTCATCCCCCACGTCTTCCGCCTCACCCACGTGCTCAACACCGGCGCCGCCTTCAGCCTCTTCGAAGGCAGCAAAAACCCCTTCATCGTCCGCGACGCCCTGATCACTTTCTCGATCATCGCCGCCCTTGCCGTCCTCACCATCATCTGGCGCACCGGCCAGCAACTCTCGGCCAGCACCGTCGCCCTCGCCCTCATCCTCGGCGGCGCCCTCGGCAACCTCTACGACCGCATCCACCTCCATTTCGTCGTCGACTTCCTCGAAGTCCACATCGCCACCTACCACTGGCCCGACTTCAACGTCGCCGACAGCGCCATCGTCATCGGCGCCTGCCTCCTTCTGCTTGAAGCGCTGTGGCCGGGCCGCGCCAGCAACAGTTAACGGGCAAGCTATGCGCCGTGTCGGATCTCACCCTTCGAAGCCCTTCACCTCAAATCCACGCTGCGGCTCATAGAGACGTAATCACCTGGTAAGGGCTCGATCACCTGCGAGTCGGTGGACGCTCCCAAACATCCCATGGTGGGAGGGACTATGCCCACAGTACTGATGACGGGGGGCCACTCAGGCCTGGGACTTGTGGGCGCGCGCACACTGGCGCAGCGCTACGGCTGCGATCTGATCCTTGCAGGCCGGAGTCGTGAGCGCGTCGAAAAAGGCGCACAGCAATTGCGGGCCGCGACGCGCAGGAAAGTCGACGTCCTGGTGATGGACCTCAACTCACTTGCCTCGGTGCGCGAGGCTACGGAGCAGTGCAAGGAGATGCTGCAAGCCGCTGGGACGCAAGAGGCGAAACTGCATGGCATCATCTGCAATGCCGGTGCTCAATCGAACGGGCCAGTCACCTACAGCGCCGATGGCTATGAAACAACGTTCGCAGGGAATTGCCTCGGGCACTTTCTGCTGGTCAACCTTCTGCTGGATTCCGTAGCTCCAAACGGCCGCATCCTGTGGACGGCAAGCGGAACACACGATCCTGCCCTGCTGGATGGCAAGACGGTCGGCAAAGCAGCAGAACCAAATGCAAAGGCACTCGCTCAGCAGGGACGAGCCGGCAAGCCGATCTCCGGCGGGCGCCGCTACGCCACCTCTAAGCTCTGCACGATCATGTATGCCTACGAACTAGATCGGCGATTGCGACTGAACGAAACGCCGGTAGCTTCCATCGCCTACGACCCCGGGTTCCTTCCGGACACAGGCATGGGCTTGGGAGCGCCCGCCATCTTTCGGACTCGTCTCGTCAAGCTTCTCTTGAGCAAACTCGGCATGACCATGGGACAGATGCCGCTCTCTGGAGAGGCTCTTGCGGTGCTCGACCAAGACATCGCGTATGGCGGTAGCTCGGGCAAATATTTCCATTCCAAGAATGGCCTGCTTAGCGAAACACGATCGTCAGTCGCGTCCTACGATGCAGTAGCGGCTGCGAAGCTCTGGAACGACTGCGAAGAATTGGTGGGACTCCAGAACTCGGAGCGGCCGAAGTTGATGCAGGGTCACGCATCGACTTAGGCCAAGCCGCGCTGAACACAGGTATCGGCCAGCCGGATCTTCCGGCATTCTCGAACGTCCGTCACGGCTCCCCTTTGCCTTCCGCTTCTCTGACCCAATTCACCCACCAATCCGCGCTAACCTAGTGCCGGAGGAATGGATGCCTGCAACGCCGGACAGCAGTGCCGAGTACAAGCTCCTCGAATCCCGCCTCAAGACCCTCCTCCCAGAGGAATACCAGGACTCCTACGAAGACGTGCAACCCGTCTCCATGGGCTCCGCCGGCCTGGTCTTCGCACCAGACGGCTGCGTGGCGTGGGACGAAATCTGGGGCTCGTTCTGCGACTTGGCCATGGCGGGCGGTCCACCCCACCGAGGCACCTTGCTCGAACCAGCTACGGAGGCCGACATCGATCAGGACCCAGGGCGTTACCTCCAGGTCGTAGAAGAACTTTGCCGCGGCATCGAGCTCGTCACAGGCCTCGCCGCTGAACCCGCCGACATTCCCGGCTGGCTCCACATCGACTGCCCCAGCACCGGCATGGCCGGCTGGCTGCTCCGCGCCATTACCATGGAAAACGTCTCCGCCCACGCCAACGGCATGGTCCTCCATCTCCCTGCAGGTCCTCGCTTTCGCCTCGAGAAGGAGCTCAAGAACGTCATCACCTCCATCGCAAAGACCTGCCACTACTGGCTGGGCCACACCTCCGTCGCGCAGCACCGCGCCATCGCGGACCTGTTCAAGACCATGGAAGTCGAGTCGCCGCTAATCCAACCACCCTTCCCCATCCCCAGCACCATCACTCCGCTCGTCGAAGACCTGCGTAACACCATCGCCGCAAAGATCCACTTGCAAACCGGCTCTCAGGCAACAGGCCGCGAGTACCGCGGCTGGTTAGGCATCAACCTTCTGAGCGCCCGCTCCGCCATCTGGATGATGCGCGTGATGGTGGGGAGCAATGTGCTGTGCAGGCGCGAGGGAAATCTCATCTACGTCCCCGTCAACCCATCGACGGACCCGACCGGCGACCGCATCGCGGGCCTCTACGAGCGCGCACATCGCATAGCCAGTGCTCAGAGAGTGATCTGACGTTCCCTGCTCGGCATACTCTAACTTGAGCGCTCCAATGGAGGACCCGGGACATGTGCCGCAACATCAAAACGCTCTTCAACTTCGATCCACCTGTCACGCCGGACGAGATCGAAGCGGCGTCACTCCAGTTCGTTAGAAAGATCAGCGGCTTCAACAAGCCGTCCAAGGCCAACGAAGAAGCTTTCTTCTCCGCGATCAACGCCATCTCCGGCATCTCGGCGAACCTTCTCAGCACCCTGGAGACAAACGCACCCTCCAAGAACCGGGACGAGGAAAAAGCCCGCCTCAAAGCTCTCAGCGCCAAAAGGTTCGGCGACCCACAAGCTCTGGCTTAGGCCATCCCCTCATGAAACGCGTCTGAAGACCACCTACCACAAAGGTCGCAAAGTACCCCGTTAAGTCCTGATTTCGACGTACTTTGGTACTGAAGTACGGGGTAGGGGTGGGTCCACATGCATGCCGTCAACTGCCCGCTCGCCACACACCCCCAACCTCCTCGATAATGGAGTGTGGCCCTAACGCAAGAACTGCCCAACATTGAACCCGCGCCCGCCTCCGCTAACCGCTCCTCCAGCGTCGAGGCCACCACCCAGATCACCATCCGCGGCGCCCGCACCCACAACCTCAAATCCATCGACGTCGACATCCCCCACAACGCCCTCACGGTGGTCTCCGGCGTCTCAGGCTCTGGCAAGTCCTCATTAGCCTTCGACACCGTCTACGCGGAAGGCCAGCGGCGCTACGTAGAATCTCTCTCCGCCTACGCCCGTCAGTTCTTAGAGCGCATCGAGAAGCCCGACGTCGACCACATGGACGGACTCGCCCCCGCCATCGCGATCCGCCAGAAGAACCAGACCCGCAACCCTCGCAGCACCGTTGCCACCGCCACCGAGATCTACGACTACCTCCGGCTCCTCTACGCTCGCTGTGGCACCGTCACCTGCCTCCACTGCGGTGGCCACGTGCGGCGCGACTCCGTGGACGAGATCGTAGGCCGCCTCTTCGCCCTGCCCGAAGGCACGCGCCTCTACGCCCTGTTCCCCATCCAGCGCCGCGAGATCAAGCTGGAAGCCATGACCGGCCCGCAAACCGAGGCCGAACTCGCCCCACCTCCGCCCAAACCAGCGAAAAAGGCTGTCAAGAAGTCAGCAAAACTCACCACCCCGCAACCCACAAGCAACACCTTCGAAGCCCTCACGGACGCCCTCAAAGAGCGCCTAGGCGACCTCCGCCGTCGCGGCTTCAACCGCCTCTGGCAAGCCGACCCGACCGACCCCAACAGCGCCGGCAACATCGTAGAGTTCTCCACCCCCGAGTCCCTCCTCGAACTCGACTTCACCGCCGCCACCTCCGAAGACCCCACCACCCAGCGCCCCTTGTTCGCCCTCGTCGACCGCCTCGCGCTCTCCGACGACGTCCGCGCCCGCGCAGTAGACGCCATCGAAACCGGCTACCGCGAATCCAGCGAAATCGTCTTCCGCACCGTCCCACGCGCACCTGAGAACGGCCCCTCACCCGCGCCCGAAACGCTCCGATTCTCCGCGGCCTTCGAGTGTTCCTCCTGCCACCGCGCCTATCGCGAGCCCGAACCGCGCCTCTTCAGCTTCAACAACCCCTACGGCGCCTGCCCCCGCTGCCAGGGCTTCGGCAACACCATCGACTTCGATCCCAACCTCATCGTCCCCGACAAGTCCAAATCCCTTGACGCAGGCGCCATCGACCCCTGGACCAAGCCCAAATACCGCTCCCCCTGGCACGCCGAAATGAAGCGGGCCGCCAAGTCTGAAGGCATCCGTACCGACATCCCGTGGTTCGACTTGACCGAAGCCCAGCAACAATTCCTCTGGCACGGCCGAGGTCCCTGGCCCGGCATCCGCGGCTTCTTCGACGATCTCGACCGCAAAAAATACAAGCTCCACGTCCGCGTGTTTCTCTCCAAATACCGCGGCTACGCCCCCTGCCCCGAGTGCCGCGGCCAACGCCTCAGGGCCGAAGCCCGCGCCGTCCTACTGAATGACAAAAACATTTGCGAAGCCAGCGCCCTCACCATCACCGCCGCGCAGGAGTTCTTCGACAACCTCCAACTCACTCCCTCGCAGGAAGAGATCGCCGGCAAAATCCTCGAAGAGACCCGCGAACGCATCAGCTTCCTCCAGCAGGTCGGCCTCGAGTACCTCACCCTCGACCGCCTCAGCTCCACGCTCTCCGGCGGCGAATCGCAACGGATCCAACTCGCCAGCTCCCTCGGCTCCCGTCTCGTAGGCGCCCTCTACGTCCTCGACGAACCCTCTATCGGCCTGCACCCCCGCGATACCGCCAAACTTATCGGCATCCTCGAAGACCTCCGCGACCTCGGCAACACCATCCTCGTCGTCGAGCACGACCCCGACGTCATCCGCGCCGCAGACAAGCTCCTCGACATGGGCCCCGGCGCCGGCGAACTCGGCGGTCGCCTCATGGCCTCCGGAACCGTACCCGAACTCGAGCGCGACCCGAACTCGATCACCGGCAAATACCTCTCCGGCCGCGCCGAGATCCCCGTCCCCAGGCACCGCCGCGAGCCCGGCCGTGAAAGGCTCGTCCTCAAAGGCGCCCGCGAGCACAACCTGCGTGGCGTAGACGTCGAAATCCCCCTCGGCATGCTCACAGTGATCACCGGCGTCTCAGGTTCCGGTAAATCCACCCTCATCCACCAGGTACTCTACCGCGCGCTTCTCAACGCACTAGGCCAGGGAGAAGGCGGCGACCCCGCGCACCTCTTCCGCGAGTTCTCCGGCTCCCAGTTCCTCAACGACGTCGTTCTGGTCGACCAATCCCCCATCGGCCGCACCCCGCGCTCTAACCCGGTCACCTACACCAAGGCATTCGACCCCATCCGCGAACTCTTCGCCGCCCAACCTGACTCCAAACGCAAGAGCTTCACAGCAGGCAGCTTCAGCTTCAACGTCCCCGGCGGCCGCTGCGACGTCTGCGAAGGTGATGGCACCGTCACAGTAGAGATGCAGTTCCTCGCCGATGTAGAACTGCCCTGCGAAGAGTGCAACGGCAGTCGCTATAAGACCGCCGTCCTCGATGTGAAGTACAAGGGCAAATCCATCCACGACGTGCTTGGCCTCACCGTCCGCGAGGCCGTGACCTTCTTCGCCGGTCACCCCAAGATCGTCGACAAACTCGCCGTCCTCGACGAAGTCGGCCTGGGCTATCTCCGCCTCGGCCAGTCCGCGACCACGCTCTCCGGCGGCGAAGCTCAACGCGTGAAACTCGCCCAGCATCTCGCCGCGGCTCGCTCTGGCCCAACAGCCACAGTAAAGAACGAAGCCGCCAAGCGAGCAGCCAGCCGCATCCTCTACATCCTCGATGAGCCCACGACTGGATTGCACTTCGAAGACGTATCTCGTCTTCTCGGAGCCTTCAAAAAGCTCATCGACGGTGGCGGTTCGCTCCTCGTGATTGAGCACAACCTGGACATCATCAAGTGTGCCGACCACGTGATCGACATGGGCCCCGAAGGCGGCTCCGGCGGAGGCCAGGTGGTTGCCACCGGTACCCCCGAACAGATCGCTGCTACACGAGAGTCCTACACCGGTCAGTGGCTTCAAAGTGTACTTGCAACCACGCACACGAAAGCTTGAGGTCTACCTGAGAAGGAGGCTGCGAGCCGTTCCGCGGCGACACGCCGCCTCCCCTCAAGCCTCAGCTACGCTTTTCGCGTAACCAAACGCAAGACCAACGTCAGCAGTACTGCACCTACGACTGCAACAAGGATCGTGTACAGCAGGCCGCCATCGCCGGCAAAACCGACCGCCCGCATGATGAATCCGCCAACAACCGCGCCCACGATGCCGACGACGATGTCCATGAGCGGCCCGTAGCCGCTGCCCTGCATAAGTTTGCCTGTGATAAATCCAGCTACCAGACCAACCAGAATCCACCAGAGAAGAAACATAAATCACTCCTTGTGCTACATGTTTGTGGGGCATGGACATGCAAAGCATGCCCCACGCCGCAGGTTGAGGGTTAAAGCTAGGACCTGTATCTACCCGCACGTTTTCGCGGGAGCGCAAGGCGCATGGGAGTTGCGCCAACGAGTAGGACAGAACTTAGCCGAACAAGAGAGAAAGCCCTTACAACCGTTACACTTCCTGCGGTTAGGGGTGGCGTCCTCGGATCCGTATCCGCAACGCTCCGCCTTGTATGAAGTGTAGGATGCTGAACATTTCTATTGAAGTAGTTCGAAGGGAAATTTATTTCGTCTAAACTTGGGAGGTCTCTGAGGCGGTTGCCGTTTTGCTCCGTCGAGCCCTCCATCATTGCAGCACTCGCAGACGCTCAGAGCGCTTCCTGCAGAGTCCCACAAGGAGCCGCCCTGGATGTCTGAGAAGAACCGGCTGTTGGAGTCCCTGACCGCCAAAGACCGGAAAGAAGTCCTGAGCCACTCCACCCTGGTCGACCTTGAGGCGCGGCAGCTCATCTCGGAAGCCGCCAACCGCCCGCAACACGCCTACTTCATGGTCACCGCTCTCGCTTCAGAGGTGGTCGAACTCAATGACGGAGAGATCGTCGAAATTGGCCTGGTCGGCTTCGAGGGCGTGACGGGCAGCTTCCATCTCCTCGGCAGTTCCCCCTCCGTCTCGCAGTGCCTCATTCAACTCGCCGGGTCCGCCTACCGGATCACCCTTCGCGATCTTGAGAAGCTCTTCAACAACTCGCAAGGCATTCGTAACGCCATCCTGCAGTACGTCCAGCACCAGATGGCCCACCTCGGGCAGACAGCGGCCTGCAACCGCATGCACGACGCAGGCCCAAGGTTCGCACGCTGGCTGCTCACCGTGCAGGACCGTTCCGCTCGCGACGAATTCCTGCTCACACAGCAATTCCTTGCGCACATCCTCGGCACGGGCCGCACGACCATCAACGTGCTCGCCCGCCACTACGAGCGTCAGTCCCTGATCGGTCACAACCGGGGCAAAATCAGGATCCTGAACCGCAAGGGCCTGGAAGCGGAAGCCTGCGCCTGCTACGAAGCCACACGGGGCACACTGACCGGCCTCTACGTCTGAACCCGGTCCCATGCGCCCCCGGTTTCGCTCCTGGACCTGGGGCGTGCAAACCCGCCCTCCGGCCTCTGGACTCCGCTCACCACCGTGCCTTGTGCATGCGGAACGCCCACTCGGCAATCTAGGCGAAAATAGACGGGATGCCGCGCCTGCTCCACCTCGCTCCGTTCCTTCTTGCCCTCCCGCTTGCGGCCCAGCAGCCCGCCCCTGATCCCCGCGCAGCAGCCAACGCCCAAGCCGACAAGATCCGTCACGCCGAAGATCTCCTGGAACGCGGTGACTTCCAGGCTGCCGAGCCCGAGTTGGCTGGCCTCGCAGAAACGAATCCCAAAGACGCCCACATCCTCTTCGACCTCGGCTTCACCCAGGAACACAACAACGAGGACGCCGCCGCAGCGAAGTCCTACACTGCCGCGGTCGCAGCCGACCCAACTCTCGCCGAGTCCCGCGTCGCTCTCGGCCTCCTCCTTGCCCGCAGCGGCCAATCCACCGAAGCGCACACTCAGCTACAGGCGGCCACCCGGTTGCAGAACATCACCCCAGCCCTGAAGGCCCGGGCCCTTCGCGCCCTCGCCCGCCTGGACCAACCCACGGACGCCGATCGGGCCCGCACAGAGCTCGCCGAGGCGATCCAACTCACCGGCCAACAGTCCGGCGATGCCGAGCTCACGGCCAGCCTTACCGCGCCCACGACGAACGCCACCGGCACCGAATCCACCTACCGCCAGGCACTCGCCCACGACCCCGACGACATCGCCGCGACGGTTGAACTCGCCAGCCTCCTTCAGCGCCAGAATAAGTTGGCCGAAGCCGACGCCCTTCTCACCCCCGCCCTCGCCGCGCACCCCGAAGACCCACGTGTCGTCGCTCAGACGGCTACCCTCTACGCCGCGGAAAGCAAGACACCGGCCGCGCTCGGCCTTCTAAAGACTCTGCGCGAAACCAATCCCCAGGCCAGGGCAAACCCCAACCTCACCCGCCTGTACGCCCACCTGCTCCTCGTCTCTGGCGACGCCGCCGCGGCAGAGCCGGTATACCGCAGTCTCGCCGAGGCGCAACCCTCCGATCCCAGCCTTCTCGATGACATGGGCAGCACGCTCGTCCGCGAACAAAAGTTCCCCGAAGCTCAGGCCATTCTCACCAAGGCAGTAGCCCAGCGCGAGGCCTTCCACGATGACGCGGCTTGGGGGGAAGCCGCCGGCCACCTCGCCTTTGCAGCCTCACGCAACCATGCCCCACAGGTTGCATTGCAAGCGCTGCAGGCGCGTGCTACAGTCCTTCCCAACTCGCCAGCAACTTTGTTTCTGGAAGCAACGTCTTATGATGCACTGCACGAGAGGAAAGAAGCTGAACGAGCCTACCGCGCCTTCCTGGCCACGGCGAACGGCAAACTCCCCGACGAGGAGTTTGAAGCACGCCACCGGCTGATTGCTTTGGAGCACGAACACTAACTCGGGTCCCCCAAAGGGAATGATTCGAGGTGCCACATGGGTCCGCACCACTTGTTTGCTCGTTTGTCGCTCTCCTCTTCTGTGTGCGCTCTGGTCTTGCTCGCCGGCATCTCCGCCCGCCCCGCCCTGGCTTCCGGCCCCGCTGAACTTACGCTCGACGCTACGGCTCTCGCCGACCTGGAACATCGCGCCGCGGCCGCAGAACCGAAAGACCGTTGCTACCTCTACAGCGAACTCCTCCACGACTGGACCGAACTCGCGGGTCGCGCCATGATCGCCGGCGATGAAACGGGAGCTGCCAAGGCTATCGAACAGGCCGACGCTGACGTTGTGCAGCTCAAGACCACCCTCGCCAACGACTCCAAGCGCCTCAAAAACGCCGAACTTTTGCTCGAACACACGGCCCACCGCCTGTCTGACATGGTGCGCGTAGCCTCCATGGACCAACACGACACCATGCAGTCCGTGCTCAGGCACCTGAACAGTGTCCACGACGCCTTGCTGGCGCAGATTTTCGCCCGGTAAGATCTCCCTCAGCACCGTCATTCTGAGCGGAGCGAAGGACCTTGGTATTTGATCGTGACGGCAAAAACGCGGGGCGGAGCGAACGGCCAACTTCGCTGGCCTGTGCTCATGGCTGTAGTCTTTTTGCTTGCTTGCACCCTCACGCCTTCTGTCGACGCCCAGGCTGCTGAAGACGTACTGAGCCAGAAAGAGGTCGACCTCCTCCGCGACGCCGCGTTTTCTCCCGTGGACCGCATCGCTGCGTTCCAGCAGTTCCTCAATGACCGTCAGAAGCGCATTCAGGAGCTCGTCACCAAACGCCACGGCCACACCGACTACGGCGGCGACATGCACGACGCCATCGATCAGTTCGGCCAGATCGTCGACGAACTCAACGACAACCTCGACGAGTACAGCCGGCAGCACCGCGACGTCCGCAAGGCCCTCCCCAAGCTCCTCAAAGCAACGGACGACTGGATCGCCACCCTGACCTCCGCCTCAGACAGCGAGGCCTACAACGTAGTCCGCAAGATCGCGCTCGACAATCTCAAGGACACCCACGAGATTACCCAACAGCTCCAAACCGAACTCGACGCCTGGTTCAAGGCCCACCCTGAGGCCCTCAAAGACGAAAAGAAACGCAGCGCCGACCCCCACGCCGTCCGCCCCGAATAGACCACCTCAAGAAGTCTCGCTTCGCGGTTGCCCTTCTTGCAGTCATTCCCGAAGGGGAACCTGCTGTTGCTTTGCGCGGGTCGCAGGGCACGAGCCTGCAAGAAACGCCCCAGAAACCCACACCAACACCGTGCTAGCCTAAACGGCAGCCGTGCCGTCGTCCTCCGCGCTCCCAGTTGCCTCCCCCACCCTGCACGCCATCTTTCAGGAGGAGTACCGCCTCCTGCGCCCCCGCGCGCCCATGCCGCCGTTGGAGATCAAATTCCGCCGCTTCACCAGCCTCAACACCACCATCCGCCTGCGTGAAAGCCGCCTCATCGTCCGTCTCTCCGACCTCCTGGAGCACGCCCCCGAAGCCATCCTTCACGCCATCGCGCACATCCTCCTCGCCAAGCTCTACCGCAAGCCGGTCAGCGCCCAGCAATCCGACCGCTACCGCCGCTACACCCAGTCCGAAGCCGTCGCGAAGCAATCCGAACGCATCCGCCAGACCCGCGGACGCAAACGCATCAGCACCCCGCACGGCCACCACTACAACCTCGACGAGGTCTTCGAAGCCGTGAACCAGCGCTTCTTCCACGGCCTGCTAGGCCGCCCGACTCTCACCTGGAGCGCCCACGTCGCCCGACGCCTGCTCGGCCACTACGACGCCGCCCACAACACCATCGTCGTAAGCCGCGTCTTCGACCGCCCCAACACCCCGCGCTACGCGATCGAATACCTGCTCTACCACGAGATGCTCCACCTCAAGCACCCCGTAAAGGTCCGCGCCGGCCGTCGTTGCGTGCACAGCCGGGAGTTCCAGGCCGAAGAACGCCTCTTCCCCGAACTCGACCAGGCCCGCGAGTACCTTAAGCGGCTTTAGTCTCCACTCGCCATCACCCCCAACGGCTGGTCATCTCGACCGCAGCGCAGCGCAGAGACCTGCTTTCTTCGCCTCTGACTGCCTCCCCGAACGGTAGCTCCGTCTACCGCGACGGCAGATCGTACGCCAGATCATAACCATGCTGCCCACCGGCAATCGTGATCGCAAACGTACCCGTCAGACCTTTCAACTCGCCGGTGCCAGAGCCGGGCACAACCTGAACCGTCCAGTGTTGCCCGCTGGCGTCCATCGTGCCAAAGTGCTGCACAACAAACGTCCCCTGTTTGCCATCCAGCGTGCCCGTGACCAGCTCAATGGCAACATACCCGGCAATCCCCTGCTTGGGATCACCGGCATAAAACATCTCTCCTTGCGTCGTGGCCTCAAGCCCGCCATGGAAGTGCTTATTGACGGAGTTGCGTCCAATGCCTTCGGCCGGGGTAGGGCTCAAAGGCTTCACGTCGACAGTGAATGCGCCTTGGGCGTGATGGGTCATGGTTCCGTCATTTCTTTGACAAAGGGTGAATGGTGTGACGATCAACAAGATTGCAAAGACAAGCAGACGCATGATGCGGACAGTCTAAAGCTCCCGGTCTGCACAACCTTTATATGCGCCCAGACTACCCCGCCTTCTGCGCCGTCTGGTACGCCAAAGCCAGATCATCCCGCAGATACCCATACAACTGCGCCCGCCCCGCCTCATCTGCGGCCCGCAGCACCGCCGAGGGATGAATCGTAGCCATCACCCGCTCCGCAAAGGCCGTCGACTTCAACACCCCACGCTCCTTCATCAGCGCAAAGGTCCCGCCCAGAAGCGACTTCGCTGCGGACGCCCCCAGGCACAGGATCATCTTCGGCCGCACCGCATCAATCTCCGCCATCAGCCACGGCTTGCACGCATTGATCTCACTCATCTTCGGATTCTGGTGCAACCGCAGACGCCCACGCTCCACAAACTTGAAGTGCTTCACCGCGTTCGTCACAAACACCTGGTCCTGAGGAATCCCAAGCTCGTCCAGCGCTTCCCGCAGCACCCGCCCTGCAGGCCCCACAAACGGCGCGCCCTGTCGATCCTCCTGGTCTCCCGGTTGCTCGCCAACCAGCATCAGCGCCGCCGCAGTATGCCCCGCTCCCGGCACTACCTGCGTCGCATACTTGTACAGATCACACCCCTCACACCGCGGCATCGCCGCCTGTAGCACCGGGATCGTATGCTCCGCCGGCACAAACGGTGCCGCCGTGGGCTGATTTGACTGTCGCACCACCATAGCCTCCACCCGTCTTCCTGCCCGCTGCATCAACTCCGGCAGCAGCGCCACCTCAGGCAGGTTGCCCCAATAGCGCACCGGCATTTCCGACCGCATTGCCTCCGGATTCAGACGCGCCGGATTAAAAATCGAGCCGTAGTAGCTCTTCCACAACCCCTCAATCTCATCCTCTGCCGGAGCCGCCTCCCGCCCCGTCCCCGGTGCCCAAGTCAACTGCTTCGCCTCGGGATCCCACGAAACCGACTCATCCGGCGTAAAAATTCCCCACCGCATCACCGCAAACCGCTCCGCAAAGAATGGCGCTGCCAAGCGAAGAATCCGGTGATCCGGCTTGTACCAGGCAACAAAGTGCTCCTCCACCGCGCCCTCCGCCCCGGCCTGCTCCACCTTCCGGAACCGAACGAACGCATGCATCTTGTGCAGATCCCGCCGAATCTGCGCCTCCATCGCCTTGAGCCGCGCAACATCATCATCCACCTCGACCTTTAGCAGATCCCGGTTCCCCTGTAGCCGAAAGAGCAACCTGTACAGCAAATTCCATCGTTGCGGATCACGGTGAACGGCCACCATCTGCGCCGCTTCCAAAAATGTCTTCGGCACAAACGGCTTCTCGATCGCCACGCCCGCCGGCCCCTCGTCCAGCGTCAACAACTCCAGCGCGGAAGGCTGGGTCCCATCCTGCAGATCCACCTGCTCCGGCGTATACCCGATCCGCAAGGCCTCACGTGCAGCATCGCGCCACACCTCAAAATTTGGTTCAAGCGCGATGCGGTACATGTCTCTCCTTCCTCGTCGGATGCCGTGTTCCCGCCTGGTTACGAATGTGTAGTTTCGTCCTGCCAAAGCTACGTGCTAGCGTTCCACCGATGCCTTCCACTCGAGTTCTCTCCCGTAAGCGCCGTCTGCTCTCCGTTGCCTTACTTCCAGTCACCTTGGGCCTGGCATTGCACCTTCCCCTGCGTGCGCAGAGGGCAGAAGCAGCGGAGGGCCTTCCTCTTCCGACAAAAGGCGGCGTCTACGCCGTTGATAAGTCCGGCGCCGACAGTACCCTCGTTTGCCTGCATGCCGTAGAGATCAAGCTGAATGCTCACGTCGGTTCAAACCTCGTCCGAGGCATGGTGTACTCCGGCCCACGCTCCACTGCGGAGATCCCGGGCATCAACGCCGGGATACACCTGCACGCTGGAGGGATCTCCTTCCTCGTGCTTCTGAGCGATGAAGAATCAGAGGGCATGCGCGACAGGCTCGCAATCATCCGGCTCAAACAGGTCGCCACCGGTCGTGTCATCTCAACGCACTCACAAAACATCTTCGGCGGCCAGCATAAACGTCAGGACGACGTCATCGAGGTCACCAAAGCCAAGGTCGGCGACGGCGGATGGGTTCGCATCTCTCCGTCAAAGCCCCGGAAGCCCGGCGAATACGGCATCGTTTTCCTTCCAACCGACAACAAGCTCCTCCCGGGGCAGGTCTACGACTTCGACATCGACTTCAACGCCGCCCAGCCAGAACAAAAGTAAAAGGCCTAGACCTGCCCCGTAACCGCACTCATCGCGGCGAACAGATCGAGCTGCAGCGCGGCCGGCTCACCCACAACTGGCAACTCCGGCCCCACCTGCACCAACTGTGCCCGCGGCAGATGATCAGCGGCCGTAATAAACCCCGAAGCCCGTCCCAATTGCACGTGCAGCTTGCGTAAATGCTCCAACGCCAGCCGCTGGTACCGCCGAATCCGCAGAATGCGCTCCACGTTTTTGTACCCGATTCCCGGCACTCGCAGCAGTGCCTCCTTGGGCGCCGCGTTCACATCTACTGGGAAGAACTCCGGATGCCGCCGAGCCCAGCTCGTCTTCGGGTCCTCGACCAACGACAACTCCGGCTCAGCCTCGGACGTCAACTCCGCCGCTTCGAACCCGTAAAACCGCATCAACCAATCGGCCTGGTACAACCGATGCTCCCGCACCAACGGCGCAGGCTTCAATGGCAGCCGTGCATCGGCCTCGGGATACGGACTAAAGCCCGTGTAGTAGACCCGCCTTAACTTATAGCTGTCATACAAGTATCGAGCCCGCCCGATAATCTCGCGGTCGCTCGTTGGCGTAGCGCCGACAACTAACTGCGTAGACTGCCCCGCCGGCGCAAACTTCGGCGCCCTCTCGACACCTAGCCGAGTCCGCTTGCGCTCATCATCTACCTCATCCTTTTTCGCCTGGATCTGCCCCATCGTGGCCTCGATCACCACGGCCTTCTTCTCCGGGGCTAACTGCACCAGATCCTGCTGCGTCGGAAGTTCAATGTTCGCGGATAGCCGGTCCGCCCACGTTCCAGCCTCCGCCACCCAGCGCTCATCACACCCCGGGATTGTCTTCAGGTGGATGTATCCGCCAAAGTGATGAACCTCGCGCAGCGACTTCGCGACCGCAATCATCTGCTCCATCGTGTAATCCGGAGATTGAATAATCCCCGACGAAAGAAACAGTCCCTCAATGTAGTTCCGCTTGTAGAAATCCAGCGTGAGGTTCACCACTTCATCCGGCGTAAAACGCGCCCGCCGGATGTCACTCGACACGCGATTCACACAGAACACGCAGTCATAGGTGCAGAAGTTCGTCAGCAGGATCTTCAGCAGCGAAACGCAGCGCCCATCCGGCGTATAGCTATGGCAAATCCCCGATCCATCGGAGTGCCCCACGCCCTTGCCGTTCCCGGCCCGCTTCGCCCCGGAACTCGCACACGACGCGTCATACTTCGCCGCATCCGCCAGGATTTCGAGCTTCTGCTGAACCGTCATCATCGCCCTGTGCCCATCCGTCTGATGCTACTGCAAAGGCGAAGAAGTGGCGAAGGAAAAAGCCACTTTCACGGTGCAACAATAGCGGGACTTAATGTCCAGCCGGCGTGTCCGGATAGATCCGAATGTCTGCCACCCCGCGGTACCGCTCCGCAAAGTCCATCCCGTACCCGATCACAAACCGGTTCGGAATCGAAAAACATACATAGTCCGCCTCGATCGGCACCAAGCGTCGTTCCGGTTTATCCAGGCACGTCGCAATCTTCAACGAGGCCGGCTTATGCGCCAGCATCAATTGCCGCAGATAGCTCAGGGTCAACCCCGTGTCCAGGATGTCTTCCACGAGGATGACGTGCTTGCCCTCAATCGGGTTGTCGATGTCCTTGATCAGCTTCACCGCACCTGACGAAACCCGCGCCCTGCCATAGCTCGACACCGCGACAAAGTCGAAGGTATTGTCCACCGTGATCGACCGCGCCAGGTCAGAAAGGAAGATCGCTGCACCCTTCAAAACACCGATAAGGACCACGGACTCTCCTGCATAGTCCGCACTGATCCGCCTGCCGATCTCTACCACCCGCTCGGCAATCTGTTGCGAAGAAAAAAGCACGTCCATCATCTCGGGCGCGACGAACTCAGGCAGGCTTCCAGGCATAGAAAGAGGGTAGCGCGGAACCCCGCGCCGTGAGCCCAGCCCCGTGAGGAAATCGCGCCCGTTCGTAACCTCAGCGCGGCCCGTCCCATCCCCGGATGCGATACTTGAACCGATGCTTCCGTACCTGAATATCGGCCCTCTGCACCTCGGCACGTTTGGGCTGCTCCTCTGGCTGGCCGCCGTCTGCGGTACATGGATCCTCCACCAAAACTTCCAGCGCAACGCCATCACCCTCGATGCGTTGAACATCGTCGTCTTTACCGTCATCGCCGGCATCATCGGCGCCAAGCTCTGGCACGAGCTCCAAAGTCCCTCCGAGCTCGCCGCCTCCTGGCACGGGATCATGCTCCCCGGTGCCAAGCACCCCGTGGATGTCCTCCTCAGCTTCTTTGCCTGGTTCAAGGCCGGCTTCGCCTGGTTCGGCGGCCTGCTCGCCGGCGTTGCCACGCTGGTCGCCCAAGGCATCTCTCTCCGGCCCAACGGCCTTCGCGGCAAGGAAGCCGCCCTCCGCATCCTCGACCTCGCGGCTCCGGCGGCCGCCATCGGCTATGGGGTGGGCCGCATCGGCTGCCTCACCTCCGGTGACGGCGACTACGGGGTCAACACCACCCTCCCCTGGGGCGTCCACATGGCCCGCAACGCCCTTGTGCCGCCAAGCCCGCCCTACGCCGCCGTCCAACCCACCCCCGTCTATGAGCTTCTATACGCTCTCCTCATCGGCTGGTGGCTCTGGAAGCGCGGCTCCAGGCCCCTTCCCCTGGGCTTCCTCACCGGCGAATACCTCCTCCTCAGCGGCATCGGCCGCTTCCTTGTAGAGTTCGTCCGCATCAACCCCAAGCTCTACTTCGGCGGAACCATGTCCAACGCTCAGGTCGCCGCTCTCGGCAGCGCCCTTGTCGGGGCCCTCATCATGGCCCTCACCCGCCGCAACGTCGCGGTCACCCAATCCGCGACGGGTGCAGGCAAACCCGTCAGCGTCAGCTAACGTCGGCGCCGCACTCGCGTTTTGGAGTCACCACCCGCAACCCAAGCTCCACTAAGATGGAGCTCATGCCGCCCGCAACACCCGCCACCCCGCAGACCCGCCTGATTCGCCCCGCCCGCAGCCTCCGCGGCTCGCTGAACCTGCCCGGCGATAAATCCATCTCGCACCGCTACGCCCTGCTGGCCGGCTTCGCCGGAGGCACCTCGCGCATCACCAACTTCTCCACCGGCGCCGACCCCCACTCCTCCCTCGCCTGCATGGCCGCCCTGGGCGCCACAGTCGAAAAAGACACCACGACCCGCACAGCCGTAGTTACCGGCACCGCAGGCCACTTTCAGCAGCCCACGGAAGACCTCGACTGCGGCAACTCCGGCAGCACCATGCGCATGCTCGCCGGGCTGGTTGCAGGGCAGCAGGGCACCTTCCGCTTCGTCGGCGACGCCAGCCTCACCGCGCGCCCCATGGAGCGCATACGCAAGCCCCTGAGCCAAATGGGCGCCCAGATTGACCTCACCGAAGGCCACGCCCCCATGACGGTCCACGGTGGTCCGCTCACCGCCATCGACTTCGACGCGCCCATCGCCTCAGCCCAGGTAAAAACTGCGGTCCTCTTCGCTGGCCTACAGGCCGGGGGCACAACCTCGCTCACCGAGCAGGTGCGCACCCGCGACCACACCGAGCACGCCCTCCGCGCCTTCGGGGCCGAGCTCCTCCGCCGCGACGGACGCCTCCATATCCCCGGCGGCCAACAGCTCAAGGCCCTTGACCTCACCGTCCCCGGCGACATCTCTTCCGCCGCCTTCTTCCTCTGCGCCGCGCTGCTCTTCCCTGACAGCAACCTCGTCCTCGACAACCTCGGCCTGAACCCCACCCGCGCCGTCCTCCTGGACGTCATCACCGGCATGGGCGGCGGCATCAAGATGCTCGAAGTCGCGGACGCACACGGCGAAATGGCCGGCACCCTCCAGGTCAACCGCAGACCCGGGCCCCTTACCGCGGTCGACATCAACGGCCAGATCGCCGCCCAACTCATCGACGAACTCCCCGTCCTCGCCGCCATCGCCCCCTATACCGCCAACGGTATCCGCATCCGCGACGCCAAAGAACTGCGCGTCAAAGAGTCTGACCGCATCGCCCTCGTCGTCAAGAACCTCCGCGCCATGGGCGCCGAAGTCACCGAGCACGAAGACGGCATGGACATCCCTGGCAACCAACAGCTCCACGGTGCCCAGATCGACTCCGGCCACGACCACCGCATTGCCATGGCCTTTTCCATCGCCGCCCTCCGTGCCACCGGCGACACAGAAATCCACGGTGCCGAAGCTGCGAGCATCAGCTTCCCAGAGTTCTTCGACTGGCTCGACGACCTCGCCGTGCGCTAGCTGGCTCCCAAAGCGAACCCACTCCGAGAGGGCGTCAACCCAGCCAAGCGTGCCCACTCTCTCCCCAACAAACCTGCATTCCGCTACCATGGCTTGACCCAAGAACCCCACCCCAGCGCCGCGCCCGGAAGGCCCGCGCTCCGGAGCGATCAATGCAGATGGAAGCGGCCACCCACAAGCGGGGCCTGCTGTACACACTCCTCGCCTTTTTGCTGGCTGTCCCCGCCTCCGCACAAGCTGCCTCAATCAACAACCTCATGCCGCAGCCCGCTCACCTCGAGCAATCCACAGGCAGCTTCACCCTCACCCCCAGCTTCGCCATCGCCGCCAATCTCCAGGACCCCCGCCTCACCGCTGCAATCGACCGCACCAGGCACCGCCTCGAAGAACGCACAGGCCTCCACCTCTCCCCTACCTCTGGTACCCCCAACCAGCCTGGCCTCACTCTCACCGTCGGAAGCCCCGGCCAACCCGTCCAGTCGCTCGACGAAGACGAGTCCTACCAGCTCACGGTCACCCCCCAGGCAGTCAAGCTCACCGCCCCCACCACCGTCGGCGCCCTCCACGGCCTCCAAACCCTCCTCCAACTCATCCAGCCCGCCGGCGACGGCTTCGTCCTCCCCGCAGTCACCGTCAACGACTCGCCCCGCTTCCGCTGGCGTGGCCTCATGATCGACTGCAGCCGCCACTTCGAGCCCATACCCGTCCTGGAGCGCAACATCGACGCTTTGGCCGCCGTGAAGCTCAATGTCTTCCACTGGCACCTCACCGACGACCAGGGCTTCCGCATCGAGTCGAAGCTCTACCCGAAGCTCACCGCGCTCGGCTCCGACGGCCTCTTCTACACCCAGGACGAAGCGCGCGATCTCGTCGCCTACGCCCGCGCCCGCGGCATTCGTGTCGTGCCCGAGTTCGAAATGCCCGGGCACTCTACCGCCTGGCTGGTCGCTTACCCCGAGCTAGCCAGCGGCATTACGCCCGACGGTATCCGCCGCGAGTTCGGCATCTCCAAGGTTGCCCTCGACCCCACCCGCGAAGAGACCTACGCCTTTATCCAGCGCTTCCTCGCCGAGATGACCACCGTCTTCCCCGACCGCTACATGCACATCGGCGGCGACGAAACCCAAAGCCCCGACTGGAAGTCCTCCCCGCGCATCCTCGCCTTCATGCAGGCCCACGATCTACACGATCCGGATGCCCTCCAGGCCTACTTCAACCAGCGCGTCCTCAAGATCCTCACCGGCCTCCACAAGCACATGGTCGGCTGGGACGAGATCCTCAACCCTGCCCTCCCCCATGACGTTGTGGTGCAGTCCTGGCGCGGTCAGGCCTCGCTCAGTGCCGGAGCCAAGGAGGGCTACCAAGGCCTGCTGTCCGCTGGCTACTACCTCGATGCGATGCAACCCGCCGGCCAGCACTTCCTCGTCGACCCCATCCCCACTGACGCCACGCTCACCCCCGACCAGCAGAAGCTGATCCTGGGCGGCGAAATTGCCATGTGGGCCGAGCAGATCAACGCCGAAACCATCGACTCGCGTCTCTGGCCACGCTCCGCCGCCATCGCCGAGCGCCTCTGGTCCCCCGCCACCGACCGCGACGTGGACGACATGTACCGCCGCCTGGACGCCACCTCTGTCGAGCTCGAAACCCTCGGCCTCCACCACCTCAGCCAGGAAGACGCCAGCCTCCGCGCCCTCGCCGGAATCCAGAACATCGACGCCCTCCGCACCTTCGCCTCGGCCTTCGAGCCCGTCCCGTTCCCAGACCGCTACAAGCAGCAGCGCACCTCGCAACTCACCGTCCTCGACCTCTTCGTCGACGCCGTCCGCCCCGACCCGCCCTCCCACCACCAAACCGAAGAGCGCACCCATGCTCTCCTGGCTTCCCACGGCGCGGACGCGAGGGCTACGAACGAACTCATTGCACAGTTTCAGGCCTGGCAGGCCTGTGTACCTGCCGCCGTGCTGCAGATCAACTCCGCCCCGCTCCTGGCCAACATCCGCAACCGCCCCGATCAGCTCGCAGAGCTTGCCAGGATCGGCCTTGAGGCGATCATCTTCATCACCCACCATCAGCAACCACCACCCAACTGGCAGGCCCACGCCACGGCAAACCTTGAAGCCGCCCAGCAGCCCGGAGGCGTGGTCCGCTTTACCTTCATCAACCCCTTAAAGCAGTTGATCGACGCAGCATCTTCCCCTCAGAGATGAGGCTACTTCGTCCCGACACAGCCGTTCAGTGAGCGAAAACGAGGGAGGATGCGGAGGCTGCTACCATGCCGTCCATGAATAGAGTCGCGCCATTCCTCTGGTTCAACGACAACGCCGAACAGGCTGCCGAGTTCTACCTAAGCGTCTTCCCACACGCGCGCAAGCTGGACGAAGTGCGTTCGAAAGGCGTCGGTCCCTGGCCCCCGGGGTTCATCGCCACCATCACCATCGAGCTTGAAGGCCAGGAGATGGTCTTCCTCAACGGCGGCCCGGCCTACCAGCTCAACCCTGCGTTCTCGTTCTTCGTCCGCTGCGACTCGCAGGAAGAGATCGACACCTACTGGGACAAGTTGATCGATGGCGGCAAACCCATGGCCTGCGGCTGGCTCACGGACCGCTTCGGCCTCTGCTGGCAGATCGTGCCTCGCCACATCGGCGATCTGATCAGCCACCCAAAAGCAATGCAAGCCATGATGGGAATGGTCAAAATGGATCTGCCGACTCTGGAGGCGGCGGCTCGCGGGGACTGACCACCTCACCGTTTGCGGGATCCTCCCCGTTCCTGCTGCGAAGCAACGGACCCTGCTCCCCAACACGAGACGGAGCCACGATGAGAGCGCAACTTTTCCTAATCAACGGAGCCGTCGAGAAGGATCCCGCCATCGACGCGTGGATGGATAATCACCGAGGTGAATTAGGATCCGTCGCCGCACGTTGGTTTGAGGTGATGCGAAACTGCGGGGATGAAGTTCGGGAGGCTATGCACGACGGCTGTCCGGTCGCGTGCCTCGGAAACGCACCCTTCGGCTACGTCAATGTCTTCACCTCTCACGTAAACGTCGGGTTCTTCCAGGGCGCTGCACTGCCCGACCCAAGCCATTTGCTGGGAGGGACCGGCAAGTTCATGCGCCACGTAACGCTGAGGCCCGAAACCACTCTGGACGAGGCAGCCCTCGGCAAGCTCATCGAGAGGGCGTACGCAGAGATCAAAGCGCGCATGGAGCACGGCTGATCGGACGCGCGTCGCCTATCCTTGACTCTTAGACCATGCCCGCCAGCGCTCAACCAGATCCGCTCGCCATCCCCCTCTTCATGTCCGAAATCGAAGCCATGGGTGGCGCGGAGCGCTCGATCCTCGCCCTCGGCCGCTGGCTTCACCAGCATGGGCAAACCCGTCTACCTGCTGACCTATTACGACCGAATCGGCCTCGCGCACCACGCCGACTTTCCCCTACCCACCGTCGCTCTCAACCCGGCCAACAACGCCCGAGCCAAGGTCGCCGCCCTCCGTTCCTACATGCACGCCCAACCGACCGCAGCCCCGCCCCCCATCACCTCCGGCTACCAGCCCGCACTCCACTGCGCCCTCGCCCGCACCGGTCGCTTCCACTGCCTCATGCACGACACCCCCAGCCTCTTCGGCGGCGATCACCTCAGCCTCAAGCAACGTCTCCGCTTCGCCATCTCCAACTGGCAGATCGGCCGAGCCATGCGCCGCAACCGTGGAGTCATGATCGTCACCAGCCAGTTCCTCCAGGCGGAGTGCCAGAAGGACTTCCATCTCCACGCTGAAATCGCCCGCATGGGCGGCCTTGCCCAGGAACACGCCTTCCGCCCTCGCCCCGTTCAGGGTCAGCTCAATCTGCTCTCCGTCTCCCGCGTGGAAGCAAACAAGCGCATCGACTGGATCCTCGAAGCTCTCGCCACTCTCGAAGGGGGCTCCAGCCCGTTATCGCACCAGACGAACTGGCGTCTCGACATCGCGGGCAAAGGTTCCCAACTCGAAGCCCTGACCGCCCGCGCACAGAATCTAGGCCTCGGGAGCCGAGTCCACTTCCACGGCTTCGTCTCCGACGACCAACTGGAAATCCTCTACAACCATGCCCACCTCTTCCTCATGCCTGCCGTCCAGGGCTACGGCATCCCGGCCATCGAGGCCCTTCAGCGAGGAATCCCCGTCCTCCTCCACCGCGAGTCGGGTGTCAGCGACATCCTCCTCGACACCCCCTGGGCCACCGTCCTCACCGAAGGCAAAGAGGAACTCCCCGCCAGACTGGCCGCAGCTATCCACTGGCTCCTCGCCAACGGACAGCTGACCACCCCGCCCCCACCCCAACTCCCCACCGAAGACACCTGGGCCGAACGCGTGGCCAACCTCTGCGGCTACATAGGCAGGCTTTCCTAGCCTGCGTGCTATATGCGCCGCCCGGCGACACTTAGGAGGTCCAACACGCAGCACAGGGCACACCGCGCAGCCGGGGTCCGGACCTAAGTGCGTACTCGAACGTACTTTGAGTGAAAGGTACTAGGGGAGAGCCACCCTACATCTTGTAGCGGCCCATCTCATCGTCGCCCAGGTTCTCCAGCCACCGCCGCAGATCTTCCGAACTCACTGACCCGCTGCTATTCGAAGCCTGCCGCGCATGCTCAAACACTTCCCGGCTCACATAGATCGGGCAATCCGACCGCAACGCCAACGCAATCGCATCCGATGGCCGCGAGTCAATCGCCACTACCTCGCCTGCCTGGTCCAGCCAGATCGTCGCGTAGAACGTATCGCCTCGCAACGCCCCCACCACCACCCGCGTCACCCGAGCATTCAACCCAGCAATCATGTTTCGCAGCAGGTCGTGCGTCATCGGCCGGGGTGTAGTCGACTTCTCGATCTCCAGCGCGATCGCATTCGCCTCAAACAGCCCCACCCAGATCGGCAGAACCACCTCGCCGCTTAGATCGTTCAGCACCACAATAGGCGACTTGTTCGATGGGTCGAGCATCAGCGCGCGGATGCGCACCTCGACCTCAGGAGCAGCCGCTTCCTCAATCTCGTGTTCGGATTTGAAGCCCGGAAGATGCATAGCTGATTCAGTTTAGCGAAGGTACGCCGGAAGCCTCCTATCGGCAAGAGCACTCCCGTATACCCATAAGATGCTTACGCGCTGACTATCGGAAAGCGCGCATTTAATGCCTGGTGCGCAAGCAGGGCCGCCGAAGGTGCCACGGTCCCACCCACGGCCTCCCCTACAAGCGAGTTCGGGAACACCTGCGTCACCCGAACATCGACATAGCTTCCCGCACGTTGAACGGTCCCGGAGACGAAGTTCACCGTCTTGTTCTGCGTAGACCGCCCAATGGCTTGCCCGCGCCCGGTGTTGAAGCCTTCCACCATGACCGGCATCACCTCTCCGAGGTGCCGCTCGTAGCTGGTCCGCTGAATCTCCCGCTGGCGCGCATTCAGAATAGCCAGCCTCTCCACCTTCACCGACTCAGGGATCGAGTCCTCCATGTGAATGGCCGGCGTGTTCGGCCGCGGCGAGTACTTGAAACCAAAAATTGCGTCGTACCGCACCTCCTGCAGCAACGTAATCGTCTCTTCGAAGTCACGATCCGTCTCACCCGGAAAGCCCACAATGATGTCGCTCGTGATCGCAATGTCCCGCTCCGCAGCATGCATCCATGCAATCCGCTCCAGGTACCACTCCCGCGTGTACTCCCGCTGCATTCCCCGCAACGTCGCTGAAGACCCCGACTGCACCGGCAGATGCACATGGTTGCAAAGCTGCGGGTACGCGACAATCGCGTCCACGATGTCCTTCGTAAACTGCCGCGGATGCGAGGTCGTAAATCGCACCCGCTGAATCCCCGAAACCTCACCCACAGCCACCAACAACTCGGCAAAGCTCCGCTTCCCACTCGGGTCCACGTAGCTGTTCACGTTCTGCCCCAGGAGCTGAATCTCGGTGTATCCCAACGCCGCAATCCGCTGGGCTTCAGCCAGAACGGAAGCCGACGTCCGCGACCGCTCCTTGCCCCGTGTATACGGCACAACGCAGTACGCGCAAAACTTGTCGCAGCCCTCAATGATGGTGATGTATCCACGATGCGGATTCGACCGCGAGGTGAACTCCGTATCGAACGTCTGGTCCGTCTGCCGGTCATCCAGCCCCGTGATGCGCCGCTCTCCGGCTTCCAGCCGCTGCAACATCTCCGGCAGGTTCCGGTACGAGGCAGAACCCGCGACCATCGACACATACGGCGCGCGCTCGAAGATCTTCTCGCCCTCCTGCTGCGCGACGCACCCCAGCACGGCAAACTTCTTGCCCTCGCCCTGCATGCGCTTGTACTCGTTCAGCCGGTGGAACACCTTCTGCTCCGCCTTGTCGCGGATCGAGCACGTGTTGTACAAAATCAGGTCCGCCGCAGCCTCATCGGTCACCTGCGCATAGCCCTCGCTCTCCAGAGTGCCGACCACCTTCTCGGAGTCGTGCGCATTCATCTGGCAGCCAAAGGTCTCTAGGTAAAACGTCTTTGCCATTGTCAAACCCAAGCCCAAGTATAGCTTTCCGGCCAGCCGGGGCAGCCCCGCGATACAGTAGCTGTCATGGTCGATCTAGATCTCATCACAAAACAACTTCGCGCCTACGGCCACACCGTCACGAGCCACTACAAAGTCCCGGAAAACGCCGGCGAATATGAGTTCGTCGTCGACGGCAACATCCTCACCCTTGGGGAGGTCCGGGCCCTGCTCACCGCTGACGAAGAAACCGGCCCACCGACGCACAAGCACTAACTTCTGTTCTGACGAACCCCCGACGGGACGCGCGCGCCCGACCGCTACAAACTTCCTATGCCCTTTCCCCTCCCATCCCCAATCCTCCCCATGCTCGCCAAGCGCGTAGACGCCATCCCCTCCAAAGGTGACTGGCTCTTCGAGCCCAAGTGGGACGGCTTCCGCGCGCTCATCTTTCGCGACGGCGACGATCTCCTGATCCAAAGCCGCGACTCCAAGCCCCTCGACCGCTATTTTCCCGAACTCCGCGCTCCTCTCCTCGCACATTTGCCAGAGCGCTGCGTCCTCGATGGCGAGATCGTGATCGCTGGCCCCGGAGGTCTCGACTTTGACTCCCTCTCCCAACGCATCCACCCCGCCGCCAGCCGCGTTAAGCTGCTATCCGAGCAAACCCCGTCCAGCATCGTCTTCTTCGATCTGCTGGCCGTGGGTGAGGAAGACCTCCGCGCCCACGGCTTCGGCGAACGACGGAAACGCCTGGAACAACTCCTGCACGACGCCAAGCCACCCCTCCACCTAACGCCCGCAACACAGGACCGCACCCAGGCCGAGGACTGGTTCAACCGCTTCGAAGGCGCAGGCCTCGACGGCGTCATGGCCAAGAACCCCGCAGGGCCATACGAACCGGACAAGCGTTCCATGCTCAAGATCAAGCACGAGCGCGACTGCGACTGCGTTGTCGCGGGCTTCCGCTGGCACAAGCGTGGTGAAAACACCCTGGTCGGCTCCCTACTCCTGGGCCTCTTCGACCCCCATGGCAAGCTCCAGCACGTAGGCACCTGCGCCAGCTTCACTGAAGCCAAACGACGCGAGCTCGTCGATTTCTTGGCCCCCTACCGGCAGAACGCCATGAAGGACCACCCCTGGTCCAAATGGGGCGGCCAGAACGCCGAGGGCTCCCGCATGCCCGGAGCGCAAAGCCGCTGGTCAGGCACCAAGGACCTGAGCTGGGAACTACTCCGCCCCGAACTAGTGGCGGAAGTGGCGTACGAACACATGCAAGGCGACCGCTTCCGCCACCTCGCCCACTTCCGCCGCTGGCGCCCCGACAAACCGCCCGCGCAGTGCACCTACGCTCAACTCGAAGTCGTTCCGCCCGAAGAACTCGCAACCCTCTTCGCGCACGGTTAGACGTGTTCTCGTCCCGCTATGTAGGGGTACGGCTTCAGCCGTGCCGTAAGTATCCTGCGTCCAGCGCGCCTTCAGGCGCTGAGGTCAGCCCGGCTATGCTCCGCGCACTCGAACAGGCCCTACCTGGAACTCTTCCCTGAACGAGTCAACAATGTCTTCGCGACCGGAGCAGACGTCTTCTAAAATCTGCGCAGTGGAGAGACCCGTGACTCTGGCTGCGGTCGCAACCCGACTCACGGGGAGAAGCCCTAGGCCGTAAGGCGCCGCAGCGACCACACAGCCAGCCCCACCGCCGCAGCATCACCCGCGAGCGCGACCGGAAGATCTGGCAGCCCAGCTTCCTTCGTCAAGCCGCGCCGCACAGAAAACCCGACATACGTCCCTAACGCAGCCCCAACAGCACCCATCGCCACGCCAGCGCCCACAGGACGCCGAAGCGCCGTCGCGACAACCCCACCCACCAGCCCGCCCAGCGCCAAACGCCCAATCAGCGGCACAGCGGAGGTCCGAGCCGGCGTGCCCGGAAGCTTGTCCCCGACATATTCACCCACGGCAGCAGCGGTGAAAGCCCCGACCGCAGCCGGATGCCGGATCCACGAAGCCCAGGTCCCCGTAACCGGCAGCTTGCCCGAACGCGCAAACCACGCCGTAACAGCCACCGCAGTAAACGAACGAAGCCCCGTGCTAAAGCCAAGCAGAGGGACAGCAATATGAGCCACAACAGCTTCTTGTTTCACAGCAATCTCCAGGGCCGCTCAGCAGCGGCCGCCCAGCACTGTTAGATGCACACCGTCCCAACCGAACCGAAGCGCCGGCACCACAGCACGAGGATGCTTAGGCCGATCAGACCTGTTGCTGAAAGCGGGGAGATTGAACTGTGCAGACTCTCACCCCTGATAACCGGAGTTGTCGTGGGTTACTGAGGCACTTGGAACAAAATGCAATATTCCGGGGTCTATGGTCTACAACATGCTTTTCTTGTTTGGTCGCCGTTCCCGAATGGTCAGTACTATTCTGATCGCGTTGCTGACATGTCGGTTCCACGGTCAGGAGGCTGAGCAGCCGATACTCGTATCTCACGACGTGATCGATGGGCCGATCGGTGCTGCGCATACCGTCGAAGACCTGAAGGTCTTCGCAAACGGTACGGTCACATACACCGTTCGGGCGAAGACGATCAAGGCATTTACGTCCACAATAAAGTCCGCTGATATCAGCCGACTTGTAGAGCTCATAAATAGTCCAGAAATCCGCGAATTGCCGAATGAAATAGCAGCTAAGACCCGACCTGCGGACTTCTTTTGGGACCAGAACTTCCAAATCGTTCGATCTCAGGTTCCTCAGGACGTTCACATAGAACAGTTCTATCCATTCCTGAATCTGAACGGTCCCGCTTATCCGCAGGAGCTAATCGCGTTTGAATGCAAGCTCCAGGACATCAAGGCGTCGGCCCCGAAACCGCCTCAGAGCCGTGGGAACTGGTGTGAAGAGCTTCGGGCTCACCACTTTCCCGAGAGCGATTCACACAAATGTAGTGTCAGCGAATTAGAGACAAAGATAGCTGCAGGGCGTGGGTGGGGCTCTGCTCGAGTTGGCGCGAGCTTCCGGTCGATACAGGCGGCACTAGGAAAAGCAACGCCGAGCGAGAAGTTCTCGGATGTCTCCTTCGTTGAATACCGTTCGCGCGGAATCGAAATCTCTCTGAATCGCGCAGACGAGAGAGTTCACGCGATTTACTTCTACAACGACCAGCAAGGGAATGGTCAGTTCGGAGTGTTCTGCGGACAGACGGCCAAAGGTATCAACTGGAACTCGAAGATAGATGACGTTCTAAACGCATATGGCCATCCGTCCGCAGATTTCATCCAAGGGCAGTCGGGGAGACTGCAATTCCCTGGAATCGACTTCAGATTTGAGAACGGCAAACTTGTTCGCATTGGCGTTCCCGGGAAGTAGGGTCTCCCGCTGCTCTCCGCTAGAGGGCTTGTATTCACTGAAACGGACGTTCCAGTTGAGTATTCGACCTATCACAGCGTCCTAAACCTTCTCGCGCAACGCCCGCGTAGGATCGTCATCCGGGTCGGGCGTCCCTTGCACCGGCCTTCCCCCCTCCGGTACATGCCGCAGATTCACCCGCACCCGGTACCACACGTACGCCGTCCCTCGCATACGATCCACCAGCACATCATCCACCGCCAACAACGCAGCCGCCTCCGGGTGCCGAGCTTTCCACCGCTCCAACCCCGCCATCGCCGCGCCCTGATCCGGCGACTGCGCCACCGTGATCAACGGCATCGACGAAGCCCGCCCGCGCCGCACTCCAGGAGCTTTGGTTGCTGGCTTTCCCCCTGCCGCGCCCGCGGGAGATCTACCTTCCGCCCCCTCCTCCTCAGAACCGGATGCACCGGGTCCCGCATCCGGCACCTGGGTTGCGCCACCTCCCGCCGCAGCCTTCGACCTCTTCCGAAACCGCTGCGCCCCAAACCCCTCCCCAAGCTGCTCCGAAAATTCCTTCTCTCCACCGACACTCTTCTTCGCCCGAGAAGGCGCCACGCGCTTCCCCTCACCCTCGCCCTTAGCGAAATGCGGCGGCCACGGCGCATCACCCAACCCACTCGCCTCATCCCGCACCGCCAACTCCAGCAGCGCCTCCAGCGACCCCGCAGCCGCCCCCATCCCTTCGTGCGGGTCGCCGATCGCCACAAACCGCGCCGGCATCGTCAACACAGTAAAATCCGCCGGCGAACAACTCATCACCTCGTCCCACCGCAACGGCGCACTCACCCGAGCATCCGGCAACGGCCGCACACTGTACGCCGAAGCCGTCGTCCGGTCCTTGGCATTCTGGTTGTAATCCAGAAACACCCCGTGCCGCTCTTCCTTCCACCACTTGCTGCTCGCCAGCGCCGGCACCCGCCGCTCGACTTCCCGAGCCAGCGCCAACGCAGCCCGTCGAACCTCTGTGAACCCCCACCGAGGCTCAATCGGCGCATTTACATGCATCCCCCGCGACCCACTCGTCTTGGCAAACCCCGTCAGCCCGTGATCAGCCAGCACCGCGCGGGCCTCCAACGCCACCGCGCGCACATCCTCCCACCCCACCCCCGGCCCCGGATCAAGGTCCACCCGCAACTCATTCGGGTGCTCCAGATCCGCGGACACCACCGGATGCGGATGCAACTCCATACAGCCCAGGTTCACCACCCACGCCAACCCGGCTTCGTCGTCGACAACAACCTCCTCCGCCGTCCGCCCGGAAGGAAAGCTCAAGGTCACAGTCCGCAAATACCCCGGCAAATCAGAAGGTGCCCGCTTCTGATAAAACGGCTCCGCCTCCGCCCCGTTCACAAACCGTTTCAACACAATCGGCCGGTCACGAATCCCCCGCAGCGCCCCCGGCGCCACCGCCAGGAAGTACTGCACAATGTTCAACTTGCTCAGCTTTACCTCACGCGAAAAGTAAAGCTTCTCCGGATGGCTGACCCGCACCTCGTGCCCAGCCACCGACAACATCACTGCATCATCCGCTTTAGCCACGCCCACAGCCTACCAGCGCCCCTCCGCCGCACGCACATCCCAATACCAAAAGCGCGCAGTGGCCGAAATAAGCAAGGCCCTGGAAATCTCCAGAGCCCCGCTTACAAGCGTCAGTCAGGCACAGCGAAGCCGCTAAAAGCCTCAGTACTTCATGTTCGTCAAGTTCTCAATGAGACCAGGTCCGGTCGGTCTCCAATCCAGCGTCTTGCGTGTCCATTCACTCGACGCCGGCATATCCAACGCTGCGAAGTGCCCTAACACGCCAAAGTACTCCCCAGCCTGCTCCGGCGTGATCGAGACCGCCGGCAGGTTCAGACCTTTGCCCAACGCCTCCGCGATTTCCCGCAGTGTCACCCCCTCTTCGTCCACAGCGTGATACACCGTCACACCCGGACCCGTCTTCTCCAACGCCAGACGGTACAAATGCGCCACATCCTTCAGCGGCGCAGCCGCCCAGCGGTTCGCGCCGTCACCTACGTACGCCGCCACGCCCTTCTCACGCACAGCGGGTATCAGCATCGTGATTAGGCCTTGTTTGCGCGTGTCATGCACCTGCGGCAAACGCACAATGGCCACGTGCACACCGCGCTCCGCCGGCGGCCTTTGCCGCATCTTCCGGGTTACGCGGAATCGCCGTGTTGCCCATGGGTGGGTCACTTTCCGTGCGCAGGTACCCGGGGCCGCCGCTCGCCAAACCTGTCCCTGAGGTCACCAGCAACAGCTTCCCCGGCTCCAGGACCTCACCCATTGCTGCAATGGCCCGGCGCTCATGCCCGCCACTCTCCGCAAACTTGGTGAAGTCATGGTTGAACGCCAGATTGACCACGGCGTCCATGCCCTGCGCTCCACGGCGCAGGCTGTCCAGGTCTTCCAGGCTGCCACGATGTGGCTCGACACCAGCCGCCTTCAACTGCTGCATACCTTCGTCGCTGCGGGCCAGCCCACGAACCGTGTGCCCCGCCTCAACCAGCTCCTTCACCAGCTCCGTCCCAATAAATCCTGTTGCTCCCGTGACAAACACACGCATCGGCCTTCTCCATTCGGGTTGAGGGCACGACCGGAGAGCCGCGCCTGCATTGACATCCCAGCCTCCACGTCATAAAACGGAGACAATCTCCGAATATCAAGATAACCGGAGAAGCCCTCCGGTTGCAGAATATTTCACGCTCGCATATGCCTAAATTTCCTGACTCTGCTGCGCCAACCCGCAAGCCACGCGCCGATGCGCAGCGCAACCGCGAACTCATCCTCGAAGCCGCCAAGGCCTCGTTCACCGAACACGGTGCCGACGCCACGCTCGACGACATCGCCCGCCAGGCCGGCATCGGACCCGGCACCCTGTATCGTCACTTCCCCACGCGCGAGGCGCTCATCGAGGCCGTCTACCGCAATGAAGTCGACAAGCTGACCGCAGCCGCGCATCGGTTCGCAACTGCGCTGCCACCCCTCGATGCTCTCCGCAGCTGGATGCTGCTCTTGATCGACCACGTAGCGAAGAAGTTCCTGATCCTTCCCGCCATGGAGACCGTGGAAGGCGGATCGACGCGCCTCATCGAAGGCTCAAAAAGCCAGGTACACAGGGCTTTCCTCGCCCTCGTTCAGCGTGCGATCGACACGGAGGACCTGCGCCCGGACACCGACCCCAACGACATCTTCCGCGCGCTCATCGGCGTCTTCCACACCACGGCCTTTCCTGGCTGGGAGGCGAGCGCCCGCCGCCTCGTCGACATCCTGATTGCCGGCTCCCGCTTCCCCGCACCGCGCTGACACCGACCACCACCCGATCAGCTATCCTCATACCCGATGCCCAACAAGCTCTCCATCCGCGACCTCGACCTGCGCAACAAGCGCGTCCTCATCCGCGTCGACTACAACGTCCCCCTCGAGAACGGCCGCATCACCGACGACACCCGCATCCGCGAGACCATCCCCACCCTCGAACTCGCCCTTCGTCAGCAAGCCAAGGTCATCCTCGCCGCCCACCTCGGTCGCCCCAAGGGCAAGCGCGTCGACGCCATGAGCCTCCGCCCCGTAGCCATTCGTCTCCGCGAACTCCTCGACCACGTCCTCAGCCCCGACGAAAACGTAGGCTTCTCCCCGGACTGCGTCGGCGAGATCGCCGAAGAGATGGCCCAGAACCTCGAAGCCGGCCAGACCTTGCTTCTCGAAAACCTCCGCTTCCACCCCGAAGAAGAGGCCAACGACCCCACCTTCGCCGAACAGTTGGCCGATCTCTGCGACGTCTACGTCAATGACGCATTCGGCGCCGCCCACCGCGCCCACGCCTCCACCGCAGGCGTAGCCGAGATCATCAAGGAGCGCGGTGGCCAGGCAGCAGCCGGTCTGCTCATGGAAAAAGAGCTTAACTACATGGGCAAGGCCATCACCGACCCAAGCCGCCCCTTCGTCGCCATCATCGGCGGTGCCAAAGTATCAGACAAGATCGAAGTCATCAACGCCATGCTCGACAAAGTCGACGCACTCCTTATCGGGGGCGCCATGGCCTACACCTTCCTCAACGCCCAGGGCCAGACCACCGGCAAGAGCCTCGTCGAAGCTGACAAGATCGACGTCGCCAAAGCCGCCTTCGACAAGGCTGCCCAGCGCAACGTCCGCTTCCTGCTCCCCGTCGACCATGTCCTCGCGGACAAGTTCGCCGCCGACGCCCACACCGAGATCTTCTCCGGCACGGACCCTTTTCCTGCCGACAAGATGGCCCTGGACATCGGTCCTGAAACCATCAAGCTCTTCTCCGCCGAAATTGCCGACGCCGCAACCGTCATTTGGAACGGTCCTATGGGCGTAGCCGAGCTCGCCCCCTTCGCCCACGGCACCAACGCCATCGCCAAGGCACTCGCCCACAACGCAACCGCCACGACCATCGTCGGCGGCGGCGACTCGGTAGCCGCCATCCAGAACTCCGGCTACGCCGACCGCGTCAGCCACATCTCCACCGGCGGTGGCGCCAGCCTCGAATTCCTCGAAGGCAAAACCCTGCCCGGCGTTGAAGCTCTGTCCGACAAGCCCAGCTAGCACCTTGCTCCACCGCACGAGCGTCCCTCCATGCCGTCATCCTGAGCGCAGCAAAGGATCTCGGTATTTGCTCGGAGCACCAAAGTCTCGACGGGCAACTCAACCTTGCCACCCCACCCCCTGACCCCGTACATTCCAGCTCACCCAAAGCCCGCCCTGGAGACCTACGCCCCGCATGCGCAAGCCGATCATCGCCGGCAATTGGAAGATGTACAAAACCCCCCGCGAGTCCCTCGCCTTTCTCGACGCCTTCTTCCCGCTCGTCGAAGGCCACAGCCGCGACGAGATTCTGATCTTCCCTACGATGAGCTCCCTGGCCTACGTGCTGGACGCCGCGCGCGGCACCAACGTCGGCGCCGGCGCGCAAAACATGCACTGGCTCAACGAGGGCCCCTACACCGGCCAGACCTCGCCGACGATGCTCGTCTCTCTCGGCTGCCGCCACGTCCTCCTCGGTCACTCTGAACAGCGCCTCTACTTCAACGAGAGCTACGAGCGCGTCAACCTGAAGCTCAAAGCCGCCATCAACCACGGCATCACGCCCATCGTCTGCTTCGGCGAACTGCTCGCGGAACGCGAAGACGAAAAGACCGAAGAGGTTCTCCGCACGCAGATCCGCACCGCCCTGCGCAACATCTCGGCGACCGAAGCCCGCCGCTTGGTTATCGCGTACGAGCCCATCTGGGCCATCGGCACCGGCTCCACAGCCAGCCCGGAGATCGCCGCCGCCGCCCACCAGCTCATTCGCCAGGAACTCAAGTACTGCTGCGGCGAGAACACCGCCGGGAACACGCGCATCCTGTATGGCGGCTCGGTTAAGCCGGAAAACATTGGGTCCCTCATGGCGCAGGAAGACATTGATGGCGTACTCGTCGGCGGCGCGAGCCTCGTTCCCACGACCTTCGCCGAGATTGTCCACTACCAAAGTTCTTAGCGTGCCGGATCCCCGTGCCGCCCCAAACGCCCGGGTGCCCCAGGTCCCGCTCTTGGGACCTGGGTATTCGGCCACCACCGGATCAGGACCTTAAGCCGCAACAGCCTCCAACATCACGCTCAGGACGCTGCCACACCGCTCGCAATCCTCTCGGCTCACGTCAAAGTGCGTCACCAACCGCACCGCATGCGGCCCGACCGCACTGGCCAGAATGCCCCCCTCCTTCATGGATCGCACGAACGCGGCCGCATCGCCGCCGTCTTTCAGAGTGAAGATCACGATGTTGGTCTCGACCGCTTCGAGATCCACATCCGCGCCGCCCGAAGCCGCAACGGCCTCCGCCAGCAACCGTGCGGTGGCATGATCCTCGTGCAACCGCTTCGGCATCTCCTCCAGCGCAATCAGGCCCGCCGCGGCCAGGATGCCAGCCTGCCGCATACCGCCGCCGAGCGCCTTGCGCACACTCCGCGCCTCGGCAATCAGCTCCCGTGAACCTACCAGCATCGACCCAACCGGCGCGCCCAGCCCTTTGCTCAAGCAAAACATCACACTGTCAAAGCCGCGGGTCAGTTCGGCCACACTCACCCCGGCAGCCGTTGCTGCGTTAAACACCCGGGCCCCGTCACAGTGAACCGGCAGCCCGGCAGCACGTGCCCCTGCCCAGATCTCCTCTAAAACTCCAAGCGGCGTCACCGTCCCACCCGCCATGTTGTGCGAGTTCTCCACCCAGATCAGCCCTGTGGGTGCCCGGTAGTAGATCTTCGGCGCGATTGCCTTCTGGTAGTCCGCCCACCGCAGAACGCCGTGCTCGCCCGCCACTGTCCGCGGCACACACCCCGAAAACGCCGCGACCATCGCCATCTCCCAGTCCAGGATGTGCGACCGCGATTCACACACAACTTCCTGCCCGGGCCGCGTGTGCAGCTTCACGGCAATCTGGTTTCCCATCGACCCGGTCGGCACAAAGATCGCCGCCTCGCGCCCAAACACCTCCGCCGCCCGAGCCTCCAGCCGGTTCACCGTCGGGTCCTCGCCGTAGACATCGTCCCCGACCTCGGCCTCAGCCATGGCGCGCCGCATAGCCGTCGTAGGCTTCGTCACCGTGTCACTCCGCAGATCAATCACTCGCTCACTCGCCATCGCTCGTCGCTTCTCCTCAAAAGTAGGTCTTAACTTTCCGGTTTTCTTGTTGTCATCCCCGAAGGGGATCTGCGTTCTGCACCTCAGCCGCAGATATCAAGCCACAACCCCCGCCAGCAGTTCGCCGATGATCTCCCCAGACACCATCCGCCCCCGCTCGGTCAACCAAAGCCTCTCCGCATCCATCCCCATGAACCCCTCACGGCTCAGCCCAGCCACACTCTCGCGCAACTCCGCCACCCACTGGCGCGGAAACTTGCCAAGCCGATCCCAGCCCAGACCCTCCACAAGTCGCAACCCCAGAAACACATCTTCTTCAAACGCCGCTCGCGCCTCAATCCGCTCCGGCTCACGCACACAAGCCGCGCCAGCATAGGAACCCAGCTCGTCCGGATTCGCAAATCGCAGCGCATGCCCGTCAACCCCAAACAACATGGAATGCGCATCCAAACCGAAACCCAGATACGGGTCCCTTAACCAGTACTTGAGGTTGTGCCTGGATGTGCTGCCATGAGCAGCAAAATTGGAAATCTCATATTGCTCAAATCCAGCCTCCGGCAGCAGCTCGCACGCACGCTCATACAATCGCGCCACCAGTTCCTCCGACGCCACTGCCGGCGCATGCAGCCGCGCTCCCCCGCCCAGCACCTCACGCCCGAGTCGAGAGTCTTCATCAATCTCCAGCATGTACACACTGAGATGATCCAACCCCGCACCCACTACGACTTGCAGCGTCCGATCCCAACTTTCCACGGTTTGGTACGGCAACCCCGCAATCAGATCTGCCCCAAGATTCCGAAGGCCGGCCCGCCGCAATCGCGCGAACTCAGCCATACAACTCGCCTCGGTATGCGACCGCCCCACAGCCTGCGCCTCGCGGTCCACGAAACTCTGCACCCCCAGGCTCACCCGGGTTACGCCTAGTTCTTGCGCCACGGACAGCAGTTCATCCCCGATCTGCCCCGGCGCAGCCTCCATCGTGATCTCAGCACCGTCTTCAACCGCGAATTCACCCCTGATCGCGGCAAAGATCGCCCGCAACTGCTCCGGCTCCAGCAGACTCGGCGTACCCCCGCCAAAGTACACCGTATCGACACGATCCGGCACCTCTGCCTTGATGCTCCTGGCCCAGCTACGCGCAGCCCGAATCTCCTCACAGAGCAGCCCCACATACCGCTCCACCGCCTCCGCCGAGCTCACGCCCGACGCAAAGTTGCAGAACGAACACTTCGCCCGGCAAAACGGCACGCTGACATACAGCCCCAGCTTCGACTCCGCCGCTTGCGCCCTTACGCTCATTCCGCTAATTCTTTCACGGCCATTCCCCGCACCAAAGCTCCACCCATCGACATCTACAATCAGATAATGGCGAGCAACAAAGGGCAGATGGAGCAACAAGATCAGCAGCGATGTAGCCCGAATGCCTCCGCCACGGCGCAAAAAGGCAACGGCACAGCGCCGGAAACCCCCACCCGCCTCGATGACGTAGTCTCCGACACCCAGAAACAGGCCGCTACGCAGCCCGAATCAGCGCAAACAAACGAGACCCAGCAATCCAAGCAGCCCGGCATCGACGATGACGTCGTCGGCAAGGCCTACGACAGCCGCCTCATGCGGCGCCTGCTCCGCTACCTGTCGCCCTACAAGCTCCAGGCCGCCATCTCGGCTGTGGCCATCTTCGTAAAGTCCGGCTCCGACGTCTTCGGCCCGTACCTGGTGAAAGTCGCTGTCGACACTTATCTCGCGCCCACCCCCGGCAAGCACTCCTGGCTAGGCCAGCACCTCAGCCCGGTGCCGATCACCGGCGTCACCGAGATCGGGGCCCTCTACCTCGGCGCGCTTGTCCTCAGCTTCCTCCTCGAGTTCGTCCAGACCTACCTCATGCAGTGGACCGGCCAGAAGATCATGTTCGATCTCCGCGCTGAAATCTTCCGCCACCTGCAGCGCATGCACGTCGCCTTCTTCGACCGCAACCCCGTCGGCCGGCTCGTCACCCGCGTCACCTCTGACGTCGATGCGCTCAATGAGATGTTTACCTCCGGCGTCCTCGCAATCTTTGAGGATGTCTTCGCTCTCAGCTACATCATTGCGATCATGCTCTCCATGAGCTGGCCTCTGGCGCTCCTCACCCTCGCGGTCCTGCCCCTCATCGTGTATGCGACGCAGTTGTTTCGCAACCACGTCCGCGACTCCTACCGTCGTCAGCGCGCCGCCACCGCCCGCATCAACGCTTTCACGCAGGAGTACGTCTCCGGTATGAGCGTCGTCCAGCTCTTCAACCGCGAGCGCCGCGCCTTCAACGACTTCACGGCCATCAACAACGAGAACAAACTCGCCTGGACCGACGCAATCTTCGCCTACGCCCTCTACTACCCGGTAGTCGAGTTCCTCTCTTCCGTAGCGATTGCTCTTGTCGTCTGGTGCGGTGGCCGCGCCGTCCTCAACTCCGAACGGTTCCACTGGCTATCCAACCACGCCTACACCGTCGCGGGCGACCCCACCCTCCACACCAGCGTCTTCGGCGTAGTCTCCCTCGGCGTCCTCATAGCCTTCATCCAATACGCTCAGCGTTTCTTCCGCCCCATCCAGGACCTGTCCGATAAATACAACATCCTCCAGGCCGCCATGGCCGCCGCCGAGCGCGTCTTCAAGCTTCTCGACACAGCTCCAGAATTCGCCTCGCCTGCGCACCCCGCGACCACAGACAAGTCGGGCAGCATAGAATTCCGCAACGTCTGGTTCACCTACCAAGCTCTCACCGCCGCCCAGAAAACCGCCCTTGCCGCGTTTCAACGTGCAAGCGAGCAGGCGAATGGGGATTCTGAGCAGGCCCAGAGTTCAACAACTAACCACGTAAGCCCGCAGAGCCTCCCCCCGGCCCTCCAATCCATCGACTGGATCCTCCGAGACGTGAGCTTCACCGTCGAACCGAACACCACGGCTGCCATAGTCGGCCACACTGGCGCGGGTAAAACGACGATCACCGCCCTGATGATGCGCTTCTACGACATCCAGGCAGGACAGGTCCTCATTGATGGCGTTGACGTACGCGAGCAGGACCTCAATACCCTCCGCCGCCGGTTCGGAGTCGTCCTCCAGGACCCCTTCCTTTTCAGCGGCACGATCGCCCAAAACATCAGGCTCGGCTCAAGCTGGATCACCGATGATGAAGTAGAGACCGCCGCCAATGAGGTGAATGTGGCCGACTTCGTCCGCACCCTGCCGCTGGCCTTTGACGAGCCAGTACGGGAACGCGGCGCGGGCCTCTCCACCGGCCAAAAGCAACTCATCTCTTTCGCCCGCGCCCTTGCCCACCAACCTGGCATTCTCATCCTCGACGAAGCGACCAGTTCCGTCGACACTGACACCGAGCTACGCGTTCGCGCCGCTCTGGAGCGCATGATCACAGGTCGCACCAGCGTCTTGATCGCCCACCGCCTTAGCACCATCCAACGCGCAGACACAATCCTCGTCATGCACAAAGGTAAGCTCCGCGAGCAAGGCTCCCACCAGGAACTACTCGCACTGCGCGGCCTCTACTACAAGCTCTACCAGCTCCAGTACAAGGACCAGGAACTCGGCACACCCCTCGCCGAAACCGCCACTGTCTGAACAGCTGCTTGTTCTTGCACGGGGAATTCAAGACAGGAAGTACTACGTGGGACATCCTATTTAGAGTGAGCCCCGGAAAATCCCTTCGGCGGGCTGCATGGAGAAGGGCTCACACGTCAAGCGTGTCCCCTGTCATTCCCGCCCAGTACCTCACACGATAAAGGGAATTAGGCCTCCCTGCTCATGCCGCAACCACAAGTCCGACCGCTGAGGGCCCGGAAGACGCGGCTGATCATGCCTGTACCTTCTTCACCTCGGCAGTACTTGATTCCCACTCTCCACTGCGAAGGCCGCGAGGGATCCAGTTCGGGTAAGTGGAAGCTACGCAGCAGATCGACCGTGGAAGGCTGACAGCTTCAACGGGACGACCAATCTCCTGCTCAAGCTACAGCCGGCCTCCTGTCGTGAGCGGCGGGACTGTAGTAAAGCCATACACCGATGATGGACAAAATCCCCCGCAGACGCAAGAAAGCCCACCTTTCGGTGGGCTTTGGTGTTTATGCCGGCGATCACCTAATCTCCCACACACTTGCGCGTGCAGTACCATCGGCCCAACGAGGCTTAACTTCCGTGTTCGGGATGGGAACGGGTGGAACCCTCGCGGTAAACTCACCGGCAAACTTGTCAAGATCGCGTTGGCGATCTCTGGCAACTGCATAGATTGGAGTAGACATATACGTCTTACTTGATAACTACGAGGCTTGCATCAAGAGTTTCTCTAGAGCAGCATTGCTGCTGCGCAGAGTAAATTCTATGGACAAGCCGAACGGGCGATTAGTACTGGTAAGCTGCACACATTACTGCGCTTCCACCTCCAGCCTATCAACCAGGTCGTCTTCCTGGGCCCTTCATTACCCTTTTGGGTTGGGAGATCTCATCTTAGGGCATGCTTCCCGCTTATATGCATTCAGCGGTTATCATAACCGAACTTCGCTACCCAGCCGTGCCCTTGGCAGGACAACTGGAACACAAGAGGTTCGTCCATCCCGGTCCTCTCGTACTAAGGACAGCCCCCTTCAAATCTCCTACGCCCACAGCAGATAGAGACCGAACTGTCTCGCGACGTTCTGAACCCAGCTCACGTACCGCTTTAATAGGCGAACAGCCTAACCCTTGGAACCTTCTACAGCTCCAGGATGCGATGAGCCGACATCGAGGTGCCAAACCATTGCGTCGATATGAACTCTTGGCAATGATCAGCCTGTTATCCCCGGCGTACCTTTTATCCGTTGAGCGATGGCCATTCCATACAGAACCACCGGATCACTAAGGCCTGCTTTCGCATCTGCTCGACTTGTAGGTCTTGCAGTTAACCACACTTATGCCTTTGCACTCGACGGTCGATTTCCAAACGACCTGAGTGTAGCTTCGCGCGCCTCCGTTACAATTTAGGAGGCGACCGCCCCAGTCAAACTACCCGTCTTACAATGTCCCTCTTCCAGATAATGGAAGCAGGTTAGGATCACAACAATCGCAGGGTGGTATCTCACCGTTGGCTCCACCGAACCCAAAAGTCCGGTCTCAAAGCCTCCCACCTATCCTGCGCAGCAATTGCCGTAACCCACTGTAAAAGTATAGTAAAGGTGCACGGGGTCTTTTCGTCTAGCTGCGGGTAACCGGCATCTTCACCGGTACTACAAGTTCGCCGAGCAACTCGTTAAGACAGTCGTACGATCGTTACTCCATTCGTGCAGGTCGGAACTTACCCGACAAGGAATTTCGCTACCTTAGGACCGTTATAGTTACGGCCGCCGTTCACCGGGGCTTCAGTTCGCAGCTTCGGCTTGCGCCTAACCGCTCCCTTTAACCTTCCGGCACCGGGCAGGAGTCAGCCCCTATACGTCGTTTTAGACTTTGCAGAGACCTGTGTTTTTGTTAAACAGTCGCCGTACGCGTTTCACTGCGGCCCACCTTGCGGTGGGCGACCCTTCTCCCGAAGTTACGGGTCTAATTTGCCGAGTTCCTTAACAAGCCTTCACTCGAGCGCCTTTGGATATTCTCCTCGTCTACCTGTGTCGGTTTGTGGTACGGTTCCCAATCTCTCTCCTTAGAGGTTTTTCTTGGCAGCGTGAACTCAGCAGCTTTCGGCCGTAAGGCCTACTGTTTTACACCTCACCGTTAATGCCTCTCCGGATTTGCCTGGAGAAACCGGCTTGCGTGTATCAAACCACATAGCCATATGTGGTCCTGCTTATCCTTCTGCGTCACCCCATCGTAATAACGAGATATCGGGAGGTCCGGAATATTAACCGGATGTCCATCGCTTACGCCTTTCGGCCTCAGCTTAGGGACCGCCTAACCCTGAGCGGATTAACCTTCCTCAGGAAACCTTAGACTTTCGGCGTCAGTGGTTCTCACACTGATTATCGCTACTTATGCCGGCAGGGTCTCTTCTCTAACCTCCACGTATCTTCCCAGTTACGCTTCAATGATTAGAGAATGCTCTCCTACCACGCACACATATATTGTGTGCATCCGCTGCTTCGGTATACAGTTTTAGCCCCGTTGTATTGTCGGCACCGGACCGCTTGACCAGTGAGCTATTACGCTTTCTTTAAAGGATGGCTGCTTCTAAGCCAACCTCCTGGCTGTCTGAGCGTTCCGACTTCCTTTCCCACTTAACTGTAATTTGGGGACCTTAGCAGGCGGTCTGGACTGTTTTCCTCTCGACTGTGAAGCTTAGCCCCCACAGTCTGACTGCCGGGCTGGTTGTGATCGGCATTCGAAGTTTGGTTAGATTCAGTAAGCCGGAAAGCCCCCTAGTCTATCCATGTCTCTACCACCGATCCAAATCACCCGACGCTAGCCCTAAAGCTATTTCGGAGAGAACGAGCTATCACGGAATTTGATTAGCCTTTCACCCCTACCCTCAGCTCATCCGAGCTTTTTTCAACAAACACCGGTTCGGTCCTCCAATGGGTGTTACCCCATCTTCAACCTGGCCAAGGGTAGATCATCCCGCTTCGCGTCTATTCCTGCCAACTTCACGCCCTATTCAGACTCGCTTTCGCTGCGGCTCGCTCACGCTTAACCTTGCTGACAAGAATAACTAGCCGGCTCATTATGCAATAGGCACGCGGTCAGACATTCCCTTACGGGCATAGTCCTCCCACTGCTTGTAGGCACACGGTTTCAGGTACTATTTCACTCCCCTTCCGGGGTTCTTTTCGCCTTTCCCTCACGGTACTGGTTCACTATCGGTCAGAAACGAGTATTTAGCCTTACGGGATGGTCCCCGTGGATTCAAGCAGGGTTTCTCGTGCCCCGCCTTACTCAGGTACCTGCTTCGAGTCCAGATCAATTTCACCTACGCGCCTGTCACGCTCTGTGGGACCGTTTTCCATCGGTCTTCAGCTATCGACTGGATTGGTAACTCTACTAGTGCAGGCCCTACAACCCCCGAGATACCGAAATATCACGGGTTTGGGCTATGTCCGATTTCGCTCGCCACTACTCTCGGAATCGAGGTTTCTTTCTACTCCTGGAGGTACTGAGATGGTTCACTTCCCTCCGTTCGCTTGTTCTCACCTATGAATTCAGTGAGACATACCATGGGATTACCATGGTGGGTTTCCCCATTCGGAAATCTCCGGATCAACGCCTGTGTGCGGCTTCCCGAAGCTTATCGCAGCTTGCCACGTCCTTCATCGCCTGTTTCTGCCAAGGCATCCACCGTGCGCCCTTAGTAGCTTGACCATAGAATTTACTCCAGCGCAGCGAAACAACCACTGCCTGCAGCAATCTACGTTTACATCGCCTGGGCAACATCTCTGTTGCCATATATCTAAAGACACTCTTTTTGCATGAAACAGCTCCTCACTTCGAGACTACCGAAGCAAAATGGCTGCTCAGCCTTGTAGTTATATTTACCCAATCTATGCAGTTGTCAAAAATCGTCTCGCAATCGCTGCTGCGATGCTACGCACTCTGAAGTGCGTTCAGACTCACGTCTGAAGCTCAGCCGATAAAGCTGAACATCAGACGTGTCCATCTGATGCTCCTTCCCGAAGGAAGGATTCGAGGACATGGTTGAACATGCACACCAGCTACGCTGGCGCTGACCATCGTTCAGAGATCAGAAGCAAAGAGAAGGTTTGGCTCAGACTCTCTGGGCACCTTACGGCACTCAGAGGTGACGACAACAGCGATAACCCAGCAGTGAACTGCTGCTCGCGATCCGCGAGGCATTATCGTGCGCCGTATGTTCTCTCTTAGAAAGGAGGTGATCCAGCCGCAGGTTCTCCTACGGCTACCTTGTTACGACTTCACCCCAATCATGAATTACACCTTGGGCGGCTGCTCCCTTGCGGTTAGCGCACCGACTTCTAGTGCAACCCACTTTCGTGATGTGACGGGCGGTGTGTACAAGGCCCGGGAACGTATTCACCGCGGCATGCTGATCCGCGATTACTAGCGATTCCAGCTTCATGGAGTCGAGTTGCAGACTCCAATCCGAACTGAGGCCGGCTTTTTCCGATTAGCTCCCCCTCACGGGTTTGCAGCGGTTTGTACCGGCCATTGTAGCACGTGTGTAGCCCTGGACATAAAGGCCATGAGGACTTGACGTCATCCCCACCTTCCTCCCCGTTATCCGAGGCGGTTTCGCCAGAGTGCTCAACTAAATGGTAGCAACTGGAGATAAGGGTTGCGCTCGTTGCGGGACTTAACCCAACATCTCACGACACGAGCTGACGACAGCCATGCAGCACCTATATACAGGTCCCTTGCGGGACGACGATGTTTCCACCGTATTCCTGTACATTTCGAGCCCAGGTAAGGTTCTTCGCGTTGCGTCGAATTAAACCACATGCTCCACCGCTTGTGCGGGCCCCCGTCAATTCCTTTGAGTTTCAGCCTTGCGACCGTACTCCCCAGGCGGATTGCTTATCGCGTTAGCTTCGACACGGAAGGATTGGGTACCCTCCACATCAAGCAATCATCGTTTAGGGCTAGGACTACCAGGGTATCTAATCCTGTTTGCTCCCCTAGCTTTCGTGCATCAGCGTCAGAAATGGTCCAGTGAGCCGCTTTCGCCACAGGTGTTCCTTCCGATATCTACGCATTTCACCGCTACACCGGAAATTCCACTCACCTCTCCCACTCTCAAGCCCGACAGTTTCCTGTGCAGACTATGGGTTGAGCCCATAGATTTCACACAAGACTTATCAAACCGCCTACGCACCCTTTACGCCCAATAATTCCGAACAACGCTTGCCCCCCTCGTATTACCGCGGCTGCTGGCACGAAGTTAGCCGGGGCTTCTTCTATCGGTACCGTCATTATCGTCCCGATCGAAAGGAGTTTACATCCCAAGGGATTTCATCCTCCACGCGGCGTTGCTGCGTCAGGGTTTCCCCCATTGCGCAAAATTCCCCACTGCTGCCTCCCGTAGGAGTCTGGACCGTGTTTCAGTTCCAGTGTGTCCGTGCGCCCTCTCAGGCCGGATACAGATCATCGCCTTGGTGAGCCATTACCTCACCAACTAGCTAATCTGCCGCGACCCCCTCTTTAAGTGCGATTGCTCGCTTTGACCCGTAGGTATTATGCGGTATTAGCCCAGGTTTCCCTAGGTTATCCCCCGCTCAAAGGTAGGTTAGTCACGTGTTACTCACCCGTGCGCCACTTTACTCATGGATTGCTCCACTTTCTCGTTCGACTTGCATGTGTTAGGCACGCCGCCAGCGTTGATTCTGAGCCAGGATCAAACTCTCGTTTAATCTTGGTTTGCCCAAGAGTTCAGGACGGAGGTCCGAACCGCTTGAGCGCTCCGCTCGCTCGAAAGGAGCGGAGATATAACTTGTGAGAATTGGCCAAACCTATAAGGTTTCTGCCTCTCACGATTGGCATGTTCAACCATGTTGTCAAAGATCCGCTACAGGTCCGGCGTATGCCGTCTGTTTTGGATCAAGAACCGGAGCCAAAGCTCCTGTCCTCGAACTTTCGGCCGACAAGCGACACTTGCGCTTGCGTCTCGACCTATCTATTGCCTGCAGTAGCTTGGGTTTGTCCGTCAGGAAGGGAGCATCCCGCTCGCCATCATCCTCTAGGACTCACACTTGGCCTGCTTTGCGAGTTCCGGCGTGTTGCCCGTTCACTCACTTGCGACTTCCCAATAGTAGCTCGAACTCAGTTGCTTGTCTAGTGCTGCCGAGCCTTGAATGTTGCACACTCTGCTTTTGATGCAGCGGCGGAGCCTGCGATTCGATTTCCAACCCGACGGGATGTCCGGCGAGGATACCCTCCAGGAACTGACCCCATCCCCACACCCCCACACCCCGAAGAGTGCGGCCACTAGGTCTTTGATGGGCCCGTGTGTGGAACGCTCCCCGCCCCTCAGCTCGGTGCGCCTGAGATCCAGCCCACTCCCGTGCCGAACTCCAACGCTTCACTGGGATCTCGCATCACCTGAGAAGGTGCAGTCTCATTCGCCCAACAGCAGAACACAACGCAACCCACACAGAGTGCAGCCGACAAACCACCCGCAAGCCAACCGCCGCTGCTGAAGGCGAGAACTGTCACTGCACCCACGCAAGGCTCTCCCCCCGTCCCGGTGACCGGCCAAAATCTATCGTGGCTGAGTTGTATCCTGTGTCTTGATGAGCCAGCCCAATCTCGAAGCAACGCTGGAAACCGTGTTCGCTCCCGCGCAGCCTGAGCGAGACCTTCCTCGCGTTGCCGTGCTCATCCCCTGCCACAACGAGGAGATCGCAATCCCGCAGGTAGTTCGTTCGTTCGCCAACGAACTGCCCAGCGCCCGGATCTACGTTTATGACAACAATTCCTCGGATCGAACCATCGACGTAGCCCGCGCCGCCGGTGCTCTCATTGGGCGGGAGCAGTTGCAGGGCAAGGGCAACGTCATTCGTCGCATGTTTGCCGATGTAGACGCAGATGTCTACGTGCTCGTGGATGGGGATGACACCTACCACGCGGCGAGCGCCCAACCAATGATTGATCTCTTGCTGGACCGCGGCCTGGATATGGTCACAGGTACCCGCGTCACACAGATCCAGGCTGCTTACCGGCCTGGCCACCGCTTTGGAAACGTCCTTTTAACCGGCATCGTCACCGGGATCTTCGGCAAGCGCATTACGGACATGCTGTCCGGTTACCGTGTCTTCAGCCGGCGATTCGTGAAGAGCTTCCCTGCACTAAGCGCCGGGTTTGAAACCGAGACCGAGCTCACGATCCACGCACTCGAATTACGCATGCCCCTCGGTGAGTTAGAAACTCCCTACCGCGACCGCACAGCAGGTTCAACCTCGAAGCTCAGTACCTATAAGGACGGCGCCAGGATCTTCCTTACGATCCTTCACCTTGTGAAGGAGGAGCGTCCATTGCAATTCTTCTCCTTGATCGCGGCGCTCCTGTTCTTGACCAGCATCATCCTGGGATTTCCTCTCTTTCTTGAGTTTCGGCGAACGCACCTTGTCCCTCGTCTACCCACCGGCGTGCTCGCCACGGGGATCATGATGCTTTCTTTCCTATCCCTGGTATGCGGTCTTGTTTTGGATTCAGTCTCCCGCGCCCGCAAGGAGCAAAAGCAGATCGCCTATCTTCGTGAGGGTCAGCCGCAGGCTGCTCAAGATCGCCGAGTCTGGCGCTAGCTCCGGGGCAGCGCTTCGCCCCCAACCGAGACAATCCACGCTTGACGGAGACGCAGCGTCTGCTCCCGTCCTGGCGGCACCCGGACCGGCATCGAACCATCGAATACGGGAGCACGCCCACCGCCACTGGTTGCGCTTCTCCGGCCCCTAACGCATCCGCAACAGCTGCGTCCCTCTGCTATCATCGGCTCCACATCGCGGCCCCACTGCCCATCGGCCGCGTATGAGGTGCCGCCTGATGCAAGAGCGTCTGCATGGATAACACTGCAGAATCACAGCCCTCCTCGGTGCTGGAGCACCTGGAGCTTCACCTCGCCTCTTCCCTCGACAGCGTCGCCGAAATCGAGCGCGCCGTGGAGGCCATGGCAAGTCGCCTGGGCTTTGATGAGGATGAGGCGAGCAATCTCGCCATGGTCACACGCGAGGCTGCGATCAACGCCTGCAAACACGGCAACAAGTTCGCTGACGACAAGCGGGTCAACGCCACCGTGGACCGCACCGCAGACACCCTGAAAATCTGCATCTCCGATCAGGGCGACGGCCTCGATCCGGACACTCTTCCAGACCCGCTCGATCCGGCAAATCTGCTCCGCAGCTCGGGCCGCGGTGTTTTCCTGATGCGGGCCATCATGGATGAGGTACACTTTCGCCAGCTACAGCCAGGCACACAAGTAACTCTAATCAAACACAGGCATTTGGAGGCGAACAGCTAACCATGGACAACAAGGTTCGGCACGTAGATGGTGTAACGGTTCTCGATCTCAGCGGCAAGATCACGCTGGGAGAGGCCAGCGGTAAGCTGCGGGGCGCAGTGCAGGACGCGCTTTCCAGCTCCAAGAAGATCCTGCTGAACCTCGCCGACGTCAACTACATCGACAGCGCCGGTCTCGGCGAGCTCGTGAGCGCTTTCACCACGGTCAAGAACGCCGGCGGAGAACTCAAGCTTCTCAACCTGACCAAGAAGGTACGCGACCTCCTCGTCATCACCAAGCTCCTCACCGTCTTCGACGTGAAGGACAACGAGCAGGAAGCAATCAAGGCCTTCGCCTAAACATCACTCGGACCACAAGGCCGTCGCCGACGCGACGGCTTTTTCTTCGCCCGCGCTCCGCCACTCCGGTCATGGCACGACCCGGCCGAGCGCTTCACCAGACCTATGCAAGGGCCAACGACAGCACCGTGATGTCGTCTTCCTGCCCAAACCTCTGCGCCACATCGGCCATCGAAGACGCGTCCATGCGCACCAGCTCCAGCGTCCGCTCAAATCCGAACAGCTCGCCTTTTCTGCTACGCGCCTCGATCACTCCATCGGACAGCAGCACCATCCGCTCGCGCGGCAACAAGCGCCCTCGCTGGACCGGGTAAATGGCGTCCCGGTCGATCCCAAGGGGCAGCGCCCCTTCACTCACCAACTCCTGCCCATTCACGTAGGGGTTCAGGTGGCCGGCATTGGCGAAGCAGAAGCTCCCATCCGACTCCAGCCGCACGCAGCACGCGGTCGTGAAGCCCAGGTCAACCTGATCCACCAGCGCAGCGTTCAACTTGTGCAGCACGCGATCCGGATGGCCCATCACCTCACGTTGCAGCACACCCAGGATCATCGACACACGCATTGCCGCCTGCAGCCCCTTGCCCGATACATCGCCAACGATCGCCACGAGCGAGTTGTCCTCTTCACACGGCTGCACCAGGAAGAAGTCTCCGCCCACCTGCTGCATGGGTCGGTACTCGGTCTTCACGTTATAGCCAGGTGTTGGCTTTGAAGCTCTCGCCATCAGCAGCAACTGCAACTCCTCGGCCGCTGCCACCTCCGACGCCAGATCCGCCTTCTCGTGGCTCAGCCGCACCGTGCGCTGCAGGATGATCAATACCAGTGACAGCAGACCCAGCGTGTCCGTCAGCGTCTGCGTGCTCACCGTATAGCTGAACCAATGCATCTTCGGCAGGTCTGGCAGCAGCACCTTTGACGAGAGCCAGACCATCAACTGCACAAATTTGTAAATGTCCGTTAAAGACCACAGCGCCACCGGCAGCAGCAGCAAGGGCGCATCGCGATTGCCGCGCATCGCGCCTCGCAAGAGCACCACCCCGACGAAAAGCTCGGTGATCAGCGGCCGGATAATCACCGTCGCTGCTCCAACTCCAAGCGGCAGCCATCCGACCGAGACCAATGGATCCATCAGTTCAACCAGGAAAGCAATCGCTTCCAGCGTGAGCCAAAGTCGCCTCTCACGTCGCCTCAGCAGCAACCGCATGAACTCAAGCTCCGCGACGGTACTCACCGCGGCGAAAAGCGCAACGCACAGATACCACCCGCTGGTAGGCCCGGCCTCGCGCAGGTATCCCGCAAAATTCACCCCAACCGTTCCGACATTGCATAGCAGCCACACTGCCAGGGCCAGGTACTCGCGCTGGTCCCGGAGCGACCACCAGATCACAAGCCCGCAGAGGCCCACCAACAGGTTCAGTACCAGTAGTGCGAACGGCTCGGTCCAGTCGTGGGCCAGGCGGAAGCTCTGCCAGATCGGTACATCCTCCGGGCTTACCAGCGCGAACCGGGTCTTGCTGCGGAACGGCGGCATGTTGAGAAAGCCCACAGGCCCGCCCAGCACGCGCACCGCCACCACCACCTGCCCGTTCGCTGCATCCACCAGTCCCCCAGGAATGCGAAAGGCCTTGGCCAGGTGCATCACCGTAGGCGCCAGCGGGTCCGTGCCACCCTGTTGGCCCAGCCTTTGCCCGTTCACATAAACGCTGTAGTTGAACTGCAGGCTTTCGACATACAACGCCATGGGCGGCGACCCAACACGCAAATGCAGGTGTGTCCTGAACCAGATCGAACGCGCCCTGCTGAATCCTTGGCTGCTCAAAGGCTTCCCCGGTTGCAGCGTCCTCCATCCACGATCGTCAAACGCCGGTGAGGCCCAGTTCGCGTCATCCCCAGCCGCCGCGACCCAGGCAGCCCCACTCAGGGGAACACTGCGCCCAAACGCCGTAGCATCGGTTCCTGCACCGCCCTGCGCCCTCGCGGCGATGACTGAAAGGCAGGCGAGCAGTCCCAGCCAGGCGCAGCATTGACTCCACCGCCTCGCAAGCGGCAACCAACGCACTGGAGGCTGGAGTTCGCCCATGGCAGAATCCCGCCTTTATACCTTGCCCAGCGCCGTCGCCTCATCCGGCGAGATCGCCGCATACTTGGCCACACCCACCATCGTGAACACCTTGTTGAAGTGCGGCGTCAGTCCAAAGATCCCGATCGTCCGCTGGCCCACCTTGTGTGCATCCAGCAGCATCTGGATGATGATCGCGATCCCCGAAGAATTGATGTACTCCACTCCCTTGAAGTCCAGCAGAATCTTTGGGGCCGTCGCACCCAAATCCTTGTAGCCCTCCAGGATCGCGTCCTTGGACGTTGACGAGATATCCCCCACGAATGCCAGGATCGCCACTGAATCACCCGACGCGCCCGTGGCCGTTCGCTGCGTCACCTTGGTCGAAGCCTGCATTACTTCCTCTCCCCTTCTGCATCCTTGCTCAATCGGATTAGCAGCCGCACATAGCTCTTGCCGGGCGGGCCTTTGTGCCACTCCGCCTCGTCCACCAGGGCCTGGATCAAGAACATACCCATCCCGCGTGGATCTTCTTCACCCAGCATCTTGCGGTCGATGTCCGGCAGATGTGGTGCATCACTCACACCTCGTCCATCATCAATGACCCGGACCTCCAACTCGTCCGCCGATCGTGACAGGATGACCTCCACCGGCAGTTCCTGGTTGGACTGGTTTCCGTGCTCGATGGCATTGATGCAAGCCTCGGCAACCGCTGTTTTCAGATCCTCGATCCGCTCGTGGGAAAACCCCATCAGTCCGGCCATGCCCGCAGCCGTGCACATGGCAACCTTCTCAAAGCCCAACTCCGACGGCAACCGCACCTCGACGCAACTTCCGCTTTTCATGCGTTTGACATTGCCTCCCCCGCCCCACTGCCTGCTATCCCGTCAGCCATTCGCTCTTGGGGCCGATGAATGATCGCCAGGGCCGTCATGTCATCGGTCTGTGGACCGCCGGTCGAAAAACTGTGCAACTGGGCCCAAAGCGCCTGCAGACTCTCTTCAGCGTCCTGCGTCGTCAACTCGCGGAAGGCGTCCACCAACCGCTCCGTCCCAAACTCTTCTTCCCCGCGGAACACCTCTGTAAGCCCGTCCGTGTACAGCAGCAACCGGGCTCCTGGAGGAAACGCAAACGTCTCCGCCGTGTACTCCATTCCTGGCAGCAGGCCGAGCGGCGTGCCGGACGCTTCAATCATCTGCACCGATCCGTCCTCCCCAAGCAATGCCGCTGGATTATGCCCTGCGTTCACAAGCTCCAGCAATCCCCCATCCGGCTCAAAGCGCGCAAAGATCGCAGTCACATACCGCCGCCGCGACTCCTGCCCCTCTTCCCAGTGGTGCTGCCCCACACGGGTAGCCATCTCCGCCAAACTAATTGGCTGCGTGGTCAGCGCACGAAACGCCGACCGGAAGCTCGTCGCCACAATTGCCGACGCCAGTCCCTTGCCCGCCACATCCGCCACCACAAACAGGTGCGACCCATCCGGCATCGCCACAATGTCCAGGTAATCGCCCCCGACCTCAAAGCAGGTCACCGTCCTGGCCGCCACACTGATGCCCGGAATCACCGGCATCTTCCGGGGCAGCAGCGAGCGCTGAATGCTCCGCGCCGCCTCCATATCCTGTTGCACGCGAGCCCACTGCAAGTCACGCTCGTGATACAGCGCGTTCTCCAATGCGACAGCGGCCTGCAGCACCAGGCCTTCGATGAAATCCTGCTCGTAGATCGTCAGCCCGCATCCGGCCGAGCCCTTCACCACCAGCTTCGCCAGCAAAGCTCCGTCCTTCGCCAGCAGTTCGAAGTGCCTGCAGTCGTCATACGAGTGCTCCGGCAAGGTGCCATACGAGGCGACCAGCTGCCCCGTCTCGGCCGAAAGAAAACCCGCGCCCTCCATCTCCAACTCACGCACCAGGACCCGCGCGGTCTGCAGCATGACCTCGTCCACAGCAATCGTGGAGTGCACCTGGCGCGACGCCTCCAACAGCGCCTGCAGCCGCGCAATCTGCTCCTCCAGCGACATGGTGTACGGCACGTTCTGCGTCGATTCAGCAAAGCTCATGCATTGCACTCAACTTGGGGCGAAGGTGCGGCCAGTGTACATGAGCCAACTCCGGCACCGCGGCCTCCACCGTTCCCCTGTCATGCCGGAAAGCATCTGCCTCGTATGGCGTACCGGGCGAATGCACCCCACGCCGCAGCGTTTGTCTCAGGAAGTAGGCTTGTCCGGCGCGTCCATTCGCGCATAGAAGTCGTGATAGAACCGCTTGCCGTACTCCTCCACCAGGGCCTCGGCACGCGTCGCCTGCTTGGATTGCACGATCAAACCAGCATGGTGGTGCTTCTTCATCCGGTACACCACCTCGGGCGCGTCAAAGCTGCTCAGGTCCGGCCACTCCTGCTTGGCAAGGCAGATCACGCTGCCCGCATACTCTTCCCGCACCTCCGGCAAGGCGTAGGTCTCACCCTTGACCTCGGCGGCCACCATGCGCGCCCACTCGATCCAGGGATTCAATCCGGAAGCCGCTTCCACCACCTCCGCGATGTACGCTCCACCAACACGCGCCGCCGTCTCAAGGAAGTAGAACTTCCCATCCGCATGGGCCCGGATGAACTCGCTGTGCGTCGGTCCGCTCGTCATCCCCAGCCCACGCACCACATCCGCATGAATCAGCTTCAGCGCCTCGGCCTCCTCGCCCCCGCGCTCCAGCGTGCGAGTCGAAAAAATCCCCCCCGAATGCATCGTCTCAAACGGTGGCGCGCCGTACTTGTGCGGCAACGCAAACTTCAGGTCACCCTGCCAGGTCAAGCCCTCCACATGGAAGATCTCACCGGGCAGAAAGCGCTCCACGAGGTGGTGGCTCGCCTCATCACCCAGCCTCTCCAGCATCGGCCATACGGCTTGCGGATCACTGAACTTCTGGATCCCGATCGCGGAGGCACTCGCCCGCGGCTTCAACAACCATGGCCCCTCCGTCGAACTCAGAAACTCCCACAGGGCCTCATGGTTCGCGGTTCCGGAGAAGTCGGGCACACGGACGCCCGCCTTCCGCGCCGTCTCGCGCATCGCCAACTTGTCCCGGAATGGCCGCGTCGCCGTCCGCCCCATCCCTGGCAGGCGCAGATGCTCGCGCATCAACGCCGCCGTGTCCAGGTCAAACTCGTCCAGAGCCACCACGCGCTCAAACCGGCGGTGCTTGGCCAGTCGGGTCACAAACGGCAACACCGCTTCGGGCGGCAATTCTTCAGGAATCGTCTCAAAGTGCGCCAGCACCTCCTTGGGCCAGTCCGCACCCCACAACTTGTGGGCTGTCAACAACGTCACCCGGCAGCCACACCGCGCGGCCTCCCGCAGGAACGCCTGCCCTTTTTCATACGTGCTGATGGCCAGCAACTCCGGCCCCTGCATCCCCGCTCCGTTGCTCATCGCACCCCTCCTCAACCCACGATCAGGAAATCAACCACGTCCCACAAAATGGGAACGGCATGGCCAGCCGTGCAGAAGCACCACCGCACACGCGGCTTCAGCCGCTGAAGTCAGCCTGACACTCTTTCGCGCGCCCCAGAACGAAGGAGCCATCCCACAATCCCGACCCCCTCCTCAATGCCACCGAAAACTTCGCTCTAGTGTGCACCACCGGTCAGCTTTCGCACGATCCCCGTCGTAGAAAACCCCTCCACCGTAGGTACGATCTCGACACGCCCTCCCGCTGCCAGCACCACCTCATGCCCCACGACCGTCTCTACCGTGTAGTCCCCACCCTTCACCAGCACATCCGGCTCCAGCGCCTGGATCAGTTCCAGCGGCGTGTCCTCATCAAACATCGTCACCGCGTCGACCGCTCCCAGGGCGGCCATCACTCGCGCCCGATCACCCTCACTCACCACCGGCCGTGAAGGCCCCTTCAGCCGCTGCACACTCGCATCCGTGTTCAGCCCCAGCACCACCTTCGACCCAAATCTGCGGCAGTCCTCCAGCAACGTCACATGACCCACGTGCAGCAGGTCAAAGCACCCGTTGGTGAAGACCACGGTCTCCCCCGCGGCACGCCACTCGCGCACCCGCGCCGCGACCTGCTCGCGATCCAGCACCTTCTCCGCATCGCTGATTCCCTTGGAGGGCGTAAGCAACGCCGTAAGCTCATGATGGGCAATCGGCACCGTGCCCACCTTCCCCACCACGATCCCGGCCGCCAGGTTCGCCAACTCCACAGCGGTTTCCACCTGCAACCCCGCTGCCATAGACGCTGCCATCGTCGCGATTACCGTATCGCCCGCACCGGACACATCGAACACTTCCCGCGCCCGCGCCGGCGAGTGGAACTCCTCGCCCTCAGAAAGCAGACGAATGCCGCGCTCGCTCATCGTCACAGCCAGGTACTTCAGGTCATGCTCCCGCCTCTGCGCCTGCCCCTTGCGCAACAGCGCCTCCGTCTCATAGGGCGACACCCCCGTCGCCAGAGCCAACTCCTGCAGGTTCGGACAAACCACCGTCGCGCCCGAATACTTGCTCAAATCAGGAGTCTTCGGGTCAGCCAGCACCGGCACGCCCGCATACCGCGCCGCCCGGATCACCCGCTCGCACAGCTCCCGCGTCAACGCGCCCTTCGCGTAGTCCGACAGTACAACCGCATGCACCTTCCCGGCGAGCCCCTCGACACGCTCCAGCAACCGCGCCTCGTCCTCAACCGAAAACTTCTCCCGGCTCTCGATATCCAGCCGCAATAACTGCTGCATCCGCCCCACGATGCGCGTCTTCGATACAGTGGGCAGCCCAGTCGTCACCACGCCAACGACATCCACCTTCGCGATGCCGTAGTGCCGCCTCCAACTCCCGCCGCTCGGAATCATCCCCCCAGAAACCCGCCAGCACGACCTGGCATCCCAACCCGGCCAGGTTCATCGCCACATTGGCTGCCCCACCCGGGCGCTCATACCGCTGCGCATGACGGAGCACCGGCACAGGGGCTTCCGGCGAAATCCGGTCAACCTCACCCAGAATGTAGCGGTCCAACATCAGGTCGCCCACCACCAGCACCCGCACCTGCCCAAAACCGCCCGCCAACAAACCGAGCACCGCATGCAACTCCGGTAACGTACGCATCACCCTCCCATCCTCGCACTGCTCTCACTCGGTAATGGCCCACCTGTTCGCGCCAGCACCCGCTCCACCGCCCTGAACACCTCGTCCACGCTAATGGACACCAGGCACTTCTTTCCCTGTTCAACGCACGTTTCCAGCCCACACCCCCAACACTCCACCCGGTGATACACCACCTCGTTCCCGCTCCCTGCCGGAAACCACTGCCGAGGAATATTCCGAGCCGCAAACACGGCGACCACCGGCGTCCCCACGCTCGCCGCCAAATGCATAGGTCCGCTGTCATGCCCCAGAAAAACACAGGCCCGCTCCAGTGCCGCCGCACTCTCGCGCGGACTCAACCGGCCACACAGGTTCACCACCGGCCCGCCGCCGCCCGCTCGCCACCCCGCCGCCGCAAACTCGCTGGCGTCAGCCTCTTCCGGAGCCCCCAGCAGCAACAGCCCGCGTCCTTCCCCCACCGGAGCCACCCGGCGCAACAGCTCCCGCCAGTTCTCGCGGCCCCAATCCTTGGCCTGCACCTTGGTACCCACGCTCACCGCCAGGGGCCGCGTCCCCAGCACCTCTTCCCCGATCGCAGCCGCCGCCGTTTCCCGCTCCGTCGCGATCAATCCCAACGACCAGCTCTCGGGCTCCCCCAGGGCCGCATCTCCGAGCGACGAAATGCAACGTACCAGTCGCGCCGCCTCCATCTCCAACTCCCCCGCGAACAGCCGCGTCTTGGCCGCCGCTGACCCGGGGTCCTCGCCAAAAAAGTTCGCCTGCATCCCCTCCGTCAGCGGCGCCCCCACAACCCGCCGGACCCCGCACAGCCGAAAGAACCGCACATCCCGCTCAGCCGCTCCAACTCCCCGGGCCGCCGCCAGGTAAACCACCACCTCGGGCCGCCATAGCCTCAACTGCACGGCTAACTTCCCCAACTTCCACGGGTTTCGGGTGCCCACCGCATAACGGAAATAGCCATCCACCAACCCCGACCCGTCCAGCACCGCAGCCGCCGCCGGAGCTTTCGCATGCACCGGCACATTGGTCAGCATCCGCCGTTCCGCGTTGGGAAACGCCCGCCTCACCAGTCGCAGAGCCGGCACCGCCACCGCCATATCTCCCAGACTGCCCAACCGGTAGATCAAAACCCGGCGTACGCGCTCCTCGACCATTCCCACAGTCTCGCCGCCCCATCGCCCACGCGCAATGGCTCCGGCTGCTACCCTCGTCTCTGGCCCTGCACCTGAGTCGTTGATGGCGGGCCTGCAACCTATGCTTGACGCCAATCGCATCGCCGGCCTCCACGACCTAGCCACGGCCGGTTGGCACGACCCGCAACTTCCCGCACCCGAACCGATCTCGTCCCTTGAGGAGCTCATCCTCGCCCAGCACCGCGCCAACTTCGACCTCTGGCACGAAGAAGACGCTGCCCGCGACCCCGGCGCCACGGACAGTGAGATCGCCCGCGTCAAGCGCGCCATCGACGTGCTGAACCAGCGCCGGAACGACCTGGTCGAGCATCTCGATACCTCCCTCCTCGACCTGACGCACTCCCAGAACCCCGAAGCCCCGCTCCACTCCGAGACCCCGGGCCTCATCATCGACCGCCTCTCCATCCTGTCGCTCAAAATCTTCCACACAGCTGAGCAGACCCAACGCGCCAGCGCCACCGAAGCCCACCGGAGCCGGAACCGCGACCGCCTCGCCTTGCTCCAGATCCAGCGCGCTGACCTCGCCCACTGCCTTGCCGAGCTTTGGACCGACATCCACGCCGGTCGCCGTCGCTTCAAGCTTTACCGCCAGATGAAGATGTACAACGACCCCACCCTTAACCCCGTCCTGTACCGCACCCGCGAACCGTCCTGAGTACGCCAACTTACCTCGCCGGACGACCGACCGGCCGGGTGATTGACCAAACAGGGGCGAACACCTTATAACTCCCAAACAGCCCTCATCCTCCACACTTCCGCGAACCGCAAACCAGCATTGCGACCTCAGAGAGAACCATGGCCACAAAGAACGCCCAGCCCATTTCCACACGGCAACACCGCCACCCTTCCCCCCAACGGCAAGCTCGACGACCGGGCAGGGCAAGGTCCACCGGATGCCGCGCACCCTCGCCGGAACCCCGGTTCCCGCAGAAGACAACAATCGCAAGAGCCTGATAGCCCTCTACGAGAAGGCCGTCACGCTGATGGGCCACGGCAAGTACAACGACGCCCACGCGGCCTTCAATGCCCTGCTTGAGGGCGCGCCCCACGACCTCGCTGACCGCATCCGGATGTACATCGCCGCCTGCGTCTCGCAGATTCACCAGGGCACCACCGAGTTCCGCACCCACGAGGAGCGCTATGACTACGCCATCTCGCTGCTGAACCACGGCCAGTACGACGATGCCAGCGATCACTTCAAGCACATCCTGCTTGAAAATGACTCCGCGGACTACGCCTTCTACGGCCTGGCCCTCCTGGCCAGCATGGTCGGCCGCACCCACGAGTGCCTCGAACATCTGGAGCAAGCCATCAAGCTGAACCCCATGAACCGTATCCAGGCCCGCGGCGACTCTGACTTCACCAACATGGCCGAGGACCCCCGCTTCACCGATTTGTTGTACCCCGAGAGCTAAGAGGCCACGCCTGCAAGCCCCCCGGACCGCCTACACTGAGAACATCCAGATGCTGTCGGTCCGAGAACAAGCCCGCCCCTTACGCGTCGTCGCCATCGGCGGTGGCACAGGCCTTTCCACACTGCTTGCGCGGGCTGAAGCACTTCGCCTCGCCGCCGCTGACCACCCATCAGCCGAACACCACGCTCGGCTTCGAAGACCGCCGCCGTCCCGCCTCGAGACAGAACAGCCTCTCCCGCATCTGCGACCTCGCCGCCATCGTAACGGTGACCGACGACGGCGGCTCCTCCGGCCGGCTGCGCGAGGACATGAACATCCTTCCGCCCGGGCGACGTGCGCAACTGCATGGTGGCGCTCTCCGAAGACGAGACCCTGCTCTCCCAGCTCTTCCAGCACCGCTTCACCATCGGGCGACCTCAAAGGTCACAGCTTCGGCAATCTCTTCCTCGCCGCCCTCACCGAAATGCGCGGCGACTTCGCGCAGGCCGTCCACGCCTCGCTCGCAGATCCTCGCCGCCCGCGGCTGCATCTACCCCGCCACCACGGCCAACGCCACCCTCGCGGCGCACATGGAGGACGGCACGCTCGTCACGGGCGAAACCCGCATCTCCGCAAGCAAAGTCCCGCATCGTCGAGCTCATGCTCGAACCCGCGGAGTGCGATCCGCTGCCCGAGACCCTGGACGCGATCGCCACCGCGGACCTTATCACGCTCGGCCCAGGCTCGCTCTACACCTCGGTGATCTCCAATCTGCTCGTCCGCGGCATCCCCGAGGCCCTCGCCACCTCGGGTGCCACCCGGGTCTACGTCTGCAACCTCATGACTCAGGCCAATGAGAGCCTCGATCTGACTGCCTCCGAGCACATCGAGAAGATCTTCGACCACGCCGGCGCGCCCGTACTCGACTACGCGCTCATCAACACAGGCCCAATCCGCCCCGCCACAGTGGCCCAGTACGCCGCCGAGGGACAGAAGCCGATCGAAGCCGACCTCGACCGCGTCCGCGCCCTGGGCGTCATACCCATCACCGGCAACTTCGTTCACGAAGGAGAAGTGCTCCGCCACAGCTACGATCTCGTCGCTGAGACCGCCGTCGACCTCGCCACCGCGGCCCAAATGCAACGGAAGTAGCACCTCGCCCGAGCCACAAGCAGCCCAAGGCAGAGCCAGTCTTACCTATCGAAAACGAAGCGCAAGTTGTCGCCGCGGCGAGACCTGCGACCTAGCCTGCAGCCCCGATGGTCACCAACTCGGGCTTCTCTTCCGCCACCGTCCGCTTCAACTGCCCGCAAGCGGCATAGATATCCCGCCCGCGAGGCCGCCGGATGTACGTCGCAATCCCACCATCGATCAGCATGCGCTGAAACCGGCTCACATCCTCCGGCTTCGGCTGCGTATACGCAATGCCCGGTCCCGGATTCCACACGATCAGGTTCACCTTGGCATTCATCCCTGCCAGCAGCGCGAGCACCTCACGCGCATGCTCCGGCTGATCGTTCACCCCGCCCAGCAACACATACTCAAACGTCACCCACTCCCGCGTCCGCAGCGGAATCTTGCGGCAAGCCTCCAGCAACTCCGCAATCTTCCACTTCCGCGTGATCGGCATGATCTGCTCACGGACCCCATCGTTGCTGGCATTCAGCGACAACGCCAACTTCGGCCGCACCGTCTCTTCCGCAAACCGCTCCATCCCGGGCAGGATCCCCGAAGTCGACACCGTCATCCGCGACTCCGGAATCCCCATCACCGTCCACCAGCAACCGAACCGCCGCCATAAACGCGTCGTAGTTCAAAAACGGCTCGCCCATCCCCATAAACACCAGGTTGATCCGGTCCTTCCCAATCTGAATCCCATGCCGGTTCAGCACCGCCGCGACCTGCCCGGCGATCTCCCCCGCCGTCAGGTTTCGCTTGATCCCCAGCTTGGCCGTAAGGCAAAACTGGCAGTTCACCGCACACCCGACCTGGCTCGACACACAGATCGTCGCCCGCCGGTACCCCGCCCCGGCCAGCGCGCCAAAGTCACTCCGCGGCCGACCACCGCCCCGTCGCTCCCAGTACCCACCACTCGTCCCCTCTTTGCCGTTATTCCCGGACGGAATCTGCGTTCTCCCCGCGGCGGCTGCCCCGTCGAGCGCCCCCGCTTCCGCACCAACCGCCTCCTCGGCCCCAACACTCTCCCCAGCCTCTTCCTCCGCCGCTTCGCTTCCGTCTCCGCGTTCGCCACCATCCCCATCGGGCATCCACACGGTCTCCACGGTTTCTCCGTCCGCCATCCGCATCAGGTAGCGCTCGGTGCCGTCGACCGACGTAGCCGTTTGCACCATCTCCGGCAGGCCCACGGACCAGCTCTCGGCCATCAGCCGCTCGCGAAGCTCCTGCGAAAGGGTCGTGATGTCCTCCACCGACCGCACCCGCCCCTTGTACAAGGCTTCAAACACCTGCCGCGCACGGTACGGCTTCTGCCCAAAGCCCGCCATCAGCTCTGTCAGCTCACCCAAACTCAACCCAAAAAGCGCACCAGCCTGCATACCTACCTGCATACCTATAAGATACCGTCCGCTCTCGGAGGCTTCACCGCTCACCTACGGCGCCCGCCAAACAGCCCGCATTCCCCTTATCGGCAAATCCTCGTGAAACAATAGCGAAATGTCCGTTGTCCTCGCGGAAGACTCCGCCCTCATCACCCCGCATACCCGCGACATCCGCTCCACCACCTTGTCCAACGGCCTCCTCGTCCTCACTGAGAGCATGCCCCATCTGCGATCCGTGTCGATGGGCGTATGGCTGCGCTCCGGCTCACGCGATGAGACCCCCGAGACCAACGGCATCTCCCACTTCCTCGAGCACATGGTCTTCAAGGGCACCACGACTCGTTCCGCCCAACAGTTCGCCCGCGAGGTCGACGCCATCGGCGGCAACCTGGACGCCTACACCTCGAAAGAGAACATCTGCTTCAGCATCAAGGTCTTGGACTCCAACGTTCCACTCGCGCTTGATCTCCTCTCTGACCTCGTCCTCCATCCAACCCTGACCGCCGAGGACATCGCCCGCGAACAGGGCGTCATCCTGGAAGAGATCAAAATGGACGAGGACAACCCGGACTACCTCGTTCACGAGCTCTTCACCCAAAAGTTCTGGCAGGGCAATCCCCTGGGTCGCCCCATCCTCGGCACCGCCAAAACCGTCCCCTCGTTCGACCAGTCCATCGTACTGACCGAGTACGCCCGTCGTTTCACCCCCGGGAACATGCTCTTCACCGCCGCCGGCAACCTCGATCATGACCAATTCGTCGCTGAGGTCGAGCAGGCCTTTGCTTCACTCTCTGCAACTCCGAACGGTGACCTGCCGCGCAGCGACGCCCCCGCCACCCACCCGCACGTGACGTTGAAGAACAAGAAGTCTCTCGAGCAGGTCCAGTTCTGCCTCGCAGTGCCCTCACTGCCCACGGCACACCCGGACCGCTACGTGCTCTTTCTGCTCAATTCGGTTCTGGGAGGAGGCATGAGCTCCCGCCTCTTCCAGGCCGTACGCGAAGAGCGCGGCCTCGCCTACTCCATTTACTCGGAGACCAGCCCCTTCCGCGACACTGGCTCCCTCGCTGTCTACGCAGGGTGTGCCGCCGAGAATACCCGCCAGGTCCTGGACCTTACCCTTGCCGAGTTCACCCGCCTCAAGCAGGAGCCAGTTGCCGACGAAGAACTGCGCCGAGTCAAAGAGCAACTCAAGACCAACATGGTTCTCGGCCTTGAATCCTCTGGCGCGCGCATGAACTCGCTCGCCCGTCAGGAAATGTTCTACGGCCGCTTCTTTACAACGGACGAGATCACTGCCGAGGTAGATCGCGTGAACGCAGCCGACATCACCCGCCTCGCGAATACGCTCCTTCGCCCCGAAGGCCTCACTCTCACCCTGCTGGGCAATCTCGGCAAGCTCAGCGTGGAACGTGAGCACCTGGTCTGCTAACAGAAGATGCAGCAGATCAGCCCGATGTCAAAGGATTGCCAGTGGCCCGCTACGCCGGCCGTGGTCCCGCATGTGACACCTTGGCTCCCTCGAGCACCCTGGATTCATTGCGGCCCCCGAACATGGCCTCCGCCGTCACCACCAGCAGCACCGGAATAGCAAACGCAGTCAGCAGCACAAAGTGCACCAGCACATCCAGAAAACGGACTGGCAGGTGAGCCTGTCGTTCTGCATGGAGATGCAGCGCCAAGGCACACAAGAAATTCACCGCGAAATAGGCGGCGAGAACGACGATGATCAACCCTTCAGTGCTCACGGCGAAACCCCGGAAAAAATTTCAAGTGCAGCGCAACCACGATGCTTCTACGCGCATCGCAGCGCGGCGGATCATAGCAGCCGTCGAACAAATTCGTCAATAACTGTCCGCGTGCCTGTCCATCACCCGAAAGTGGCATGTCCAGAGCACTCAAAGAGACGTTGTCTCCTAACCAGGATTGGCGATACCGGGCGGTCACGGAAACCGTCTATACTTCATCCGACCCACACCGGGTCGATCTACGCCCGCGGCCTATCCGCGCCGCTCCTCTGAAGGATGGAAGCCATGCTGAACCCCGAAACCAACGCGAAATGCGGCCAATCTGCTGACGAAGCCGGCTTTACGCTGGTCGAACTGCTCATCGTCATGAGCGTCATCCTCATCATCATCACGCTCGCAATCCCAAGCTACGAGCACGTCCACATTCGCGCGAATGAAACCTCCGCCATCGCCTCCGTGCGCATGCTGAACTCCATGGAGACTGAGTACAACTCCAGCTTCCCCAGCCACGGCTTCGCCTGCTCGCTCGCCAACCTCAGCGGCAAGACAGGTTCAGGCACACCAACCCCTGAAGCAGCCCAACTGATCCCTGACGACCTCGCCAGCGGCTCCAAGGCTGGCTACAACTTCACCGTCTCCAACTGTGCCAAGAACACGGTCAACAACGTCGACCAGTACAACAGCTACCAGATCACGGCGACCCCCATCAATGTCGGCCGCAGCGGCAACCGCACCTTCTGCTCCGACGAGTCAGGCCAGATTCGCTTCGACCCCAAGGGCGGCACCAACTGCACCGAGATCCTCCAGTAGCCTGCAAAATACCTTGTCGACCACTGACGAACTCGGGTACCCCGGGTCCCAGCTCTGGGACCCGGGTCTTCGTTGCGGCCCAAAGTCTCCCCCAGAAACACGAAGGCCGTCGCGAACTTTGGCAGGCTTAGCGCTCCTGGCTTTCTCTCTTCTCCTGGTTCACCGCGCGACTGCAGCAACTCCTACCGCCGGGAGTCTCGCCAAGGCCGTCGACGCCCACTACAACCACCTCACCTCGCTCCAAACCCGTTTTGCAGAACGATATCGCGGCATGGGCCTCGACCGCACCGAGTCCGGGACCCTGACCCTCCGCAAACCCGGCCGCATGCGCTGGGCCTATGACGCGCCGGCAGGCAAGCTCTTCCTGCTCAACGGCAAAGACGCCATCAGCTACACTCCCGGCGACCCCCAGGCAGATCGCCTCCCGGCAAAACAGCTCGATGACCTCCGCTCCCCGCTCCGCTTCCTCCTCGGACATACCGAGCTAGCAAAAGAGCTGGATCACCTCACCGTCGCCCCCATTGAAAACAATCTCTACTCGTTGGCTGGCACGCCGCACGGCACCAGCCAACGCATCCGCCAGGTCACCCTTCTAGTCGACGCTGCCGGCCTGATCCACTCTCTGCAGATCGACGAAGCTGACGGCGCCATCACTTCCTTCACCTTCACCGACGCCCACGAAAACCTTCCGGCAGCGGACAGCGACTTCGTCTTCACCCCGCCCCCCGGCGTCACCGTCGTGAACAGCCCCGCGCCAATCTAAGGGCTCACTGAGTCAACCAACGGCCACAACAGAAAAGGCCACCTCAGAAGAGATGGCCTTCACCGCAGCCGCGAGTCGCAACTTACACCGTCACATGCCCGCTTTCGCCCACAGCGACAGAACCCCCGGTGGCCGCTGCCAGGGCGTACTTCGCGAAGAAGACGACCTTGCTGCCAGAAGCCTCCCAATAGTCGCCATCCGTCACGTCGACCCTCAGGACGGCGATCTCCGGATCATCCGGCCCATTCGGAAACCAGGCCTTGTACATAGCGTTCCAAAGCTCATGCACCTTCGCGCGGTCCTGCGACACCGAAGCCCGCCCCTTCAACGTGACGTATTTGTGGTCTGAGGGCTCCGCAAAGGTCAGCGTAACGTGCCGGTCTGCCTGCACCTCGTCCACCTTTTCTGACGAGCCTCGCGTCAGGAACCACAACGTTCCATCAAACGGACTATCCTGCAACGCCATCGGCCGCGAGTCGATGGACCCGTCCTTAGCGGCCGTGTTCATCATGCAGATGTGAATCCCTTTTACCAGGGCCCCAACCTTCTCCCGCGCCTCGGCCCCGCTCAACTCGTGGTAGTTCTGCGCATGCTGATCGTTCTTCTCGCTCATCCGGTCTCCTTATCCATTCCAGCCCCAGGTCATCGAGACCTCCCCAAAGGAGGCCGTCATCCTGAGCACAGCGAAAGCTCTCTGTATCTCTGCCAGCGTCCCCGCAAAACTTTGCGGCGATCGCGAGCTCCAGCAGCCTAGGATGCGCGGCATCCGCCGCCGATTGCACGCTGCGGTTCCCCCATCTTCCACCCCACCCACACACGCATGTACCTTGAACCACATGCGCTTTACCACTCCGCGGGCCCTTCGCTTCCTCCCCCTGCTCGCTGCCGCCCTCGCCGCCAACGCCCAGATCTCATCGCTACACCTCATCCCGCAGCCCCGCCAGGTCACCCCGCACGGCGATCAGCCTCTCCCCCGCGGCGTCCAGATCCTCTGCCCGGCCTGCGACCCCGAAGACACCTTCGCCGCCAACGACCTCCGCGAAACCCTCGCCGAGCGCGGCATCCCCACCACCGACCCCGCCGGCCTCCACATCACCCTGCTTCGCCACGCCAACGACCCCGCCTTCACCCCCGAGATGCGCCCCGAAGGCTACGTCATCCAGTCCACCCCCACGGGCCTCACCCTCACCGGCGCCACCGCCACCGGCCTCTTCTACGCCGCCCAAACCACCAAACAGCTAATCACCGGCGACGCCGCCCACCAACCCACGCTCCATCTCGCCGACATCCGCGACTTCCCCGTCCTCAAGTACCGCGGCCTCCAGGACGACCTCTCCCGCGGCCCCGTCAGCACCCTCGACTTCCAGAAGAAGCTCATCCGAACCCTCGCCGCCTACAAAGCCAACGTCTACTCTCCCTACTTCGAGCACACCCAGCAGTACGCCTCCAACCCGCTCCCCGCACCCCCCGGCGGCAGTGTCTCCCCGGCCGAAGCCCGCGAGCTCACCGCCTATGCCGCCCGTTACCACGTCACCGTCATCCCCGACCAGGAGTCTTTCGGCCACCTCCACCACAATCTCAACTGGGAGCAGTACAGCGCCATCGCCGAAACCCCCCACGGCACCGTGCTCGCCCCCGCCCAGCCCGGCTCCCTCCAACTCATCAACCAGATGTTTACCGAGCTGGCCGCCGACTACCCCAGCCCCTTCCTCCACATCGGCGCCGACGAAACCGTTGACCTCGGCCACGGCCAGACCAAAGCCGCCGTAGACGCGCAGGGCCTCGGCCCCGTCTACCTCGACTACCTCCAGCAGATCGACAAAACCCTGAAGCCCCTTCACCGCCGACTCCTCTGGTGGGGCGACATCGCCCAGGGCACCCCCGACCTCGTCAAAGCCCTCCCCGAGCAATTCAAAAAGGACACCATCGCCGTCCCCTGGTGGTACAACCCCTCCAAGACCGGCTACGCCAAATACATCAAGCCCTTCACCGACGCCGGCATCGAAACCTGGGTCGCAACCGGGGTCAACAACTGGTCCCGCGTCTACCCCAACTGGAACTACGCCCTCCCCAACATCCAGGGCTTCACCCGCGAAGGCGTGCAACTGGGCGCCACCGGCCAGCTCAACACCATCTGGTACGACGACGGCGAAGCCCTCGCCGCCAACAACTGCCTTCGGCATCCTCTTCGGCGCCGCCCAGGCCTGGCAGGGCGGACAAGGCTCCCCCGCCGACTTCGAAGCCGCCTTCGGCGAAGTCTTCCACGGCGACGCCACCGGCAAGCTCAACGAAGCCCAGAAGGAGATCATGGCCGCCGAGGCCCTCCTCCACGACGAAGCCAAAGTGGGCGACGCCTCCGACGGCCTCTTCTGGCTCGACCCCTGGAGCAAAGACGGCCAAAACTACGCCGCCAAGCTCCGCCCCTACACCCACGAACTCCGCCTCCACGCCGAACGAGCCCTCACCCTCATCGCCCAGGCTCGCGCCGCCTACCCCGCGGCACCCTCCACAAACCCGGGTGCCCCTGGTCCCGCTTCTGGGACCTGGGTTTCCGCCCAACCCAGCGACTCCCAGAACAACCCCGATCCCCCACTAGCAACCAACAACCAACCACCAACAACCCTCCGCGAACCCGACGCCATCGACGCCCTCGAACTCGGCGCCCGCCGCATCGACTTCATCGGCCTGAAGTTCCAACTCAGCGACGAAATCCCCACCCTCTACGCCCGCGCCCAACAAGGCGCAGTCTCCCCCGACAAGAAGCTCCGCGCCGACGTCATCTGGGACCTCTCCGCCATCCGCGGCGTCAACGGTCGCCTCGAAGACATCGTCGCCACCTACTCCCTCCTCCGCGACATGTACGCCCACCTCTGGCTGCGCACCAACCGTCCCTACGCCCTCCGCCCTGTCCTCGAGCACTACGACTACACCATCAGCCTCTGGTACACCCGCATCGACCGCTTCCGGAGCGCGCAACGCCAGTGGGACAACGACAAAACTCTGCCCTCTCCCACCGACCTCGGCCTTCCGCCGGCCCCGCCCCCTTCCCATTGACCCCAACCGCAGCTTTGCTCTACCCACCCCATTCTTCTCGCTTGTCCCGTTGCTTTGCTCGTGCTCCTCCTGTTGTCATTCCCGAAGGGAATCTGCGGTTGGATTGCCGCAGGCGCTGCCTCGTCTGAAATGACCATTTCAGTGAATACAGAGACTTAGACAAAACTGGTAGGTGTACGAGAAGCCCGTTACACGGACACGTGACCGCATCACTTCACACCACGCGACTCCCGTTACGATTCGAACTGGTCGGGGGTATCTTCGTCTGAGGTGAGGTTCCTGTTGACTGGTCGTACTGCACCGTTCTTCTTGGCATTCCTCCTCGTTGTCCCGGACGGGCTAGGGCAGAGCTTTTTGAGCCAGCCTGATCAGCGCTTTTTCGCAGAAGATGATCGAGCATTCAAGTATGCTCTGCCCCTAACGGCGGACGTTGTCAGCGTTATGCTTCGGAGTTCCATGGCTGAAGCTGATGTGAAGCAGCTTCTTGAGGCTACTCCGCAACCAGGAAGGCCCGGCCTACTGTTCAGCGCAACACCGGTGAAGCTGAGTGATGCCGGAGATCGCTGGCTACTTGCTGTAGGAACTTCCCCCGCCACTTCAGGAGCCGACAACGGACACTTTTGGCTGGTGGACCTCTCCAAACCAACACCACACGCAATCATGTTGGCCCCTGCGAACTACGTCAAGCTCCTGGATACAACACACGCGGGACACAGGGACGTCGAGACTCAATGGTGTTCACCAAATGAGTGCATATACGGCGAATATAGGTTCATTCGGGGCAGGTATCACAAGTTCCGGGAACGCGACATTGCGAGAGTGCAGCACTGACGGCCGCTCCCGATCCTGACCGGCCTGTCGGCATAGGCCCACTTTGGTTCTAGCGCCGTTAATTCGCCTGCTTTCAATTGCCCGAACTAGTCCTCAGAACGCGATTCCCGTCAGTTGCCGAGAATGTATGGTCCGCCGCCTGACTGCAATGGAAACTTTGAGCGAGAGGAAGTCTGCGCAAATGTATTCGGCCTTTGGGTGGAGCTGTGCTCCTGGCCAGTATGAGTATGCGCCGCGTGTCTGTCCTTACTAGTCGGACGGCCGTCGAGGGCCATTCTCGGTTACAGGTTTCCAGACACACCGTTAGGACTGTTCTTTCGTCTTCGTTTCCTATGCAGACCTTGTGGGGGGACGGAAATCTTTCTGAGACGGCGTTCTACGCCGGCTGCGGGATCGAGGTTGACGGTCTGTAGTCCTGTCCACTAGACAGCACGGCCCAGGCGATCCGTGCCAGTTTGTTGGCCATGGCCACGATCAGGATGTTGCGGTGAGCGCGGCGTTCCAGTCGATCCATCCAGGCCCCGATGGGTGCCCTGTCTCGCTTGATGCGCAACACGGCTGCGCGAGCGCCATGCACCAGCACCTTGCGCAAATAACGGTTGCCGCGCTTGCTGATGCCCAGCAGGCGTTCCTTGCCGCCGGTCGAGTGTTGTTTGGGAACCAGTCCCAGCCATGCCGCAAACTCCCGACCTTTTTCAAACGCCGCACCGTTGCCGATCGCCGCGACGATGGCGGTGGCCACGATGGGGCCGATGCCAGGGATCCAGTTGGTCGTCTGTCTTGATCGGCACAAACCGCATGTTCTTGCGCTCGGCCGCTTCGGCAATCGCTTCCGCATCGCTGAAGTCGTTCTTGTTGGACTTCCGAAAGGGCTTCACAAACTGCGCAGCCATCAGTCTCGCGTCATGGCCTTGCTGGCGAAGCGCACGGGCCAGAAAGTGCGCCCCGGCACAGGCTTCCATGCCGATCAACGAGTTGGGCAGGTTAGCAGTGAACGTCAGCAGCTGCTTGCGGGTGAACTTCTTGCGCGTCAGTACCTGCCCAGAGGGGCCCAGCGCTACAAGGTGAAAGGTCGTCTTGCCCAGGTCAATGCCAATCGACTGAATCTGCATGGGGATGATCCTCCGATCAGAAGCTGCCTACACATCCTCCATAACAGAAGAGGATCGCGCGGCGGACCATCTCATTAGTCGGCTTGTCGGACACTTGAACCCAGCCGCACGGCAACGTTCCCCGGCAAGTTTCCGAGATGCCCGTTTCACGTCCACTTGCCGGACGGCCGCTGACAGCAGGGCGTGGTTGGGAGGGAACACCCAGCGGCTTACTTACCCAAAAAGCCGGTTGAGGGGACTAGGTGCCACAACACGAGAGCGATAAGAAACAAACCAAAGCAGACCATAGTATTCCGAAGCCCCTCGTTCAGTGACTCCGAGGCGACTGAGAGAAGTTCCGCAGTCGGAGAACTAGCTGGCTGCTCTGAGATGTGACCAGCGAGGTAGAGCCTTTTGATCTTCCGATGACGAATAAGAGCCCACCAATATGGGTAGAGAACGTTCGTAACAAAAAGGACCAGAAGTACCAGTGGCGCTCCGGCAGAGCGCTGGGTCAACTTGTCCCAGAATCTCCACAATATCCCAAGAACACCGAGGCATATTGTCCCGAAGAGACCTGTGTTGATCAGAAACATCCATGAGCGGAACGGAGATCGCGAAAAGAAATTGGTTGGTGCTCGTTTGCCTGGCGAATGGGTTCCGGGTTGTGATTCGTTCATGAAGGACTCTCTTATTCGGGGGCGCTATCGGCAGTCTATCTGTCTCCGCGAGGCTCAGCGTTTCCGCAACACCACTGAAGTGATCTAAGCGAGCCTGTTTTCTCAGCACGATCTTGCACTGAGACGTGTGGTTCGAAACAGAGCTGCACTTCAGTTGCCGTTAAGTCGGCTTGTCGGACACTTGAACCCAGCCGCACGGCAACGTGCCCCGGCAAGTTTCCGAGATGCCCGTTTCTCGTCCACTTGATCGGACCGCTCCTGATAACCGAAGTGACGTGAATGGCGGGAAATCAGCGGAGTTGCGGTAATGCCGCTTGCGAGAGCTTCAGTTCTCGTTCAATGAGTCGTTGGATGGCATATTCCCGGATGAGTGACGTTGGGAGGTGCGCCGGTATGATGTCTCGCCAAGAGGAAGGCTCTTGTACCTATTGAGATCTCTTCCACATAGCAGTCGTTTGGTCCATTTGGCTGAGCCGTGCGGCCAAAGTACGTTACTACTTCGCTTGTGTTTGATCGGTTTTCGGGAGTGTCCTGCAAAGTCCCTGGACCCGCGTCCTTGAGTTCCTGAGTGTGCCCATCCGAGTGGATGTACTCGTATTTATCCGAGAACATTTGTGGGTTCTGGCGCGGGGTTTCCAGAACTCCGTCGCTTGGAAATGAGTAGGTGGTGCGCCATAAAGGATTGCGCTGCATCGCATTTGAATCGTGCACAAGATAAAGATCTCCCTGGAAACCAGCAGGGACCAAGAACAATCTTCGGGAGGTTTGTACCCAAACGAATGCCACCCCAGCAAGCAATACCAGATAGATCACCAGAGCGCCGCCATTCACGCCATATCCCAGATACCGGTTGAGCCGCTTAGGAGCAACCTTTGCGATGGGAGGGGAGACAATCGATAACGCCACTCCTAGCGCGAGAAGACCACCCGAGGCCGCGAGTGCCCAACTCTCAATTCCTGCCGCAAATCGCGAAAGTGCGCTCAGGATGCCGTAAAGCAAAGCGAGCAGAAGAACACACACAGCTCCGTTTGCAAGGACGATTGCCCAGAACCACTTAGTTCGGTATTGATGCGAAGCCATCCATCGAGTCTACCGGGATGGTGCTGACGAGAGCTCTCGTCGTCAGTGAACGCGAAGTCGGCAAATCGGACACTTGGACCTGCCGGGATGGGTAACCGTATCGCCAAGTGTACGAGATGCCCGTTTCTCGTACCGAATCGCTACGATGTTCGAACACAACAAGTAAGCTGGACGAGCTTCTCGAGGGGAGGGGCCAGCATGACCGGTACGAGAACTCCGGATCTTGACACTGCGCACAAGCATTCGAGTTTTCATCGGGCCGAAGTGGAGGCAAGCTCAATTTGCGGCTGCTTCTGTTGCCTGAGCACGTTTCCGCCGGCCGCCATTACTGAGTGGATCGACGAAGGGGAAACCGCGCTCTGCCCTAGATGCCCAGTCGATGCTGTGCTCGGGGCAAACTCGGGCTTTCCGATCACGCAAGATTTTTTGAAGCGTATGCACGATCGCTGGTTCTGAGGCGAGATTTACGCCAACTCGCGATCTAAGACACTCGAAGCCGTCCCGGGCCAATCGTACTCGCCACTGCATGGAAAACGCGCGTGGGAGAGCAGCTTCCTCCTTGGCGATGGTCAACTGGCCGCGAAGTCGGCTAATGAGATGGTCCGCCGCTTGCTTCTTCATTCCCAGTGGAGGATTACTGGGAGCAAGCTGAGACAGGAGGATCATCGCTATGCAGATACATTCGATTGGCATCGATCTGGGGAAGACGAGCTTTCACTTGGTGGCATTGGGAACAGCTGGCAAGGTGCTGGTGAAGAAGAAGTTCACTCAGAAGCAGCTGCTCGCTTACACCGCCAACCTGGAGATTTCGCTGATCGGCCTGGAGGCTTGCTCCGGCGCTCACTTCCTCGGTCGGGCACTGCGCAAGCAGGGTCACGATGTGCGGCTGATTGCGGCTCAGTTCGTGAAGCCGTTTGTGAAGTCGAACAAGAACGACTTCGTCGATGCCGAGGCGATCGCTGAAGCAGTCGAGCGCAAGAACATGCGCTTTGTTCCGATCAAGACCGATGACCAGTTGGACCTGCAGGCGATTCATCGTGTTCGCGACCGGCTGGTGTCCAGGCGTACCGCGGTGATCAACCAGATCCGCGCCTTTCTGCTGGAACGCGGCCTGGTCTTCGCGCAAAGGCCGGCCAAACTCAAGGCCGTGATGGCGGACGTTCTGGAGAACGCGGAGGCAGACCTTACCCCCATGATGCGCAACCTGATCAACGTTCTCTGGGACGAGTGGAAGATCGTCGATCAGCAGATCGAAGAGCTTGGCGATGAGTTGGAACGGATCTCTGCTGCCGATGCTGGCTGCACGCGCATCCGGAAGATCCCGGGCATCGGACCGGTCGTCGCTACCGCGATCGTTGCGGCGATCGGCAACGGTGCCGCTTTCCGCAAGGGCCGGGAGTTCGCGGCATGGCTCGGCATCGTGCCACGGCAGTACTCAACCGGAGGCAAGGCGAGACTTCTGGGTATCAGCAAGCGAGGCAACGTCTACCTCCGCAAGATCCTGATCCATGGCGCCCGCGCCGCTGTGCTGCGGATCAAGCGCGATCGCGCGCCCATCGGTGCCTGGCTCGATGGGCTCGACGCGAGGGCTCACAAGAACGTCGTCATCGTAGCCATGGCGAACAAGCTTGCGCGGATCGCCTGGGCGGTGTTGTCCAGCGGCAACGAGTACAGGCCAGCAGCTGTACCAGCATAACCGGTGCGGAAAAGACGCCTTCGGCTTGGAAGCGCTCACGCGCTCCCACTTTCCCGCACCACGACGGCGAACAAGCTCTCCACCGAAGTCTGCACAGGGTCAGCAAGGACGAAAGAACAGTCACAACGGCGTGTCCACAGCCTGCTTACGAGAATGGGCCTCAACGTCCGATCGGCTTATAAGGATAGATACGCGCGCAACTCATCATGGCCAGGAGAGTCGATCTCCACACAAAGGCCGAATACATTTGCGCAGACTTGTCTTCTCGACCACGCTTCCCTTGCAGTCGCGCGGCGGACCATACATTATCGTACACTTGCCCACGACAACGCCGGATCTCGAGGGCATCCCCCATTCCCTCCAGAAGCCCAGCCGCTCAGCCAGCCAAAACCTTGCATGACGCAAACCCGCATCCAACCCTGAACCAAACATGAAGTTCCTCCATCCCCTCCTCACCTTCCTCTTCCACCTCAACTACCTCGGCCCCTTCGTCATGGGCATCATGGACAGCTCCTTCCTCGTCCTCCCCTTCGGCAATGACCTCGTCGTCGTCGGCCTTGTCGCCCAGCACCGCCACAATGTCTGGATCTACGTTCTCGCTGCCGCCCTCGGCTCCACCTTGGGCGCCTTCGCCCTCTCCCTCGTGGCAAAAAAGCTCGGCGAAGAAAGAATCCACAAGATGATGGGCGACAAGCGATTCAATCGCCTCCGTCGCTGGATCTGCGGCCATGGAGCCGTGTCCATCACCGCCGGCGCGCTGGCGCCGCCACCCTTTCCCTACACTATCGTGATCGCCGCAGCAGGGGCCCTCGGTTACCCGATCCCGCGCCTTCTCATCGCCAACTTCCTCGCCCGCGCGGCCCGTTTCGCCCTGCTCGCCTGGCTCGCCCTCCGATTTGGCAAACAGGTCATTGCCATCTCAAAATCAGCACCTTTTCTCTGGTGCATGACAGCCTTCGTCCTGCTCTGCCTCGGGGCCACCGGCCTCTCCCTCTGGAAGTGGTTCCACGCCCGCAGCCCCGGCAGACCCGTTGCGGCCTGAGCTGCGTACCGTATCAGGCCACTAGCTACACTGGAATCTACCTCTGACATGAGCAACGACTCACGTTCAGCCCAGGCCTCGACCACATCTCAGGTCCGGGCCTAAAGTCCGTATTTCGAAGACTTTGAACAAAAAGTACCCGGGGGGCCTCCCCCACCCGCTACACTCAACCCGACATGCCTACCCTCTCCGCCAGCCGCCTCCTCACCGCCACCGGCGACCTCCCCCATCCGCTCCTCGCCCTGGACAACGACGGCACCCTCGCCATCCTCGACACGGACCCTCACCCCAACCCCGAAGACACCACCGCCCTCACCCCCGCCTTCCTCGACATCCACACCCACGGCGCCGTCGGCGAGGACGTCATGTCCGCCACACCCGAAGGCTTCGCCCGGCTCCAGGGCTTCTACGCCACCCGGGGCGTCGCGTGGTACTGCCCCACCACCGTCACCGCGCCCCTCGACACCACCCTCCAGGCCCTCGACCGCATCGCCACCGAGATAGAGCGCGGCCCCCAGCCCCTCCAGGCCCAGCCCATAGGCATCCACCTCGAAGGCCCCTTCCTCTCCGCGATCAAACGAGGCGTCCACCCCGCCGAACACCTCCTCCGCCCAGACATCCCGACCTTCAACCGCCTGCACGAAGCCGCACGCGGTCACATCGCCCTCCTCACCCTGGCGCCCGAGCTCCCCAACGCCCTCAACCTCATCCGCCACGCCGTCTCCCTCGGCATCCGCGTCAGCCTCGGCCACTCGAACGCTACAGCCGCCGAGACCCTCGCCGCCCTTGACGCCGGCGCCACAAGCTCCACCCACACCTTCAACGCCATGCGCCCCCTCGACCACCGCGAGCCCGGCATCCTCGGTACCACCCTGGACGACTCCCGCCTCCACGCCGAGATCATCGCCGACGGCATCCACGTCGCGCCCCCACTGATCCGCCTCTGGTACCACGCCAAGAGCTCCCGCGGCGGTCCCCCGCGCGCCATCCTCGTCACCGACAGCATGTCAGCCGCCGGCTCTCCCGACGGAAGCTACAGCCTGGGTGGCCTCCCTGTCACCGTCAGGGCCCGTCGAGCCTTGCTGACCGGTGACCTCGTCGAAGGCAAAGAAACGCTCGCAGGCAGCATCCTCACGCTCGACACCGCAGTCTCCAATCTCCGGCAACACACGGCCTGCAGCCTCGCCCATGCGGTCCGTGCAGCCTCCCACACCCCGGCCGCCTTCCTCGGCCGCCCCGAACTCACCACCCTCGCCCCGGGCAGCCCCGCCCACCTGAACCGCTTCGATCAGAATAGCGGCTTGGTCGCCACCTACATTCAGGGCCAGCAGGTTCCCCGATAGCGGGAGGGGCTGCTGAAAAGAAGACCCCCTAGCGTCGCCCGGCTTCTGCGGCTCGCGGGTGCTTGCCCTGCAGTGCGGCTTCAGCCACCGGGTGGGGCCGCAGAGCCGTGGCGTCAATTTCCAGCACCCTCCTCAGCTGTTGGATGAACGGACCTGTTTCTCAATGTCTCTCAGTGGAAGAGCCCCTTCCAACACTCACACCCTGCAGCAAACCCTCAACAGCCTTCCCCACCAGAACAATCAACGGAGCAGGCCCGACCCGCACCGAACCAAGCTCACCCAAAGAACAAGCCACAAAGCTCTGCCGGGCAGTCGCCGCGTGCGATACGGCTGCGCAGGGCATCTCCGCTCCCAAGCCGGCGGCCATCAACTCCCCCGTCAAGCGTGCAAGATCTCGACCCGGCATGTACACCACGACAGTCGCATCCTCCGGCAGCAATCCGGCCCAGATTGGCTTCTCCGCGTCCTTCCCGGTCGCGTGATGCCCTGTGAGAAACACCAGCTTTGACGCCCGCTCCCTGTCCGTCAACGGCAGTCCTAACGCCGCTCCAGCGCCAAACGCCGCGGTTACACCGGGGACCACCTCGAACGGAATCCCCGCCTCCCGCAGAGCCCCAATCTCCTCGCCCGCGCGCCCGAAGACCAGCGGATCGCCTGACTTCAACCGCACCACGGCCTTGCCCGCTCGTGCGCCCGCTACCATCAGGCCGTGAATCTCCGCTTGCGTGATGCGAGCCCGCCCACAGCGCTTGCCCACACTCGTCACCTCGGCTCCAGCGCCGGAAAGCGCCAGCACCTCCGCCGGAACAAGATCGTCGTGAAGCACCAGGTCCGCGGTCTGCAGCAGGCGCAAAGCTCGGACGGTCAGCAGTTCAGGATCACCCGGACCTGCGCCCACCAGGTACACTGTCCCAGCCCGCGCCCGAGTCTCGCTCAAAGCACAGACTCCTCCGGACTCTCCAGGTCAGCCGCTTCCAGCTCGAGAGTCTCTGGTAGCTCGTCAGGCACCACCGTCCCAGCCACAACTGCACCGCCGGTCGTCACATACCCGAACTCCCGCGCGTGCTGCCGCGCCCGCATCCGCGCCGGACACCCGTCGTAGCCACACACATCCCGCTGCGCCAGCTCGTGCAATAACTGCTTCCGAGGCTCTCCAATCGGCTCCACCGCCGTCACCTCGCGCCGCAGCCGCCCCAGCTCCATCAGCCACTCGCTCATGTCTGCCGGCAGTGCCGCGTTGATCTCCTTGCGGAGCCTCTGCGCTAACGCAGGGCTGTCCCCCGCAGTGGAGATCGCAATCTGCAGCTCTCCCCGGCGCACAATCGAAGGAAAGTAAAAATCGCAGAACGGCGGATCGTCTACCGCATTGCAAAGCACGCCGCGCTCACTGGCTTCCGCGAACACCGCACGGTTTACCTCCGCTGTCGCCGTACCGGCGACGGCCAGAAACACTCCCGCCAGATCGCCTGCCTGGTACGTCCGCTGCAACCACTCGATCTCGCCCGCTTCAGCCCACTCCCTTACCCGCGGCAACGCCTCTGGTGCAATCACCCGCACCCGCGCCTCCGCCTGCAGCAAGGCCTCAATCTTTCCCTCCGCGATCGCCCCTGCGCCTACCACCAGACAAGGCCGAGCCGTCAGCTTCAGAAACATCGGAAACAGGCTCATTTTGCACCTCGGGCCACCCCGCGTTTGTCTTTCTCTCTGTGAATTCCGACAAGGATCTGCCGCAGAGCCCCGCCACCTACATTTCGATGTTGGCAGGCCCATGCCGCCCCGGCGAGGGATCTCGCTCCACAGGGGCCACCACGGCGCCGGCAATTAAGTTCCGCAAATCCTCATCACTCGTCCGGTTGAAGTAGCCGCGCAGATTCTCACCCTCATACCGTTGCTGGGCATATCCGCGCAACAGTCGCTCGATCGCCTGCGGCACATCCTCGGCCGCAGCCCGATACCCAATTGGCCGACCTGCCCGCGCATGCTCACCCACTGCGCCGCCTACGCAGAAGTAATAGGCATCGACCAGCGCGCCATCCTTTTTGATCTTCTTGCCCTCCAGCCCAATGTCCGCGATCCAGTGCTGCCCGCAGCTATTCGTGCAGCCCGTCACATGCAGCTTGATCTGCTGATCGAACCCGGGCACCCGCTCCTCCATCTCCTCCACCAGCCATTTCGTAAAGCCCTTCGTCTCCGAGATCGCCAGCTTGCAGAACTCCGTCCCCGTACAAGCGATCGCCCCGCGGTAAAACACCGACGGCTCTACCTGCAGTTCCAACTTCCCCAACTCGCCCGCAAGTTCCTGGACGCGCGCGTTCGGCACATTCACGATCACGATGTTTTGCATGATCGTCGTCCGCAGATGGCCGTCACCATACCTATCGGCAAGATCCGCCAAAGCTTTAAGTTTTTCTGCATCCAGACGCCCGCGCAGCACCGTCGCGCCCACTGAGCTCAATCCATCCTGCTTCTGCCGCCGCACACCGACGTGATCGCGATACAAATCATCCGCAATCGGCCCTTCCTCGCAAGGATCAAACTTGAATCCAACCTTCTCTTCGACCGCCGCCAGCATGCTCTCGGCCGTCCAACCATGCTTCATGAACAGGTACTTCAGCCGGGCTCGGGTGCGGTTCTCGCGGAGTTCCTGCTGCTCGCGAAAAATCTCACAGACCGCGGTCACCACGGCTAACGCCCTTTCCTGCGGGATAAAAGCATTCAGCCGCACCGCCATGTGCGGCTCGGTCGACAACCCACCGCCCACGCGCACGCTGTACCCAATCTCCTCCACGCCATCCTTAACGCGCTTCAGCCCAGTCAGCCCAACATCGTTGATCTCCGGATACGAGCACCAGATCGGGCATCCCGTCAGCCGACACCTTGAACTTCCGCGGCAGGTTCACAAACGCCGGATTCGCCGTCAAGCGTATGCGCAATCTCCACCGCCAGCGGCGAGGCGTCCAGCAGCTCCTGGTGATCCAGCCCGGCCAGCGGACATCCGGTCACATTCCGCACCACATCTCCGCACGCGCCCTTCGGGCTCAAACCGATCTCAGTGAGGGCGTCCACAACCTCGGGCAGCGACTGAATGGTCAGCCAATGCAGCTGAATGTTCTGCCGCGTTGTAACATCCGCCAGACCGCGCCCGTGCTTCGCCGCAATCTCGCCAATGACGCGCGTCTGATGCGAAGTCAGAAAGCCCGTTCGGGATCCCGATCCGCAGCATGAAGTACTCAGTCGCTTTGCCCTCCCCGCCAACGCCACCCGTCGCGCCTACGCCGTCGCCCTGCGTGTAAATGCCCCACCACTTGAAGTACGTGCCCGCCCACTCCGGCAGCACAGCCTCGCGACCCTCGCGCGCGAACTCGCTGCACCTCCTCCCACGCGTCCCACGGGTTCTTCTCCCGCTTCAGGCGCTCGACCTTTTGCGCCTTGGTCTCCTTCGGTGGGACGGCAGCGGGCGGGGTAGAAGGAACGGCGGAAACAGGGGCGTCAGTGCTCAAGGCAAATCTCCAGGTCAAATTGCGAAAGGGAGGCCACATCCTGCGGCCAGGGCAACGGCGCAACGGAGCGCCTCAAAATGGCAGGCAAATGCCTCAGCAACAACAGCGGAAACCACACAACCGGCGCTGAGGGTTAAAACTCACCCTCTCAGGGTACCGAGGAACGGACACTCAAAGCAAACGACCCCACCGATCGAGTGTCTTCCTCTATAGCTCGACGGACCTCAGCCGAACCCGCGCGGGGAAACGCCGGACTTCTTTCCTACTCGCTCGCCAGATCCGCTCCTCGGGCTTCACGTCCCACGCTCGCCACCACCGCCACAAACACCCCTACCCCTACAACGGTCCAGGCCATTACGGGTGCCAAACTTCCGCCTGCCCATCGCTGCGCAAACTTCGCCTGCAGCACCCCATTTCGCGACGAGATCAGATTTCCCAGTTGGTACGCCAGGCCCGGCATCAACGCCCGTAGGGGTGCTGGCGACAGCTCATTTAAGTGCGCCGGAACAATCCCCCACGCGCCCTGCACCATGAACTGCATCAGAAACCCGCCCAACCCGAGCAACAAAAGCGAGTGACTCCAGATCCACAACGGCACCACCGGCAGAGCCAGGAGCGCAGCCGCAGCCAAAGCCCGCCGCCGTCCCCAGCGCTCTGATAGCGCTCCCCAGCTCGGCCCGCCAAAAAGCGCCCCCAGCGTCGCCACGATAGCAATCAAAGAAGTTTGCCGCGGCGAAAGCTTGTGCACCGTCTTCAAAAACGTCGGATAAAGATCCTGCGTTCCATGGCTGAACGAGTTCAGCCCCGTCATCAGGAGCACGAGTACCAGGAAGATCGGAAGATGCCGCCCTAACTCGGCAAACGGCGACTTCCGTTCAGCCCCGGGCCGCGCTGCCGCTCGCGCCCGAGCCTCCCACGCCGGAGACTCCTGCACATGCATCCGCACATACACCACGAGCAACGACGGCAACGCTCCAATCACAAACAACAGCCGCCACGAAGCAAATGCGTGCCCGTGATACACCGTCAGGAGCAGCCCATACACCGCCGCTGCCAGCAGATTGCCCGCCGCATACCCCTCCTGCAGCAAACCCGCGAAAAAGCCCCGGTTCTCCGCCGGCAACGACTCCAGCGCCAGCGCCGCCCCCACACCCCACTCCCCGCCCATCGCAATGCCGAACAGCGCACGACTCACGAGGAACAACGTGAAATGTGGGCGCAAAGGCCGAAGCCAGCTCCAGCACCGAAAAGCAGATGATGTTGGCCATCAACGTCGGCCGGCGTCCATACCGCTCCGCCAGCCACCCAAACAGCAGCGCACCCACCGGCCGCATACAAAGGGTCCAGAAGATCGCCGTCGTCACTGTCGGCAAGCTGACATGAAACGTCGCTGCAACAGAATCAAGACAGAACGTCAGCAGGAAGAAATCAAACGCGTCCAGCGCCCAACCCAGAAAGCAGGCCGTGAAGACGCGGCGTTGATTCGGTTGAAGGGCTCGAAAAGGTCCGGAGAAGAAGGCCATGCCTGAAGCGCAGTCTACAGGCTTCAGGCATGTCCTTACATCTTCGCGCGCAACGGCATGCCAGGATCGGCATATGCCATCTCCGCACCGTTGGTCTCATTCTTCAGAATCTGATGGTGCAGACAGTACAGCGCCAGCTCCAGCCGGTCGGAAACGCCCAGCTTGTCGTACACCTTGCGCAGGTAGTTCTTGATCACCTGCTCGGTCGTGCCAATCTGGTAGGCGATCTCCTTGTTGCGCATCCCGCGCGTGATGCACCCGATGATCGCCAGTTCCTTCTCCGACAGCTTCGGCTGCGTGCGCGGATTCGTGAGCATCGTGCGCCTGCGCCCGGTACGCCTCAATCACCCAGCTGATCGACTGGTTATCGATCCAGGTCTCGCCCAGCGGCAATCTTGCGCACGCACTTGATCAGCAGGTCCGGCGAGATCGACCGCGGCACAACGCCACGCACCCCGCGCCGGTAAAGCTCCACCGTATTGCTCTCGTCGGCTTCCGTCACCTGCACAATCAGCTTCGCCTCCGGTGCCCGGCGCACAAACTCCGGGATCGCATCGATCGTCCCCGTGATCAGCTGCGCCTTCCAGCACCACCACATCGGTGGGAAACCGCTGCAGCGCCGCAAACAGGTTGTCCAGCGTCTCCGCCTGCGCCACAACGCGAATGTCGTCTTCCAGCGCAAAGATCTTCCGCATCCCCACGCGGTAGATCGCCTGCGAATCAGCGAGCAGCACCCGGATCTGGTTCGCGGTGGCGTCCCCGTTGGTCAGGTCGCCGTTCGTCCCTTTTGGTCCGTCAAATGTCATACCTGCTCAGCCTTCAAGACGTATTCGTCGATCACCGCGGCAGCCATTCTCTTGCCCTCGCTCGCTGCGTGGCGAACAATTCGGCCTACACAATGCAGCGTTACATCTTCCGCTCCGCCCATGACCTTGGCCGGCATACTCAGCCGAAACTCGACCGAACTCCCCAGCGGAGGAAGATCATCAGCAGCAAACAACACACCACTCGCGGAAACATCTTCCGTGACCGCGTGATATTCCTTCTGGTCGGCATACAACACCAACTCCAGGTGCAGAGGAAAGCGAACTGCCGTTCGTACCGGCTCAGTCTTTGTGAGTTCTTCTGCGGGCATGTCGTTCATCGCCAGGGCGATACTTGTCTCCTGCTGCACCAGATTCTATCCGAAGGGTTACCGAAGACTATACCCAAAGTGGGTCACAAATAGCACATACGGGGGTCATGCTGTCCCGGAAATGAACAATCCCGCAGTTCCGCCCACCCACGTCCGGTCACGGTTGTGGTCCACGCCCATCATCATTCCACGTCCCATCCGCACCAGGCTCGTCATCGGCACCATCGTCTTTCCTTCCGGCCAGACATACAAAATCCGGACCTCCGCCTGCGTCATCCCCTCCGGCGTTCGAATCACCGGCTCAAAATGCACCCGCTCCTGCAACAGATAGTTGCGCCGCTCCGCCTCGGGAATCGCTCGCAAGGTCCGCATCGCTCGGCCCAAACTGAATCCCCTTGCCGGCAAACGAGTACAGCGGCTTGAAGACCCAATCCTCGCGAGTCGCGGGCAACCGATCCCGCCCTTCTCCCCGGAACCAGTCGTCCAGAAACACCGCCGCCGGCACCGTCGGGTGCCGCAGGTATGGAATAGAAAACTTGCTGATCTGGAAGTACCAGTTCGGGTGCCCTGCCCACTCCACATCCAGCTCATCCCGGTAATCAAACGGCAGCTTGATGCCTTTCCGCTCCAGCTCGTCCACGATGGCCCGGTTGTAGATCCGCTCAATGCGCGTCAGCTTCCCGGCTTGCCTCGCATTCCGATAGAACAACTCGCGCCCCTGCTTCACCACGGTCGCAATGTCCACCGTCCGGATGCCAAGGTGCTTCTCATGCATCCGGAAGTCCGGCAGCGTCTTCTGGTTCTCGGGGTCTACCTCCAGCAGAACCACGTTCTCCGGGTCATGCTCCCCGACGATCACCTCGCGCAACAGCCCCCAGTACTGCTCGTCCGTCAGGCCGCCGAACAGATACTTCAACCTCGGGTCCAGCTCGAAGACTTCCTTGTACGTCCTTCCAAAGCATGGCTGAAATCCAAAGATCGAGGGAAACGCCTGCATCTCCACCAGGCTTCGGCTCCAGCTCGTCCCGCCTCATTCCGCACCAGGCCAAAGTCCACCGTCATAAAGTGCGGGTGCGCGTCCTCGTCCGGCACACTTGTACTCCGCCGGGATCGCCGCCTCGGAGCGCCGCAGGTACTCCGGATTATCCACAAGCTGCTGCAGTAAGCTCCACGCCCGCCCGAACCATCTCGTCCAGCAACGCCTCGTGGAAAGAAGCACGGCGTCTCCGCCATGCGGAACTCAATCTCAGTCCCGCACTCGCGGTTCAGCCGGTCAGTCAGCTCGCGATATTTCGCCTCAGTGAAGCGCGCGTTGAAGTCGCTGCGAAACGGCTCGATCACCCGTTGCCCTCGTCCTTCAGCCCTCGATCAGGAACTCGCCCTCGCTCATGATCTGCTCTTCACCATCCGGCCCACCCAGCCAGATGTTGAACCCCAGCCCGACCACGTCAATATGCGTCGTCGACTTCCACGGCGCGCCCGTATGCGCTCCGTACGGATCACCAAACGCGATGTGAATGCCCGGGAACTTCTCATCCTGCAGAATGTTCCCAATCACCTCGTGCACGCCGATGTTCGTCCCGATCGCAAACTCCCCCACACGGTCCGAGTTCGCATCCGTGTGCGTGTACTCCCAGAACTCCTGCTCCAGCTGCTTGTTCGCGCACTCCACTGAGGTAATGCGGTTGCGGCTGATGTGGATCGTCAGCGGCGTCTCGCGCAGGATGCCGTAACGCGCACAGAGAAAATCGCCCACCACGCCATCCACCACAAACACGCCGTTGACCTCGCCCGGCGCCGTAAAGCACTCGCCGCCAGGCAGGTTTCCCCACTTCTCCGGGCTGATGATCCCCGATGTCTTGAACCACCGGTAGTCCGGATCCAACTCCGCGAAGATGTTGGTTCCCGCCGGCGTCGTCGCGCGCACGTACCTGGCCTTCCGCACCTGGTCCAGCACGGCCTGGCTCAGCCGGTCCACTGCGTTGAAGTCCGCCCGCATGCCGCCCAGCATGATCTCCGGCGTGATGTTCACCATGTGCGCGTGACGCATCCGCCGCCGGTTCACCACATCCGTCATCTGCATGCGGCTGCGCAACTCATTCGGCTGCACCTGCACCGCGAAGATGCTCACCTGCGCCTCTTCCATATCCTCGAGCACCTCGGCCGGCATCTCCTTCAGCGGCCGTGGCGCAAGCTCTTCCAGCACAAACGCGTGCCACACGCAGCCAATTCGGTCCAATTCCGCCGCGATCGACGCCGCGATGGGCGCTGTGGCCTCATCCGTGATCAGGGTCACGCGCTCCGTTGGCTCAATCCGCAGACACGTCGTCGACGCATTATGCGCCCCCTCGCGAAACTCTTCAGGAAACGGTACCGTCCGGAGATCGGTTGCGGCGGGTTGTGGGGCGGAGGTCATGGGCTGGGTCTCGAAAGTCGTCAAATCCTGGGTTGTCCTGTCACTTCGTGTTTGCTTCTCTTTTGTTTCGATGCCAAAACTCGCTCTACAGCCCGACCCGGGTCTCTTCCGCCATGTAATCCACCACCTTCTTCAGATCGCCCGTCTCGCGCCACACGCGCAATTGCCGGTCCGCCCCTGATCCCTGCTTCAGCATCGTCCTGATGTACTCAATCGCAGGCCTGCTCTCCAGTTCATCGACAACATCGTCCACAAACTTCAGGTACTCCTGGATCAACTCGCACTCGGGCACCTCTTCCTGCTTGCCAAAGTCGATCAGCTTGCCCTCCAGCCCATACCGCACCGCACGGAACTTGTTCTCCATCAACAGCGCCCGCGAGTACTGCCGGTAATCCTGGTTGCTCGCATGCAGCTTCCACAGCTTCGCCGCCGTCGCCTGGATCAGCGCGGCAATGGCGATCGTCTCCTCCGCCCGCATCGGGATGTCGCACACCCGCACCTCCACCGTGTTGAAGTACGGATGCGGCCGGATGTCCCACCAGATCTTCTTCGCGTTGTCGATGCAGTTGGTCTTCACCAGCAGGTTGACGTAGCTCTCGAACTCCGAATAGTCCGCGAAAGCGTCCGGCAGGTTCGTTCGCGGAAAGTGCTCAAACACCTTCGCCCGGTAGCTCTTGTAGCCCGTCTCCATCCCCATCCAGAACGGCGAGTTCGTGCTCAGCGCGAGAATGTGCGGCAGGAAGTACCGCAGCGAGTTCATAATCCGGATCGCCGCCTCCCGATCCTCAATCCCCACATGCACATGCAGGCCAAAGATCAGGTTCGACCGCGCCACAAGCTGCAGATCCTCGACCACCTTGTCATAGCGCGGGTCTGGATAGATCTCCTGGGTGCGCCAGTCCGCAAAGGGATGCGTCGCGCCCGCCACCAGCACCAGACCGTTCTCTTCCGCCAGCCGGATCAGGTTGCGCCGCAGATCATATAGGTCTTCGCGCGCAACCTCGATGTTGCTGCAGACCCGCGTCCCTACCTCAATCACCGACTGGTGCAACTCAGCCTTGACCCGCTCTTCCAGCCGAATGCGCCCTGCGCCAGCATGTCCGTCGAGATATGCGACCGCAGGTCGCGCGTCTCCGGATCAATGGTCTGGTACTCCTCTTCAATCCCCAGCGTGAAAGACGGTCGCATCGAGCAGGGCCCTTTCAGTCGTCGTGCTGCCAGTGATGGTGTTTATACAGGCTTAACACAGATGGAAGCGAGCGGCCCTAACCCTTTCTGGTCCCACCCTTCTTCGCAGAAGCTCGTACAGCCTTCTTCTCCGGGGCTTTGTTCACCAATCCGGCCCCGGTCGCATCCTCGAGACTCCCTTGATCCATACCCGTTGCATTCTGCCCTGCACGCGACAGATCAGCACCCGAAGACGTACTCAGATCCACCACACCACCCGACAGGAACCGTGACCAGTGGAAACCGGCATTCTGCGGCACATCGCCTTGCGCCTTCTTGATGCACAGATCGGCCACCTTCTTCACAATCCACGTGAAGTTCGTCGCGCCTACCGAGTTGTAGTCCGCATCCGGCGCCGGATTCATGAAGTCGATCGCATACGGCACGCCGTCCTCCACGGCAAACTCCACCGTGTTCAGGTCATAGCCGAGCGCCTGGCACAGCGTCAGCGCGTCCGTCTCCACCCGCTGCAGCAGCTCCGGCGCGTACTCCGGCGGATCCTGCACATAGCGCAGGTGATGCGGCTGCCGCGGGTCGTACGGCATGATGTGCACGTCCTCCTGCCCCACCACGTAGCAGCGGAAGTACTCGTTAAAATTCACCGCCGCCTGCAGCGTCATCGCCAGGTCACGTGTCTGGTCATAGGCATGGAAAAACTCGTCCGGGTTATGCACGTGATACACGTCCCGCCATCCGCCGCCGTCATGCGGCTTCAGGAAGGCCGGGAACTTCACGTACTCGAAGATCTCATCCCAGTTCAGCGGGTACTGGTAGTTGCGGAAGGACTCGCCCATCGGTGTTTGGCGGATAGAACTTGTGCGGCAGAATCGCCGTCCGCGGCACAGCCACACCCAGCTTCGCCGCCAGCGCGTAGTTGAAGAACTTGTCGTCCGCCGACCACCAGAACGGATTGTTGATGACCTGCGTTCCGGTGAGCACTGCATTCTTCAGGTAAGCCCGGTAGAACGGCACCTCATGCGAGATGCGGTCCACAATCACCGCATAGGGGCAGGGCTCCGCCATCTTCACGCCGCCAACCTGCACAAACTCCGCCCGAATGCCATCAATCTCACGCTGGTTGATCTCCTCCACCAGCGCCCCCGGAAAGGTATTCTCCTGCCCAAACAGCACGCCAATCTTCTTCATCGCCATCCCTCGCCCCCCAAACTAAACGCGAACACTCTCAACAAAGCACTTTACAAATACACCTGCACCATCCGCTGCCACCACGGCCAGTCATGCCGTGCTCCATCCCCCACACATCCAGCTGCACCGGAATTCCCTTTGCCCGCATCGTGGCCGCCAGGCGCTCATTATCGTTCCAGCACTGGTCATGCTCACCGGTAGCCAGCACATACTTCCGCTGCCGCATCTGCTCCAGAAACCACTCATCGCTCAACCTCGGCAGATAATCCAGCGGCAGGTTGTAGAACGTGTTCGCGTCGTAGTACCCGCGCAGGAAGCCCAGCTCCTTCATATCGAATGCCCCGCTCATCGACAGAAAGCCGGTAAACACATCCGGATGCTTCAAACTGCAGTTCACCGCATGGAACCCGCCAAAGCTGCAGCCCATCGCAACCAGGTGCGGCGACCAGTTCCGCCATCGCACAAACGGCACCACCTCGCGCACCACGTAGTTGTCATACTGCACCTGCCGCGCAATCCGCCAATCAGGGCCAACCCCGCGGTTATACCAGCTCTCCGCATCCACCGAGTCCACACAGAACAGCTGCAGCTCCCCGCGGTCAATCTTGTCCGCCACGGCCGCCACCATGCCGTTGTCTTCGAACTCGTAAAACCGCGCCTGCGAGGTCGGAAACACGATCGCCGGCAGGCCACCATGGCCAAACACCAGCATCTCCATCTCGCGACCCAGTTCCCCCGAGTGCCAGTGATGATATTCGCGATTCATGCATCTACCCTCAGGTAGCCTAAAGCTCTGCTCGACCACCCCAGCCGCAGCTCCTGCTGCCCACTCCAAGTCCCCACGTGCTTAATCTCTTGCCGACAGACAGCGTACAATCCGCCTCCCCCAACGCCGCGCCCTCGTCAGGCACCCGGCATCTGCCCTTCGACGGCGCCCAGCCCGAAATGGATGCCGACGGCCACTGGCGCTGGGAAGACCCCTACGATCTGGATCGCAACCCCCGCTTACGCCGCATCCGCCAGTTCCACTCGAACTTCCTCCCCAGCGACCGCGATATCAGCGTCTGGCTGCCGCCCACCTACGGCACCGAACCGGACCGTCGCTTCCCGGTTCTTTACCTCCACGACGGGCAAAACCTTTTCGACCCACGCACCGCCTACGTGCCCGGCCGAACCTGGAACGCGCAAGCCACCGCCGACCGCCTCACCCGCGAGCAACTCATTACCCCTGTCATTCTCGTTGGCATCAACAACGCCGGCCCCCGCCGCATGGACGAATACACCCCTAGCCGCGACTGGCGCCACGGCGGCGGAAAGAGCCCGCTCTACGCCCGCCTCCTCGTCGACGAACTCAAGCCCCTCATCGACAGCGCCTTGCGCACCCTCACCGGCCCAGAAGACACGGGTCTCGCCGGCAGCTCGCTGGGCGGCCTCGTCTCCCTCGCCATTGGCCTCGACTACCCCCAGATCTTCGGCAAGCTAGGCGTCCTTTCCCCCAGTGTCTGGTGGGATCGCCGCGAAATCCTCACCCGCATCGGCCCGGAAGACTCGCCCCGCCCCCGCATCCTCCCACCGTTCCTCCGCCATAACCCAGCACCCCGCCCCGCCCCCCTTTTCACCGAGGAGCGCCCCCGCCCCCGCATCTGGCTCGACATGGGCATGAACGAGGGCCTGCGCCATCTCCGCGACTGCGACCTCCTCCACCAGCGCCTCCTCACCCGCGGCTGGCAGGACGAAGTCGACCTCCGCTACCTCCGCGTCCCCGGCGCCGTCCACGACGAAGAAGCCTGGGCCCGCCGCTTCGACCGCGTGCTCCAGTGGCTCTTCCCGCCCAGGAGCTGATCGCGGCGCTGCTGCCGACTAGTGCTCCGATCCTTGAGACGAGGTCGCCCGGGGCGCCGCGGGTTCATCGAACTCCCTGTCCATCCAGCTCTTCAGCGCTCCGATACTCTGCGGACGCCCGAGAAAGTCCTTCACCAACTCGTCCGCGGGCTTTGAACTCCCAGGCTCCAGCACCGTCCGCCGATAGCGCAGGGCAGCCGGCCCGTCCAGCAGGTTCTTCGGATCGAAAGCCGTGAAGAAGTCCACAGCAATCACTTTGTCCAGCACATACGTGTAATAGTTCGACGAATACCCCGAAAGGTGCGTGAACGACGAATAGAAGTGGCTCCCCGGAACATAAACAAACGGGCTGAAGCGCTCCGTATCTTCCCGCAGGAACCGCTCCAGGTCGACCTTGTCGGGACTGCGGTCATGCACCTGCAGCGAGTAGTTCGCATACAGCAGCTGCCCCTGCACCCAGCCGGCTCTGCCGAAATAGCTCGCCCTGTTCAGTTGCGCAATCAATTCCGTCGGCATTACCCCGCCCGTCTTGTAGTCGCGCGCAAAGCTCTGCAAAACCGTTGGGTCATGAAACATCTCTTCCAGCATCTGGGACGGCGCTTCGACGAAGTCTCCCTCGGTACTCACGCCGCTCTGCCCTGCCCAGCGCTGCTTGCCCCCAAGCACCTCATGCATCATGTGCCCGAACTCGTGGAAGAACGTCACAACCTCGCTGAACTGCATCAGCCCGGGCTCCCCCGCAACCCCGCCCGAGAAGTTGCACACCAGCGCGGCCTCCGGCAGTTCCCCGCCTCTGACGCCAGGCACCAGTTGAGCCTCGGAAAACCACTTGTCTTTGCCCTCCCGCGGATGCATATCCAGGTAAATCCTGCCCGCCAGTTGCCCTCCGTCGTACACATCGAAGGCATGGACGGAAGCATCCCAGACCGGTGACGTCGCGCTCGGACGAAACTCAAGGTGAAACAGCCGCGAGGCTGTCTTCAAAACGCCACTTTCCACGGTTGCGTACGCAAAGTACGGCCGAACGCTTTGGGAATCGAAGACGTAAGCCGAACGCCGGTACTGCTCGTTCCAATACCCAGCGTCGGAGGCCGTGATGGGCACCCCTGCCGGATCCTGCGACCGCACAAACGCCTGCAACTTGTCGAACTCCCGCTTGGACCGGTCCCGAGAAGCCTCATCCACCTGGTTCAAGAAGCTCCGCATCTTTGCGGCCGATCCCATCATCTGGTCTGCGGTCGCAAGATCCGCCCAAGTCGCAAACCCAAGCATCGTCGCCAGTTCCTGCCGCGTCTCCAGAATGCTCTTCAACATCGGTTCATTGGCCGGGTACGCCCGGTTGTTGTATGCCAGAAACATCGCCCGCCGCAGGCCTGCGTCCTTGGCGTACGTCATCACCGGCGACATATCCGGAGAATCCGTCGTCAGCGTGATCGTTCCGTCCGGCCCCGGCTTGTGCCGCTCAAGGTAGTCCGCCGGCAAACCATCCAACCCCGCGACGTTCTTCACGGAAACCTTCCGGAGGTCGTCCTGCACGTTACGGCTGAACTGCAAGGAAAGCTCCGTCAGGCGATCTTCAAGCTTCTTGACCTTGTCGCGCGTCGCCTGGTCCTTGTCCACACCGCCCAGTCGATACTCCAGCAAGGTTCGCTCCACGTAGTGTCGGGTCGCGGCATCCGCCTTGCTCACGTCCACCGCCGCCAAAGCGCGATACACCTCCTGATTCAACGAGACCTTCGCGTTCTCGGCGGAGATCACTTGCACAAGCTCCTGCGCCCTGTCACGGACCGCCTTGGAAGGATGAACCTCAAACAGGATCCCGCTCTGGTCCCCGGCCAGTGACAGATGCATCTCAGCCTCATCGAAGGCGGCGAGCGTGTTCTGTACAGACCGCTGGCCTTGCCCGGCGGCCGTCACCTGGTGAATCAGCCGGCGCTCCTCCCCAAGATGCCACTGCACCCAACGGTCCAGCCCGGCTCCATCCTGCAAGCCAACCCACGCGTGCAGCGGATCTGGAGGCCTTTCCGGAGAGCTCTGCGCCGGCACGGCGCTGCTGCAGCCGAACACGAAGCACCCAAACAGCAGAAAACCCCGGGTGGTCAGCCTGCGAAGCCGAACAGAAGATTCGGTAGTGAACATGCTGCACACCTTACGCTGTGTTCCTGGGCAGAGCATGCACTTTCTTCTGACATCTTCAGCGCCCCGGGACCGTTCGGGAGGAACCGTTCCAGCCCCTTCACAAACTTCCCCACAAAGCATCAATCTCTTTACAGCACCCGGCATTTCCGCGATACTTAGGTGTTCGGTCTCCGCTCGCGCCCGTGCGTCGTCACTCCCGGATGCGCGCCCCTCGGGGAGGCCAACCAAGTTTTCTCCAGAAAGGTTTTCCCAGTGTTGATGATTCGCCTGGCGCGCGTAGGCGCCCGCAAGCAGCCCCAGTACCGCGTCGTTGTTATCGAGAAGGATCGCGCCCGCAACGGTCGTTCGATCGAGGTCGTCGGGACCTACAACCCGCGTTCCAACCCCGCCACCATCAATTTCAAGCACGATCGCGTTGAGTACTGGCACTCCAAAGGTGCGCAGTTCTCCGATACCGTCCGCCGTCTGCTCACCAAAGTAGCGGTTGCGGCTGCGGCCGAACCCACACCCGCTGCCTAAAGTAACCGCATTTCCCGCATCCGGGGCGCACAAACCCATGCCCAAAGAGTTGCACCACGTATGGGTCTTTCGCCGTAGACTCGCTCCACTGCTGCGATTCAAGGTTGTCAGCCTTTGTGCCGATAAGAGGTACAGCGCGCCAGCCTGGGCCCCGACGCGAAGATGTACCTGTCCCATACCCTGGAACAGGTACCTGTACGCTGGGGCTCTCGCGGCGACATCTCTAGAGGTGTGCGAGTGACTGAAACAATCGAAATCGAGGCGCAGCAGCGCGCCATAACGGATATGCGGACCCTGGTGCTTGAGATTACCCGGGCCCTTGTCGATGAACCCGAAGCCGTTCAAGTGGATGTGTCTAACGACGCCGGCTCCACGGTGCTCCGGCTCCGCGTATCTCCCCGCGACCTGGGCAAAGTCATCGGAAAACAGGGCCGCACGGCGCGTTCTCTGCGGACAATCCTCGGTGCCGCCAGCATGAAACTCAAACATCGCTTCGCCCTCGACATCGTTGAGGTCGACGAGCCCGGCGACTAACGCCCGCGGAGCCACTCCCTCATGTCAGCGCCGACCTCCCCGAACAACGAGCGCTGGATCGCGGTGGCCCGTCTCCTTCGTCCCCAGGGCCGCCGCGGCGAACTCCTCGCTGAGCCCCTGACCGATCTCGCCGAAGTCTTCAGCCCCGGTCGCGGGTTCCGCCTCGCGGCCAGCCTGGAACGCCTCTCCTCCGCGGCCACCATCACGCTCGAGGAGTGCTGGCGTCCCACCGGCCGCAATGCCGGACGCCTCGTCCTCAAACTCGCCGGGGTGGATTCCATCAATGCCGCAGAGGCTCTGGAAGAAAAAGAACTCTTCCTTCCCGAAGCCGATCTACCCGCTCTCGACGAGGATACCTTTCTCGTCCGCGACCTCGTCGGCTGCTCGCTTTTCGACGGAGACCGCCTTCTCGGCACCATCACCGACCTCCAATTCCCGGTGGGGCCGGATGGCCGCACCCGCCTCCACGACGCGGTCGACCTCCTCGTCCTGGAACCAGCGAACGCCACCCCGGAAGCCGATCCCGTCCTTATTCCGTTCGTGAAGGCCTGGCTAGCCTCCGTCAATCTCGACGCGAAACGGATCACCATGAACCTGCCACCCGGGCTGATGGATCAGGTCGAAGACGCGTCAGAAGCACAGCCCGAGCCCGAGCTTTACTGACCCTGCTTCTGCCAACTCAGCGGTCGTTTCCCGAAGAAACCTGCTGCCACCAAGTGCAATCAAGTCTCCCAGCAACAAATCCCTCCCATGCGCTTCGACATCATCACGCTCTTCCCCGACTTCTTCCGTGGTCCCTTCGATTACGGCATCCTCCATCGCGCCCTCCGCGACGGCAAGCTTTCCGCGCAGACCCACGACCTGCGCCAGTTCACCCATGACCGACACCGCACCGTAGACGACCGCCCCTTCGGCGGCGGCGAAGGCATGGTCCTGAAGCCTGAACCCATCTTTGAGTGCGCCGAATCCCTCGGCATCACCCCCAAATCCACGCGCGATCTGACCCGCGAGTCCGTGATCCTCCTGTCCGCCGCTGGTACCCGCTTCACCCAGGCCGTCGCCCGTCAGTTGGCAACATTAGACCGCGTCGTGCTGATCTGTGGCCGCTACGAAGGCGTAGATCAACGCGTCCCAGACCTGCTATGCGACCGCGAACTCTCCGTCGGCGACTTCGTTCTCTCCGGGGGCGAGCTCCCGGCCGCCCTTATCGTCGACTCGGTAGCTCGGCTGCTCCCGGGCGTTCTAGGCCATGCGGACTCCGCCCGCTATGAAAGCTTCGGCGAAGGCGACGACCCCGACGAATGCAACGCCCCCGACGGCTCTCCGCGCGCCACCCACGGAGCAGGCGGACTCCTCGACTACCCTCACTACACCCGCCCGGCCCTATTCCGCGGTACACCGGTTCCCGAAGTACTCCAGGCCGGTGACCACAATGCAGTGCGCCAGTGGCGCCGTCGTGCTGCCCTCGGGAGCACCCTGCACCACCGCCCCGACCTCCTCGAAACGGCCACCCTCACGTCTCAAGACCGCGCGTTCGTGGAAAAGCTAAGGGCCGAACTCGAAAACGCACATCAACACCCGCCACAAACTGGTGCAGAACCTACGGAGTAGGTCCACTTTGCGCTATACTGACCCCTGCGACTCTACGCAAGGAATTAGTCATGTCAATCCATCCCATCATGCAGAAACTCGCCGCCAAGCTCGAGCGGACCGACCTCCCGGACTTCGCTCCAGGCGACCAGGTTCGCGTTCAGGTCAAAATCAAGGAAGGCGACAAAGAGCGTCTCCAGGCCTTTGAGGGCATGGTCATCGCCTGCCGCAAGGGCCCGCAGGGCTCCTTTACCGTTCGCAAGATGAGCTTCGGCCAGGGCGTCGAGCGCATTTTCCCCTACAATTCCAAGGTCGTAGATAAGGTAGAGAAGGTACGCTCCTACCAGGTCCGCCGCGCCAAGCTCTTCTATCTCCGTGGGCTCCGCGGCAAAGCCGCCCGTCTGCGCGAAGTCGAGCGCGCCAAGTAAGCTTCATAGACGCCAAATAAACAGGCGGCCAATCGGCCGCCTGATTTCTTTCCCTTGACCGCCTAACGCTGAGGCTTGTACACCACTTCGCGAATCACGGCACAGGCTTCGCGGCCCTTCCGCGAAGGCCGGCAGAGCTTCGCTGATCGTAACGCTCGCCGCCCGCGCACCTTGATCTGCCGCGGCGGGTAGTGCTCCTCGGGCAACGCCCCGCCCCAGATCGCCGGGACCAGTGCCGCATCCCCGAAGCTCACGTCCGGCCCTCCGTTCCCCGGTCCCGCACCAGGCTCAAAACGCACATACGCCGAATGCGTACCACGCAACCGGTTCGCTGCGGTGAGTTGCAACCGGCTCCCACCCGCCATCACCGTCAGCGAGTTCCCCCGAAAAGCCCCACGTTCCTCATGCGCGCCCCCAAATGGCCGCTCCGCAATCACCGCCGTCCCCGCGCCGGGTAAGCCAATGTACAGATAGTGCAGGTTGGCGATCCTCAGGTCCATCCCGGTTCTGACCGTCATCCCATCCACGGTCAGCACGCCACTCTGGACACGCAGCGGATGCGCTGAGGCCGAGGCCCTCACCCCACTCGCAGCGCCCATCAGCGCCAGCAATCCCCATCCAACGCTTTTCACCACCGATAGCCGCAGCCGCATCGTTCGCTCCTCCTGAGCACCGCGCAGATCCCCACGCGTGTCCCGAGCCTAGAGCGGCCAGCCCCGCAAGAAACTCCCACCTTCTGCGGAGAAATCACCCCGGTAATGCACACCCCGGCACCCGCCCCGGAGGTGCCATTCCGCTACACTAACCGGGTCAGGTCCATGGCTAAGCTCTTCCAGATCCCCACCGTGCCAGGCGTCACCAAGGCCACCGCCAAGCAGCAGATGCTCAAGCAGATCATCTGCACCGACGCCCCCGAGCAAGCTCTTCGCTATCGCGGCATCAGTTGTATCGCCGGGGTGGACGAGGTCGGCCGTGGCGCGCTGTTTGGCCCGGTGGTGGCAGCCGCCGTCGTCCTTCCGCCCAAAAACGCCGTACTTCTCCGCATGGGCCTCAAAGACTCCAAGCAGCTCACCCGCGAAGAGCGCGAAACGCTCGACCGCCGCATCCGCAAAACAGCCCTCGCCATCGGCATCGCAGAGATCGACGCCGAAACCATCGACCGCGTCAACATCTATCACGCCACCCGCCTCGCCATGCTGCGCGCCGTCGACGCCCTCGGCCTCACCCCCGACCACATCCTTATCGACGCCATGCTTATCGACCACCCCTGCCAGCAGACCAAGCTCTTCTACGGCGACGCCCTCTGCCTCTCTATCGCGGCCGCCTCAGTGATCGCTAAGGTCCACCGCGACAACCTCATGCGCGAACTCGACCGCCAGTACCCGCAGTATGGTCTCGCCCAACACAAAGGCTACGGCACGCCCGAGCACCGCAAAGCTCTCGCCCAGCACGGCCCCACCCCACTCCACCGCCGCAGCTTCAACTGGGTCGCCGAGTCCGACCCCGACGCGCTTCTCGAAGACACTCTCTCCGAGGCGGACCTCTACCTCGACGACCCCCAAAGCCCGGAACTGCAGTCCTTCAACGACGGAAGCGTTCTCGATCTGGGTGACCCGGCTTCCACGTCTGGGACCCGGGATCATGTCGATTCCATCGGCCCAGCGATCGCTTCAGGCCCACACTCACCCAATAGTCAGGACACCACCGCCGCATGAGCCTACGCCTCCTCTGCGTCGTCGCCCACCCCGACGACGAATGCTTCGCCTTCGGCGGAGCCCTCGCCCTTGCCGCGGACCGCGGCGTAGAAACATCGGTAATCTGCCTCACGGATGGTCAGGCCGCAACCAATCGCGGTACGGCCAGAAATGGCGAAGAGCTAGGCGCAATCCGCGCGCGCGAATTCGCCGCTTCCTGCAAAGTTCTCGGCGCAAAACACCACGAACTCCTCACCTACGAGGACGCCCAACTCGAGCACCACACGCTCAACGAACTCGGTGGCCTCCTCGTCCAACGCATACGCGCCTTCCGCCCCCACGTCGTCCTCACCTTCGGCGGCGAAGGTGCCCTCAACAACCACCCCGACCACACGGCCGTCTCCGCTGCGACCACCGCCGCATTTCACTGGTCCGGCAACCCCAAACGATTTGCGGACTCAGCAACACACGGCGACCTCTGGTGCCCGCAACGTCTCTTTTACTTAACCTACAACTTCTCTCTACCCGACCGACCCTCGCCCTTGCCGGCCCCCTGGACCACGATCCTGGACATCCGCGCAGCCCGCGTGCGCAAGCAAAAGGCCTTCGAGGCCCACACCTCCCAGGCCCCCCTCATGGACCGCGCCCGCCTCGTCTTTGAGGACCACGGCGACGATGAACGCTACACGCTCGCCTACACCACCCAGCCCCAACCCGCTGCCCAGACCTCGGACCTGTTCGCCGGGGTCACCGACTGATATCGTCACGCAGCGGTGACGCGGCGCCAACTCAGACCTCCACAGCCGAACGCAGCTTTGGCCGGCTCTTCATGCGCTTGTTCAAAGCCGAAACCAGTCGCCATCCAAGCAGGGCAAACAACACCGCCGTATCCTTCCACGGCGCCCGCACGCCCGCCTTCACCAGCCACCAGTAATGCACGACGGCGGCAATCCCGGCCAGGTAGATCAACCGGTGCAGCCGCCCCCAGTTCTTCCCGCCCATCCAGCGTAAAACCCGCTGCGGACTCGTCACGGCCAGCGCCAGCAGGATGACCCAGGCCAGCAATCCCACCTGGATGAATCGCCGCTTCTTCAGGTCATCCAGCATCGTCGGCCAGATCGCCACCAGTTGTCGCCAGGGCTCCGCCAAATGCCCCGCCCGCAACCCCGCCCAGGCAGTTGGCACGTCGTAACCTGAAAACAAAAAGACGTAGGTCGCCAGGTGTAACGTCGCATACAGAAACGCGTAGAGTCCCACCATCCGCCGCAGACGCACCAGCCATCCCAACGCCGGAGCCAGGCGTCGCAGCGGCGTAATCGCCAGGTCCGCCAGCAGGATCCAAAGAGCCCAATTGCCCGTGAAGTGCGTGATCCAGTTCACCGGATCCGACTGCGCTGCCAGGGTCCCACTCCGGTATGCCTGCACCAGGTACAAAAGCGGCAGGCAACAAAGGAGGTGTACCACTACCTTGACGTACGGAATAGCGCGACTTGGCATGCGTGCCTTAGAGTAAATGCGCCGGAGACCCGAATGCCATCGCTGCTGCGAACCTGCTCCACCCTCCTCGCCTTTACTTTTGGCCTTGTCGAAATGCACCCCGCTCTCGCCCAGACAACCGCGCCTCAGACCACCGCGCCCCAGACCGCCGCCTCCGCACCGACGCCGGATCAACAGGCGTTCCAGGCCGAACAGGCCCGCATCCACGCCGGCACCCTCGCCGACTACGACGACATGCTCCACCAACTCGGCCTGACCCGCGAAGGGATGCGCCCCGGCCCGAACGGCTCGGACACTGGTCCGCACCCCGTCAACTACGACGAATCCAAGGTGCCTCCCTATACCCTCCCCGATCCCCTCGTCCTGGAAAACGGCAACCCGGTCCGCACCCCGGCTGACTGGTGGGCCAGGCGCCGCCCGGAACTCGTCCAACTCCTCCAGGACTCCATGTATGGACGCATCCCCGAAGGCACGCCGGGCGTCGACTGGCACGTCGAATCAACAACGCACGAGACCATCAACGGCGCCGACACGGTCACCCGCAAACTCCGCGGCCACGTAGACAACACCGCCTACCCCTCGATTACCGTCAACATCGACGTAGAACTCACGCTTCCTGCGCACCCCAAGGGCAAGATCCCGGTCATCATCGCCCTGGACTGGCCCCCATCCTTCTGGGCCGAGATGGCCCGGCGCACCGGCCGTACGATGCCCGCTCCCAAGGGCCCCACGGCTCGCGAAGAAGTCCTCGCCAAGGGGTGGGGTTACGCCCTTCTCGTTCCCACCTCCGTGCAGGCCGACAACGGCGCCGGCCTCACCGCGGGCATCATCGGCCTCACCAACCACGGCGCTCACCGTACTCCAGACCAATGGGGCGCCCTGCGCGCCTGGGGTTGGGGAGCCAGCCGTCTGCTTGATTATTTCGAGTCGGAGCCAAATCTTGACGCCCACCGTGTCGGCATCTTCGGCCACTCTCGCTACGGCAAAGCTGCGCTTGTAGCCATGGCCTTCGATCCTCGCTTCGCGGCCGGCTACATCAGCTCCTCCGGCGAGGCGGGCGCCAAACTCAGCCGCCGGCAGTGGGGAGAGTTGGTCGAAAACGTCGCCTCCGACAGCGAGTACCACTGGATGGACGGCAACTTCCTCCGCTATGCCAGCACGAAGACCGTCAACGACCTTCCCGTCGACGCCCATGACCTGATTGCGCTCTGCGCTCCACGTGCCGTTTACCTCGGCGCCGGGCTTCGCTCCGCGGGCGACGGTTGGATCGATGCGAAGGGCATCTTCCTCGCAGGCGCTGCGGCCAGCCCGGTCTACAAGCTACTCGGCGCCCAGGGCCTCGATGCCGCCACGATGCCCCCAACGCTCACCGAAGTGGGCAAGGGCCCTCTGGCCTTCCGCCAACACGACGAAGGTCACACCCCCGCCCCAAATTGGCCGACATTCCTCACCTTCGCCCAACGAGAACTCTACGGCCCGGACTTCGCCCAGAACCTTAAAGCGCAACAGCCCTAGACGCGAGCCAGGGTGGCATCAGTAGAACTTCTTCAGGTCCATCCCGGCATACATTCCCGCCACCTCATTCGCATACCCATTGAACGGCAGCGTAGGCACGACCTTCGGGAAAAAACTACTCGAGTTCAACAGCCGCTCATGCGCCTGCGACCACCGCGGATGATCCACGCTCGGATTGACGTTCGAGTAAAACCCATACTCACTCGACGCCATCTCGTTCCACGTCGTCGGTGGTTGCTTGTCCGTGAACCGCATCGTCACAATCGACTTCGCCGACTTGAACCCGTACTTCCACGGCACGATGACCCGGATCGGCGCGCCCTGCTGGTTGGCCAGCGTCTCTCCGTAGGATCCGAAGGTCAGCAGCGTTAGAGGATTCATCGCCTCATCCATCCGCAAGCCCTCGCTGTAAGGCCAGGAAAACCCGCCCGGAAGTTGCATCTGCTTGCGATCCGCGAGCGACAGGAACTGCACATACTTCGCACTCGGCAACGGATCCATGGCCTTGATGAACTCGCTCAACGGGTAGCCATCCCACGGGATCACCATCGACCAGGCCTCCACACAACGGAACCGGTACACCCGCTGCTCGGTAGGCCTGAAGGCAATGATCTTGTCGATGTCCAACGTCTGCGGCTTCTTGACCAGCCCCTCAACCTTCACGGTCCAGGGCCGCGTCCGCAGCGTGTGCGCGTTCAGCGCCGGATCGCCTTTATCGGTGCCGAACTCGTAGTAGTTGTTGTAGCTCTGCGCCTTCGCCTGCGGCGTCACGTCACGGTCCGTGACCGCATACGGTGAGTTCACCGTCGTCAACTTCGTGGCCGCCTCAGCCATCCCCGGGAACGCCGCTCCCACCACGGTAGCCGCCCCGGCAGCGCCCAGGCTCTTCAACAGTTGGCGACGGCTCGCCTGAAACGCTTCGTACGTCGCTTTCGACGTAATCTCCGATGAAGAAATCTGCTTGGCAGTGCGAACGGACATAGTCGTACCTTTCGAAGTCTGTGCTCTTGTTCCTTCATCCCACGGAACCTGCGGGATGACCACGGCGTCACGGCTCACCTCTATTTGACGCCCGAACTACGCTCCAGCTACATAACGCTCCGGGAGCCGCCCCGGATGCCGCCGCTCCCACCACAAAAACAGCCCCGTCCCCAGCACAGCCACAACAAAACTCAGACCCAACTCCCGCCCAAACCCCGGCCTGGACACCACCAGGAACCCAAACCCTAACAATGCCAGCAGCGGAGGCAGCGGATACATCCACATCCGAAACGGCCGCTTCAACTCGGGTCGCCGCCACCGCAGCACCATTACCCCGACCTGCTGCAGCCCAAACTGCAGCACGATCCGCAACACCACCAGCGCCGCAATCACATCCCGCAGACTGAAGCAGCAAAACACACAGGCCACCCCCGCCAACACCATCAACGACACATCCGGAAATTCCAGCCGAGGATGCAGCCGCCCAAACACCCGAAAAAAGTTCCCATCCCGCGCCGCCGCAAACGGTATGCGCGAGTACCCCAGCAGCAGGGAAAACACACTCGCAAAGGCCGTGATCATCACCAGCACCGCCGCTACCCTCCCCAGCCACATTCCACCAGCAGCCCCCAGCACAGGCGCATACGCAGGCTGCATCACCGCGGTCAGCAACGCCGGCCGCCCACCATCGCCCGCCATCTTCAGCATCGCGGGCGCGCCGATCAACGCCAGGACACTCGCATTCAGCAGCAAGTACAACCCGGTAACAATCCCGATCGAAAGCAACAGCGCCCGAGGAATGGTCCGCCCGGGATCCCGCACCTCGCCCCCTAGAAACGTCACGTTGTAATAGCCCCAGAAGTCATACGTGGCCACCAGCATCGCCGACCCCAACCCACCCCAGAACGCCCGCGAAGGCCGAAACGCCCCCGGCGCAAAGTCCACCACGCGCCCCCACTGCCCATGCCAAAGCGCGGTCACCACCGTCCACCCGATCGCGACCAGCACAACCACGAGCAAGCCCCGCCCCCACCGCTCCACGTGCACCAATCGTCGGTACAGCAGGCCCAACGCCGCTAGCACCGCACCCACGGCAACCACCGTAGGCCACCCCACCGCAAACCCAAACCGGTACGGACCCATCCCCACAGCATGAACCGCCATCGGCGTCCCTAGCCGGGGCCACAACCCACCCGCATACTGTGCCAGCCCGATACACCCGCTGGCCACACTCAATGGCGCAGAAAAACAAAGCTGAAACACAAACAGAAAGCTCAACCACCGCCCCAGCCGCCCCGGAAAGATCCCCCGCAGATACGCGTATGTCCCGCCAGCCTCAGGCATCGCGGCCCCTAACTCCGCCCACACCAGCCCATCGCAAACAGCCAGCAACGCCCCTAGAACCCACCCCAGCATCGCCTGCGGCCCGCCCATCGCGCCGACCAGCAGCGGTAGCGTAATAAACGGCCCCACGCCGATCATGTCCAGCAGGTTCAGCGTCACCGCCCCGCCTAACCCCAGCGTCCGCTCCTGCTCCACCCTGCCTTCGCGCATGTCCCCCGAGTCTACTCAACTCACCCGGGTGCCCCATCTTCGCGACAGCTTTCTCGTCACTAAGGTGGGTTGCCTCTCAGTACAATCTCCGCATGAGGCCGTCCGTCGTCTTCGCCCAGCACCGCGAAATCATCCGCCGCCTCGTCGCCGAACACGGCATGGGCAACCCCCGCCTCTTCGGCTCCGCCCTCCACGGCGACGACACGGACGAGAGCGACCTGGATCTTCTCGTTGACCCCGGTCCAGAAACCTCACTCTTCGATGTGGCGCGCCTACAACTCGCCATAGAAGCAACTCTGGGCATCAAGGTCGACCTCCTGACTCCGAATGGTCTCCCGCCAAAGTTCCGAACAGCAGTTCTCCAGGAGGCAACAACCGTATGAAGGGCCAGCAGCTTCGCGCTCACGATTACGTCGAGCACATGATGATCGCCATCGAGCGAATCAACGCCTATCTTGCAGGCAAATCGAAGATCGATTTCGATAGCGATACGTTGCTGCAGGATCCAGTGATCCGCAATCTCGAGAACCTGGGCGAGGCCGCAAAGAACTTCAAGCTCGCTGTGCCCGACGCAGAGGCTCGCTTTCCTTCTATCCCGTTCAACGTGACCTATGCCACGCGCAACCAGCTCGCACACGGGTACTTCAACGTCGATCTCGGCATCGTGTGGAACGTCTCGCAACGTGACTTACCCGATCTGTATCAAGCGCTTCAGACAACTCTCAACTCTTGGCCCGCCGACCTGAGCTAATCGCGAACACGGGCCAGTCGCGCAAAATGCTCGGCATCCATGATCCACTCACTTCCTGCGTGAACGCGAATAGTCAAACCATGCGCATGAGACCCTACACCCCATGAAGTTCCCCGCGACCGCCGCCGCGCTCTGCGTCACCCTGCTCGCCCCCGCGCAAAGCCCAACAGCACCCACCACAACCTATCCCGCGATCCACCTCCCCACCTGGTCCCAGGGCATCGCGCTCCGCGAGACCTGGCTCACCCAACGCCACGCCATGCTCCTCGACATGATGCGTCGCCACTCGGTCGACATGTGGATCGTCGTCAACGAAGAATTCCACGACGACCCCCTCACCGAGTACGTCGCGCCACCCCGCCCCTACACCGGCAACCGCGATATCTTCGTCTTCATCGACACCGGCTCCAGCCTCCGTAAGGTCGCCATTACCGGCTACGCCGAAGAAAACGTGCAGCGCTTCTTCGAAGAACCCGACGACCCCAAGCCCGCAGCCGAAGTTCTCCCCGCGCTTTACGCCCAGTACCACCCCAAACACATTGGCCTCTCCATCGACGCGAAACGCGGCGTCCAGCGCTCCCTGACCCACGATAGCTACAACTTCCTCGCACAGACTCTCGGCCCCGAAGCCACGGCACACTTCGTCTCCGCAGCCGACCTCATCGAGGAGTACACCGACACCCGCCTCCCCGCCGAGTTCGACCTCTACACCCAGCTCGTCGCCCTCAGCGACCAACTCACCAAGCGCGCCTTCTCGAACGAAGTCATCGTGCCCGGCAAGACCACCGTCGGCGACGTCCGCCGCTGGCTCTATGACCAGATGGGCGCCAACAACGTCGGCACCTGGTTCCAGCAGGACCTCCGCCTACAACGCCGCGGTCGCGTCCCGTCGTCCTCACGAGGCTTCCTCGCCGTCGAGCCCGAAGCCACGGTTATCCAACCCGGCGACCTCCTCCACGTCGACTTCGGCATCACCGCCTTTGGCCTCAACACCGACTGGCAGAAGATGGCCTACGTCCTCCGCCCCGGCGAGACCGCGGCGCCCGCTGGCCTGCAGGCAGCCCTGCACCACACGACGCTGCTCCAGGACAGCCTCATGACCCGTTCCCGCCCCGGCCGACCTGCCGGCGAGGTCTACAACGACATCATGGCGGACATGGCCCGCCAGGGCATCGAGGCCAAGGTCTACTCCCACCCCATAGGCGAACAGGGCCACGGCTTAGGCGCCGCCCTCGACTACCGCGCCGCCCAGGCGTCCACGGGTGAAGCCAAACGCCTCCGCAAAGGCAGCTATCTCTCCATGGAGCTCAACACCGTCACCCCCGTCCCTGAGTGGAACAACCAGAAGGTCTACATGATGGAAGAAGACGACACCTACCTCACCGACGACGGCTTCAAGACCTTCCTTCCCCGCCAAACCACCCTCTACCTCATCCACCCTTAGCCTCTCCAATCCAGGGACGATGCATCCGCTCAACCACCGCTAGGCTGGAACTTTCAAAGACGCCGTCATCCAGAGCAAGGGAAACCGCCGTCATCTTGAGCAAAGCGAAGGATCTCCGTGTTCTTCCCGTAGCACCCCTGAAGCGTCCGGCAGACAGCCATACCCGGGTGCCCCATCTTCACAAGAGCTGACCTCCCGCAGGCGAACACGCGCCGCAACACCTCCCAAAACCCGTTGCACCAAATCCAGTTCAGTTTAAGAACAGCAAAGTCCAGACCTAAGTCCCGTATCGAACGTACTTTGGACTTTAAGTACAGGGGAGGGGTACCCGCCATGAGACGCTAGACAACATGAAGCTCCCCGCGACCACTGTCGCCGCGCTAAGCCTCGCCCTGTCCTTTACCGCTCGAGCCCAAACCACCTTCACCGACCCCGCCAACCTCCGAGGCGAGCGCGTAAGCCCCAAAACTGGCCGCGAACTCCCCATCGATCAGGGCGCACTCGGCCTCCAGCAACTCCTCCGCAAGCTCAACACCCGCGCCTCGCTCATGCTCATCGTCGCCCACCCCGACGACGAAGATGGCGGCATGCTCACCCTCTACTCCCGAGGCCTCGGCGCCCGGGTTGCCACCCTCACCCTCACCCGCGGCGAAGGCGGCCAGAACGCCATGACCGGCGACTTCGAAGAGGCCCTCGGCCTCATCCGCACCCAGGAACTGCTCTCCGCCGACCGCTACTTCGGCGCCGACCAGATGTTCGGCACCGAGATCGATTTCGGCTTCTCAAAGACCAAGGAAGAAGCCTTCCGCAAGTGGACCCACGAGCGCGTCCTCTATGACGCCGTCCGCGCGGTCCGCCTCTATCGCCCGCTCGTCGTCGCTGCGGTCTTCGTAGGCGGCGTCACCGACGGCCACGGTCAACACCAGGTCTCCGGCCAGATCGCCCAGGAAGTCTTCAACGCCGCCGCCGACCCCAAGGTCTTCCCCGAGCTCACCCGCGAAGGCATCCTCCCGTGGGCCCCGCTCAAGGTGTATGCCCGCGTCCCCGGCTTTGCCATCGCGGAACAAAGGCCTCTTCGACTACGCCACTAACCAATACGTCCCCGCCACCTTCACCAACTACGTCACAGGCCAAACCTCCACCACCTCACCCACGCCCGACGTAGTCATCCACGAAGGCCAGACCGACCCTCTGCTCACGAACGCCGCCGCAGACCCCGCCGACCTCCACGAAGCCAACTCGGACCCCACCGCCAAACGAAGCTACGTCCAGTTCGCCCGGATCGGCCTCGGGCTCCAACGCACCCAAATCGGCCCGGGCGTTCGTTTGGCCACCTCCGGCAACTACGACGTCAGCTACCACCGCTTCGGCAGCCGCCTCGCAACCCAGCCAAAGGAGGAACAAAGCTTCTTCGACGGCATCGACACAAGCATCGAGGGTCTCGCGTCCTACATCCCTTCAGCATCCCCCGAGATTACCGGTCAGATTGCCGCGCTCGCTGCTGAGATCCGCCAAGCAGCTACCTGGAGCACAGGGAACGCTTCGCAGCGTGGGGGCCTATCGGTTCTGCTCGCGGACACCCTGAACCGTGACAATGCCCTCCTCTCAACGCTGCAAAAGGCCAACCTTCCGCCCGAGGCGAAAGCAACAGTGATTCACGACCTGCGCGTCAAGCAGGTTCAACTCAACGACGCCCTGGTCCTCGCGCTGGGCCTGCACTACGACGCCGTGGCGGACAGTGGGGACAACGGCGCGATCCGTCTTGGATCAGCAGTTCCCGTAAAAACCACTCTCACCATGAAAAATGCTCCGCGCTACTCAGCAGAGGTCGCGACACCCACCGTGCGCCTCCGTGCAGAGCAGTTGCAGGACGACCTGCAGACCGGGCAGCTTCTGGGCATTGAACAACAGCCTGCAAGCGCGTCAATGCCGCCGCTGCAGCAGAACGACCCCGTAGTGCACAGCCGAATGTCGGCTCTCCACCCCAATCCAACCCGTCCTTACTTCCGCCGCACGGACCCCGAGCAGTCCGTGTATGAACTGATGCGGCCAGCCCTGCGTAACGCATCCCAAACGCCGTACGCTCTCACTTCCTGGGCCACGCTGCACTACGAGGGCGTCGGGTCTAGCGTCGACCTACTTTTGGGCCACGTCGTGCACAGCTCCGACCAGCCAATCCGCTTTGTGCCCCCGGCCTCTGTCGCCTTCCCCGCCCGCGCACAAGCCATCCCGGATGACAGCCCGTCTGCAGTCACGACCCTGTCCTTCGCCCCGCCAGCCACGAAGGTGCATACCACCGCTTCGCAAGGATGGATCGTACGGCCCCTAACTCCACACCCGGAGGGACTCACCGGCACGGAGCTTCTAGAGGTTCACCCCCCTGCTGGTCAACGCAGGCAAGCCACGTTGAATGCTTCTGCGGCACTTCCGGATGGATCAGACGTAAAAGAAGGCTTCCGTACCGTCGGGTACCCCGGGGTTCCCTACACCGACCTGTACACCGCGGCAGCCCTCCATGTCGTCCCGGTCAACCTCAAGCTCCCTGCCCACCGCCGCATCGGTTACCTCCCGGGCACCGGCGACGCCGTAGCCGACAACCTACGCTCCGTCGGCTTCGAAGTCGCAAACCTCACCGTCTCAGACCTCACCGCTGAACATCTCTCTCACTTCGACACCGTCGTCCTCGGCGTCCGCACCTACAACGCCCATCCTGACCTCCACGGCGCGCCCACCCAGGCCCTTCTCAACTACGCGCGCAACGGCGGCAACGTCATCGTCCAGTACCAGACGGCCGAGTTCACCGCAGCAGACGCCCCTTTTCCGCTCACCCTGGGCAATGCCGAAAAAGTGGTCGACGAGACCACCCCGATCCGCCTCCTTGACCCCGCAGCCCACACGCTTACCTATCCCAACCGCATGACGCCCGCCGATTTCAACGGCTGGATCGAGGAGCGCGGCCACGGCTTCCTCCAGACCTGGGACCCGCACTACACCCCGCTCACGGAAACACACGATCCCGGCGCCCCGTCCGAGCACATTGCTCCGCAACTCCCTCAGCAGGGCGGCCTGATCACCACACCGCTCGGTCGAGGTCACTGGACCTACGTCGCCTTCGCCCTGTACCGCCAACTCCCGGAGGCTGTGCCCGGAGCCTTCCGCCTGTTCACCAACCTGCTCGCACTAGCTGACGCAAAGCCCTAATCACCGCCGCAGCACCAAAAGAAACAGCCCCTGCAAAGGGGCTGTTCTTTGTTGCGCGATAGGTAGCGCCTGAACTACCGACGCCGACGTACCGGCGCGGTAGCCTTCTTCACCGGTGCGGCTGCCTTCTTCTTCTCCACGAGGGCCCCATCCGTCATCTGGATCATCAACGCCGAGGAAGACGCAGAAGCCGATGAGGTTGTAGACGTCGCGGCAGGTGTGGCTGCCGCGGCGGGTGTGGCTGTTGTCGCGGTTGTGGCATCGGCGGCGGGTGTGGAAGCCGTCGACGCAGTGCTCGCAGATGACGCGGCTGCCGGGGAGGCACCCGCCGAGGCCGGCGACGTATAAGACGAGTACGTTCCCGTGACGTCCACTGAAGATCCTACAGCCGGCAAAGCGGTCATCGGAGTCTTCATAGCAACCGTGAAGTCCGCCGTCCTGCTCTGCTTGGCATCATCCGACACGGCGAGTTGCAACTGGTCTGCCGTCGCCGCCGTCACCAGCGCTCCAGGGATGGTCACCGACTTACCCTTGATGGTGTCGAATACCTTATCCGCGTCCGCCTGCTGGCCGTACTGCAGAACGAATTCCTTGTCGCTGAGCGCCAGGGTAGCCAGATCCGGCGTCGTCGCGATCAGGTTCTTGACCATATCTTCGGGCTTGGGGGCCGCCGTCACTGTCGTCGCGAGGTTGTCCGGGGGATTCAGGCTCGCCTGTGCCTGCTGCTGGAATGCGTCGAATCCGTCTTTGGTGCCGTGATACTTCGTGAAGCAGTACGTCGCCAGCGTCTGGATTGCCGTCTTCTGCGCGGCGGGAGCAAACGCCCCGGTGCGGGCTGCGTACCAGGCGCAGTTCAGGAAGTCCGGCGGAGTCGAGGTGTAGTACGCATTCGCCAGCGTGTACTCATCCTGAAGCACCGGCCCCACCGTCTGCGTCTGCGCCACGGGCACGGCCGCTAACTCAGCCTTCAACACAGTGATCGCCCCAGCATTGTCCTTTTTACCCAGATCATCGGCTGCCAGAGCCGAGCTGAACACGGGCAAGGTGCGCGACTTCAGTGTCTGGAAGTCGGCATCGTTCATGCCCTTCGGAGCGGTCGTACCCTGGTCGACCGTCAAGCCGGTCTGGGCATACGCAGCAACCTTGTCCAGCGAGGCCTGCTTTGCCGCCGGATCCTGCGTCGCATCCGCGTCCGCCTTGCCGTAGTACACCTCAAACGCCAGCGCCCGCAGGTTCTGCGGATCTGCCGCCAGCAACGCACTGGAAGCATCCAGGATCTGCGCCTTGTCCTGGGTCGCGGTTGCCGCGCCCAGAATATCGGTCAGAACGGAGCTCTTCACCGGCGAGTTCGGATACTTCTGCAAATAGGCCTTCAGAGCCGTCACCTTGGCGGCAGGCTGGGTCTGACCCTCCGCTGCCTGGTACACGTTGTACTCATCCGGCGGCAGAGTTACCTGCCCGGCACCAGCACCAGCGCCAGCATCCTGGGCAAGAGCGAAGGGTGAAAGGAACGCTGCGCCGGCAGCTGCCAGCAGCGATGGAAGAACGAACTTCTTCATGCGATCTCCTCGGGGGACGACCCCCCGAACTGTGAATTGGGCAAAAGCGCTGCCGAAGCCCTGAATACCGAAACCAAACGGTCCACGGCGAATGATGCGGATTATAGGAAGCCGTGTTGCTCTTATGCAACTTACCATCGTGTGTGACTCCCATCGTAGCCCCCGGATTGCCTCCGCTAGCAAGCTTCTTCCGTCACGTTTGCCTTATGTCGCGGGCCAGGACGCCCCAAACCGGAGATAGCGGTCTCCACCCAGCCGTCCACGTCGGACCCATCGCCCGGAACCCGCCCGGGTTCCGGCCCACCTTTCCCACAACATCTTGCGCCCGGCTGTTGCCTCCCTGGGTACCCGTCCCTACCATGAATACAGCGCCCAGCCCCCCATCTGGTCCAAAAGAAAGAGGTCTTCGCCGCTCGTGCTCAAACTCAAGAAGGTCCAGATCCTCGGCTTCAAATCGTTCTGCGACCGCACCGAGGTCCAGCTCGAGGGCCGGGGTATCGCCGCCATCGTTGGTCCGAACGGCTGCGGTAAATCCAACATCTCTGACGCCATCACCTGGGTTCTCGGTGAACAATCCGCCAAGTCACTCCGTGGCTTGAAGATGGAGGACGTCATCTTCGCCGGCACACGTGACCGTCGCCCCACAGGCATGGCCGAAGTGTCCCTCACTCTCGTAGACCCCACGGTCTACGACCAGGACCTCGCGGAAGACGCAGGCTCCCCAGATCCGGAGTCTCGGCCCCGGGACAGTGCGACCACAGAACTCGCCGGCGACTGGGACGAAGCCGCTCTCCGCGAACAAACCGCAGAAGAGACCGAAGAAGCCGTTCTGGAAGCCCAGCCGGGCCAGACATTCGAAGCCGAGGGCACAGGGCTGAAGACTCCGGGCGCAGAAGTCGATCCTCCTTCTGTCGCCAACGGCGAAGCTGTGACCGACGCAGCCGCGAATACCGAGGCTGCCCACGCCACCGCCGCTTCCAACAGCGTCGTCCTGAAGGTCCGCCGCCGCAAGTTCAACCGCACCCCCGCCCGCGCCGGTGAGATCACCGTCACCCGCCGGCTGTTCCGCTCTGGCGAAAGCGAATACCTCCTCAACGGCAAGATTTGCCGTCTCCGCGACATCCAGGACATCTTCCTCGGTACTGGTCTCGGGGGCGAAAGCTACGCCATCATCGGGCAGGAACGCATCGGGCAACTCCTCAGTTCGAAGCCTCTCGATCGCCGCTCCATCATCGAGGAAGCAGCCGGCATCACCCGCTTCAAAACCAAGAAGCGCCTCGCCGAGCTCCGCCTCGAGTCCGCCAAGACCAACCTCTCCCGCGTAAACGACATCTTCGACGAGGTCACCCGCCAGGTCGCAGTCCTCAAGCGGCAAGCCGCCAAGGCCGAAAAATACGCAGAACTTCGCTCCGAGTTCACCACCAGGCTTCGCGTCGTCCTCGCCAGCCGCCTCTCGCAGATGGACGCCGAGTCCACCTCCCTCCACACCGAAATCGCCCGCCTCAACTCCCTTATCGACCAACAAGCGGCAGAACTTGAGTCTCAGGATGCCGAATACCGCACAGGAACCGCGCGCGGTTATGAACTCGACCGCGAGATCCGCGACACCACCGCCCGCGCCAGCTCGAGCGCCGTCGACCTTGAGCGCACCCAGGCCCGCATCGCAGCCAACACCGACCGCCAGGCAGAACTAACCCAGCGCCTCGCCTCCGCAAACGACGAACTGGCCCAGGCCCGCGAGGCCCTCGCCCACCTTGCCGGCGAGCGCGAACAGCACCGCACCTTCCTGGAGACCGCCACCGCCGAAGCCAACGCCCACAGGGCGAACGCGCAGGCCCAGCAACAGCGCGCCCACGACGCCATGCGCGGCGTCCTCAACGCCGAAGCCCAGGCCGAGCAGGGCCGTCGCAACGCCATGAACGCCATGCAGCGAGCGAACGGGGCCCGAAACGAGATCACCCAGGCCGAAGCCGCCCTCGCGGGGCTGGACCGCGAAAACGAGCGCCTCGCCGCCGAATCCGACGCAGCACGCCACGAGCTCGAACAACTCGGCCATCAGCGCGGCCAGGCCAAGATGACCTTTGAGTCCGTTACGGATCGCCTCAAGCGCCTGGAATCCGAGATCGTCGACCTTCGCGGCAAGCTCGAGAAGGGCCGCATGGACGAGACGCAATCCCGGCGGCGCGGCGACGGACTCCGTGCCGAACTCGCTACCCTCCTCGGCCGGCGAGGCTCCCTCGAAGCCCTCATCCGCGAGCACAGCTACTCCACCGACACCGTCCGCAACATCTTCCGCGCAAATTCTCGCCGCGCTCAGGGAAACAGCGACGGCATCGCCCCCGTAGGCACCCTCGCCGACTTCCTCGAAGTGGACGGCCGCTACGAAAACGTCGTCGACGAGTTTCTTCGCGACGAGCTCAACTACATCGTGGTGAAGAGCTGGGACGCCGCCGACGAAGGCGTCCGCCTGCTGCACGGCGACGTCGCGGGCAGGGCCACCTTCCTCGTCCACCCCAACCACGGGCAGGCCGCCTTCCCCTTCGCCGAAGGCATGACCAGCACGACGCGCCCGGACCGCGACGGCGTCGTCCCGCTCACCGAATGTGTTCGCGTACTCAACGGGTTCGGCCGCTCCCTTGAAGTCATTCTTCCACGCTTACGCGAAGGCTTCGTCACCCCGGACACCGAAACCGCTCGTCACCTCGCTCTGGCTAATCCGCAGTCCTTCTTCCTCGCACCCAGCGGCGAAACCTTCCACAACGTCACCGTCACCGGCGGCAAGCCCCGCACCCAGGGCCCGCTCGCCCTCAAGCGCGAACTCGCCGAGATCCAGACCAAGATCAATGCGCTTGAAGGGGAGCTCTCGCAGAACGAACTCGCCACCCAGGCGCTCACGCGTGAGATCAGCGAACTCACCATCACCCTCGACCACCGCAACCACGAACGGCGTGATACCGAGCGCGAATCCGCGAACTCCGGCGCCAACCTCCGCCAAATGGAGGCCGAAGCCGGCCGCCTCGAACGCCGCCTGCAGGACTGGCAGCTAGCCCTCGCCCGCAACAAGGACCAGCGCGGCGCCCGCGAAGAGCTCATCAGCCGCAAGCGGACCGAAGCCGAGCGACTCGAAGCTGAGCGCGAAGGCCTCGAGACCCAGGTTGCCGACCTCACCACCCGCCTCGCGACGCTCCGCGCCGAACGCGAAGAACTCCAGGCCGCCGCCAGTCAGGCCAACGCAGCTTTAGCCGGCCTTGAAGAGCGCCGCCGCAACGCAGGAGCGAACGCCGAGCGCACCGAGCGTCTCTTCGCCAATCAGGGACAACGCGTCGGCCAGATCGAGTCGGCCATCAGCAACGCCCAGGCCGAAAAGGCTCGCCGCCAGGAAGAGAACAACACGCTCGCTCGCCAGGCCGAACAGCTCGCCATCATCCGCAAAGAAGCCTCAGAAGCCAGCGAGCACCTCAGCGCCGAGGCGCAAGTTCTCCGCGCCCGCCTCGCCGAACTCGACGGCCAGCTTCGCCACCTTCGCCACAACACGGAGACCCTCCGCGAGCAACGCGCCGCACACACCGCCCGCCACGCCAAGCTCACCTCCGACCTCGAACACCTCGAAGCCACCTGCATCAACGACCTCTCCGCTGAGCCCCAGACCCTCCGCAACGACGCCTCCATCCAGCGCCTCGAAGCCGGAGCGCTCACCGCCGAAGAGGAGGCCGCCCGCGGGCTCCGCAAGCGCATGGAGAACATGGGGCCCGTCAACATGATGGCCCTCGACGAACTCCGTGAGGCGACCGAGCGCTACACGCACCTCGAAGCCCAACGCCGCGACCTCATCGACGCGATCGACAACACGGCCGCCTCCATCCGCGAAATCGAGGACGTCAGCCGCGAGAAGTTCGACGAAGCCTTCAAGATCATCAACGAAAACTTCTCGCAAACCTTTACCAAGCTCTTCGGCGGCGGTGCAGCCTTCATGCGCCTCACCGACACCGAAGGCGCCTCCGAGAAGGACCTGGCGGGCGTCGACATCATCGCCTCGCCCCCGGGCAAAAAACTCCAAAATGTCCTGCTTCTCTCTGGCGGTGAGAAAGCCCTGACCGCCCTCTCGCTCCTCGTCGGCATCTTCCAGTTCCAACCGGCCCCTTTCTGCATCCTGGACGAAGTCGACGCCCCGCTCGACGAGACCAACGTAGGCCGCTTCGCCCGCCTCATCGCCGACCTCGCCGACACCACGCAATTCGTCGTGATCACCCACTCCAAACGCACCATGGAGCAGGCCGACGTCATGTACGGCGTCACCATGCAGGAGCCCGGCGTCAGCAAGATCGTCAGCGTAACGCTAGGCGGCCGCACCCGTGGCAACCAGGCCCGGCCAGCGGCCTGAGTCTTCCGCGTAACCTTACGTTTCTTCTTGCATTCCCTTCGTCAGCCCGGGATTCCTGGTGGGTCCGGTTCCCTCCATCAAACCCATCTCACTGTCATCTCGACGGAGCAAAGCGTAGTGAAGAGACCTGCGGCCCTGAACCTGCTCCGGAAACTCTGCAACACTCTGCTGCTCGGTGCCACCGCACTTAGCTTCTCCATACTCAGTGCCTGCCATACGCCCCCACTTCTCCGAGACAGTCCTCGGCTCCCATCGGAAGCTCTTCTGATCGATATGCAGGTTCATAGCGCCTTCTTGTCAAGGGATGTGTACGTTCGGCTCGTTGTCCCGAAGAAGCCGTCCAAGGTGGCCTCTCTTCCTGTTGTTTTTCTCCTTCACGGGGCAGGTACGACGTTCCGCGACTGGACAAACAACAGCGACATCGCCAGTTTGGCGACACAGGACATGGTGCTGGTGATGCCTGATGCAGCAGGTTCCTATTACGTCAATGGGGCAAGCCACGATCGCTATGAGGACTTCTTCGTTCGTGAACTCGTACCAGCAGTCCATGCGATGGAGCCCAACGCGGCCTCTGATCGACAACACACCGCAATAGCTGGTATTTCGCGGGGCGGCTTTGGTGCTGTTGTGCTTGCTCTGCATCACCCGGAACTGTTCAGCTTCGTTGGCGATATCAGCGGCGCTCTTGACCTCACGGAACGTAGCTTCCGCTATACCTCGCCTCTTCAAAGCATGAGTATGCGCAGGACTTTTGGGCCGCAGGGCAGTTCTGCTCGTCGCAGGGACGACCCCTTCCTACTGGTGCCTGCGGTTCGCGACCGTGCCCTCGACGTCTACATCAGTTGTGGAGATCAGGATTCGCTTCTCGGTGTGAATCAACGGTTTGCAAGGGTGCTGAGCTCACACGCGATACCTCACGAGCTTCACATCCTGCCCGGTGCACACAACTGGACCACCTGGAACGAGCAAATGCCCGCCTTCGAATCCGCATTGCTTCACCACTTCAACTCCTCTGGTAGACCCGGTTCATGAACCCCCTCGACTGGCTCCTCCTCGCCCTCCTCACCTACTCCTGCATCCGAGCGGCCATCAACGGCTTCTTCCGCGAGGCCTTCACCCTCGCCGGCCTCGTCCTCGGCTTCCCGCTTGCCTGCTGGTACTACCATCCACTCGCCCTCAAGCTCGCTGGCCTGATTAACACACCCGCGATCGCGCAGTTTGCCGCCTTCCTCCTCATCCTTACCGCCATCACGGTCATGGCCTCCCTGCTCGGTCGCATTCTCCGCCGTGGCGCCCGTACCGTGGGGCTGGGCTTCGCCGATCGCCTCGGGGGCGCGCTGTTCGGCCTGATTCGCGGAGCTGTGATCGCCACCGCGCTCCTGCTGGCGGTCACGGGGTTCCTGCCTGCCGCCCCTTGGATTCAAAACTCACTCATAAGTCCCTATTTGCTCCACGCCGCACATGCGGTATCCTTCACCATGCCTGCGGACCTCCAAGTCCGACTCAGGGACAGCCTCCAGCACCTCAATCACAGCTCCACCGACTGGATCAAGTCCGGGCCCTTGTCGCACACTAGATTCACCACGACACATCAGCCATAAAGCTGGGAGAGAACGCGAGTGAAACGCGAGCTGGAACATCTGGTGCTCACCATGCACGCCTCAGGCATGACCTACAACGACGCCGTGCGTGAGTTCAAAAAGCGCTTCATCCTCGAAGTCCTCAGCCGCCATCGCGGCAATCAGTGCAAGGCCGCCGAAGAGCTCGGCATGCATCGCAACACGCTCAGCCGCACCCTCGCCGAGCTCGGCATGGACTCGGCCCAGATCCGCCGCGGCATGCGCCGCCCGCCACGCTCCGTCCGCCCTGGCCTCCAGATGGTAGCTACCGGCACAGGACGTTAGCGTCACCGTCCCGTCCAACCCTCAGCAATGCACAAAGATGCCGTCATCCTGAGCGCAGCGAAGGACCTCCGTGTTCCTTCGGAGTGCAGGCTTCGTCTCGCGCGAGCCGCTGTTCTGCTGAGCCTCGCCTACCCCGTAGCAGTCGCCGCTCAGACTGCCGCAACACCCGCCGGCAGCGACACTCCGATCACCCTCCCCGCGACCACGTCCCAGGCCACCCCGGACATCCCGTCCAAACAACTTCGCGAGGCCGAGGACGCCTTCCTCAAGGGCGCCCGCGCCCTCGACCACAAAGACCTTCCAGAAGCCGAGGCCCACTTCGCCCGCGCAGCCAAACTCAACCCCCGCAGCCGCGACTACGCCGTTGCGCTCGCCGTCACCCGAGAACACCGACTCACCGATCTCGTCCAGCGCGCCGCCAGGGAATCCAAGCTCGGCCACACGGATAGCGCGGACAAACTTCTTCTCCAGGCCCGCGAGATCGACCCCCAAAACGCCATTGTTCTTCAGCACTTTTCCCCGGACGGCACAGTCGCCCCACCCCCCACCTTCGAGGCGGACACCAATCCCCTCCACAACACACGCGCTGAAGACTCCGTCACGCTCGCCGGCCCCGTCCAACTCACCCCGCAGACCGGCACCCACGACTTCCACCTCCATGCCAGCGCTCACGACCTCATCGACCAGATCTGCGACGCCTACGGCATCCGGGCCCAGGTCACAAACTCCATCGAGTCCGGCCCAATCCTCCGCTTCGACCTCGACCGTGCCGACTGGTCACAGGCCCTGCGCACGATCCAGACCCTTACCCACACCTTCTCCGTTCCAATCCAATCCACGCAGCTCCTCTTCTCACGCGATACGCCCGAGTTCCGGGCAGAATATCAACCGCTGGTTGAAGAAACGCTGTACATGCCGGGCACCTCTCAGGCAGACCTCACCGAGTACGCTACGCTCGCCCGCACCGTCTTCAACCTTCGTGTGGTCAACGCCGTCAACAGCGCCGGATCCCTCGTCCTGCGCGGAGACGAAGACACCCTCACGCACGTCAACGCCACCTTTGCCGATCTCATCGACGGTGGAGCTGACGTCCTCCTTGATCTCACCCTCTACGAGGTTGACCGAAGCCGCATCAGCGCTCTCGGTGCGCAGCTTCCCTCCTCCATCGGCGCCTTCCCGGTCGCCGCTACTGCGCAGAACCTGATCAACTCCAACCAGAGCCTCATCTCGCAGGCGATCGCCAACAACCTGATCAAGCTGACGGGCAATGCCTACACAGATGCCCTCACCGAGCTCGAGTTCCTGCTCGCCTCCGGTGCCGTTTCCAGCTCGCAGTTCACCAGTCTCCTGGGTGTCTTCGGCCACTACGGCGGTCTCCCGCTGGCCGGCGTCTTCCTCGGCTCCAGCACTACCCTGAACGCCTCGCTCACCTCGTCCGACATTCGCCTCCTCGATACCGTGCAACTTCGCGTCGGCGACAAGCAGGACGGACAGTTTCGCGCGGGCACCCGCTACCCCATCGAGACGGGTCTCTACAGCTCCAATGCCGCCTCAAGCGCCGTAAGCAGCGCGGTGGCTGGACTGAACATCAACGGCACCAGCGTAAGCTCCCTGCTGAACCAGTACCTCGGCTCAGCCTCGGTCAGCGTCCCCCAGATTCAGTACGAAGACCTCGGCCTGACCCTGAAAGCCACGCCGCAAATCATGCGCACCGGCGAGGTCAGCGTGAAGCTCGACTTCAAGATCGAGGCTCTCGGCTCCGGCACCATCAACACCCTGCCCATCCTCAACAACCGCCAGCTCACGTCGACGGTAACCATCCCCCGCGGTCAAACGGCTATGCTCGCCAGCGAGGTCAACACCGCCGAGCTTCGCGCCATCACCGGCCTGCCGTTTCTCAGCGAGATCCCCGGCTTCCAAAGCACCAATAAGGACACCGAAAAAGACACCACCGAGCTGATGATCACCCTCACCCCGCATGTAGTGCGCAACAAGGGCTTCCAGATCACCAGCCGGCGTTTACTCCTCGCCAACGGCAACAACGCCAATCCCCCGCAATAGCCTCCGTAGCCTCGGTTCAGACACCACCGCCCTTCCTACGGCTGAACAAATTGCCCGAATAAGTATGGAGAGCGGGAGTCCAGTCCCGCCGTAAGCGCTTCCCATGCTCGCAGGCTTCAGTGCCTGAGGTCAGCCTCTACGATCTCCGGATTCACACCCCCAACCCTTCCCAAAACCCCCACCCTCTGTTACATTCAAAAGCGTGGGCGGGAGTAGCTCAGTGGTAGAGTGCTTCCTTGCCAAGGAAGATGTCGCCGGTTCGACCCCGGTCTCCCGCTCCAAACGCCCTTTTCTCCCCAGCAGCCACGCCGTCCGAGCTATCTCTTAGCCCCGCGCGTAATCTCTGCGCAGGAGCATCGATTGGCTCAAGGCGCGGTACCCAAGTGGTAAGGGAGAGGTCTGCAAAACCTTTATGCGCCGGTTCGATCCCGGCCCGCGCCTCCAAATCCTTTCTCTCTGCGAGCTCTCATCGGCTCGCTTTTCCGTTTGTGCTGGCGGATCCGCGAGTGCATCCCTCAACCCGCAACGAACTCCTTCACCGTGATCCCATACTGAAACGCTTCCGGATCCAGGCAATCCAGACGCCCTTCCGCGGTCTCCGCCTGTGGATACATGAAGAAGTGCAGCGGTGGTCCGCTCGAGCCGGGCAAACTCACATCCTGCGCATAGTTCAGCGCCACCCAGTTCATCTCCCACGCACCAAACAGCCCTTGCCGCGCAGCCGCAACCTTGACGTCATCCGCCGCAAGGCCGCCCGGCGCCTCATCCAGCATCACCTTCCGCACATCCGCCGGATCCACCGGGACCCATCCGTATTGCGCTAGCCACACCTCAGCGCGGCAGTGCTGCGCTTTGGTCACGACCTCGCTCTTCGGACCCAGACTCCCGTAACCCCGCCGCGAAGCTCCCACCCGGATCCCATACACATCCCGCGCCGGCAGACCCGCTGCCCGCGCCAGACCGACGAACAACGCGTTCAGATCCGCACACTTGCCGCCCAAATCGCCCGACGCCAGCATTGCCCGGATGTCCCCCGTGCCACATCCCCGAACACTCGCCCTCCGGTACGTATTGGCAACCACCCACGAATAGATTGCCCGCGCTTTCTCCTCATCGGTTCGACTTCCACGTGTGATCTCCGTCGCCGTCGCCCGCACAATCCCATCCGTGGGCACGTAACGCGTGGGTTCCAACCATTGCTGCAGCGCCTCCGGGCGCGCGCTCACATCTTGCACAGGCTCACCCGACCCACCCTGGAGCACCGTCCAGTCCCGCGTCTTCACGCGGCTCGTCACCCGCAGCTCTGGCCTGGCTCCCGCGGGGAAGTCAGCCTGCACCACCGCCAGAGTCTTCTGCCGCTGTTGGCTGGCCTTCCACGCTCCACCGTCGCAATGCACGGTGGTCCCAACGTGCTGCTGGAAGGGCGTGCTCTCGGCCAGAGGCTCCGGCACCCAGATCCGAGTAGCACCAACAGGATGAGCGACCGCAATCGTCGTGGTTACCTCGAAGCTGTGCCACCCTGTCGCCTCCGTTTTTGACGTGAGTGCCCACCCGCACCCGGTCGACAACGTGGCCGCCGCCCCTGCAATCTGAACAAATCTTCGCCGGTCCATCGGCAACTCCTAGCCCCTCCGCCCGCACGTACGCCAACGCTTGCACCGGGCTCCTGCCCGATCTGAACCCCAAGTTAAATCACCACCCGTGCCCCGCCCGTATTCCGCGTCACGCGCGCCCCGTCCAGGTACTCCAGGACTGGAATTGCATGTTTTCTGGTTAATCCCGTGAAGTTCTTGAACCAGGCCACGTCAAAGCTCCGTCCCCGGTGCTTCTCTCGCAGATCAGTGGTCAAACGGGTGAGGGCCTCCCTGTGCACAAGCAGCGTATCCGATCCCAGACGCACCAGCGTTCCCGCACGCAGCAGAACCGTGACGGCCGCCCGAAGCTCCGGCACTCCTAGCCGCATGCGCTCCGCCGCCTCACTGGCAATCGGGGACGCCAGCCCGGCTGCACGATACATCTGCTCCACCTGTGCCGCTCGCGCGCTGAGGGCGCTTCCGGGCTCCTGCCCCGGCAAGCTGGCCGCATCACCCCGAACCTCCACCCGCCGTGCCGCTTGCAACCTGCCCAGCACCAGCGTGAAGACTGCATCCCCCAGCCCGGCCTTGGAGCGCAACTCAGCTCGCCCCATGCTGCCGCCCGCCGCTCCTCGCAGCTCCCGGACCACCCTGTCCTCGGCCGTTGCAACTGCCCCGCCATCGACCAATAACTCGTCTCGGGCTCCAGCCACAATCGACCCACTTGCCAGCATGGGTGCCAGCCGGCTTCGCACCGTCTCCCGCATCCATCCCGTCTCGGCGACCAGCCGGTTCAGGGCCACACCAGCAACGCCGCATCGCTGCACCCGCAGCGCCAGATCATCCCCTTGCGCCACACCGCGCAGCCGCTGCAACCACACCGCAGTGGCTGACTTACGCAACCCCGGCAAAGGATGCGTGTCCAGCACCACGCCCCCGCCTACCGTCACCGCCGGCGAAGGCTGTCGCAGCACAAAGCGGTCGCCTGGCACCAACACCATCGGCTTGGCCAGCCGCAGCCGCACAGTCTGCGAGCCCTCCTGCCCCCCCTCGTACAACAACACGGTCGCCAACGCCTCGGCCGCGAACGCATGCACCCGCACCCGCTGCCGATGCCGCAACTCAGCCGACCCGGCGAGTACCTCCACCACCGCATCCACCACACTCACCGGCTCCAGGGCACCGTCCGGCACCGCCGTGTCGCCCCGTGCCACGTCGGCGACCTCCACACCGGCCAGGTTCAACGCCACCCGATTCGGTGCGCCAGCCTCGACCCGGGCCTTCCCGTGCACCTGCACACCGCGTACCCGCACCGCGCGCCCGCCAGGCTCCAATCGTAACGACTCACCAGCCCGCACCCGTCCCGCCTGCAGCGTCCCGGTTACCACCGTCCCAAACCCCCGAACCGTAAACACCCGGTCCACCGGCAACCGCGCAACCCGGTCCTCGCTCCGCACCGGAACCGCATGGGCCAATCGAGCCAACTCCGCTTTCAGGTCCCCAATCCCCTCCCGTCGCAGCGCGGACACCGCCACGACTGGCGCCCCCTCCAGAAACGTACCCTCCACCAGCCGCGCCACCTCACCCCGCACCGCCGCAAGCCGCTCTTCACCCACCGCGTCCCGCTTCGTCAGGACGACCACTCCGCGTTCAATCCCCAACAACCGGCAGATCTGCAGATGCTCCACCGTCTGCGCCTTCACGCCCTCGTCCGCCGCCACCACCAGCATGACCGCATCAATGCCGCCGGCCCCCGCCAACATATTCCGGACAAAGGCATGGTGCCCCGGTACGTCGATCAGGCTCACATCAAACCGCATCCCACTGGCGCCCACCAACTCCATCGCCGCAAAGCCAAGGTCGATCGTGATGCCCCGCGCCTTCTCCTCCGGCAAGCGGTCCGTATCGGTCCCGGTCAGCGCCAACACCAGCGCTGTCTTTCCGTGGTCAATGTGCCCGGCCGTCCCTAACACGACCGACCGAACCTCCCCCGCTTCCTCGGCCCTCATTGCAGCGCCAGCGCCCCCCGCAGCACCTCAATCAACTCCTCGTCCTCCGCCTCGGCCACGGTACGTAAATCCAGCAACACCCGCCCCTCACTCACCCGCCCGATCACCGCCGGCTCTGAGGCCCGCAACCTCGCGGCCAACCCTCCCTCACTCATCCCGGCAACCCCCAGGCTCAATGCAAAACTAGCCAACGAAGCTCCCGGCGTCGTCCCTCCACCCACCACGCTGCGCACCTCCACCACCTCGGCCTGCACGCCCGCGGTACTTAGGGCGAAGGCCATCCGCTCACACCGGGCCCGCACCGCCTCCGCCGTCAACCGCAGCATCGCAATCACCGGAATGGTGTCCTCCCGCCCCGCCAGGTACGCCAGCAGCGTCGCCTCAAGCGCCGCATACGTCAGCTTGTCCACTCGCAGCGCCCGGAAGAGCGGATTCGCTCGAATTTTGCTAATCACCTCAGCCGAGCCCACCAGGATCCCGCACTGCGGCCCACCCAGCAGCTTGTCCCCACTGCAGGCCACCAGCGCCGCTCCACTTCGCACCGACCGCACCCACGAAGCCTCGCCCGCCAGCCCCACCTCTCGCAGGTCAACCAAACACCCCGTTCCCTGGTCCTCGAACACCGGCACGCCAGACATACGCCCAAGTTCAACCAGTTCCTCAAGCGATGGCTGCTCCGTAAATCCCCGAATCTCAAAGTTGGACCGGTGCACCCTCAGAATCAGCCGGGTCATGGGCCCGATCGCCGCCGCATAGTCCCCCACCCGCGTCTTGTTCGTCGTTCCGACCTCCCGCAGAACGGCCCGACTCTTGGCCATAATCTCCGGGACCCGAAACCCGCCCCCAATCTCAACCAGCTCCCCACGCGAAACCACCACTTCGCCGCCCTCAGCCAGGGTGTTCAAGGCCAGAAACGTAGCCGCCGCGCAGTTGTTCACAACCGCGGCACCCGATCCTGCGGCCGCACCGGGTACTCCATTCATCACCACGGGCGAATGGTCGCCGAGCTCCCCCTCAGGCTCACCCGAGTGCCCACCCAGCCCTAATACGTCCAGAATCAACCCCTCCACCAACACATCCCGGCGGCTGCGCCCCCCTGCCTCCAGATCAAACTCCAAATTGCAGTAACCCCGCGCCACCTCAGTGATGCGCTCGATCGCCACGTCGCTCAAAGGGGCCCGCCCCAGGTTCGTCTGCAGGATCACCCCGGTCGCATTCACAACGCGCCGCAATCGGGGCCGCACCCGTCCCGCCAACTCTTGCTCTATCAGCCCAGCAACCCCCGCCACACACTCCGCCAAGCCAGCCGCGTCCAACTCCCCCGCACGAACTCGCCCGCGCAGCCCAGCCAATACGGCCCGTACACCCTCCGTCACCTGCTGTCGCGAATACATCCCGGAAAGGCGCACGATGCCGTCAAGTTCAAGCACCTCCGCCACGCTGGGCAGCTTCCGATAGACCTCATGGGCTCCGCTCGCCATCGCTGCCTAGCTTACCTTCAACACAGCACAATCCTCGGCGAACCCAACTCCACTGCCCCGATCACCCCTGCCGCCGCATACCCCGCCGCCCGAAGCTCCCCGACCAGTGCCCCCGCCCGATCCGCCTCCACACTCATCAACAGACCACCGGCTGTCTGCGGGTCATACAACACCATCCGCCTTCCATCCCGCACCTCGGCCCCGTCGGCCTCTTCCACCACACAACCTGCATACTCCCGGTTGGACAACAGACCCGCCGGAACACACCCCAACGCAATCGCCTCCAGCGCCCCAGGCAAGATCTGAACCGCGCTCACATCCACCCGCAGCTGAACCCCACTCCCAAACGCCAACTCCCGCCCATGCCCCATCAACCCAAACCCGGTCACATCCGTCATGGCATGCACGCCAAACTCCGACCGCACCGCAATCTCCGCCGCGGCCCGGTTCAACGTCGTCATCGATTCGACCGCCCCCTCCACCCACTCCGGCCGCGCCTTGCCCTGCTTCAACGCCGTCGTAATCACCCCTGTGCCCAGGGCCTTCGTGAACACCAGAGCATCTCCCGCCTGCGCCCCGGTGTTCTTGAGCACTCGCTCCGGATGCACCAACCCCGTCACCGAATACCCGAACTTAATCTCGTTATCCCGCACGCTGTGCCCGCCCACGACCACGCAGCCGGCCTCCTCCATCACGGTCAGGCCGCCACGCATAATCTGCTCCAGCACGTTCACGTCGCCGTCCTGCGGAAAACACACCAGCGCCAGCGCCGTGATCGCTCGCCCGCCCATGGCATACACATCACTCAGCGCATTCGTCGCAGCGATCCGCCCGTACGTAAACGGGTCATCCACCATCGGCGTGAAAAAATCCACCGTCTGCACCAGCGCCTCGGTCGCACTCAGCCGGTACACCCCCGCATCATCAGCGGTCTCAAACCCCACCAGAACATCCGCATTTTCCTGCCGCCGCAACCGCCCCAGCACCGCGCTCAATGTCCCGGGAGCCAGCTTGCTTGCACACCCGCCTGCCTTCACCTGCTGCGTCAACCGGACCGCCGGCGCTCTAAGCACGTCCTCAACCGAATCAACAGCCATGCCTCCCATAGATGCACGACCGAGGACAACGGGTCTGAGTCTTTCGTCAGGGCAAGGCTTCAGCCGTGACGCATACCGCTCAAGTGTGACGGGGCCTCATCTGCTGGGGTACGCTTGGGGAGGGTTAGACCCCTCACGTCTACAACGGAAGCGCTTAGGATCCGGTGGTCCTCCCGGTCTTCAAAACCGGCGGTCGTCCGACAAGGGCAACGGTGTGTTCGACTCACACGCGCTTCCGCCAAAATAAAACCACGTACATGAACAGGGTGAGCACAGCGGGGGCCTCCCGCCCTCTAGGAAGCCGCCCCTGCGTCGCGAGAACCCGCAGTTGCTGGAACCTCGGCCCCCTCAGGCACCTTCGGTCCCCAATACGCCTTGCCGTCAACCGTCTCGCCGTTAAAATTCGCCATCTCCGGATCCAGCGCAGACTCCTGCCCCGCATACGTCACAGACCACTTCAACGCAAGGCTTCCAGCAAGGGTCAGCAACGGGGCCACGGCATCCCGCACCACCTTGTTCTTGCTCCGTCGCAGGATGGCCGGAGCCACAATCCCCATCCCAATTGCCCCGACCAGAAACAGCACCGACTGCTTACCCTTCCACAAGGGCCGTGCCGCCCGTTTTGCCGTCCCGAGATACATCCCCACGGACACCGCCTCAGCCACGGTCGCTACATCCTCAAACGTTCCTAGCGCCTTATGCAGCCCATGATCTTTCGAGCGGTAATTCAACAGCGTCAACGCCGCCGCCCCGCTGCTCATAGAACTCGACGCAAACAACGGCCCCAGGTAATTCGACCTCGACCAGAGAGGGTTCGCCGTCGTCTCCAGCAACACTCCCGGATAGCTCACCATCGTCCACGCAAACGGCAGCCCAAGCACCCCAATCACGCGCTCCGGCACCCAGCGATGGGCAAACCGCATCACCCCGCGGAGCTTCGCCGTCGGCATCCACCGCGCACGCAAACCCACCAGCGCCAGCAGCGAAGCAAACGTTCCATACCCGCTCAAAGCCCACGCTCCATGGTTCATCGGCGAGGTCTTCTTCCAGATCCGCAGCATGTGGTGAAACCGCTCCGGCCGTCCCAGATCAATGATCAGCAACGGAGGGCAAAGCAGCATCGTGAAGAACGACAAAATTCGCCCGCCCCGAATCAACTCGGCGAACCGCTCCTTGTCCCGCAGCCCTGCAACCGTGCACAGGATGTACGATCCCGCACTCACCCCTTCAAAGAAGAAGTACAGCGCAATCTCCCACTTCCAAAAAGGCCGCTTCAGAATGGGCAGCCCGTAGTACCCAGGGTCCTTCACCCGGTCCGGCTTCGCCGCGCTCTGGATGTCATACACCGGCGTGAGCTGGCTGAACACGTCGCGCTTGTCGTCGTGTTCGTACACCTCGGCAACGTTCCGATCCAGCACGTCAGCCATGCTTTTCACCTGAAAACAAGAACGCCGAAACCGCCGTCAGTGCCAGCGACGCGGCAAAGCTGAACAGATAATTCTTCTTCAAATGCGCCGCCGCTCGCCGAGGCGCTTCGGGCAGGTTATAAACCGAAGCCTTGTCCTTCAAGAGAAAGAATGAGTTCAGCGCACTGTACTCTCCAGCGGCTTCCGCTCCATACAAGTACGCATCGCTCTGCCCTTCAGCCTGCAACTGCTCCACCCGCTGCTGAGCATGTTCCTTCAACTCACTGATCTTGCCAAACTTGATCGACTCCGTAGGACAAGCCTTCGCGCACGCGGGTACGAGATCATCCTTCTGCCGGTCATAACAGAGGGTGCACTTATGCGCGCGCCCATCCTCCTTGTTGCGGCTGATCACGCCAAACGGACACCCCACCACACAATTCGCACAGCCATTACAAACATCCTGCTGCACATACACATTGCCAAACTCGTTGTAGAGCAACGCCCCTGTAGGGCACACCTCCACACAAGGCGCATGCTGACAGTGCTTGCATACATCGCTCATCATCAGCCATCGGCCAATGTGCGACTCCGGATCGAACTGCTCCACGAACGCAACGTGCCGCCAAGTCGTATCACTCAGCGCCACCGTGTTGTCGTAGCTGTTGCCGGTCCAATTGAAGCCGTCGGCGGGCAGTTGGTTCCACTGCTTGCAAGCCACCTCGCATGCCTTGCAACCGATGCACAACGTCGTGTCCGTAAAGAAGCCGGTTTCTTCCTGCTCCACCGGCGGCTCCGGCCGCAAAAACGTGCTCACCAGATCGGTCGCAAAACCCCCAACCGTCTGGCCATGAAGACTGAACTCACTCATATCAACAACCCTTCCGGCTGATCCGACTTCGCAATATCCGGCGACCGATCCCGGGTAGGCCACGGCGCAGCCGGGGAGGGCGCAATGTCTACCTGATCTGCCAAACGTCCCGCCCGCACATTGCAGCTAAACGCCTTCGCCTCATGCATGCTCACATTCGGGTCCGCGCTGATCGAGGTCAGATCATTCGCGCCTGCGCCCACCGTTTCCCCAGCCCAGCCCCAATGAAACGGCATGCCAATCTGGTGCAGCGTCTTGCCATTCACATGCAGCGGCTGAATCCTGTGCGTCACCATGGCCCGCGCCTCAATCGCCGCACGCACATTCCACACCACCATCCACTCCCCATGCACAATGCCCTTCTCCGCAGCCAACTCCGGACTGATCTCAAAAAACATCCCCGGCTGCAGCTCGTTCAACCAGCTATCAAACCGGCTCATCGGTCCGCTCAGGTAGTGCTCCGTCAAGCGGTAGTTCGTCGCCACAATCGGGAACTGGTCATCGTTCGGGTTGTACTCATTCAGCGGCTGCTCATACTTCTCAATCGTGGGGTTCTCCCGCACGTTCGGGTACAGCAGATTCGGCACCGGCGACTCCATCGGCTCATAGTGCGTAGGCAGCGGCCCATCCTGCGTTCCTTGCGGCGCAAACAGCCACCCCTTGCCATCCGCCTTCATGATGAACGGTGAATCTCCCGCAATCGCCGCCATGCCTTTCGCATCCGCATCCGGCCTGTACGCCGGATCCTTTGTCGGCTCAAAATCCGGCACATCCGGCCCCGCCCACTTCTTCGCCTCCGCGTCCCACCACATGTACGTCTTGCGCTCGGACCACGGCTTACCCTCAGCGTCCGCAGAGCAGCGGTTGTACATCATGCGTCTGTTCAACGGCCAGGAATACCCCCACTCCGGACTTGTATACACGCCCGGCGTCCGCTTCCGCGACCGCGAGCGGTTCACGCCCTCCTCTGGAAACACGCCGCTATAGATCCAGCACCCACACGCCGTCGACCCGTCGTCCTTCAACGAATTGAAGTTCGCCACCTGCTTACGATCCGCCACCGTGAAGCCATTGATCTCCATAAGGATCTTTGCGGCCTCTGGCTCACCCTCAATGTGGCTCGGCGTCCCATCCGGCAGCACCTCAGGACCATCCTTCTCATAGTCCCAGGTCATCTTCAACAGGCCCTGATCCCGGGCCTTGTCAGACCCCGCATAGAGCCGCTTCAGCCGCTTGCCAAGGTCATACATAAACCACGCATCGGACCGGCAATCCTCTGGTGGATCCACGGCCTTGTCATGCCACTGCAGCAACCGCTGCGTGTTGGTAAACGTGCCTTCCTTCTCCGTGTTCGACGCGGCGGGCATGAAGAAGATCTCGGTCCCAACCGTCAACGGGTCAGGGTTTTCCGGCCCCTTGTACCAGAAGCACGCCGTCTCAATCTCGAAGTAGTCGCGGATCACCATCCATTTCAGCTTCTTCAACGCTTCGCGGTTCAGCTTGCCATTCGGCGTGCCCGCCGCGGGATTCTGACCAAAGACAAACATCCCCTTGATCCCGCCGTTCACCATACGCACCAGCGTCGCCGGCAACGAGTAGTTGTCATCAATCCGCGGAAGCCAATCAAACCCGAAGTCATTCTCCTTCGTCGCCGCGTCGCCGTACCACGCCTTCAACAGGCTCACCACGAACTTTGGCAAATTCACCATAAAGCCCGTCTTCACCTCATCCTGTTTCAGGTAATCGTCAAGCGAGTGATGCCCCATCAACGCTGACGGCTGCTTCAAATACCCCGGCAGCATGTCATACAGCGTCGGCACATCGGTCGAGCCCTGGATGCTTGCATGTCCACGCATCGCCATGATCCCGCCGCCCGGCCGCCCAATGTTGCCCAGCAGCAACTGCACGATGGTCGACGCCCGAATGATCTGCACTCCCGTCGAGTGCTGCGTCCAGCCCACCGCATACACGAGCAACCCGGTCCGTTCACGCCCCGAGTTCGCCGTGAACGTCTCCGCGAGACGCAGAAACTCCTCCACCGAACAGCCACAGATCTGCGCCACCATCTCCGGTGTGTACCGCGCATAATGCCGCTTCACGATGTTCAACACGCAGTTCGGGTTCTGCAGCGTGGGGTCGGTCTCGGCATCCATGCTGGACATCGACCCGGCGCGATGCGTAAAGCTCTCGCCCTTCTCTACATCGCCGCCCTGCGTACTCGAGCCCGTGTCGTCGCCCGCATACCGCCATGTGTCATGGCTCTTGTCATAGCGCGATGTCTTCTCATCAAACCCCGAAAACACGCCGCCCAGGTCGTCTGCATCCTCGTACTTGTCGTTGATGATCGTGGCAGCATTCGTAAACGCCATCACGTATTCCTTGAACCACTTGTCATGGCTCAGGATGTAGTTGATCAGCCCGCCCAGAAACGCAATGTCGGTTCCCGTGCGGATATTCACATACTGCTGACACATCGCCGAGGTCCGCGAAAAGTGCGGATCCACATGCATCAGCTTGGCGCCCTTCTCGCGCGCCTGCATTACAAAGCGGAACCCTACCGGGTGTGCCTCCGCCATGTTCGATCCCATGATGAGGACGGCATCCGCGTTCGCCATGTCCTCCTGAAAACTAGTGGCCGCCCCGCGACCCAACGCAGCGCCCAGACCGGGCACCGAAGCGCTGTGTCATATTCGTGCCTGGTTTTCAATGGCGACCATACCCAGCCCGCCACCGAAGAATTTCTTGATGAGGTAATTCTCTTCGTTGTCCATCGTGGCGCCGCCCAGGCTCATCACGTTGGCCATGTGATTCAGCACCGTGCCGTCCTTGCTTTCGATGAACCCCTCTTCGCGCGCCTCTTTGGTCAGCTCCGCGATACGCTCCATCGCCCAGTCCAGTGGCCGCTGCTCCCACTGGTCCGAATACGCCGCCCTGTACAGCACCTTCTTGATCCGGTGCGGATTGGTCCCTAACTGAAACGCATTCGACCCCTTCGGGCACAGCGTCCCCCCATTGATCGGGCTATCCGGATTGCCCTCAATGTCGATGATCTGCCCGCCCTTCACGTACACATTCTGCGCACACCCCACCGCGCAGTACGGGCATATGCTCTTTACTTCAGTCGCGCCCTTGATCCGCGCCACCTTGTTCACCGTGTTCTGGCTGAACGGCTGATTCTCCACCGCCCGTTCCGCATCCCGCACTGCTTTTCTCCAAGCCATAACCATCTCCGCCCTGCATTCGTCCCGCTCAAACCCACTCACGCCGGCTCTCAACAGCACCGGCCGAACGTCAATCCCTCATCATCCCACCCGGAAACCTGCGCCGCCACTGCCACTTACGACAGCAGCGACAAACCGCACACACCCCCGCTGTGATGCCAAAACTCCTACCCACGCCACTGCCCTGCGGACAGGTCCTGCTCTCCCGTACACCTAACTCTCCCTCCAGGTTCCCGGCCGCTGGCAGGTAAGCCGCTCGCGTATCCCCCAAAAGTTGTACTACCATGGACCAGTACAAGTCAGTACAAGCAGCACATCATAGGAGTTCCCATGCGTCAGCGGTTTCTGACCGTCCCTGCAGCCCTGTTTACTCTCTCTTGCATCCTGCACCCGAACACTGCGAAGGCAGATACCTTCAACTTCACCATCAGCACCCCCACCTCGCAGCTGTACCCGCTTACCGGCTCGGGCACCATCACCACCACCGCGCCCGGCCTTTCCGGCGGCCTCAACGGCGGCAGCGGCACCCAGTACATCACCGGCATCACCGGCACGATCAACAACAGCGCCAACACTCTCGATTCCGGCAGCTTCGCGGTGAGCCTGATTCCGACAACAGCACCGGGCGTCGTCTCCACGGTCAGCTTCAGCGCGCAAAATAACAGCACCTTCTTCTTCACCTACGACAACGTGCTCACCCCCAACGGCGTCACCCCGCTGGACGGAAACGGCCTCGCCTTCACCGCCGACGGTGTCTCCTACGACATCGGTTTCGCCGGCACCCAGGCCGAATACCTCGGCATCCGCGCAAACGATGAGAACTTCGACCAGCACACCTACCAGGGCGTACCGATCGATTTCACCGTCACTCCCGCCGGCTCCCCGGCCGTCACGCCCGAGCCCAGCTCCCTTGCTTTGCTGGGCACAGGCCTTCTGGGCACGATCGGCGTTCTCCGCCGTCGCATGGCATAGCCAGCCAACCTGCTAAACAGAAGCCCCGCCCTCAAGGCGGGGCTTCTGTCGTTGAACTGCCTACGCCGGGTGCCGCATCGCGGGGGACGGGAAGAACCGTTTCAGTGCGAGAAAGCGTTTCTCGATCACCTCGTAACTCAGGTAAGCCAGCCCAAAGGTGAGGAACATCGCGACGCTGCAGAACATGACGCCGTACAGAACGCTCAGGCGCCCCGCAAAGACTTCGCTCATCCGCCCTCCAATGCGCTCAAACAGCAGAAAGACAGCGACATGGTAAACGTAGATCCCGTAACTGTACTTGCCCAGGGCAAGCAGGGGCCTGGAGACCAATACACGCTCTACGCGGGGCAGCGAGTGCTGCGTTGCCGTGATCAGTCCCATCCCGATCAGAGCAAAACCGCTGATGCCGATGCGGTCGAAGAAGAAGCCCGGGGAAGTAAGTTCATACGGATGAAAGGCGGCAATGAAGAACAGAATGCCCGTGCCAAGCCCGCCCCAAACCAATCCCCACCGCAATGGCAGCGGCCTTCCGTTTAACTCACGGTAGAGGGCCAACGCTGCCCCGGCAAACAGACCGTCCAGCCGACTGAGCGGAAACTGCAGCATCCCCAGACTGTCCCCCGTGATCGGCGCCACCCAGTGACGTAGGCAGGGCGCGGCAAGCAGCGCGGCAAGACACATCCAGTAAAGCCATCGCAGCCTCAGGAAACGCACCAACGTGGGCCAGAGAAAGTAAAACTGCTCCTCCACGGCCAGACTCCAATACGCGCCCCACAAACCAACCAGCCCGGTGGACCACTCCGGCCAGAAGTAAGGGATGTTCTGCAGGTAAAGGAAGTAGCAGACCCTCTGCGCAGTCGTTACAGGTAGGTGCGCGTCCCCGCTCGCCACGGAGTGCGAGAAGGAGGGCACCTGCGTGCAGACAAGCAGCGAGATCATCAGGAACAGGTAATAGATCGGAAAGATCCTAAGCACACGACGTGCGTAGAACGACGTGAAGTACCTATCGCCTCGCCGACCTCGAATCAGGATGCCCGTGATGAGAAATCCGGAAAGAGCGAAGAACAGATCCACTCCTCCCCAGCAAGGAATCGTAATGTGCCGGACGATTCTCCCCAGGCCGGTTGTCGGAAAAACCCCGATGATTGTGGCAGCATGCGACAGCAGCACAGCAAGAATCGCAAGCCCACGAACTCCGTCCAGTTGAGGCTGGTAATGCGGCTCTCCTCCGCGAATGCCGGGCGCTCCTGAGGCTCGCTCCCCTATCTGCATCTCAACTGCTCGCGTCATCTTTGGCCAGTCTCGCATGAGAGCGCATCCCTCCGCAGCGCTCCTCAGCTTCGGCAGGTACGACAAACTGCCCTCCGTCCCGGAGACGGGGGGATCCGAGTCGCTCGTCCCATCCACTGACGGGGACTTCGCGCGTTGGATCGCGTGAAGTCCCCTTGCCACTGGCACATCATGCTGCCACGGGTACGTTGCGCGGTATGATTAGTCCGATCCGGCCCTGAACGAGCCCTCCGCCCTGTATCTCGGCGCTTGGGCGACATCCCTGGAGGCCGGCGCATGCGATTCGCCAAGTCGGGAGACAGCGCAGGGTACGCGCCGAAAACGCTGGCGTTGCCAGAAAACAAGAAGCACTATCCCGGACTTGATGGACTGCGGGCCATTGCTGTCCTGATGGTGATGTTCGAGCACTACATCCCTGTGCGTGCAGACCTGGACTGGGGATGGGCCGGCGTTCGCATCTTCTTTGTTCTGTCGGGCTTTTTAATTACAGGTATCCTCTACGACACACGCAACGCCGAACGGCGCTGGTCTGTCTTCTACGCGCGACGCGCCCTCAGGATCTTTCCCCTGTACTATGCCGTCCTCCTGTTTGCCGTGGCTTCGTACCCCTTCTTCCACTGGCGGCTTCATCCATCTCAGATCCTCTGGCCGTTCTATCTGCAGAACTTCAATCGTTTTCTGTGGCCCGCCGGGATCCAGTCCGGCGTGGTGGATCACCTGGTCTCCCCGCCGTTGCTCCATCCCTTCCGCTTGCTATACGGCCACCTTTGGTCGCTCGCCGTCGAGGAGCAGTTCTATCTCATCTGGCCGCTTGTCGTCTTCGCCGTGAAACGACGCGAGAACCTAATGCGCCTCTGCATCGGGGCGGTCCTTTTGTCCCCTTTACTGCGTCTCTGGTGCGCTCTGCATCTCTCGCCCGTATTGATCCATGCTGGTTTCCTCGAGCGCTTCACCTTCTTGCAATGTGATTCGCTGCTGTTAGGTGGTCTGTTCGCCCTTTGGAAGGAAGGTCCGCATCCTGACTTTACGAAGCTTGCCGCCCGGATGCTGGGCTTTGCTGGACTTGCTGCCCTGATCTCCGAGGCAGCATCTATGCATCTTTACGGACATTTTGTGAGGCCGTCCTACATCAGCGCGACCTTCACTTCTCTCGGCTACACCATCATCAATGTCATCTCGATCGCAGTCATCCTTTTGGCGATCGATGCAAAGACAAGGCTTTCCCGGTTATTGCAAAACAGGCGTCTTCGATACCTTGGAATGATCAGCTACGGTTTCTACGTCTTTCATGACATACCGCATCTCGCTTACATGCGGCTGATTCTGCTTGTTCCCGGAGCTTGGCGAGCGCAGGATCTGATCTGCTTTGCCGTCGCATTCTTTGCGACCCTGGCTCTTGCTTCTGCCAGTTACTACGGTTTTGAACGTCCCTTTCTGGCCCTGAAGCGCTACTTCACAGTCCTGCATCCCGCCACTACCGGCTCGGAGTAAGCGCAGAACATCTCAGGTCCAGGGCCGTCCTGGGTTGGTTTGGCGTCCCTCCCACTGGTAAACTAGACCCCTATGCCGCCTCTCCAGCGCCGCAAAGCCGTCACCGTCAACATCGGCGGCATCCGCGTCGGTTCCGACGCCCCCGTCGTCGTCCAGTCGATGACCAACACCGACACGGCCGACATCGAATCCACGGTCCAGCAGGTCGCTGCTCTCGCTCGCGCCGGCTCCGAGCTCGTCCGCATCACCGTCAACAACGACGAAGCCGCGAAAGCCGTCCCCTACATCGTCGACGGCCTTCGCGCCAAGGGCTGGGAAACGCCAATCGTCGGTGACTTCCACTACAACGGCCACATCCTCCTTCGCAAATACCCCGAGTGCGCCCGCGCGCTCTCCAAGTACCGCATCAACCCCGGCAATGTCTCGATCGGCCGCAAGGACGACGACAACTTCCGCACCATGGTTGAGTGCGCCGTCGACAACCAAAAGCCCGTACGCATCGGCGTCAACTGGGGCTCCCTCGACCAGGCGCTGCTCACCCGCATGATGGACGAAAACTCCCGCAGCGCGCAGCCCCTAGAAGCCCGCGACGTCATGATGGAAGCCATGGTGGTCAGCGCGCTCGACAACGCCGCCGCCGCCGAGCGCTACGGCCTTCGCCGTGACCAGATCATCCTCTCCGCCAAGGTGTCCAACGTCCGCGACCTCATCGACGTCAACACCGAGCTTGCGCGGCGTAGCGACTACGCGATCCATCTCGGACTGACCGAAGCCGGCATGGGCATGAAGGGCATCGTCGCCTCCGCCGCCGGGCTCTCCCCCCTGCTCCTCGCGGGCATCGGGGATACCATCCGCGTGTCCCTCACTCCCGAACCCGGCGGCGACCGCTCCGAAGAAGTCCGCTGCGCCCAGCAGATCCTCCAGTCGCTCAACATTCGCAGCTTCATGCCCCAGGTCACCAGCTGCCCCGGCTGCGGCCGCACCACCTCCACCTACTTCCAGGAACTCGCGCAGCGCATCCAGAACTACCTCGTCGAGTCCATGCCCGAGTGGAAGAAAACCTACCCCGGCGTAGAGGAGCTGAAACTCGCCGTCATGGGCTGCATCGTAAACGGCCCCGGCGAGTCCAAGCACGCCAACATCGGCATTTCTCTCCCCGGCACCTTCGAAGAACCCAAGGCCCCCGTCTACGTCGACGGCAAGCTGTTCACTACCCTCAAAGGCGACCACATCGTCGAGGAGTTCCAGGTCATCCTCGACGAGTACGTCGAAAAGCGCTACAGCCGCCAACTAGCCGAAATCTAACTGCTTCACAACGAGAGACAAGCGCCAGCTGTCTCTTCGCGCGTGCGGTCCTCTAAGCTAGGTACGCCAATAGTTATTGGCCGCTGCAATCGTCTGAAACTCGATAGCTACCACTTGGCTGGCCCTGATCAGGCTGTCAGGGTTCATCGCGTAAATTGGCCGCCCCGCCTTAAGCGCATCAAGATCCGGTTGGATGTTGTGAATCATGTGCCTCGCTAACGTGATGGCAAGAGCACGCCCTTCCTCGGCCGTAGCTGTGATCAGGGTTCCACCAGGAATTAAAACTAACTCTGTGTCGGGTACGCGGTTCATGGAACTTCTCCTTGTAGTGTCGCCATAGCTCCCCCTTAGCCCATGCTTGTTACCGCAGGTCTGTCACTTGCAACATGATCTTCCCGCGAGGGTGCGGCGCACCGTCCAACATCTCGTGGGAACGTCGGACGTCTGCCAACGGAAGTACCGTTCCCACACTCGATCTAAGTCGGCCCGAGTCAAACATCTCGCTTAGGAGATCCAACCGCTTCGAAGTAACCTCGACGAGAAAAAAAACGCTTCGGATCGTAGATCCAGGCTCTTGTTTGGTCTCTGAAACAACGGAGACTAGAATCCCGCCCGGCCGAATCCTGGTAAGCGCAGACTCCCGCAAACTACCGCCCACAGCGTCCAGCACAAGATCTACAAGCGGAACAGCATCTTCGAGCCGCACGGCTTTGTAATCGATGATGCCGGTGGCCCCGAGGCCCCGTACGTATTCGGCATCCGCCGACGATGCCGTGGCAAAGACCGTCAGGCCAGCCTGCGCCGCCAGTTGGACAGCGTAGGATCCAACGTTCCCCGCGGCGCCAAGAATCAGTACGCTTTGACCCGCCCGCGCTTGGCCGTATTCAAACAGCATCTGCCATGCGGTAACGCCAACCACGGGCACAGAGGCGGCAGCAAGGAAATCCAGTGCCTCGGGTTTCCTGCTGATCATGTGTTCGGAGGCAATTGCATATTCCGCATTACCGCCGATGAACAGCGGGTTTGTCACCCCGTAGACGCGGTCGCCCACGGCTAACCGACTCACACCAGCACCAACCTCCTCCACGATGCCGGAGATGTCCGAACCCAGCGTGATCGGCAGGGAGACAACAACGACGCTCCGGTGCTCACGTATCCAGGCGTCCCATGGGCCAACGCCTGCCGCAGCAACTCGCACCAGGACCTCTCCAGCACCCGGAGCCGGCCGCGGCAGATCATCAATCACGATCACATCGGGAGGCCCAAACCGATGAATACGCGCAGCTTTCATCATTGTGATGTGGACTTTCCGGCTGCCGGCACGCACGCTCCGGTTCGCCTGGTCAACAGCGAAATCGTACAGCCATACCAACCGCTTTGTAGGTAGGTGTCAAGTGAATCTTAGGTCACTCGATGCATCTGGGTTCCACTTACAGGTCCAGCTAGACACGCGTTAGTCCCGCTGATCCCCCCACCGAAATCATGCTGGTGCCATGGCGGAGCAATCACAGCGGATCTTTCCCATCCCGCCCCTTCCTTCGCGGTCGCCCGGCCATCTGCACCCACCGCGAAGGCCTGATCCCCCGCTCCACCCTTCGCCTCGCCGCCCTCGCCTTCGCCGCCTCAATCTCCCAGCGGAAGGGGTTATTCCAGGGGCGCAGCTCGTGCAGCGGATAGAACGTCTCGCGCCATCGCACCCCACCCCGCCAACCCGTGACGGCCACGGACCGCACCATCGCCCACAACATCCCAAGCGCCCCCAATGGGTACAGCCAGCCCCACCATGCCTCGATCCCGGTGATCTCTTCCAAGGACCGGTAGTGCACCCCCACGCACGCCAGGCAGATCAGCGAAGGCAGCAACGTCCGAACCCAGGCAAGGCCTACCACCGGCCCCAGGAACACGACGCACAGCCCAATCAGGACCGCCATCGCGGTCCAGAGCCGGAACCCGACCGCCGCCCACAGGTTCTTGGTAAGGCCGCGGATTAGGCCGCCCATCCCCGTTGCCCAGTGCACGGGAACCAGCCCCGGCGCGAACACCAGCCGCTGACGCATCCCCGCTGCGCGAACACGGCGTGCCAGGGTCAAATCCTCCACTACGGCAAGCCGCTGGGGCTCGAAGCCGCCCAGGTCCTCCCATGCTGCACGCCGCATCATGTTGAAGGCGCCTGCACCGGCCGCGTCAAAGCGCGCCTTCGGGTCCGCAACCCGCCACGGCCTCACGCCCCAGAGTCCGACGACGCTAAGGAACCCCAGCAGCACACGTTCACCCCAGCTCTCCATCACGGCAGAGGGCGCAACCACCAGGTGATCCGCCCGGCTGATCTCCGCGTACGCGATCGCCCGCCGGAGGATTGACGGCGAGAACCACACATCCGCGTCCGTGAACAACAGCCACTCCGAGCGACTCTGCCGCGCCGCTGCTTCCATGGCAAACGTCTTCGCGATCCAACCTTCGGCCTCCTCGGTCAGGTGAAGTACCCCCAGCCGGTCCGGGTGTTTCGCCGCCATCTCGTCCAGAATCCTGCCGGTCGCATCCGTCGAGCGGTCGTCAATGGCGACCACCTGCATCCACGGATAATCCTGGGCCATCAGCGTCGCCATCGCCGGCCCGATCGTCGCTTCCTCGTCCTTGGCCGGAACCACGACCACTAACCCCGGCGCGCTCGCAGGACAAAGATCCCACTGAACCCCACTTAAATCGGGAACCTCATCCAGCCGGTTCATCAGCGTCCGCGTGCGCACGCACCAGACCAGTGCCAACGTCCAATCGGCGCACTCCAGGGCCATTTTCCAGGCCTCGGGCACGTGCCGCCACCACCGCCAAACGTGCGCAACTATCTCCCGTGCCGCGCTCACCTCGCAGGCTCCTCGCGTGTATCACCCCGCGCTCTAGTCGTGCTCATCTCCGACGCGGCTCTGCCATCGTCTCCCGTATAGCCGGCCCGTTCCCCGGGTGGCAGGGGCCTTCAGCCCTGGAGACTCCACAACCACCATTAGGCCGCCGCAGAAACACCCTGCACGGCACCATCCAGAGGCGGCGCAAACCGCGCTCCCACGAAGAAGATTACGGACCCGACGGCCAGCGTCACCAACGTAGCGCCCAACCCCACCCGCAGGTTGAAATGGTCGCTTAAGATCCCAATGATCTTCGGCGAAGTCGTGTCCCCCAGCAGATGAATCACCAACAACTGGCCTGCCATCGCGGTTGCCCTGAGATTCGCCGGCACCGCATTCAACGTCGCCGCATTCACCGGCCCCGTCCCCAGGAAGATCAGAAACACCGCCACAAAGAGCGACGGCACAATCATCCCCTTAGGCCCAAAGAAGCACAGCACAGCCGGCGGAATGGTCAGCAGCGCACTTAACGACGGCACCAGGTACAGAGCCTTGCCCGTCCTCTTCGACCACCACTGCGCCAACGCCCCACCCGCCGCCGTCCCACCGATCCCGGCCACCACGATCACCGGCCCCATCACATTGCCAGCCTGGTCCTGCGAATACCCCGCCACTCGTTGCAGGAACGAAGGCATCCACCACGAGATCCCGCCCAGGGAGAACGTCACCGCGGCATACCCCAGAATCGAGCTCAGATACGCGCCGTTCCTCGCCAGCGACAACACCGTCCCTTTCTCGACCTTCGCCTTGCCCTCGGCCTGGCTCCCGGCCCGCTGTGGCTCCCGCATAAACACCAGGATCAACAGCGCAACCACGGCCCCGGGCACAGCAGACGCAATGAACGAGTTCCGCCATCCATGGTTCGTCGCCGATCCACGCCCCCGCCTTGTACCCCAGGGCTGCCCCAAACGGGATGGCCAGGTTGAAGATCGTCATCACCCGGTTCCGCTGCGAATCCCCATAGAAATCCGCCAACAACGCCGGCGCGAAAATGCCGAAACAAGCCTCGCCAATCCCAAGCGCCGCATGCCGCACGTTCAGCGAGTCATAGTTATGCACGCTCGCCGTCAGGAAGTTCATCGCCGCGATCGCCAGTCCCGCGACCACGATCATCGGCTTACGCGGAAACCGGTCCCCCAGCCACCCGGTGATCGGTGACGCGCACATGTACGCGATCATGAACCAGAAGGTAAGCGTCCCGATCTGGTCGTCGCTGATGTGAAACTCACCCTTGATCTGCTCCTGCACACTCGGGAGGATGTACCGGTCCAGGTAGTTCACCACGTTCATCGCCGTCAGCAATACAAGGGCAACCGTTGCGCCCCGCGCCACACCACTCTTCGGCCTGTCCACCGTGCTTGTCGTCGCTGCCGCCATGCTGAAGGGAGCATACCAGCCCACTCTCCCGACTGCCTGCCGCGCCAACTCGCGCAGGGTGGCACCCCATGCCGCTTCCCATCCGGCAAACGTCTCATCTTCATGGACCGCCGCCAATTCAGCAAACTCTCTGGCATGACCCTCGCGGCGACGCACTTCACTGCCGCCGCGCAGACCCCGGCCGACGCACACAAGGTCGGCTTCGCCGCCGTCGGACTCGGCAGCATCGCTGAAGTATTCATGCACGCCCTCACGGACACCGGGAACGCCAGGCTCACCGGCCTGGTCACGGGCCACCCCGGAGAGAAGGGTGTGAAATTCGCCGCTCAATATAACGTCCCCAGGGCCTCGATCTACACCTACGAGACCTTCCCCACCATCCGCGACAACAAGGCCATCGATGCGGTGTACGTCGCCCTGCCCAACAGCATGCACTGCGACTACACGGTCCGCGCCGCCGAAGCCGGCAAACACGTCTTCTGCGAGAAGCCCATGGCCATCTCCTCCGCCGAGTGCCGCCGCATGATCGACGCCTGCAAGCAGCACCACGTCAAGCTCATGATCGGCTACCGTATCCACTTCGACGCCACCTTCCTCAAGCTCCGCGAGCTCGTGCGCTCCGGCGCTCTGGGCGAGATCCAGGCCTTTCAGGGCGGCTTCTACGGCATGAAAAACAGGCAGGAGTGGCGGCTGCAGCGCGCCCTGGCCGGCGGTGGTTCGCTCTTGGACCTCGGCATCTACCCCCTCAACACCATGCGCTGGTTCTCGGACGAGGAACCCGCGGAAGGTCGCGCCTTCGTCGCCACCCGCGAGCCCGGCCCGCACTTCGCCGAGGTGGAACAGTCCGTCGACTACCTCCTGAAGTTCCCCTCCGGCATCCTTGCCAGCGGCGGCAGCTCCTACGGCCAGGCCGGCACCAACTTCCTCCAGATCAACGGCGACAAGGGCTACGTCCGGGTAGAACCCGCATTCGTCTACGGTGACGCCGTCCTGAGCTACCGCGGCAAAACACCCGAAGGGGAGATCTCCGGCGGCGGCCCGGTCAACAACCCCGACCAATTCGTCTCCGAAATCACCCACTTTGCCGAATGCATCCTTCACGACCGCCAACCCTCCACCCCTGGCGAGGAGGGCCTCGCCGACCTGCTCGCAATCGAGAGCATCTACCGGGCCGCGGGAACGCCCATCGCCTGATCCGCACTCCAATGCAGCTCGCCCGCTGGCTCCCAAGATTCGGAAGGACGATCCGCCCCCTATCCTCGTTCGATACCCCTCGCCTTCTCACCCCTGCACTCACGCTGCTATGCTTGGGCGTCGTTTTTACCAGCTCCCAAAAGAACGATTCGGAGCCTCATGCGCATCGCACCAACCGTAGCCCTGGCAACTCTCCTCAGTCCTTTTGCTCTCCTTCCTCGAGGCCCCATGACGCACAGCGAAGCCCAGCCTCCCGCCGCGCCGGCAAACGCCGCCACACTGCAGGTCCTCCGCCTGGACCCCGCCCTCGACCACCTCATCGGTCCACACGTCACCCCCGAGGTCGTGGCCGGCCCCTTCGTCTTTACCGAAGGTCCCATGTGGCGCGGCAATCGCCTCTGGTTCGTCGACGAAGAAGGAGACAAGATCCACGCTGTCACCACCGACGGCAAAGTCACCACACTGGTCGACTACCAGCACGGGCCTTACGCCCCGCCCAACGGAGCTAAAACCGGCCCCAACGGCATGGCCACCGCCCCTGACGGCACCGTAGTCGCCATGCAGCAATACGCCCGCGACGTCGTCCATCTCACGGAGGATCCCGGCAACGCCGCCGCTCCGGTCAAGCAAACACCCTACTTCGACAACTGGGAAGGCAAGCACCTCAACAGCCCGAACGACGTCGTCTTCGCGCCTGACGGCTCCTTCTACTTCACTGACCCCAACTACGGCCTCAAACTAGGCGCGAAAGATCCCGCCAAGCAGCTTCCCTTTCAAGCCGTCTTCCACGTCGTTCACGGCAAGCCCACGCCAGTCATCCGGGACCTCGCGACGCCCAACGGCGTGGCCCTTTCGCCCGACAACAAGACCCTCTACGTCGCCAATACGCAGCCCGACCAGCGCATCGTTGCCTACCCAATCCATCCCGACGGCACGGTCGGCACCGGCCACGACCTCATCACCTTCACCGGCAAGGAAGGCCCCGGTGCCCCGGACGGTCTGAAGGTCGACTCCCACGGCAACATCTGGTCCACCGGCCCCGGCGGCATCCGCATCATCACCCCCGAAGGCAAGGTCCTCGGCCAGATCAAGCTGCCCGAAGTCGCCGCGAACTGCGCCTGGGGCGACCCCGACGGCAAGACCCTCTACATCACGGCCCGCACCCACGTCTATCGCGTCCGAGCCCTCATCCCCGGCACTCTCCCCATCTTCCGCCGCTAACAGAGTGCTCCGCCCAGGGCCCAGTGCGTTAGCCTTCTCCCAAACCTTCGGTCCCTTCCAGCTAGGTCCTCCACCGCCACCAAACAACAGTTCGCCTCAGTCCCTCAAACCAACTGAGCACCACAACCGAGCACTTCCCGGAGCCCCATGCACCGCCGCGACTTCACCAAACTCACCACCCTTGCCGCCGCCGCCACCACGCTCCCCACCTGGGCTCAAAAAGTGCCCCCAACCCCGCCGGCAAAATCCGCTTCGCCGCTGTGGGCCTCGGCGGCATCTCCGACATCTTCATGAAGGCCGTCTCCAGCAGCCAGAAATGCACCATCACCGGCCTCGTCAGCGGCCACGCGTCGGAGAAAGCCCCCAAGTACCAGCAGCAGTTCAACATCCCCCAAAGCTCCGTTTACACCTACGAGCAGTTCGACCAGATTGCGAAGAACCCGAACATCGACGCGGTCTACATCGGCCTCCCCAACTCCATGCACGCCGAGTACACCATCCGCGCCGCCAAGGCCGGCAAGCACGTCCTCTGCGAAAAGCCCATGGCCATCAGCTCCGCCGAGTGCCGCACCATGATCAAGGCCTGCAAAGACCACAACGTCAAGCTCATGATCGCCTACCGCGTCCACTACGACCCCACCTGGATCCAGATCCGGGACCTCGCCCGCAGTGGTGCCATCGGCAAGATCCAGGGCTTCCAGGGAGGCTTCTACGGCGTCAAGGAGCAGGGCGAGTGGCGTCTCGACAAGAAGCTGGCCGGTGGCGGCTCCCTCTTCGACCTCGGCATCTACCCGCTCAACGCCATCCGCTGGATTGTCGGCGAAGAACCCACCACCTACGCCGCCCAGGTCGCCACGGCGACCCCCGGCCCCAAGTTCGCCACCGTCGAAGAGACCGTCGAGTTCAACATGGTCTTCCCCTCCAAAGTCATCGCCAGCTCCGGATCCAGCTACGGCGAACTAGGCCAGGCCTACGTCAACATCTGCGGCACGGAAGGCTTCATCCGCATCGAGCCCGCCTTCTACTACAACGGCCTAAAATACAGCGGGCACGGCAAAAACGGCCCCATCCAGGGCGCCAGCGACGCCCAGGGCCCGTACCAGTTCACCGCCGAAGCCGACCACTTCGCTGACTGCATTCACAACAACACCACCCCCGCCACCCCCGGCGAAGAAGGTCTGGCAGACCACCTCGCCATGGAGGCCATTTACAAAGCCGCAGGTCACCCGGTCGGCTGAAGCGCCTGACCAGGGATCTACGCGGTTGTTTGTTCACACCTGAGCAAACAACCGCGGGTCCCTCCCGGTGCTCCAACCAGCCATGAAACCGAGAGCCCTGCTCGCGCTCCTCGTCTGCCTGCTTCCCCTAACTGCCTGCAGCCCCAGTCCGCAAAACAACACCCAGAGCAGTACCCAGCCGAACACCTCGGCACCAGCAGCTCAACAAGGCTCCGCCCGTCCGCCCTACACCACGCATAGCAATCGGGCGGTACCGCAGGCGGCCACCGGCAGCTTCGACCTCTACCTCCTCACACTCTCCTGGTCCCCCGAGTTCTGCCAGACGCACCCCACCGCGCCCGAGTGCGCCTTGCACGCAGCCTTTGTCGTCCATGGCCTCTGGCCCGAGAACGCTAACGGCACCTACCCCAGCCATTGTTCGAACGCGCCCGGCCCGCAAGACCCGTCCCAGTACAGCGACCTCTACCCCGATCTCGGCCTCCTGCAGCACGAGTGGCAGACCCATGGCACCTGCTCCGGCCTCGCCCCCGATGCCTACTTCCAAACCATCCGCAGCGCCTATAAGTCGGTCACCATCCCGCCCGCCCTCGCCCATCTCACCGCCCAGACCTCGCTCACCCCCGCCCAGATCCAGGCCGACTTCACCACCAGCAACGCCGCCATCCCGAAATCCAGCCTGATCATCAGCTGCGGCAACAACGTCCTGACTGCCGTAGAGGTCTGCCTGGACAAGTCCCTGCACCCGACCGCTTGCCCCACCGCGATTCGCTCCTGCCACGCAAATATCGTGCGTATTCCCGCCCCGTGATTCGCGCCACGGCAGCGGACCGCGCCCCGCACACAGGTCAGCGAGTCAGAGCAAAAAAGAAAGGCCGGGCATTGAGCCCTGCCTTCATAGCCCAGCCCCGGCAACAGAGACGCTAGCGCATCTCCTCCGTCCGCGGATACCGCGCCGTCACCACGGTCGAAATCCCACCCCGAGGCCGGAAGTCACCCTTCACCTCAGCCCACACCGGGTCCGTCGCCTTCACAAGATCGTTCAGCACTTGGTTCGCAATATTCTCCTGAAAGATTCCCAGGTTCCGGTAGCAGAACAGGTACTCCTTCAGCGACTTCAACTCCAGGCACTTCTCCCGAGGCATGTACCGGATCGTCAACACGCCGAAATCCGGCAAACCCGTCTTTGGGCACACACTCGTGAACTCCGGATCATCAATCAAAATCTCATACGCAGCAAACTGGTTCCGCCACGTCTCGATCTCCGGAAACTGGTAATCCAGTCCCGACTTGGCGTGGTCATCTGTATAGCCCGTTGTGTACTTCGTCTCTTCCTGCACCATGGATCTATTCTCTCCGAAATCGCGTGAGCAAACAGCCCTGCGACCTTTGCTCCCAGCGCAAGAAAGCCCGGCATCAAAGCCGGGCTCCCTTGCACAGGTCGTCTACGTTCCTAGTTACGCCGTCCAAGCGTCGGCCGATCATCACCGGTTCCCGTTCCGGTCGTACCAGTCGGGGCGTTCGGGTTGTTCGAGTCCGCCGTGCGCCGCAGCGTCGGCTTGTTGCCGTTCTTTTTGTCATTCAAACCGCGTTTGTTCTGAATGCGCGCCAGCCGAGTCTTCACCTGGTCGAACTCCGAGGTCGTCACCATGTACTCCGGCCGCGCCGGCAGGATGGTGGCAATTTCATTCTCCACGTTGTCGATCCGGTTCCCGCGTCGCGGGATGATCGCTAAAGGCCCGCGAAATCGCCCCGGGCTTGTGCTTTTCCAACGCATCCAGCTTCTCAAAGATGCTCACCATGCCCTGCGGATCGTACCCGGCCTTGTACATGTACTGCACACCCAGGTAATCAGCCTCAGCCTCAAACTGCCGCGAAAACTGCAGGAACGTCAGCGGCACCGCAAGCTGAGAAGCCTCGTAGATCCCATACCCCGTCCAGGTCCCCTGCGTGAAGATCATCAGAGGAATCGACCCAAGCTGCATATAGTTCAGCCGCGTCATCTCTCGCGCCGCGTGGTGCGCCGCGACGTGCGAGATCTCATGCGCCATCACACCAGCCAGCTCATCTTCCGAGTCACACGCCAGGATCAGCCCCGAGTTCACATAAAAGAACCCACCCGGCAGCGCCATCGCGTTGATCTCGTCCGTATCCAGCACCTTGATCGTGAAGGGCACCTTTGCATCCGAGTTCCGCACAAGATTCTGCCCGACCCGGTTCACATACTCCACCACCACCGGGTCCGTTACCAGGTGCGACGACTTCTCGATCTCCATCGAATACTGCTTACCGTTCGAGATCTCCCAGTTCGTCGAAAACCAGTTCCCCATGCCGCGTCCGCCGATGTTGCGCGTCCCCACCGCGTCCACATCGTCCTCGCTGCCCTTTTTGATATGCGTATTCAGGTCTTCCCCTGGGGACGGGATCGCATCGGCCTTCGTCGTGCCGGAGGGATCTGCGGGCAGAGGCTTGCGCTTCGCGTCCCCGGGCTTGGTGTCTTCAGGCTTAACGCCGGGAACCGGGTCGGTCGAGGCTGGAACCTGCGCTCCTGCCTGCGGCGTCGAAGCCGGAACAGTCGAAACCGGCGTAGACGGCTGCTGAGCGGCGAGGAGACCCGCAGGGACCAGCAACGATGCTGCAAGGAATAGATGGCGCATGACAGACCTCCGGCAAAACCGACGGTTTTCCGTACTATCTTAGACGCTTCGGGCAGCAGGATGTTTCAGTATCTTCGCCGCTTCTTCACCCTGCCGAAAATCCTTCCGGCCAGGCCTCTCACCAGGTGTTGTAGGACGTACCATCCGTAGCCACGCCCTGCGCCCCCGAGTGCACGTCGCTGATCCCGGCTTGCGTCTCGGTGATGCTGGTCATCGCATCACTTTGACTGGTGATCCACGTGTCCGTTTTGCTCGTCATCGGGTCGTTTGGGATCGACTTCAGGTACCCCGCCTGCACAAGGTCGTCCAGCGTCTGGGGCGCCTGCTCCTTGTCCACCGTGTAGCTGTCAATCGCCGCCCGCAGCGTATGCAGATCGGACTTCAACACCGCCTCACGCGCCCGTTTCACCGAAGTCACAAAGCTCGGGATCGCAATCGAAGCCAGCAGCCCGATGATCGTCATCACGATGATCAGCTCAATCAGCGTGAAGCCGCCCTCGCCGCCCTTCGACGTCCCCCCACTTCCCGGCACTCGATCCAGCTTCCTCATCGGCTTCGTCCTGATCCCCTACCAGGTGTTGTACTTCGTCCCATCCAGCGCTGTCTCGGTGCTCTTGGAGTACACGTCAAACACATTCTGCCCGCCGAAACTGTCCGCATCCGGCTCATCCTGGTTCGACCGCAGGCCCCACTCCTTGGACTTCGTCATCGGATCATCCGGGATAGCCCGGAGAAACCGCATGTGCTTATCCTGGATGTCGACCCCATTCACCAGCGTCTCCAGGTCCGGCGGGTAACCATTCGAGTCTGCCTTGATCTGCATACCGCCCATATCCGCCGCGTCCTTATACGCATCGATGGCCCGGCGCATCTGCCACAGATCCGTCCGTAACTCTTTCTCCTTGCGCCGCTTCACCTCAAAACGCGCCACCGGCACTGCCGCCGAGGCGAGGATGCTCAGGATCGTCACTACAATGATCAGTTCGATCAACGTCAGACCGGCCTGAGCGCTCCATGCGCTCTCGCCCGTCCCCCGCCCGGCGCCGAGGCGCCCCCTGATCTGCCACACCCTGATCACCCTGCACCCCTACTTAACGTGCACCACGCCCTGCGTCCCAATCGCCGGCAGCGTCGTTCCCTTGCTGTCCTTCGCACCGATCTTCACCAGCGATAACGGCGAGTCACCAGCCGCATTTGCCTTAAAGGTCAACGTGCACACCACACCGGTCCCGTTGATCCCTGGGGTCTGCGGAGGCCGGGAAGCCGAGATCGTCACCGATCCGTTGCCCTCATCCCGATGCACCAGGGCGACTGCCTGTCCGTCGCGTCCCAGCATATCCCCGGAGTCAACATTCACCAAGGACAACACGCGGGGATCAAACTTCATCTGCAGCGGTACCTCAAACAGATCATGCGCATTCGCCGCAGTCACCGACACCTGGAAGGTAGAACCAACTGCCGGCGTGGAAGATGACGGGGAGACGCCAAAGCTCACCGGCGTCTGGTTCGCCGCGGCCGGCATGTTGGTCACCGGCGCTCCGGGCACAGTAGCCGCTCCGGCGGTGGGAGGCTGCGCCGGACGGTCCGCGTTCGCAATCACGCCCATCATCGAATTCGCTGCATTCGCCGCCGAGGTCGTGGGGGCCGCCAACTCGGTCGACCCGGTCTGACGCATCGCGGCACCGGTCGACGGCTTCCGGATCAATTCCACGGAATTGCTCGTTCCCGTGTAGATCGGCCGCGTATTGTCGGCAGTCACCAGCGACTCACGCACAATGTGCGGAATCAGCAGAAACACGATCTCGTCCGTCTGCTGCTCCTTGGACTGGCTCGAGAAGAAGTACTTCAAAAGGGGGATCTCACCCAGGCCCGGCGTTCCATTCACGCTCTTGGTGTCTTGGCGCTGCAGCAGGCCGGCCAGAATCGACGGCTCGCCGTCCTTCAGCTGGATCGTCTGCTCCGCCACACGCTGAGAAATAATCGGCTCCGTCACACCGGAGATCGTGACATCGCCGTTGTGGCTGGAGATCTCCACCTTCAGCTTCAACGAGACTTCACGGTCAAAGTGCACGGTCGGCGTAATGTCGATGTTCACGCCCACATCGAGGTACGTGAACTGGGTCTGGACGCCCAGCGATGCGCTCGTCGACAAGGTGGAGCTGTACGACCCGGTAGCAACCGGAATCTTCGATCCGATCTTTAACTGCGCCCGCTGTCCATCGGTGGCCCGGATGCGCGGGTTTTGCAGCACCCGCGTGTCGTTATCCGTCATCAGCGCGTTCACGGTTCCGCCGGAGACCGTGACCGCGAAGTTCGTCGCGTTCAGATTGCCCAGGGAATTCAGGGTTAAATTCGTGCTGGTCGTAGGTGTGGTTCCCGCCCCGGTACTCGTTCCAGTTCCCGTGCTGGTACCCGTCGAGGTCGTCGAACTCGCATTCGACTGCTGCGGTGTTAATCCAAAGCTCGTCGGCAGAGTGATGCCAAGATTCCGAATCTTGTCTCGGCTGACTTCCAGCACCGCCACATCAATGATCACCTCGGACCGAGTCCGGTCAAGGTCGTTGATGAGCTTCTCGGCCAGCACCAACTGGTCCGGTGTCGCGCGCACCACGATCGCATTCTGGCTGTTCACCAGGTAGATCTTTACCGTTGGGTCCAGCAGGTTGCGCAGGGCCACCATGATCTCGTTGGCGTCGTTCTGCTGCGAAACATTGGTCAGGTAAAACGTCTGTACGGCCAGATCATCTAAATCCGTCCGCTTGTTGCGCGTGTTCTGCGCCACAAAGATCGTGTTCTGCGTTACCGGCTTCCAGAACGTCCCACTCAGGGTCTCCACGATACGCAACGCGTCAAACAGCGGCACACTCGTCAGGTCCACCTGCATGCGCTTCGACGTGTACTCCGGGTCGAAAATAACATTGATCCCGGCCAGCTTCCCGATCGCCTGGTAGATGTTCTTTGAATCCTCCACCATGTGCAGCGTGATCGGATCGTTCGATACCGGCTGCAACTGCACCGGGGCAGCCAACGACGAGATCTCATCGCGGACGTCGTGCTGACGCGACATCTGCTCATCCACGCCAGGAATCAACGTCTGTCCCGGCGCGACGCTGTTTTGAATCGCGCCGATCCTGCCCGGGGTCACCGCCGCTGCGGGCGGCCGCTCCGTGATCTGCAACTCCTGGGCCGCCGCTTCATTACCGGGGTCAATCTGCAACGCCCGCGAAAATTCATTGATAGCGCCAGTAACGTCACCGGACTGCCGCAACACCCGCCCACGATCTACATGCAGATTCGCCGCCTGATACCGAAGCCGCTCATAGCGCTCACGGAACCGGAAATCCTTGGGATTCTTCAGGTGAGCCTGGCGATAATCCTCAAAGGCCGCGTCGTAATCCTCGCGGAGCTCCGCTGCCTGGCCGCGCTTGTTCCATGTGCCCGCAGACTGCGCCTTCGCCGGCACTTTGGCCGCGCAAAGCAACACCACCAAAGCCAAACTGGCTCGAACGCCCGTGCTCCACTCCAGCTTCAAGCCGTGCTTTTCCGTTTCGTGCTGCTGCGTCATGCCGCCGACCCGCTCCCGCTCCCTAAGAACATTCCACCCTCGGCGTCCCCCGCGAGCCTGCTCGCTGGGATGAAAACCACCGGCCGAATCGCCGCCGAACGACGCCCTTCACAGTGCGCACCGGTCTCCTGCTCTGCAGTGTCAAACGACAGGTCGGGGTACGTCGATACTACCATTCCAGCCATTACGTCTAGGTCTCTTTCCCGGTTACTCTTGGCAGTCCAAAGCCCGCACAACGGCCAGCGGGAGAGGATCTTCAGCGACTCTGCCGTGTTGGACGAAGCGCACCCACCGTTGTTTCCCTCCGCCCTACAACTTCCGGTGCAGCCGAAGCCACTCTGCTAGCATCCATTACCGGAACCGCTTTCCCGGCCCTTCCGGCCAGCACAGCCCCAAAATGCCGCGCTCTCTTTCCAACCCGACCGTCCCCACCACCGCCAAGGCCAGCCCGGTCAAGACCAAGGATCGTGACCCTGTCGCTATGGGCTCCCGCGATGCCTCCTACAATCGCTCGGCCAGCTTCCACTACTTCCTCGAAGACCGCTTCGAAGCCGGCGTCGCCCTCCGCGGCACCGAGGTCAAATCGATACGGGAAGGCAAGGCCAACCTCAAAGATGCCTACGGCCTCCTCAAGGACGGCGAAGCCTTCCTCCTGAACGCCCACATCGGCGCCTTCTCGCACGGCAACGAGATGAACCACGACGAGGTCCGCACCCGCAAACTGCTGCTCCACAAGCGCGAGATCGAGAAGCTCACCGCCGCCAGCAAGCAAAAGGGCTACACTATCATCCCCACGCGTCTCTACTTCAAAAACGGCCGCGTCAAGTGCGAGATCGCCCTAGCCAAAGGCAAACAGGACTGGGACAAGCGCGAAACCGAACGCAAGCGCGAAACCGACAAGGAAACCCGGGCCGCTATCGCCCGTTCGCAACGGCGCTGATCTTTAACGAGCGTCAGGGATCGTGGATTCAATCCGGTAGCCTGCAGGTGGATAGAACAGCGAGGAATCCGGCTCGTTTCGCCGAACTTGGCTCAACTGGAAGTCAGGGAGCGCCGCAGGGCCTGCACCCTCCCTGCCCGTCATACGCATGCTCAGGAGCTCGTCCAGTTCCGGCGAGTACCACAGCTCCGTCACCACGGTACCTGCAGGAGCACCGTTGTTGTCGAATCTCGTCGTCGTTGTTCTTGTACCTACCGCATCCAGGCCGTCCATGCTGCGGTGACCAAGCGGTTCCGAGACGTACTCGGAAAAGCGATCTCGCCTTCTCTGCTGCGTGGCAACAACACCGTCCCGCCAGATGTTCTGGTTTGTGTACCTCAGGATCAACGGCTTGCACGTCACCGTTGCCAAAGGCTGCGCAGGTGCATTGCTTGTTACTACCCAAGGCTCGATCCACTGGAAGTCACAATGGGAAACCGGATCATGCACTGTAACCTCATGAGCCATGATCGTCTTGCCCTGGCGATCAGGACGCGGCATCTCCGTTTCTTCCCGCCGCCGACCCTGACCATCACGCATCTGCCTCGTGGTGCTAATCAAGGACCTCACCACCTCTGACTGTGGGTCCGGAAAGTTCGTGGTCGTCACCAGGGTCGCTACGTAGGGCCGTTCCCGCTGAAGAGAGAACGTGTACACCTGGTCACTTCGAGGTGGGTACCACTTTGCCGGGAACCGAGCGCTTGGTCCCGGGGCAGTGTCCGTCAGCACTGCCCTTGCGGTGTCCCCGTTTGCAGAAGCCTGGCCTCGTTCCAGGGCGGCATTACAGCAGACGAGGATAGCTATCGCATGAACCCGGAAGCGCGCCACTCGCATCATCCCGAGCATAATACGCACACACGAAGAAGTGACTTGCGTGCGAAGATCGGACAGCAGGCGAAGGCCGTCCTTCCGCTACCATAATCCTGTGACCACCAAGCTCCTCTTCCAGGACCCCGCCGGCCTCGCCACCCCGCTCCTCGCCGTCTTCGCCGTCGATATCGCCACCGGCAAGGACGCGCAGCCCTCCCCCGCGCTGCTCTCCACCTCTGACGCCATCGCCAACACCGCCGCCCCCTGGCTCACCTCCGGCGAGTTCAAGGCTGCGGGCGGCGAAACTCTCCTTCTCCACGCGCCGGCCAATCTCAAGGCCGAGCGCCTCCTCATCATCGGCCTCGGTAAGGTCGCCTCCCTCAACGCACATGAAGTTCGCAAGGGCGCAGGCGTAGCCGTCCGTCAGGCCAAGCCCCGCGGCCTCCACGACCTCGCCTTCTGTTTTCCCGAAGACCACGCCCTCGCCGACGAACACCTCGACTCACTTCCGTGCGAACTCACCGCCCGCGCCCTCCTCGAAGGCGCCCTCGTCGCCGATTTCGAGATCGATACCTATCGCGCCGACCGCAAAGACCTCTCCATCCACAATCTCTCCGTCGTCTCCAGCGAAGCCGACACCAAGGCCCGCGCGGACATGCAGTCCGGTTTCGAGCAGGGCCTCATCTTTGGCGAGTCACAGAACTTCGCTCGCTCCCTCGTCAACGAGCCGGGCAACGTCCTCACGCCCACCGAACTCGGCCGCCGCGCCGCCGCCATGGCCGCCGAAGTCGGCCTTTCCGCGGAGGTTCACTCCACCGACAAGCTCAAAGAACTCGGCATGGGCGCCTTCCTTGCCGTCGCTCAAGGATCTTCAGAGCCCCCCGCGCTGATCGTCCTTCGTTACGAACCCGCAACTCCGCCACCCGCCGACACCCCCGTCCTCGGTCTCGTCGGCAAGGGCATCACCTTCGACACCGGCGGTATCTCCATCAAGCCCGCCGACAACATGGACAAGATGAAGTACGACATGCACGGCGCCGCCAGCATGCTCGGTGCCATGCGCGCCATCGCGCTGCTCAAGCCCGCCGTCCGCGTCATCTGCGTCTGCTGCTCGGCTGAAAATATGCCCGACGGCCGCGCCTATAAGCCCGGTGACGTCCTCACCGCGATGTCCGGCAAAACCATCGAGATCCTCAACACTGACGCCGAGGGCCGCCTCGTCCTCGCCGACGGCCTCCACTACGCCCAGACCCTCGGGGCCACCCGCCTCATCAATGCCGCCACACTCACCGGCGCCATCGGGATCGCTCTCGGCCAAATCACCGCGGGCCTTTTCTCCAACGACGACGCCATCGCCGAACAGTTCCTCGCGACCCTCGCCACGACCGGTGAAAAGTTCTGGCGCCTGCCTGCAACCGACGACTACCGCGACCAGATCAAAAGCTCCATCGCGGACATCCAGAACACCGGCAACTCCCGCTACGGCGGAGCAACGACCGCTGCCATGTTCCTCAAGGAGTTCGTCGGCGACACGCCCTGGATCCACCTGGACATTGCCGGCACGGCCTGGATCGACACTGACAAGCCCTGGCAGTCCAAGGGTCCCAGCGGCATCGCCGTCCGCTCCATCACAGATTGGGTCCGCAGCTACGCCAGGTAGCCCGGACCCTTTGTGTTTTCGACTGTCCCTCGCGCAAACCGGGGCTCGGGCTCAGACCTGTGTGGCCTCGGTCCGATCCTCCACCAACACATCCCGCTTCACCGGAAACTCCGCCGTCTTCTCCACTGTGCTGGTCACCTTGCGCACATGGACCTCCTCACGCAGCCACAGCTCCCGCCGCACGACCATGCGCTCTTCCACTAATGGAAAGATGAGCGTCTCACCCACCTGCCGAACCTCGGGCTGCGACTCCACAACCTGGTTCACCGGCACATGCTCCACCTCCCAGTTCACAGTCGCCAGCCCGACACTCACGGCCTGCACGTGCTCTTCCGTCTCGCGCCGCAGGCGGACCCGCCCCGTTTCCACCTGCTTCTTCCCAACCTTGATCTGCTCTTCGACCAGCGGAATCACGGTGTCGCTCCCGGGCGCATTCACCGGGGGAGCCTCTACCCGCTCCCGCACCCGCCCCCCACCTGTCACCACACTCTCCTTTTCACCTCCCTTCAAGGGCGTGAACCCCGCCAGCAACACCTCCGTCGGCAGCACCAGGCGCTGACCATTCGGTAACATCAGTGCGGTCTTCGGTGCCTGCGGATTGAACTCCCCCGTAGCCGCCAGTTCATTCTCGTAAGCGCCTTCAAGATTCAGGATCGACATAAAGCTCCTCGCAAAGTGCAGGGGCCCGAAGCACGAATGCTCCGGACCCCTTTTCCGCCCTGTTCACATCTAGTACTTGCTGCTATCGGTCGTGGTGTTCTTCGAGCCCGTGTTCACCTGCTCGACTTCAACCTCGGTACGCCGCACTGAGTCTTGGATGGTCTCCGTGCGATCGTTCGCCGTCTTGCCAACAACAACCTCTTCCACCACGCGTCCAGTCTTGCCTACGACAGCCTCTTCGCCCATCGCGCGGACTTCAATCGGCCCCGCATTGGTGAAGTCAGCCTCCGTTGCCGGCCGGTTCACCGCATGGCGATCCACCAGCACGCGCTCATCGTGCAGGCTGACGCTCTCGCTCACAGGCTCGCTCACAACGCGCGAATATACCCGCACGCCGCCACGTTCCACCTGCCGCTTCCCTACAACGAGGTCTTCCTGAACGACCGGAATCACCTGCTCGCCGGTGACGTTGCCGCGATTGGTTCCGACCGCCTCAAAATCACGGTCGGTACCTGCATAGCTTCCGCCCGTAGCATTGCCGCCCTCGATGTCAGAAGCGCCATAGGATTGCAGGATTGCTGCAGCACGGTCAGCCTCTCCCTCGCTTACGTTCACAGCCACCAACGCACCACCGCGGCTGACGCCTTCCGTGTACGCCGAATGTGTGTGCTCATCATGCCCGGTCAACCCCTGAAAGAAGTGCTTGATCTTCGACCCAACACCCTCCCCGTTGTCCACGTCGTTGGTGCCCCGGTCATACCCTTGATCAGTGACGCTCGTGCCTGAGCCCGAAAGACCCGTGACGCCTGATCCGATTCCGGTGCCCGTACCCGTGAGGCCAGTGCCATAGCTGCCCGCCTCCCGGTCCGTTCCCAAACCGTAGGATCCGGTGGAGGATCCGCTGGCTGCGGTGGTGGCGTACGCGCCCGCACTGGTTCCCGATGCGCTCTCGCTCTGGTCAATCACGGTGACATCTCCGCCGCTGTAGCCTTCGCTCAGCAACGCCTGTTTCACCTTGTTCGCTTCATCCACTGTGCGGTAAAGTCCCACAACTGTTTGCATAGTAAGTCTCGCTTTCTATTTCGGTTGCTGGTTGGCATTTACCGGGCGGCGCGCGGACGCGACCCGACAGTCACACTGTCACTATTGCTGGGAAAACAACTCAACGCGCCGATTGTCCGCCTTGCCGGCCGCCGTCGCATTGGTGTCCACCGGGTTCTGAGGTCCAAAGCCTTCACCCGTCAAACGCGCCCCGTCCACGCCCTGCCCCTTGAGGAACGCCGCCACACTCTGGCTGCGCCGTTGCGACAACGTCAGGTTATGCGGATCGTTGCCGGTCGCATCTGTATACCCTTCCAGCCGAATATGCGCTTCAGGATGCTGCTTCATATAAGCAGCCGCCTGCGTCAACGTCGTCTGGTCGTCGCTCGTCAAATCTGCACTGTCGGTAGCAAAGTGCACCGCGCCCAGTGAGGGCATGTTAGCCGGCGCTGCCGCAGTCGCCACCGGTGCAGCCACACGTGTCTCGGCTGCAGTACTGTTGCGATGCAGCAGGTACCACGCCAGCAACGCCAAAACCAGCAGCAAGGGAAGCAACCAGGCCCATACCGGTATGCCTCCGCGTTTGCCGTCTTCATAAACCTTTACACGTTCAGTAGCCATCTTCGATCCTTTACCCGCGCTTGCGGACAACTTGATATTGGTCTTACTAACTCGTTGCTCGCCTGGTAAGGTAGGCAACTTCAGCCGAATAGGAAGTGCTTAGTCGCGAAGTCTGCTACCGGGGGTAGCAATCGACTCAATCTGCTCCACATCTACCTCGGTGTGGCGAACTGTGTCCTGGACCACTTCGGTATGGTCGCTCTCAACCTTGCCCACGCGAACCTCTTCTACGACACGCGCTACTTTCTGCACGACCGGAATTTCCGCAGTCTCCACAAGTTCGATTTGTTGCGAGCCCGCACGCAGGTCGGCATCAGTCACCGGACGATTTACCTGCCGATGCTCCAGCACCACGCGCTCATCATGCAGAGTTACGTCCTCACGAACAGGCTCCTCCACTGTGTGGCGATACACGCGCACACCGCCCCGGTCCACTTCCCGCTTGCCTACCAGCAGTTCTTCCTCCGCGATCGGGATCACTGCATCACCGGCGACTGCCCCGCCTGCACGTTCGGTGACCAAGGGCGCAGCACTGGCCATCTCGGCCTCTACCTCGTCAATCTTGTCGGCGCTGTAGTGGTGGAACACTTTCTCAATCTCGGCGCTCTGGGTCTCCGGCGCCTCCAGCGAGACCAGCACTCCGCCGTTACGCAAACCATCCTGGAGGTGATGCAAATCCCGTTCCGGCACTCCGAGATCGGTCAACGCCTGGGATCCTGTTAATCCAGTCGAAGACTCGCTGTCTCCTAAGCTGCTGATGCTTCCGCGAGCAACGCCTAGGCGTTCCAACGCACTCACGGCCGCACGCGCGCGTTCCGTATCGTGAAAGAGGCAGATAAACCGGGTGGAATCGTTCGCTGACATAAAGTAACCTTGCGCCCGTCCGCGCAAAGACTACCCCCAGAGCGTGAACGTACAACGCGCGGGGCGACTTGGCAGACTGAATGATTTTGGGTTCGGAGTGCAACCTGGCGGTCGCGGGGAGGGTCGTTCATTGTGTGCTCTTCGGATCAATACCTGCAAGCACCAACGCGTTCACTTGTATGGTGCCTGCAGCGACGAACTCGTTGCTTCCCGACAAATATTTTCAAGGGCGCGCCGAACGCTCCCGCCCCCTGCTCCCAGCGCAGCACCCGACAATCACTTACCCCGCCCGAACGCACAAAGAACGCCCGACCGTCCCTCGTAAGTCCGACTACCACCTACTCTCGAAGAGCGAAGCTGGGCACGAGGAAAAGCAATCCCGGCGGACTCTCTACAAATCGAGCCCATGTTCAACATTGAACATACCTTTGGAAAGAAAAGTCAGGAAAGCTTCCCATCTACCCCGGATTACATAGACGCAGGCACCCGGATCCCCAGCCACCCCAACACCCGCACCAGCTCCCGCCGGGCGACCGCTGCCGTGGCCAACAAAAGTGCGCGCCGCGCCGCGTCTGTCTCCTTGAGAATGTTATGTCGATGGTAAAAGTTGTTGAAGCTCTGCGCCAGCTGGAACGCATACTTCGCCAGCACCGCCGGCTCCGCCGCCGCAATGCCCTGCTCCAACACCAGCGTCAGCCGCGAGGCCGTAAGCCATAGCTCCCAGATGTCCGTATCAGCGCTCAACAACTCAGCGAAATCCGCATCCGCCACCGCGCGCAAAGCCTCATCCTCCGCAACCCCGGCCTTGCGGAAGATATTCGCTGCGCGAACCGCCGCGTACTGCGCATAGGGCCCCGTCTCCCCCTCAAAACTCAACGCATCACGGAAATCAAAAGCAATCACAGTGTTGCGCGTAAACCGCAGCATAAAGAATCGCAGCGCGCCCACACCGATCGCATCCGCAATCTCCGCACGCTCTTCTTCCGCCAGCTCAGGATGCCGCTTGTCCACCTCTTCACGCGCCGCCCCAATCATCCGATTGATCAGGTCATCGGCCTTCACACCGAACCCTTTTCGCCCGGAGACCTCGATGTACGCGCGCCCCTTATCCTCATCCTTCAGCGTGTATCCAAGCTCTTCCGCACACCGCGGCGTCAACGCCACCATCGCATAATTCAAGTGCGTGTAGTGCTCACTCTCGGAGACAAACCCTAATGCTCGCAGAGCTTCCTTGACCTGACTCTGCGGTTCATCCTGCCGTGAGTCGATTACGTTATACACCGCGCTCGCATGCCCAAAGCTCGGATGCGGCCGCTCGCCTTCCACCGTCGAAATCCAGCAAGTATGGTTCGGGTACTCACGGAACTTCGCATACCCGAAGTCCAGACCTAACAAGCCGAACTTCCACAAATGATAGGCAATATCTTTGCCCACATACGTTACGGTCCCATTGGAACGAATGATGATCTTCGCATCTTCATCCACTTCGCCCTCGGCCAGCGTGGAGCTGGTACCCGCGGCCGAATTCGAAGCTCGCCGCATCACCCAGCACCCCGCGTTCTTACCCTGGGTCTCCTGGTACAGCACACCCTTCTCCACCATCAATCTGCGTGCAGCTTCCCAAAAGTGAAGATGAAGAATTTCGCTCTCACGCGGCAGAAAGTCATACTCAATCCCCAGCCGCTGCATCGTCTCCAAATGACACCGCAGCACGGACGTCGCGATTATCTCCGCGATTTCCGCCGTGTCACTGCCGCCAGCTTCGATCGCATGCAGCGTGTCTAACCGAATCTTCTTCCGCGCTGCGGTCTGCTCCGGATCAGCCTCGTACCACTGTGAAACCCGCGCATACATATCCCAGCACAAGTAATCCAGTCGCTCGTTGCTTTCCAGCGTCTCCGTCAACCACTGGCGCACGCCCTCAAGCGACATACCCTCCAGCACAGTGATGGCGACGACAATGTCTGCAACCTGCACGCCGGTGTTGTCGATATAGTTCTGCACGCCAACGTCGTAGCCGCGCTTCCACTGCGCTTCATCGCCAACGCCAGGCCGCAACATACGCCCAAAGCTATCCCCGAGCACCGCATTGCGCAGATGTCCCACATGCGCCGCTTTGTTTGGGTTGATACTCGTATGCTCCAGCAACTGAAAGCCCGGCCCGCCTACAACAGCATGTTCATCCGCCGCGATCCGCCGCACGGCAGCAGCCCGATCCAGCTTGATATTCAAATACCCCGCACCGGCAATCTCTACGCCCGCAACGCCCGGCATCTCCGCCAATGCGGCCTGGAGTTCCTGCGCGATCTGCCTTGGCGCACGCTTCAGCGGACGAGCTAATTGCAACGCAACCGTAAGCGCCATCTCGCCGAACTCAATCCGCGGTGGAAGCTCTACCGCAAACGCCGGCAACTCAACGCCGTACCGCTCCTTCACAAGCTCCGCCAACCGGGCCTGAAGCTGTCCCTGCAAAATCTTATACATCGGTTCTTCCTCTTCCCTTACGTTGGGCGGCTTACGGCAGTTGGCCCGGCAACGTCTCTAACTCTTCCACCAGCGGCTTACGGCGCGGTCGCTGCAGTCGATGCAGAAAGAACCACGCTCCGCCCACACCGGTGATCACCACGATGAGGTAGAGGTGCATGACCAGCCCAAACAATCCCGCTGCCGCCGAGCTCGCGCCGTGCCGCACCAACGCATCGCGGCAGGCAAGTTCAAAGGGTCCAATACCACCCGGTGAGCTCGGGATAAGAAATGAAAGATTGGCTTCTGCCGCGCCCTGCCATGGCCCAACGGAGTCCGACACCAAACCGAGCGCACGCGCCAACGACACATAGATCATGCCCTCACAGGCCCATGCCGCCACGCTGTACGCAATCAGCAACAGCGTGCCGAGCACACCAATTTCGCTGATACAACCCAGGGCCAGCATGACCCAGTGTTCGACCTTCCGGAGCAGCGGACTCTTCGCCTGATCAAAGTAGCGCTGCAGCGGTCTCTGCAATGCCTTTGCGCCGAAGACCATGATCATCAGCCCCGCCGTTGAGATCGCCATTCCCGTTTCAGCTACCGTGCGCAGATGCGGTGTCACGCCCCCGCCGAGGTGCATGGTAATGACAAACAGCACGCCCAGGGTGAATACATCCAGCAGCTTTTCCAGGATGACCGTGCTCAGCACGACCGAAGGCGTGGCGTTCACATCGCCCGCATACGTGAAAATGCGCATCACGTCGCCGATGCGCAGCGGGAGGACATTGTTTGCCGCAAGAGAGGTGATGAAGATGCGCGCGCACGCCGAAAACTTTGCACCGAAGCTTCGCAACATCGCGTATGCCCGGTAGCAGCGCAAGCCGTATCCGACCACGGTGAACAGGAGCACGCCACCAATCCACATGGGCGCCACTACATGCAGCTGATGGAACGCTGCGGCATCAAAGCCGCGCTTGCCATTTGGTCCAACCCGAATGTAGGTCCACCAAAGGAAGAAGGCGCTGATGGCAAAGCCCGGCAGCGTCTTCAACCACTTTAGCCAGCCCTCATTTGGGGCCGCATTCACAACCTGTTCCATGCGCTCGCCAGACGTCATCGCGGATGCGATTGAATCAAGCTATCGCTTGGAGACGTCTTCCCATTGTAGCGTCCACTCCAAACCACCCCGAACTCGCAGGCTTCGGACCAGGGAGGTGCCCGCCAGCGGCTACGCCCCGGGCGCACTGGCCAACTTTGCCTTGACAATACTCGTGCAGACACTCCAGCCTGAGTTCTGGCAATTCGCCTTGAGGGCTTCCACTGGCACACATCCGCGTTGCGGCGCTTCTTCCTGCGGGCAAATATCGTCCCTCCGTCCTACTCTGCGCAGCAATGGCCGTCCTTATCGCTTCACCCGTTTCAGGGCAACAGGAGCATGCCTTCCGCAACACGTCGCTCCCGGCAGAAGCCCGCATCAACGATCTCCTCTCCGGCATGACGCTGAAAGAGAAGATCGACTGCCTCGGCACCGACACCGCCGTCCCTCGACTCGGCGTACGCAGCTTCGGCAGCTCTGAAGGCATTCACGGCGTAGTGCAGCGTGAGCAACGCCCCGGCCGCAACCCCATCTACACCACCCAGTTCCCCCAGCCGCCCGGCATGGGCGAAACCTGGGACCCGGAGATCGTCCGCGAGGCCGCCTCGGTCGAAGGCGCCGAAGCTCGCTATATCTCCGAGCAGCCCCGCTTCCACCGCGAGATCCTCATGCTCTGGGGACCGCAAGCCGACCTCGCCCGCGACCCGCGCTGGGGCCGCAGCGAAGAGGTCTACGGCGAAGATCCGTTCTTCAACGGCACCATGGTCGTCAACTTCGTCAAAGGCCTGCAGGGCGATGACCCCAACCACTGGCAATCCGCCGCCCTGCTCAAGCACTTTCTCGCCAACAGCAACGAAAATTTCCGCACCAAATCCGACTCCGTCTTCGACGAGCGCCTCTTCTGGGAGTACTACTCCGTCCCGTTCCGCATGGGCTTCGTCGACGGTGGCGCCCGCGGCGTCATGGCCAGCTACAACGCCTGGAACGGCACCCCCATGGTCGTCAATCCCATCCTGAAATCTATCGTCGAAGACAAGTGGGGGGTGGACGTTCTCTCTTCCGACGGCGGCGCGGTCAAACTCCTCTGGACCGACCACAAGCGCTTCCCCGACCAGAAGGCCTCTGTGATCGCCTGCCTCCACGCCGGCGTCAACCAGTTCCTCGACATCTGGAAGGATGAAACCACCGCGGCGGTCAAAGAAGGCTCTGTCACCGAGTCCGAGATCGACGGCCTGCTCCGCCGCAAGTTCGTCATCTCGCTCAAACTCGGCCTGCTCGACCCCGGCCAGGAGTACACCCCACCGCCCACCATGACCAACGCCGAGGGCCAGCCGCCCGCAGGCGTCCCCGCCTCGGCGAACCAGCACCAGGCAGCCGCGCAAACCACCGGGCCCGAGCCCTGGGACAGCGAAAAACACCGCGCCATCTCCCACAAAATTGCGCTTGAGTCCGTGGTCCTCCTCAAGAACAACAGCAACACTCTCCCACTAGACAAGAAAGCAATCAAATCCATCGCCGTCATCGGCCCGCTCGCCGACTCCGTCCATTGGGACTGGTACGGCGGCACGCCCCCCTACGCCGTCACGCCGCTTGACGGCATCCGCGCCGCGGTCGGCCCCTACGTCCGCGTTCACTACGCTGCAAGCGAATCCAGTCAAGCCGCCATCACCGCCGCCCGTCAATCCGACGTCGCCATCGTAGTCGTCGGCAATGACCCCACCTGCGGCCCCGACATGGGGCATGACTGGCACGCCACCGTCGACGGGGGCGGCACCCTGCCCTGCACGACGCCCTCCGATGGTCGCGAAGGCCGCGACCGCGAAACCCTCACGCTCGAGCAGGAACAGCTCGTCAAGCAGGTCTTCGCCGTCAACCCACGCACGGTCATGGTGCTCATCTCCAGCTTCCCCTACACCATCAACTGGAGCCAGCAATACATACCCGCCATCCTGCACATGACCCACGCCTCGCAGGATGAAGGCACCGCCCTCGCCAGTGTTCTCTTCGGCGACTACAACCCGGCCGGCCATCTCGTCACCACCTGGCCCGCCTCCGTCGACCAACTGCCGCCCATGATGGACTACAACATCCGCGACGGCCGCACCTACATGTACTTCAAAGGCAAGCCGCTCTATCCCTTCGGCTACGGCCTCAGCTACACCACCTTCAAATACACCAACCTCAAGCTCAACACCGACACGCTCCACGCGGACGGCACCCTCACCGCCACCGCCGACATCACCAACACCGGCGCTCGCGACGGCGACGAAGTCGTGCAGCTCTACATCACCCACCAGGACAGCAAAGTCTCCCGCCCCCAGAAAGAACTTAAAGCGTTCACACGCGTCCACATCGCCGCCGGCCAGACAGTCCCGGTAAACCTCAACGTGAAAGCCAGCGACCTCGCCTACTGGAACGAAGCCGCCAGCCACTGGACCCTCGAACACGACCGAGTGGAAGTCCGGCTCGGCGCTTCCTCCGCAGACATCCGCCTGCGCCAAACCGTCAGCGTCCGCCCCTGACAACGCGCTTGGCACCTCAGACAATGGCCTGTCGGGAAGGTCGTCATCCTGAGCGCAGCGAAGGATCTCTGTATTCTGCTGCTGCGCCACCATCAGTCCCCGCGCAGCAGCACACGGAGTCCGCAGCCAATGAAGTCCTTCGGTCTACAAGCCCTCGCCGCAACCACCTCACTCCTGCTCACCAGCGCGGCCCACGCCCAAACCCACATCAGTACCGACCGCGGCGACGCCACCGTGCTCATCGAGCCCTATGCGCCCAACATCGTCCGCGTAAGCCTAAGCCTTCGCAGAGACGACGCCTTGGCCGCCCCTGGCTACGGCATCACCGCCCAACCGATGCCCACCGGCTGGACGAACACCTCCGACGACCATGGCGATGTACTCCAATCCAACGCCCTCACCGTCACCCTCGCCCCGCGCCCCAAAGGCCCTCGCGGCCCGATGCCGGAAACCTCCAAATTCTTCTCCGGCTCCACCGGCTACGTAGGCCTCGACATCAAGACCGCCGACGGTAAGCCCCTGCTGCACATGAACGGCTGGCAGATGGCCGTCCCGAACTACAAGGACGGCACGGCCCAGATCAACAACGACCGCCGCCCCACCGACCCACCCTTCTACACCGTAGGCGCCAGCTTCGCCGCAGCCGACGACGAACACGACTACGGCCTCGGCCAAAACCAGGAAGGCTTCCTCGACCGCCGCGGTCACGTCATCAACTGCGCCCACGACTACGACGCCCCGTCCGGCCAATCCGTCTGCGTCCCCTTCCTCATCACCAACAAGGGCTACGGCCTCATCTGGGACAACCCCTCCAAAACCCAGGTCGCGCTAGGCTTCAACAACCAGAACAGCTTCAAGTCGCAAGTCGGCCAGCGCGTCAGCTTCTTCGTCATCGCCGGCAACTACGACGCCATCTATCGCGGCTACCGTCTCCTCACCGGCGACGTCCCCATGCTGCCAAAGTCCGCCTACGGCTACATCCAGTGCAAACAGCGCTACAGCACGCAAGCCGAGATCATGTCCGTCGCTAAGGGTTACCGCGACCGCAAGCTCCCCATCGACGACCTCGTCATCGACTGGTTCACCTACACCAAAATGGGCCAGATGGACATGGACCCCGCAGCCTGGCCCGATCCCGTCGCGATGCTCAAAGACCTCCACGCCATGAACTTCCACGTCATGATCAGCGTCTGGCCACGCTTCACGGAAGGCAGCCGCTATTACGACCTCCTCAAGCAGCACAACTGGTTCGAGCACCTCGCCGACAACACTCCCACCAACGGCCTCCCCTACGACAAAGCCGGCTCCGACATCGACACCACCAACCCAGAAGCCGCCAAGTGGTACTGGAGCATCATCAAAGAAAACTACGTGGACAAAGGCTTCGACGCCTTCTGGGCCGACGAAACCGAACCCGACATCCCTCCCAACGGCTCCTTTCTCCATATCGGCCCCGGCACGGAATTCTTTAACACCTATCCGCTCTTTCACACCGCCGCTTTCTACAACGGCATGCGCGCCGACATGAAAGAACGCGCCCTCATCCTCGCCCGCGACAGCTATCTCGGCGCCCAGCACAACGGCACCATCTTCTGGTCCTCCGACATCAACGGCAACTGGGACACCCTCAAACGCCAGGTCCCCACAGGCCTCAACTTCGTCGCCAGCGGCATGCCGTACTGGTCCACCGACATCGGCGGCTGGCAAAGCCTGCCCTACTCCCACACACCCGAGCACCCGCCGCTACTCGACCCCTCGGACGCGCGTGACAACATTCACCACTACGACGACTACCCCGAGCTCTACACCCGCTGGTTCGAGTACGGCGCCTTCCAGCCCAACTTCCGCACCCACGGCACCCGCCCACACAACGAGGTCTGGAGCTACGGCAAACAAGCCCAGCCCATCCTTGAAAAGTACCTCCGCCTCCGCTACCAGCTCATGCCCTACATCTACTCGCTCGGCTGGGCGGCGCACGAGACCGGCGCGCCCTTTATGCGCGGCCTCTTCCTCGACTTCCCCAACGACCCCAACGTAGCCGACATCGGCGACGAGTACATGTTCGGCCCCGCCCTGCTCATCGCCCCTGTCACCGACCAGGGCCAGACCACAAAATCCGTCTACCTCCCCGCCGGCACCGACTGGTATAACTTTTGGACCAACGAGCGCGTCCACGGCGGCCAACGCATCACCGTGCAAGCTCCCATCGACACCATCCCCGTCTTCGTCCGCGCCGGCTCGATCTTGCCCCTCGGCGCCCCGGTCCAAAGCACGAACGAGAAACAAGCCATCGACAGAGTCCGCATCTACCCCGGCGCTGATACCCACTTCACACTCTACAGCGACGACGGCACCACCTATGCCTACGAGCACGGAACGCACGACATCACTGAACTTCACTGGAGCGATGCTGGCAAGCACTTGAGGCACACTGGCGCATCCGCATGGTCCGCGCCAGACAAGAACGTCGTCGAAGTGATCGGCCAATAATAGAAACGCAGCTGCGAAGCGATGCAAAGTGCCGCGACCTTGGTCGCGGCACTTTGCATTATCAACTTACGGAAATCCAGAGATCAGAAAGGACAAAGGGTGCGCCGGTTAGCGCACCCTTTGTCGCCTTGCTTGAACCAGAGTTAGAAGTCGTACCGCAGACCGAGTTCCATAATCCGGCGACCTTCCCGTAGCGGCGCAAGACCGAACTGCGGGCTGGAGGTTGCGGCATTGGCGCTGGCCAGTGCCTGGTTGATGTCGGTCGCGTTCGACGCCTGACTGAAGGTCATGGTGTAGTTGGCGTTGTTCACGGAGGTGAACGTGTTGTTTGCGTGGTTGATGAAGTTGAAGGCTGCCGCACGGAGTTGAATGCTGCTGCTCTCCGTGAGCTTGAACCGCTTCGACGCCGTCAGATCCGTATCAAAGAACCCGGGCCCTGGCAGGAAGCCGTAGCGATAAGCACCGTTCGTGCCCAGGCTGGGAATCCCGAACGCGGCTGCGTTGATGTACTGGAACTTCTGCGTGTTCAGGTTCGGCTGTCCGATGATACGCGGCTGCAGATTGACGTCAGGCGTACCAAGAATGCTGGTTCCGTTGATGCCGAAGTTACAGCTTGTGACCGGGCTCGTGGTTCCATTGGCAGTGATCGTTGCCGGGCAGGCGCTTGTGTTGTTACCAACCGTCGCGGTCGTCCCTACCGGCACAACAACCGTGCCACCGATGCCGAAGTTCGAGCTGATGATCGACGGCAGGTTCGCACCACTCTGGTAGTTGGTGATTCCCGACAACTCCCATCCGTTCGTCACTCCGCCAATGAAGCGCTCCTTCACCAGGTTCCCGAGGGTATACGAGTACGCGGCGTTGAAGATGTGGCGACGATCGAACGGCATGTTGCTGTAATCGTTGGCATAGTTGAACGGATCAGCCGGGTAGCTGTAGGTCGCAGACCCACCGGTACCCAGAATGCCCAGCGCCTTCGAGAAGGTGTAGTTGACGTTGAAATGCGCCGCGCCAGCCTGCCTGGTAAGACCTACCTGCAAACCGTTGTAGTTCGAGTACGCGTTGTGTACCGGAACAAACACATGGTTATACAGCGGATAGGTCTTGAAGCTGTCGACCACGCCCTGTGAGAGCGAGCCGGTGCTGCAGTTGTTGCCCGTCGACGCCTGGAAGACGGGATACAGTGCACCCGGCTTGTAGCAGTTATCGTTGGAGGCAGCAAGATCAGGCCGCGTGTTGGGCTGCGCCCCGAACAGCGCTCCGACCGGCAGCGTGTTCAGATTGTCCAGCGTCGTGTTCTGGGTGGAGCCGTCGTTCAGCAGGTTGTTGCTGCGATTGCCAACATACGCCAGCTCGAGAAGCATCTTGCCAGGCATGCGCTGATCTACGGCGACGTTGTAGGTGAAGACCTGCGGTTCCTGGTCGTCTGTTGGATTGAAAGCGTACACACTCGAATCATTGACGAAACCATTCGAGCTTGCCACCTGGGACTGGTAGGAACTGATCGACGAAAGCGTCAACGGTCCACTGACGGTGTAGCTGCGAAGACCCAGCGCCGTCTGAGCCTGGTTGTTCGCATCGTTGTATGCGTCATGCGCCCGGTAATAGCCCATGCCTCCGCGGATAACCGTCGCGCCCTGTCCTGTCGTGTCCCACGCAAAACCAACACGCGGTTCGACGAACAGAGCACGAGTGGGACGACCGCCGTTCGGGATCGAGGAATCGCTGCCATGGTAACGGATGCCAGGCGCTGCGTTGCTCGCCTTGCCACCGCTCGTGTCCGCTGCATAGTACGCCGGCGTGAACACGCCGATGCCCTTTCCGTGTGTGTCTTCCCACGGGGTCATGTGCTCCGTACGAACACCAAGGTCCAGGGTAAGACGCTGCGCTACACGCCAGTGATCCTGCACAAACTCGGCCAGATTCCAGAAGTACAAATTGGGCTCAGGCGCGATATTGGTCTGGTTGTACTGGAAGATCTCGCCTTCAGCAAAGTCTGCGAGGTAGTTTCCACCGTTACCGCTACCCGTGGAATACACCGTCTTGCCGGTTGCGTGATCCGTCAGCGTCGGCCCAATGTAGTACGAGTTCACCGTACCGTTGGTGTTCACGAAGGGCGCAACCTGCGGGTTGTCATCCCACTGGTAGAACACACCCGCTTCAAAGGTGTGCTTGCCCAGCGTCTTCGTGACGTTATCGCCGGCGATCCTCACCTGCTTGTTCGCGAAGATGCCACCATAGGTGGTGTCTGGCGTCCGCAGCAGAGGCAGACCGTCGTTGCCGTAGTCTTCCAGCGTGGGCTGCACAAGGCTGCCGTTTTGGAACACACCCTGGTAGGGGTTGTTCTGCACGGCGCTCGGCGTCTTGGCTGTGAAGTCCTGCCCGAAGTACACGCCTGCTGCGTAGAACGAATTCGTCAATGACGGCGTAAAGACGTGAACGTAGTTCAGGCTGGCCAGATGAGACTGCAACGTACTCACCAAACCACCGCCCGGGACGTTGATGCCGCCCAGATTGCCACGCGCGGAGTAGTACTCGTTCTGCGGAACGCCGGTGACGCCCTTCTCAATGCCGTACACCGCGAAGAGTCGATCCTTGTCGGTCGCGGCGTAATCTACACGTCCACGTGCCTGCCAAAGGTCGTTGTTGATCAGGTTGGTTGTAATCCAGTTATAGGTTCCGTTGCTGGGGGTGTTCGGCAGCGGCATCTCGTTCAGCACGATCTTGCCGAGCGGATCGAGGTACTGTCCAACGTTGCCGTTGGTCAGAGTTCCGCCGGTGGGCGAAGTGACCGGCACACGGCAGATGTTCTGATCGGGCACGTTGTTCGTCTGGCCGTTGTAGGTGCACGGGCCGCCGTTCGGGTCAATGCCATACGCCGGTCCCAGGTACTGCTGGATCTGCGCCGCACTGAAGTCGCCGGCACGCATGCCTGCGGTGGGTACCAGCGCGCTCAACGTTGCACCTGATGCAGAGCCATAGGCATACGCGTTACGCTGCGCATAGTCTTCCGCGCCGCCGAAGAACGTAAGCTTCTTGCTGCTGTTGAACTTCGTGCCGGGAATCAGGACCGGACCGCCGAAGGTGAAGCCCGGATACACGTACCGGTCAGGTGGTTTGCTCTGGCCGCTGTACTTGGCGATCCAGTCCGTCGAGTTCAGCTGCGTCGTGCGCGCAAAGGTGTACAGCGATCCGTGATAGTGCGCGCCGCCGGACTTGCCGACTGCGTTGATGACGATCGGTCCATGCGCAGTGTCCGCCGTGAAGCTCGAGGTTTGCACCTTTACTTCGGCAACCTGCTCATAGTTCACGTTCTGCAATGCACCACCGAACGCGCCCGGATCGGTGATGTCCACGCCATCCGAAAGCAAAGCCTGACCGTTGACCGGTGTACCGTTGGCCGCATACTGTCCAAGCGCGCCAGTCGGGTTCACCTGCGAAGGGTCGTAGCTCGAATTATCGAAGTTACCCGCTCCACCCTTGGAGATCGCAAAGCCCGGGAGGATCTTGAGCAACTCGGTAACGTCGCGCCCCTCTACGGAAAGGTGCTGGATCTCCTCCGCGGAGATCAGCGAGCTCTGTTCGCCGGAGTCAAGATTGATGGTGTTGGCCGCGGTAGTTACTTCAACCGTCTCCGTCGCTCCACCTGCCTCCATCTTGATGTCGCGGACCGACCGCTGATCGCCTGGATCCAGATGTACGCCGGTCTGCTGGAATACCCGGAACCCCGGTGCCGTGATCGTCACCGTGTAGTCGCCAACCGGCAACCCTGTAAGTTGAAACACACCCGAGTCGTTACTCACCGAGGTGCGGTTGTCGCCGGTCGCGTTGTTCTTGACCACGACGTTGGCCTTGGGGACGACGGCGCCGCTGGCGTCCGCCACTGTGCCTCCGAGGGATGCCGTATTTGCCTGTGCGTATGCCGCCGGGGTCAAGCGCATCATGCCGCTTGGCACCAGAAGGCAGGTGGCGACCACGCCAGACCTGACAAATCTCCCTTTAAAACTACGTGTCTTTTTCATAGCTACTGTACTGCTCCTTGTCGTCATCAACGTACGTTGACCCTCTACAGCGTCCCCTGGGACAGTGATCCCAAAGTGGACTTGGTGCCGGAACATCGATCAGGAAACTCTGGCTGCGCTCCGGTCGTCCTAACTGGCTAGAGGTCTTGCCTCCAAATTTGGGCTGAAACGATTCATATTCCAGCCCGAACGGTTTTGTACTCCCCTGAAATAACCCTTGTCAAACGAGGTACCGCCGGGCTGAAGCGCTTCAGCGTCGCAAATCAGGTCAGCCTGCAAGAGCATCTGCTCACCTTTAATCCAAGACGCGGAAGAACCCGCCGGGCAAAGGTTTGCCCGGCGGCAGTTCCTGGGTGAAAACAAACGCCAGACGAGGCCGAATACCGGCCAGCCTCACACGAAAGCACTAGCGCTAGCGGGACCGTAGGACCGTCACGCCATAGCGCGGCAGCGTGACCTTCGCCGTCTCGCCGCCATGCAGAACGTCCACCATTGCCTCCGGAAGAGTCACCACAGCTTCCTCTGGCCCGTAGTTTGTGAGGATGAACACCCGCTTGCCCTCACCTGACCGCACCGCCACATCCACGGTGGAAGGCAGCCCCGGGAGCACTGCTTGCACCCCGGACTCGCCGAGCATCCATCGCGCGGCCTGCTCCTGCGCCGGCCCGTCCAACGCCGCACCGATATACGTGATGCTGCCCTTGCCAACCCGCCGGGTCACCGCCGCGGGCTGCTCGTCCAGCCACCCATTGCTCTTGCCATAGCGCATCAGCACCTTGGTCTCCGGCGAGGTCACCTCCAGTTGCTCTGCCCAGACCGTATCCTGCGCTGCTCCCCACTCACCCGTGACCGGCACCGTCGTGTCCAGCGCATACCACTGCGCCACGCGCGCCCCCAGCAAAGCCCCCAGGGGCCCCGGCTGCCGCTGCGGCCAAAGACCGTTATCCTCATCCTTCATGCCGCTTCGCTGCCCCAATACCAGGTGCCCTCCGCCGCGCACATAGGCCTCCAGGTTGCGCGCCGCCTCGGGTGTGATCACATTCAGCGCCGGCGCCACCACCAGCTTGTACCCACTCAACGGCGCCGTATCGCTCACCATGTCGACGGAGCGCGCCAGCGCATGCAGCGGCCCATAGAAGCTCAAGATGGAGGCCTGCGGATCAAACTTCTGGTTATGCCGCTGCCAGTTGATCGCCCACCGGCTCGGGTAGTCCTGCAAAACAGCAACCTCGGACTTCACCGTCGTTCCCGCGAGTACCGGGGCCGCCTTCGCAAACTCTTCCCCAATCTGCTGCACCTCGGCATACAACGGCACCGGCGTTCCATCCGCGCCGACGAGGACGCCGTGATACTGCTCCTGCCCATTCAGCGCACTGCGCCACTGCCAGTACTCCACGGCTTCCGCGCCGTGACCAATGGCGTTCCACGCCATCGCCCGCACCTCACCTTTGTCCAGCACATTGTTATCGGGAGACCAGTTCACCGACCCTGGCTGCGTCTCCATCACCCAGAAGTTCTTCCGCAGGAACCCCCGCGTAAGATCATGCGTTGCGCCATTGCGCACCGGGTCCAACTGCCCCGTCCCCACATAGTCATCCCACGACGCCAGGTCAAGGTCCTGCGCGACCGTGTAGTGGTCATAGGCGTCAAACCAGCCCATCATGTTCGTCGTAATGAACTGCCGCTTCTCCGCATGCGCACGAATCACGTCCAACTGGTTCTTCTGATAGCTCCGCCACGTGTCTGAAACAAACTCCTTCCAGTTCAGCAGCAGCCCTGGATTCCCCCCACGGGTCTCAATCGGGATCTGCGACCAGTCCTGGTACGTCTCGCTCCAGTACGCCGTCGTCCAGCGCTTGTTCAAATTGTCCAGGGTTCCATATTTTGCCTTCAACCACGCCTGGAACTGTGTGTCCGTCGCCTGCCCATAGCTCTCATTCGCGTACTCGTTGTCGATCTGCCATCCGATGACATTCGGATCATGCCCGAAGCGTTCCGCCATCTTCTCGGCAACCCTGCGCGCCAGCTCCCGATACTTCGGATCACTCCAGTCGAACTGCTGCCGGTTCCCATGCTGATCCTTGCGCCCATCCTCCTTGGTCCGCAGCGTCTCCGGATACTTCTGCGTCAACCAGGCCGGCGGCGCCGCACTGGGCGTTCCAATCACCACCGTAATCCCATGCTTCTCTGCAGCGCGAACAGCCCGCTCCAGCCAGTCCAGCTCGAAGTCGCCCTCCTTGGGCTCCATCGAACTCCACGCGAACTCACCTACCCGCACAAACGTGATGTGCGCAGCCTGCATCAGTGCTAGGTCCGCCTCCCAGCGCGACTCCGGCCACTGCTCCGGGTACCACGCAGCCCCAAGCTCAAGAGCCGTCTTATGCGGCGCGGGCGGCAAGGGCTCTTGCGCGCGTGCAGCGGTGGGCAGAAGCAAAGCAACAGCAGTAAGGGCGGCGTGGAAGCGGTTTCTCATCAACATTGGCGTGCCTAGGATTTAACAGGTACTAAGCCGTCAGTGGCAACTCTCCCCTCCCTTCACCCGCGTTCCACTCGCGATTCGCTCCTCACCATCGCTGTCACTCGCAGCGAAAGGGTCACCGGGCTCAGGCCGCACGCCTGCCTCATCCGCTATTCTGGCGAGGTAAATGGAGAGGGCGGCGGCGCAACTGATGAAAGCACTCAATTCAAGCAATTGTTCCTTAGCCCTGATCGCGATCTTCTTCCTCGCCCTAAACACTTCCGCTCAGCAGAACGAGGCGCCTGCCTTCCAGGCCGCGCACCAGGCCTACGACTCCGGAAGACTGGTCGACGCGGAGAAAGGATTCGCCGCAATCGTGAAAGCGGACCCCAAGGACATCCCGGCTCAGATGTTTCTGGGGCAAACGCTCTTCCGGGAAGAAAAGTACGCAGCAGCGATCGTGCCCTACGAAAAGGTGCGCTCGCTGGAACAGAGCGGCACAAAGCTATCCTTAACGCAACATCGCATCCTCATTGACCAACTTGCGATGGCCTACGGGATGAGCGGCCGCGCGGCGGATTCCAAGGCGCTGCTCCAGACCGCAGTTCGCCAGGACCCGGAGTATCCATTGAACTACTACAACCTTGCCTGCGTGGCCGCAGACGAGAACGACAAGTCAGCCGTACTCAGCAACCTCAACCTGGCCTTTCAACACCGCGCGCAGGCCCTGCCCGGGGAACATCTGCCGAGTCCCGCTACCGACCCCTCGTTCCAAAAGTTCGCGAACGACCCCGCTTTCAAAGCGTTTGTGAGCCGGACCCAGCAGTAGGCGCTGTACCCGTTGTCCGTTGGAAGCTGATCTCTTTTCCAAGCCCCATGCCCAGTCGCCTCATCACAAATGCCGACGACTTCGGCCTTACCCACGGCATCAACCGCGCCGTCGCCGAGCTCCACGACGCAGGCGCACTCACCTCCGCCACCCTCATGGCCGCCGGTCCAGCCTTCGACGACGCCGTGGCCATCGCACGCGCACGCCCAACCCTCGGCATCGGCTGCCACATCGTCCTCGCCGACGGCCTACCCGTCTCCCCAGCCCGCACCATCCCCTCACTGCTCGCACCCAGCGGCCGCACGCTGCGCCCCAAACTTCGCAACTTCCTCGCAGCCCTGATCACCCGCCAAGTTGACCCCGAAGAGATCGAGCGCGAGGCCAGCGCGCAAATCCAACGCATCCAGCAGACCGGCCTCACCGTCACCCACCTTGACGCACACAAACACGCCCACATCGCCCCGCCAGTCATGGCCGCCCTGCTACGCGCTGCCCTCCGCACAGGCGTCGGCGCCATCCGTAATCCGTTCGAGCAGCCCTGGGCCTTCCCCCTCTCCAACGGCTCCCCGGCGCGCACATCTCAGATCCGCCTCCTGCACCCCCTGCAGCGAGGCTTCCTCCGCCGCCCGGAGATCCAATCCGGCGAGATCCGCACAACCGACGGCACCCTCGGCATCTCCGCCACCGGCCACCTCGACGAGCCCACCCTCCGCAACCTCCTCAAGGCCCTTCCCGAAGGCACGTGGGAACTCGTCTGCCACCCCGGCTACAACGACGCCGAACTCAACACGGTCGCCACCCGCCTACGCGCCACCCGCGATATCGAACGCCAGGCCCTGCTCGCCGCCCTCAGCCGCCAAGCCCGCGAACAACCTCCGCACTCCTCCGCGCACCTTCCCCCACCAGAACTCATCAACTACGCAGACCTTGTAGCAACCGACCACCGATCACCGAGAACCGAGCACTCATGAACATCGGCATCACCTGCTATCCCACCTACGGCGGCTCCGGCGTCGTCGCCACGGAGCTCGGCATCGAGCTCGCCGCGCGCGGTCACCAGGTCCACTTCATCACCTACTCGCAGCCCTTCCGCCTCACCGGCCGCGAGCGCGGCATCTTCTACCACGAAGTCCCCGTCTCCAACTACCCGCTCTTCGAGTACCCGCCCTACGACCTTGCCCTCGCCACCCGCATGGCTGAGGTCGCCGAGCTCTACTCGCTCGACCTCCTCCACGTTCACTACGCGATCCCGCACTCCGTTAGCGCGCTGCTCGCCAAAGACATGCTCGCCGCCCGCGGCATCCGCCTGCCCTTCATCACCACACTCCACGGCACGGACATCACCCTCGTCGGCCTCGATCGCTCCTACCTCCCCATCACGCGCTACGGCATCGAGCGCAGCGACGGTGTCACGGCCATCTCGGCCCACCTCCGCGAACGCACCGAAGAAGCCTTCCAGACCACCCGTCCCATCGAGGTCATCCGCAACTTCGTCAACTGCGACGTCTACGAACGCCACCCCGATCTCGTCGCGCAACAACGCCCCCAGTACGCCGCGCCCGACGAACGCCTGCTGGTCCATCTCTCCAACTTCCGTCCGGTGAAGCGCGTCCTCGACGTAGTCGAAGTCTTCGCGCAGGTCGCCAAAGCGCTGCCCGCGCGGCTGCTCATGATCGGCGACGGCCCGGATCGCTCCGCCGCCGAGTACCTCGCCATGCGCCACGGCGTTCTCGACCGCTGCCACTTCGTCGGCAAGCAGGAGAACGTCAACGAGCTCCTCGCCCTCGCGGACCTGATGCTCATGCCGTCCGAGATGGAAAGCTTCGGCCTCGCCGCCCTAGAAGCCATGGCCTGCTGCGTGCCACCGATCGGCACCCGCGTAGGTGGCGTCCCCGAACTCATCGAGGACGGCGTAAACGGCTATCTCTTCCCGGTGGGCGATACATCCGCGATGGCGGAAGCCGCGATCGACCTGCTCTCTGACCCGCCCCGCCTCGAGACCATGGCCCGCGCCGCCCGCCGCCACGCCCAACAACACTTCTGCGCCAGCCGAATCATCCCGCTCTACGAAGAGTTCTATCTACGAGTACTCAATCAAGCCTCGTAGTAGCCGTCAATCAAGCCTCTTGATGGCCGCAATCCTAGCGTCTCGACGGCCGTCATCCTGAGCGAAGCGAAGGATCTCAGTATTCAGCGGCGCCACCAATGCGCCTCGCCCCGCTTGTCGACACAGAGCTGCCCTACCCAAGCCACACGTTGCCACCCGAGATACCCACCGCAACATAGCTCCCCCCGGCCGTGTCCAAACCCCTATGCTGAGGCAGACGTACGTCCGTCGCGTACGGGGAGAACACCATGAAGTCCAACCTGCTCAAGCCGGTACTCCCGGCGCTGATCCTGCCCTTCTTCGCATTTACCAGCGGACTCGCACAGCAGGTGACCGGCACCTCACACCCTGACCAGGAAACCATCCAGACCGATCACTACGTCAAGCCATCACAGCGCCCCCCGGCACCGGCACCCGCGTATCAGGACAGCTTCCCTGCGACGTCCACCCCCTCCGAGCCGACCCTGCTCTCCCGTGACCCCGCCGCACCGCAGCCCGCGACGCCCCGCAGCCCCGAGCGTGCGCCGTATGCGCCGATGGCGACCGCAAACATCGCTTCAACGCAGCCCATGGCCGAGGGCAACGACGAGGGCATCGTCCTCGCCGTTCCCACACGTGAGCACGAACTGAATCGCGGCACCCTTCTGCACGCCCGCATCCGTGAAGCTCTGAACACCCAGACCACAGAGGAAGGCTCCGTCTTCACAGCGGAACTCACCGCCGATGTTGGCCGTGAGGGTGAGGTCATGCTTCCGACAGGCTCGCTGATTCGTGGCCATGTCACCTCCGTCCACGGTGGCAAGCGCATCAGTGGGGGCGCCGCCATGCATCTCCGGCCGGAGAGCATCTCCCTCCCGGATGGCACCCTCTACCGGCTCGACGCACAAGTCACCGACCTGAACAGCACCCAGGACCTTCGCGTAAACGACGAAGGCACCGTAGTCCTCCGTTCCCACCCGAAAGCAGCCGCAGCCGTTGTCGGCGGCGTGACCGCAACAGCAGCTGTCACCGGCGCCGTCATCGGGGGTGGCCTGGGCGCGGCTGTCGGCGCTGTCGCAGGTGCAGGGGTTGCAACCGTCATCTATCTCAAGCGAGAGGTACAGGAAGTGATCCCCTCGGGAACTGACGTGATCTTCGCGCTCGATCAGGCGCTGGTCATCACTCCGCGGTAGTTTCCCGAAGGTAGAGGCTCAAGGCGAAGGCGCTGGATCATTCCAGCGCCTTCGCCATAGACCGCATTTGCCAATGCCTGGCCTCAGCGCATCACCTGCGATAGCAACCGCCGCCAGTTCTTCTGATTTCGCCGATAGCTCTTCTTCAAATCATCCAGGATGCGCTGGAAGTCATGGTTCTCGCTCATCCCGCGCCAGGCCGGATTGATGCTGAACCACGGGTAGTTCTCATTGCCGAGGTAGATCGCCCGACGCAACCAGTGCAGGGCTTCGCTCGCATCGCCTTCCACGGCGAAGTACGTCGCCAAGCCGGTAGGCCATCTCGCTGTCGGCCTCAGCCGCACTCAACACGTCCTCGCGGATGAACTCTGCCGCCCGCTTGCGATCGCCAAGCTGTACGTAGCACATCGCGATCGTCGGAAACACGATGCGCACCGAAGGATCGTCATGCACCACTCCCTCAAGCGTCGCAATGGCCTTGGACAACTGCCCGAGCCGCATCTGCTGATAGCCGCTGGAGATGCGCAGCAGGGGTTGCCGCGGCTCCAGGGTAAGACCTTTTTCGATCTCGTCCCCGGCAATCTCCAACTGGTTCTGGTACTGGTACACGCGCGCCCGGTGGTTGTAGATCAGCGCCGCATTGGTCGGATTCAAGCGCAGCGACTGGTTGAACTGATCCAGCGCCTCCTCGTACAGACCGTCGATCCGCAGCGTCAGCCCGGCCACAAGATGCACGTTCCAGTCATTGCCGGCATCCTGCAGCAGGTGTTCGATCCCATGCCGGGCGCTTTCCTTCTCGCCCCGCGAGAGCAGCATGTACACCCGGTACAGGTTTGCCTCAACAGACGCCGAGTCACGCTCCAAAGCCTTGTCGAACGCCCGTCGCGCCTCCAGCACATGCATCTGCCCGCCCATCCCATGACGCGCATACTGCAGATGCGTAATGCCCAGGCCTGACCATCCGGGAGCAAAGTCCGCATCGTGTTCCGTGACGCGTTCAAACATGCGCCGCGCCCGTTCCAGGTCATCCCGGCTGCCTGTCCGGTTGATGAACGAGGACAGCAATGCCCGCGCCTGCAGATACTCCTCAGAGGCCGCGTCGCCCAGGGCCTGCTGCCGCGTCCCTTCACTCACAATTCCCTGCAACGCCCCCGCACCACGCAACTCCGCGAAGACCTCGTCGCAGATCTCGGTCTGCACCGAGATCAGATCAAAGCTCGCCACACTGATCGAGCCCCCCGTGCGAACGCTTTCACCCTTCACATCCAACAGCTGCCAGTTCAGGTCGAAGCCGCTCTCCGAACGCAAAAAACTCCCCGCCAGCACGAAGTCCACCAGGAGCTTTCGCCCCAGCCCCAGCGGGTCCAACTGCTTCGCACTCACGTTCATCAGCGAGCTCGACGGCCGCACCACCAGCGACGGCACCTTGGCCAGCCGCGCACCCAGGGCATCCGCCAGCGCCGATCCATAAAACGGCGTCGCATCGGTCTTCCCAAGGTTCACAAACGGCAACACAACAATCGTCGTTCTGCGCTCGCCTGCCTCGTGCGGACTGGCGTCCCGGAAGCGCTCAGCCAGCATGGAAAGAATGCCTGTCGACCGCTTTTCCTCTTCAGGAGTCTGCAGGTCCAGTCGCTGTTGCGCTGCCATCGAGGTCGCACCGCTTCCCGGCATCAGCGACACATCCAGCCGCAGCGAGTTCAACACCGTCTTCAGCCCCTCGCGCACATCTGCCGCAGACGCATACCGCTCCGAAGGCTGCTTCTCGAGGCAGCGGTAAATCACGCTTTCCAACTCGCCCGACACATCCGGCACAATCTCCCGCAGATTGGGCGGAGCCGCAAACTGGATTGCCCGAATGCTCTGCAACTCCTGCGCATCCGGCTTGTGGAACGGGTGCCGTCCACTCACTAACTCAAACAGCAGAACACCCAGTGCAAAGATGTCGCTGCGAACACTGCTTTGCCCTGTGACGAACTGCTCCGGCGCCATATAGGCAATCGTTCCACCCCGCGCCGTGTAGGTGGCATCCGGCAACGCAGGCGAGGCAGGCTCGCCCGCAAACGTCGGATCAAAATCAACCTGTTCGCGCTTCAATTGGCGCGCAAGACCGAAGTCCAGAATCTTGATCAGACCGCCATCGGTCAGCATGACGTTCGCAGGCTTCAGATCACGATGAAAGATCCCCAGACTGTGCGCCGCCTGCAACCCATCCGCAATCTGCATCCCGCTCGAAAGCACCAGCTGCACACTCGCCGGTCCCTCCCCAATCACCTTGTCCAGGCTCTTGCCGGGGATGTACTGCATGACGATGTAGGCCTCGTCATCCTCTTCGCCGACCTCATAGATCGCGCACACATTCGGATGATCGATTGCGGAAGCCAGGCGAGCCTCCCGCAACTGCGTTGCCCGCATCTGCTCCGGGGTCTGCACACCACGCTTCAAAAGCTTTAACACGACGGGGCGCTGCAACAACGTGTCATTGGCAAGAAACACTACCCCGCTGCCACCCGAGCCGATCTTGCGCAGAAACTCGTAATGGCGGATGACGCGCCGCTTCATGACCCCATTATCTCAGCCGCTCGGCCCGGGCTGTGCGAATCTCGCCCGGCAACTGGTTCCCTCGAGGCCGGCTGCTAGTCCCTCGACTCCCGAGGCCACCGGGAATCGAGGGACCCGGCGGGACTCACGCACAAGTCACTCCGCTAGAGGGCAGCCTTTCATTCTCTTTCAGCATCTCAAGCCTCTATTCGTGAGCACTCATACTTTGGCGGGTCTACGGCCCATAGCAAGTGATGACCGGGACGGCATGCAATCTACAATCCTGCTGATTGACGATAATGCGGTGCAGGCCGCAACCCGACAGGCCATCCTGAAGCGGGCTGGCTTCTTCGTGATCGCTGTTCTGAGCCCCGAACGGGCGCTCGAGCAATACCGCAACGAGGAATACCCCGCCCCGATGGACCTGATCATCACGGATCACATCATGCCTGGCATGACCGGCGCGGAGTTCATTCGTGCCGTGCGCAGCTTCGACCCCCGACGTGCCGGTTCTGGTGATCAGCGGTCTACTCGAAGCTGAAGACGAGTACCACGACCTTGCGGTGCACTTCCGCCTGAAGCCTTTGCTTCCAGACGATCTGCTCGCCAGCGTGCATCGCCTGATTGCCAACGCGAGCAAGGACAACGGCGCGGGCCGCCCCGGGGACGACGTTACCGACGGTCCCACCATCGCCTGATCAAGCATCCGCCCGGGCTTTCCAGCAGCCTACCGAACACCGCACCTTCCCCCCTCCATGCGCCTCGCCCATCTGCGAGAATAAAGGTGAAGGGACGTGCTCGCGCATGCTGCATCCCATGCCCTCATTCGGCAGCTTTTCGCTGCTCCTGGCGCTCGCTCTCAGCGTCTACACCGTCTTCGCCGGCGGCATCTCGCTGTGGGCCATCGCGCATGGCCGTCCACTCGCCGTTGCCCCGGAACGCCTGCGAGAGACCTCCCGCCGCGCCGGCCTGGCCAGCTTCATCGCGCTCTCCTGCGCCGCCTTCGCCCTGATCTGGGCCGCCTTCACCAACGACTTCTCCGTCGACTACATCCTTCACCACACGAACCGCGCCCTGCAACCCGATGTACAAGTTCTCCGCGCTCTGGTCCGGCCAGGAAGGCTCGCTTCTCCTCTGGGCCTGGCTCCTCGCCGCCTACGGCTTCGTTCTCCGCCTCCGCCACAAGGTCGACATCACCCTCTCGGCCTACGCCTAGCACCATCCTCGCCGGCATCCAGACCTTCTTCTGCACCCTGCTCGTCTTCGCGGCACCGCCCTTCGCCATCGTGCCCGGCGGCGTGGCTCCCGCAGATGGTTTCGGCCTCAACCCTCTCCTGCAATACCCGGAGATGGTCATCCACCCGCCGATGCTTTACCTCGGCTACGTCGGCTTCTCCGTTCCCTTCGCCTTTGCGCTCGGCGCGCTGATGATGCGCTACCCCGGCGAAAAGTGGATCCACATCACCCGCCGCTGGACGATGGTCACCTGGCTCTTCCTCACCTGCGGCATCTGCCTCGGCATGCACTGGGCCTACGCCGTACTCGGCTGGGGAGGCTACTGGGGCTGGGATCCCGTCGAAAACGCCAGCCTCATGCCCTGGCTCGCCGGCACCGCCTTCCTGCACTCGGTCATGATGCAGGAAAAGCGCGGCATGATGAAGGTCTGGAACGTCTGGCTCATCTTCGCCACCTTCCTGCTCTCCGTCCTCGGCACCCTCCTCACCCGCTCCGGCCTCGTCAGCTCCGTCCACGCCTTCGCGCAAAGCTCCATCGGCGACTGGTTCACGGCCTTCTTGCTCCTCGTCTTCTGCGTCTGCCTCTTCACCTTCTTCAAGCAGAAAGACCACCTCAAGTCCGAGAACAAGCTCGAGTCCCTCGTCTCCCGCGAGTCCAGCTTCCTCTTCAACAACCTCATCCTGCTCGCCTCCTGCTTCACCGTGCTCTGGGGCACACTCTTCCCTGTTCTCAGCGAGTACGTCCAGGGCAGCAAAGTCACCATGGGTCCGCCGTTCTACAACCGTGTCATGGTCCCCATCGGCCTCGGCCTCATCCTCCTCACCGGCGTGGGCCCCCTGCTCGCCTGGCGCTCTACCTCGCTTCGCGCAATCCGCCGCAACTTCGTCCTCCCCTGCACCGCCATCCTTCTCACCGCCGCGGTCCTCATGATCGCCGGCATCCGCCCCTGGGCAGAAGACGACGCCACCTCCTCCATCTACGCCCTCGTCTGCCTCTCGCTCTCGCGTCGGCGTCCTCACCGCGATCACGTCCGAGTTCCTTCGCGGCGCCGGCGTAGTCCGCACCCAGACAGGCAAAAATCTCCTCAGCTCCGGCGTGCTTCTCACCCGCCGCAACACCCGCCGATACGGCGGCTACCTCATCCACTTCGGCATCATCGTCATGTTCATCGGCCTGGCGGGCGCAGCCTTCAATCAGTCCCGCGAAACCGAGATGGGCTTTGGCGACTCCATCTCCATCGGCTCCTGGAAGCTCGTCTGCAACAGCTTCTCGCAGGACACCAACGCCAACTACGACACCGACTACGCCCTGCTGGACCTCTTCCACGGCGACAAGCTCGTCACCCGCCTCACCCCCGAGCGCCGCGTCTACTTCCCGACACCGACCATGCGCAGGCCTCCACGGTCGTCGCCATCCACTCCACCCTGGCTCGCGATCTCTACGTAGTCTTCGAAGGCCGCAACCCCCAAACCGAATCGCCCCGACATCAAGGTCTTCCTCAATCCCGCTCGTCAACTGGATCTGGATCGGCGTAGGCATCGTCATCTTCGGCACGGCCATTGCCCTCGTTCCACCCCTAAAACCCGCCTCCCAACGCGCCACCCTCCCCGCCCCCGCGTACACCCTGTCATCTCGACCGGAGGTGCGAAGCACCGGAGTGGAGAGACCTGCGGTGGCGATGTCAACCCTCGCACCTCGACCTCTGGAGCCTCACACCTGAACAAAGCTTGTTAACGCAACAAGGGCGTACTTAGAATGCGGTGCACGCGGGTCATTGCCGTTCATTGAAGAAAACGAATGATCAAAGGAACGAGCAATGCTGAAACCGCCAAGAGAAAAGGTCCGCCAGCTAGTTTCAATGACAGCAGCGGGTTTTGCTTGCGCCTCTTGCGCGGCTCTCTGTTGGCACGGGCTGACTCAAGCGCCACATCTGCGCCACATAGATGTCGTACTGCTTGCGAACGGGTGTTTCCTCTTTGGTTTTATTGCTGCCGTCCTTCTAGCCTTTGGGGTTCGGTCCTGGTTTAGAAAACGACTGAACGAAAATCATGTCTAACTCTCCAGAGCCGACCATGCCCAAACGCCTCGCCCAGATCGCCATCCTCCTCATCGCCAGCGTCACCATGCTCGGCGCAGGCTCCCCTTCGACGCGCTTCGACAAACTAGGCCACAAACTCATGTGCACCTGCGGCTGCGCCGAGATTCTCCTCGAGTGCAACCACATGGGTTGCCCGGACTCCCCCAAGCTCATCGCCGACCTTCACGCCCAGGTAGACGCCGGCGGCTCGGACAGCGGCATCCTTTCGGCCTTCGCGGCCAAGTACGGCCCCATCGTCCTCGCCGCCCCCATCCGCGGAGGGTTTGATCTCGTCGCCTGGATCGTGCCCTTCGCTGTCCTCGCGATCGGCCTGGTTGGCATCACCTGGCTTCTCCGCCACTGGCGGGAGCGCCACATGAAGCCGTGGCCCTGGCCACCCCGGCAGGCATCCCAACGCCCGCCGCAACCGACATCCGGGAGCGCATCCGCCGCGAAACCACCTACGAGCCTAGCTCTGGTCATCGCTGAGTACCTAACCATTCCCGCAATTCCTATTCTTTGGTATCCGAGCGCGCGAGGTCCTCTGATCATCCGAGCGCAGCTCAGGATCTGCTTGCCTCTGGCCAGCGCGCCAATAACTCATGGCCCAACTGCACAATCACCGGACACTCTCCTGCCATGACTCGTCTCGAGCTCCTCCACTCGTCGTCGGCCGCGCCCGCACGAATGGTTTCGAGTTCCGCCGCTGGTACACCAGCCGCCTTGGCCTGCCCTGGATCTCCGCTGAAGCCGCCCTCGCTCTGCTCGACAGCCAGCGCCGCTACTACGCCCTGATCTTCAGCCACGAGTTCGCCCAGACCTTCTGGAAACCCGGCGCGGACATCACCTTCGACGTTCCGCCCCAGACCTTCCAGCGCGTCATGCCCGACGGCACGATCCGCACCGTCAAGCGCAAACCGTACATGCGCCGCTCCACCCGCCCCAACGCCTGGAAGTACCATCTTCGTCAGATGGCCGTCGCCGAGGAGCCGCTCCGCTACCTCCGCAAGTACCTTCACATCGAAGAGGACTTCATCGACGAAACGGACATCCCCTCCCTGCCCGAAGCAAACGGTCGCTCGAAAAAAAACGCACGGCAAAGAAGCGCCTGCCCAGGCCCCGTTCCCACCGACCCTCCGCGTTCCTTCAAAGACCCTACCGGCCTCGCTAGGCAAAGCCAAACCGAGTTGCGCATGATTCAGCCCTGGTTCGCTATCCTGAACATGGCTGAACCCGGCAGTCCTGTGAAGCCGCCCGTGGGGGTCCTGTCGCGTGCGAAGTCACCTCGTAAGTTTTTTATCGAACGTACTTTGGACCTGAAGTACCCCGGGCGGGAGGGTACCTAGCCGCCGGTCATCTCCCGCAAAGCCTTCTCCGCCGGCTTCCGCACCTTCGGCACCGGATCCAGCTCCAGGCAATGCTTGTAAGCCTTCTCCGCCTCGTCCAGCTTGCCCAGCTTCCGCGCCGCGTTCCCCAGGGCCAGCTGCGCTGCCGCATCGTCCCCATCCAACGTCACCGCATCCTTCGCCCGGTCATACGACCCCTTGAAGTTGCCGTCGTTGAAGTAGAAACCCGCAACCGTAACATCCTCCTGCTCCCGCTCCGACGGACTCTGTCGAGGCACAGGCGGCAACTTGTGCCTCTTGCTCCGCGGAACTGCCGCAGGATCGTTCGCGTCAGGATCGTTGGGATCGGGAGCGCCCTGATCGCGTGACGAGGACGAGCCAGCCTCACCCTGATCCGCCGCAGACGAGCTGCTGGAGGAAGAACTGCTGCTCGAAGAAGAGCTCTGCCCCGAGCTGCCCGAATCCTGCAGCGGAGGCCCGCTCGGCGGGGCCGGGTTCCCCGCTGCTGGCGCGGAAGGCTGCGGCGCCGGGGAGCTGTCCGTCTCCCCAGGAAACGGAAATCGCTTGCTCGCCGGGGCACTGGGAGACGAACTCTGCGGCGAAGGCGCCTGCGGAGTTGAGGGATTACCCGTAGCCGGAGCGGACGAGTCCGCCGGGGTCGCCTCGCCCGGATACGGAAACCGCTGCCCCGCCGGCGCACTCGGCGTCCCACTCACACAGTTCGTATTCGTGACCAGGTTGCCCTGCGCATCCCGCACCGGCGGGCACGGCGCAGCGGGCACCGTCTGCGCCGCCCCTGCACAACAGATCACGGCCAGCAACATCCCGCCACCCACCAGCCCCGCCCGCATTCTCTGCCGAATCAAGTTCACGTTTCCATTAGACGGCAAACGCTCCCCTTCGCCAACGCCCTCTCTAAGCCGAGCTCACTAACTGCTACACTTCTTCCCGATGCCACGCTCCGCCGCGCCCGCTGCAGCCTCCACCAAGCCCAAGAAAACCGGCCTCCGCAACCCGCCTCGCCTGTTGATCCGGTCCTCCGACATCCACGCCGCAGGCTGCTACACGCTCGACCCGATCGCCAGGAACTCGATCATCGCCGAGTACGACGGCCCTCGCATCCCCAAGCGTGTCGCCGACGAACGCTACGGGGGCCGGCCCGTCACCTACCTCTTCGGCTTCGGCGACCAGGGCGATGTCATCGACGGCTTCAGCACGGCAATGTTCCTCAACCACTCCTGCGACGCCAACTGTGAGACCGAAGAGCGCGACGAACGCATCTTCATCCGCGCCCTCCGCAACATCGCCGCGGGCGAAGAGCTCGTCTACGAATACCACCTCTACGACTCCGACTTGTCCGAAGAAGCGCCCTGCTACTGCGGCAGCAAGAGCTGCCGAGGCACCATGTACTCCGAAGCGGAGCTCACACGCCGCGCCCGCCTGCTGAAGCGAAAAGCCCGTTAGCAGAAGATCGCCGCAATGACAGACACTTCGCTCAGCCCGCGAGGTCTGAGTACCGCGAGTGACAGCTCGTGTACCAGCGGCATCTCTGAAGTGCCCTGCCAAGGAAGGATCCCGCTCCTTGCACCGGTGCTGGCCGGTAGCACACGCGACCACTCGACGAATCCCAGGGGAGAGCCGCCTAAGACGACGCAGCGAGACTGCGCCGCGGACGCAGGTGCGAAAATGTGCTGCCCACATTGAATGACCGCGGCGTAAGATCGCCCTGTGTTGCTCGTCCCCGAAGCTGTACGAGAAACCTTCCGCTGCCGCATCCTCCGCCCGCTCCTCCGTCAACTGCGCGGCGGCGTCTCTCCTCGCCGCCTCGCGTGGAGCCTGGCATTCGGCATGGTCATTGGAATTAATCCAACGGTTGGGATGACCACGGTATTCGTCGTTCTCCTGGCCTGGACCTTCGGACTAAACCAGATCGCTTCTCAGGTCGGGTCACACGCCGTCACGCCGCTTCACTTACTGTTGTTCCTGCCATTCATCGAGTTGGGCGTTCACCTGTTCCACACTGGCCGTCTGCCACTCAACCGTAAACAGCTGGAGCACCTGAGCCATCATCCGCTGCGTTTGTTTCGCGACATCTGGCAATGGGAATGGCATGCACTCGTGGTGTGGGGCCTCATCGCTGCGGTAGCAATGCCGCTGCTCGCTGTCTATCTCAGACGTGCCCTCGTCCTGCTCATGCGCCGCCACAGAACACTGCTGCACTCACGCCCAGCCACAGACTAGGGCACTATGACTCGCAGAAACCTGGCGCGTCATAGCAACCTTGCCCTCTGGCGACGCCAACGCACACTCCGATCCGACCTCATCAAGTGCTGCGGGTATCATGATTCCTCCACCAAAAGATTGATCCCGATCCCAACCGCTCTTGGGAAGACAATGGCATCGGGAACCTTCTAGAGTCGAGGAAATCTACAAGCTCTGTGCCAGTGTGAGGTTCCTCTATGAGGCGCTCGCTTGTTGTCGCCCTGACCCGCCTGTTTCACCCCGAACCTGTACGCGCAGACAAACTTTGTCGTGCTGCGCGGCGTCGTCACTGACCCTCAGCATTTAAGTCATCCCACATGCACATCTCCGGCTCGTAGCCGTGGGGACCGGTAGCACCCGGGAGCTGAGCACCGACGCAGAGGGTGGCTACCAGGCAGGTGGGTTGCTGCCCGGAGCGTATGTCCTCGAAGCACACTTCGCCTACCCCACTCACGCGCACGGTTAGCCAAACAGGAACACCTTTGCTCCGGGTTCCAGTCTCGCTGTTACATTCTCGTTCAAGATGCCCATGCACCGCACGAAATGGCCTCCCGATTGGGAGGCTATTTCGCAGATAGCTCTGGAGCTTAGCTTGGTGCCGGGAGGGGGGGTCGAACCCCCACGAGGTTGCCCTCGGCGGATTTTGAGTCCGCTGCGTCTGCCAGTTCCACCATCCCGGCGCACCTATCGAGTGTACAGCAACAAGGCTCGTTTATTGCACCCGTGTCACAGGTCGCAACGCAGCTAATTCCAGTGCGACTTCGACCGCATTCCGAGCGGCAATCCTGAGGTTATCCGCTGCCATGGTCAGCCAATGCGTCTGGCCCTGCTCGCCATCGGACTCAACGCGAACGATCAGATCACCGGACTCTACTGCCGCCTGATTGCTCGGGGAAAGCTCCTCGTCCGCCACCACAATGCCGCCGCCCAACGCAGAGCGCACTTCCTGCGCACCCGCGGCACGGCGAAGTCGAACATAAGCGGAAGCGACATAGCCGTGGAATACAGGCGCTTGCAGCAGGTTTAGACTGAGCTCTCCGTCAAAGGACGGCCCCAGCAGCAGCGCCGCGTCTGTGCGGATGCGCGAACGGGTGTCGGCTAGAACAATCGCGGCCTCTTCACCAAGCGACCCCTGCACATTGAAGGCAATCTGGGTTCCGTACACCTGCTTGGGGACCTCCTGGAAGGAAAGGAGACCCACTGTCTGCTGATGCAGTTCGTCAACCCCGGCTGAACCTGCCTGCGAAGCCGGTTCCAGCACCGTCGCCACCAGCGAGGCAACACCGAATCGCGCATGCAGTCTGCTCACCACCAAGGCCAGCATCAAGGCCGCAGGATGTGGTGACGCCGCTCCTACGGTAGTGAGGTCTGGGCGAGTGCCCTGCTCCAGCCACGCTGAACGCACCATAATCCCCGGCCTTCCAGCGAGTTCCCCCGTAAGGTCAATGATCGCCGAACCCGCACGCAGGGCGGCGTCCGCGTACTTGGCGGTCAGCTCACGGGTGCTCGCAAAGAAGAGCACGTCGACGCCTTCAAACGACGTTCCGCTCAGCTTATGGATGACGAGCGCTTCGTCACCTGCAGCCGTGAGCTGACCTTCGGCCTCGTCAGATTCGTCCAGCAGCCGCATGTCCCACGCCGCAGCCGGGGACTGGCTGATCTCCTGCACAAGTTCCTTGCCGAGCAACGTAGACCCGCCAACCACTGCAGCCTGCAAAATTCGTCCAGCCATATTTCTCTCCTGCGATGGCCTAGCTCAAACACCAGTCGCCTTGCGTTGCCACGAATACGCAAGCCGTGCAAATACTCCGGACAGCAGGTACGCCATGGCCAGCACGATCAACGCATAGCGCGATTCAAAGATGATGACTGAGGCAAGGAGTGCAACCAGCACCAGCATCCGCCCCGGCCGGCGCTCGTTGAAGTCCAGTTCCTTACCACTCCAAAAACGCCAACTGCTGACCATCAAGAAGCCCACAAGCGCAATTAAGCCAAGCCAGAGAGCCGACATCCAGATACTGTGGATTGGCGATCCCTCCTCAAAGTGCACCACTGCTGCCAGCACGCCGGCACCCGCCGGAATGGGCATACCGACAAAGTACTTCCGCCCAGGTCGTCCCGGGTTGCGCGGCTGAGGATTGATGCTGATGTTGAAGCGCGCTAACCTGCACGCACCACAGATCAGAAACAAAAAACAAATCACGAGTCCAAAGCGCATCAACCGCGCCTGAAGGTCAGGATACGACGAGGGCCACATCTCCCGCACGCCCCACAGGTACGCAAGAAAGCTTGGGGCCACACCAAACGTGATCACATCCGCCAGGGAGTCCAACTCGCGGCCAAACGCGCTCTGCGTGTTGGTCATTCGTGCAATCCGGCCATCCAGCGCGTCGAAAAACATGGCAAAGATGATGGCCAGTGCAGCCCTGTCGAACGCCGCGGAATCAACCGAGTGCATCCCCCGGATGCTCTCGACGATGGCATAGTACCCAATCGCAATGTTCCCAGCCGTAAACGTGGACGGGAGGATATACATGCCCCTGCGGGCTGGCGAACGCGATTCGTCAACCTCAGCAGAAGACATCAGCGCGTTCCGGCTTCCCGCTCACCGGGAGCAGAAGCCGGCATCACCGCCAGCACGGAAACTCCGCCCTTTACTCGGTCACCCGCCTTTACACGCAGCTCAACCGAAGCAGGTAAAAGGACATCCGTGCGGGAGCCAAACTTGATCAACCCCATCCGTTCTCCACGGATGACGCGATCGCCCTCTCGGAGATTGCACACGATACGCCGCGCGAGCAAACCAGCAATCTGCTTGAAACTGACGCTGTACTCGCCGGTGTCGATCGTGATCAAGGTCTGTTCGTTGTGTACCGCAGACTCAGCGTTCAACGCGTTGAGAAACGCGCCTTCGCGATACTCCACCAGGCTGACGGTTCCACTCACTGGAACACGGTTCACGTGAACATCGAAAACGTTCAGGAAGATGCTGACCCGCACCCGGCTCCCATCTGCTGTCTCGATCCATTCGGCTTCTTCAACCTTGCCGTCCGCAGGGGAGACAATCAGTCCCGGGTCCCTCGGAACGCGCCGGGATGGGTCGCGAAAGAACCAGACGAAGAACAGTCCCAGCAACACGGGAAGAGCGGTAAGACTCACGAAATGCGTGCCGTACCAAACGATGGCGGCCACCACCCACAAAGAGACGCCGTAAAGAATGCCATCGCGAACCATCGTGACGATTATACCTACGACATCAGGGACATTTTGAGTTTAGCGGTCATACTCGCCCGCCCTCCACCAGTGGGCGCCTCATCAAAATTGCATCCTCTGCAGGGTTGTCGTAGTACATCTGCCGGCGTCCGCGCTCCGCAAAACCCAGCCCACCGTAAAGCCGGATGGCAGCCACATTCGAAGCCCGCACTTCCAGGAGGGCCTCCCGTGCTCCCCGCTCTTGCGCCCAGATGAGCCAGCATCCCACCAACTGCCTGGCCACTCCACGGCCACGACACCCAGGGTGCACCAGCAGGAACTCTAACTCCGCGGTCTCATAGATCCCGCTGGCCGCCAACCAACCCACCAACTCGCCACCGGGCGCCCTGGCCAGCAGAAGCACACTGCGACGATCCCCCGCGTGTGAGGCCGGTTCCACGAACTTATGCCATGCGTCCGGGGGCCAATGTGGTGCCTCGGCGCAGGCGTTTGCAAGTGCGCGCACCTCCGGCAACTCCGCGGCACTACCTGCCTCAATGCTGACTTGGTCGGCATCGCGCGCCCCGCTCTCAGCCTTTTGGCCGCGCATAGATCCCGTCCTCATCGCGCACGTAGTTGGCATCCACTGAACCGACATCGCTTCCGCCGTTCGCAAGGCATTCCGTCGTCTCACAAAGCGCGTTCTTCGCGCTTAGCTCAACGTACCGCGTCCTGACATGACCCACCTCCAAGGAGGGCAGCAGCGAAGCTTCGGTATAAGCGACGGCCTGATCTCGGGCCGCTTCTAAGAGCGTGCTGAAATCCATGAGCCGCTCACAGATGCCGCAACCCGTCCGAACCTCGCGCACATACACCTGATCCCGCCCGGCACGTAGGACTGCAAAGCCCTCCTCCAACCCGGCGGCGTCCGCCAGTACCTTCAGCCGTGAAACAGCTGCCAACGGCACGCCCCCGGCCTCACACAGGCCTTTGCAAACGGCCAGGCCCACACGCAATCCCGTAAACGACCCGGGCCCATTCACCACCCCAATACCCCTCAAGTCGCGCAACGCAACATGCGCCGCGCCCAACACCTGTCGCACCGCCGCAAGTAACCCGGCAGAGGCCGCGCGCTCCGGCAAGGTGACTTCGACCTGAAGCCGGCCGTGCTGCACCAAGGCCACTGACCCACGTTCTCCGCAAGTGTCTACCAGCAACAGCGCCTCACGTGCGCCTTCCACAGACATACCCCCAGCATATGCGTCAGCCCACCCACACCGCATCTCAACAAGTGTGCCAAGCCATCTGCAGTTCACCGTCGACCAGCACCCGGTCCGCATGTACGCGCAGGAGATCGCGCCTGACCTCACGAACCCCCACGCCGCCATCGTCCTGCTTCACGGAGCAGGCGGCAACCTCGACTTCTGGACCTCGCGCTTTGGGCCTTTCCTCAGCGAGGCCGGCATCGCTCTCTACGCGCCACACTACTTCGATCGCACCGACACCGTCCGCGCCGACCTCGCCACCATCAGTGACGGTGTTCACACGCCGCAATGGCTTGCTACCGTGGACGAAGCCCTTCGCTTTGCGGCCTCACGGCCCGGCGTCGACCCGAGCCGCATCGTCCTCGCAGGGATCTCGCTCGGAGCCTTCCTCGCTCTCGGCTTTGCCGCCAGGCTCTCCGCCAGCAAGGCTCCCGCGGAACGCAAACGGCTCCGCGCCGTGGTCGACATCTCCGGCGGGTTGGTCGAACCGTACGCATCGGAGGCCACCTCTGACTTCGCCGCCACGTTGATCCTCCACGGCGCGCAGGACACTGTCGTCCCCGCGAAGCACGCGGAGTTCCTCACCCGCCGTCTAACCGACCTCAACGTCGCGCACCGTACAGAGATCCTCCCAAATGAGGGCCACTGGTTCACGCAAGCTGCCCTGCCTCGCATGCTGCTCGCCGTCTCCAGCTTCCTCCAGGACCACCTGCAGCCTCATGCCCCTATGCAGCGCGCCATGTGAACGCAGGAAAGCCGGAGCAGTTTCGCCCCGGCTTCCTTGCTTTGTCTTGTTCCGTGCAGATGCTTACACGTTGCGGTCCGCAACTTACGCTACTTCAGCAAGTACCTCTTCGCGGATTTCTTCATCCAGCACTGCCTCGCGTGGCGTCTTTGGCAACGCCACGTTCAGCACATCCTCAATCCGAGAAGCGTAGTGGATCGTCACCCCTTCAACCTGGTCTGGCGTAAGGTCCTCCTCCACGTTGGCCTTGACGTCGATCGGCAGGATCACATCCCGGACCCCGGCGCGCTTGGCTGCAAGGAACTTCTCCTTGATGCCACCCACCGGGAGCACATTCCCGCTCAGCGTGATCTCCCCCGTCATCGCCAGCAGCGGCCGCACCGGCGTGTCGGTTAGCAGGCTGACAATCGCTGTGGCCATCGTCACACCGGCGCTGGGTCCGTCCTTCGGGATCGCACCGGCCGGCACATGGATGTGCAGGTCGATGTCCTTCAGCACATCTTCGTCCAACCCAAGGTCGCTCGCGTTCGACCGCACCCAGGTTAGCGCGGCCTGAGTCGACTCCTTCATCACATCGCCCAACTGGCCCGTGATGGAGAAGTTTCCCTTGCCCTTCATCTTGTTGGCTTCGATGAAGAGGATGTCGCCCCCCACCGGAGTCCACGCCAGGCCAACAGCGACGCCGGGACGCTTTGTACGCTCGGCAATCTCTGTCTCCACGCGAACCTTGATGCCGCCCAGGAACTCCCGCACGATCTCCGGGGTGATGACAAGCCTGTCGCCGTTCTCCGGATGGAGGCTGCCTTCTGCGACCTTGCGCGCAGTCTTGCGGCATACCGTGCCGATCAATTGCTCCAGGCGCCGTACACCGGCTTCCCGCGTATAGTGCCGCGCAATCAGCGCAACTGATTCCGTAGGAAAGTCAATGACGCTCGGCTCAATGCCGTTCTCTTTGATCTGCCGTGGAACCAGGTATGTCTCCGCAATCGCGACCTTCTCGCCCTCGGTGTAGCCCGTGAGCTCAATAATCTCCATGCGATCCAGCAGCGGGCCGGGTATCGTGTCCAGCTGGTTGGCTGTGCAGATAAACAGAACTTTGCTCAAATCGAACGGCTGATCCAGGTAATTGTCGCGAAACGTGTTGTTCTGCTCCGGATCCAACGTCTCCAGCAGTGCCGACGCGGGATCACCCCGGAAGTCACGCCCTAGCTTGTCAATTTCGTCCAGCATGAAGACCGGGTCGTTGACCTCCACCCGCTTCAAATGCTGAATGATCTGTCCAGGCAGCGCGCCGATGTAGGTCCGGCGATGTCCACGAATCTCCGCCTCGTCATGCATGCCGCCCAGTGAGATCCGCGAGAACTTCCGTCCCAATGCCTTGGCAATGCTCCTGCCCAGCGACGTTTTACCCACGCCCGGAGGCCCGACAAAGCACAGAATCGGTCCCTTCATGTCCGGCTTTAAACGCCGTACGCTCAGGTAATCCAGAATGCGGTCTTTCACCTTCTTCAAGCCGTAATGATCCGCGTCGAGGACCTCTTTGGCCTTCAGCGATGTCCACCGCCTCGGACGAACTCTTGCCCCACGGCAACACCGCGAGCCACTCAACATAGTTCCGCGTCAACGAGTAGTCCGCTGCTGCTGGGTTCATTCGGCTCAGCCGTCCAAGCTCCTTCAGCGCGTCTTTCTTCGTCTCCTCAGGCATGCCTGCGTTCTCGATCTTCTCCCGCAGCTCGCCGATGTCCTTCTGGGTCTCATCCTGGTCCCCGAGCTCCTTCTGGATCGCCTTCATCTGCTCGCGAAGGTAGTAGTCACGCTGAGACTGCTGGACAGAGTCCTGCACTTCGCTCTGAATCTTGTTGCGCAACTGCTGCACCTCAAGCTCCTTCGCAAGCTGCGAGGTCAGGTGCTCCAATCGCACTTTGGTATCCGGAGTCTCCAGCAACTCCTGCTTCTCCCCTGTATTCAGGAAGGGCAGATTGGAGGCAACAAAGTCTGCCAACCGCGCTGGGTCATCGATGTTCAGGGCAATCGTCTGCAGGTCATCCGACAACGTTGACGACGAACTCACCACCTCCTGAAACTGGCTCAGTACGTTCCGCTGAAGCGCTTCCAGTTCCGGCGAAGCCGGCGGTGTGCTTTCCGCGATCGCCTCCGCTTCGGCGGTAAGAAACGGCTGCGTCTGCGTAAACGCACCGAGGCGCACACGCTCGGTCCCTTCAGTGAACACAAACAGGCTCTGGTTGGGCATTTTGACGACCTTATGTACGGTCGCACGGGTGCCCACGCTGTACAGGTCAGCGCCCTCCGGGGTGTCCTGACGCGCGTCTCGCTGCGCGACTACCAGGATTGTTTTGTCCTCGCCCAGCGACTGAATCAACTGAATGGAACTCTCGCGGCCCACTGTCAACGGCAGTACCTGGTGCGGGAACAGCACTGTCTCACGGACCGGCAACACCGGATACGCGTGCCCCTTGCCTTCTCCCGCAGGCCGGCCCACGGTCGGCTTGATTACGCTTACAAACTCATTCGGCATTGTTGAGCGCCTTTCTATCAACTTACATGCATAGGATGCACTGGGGTTCTGCTCGGTCGCAATCCCACGTTCGCTTCGGGGCCGGTACTCGTTGGATGGCTTTGCTGGCCTCCGCGCCGAGGTGTGTTTGACGACATTCACGGGAGTCCTCCGATCTCCCGCAGGATGCAATTGCCCCTCACGGCACTTCGGGCTACGCTAGGAAGGCGCGGAAGTGGTGAAATGGCAGACACGCAGGTCTTAGAAGCCTGTGCCTTACGGCGTGAGGGTTCGAGTCCCTCCTTCCGCACCAACCCTGTGGTAAGTTCCACTCCTCTCGCTCCAGGTGACGACAGTAGGCCAAATGTCGTTCATCGCCTACGCAGATCATTTGTGCGTCCAGCTACACTTCCCGCGTGCTACTACCTAAACGGCCCACACCTACCCGATCTGGCAAACCCTTCCGCCCCGAGTCCGCGGAGGAGGCAGTTCAACGCCGGCAACTTGCTGCGGACGATGCACAGGTCGTACGTGAAATCATCGCGGGGTGCCAAGGGAGGCGGAATCGACGGAAGAGGTGGTATCTGACCTCCTGGTTGCTCCTGCTTGCGCAACCACTCAGCGGCTTCTTCATTCGATCGTAAGCGGCAAACGACCCTCGTCCCCTGGAGGAGCACTTCCCTGCTTCGTGGCACGAGGCCCAACCCTGTCTATGCCAGGTGCTTCGCTCCTTTCAGGACGGGCCTCGCGGTGGAGCTCCTCGGCACGGAGGTGCTAGCATTCCATGTTGTGAGGCGATTCGAATCCCTCTCTCCGCATTCCTAAGAACATCAGCTTAGCTCCGACTCGGCTTGGCCATTCCGCAGCCAGTCCCACCTCCATCCCTTCCATTCATCGCCTTACATCACTCAAGAGAAAGCCTGATCATGTCTGAACAGAACCAGCCCGACGCTCGTCCGGAACCCCGCATCACTCTCACGAAGACCCCGGACTACCGCAGCGGCTATGCCAATAGCGTCCAAATCCGTCCCAGCATGTGGGACTTTGCCCTGATCTTCGGAACCCTGAACCAGACCGCTCAGGATGTGATCGAGATCGAAAACTTCCAAGGCGTCTATCTCAGTCCGCAGCAGGCCAAAGCCCTTTACGGCCTCCTTGGCCAGAACCTGGCCCAGTACGAGGCCGCCTTCGGCGCTATCTCGCTTGACTCACCCAAGTCCGAGACGCCGAAATTTCCCGTGGGCCCCCGTCCCGTCCAGTAACAGTGCGTCAGCCCGATCCGCAAAGCAACCCGACGTCAAGCACCCTCGCTGATTCTCCGGACGGATTGTCAGCGAGGCTTGCGGCAACTCCGCTACCGCTCCTTTTTCTGATGGCATTTGCCGGAGTCGCTCTCGGGCACTGGACGCTACTGCACCTCCCTTACTTTTGGGATGAAGGCGGCTACTATGTCCCCGCCGCCCTCGACTTCTATCATTCCGGCACGCTCATCCCTGTCTTCACCAACGCCCATCCTCCCCTGCCCAACGTCGTCCTGGGATCCGTGTGGCACCTCTTCGGAGTCCACATCCTCGTTACCCGGCTTGTTGCATGCGCTTTTGCTGCCGGTGCCCTTACAGCTGTGTTTGCGATCGGCAATCGCCTGCTCGGTTCATTCCAAGCGCTGGTTCTAGCCCTTCTTACGGCGATTTACCCCATCTGGTTCGCCCAGAGCAGCCTGGCGCACGCAGACATCTTCGCGGCCTGCTTCACACTCTCCGCTCTTGCGCTGTTTCTAACCTCTCCAGAACTTATCGGCAGTTCGCCCGAAAACTTTAGCTCCTTAAAGCGTTTAGTTTGGACCTCGGCGCTCTTTTGCCTTTCCGTCCTGGCCAAAGAGACTGCCGTTCTTCAGCCCGCGACCCTTTTGGCCCTTCAGTTCGCTCTTGCCGCGCGCCATCGCGGAGACCGCCTTCGCGCCCGGAACGACATCCGCTGGGGATGGGCCCTCGCGGCACCCATCCCGGTTCTCGCCACCTGGTACGCCTTCCACTACGCCAAAACTGGATACATCTTCGGCAATCCGGTCTTCCTGCGCTATAACGCGACAGGCAACTTCACCCTCGCCCATCTGTTCTATGCGCTCCGGATCCGCTTCGTTCACCTCTTCTGGCAACGAGACATATGGGTTCCCCTCACACTTGCAGCCGGCAGTCTCCTACTCCCCCCTCGCCCTTCGCAGACCCGCGCCGGACAACTCCTTGGCCTTGCCGCACCCGTAACGCGGGCGATCGCGGTCCTTGCTCTGGCTAACCTCCTCGCGTTCTCTGTCCTGGGAGGTGCGCTTCTCACCCGTTACCTGCTGCCGGTCTACCCCCTCCTCCTGCTCCTGTGTGTGGCCGTCTGGAACGCCAGAACCGAGCACTGGACGTTACTCGCCGGCATCACCGGGTTCGCCTTCCTCAGCGCCCTGTGGATCAACCCGCAGACCTTCTTTGCCCCGGAAGACAATCTCACCTACCGCGACATGGTTGTTGCCCAGCAGCAGGCCATCGAGTTTCTCAATGGGCACTTCCCCGACGCCACCGTGCTCACCGCCTGGCCCGCCGCGGCAGACCTGACGCGCCCCGAACTCGGCTATACCGCCCACACCTTCCGGATCTACTCGTTGGAGAACTTCACGGTTCCGGAACTGGCCAAAGCCGCCCAGAACCCCGGGATGTATGACACGGCGCTGGTGTTTACAACTCACTACACCTCGCCTGCCTTCCGGCGCTCCCTGCTCACCCATCCGACTTCCTGGCGCGCACGCCGCTACGCTGAAGACATTGACCTCAACCCCGTCCAGATCGCACAAAGGCTAAACGGCGAGGTCGTCTGGCAGACGAACCACAATGGCGAGTGGGCGGCGATCCTCCGATTTCATCGCTCCTATGAAGCCCTGCTCTCTCCCGTCACCCCCCGAGAGTGATCTTCAGCAACAAGGCACGCGCTCAAACGAAAGTGTGAGCTACTCCAGGTCTTTCCGATACACCCAAGCGTCCAGGCCGTCTCCGTAAAAGCCGCCCTGCCTACTCACACGTGCGTACCCGAGGCCCTCATAGAGAGTGACCGCAGGCAGATTCTCGACAAAGACATGCAGCAGCATGCATTCACCCCCGGCAAGCACCACCTCGTCCTGCACGGCCCTCATCAGCACCTGTCCTACTCCCCGTCCTCTGCTCTCCGGCGCTACGTCCAGCGTGGAAACGTATCCCAACCGCCGTCCGCCGCTGGCCTCCTCCATCTGGACAGCGCAGAATCCCAGCAGCAGTTCCGCTCCATCAGGTCCCAGGTCACATGCCAAGAGCACCACCGCCCCGGTTGCCCCAACAACTCGGCGCATCATCGCTCGAGAAAACCGGAATCGCGGCGCAAAGCAGACGCGGTCCAAAGCCAAGATGGCATCGAGGTCCGAGCTTTGGTACGGTCGCAGGTACATGCACTATCCTGTGCGGCACGGAGAAGGCCCGCGAAAGCTGCTCTAATCCACTATGCCTCGCGATAGCCTCACAGGGAGGAAACACTCAGCATGAGCATAGCGACGCAAACAGGAGACACGGGGCAGACCGCGCTAACAGGCGGATCAAGAGTCTCCAAATCAGATCTTCGTGTCGAGGCGTACGGCACAGTCGACGAACTAAACGCCTGCCTCGGCTTCGCGCGAAGTCTTTGTACCGACGAGAAGCTGCGCGACCGCACCGAAGAGATTCAACGCACCCTCTTCCGGGTAGGCTCCGCCCTTTCGCGTCCGGCGAGCGACAGCCGCATGCCCTCCGCGCTCAATGCGGCAGATGTGGCCGACCTCACCGCCCAGGTTCACGAAATTGAGTCGATCGAGGGCATCCTCTCCGACTGGTCTCTCCCCGGGGCCCATCAGGGATCCGCTGCCTACGAAATCGCCCGCACAGTCTGCCGCCGCGCCGAACGCTGCGCAGTCCGCCTCGGCGAATCCGGAGAGCCCGTCCAACCCGAGGCGATCTCCTACCTGAACCGCCTCTCGGATTTGCTGTGGCTCTTTGGGAGGGTGATCGAACACCACGCCGGCATCGATGCACGGCTACGCGACACCACCACGGAAGGACCGAACTGGTCGCGCGCCTGGTAGGCGGTTGACCTTGGCGCCCATCCCCGGTACCATCAGAAAGTTGTCGTCGGCACCGCAAACGCGTGAGCCGGGGACGCACCAGAGATTCCTCTGGGGACGTAGCTCAGTTGGTTAGAGCGCTGCCCTGTCACGGCAGAGGTCGCGGGTTCGAGCCCCGTCGTCCCCGCCATAAGCTCAATTCAGCTTATGGCGACCTTAGACCAAACCATCACCATCCCTACAAAGAGAATGATCCAACGCCACGGGCGCTGTCGGTCCATAAGCCGCGTGTCCCAAAAAAGACCAGCCCCCGAGCTCACAAGAGCTATTCGGGGGCTGTTGCTTCCGCTTAAGAGTCTTACTAGGCGAATCGGCGCTTCATGACACCGACAACTCCCAATAACCCGGTGCCAAGCAGCGCGAAGCTGGAAGGTTCCGGGGTGGCGGCGACATTCAAGGTGAAGTCCGACTGGAAGGTGCTGGGCGGGACCGAGGTAAAGTTTGTAAGGCTGAACGTACCCAGGTTGAAGGTCGGCATGCTGGTACTCCCAGTGAAGAGCGCAGGCCCTTGCTGTGACAACAGGAAGCCAGTGGATTGCTCAATCTCAAGACCGCCTGATTTTGCAAGAGTGAAGAACGCAATATAGTTGGCGGTGATCGTGGTCCCGTTCTCATTTACAGGCACATCAGCAACACAGAAGGAGTTCACATCCGGGGGACACGACGTGGTGGGCACGACCGTCGGAGAACTCGGAAGGTCGAACGTGATCGTGTTGGTGCCGTCACTTAACGTGAACATATTGTCCGCATGAGCAGCAAGGCTCACCGAGAACACAGCGATCGCACAAACGTAAGAAGATAAACGCATGGAGTCTCCAAGAACAGCAGTGTGAGCAGCGTACTACGTCGTTTGTGGGATAGCTCGAGAACTATCCGAATCTTTAGTAACTCCAGCCCCGTTTCAAACCGCTTCACCGCGCTATTAGGCCGTCCCGCCTCTCGTCTATCCGGTCCAGAAATTGGGTACTCTCATTGAGGCCTGGCGCACCCTCGCAGCCGTTACAATGATCTCTGGTGGGGCGGTTAGCTCAGTTGGTTAGAGCGCCTGCCTTACAAGCAGGATGTCGGGGGTTCGAGTCCCTCACTGCCCACCATCACTTCCGCAATTCCTCCAAGAGGAAGACCCTCGGCTGAACGGGCCAAATTCCGGGTGTTTAGCTCTTCACGATCTGAGTCAACGTGAGTCTCCGAAGGTTTCAGTTTTGCCGTTCTGGTCACGGAGATGGTAGCCATTTGGTAGCCAGGGTGTTTGGCGCCTACCAACTCGATCAGGCTGCCTTTTCTTGGAATGAGACATCCCGCAGGCAGCCGGGATACGGATCCCGCAAACTGGGGACGCAGCCGAGGAGCCGGGATCATCTGCCCCAGCTGTCGCCAACTCCTGCAAAAGCCAGTCATGGTGCCAATGCCCGGGCCTTGCTCGCGGACGCAGGGCTCGGATCGGCCTACATCGGCTTTGCAGCCGTCTGTATCTCGGGCCTGGTGAAGGCGGTGGCGTCCAGCTTGGGATTCACAACGACCTTCTCGACGCTGATCAATTCGACCGGCACAGGCACCTGCCGCACCTTGCTGTTGGCTGCGGCGGGTGCGGGCAGAACGTGGGTCTCCATGACAAAGGGGATCTGCAGGCCGTTCACCGCCCTGTAGTCGCGGTAGAAGACCTCCACAGGATGGTCTAGGCCGTCGAGTCGGCGGGGCTGGCCCTCCACCTTGGACTCGAGGAAAGTCTTGGAGTCGATCCAGATGTGCTCCGTCTGGCCGTCCTTCATCGTGAGTTTCAACTTGTAGTTGTCGCGCCCTTCCACCGGCTCTCTGGCCTCCAGCGCGACCAGCGTCCCCTTGGCCGCATAGTCGACCAGCGGTCCATCGAGCGATGCTTGAAGCGATGCTTTCTTCAGTTCCTCCGCCGTATACTGTTCCACTTGCAGACGATTCAAATAAGGACGCAACTTCCAGCCGTTGGTGCCGTCATACACCTGCACCGCCGTCTGGCCCTTGAACTGCAACTCGAAACGCATCTTCTGCGGCCGCGCCATCTCCATCACAAACGGCAACTGTACCTCGGTGGCAGGGTGCGGATCGGTTGGCAACACCTGGTTCTTCTTGCCCGGCAAAGCCTCAGGCAGAGGCGCACGCTGATTGCCTCCTGCGCCAAGCTTGCCAGTGAGTGTCATCGCCTGCACGGAGCGCCACGCCTGCAGACCGCCTCGCGCCGCCACGTTGCGGTTCACGATCTCTGTCGCGGACAGGTTCGACTGCGTCCCATTGACCGAAGTCGTGGTGGCAGGTGAAGACGCAAAGGCCGAGGTGCAGGCAAGAAGGCCGGCTGCTATGAACTTTCCGATCACGTTGAGATCCTCCCGAAGTCTTTGCTGAAGCGTTCACTACAAACCCATCAGGCGACCGTCGCCCGTTTACTCAATTACAAGGCCTTCTGCGCGAAACGATCCGATCTCGATGTCAACCCGGTCACCGCGTTTGACCCTGCGGCCAGGGTTACTGAACGCCATCCAATAGCTCTTGCCGGCGACAGGCGTGCTGCTTTGGCGAAGCTGCCCCACCTTCTCCAGTGATGGAATCACCAACTTGATATGCCCGGCGGGAAAGATCAGCGATGGCTCAAACTTTTTGTCATTCAGCGTCTTCGAGCGTTCCGGATCAATCACCTGGTAGGTAAAGCGAATGAGCTCGCCCGATTCGGTAGATCTCACATGAAGCTCATCAACACCCCACGCCGACTCGTAGAACATTGCAGCACGGCGAGGCATGACGGGTGGCTGGTAGCGTGTGGGTGTAGGGGCTGAGGAAGACGCGGCAGGCGCCGTTGACGTTGGCGGCACCTGCTTCGCCTGCGGAGAAGGGGAAGTCTGGGAATGCGCAGGCGATGCGCACAAGCAGAGCAGCGCGGGGTAAACAAACAGTGTTGGGTGACTGCGGAGATAAGCCTGAGATCGATCGTTCCAATTCACCATTGTTGGCCTCACTTCTCTGGAGGGACGCGGCCCGCGTTGTGCGGGCCGCTCCTGGTCGCATGCTGCTATTTCGCTGTCCCGTTGAGTGTTGCGCTCTGTTTGCCAACTATATCGCTCACCGAGAGCGTCGCCGTCTTCGCACCAGTGGTTTGGATCGTTTGCGGCTTGAACTGCACGAACACAGTGCAGGTCGCTTGCGGAGCCAAGGTTGTCGTCGCGATGACCTGACCATTGGCGGCAGGACCGCAGGTGGACAGGGTCGTAGCGATCGCGAACTCAGTGGCGTTCGTTCCTCCTAGGACGCCTTGAGTTATGTTCGTAAGCGGGACGTTCCCGGTGTTCTTCAACGTGAACGTTTGACCTGGATCTAAGGTGCATTGCAGTGCTCCTAAGAGGCCGAGGGTCGGGCAATCACGAGTTGTTGTCGGGTAGGTATAGGGTGTGGGAGTCAACGTTGCCGTATTCACGGCCGCAATCCCCGTCCCGGACAACGCCACCGGGGAACCTGTGACATTGACGTTGGCGTTGATGGTCACCGATCCCGTGGAGGCGACCGCTGCCGTGGGCGTGTAGGTGATGTTGATGGTGCAGGTTGTGCCCGGCGCAAGCGTTGCGCCGCAGGTGCCCGTGCCCGCATTGGCAAAGGGTGCCGTCACGGCTACCGTGAACGTAAGGTTCGCGGTGCCGGTATTATGCAGCGTCAACGTTTGGGGCGCACTTGTCGTGCCAACCACGACGCTGCCAAAGGCCAGAGGACCACCGGTTATGCTCCCGACCGCCACCGGCCTGGACACATACTCGACTGCACCCGCATCGACCGCGTTGTCCGTCTTTCGTGGTGTCCCGTAGAAGTCCAGTGGAGGCGCAGCAGCATAGTTCGCTGCTGCCGTGCTCGGGATGTAGTTGATCACGGGAGATCCAGCGGACGGCCCATAGTTGCCCAGGGTCGTGCCGGTCACCGGGCCGGTTTGCGTCAGCGGACCCCAGGTCATATTGACCCAGTTGTTGCCTTCATCCACCGTGGCCGCGGGGCTCAGGTTGAAGATCGGGTTCGGCACAGTGGCATCCGAGATGCCCGGAGGCACCTGGTACCCGCTGCCGCCCCACTCGGGCGGTGTGCGCGAACCATTGCAGTACTGGCTCAGGACATTTGGATTGCTGTTCGTGTTGTTCAAGCCCGGGTAGTCGGTGACGTCGTCGATCACCGAGTATGTCGGGGCCAGCTTAATACCGTTGACCCCGTGGTTTGACGGTCCCGAGTCACCTCGGATCCCGATGTCCCAGTAGCTTGCGCCGGTCCCGCAAGCGCCTGTTCCGCCCGTGATCAGGGCTCCGCCGCCGTTGGGGGTTGTGGCATCCGCGGAAGGCTGGCTCGCGGCTGCCGTTCCCGTGAAGGCGTTGTACAGGGTTACAACGTTCTGCTGATGCGCCGAGCTCAGGCTTCCGACGCCGATGTAGAAGGCGCGGTTCTGCCAGAACACATCGTTCGCCAGATTCGGATAGGAGACCGCGTTGCAGGTTCCACCTGCCGCAGTGGTTCCAGAGTAGTTGCCCGCCGGACAGGTAAGCGACGTCGTACCCAGGGAAGACTTCAGATTCGCACTGTTCGGCATGACCACCAGACCGGCCGGCTGCGGAGCCGAGGTTGTTGATGATGTGGTCTGGTTCGTCGCATTCGGCGCGCTCGCAAGGGGCGCTCCCAGCGTGTTGAACAACACACCCGAAGACGCCGTAGTGTCGTTCGATGCGACTGTGTTGTTGATGAAGTTGACCTCCAACGCATCCTGCATCGAAACACCAGCGCCATCCCATCCAGCCACGTTGTTCGAGATGATGTTGTTGGTGATGCTGACGTTGTTCCATCTCTGTGGCTGTGTCGGGAAGAAGGCCAGCTCGGTACCATTCACCGATTGCAGACGAAGGCCGCCGCCGGAGCCGCTTTCCGCCGCATTACCCATGATCAGGTTGGCGTTGATCGTGAGGCCTGGTCCCGTGCCTTCCGGCAGTCCTGGAGCGCAATCGGCATCGGCCACCGTGTTACCGCACTCAGTCCCGTTCGCGGTCATACCATCCGGCGCTGCGCCCATCACAATGAGGCCGCCACCATTGGTTTGAATTGTCGGATTCACACTCTGGTTGAAGATGATGGTGTTGTGCTCGATGTCGCCGTTCCAGCTATAGCCGATATGCGCCACGCCGCCACCGTCACCGGTGCTCTGGTTGCCGCAGATCCAGTTGTATTGGAACTTGTAGTAGTCGGCGCCCGTGCAGAACGCGACACCACCCGCACCGGCCGGTGTGCCGGAGAACAGCTCGTCCCCGATGGAGGTGTTGGAGGTAACCGCGTTATTGTGCACGTTCACATTCAGGTTGAAGCAGTACGGCAGTTGCTGGTTGGCGTAGGAGCCCGTCTGGCAGGACCCAGGATCAGTATCCCCAGTGTCTCCCTGCAGGTAGGCGTCGGGTGATTCACCCTGGCCGACGTTGATGCCGCCGGAGAGTGTCCCGATATTGCCGTAGACGCGGTTATTGGCGATCTGCAGGTTGTGACCCCAGGCGTGGACGAAGATGCCGCCACCGCCCTGTGAGCTGTTGGTTACCGTCAAGGCGTCGATGCTCGACGGATTGCATTGGAAGTTGCTGGGGTATGGGTTTCCGAAGATCGTCAATCCGAAGAGCTCTAACCCGCAGTCCAGTCCGCCCCCAAGAACCGTGGTTCCCGTCGGGAAAGCCGCTTCCGCTCCGCTACCGTAATAGCCGGTCGCGTTATGGACATTCACGCCCTTCGACAACACCGTGATCCCGGCCCCCTCATACGCACCAAGCAGGGTTGGTTCCTGCAGCAGCTGCGCCAGGTTGCCGTTGACGGTCGTATCCCAACCGAGGATTCCCTCGAGCGGCAGACGATCTACCTGCGGATCCTGCGCCTTCCCGGTGTAATAGTTCCAGCCACTCGCGCAACCATTGGTCCAGCTTCCCGGTGTGCCGTCAGCACCTACACCGAACAGGCACTGCATTTGCGCGCGCCACGGATCCAGCTTGCCAGCAGGGTGTGTGTTCGCGTTCACGATGGAAGAAGCAGCGCCCACACCCTGCAGCCGCACCGGCTTCCACATGATCAGCATTTCGTTATATGTTCCAGGCGGCACCATGATCAGATCGCCTGGCTTCGCAGTATTGATCGCCTGCTGAATCGCGCCCGGTCCCGATTGCGTGAGAGGAGCTGTCGAACCCACGTAGGTCGGAGCCTTGCCGCCGATCGTGACGTTCACGGCGTCGATGGATTGTTTCCCGGCTGCTGTCGTGATGACCAGTTCGCCGCACTGTGCGTTGCTGCCACCGTACTGCGCCTGCTGTTGAACCGCGCAGGCAGGAACCCCAGTCGGGACTACGACCGAGATGGTTGTGTCGCTCCACTTTCCGGTCGGGACCGTTGCCTGAACGCCACCGATCGTGACCGTGCCCGGCGCGGAGCCAAACCCGTAGTGCCGGGGCGTCGTCTGCGCATTGTATGGAGCAGTGGTTGCCTGTGGCCCGGAGTACGCGTAGTTCGTCACCTTCTGGTCGCCCAGCGCCACGATCGTCATCGTGACGCCAGGAGCACTCGCCCACGGTCCCTTGCCTTTATCTCCATCCACCTCGGCAATAGCCGGTGTGGCATCGGGGTAAGCGCAATCCGGATGGTTATATCCCGCGGAGAAGGCCGAGGTCGGCACTACCGGTGTGTCCAGGTACTGCGTCTGTCCGGGCATATACGGCAGCTCGTAGCAGAAGTCACTGTAGCCGGGGTTATATAACGGATCCGGCGTTGCGCCCGTTCCCGGATCGTTCATGCAGAACACCATCATGGTCGGCGCATAGCCCGTCGGGTTCGGCGGGTTCACCTCCCATGTCGAGTACGTCATACCGTCATACGTGCCCCACTGATCCGAGTACACGCGGCTGATCTCTGCACCCGTCCAGTCCTTGATCGAGATCGGCATGTTCGGCGGAGCGAACTTCTCACCGAACTGCGGCGAGAATGGATCAAACTCCGAGGTGAAGTCATCGGTGATGCCGCCAGTAAACTTCGAGGCGATGTGTGTGGACGTGTAGATGTAGAACTTGGCGATGGCCGCCGTCTGGGAAGAGAGCGTCACCTCTTTGCGGTCGCATAGATTGCGCGTCGCCCCTGCAAACGGAGCTACCTGCTTGGATTGCGGGAACAGGCTGATGAAGTCAGGAACAACGCGGGATTCACCCACGCACGGCCAAATGGGTTCCGGAACGAACCCGGGGACAATCCCGTTGATAGGTACCGCACCAAGCCCGTTCGTTGAGTTCTGAGCGTTGTTCGCGTTGTACGCGCTGGCCACCTCGGCCTGGTCAGGAAGGATGAAGATGTTTCCGAGACCACCGAACTCCTGTGTTACCGGCGCGATGTAGTTATCGCCGATGAGGATGTTCTTATCTTCCTCCTTCACAATCTCGTAGTCTTTCGGAGGCACCACCTCCACCACGTACTTGCCCGCCGGCAACATCGGGGTGCCGTAGTAAAGATCCGTAGGCGCCGCAGCTGTATTCGCCTTACAGATCGTGCAGTTCGTGCCCGCCAGTGTCGGCTTGCCGTTCGCATCCGTCGCCGTCACGCTCGGGAACGAGTACATGCCGTCATACGGTGCCGGCTGAATCTGGTTCCAGTTATGCATGCCGTCATAGCACTTGAACTGCGAATTGTTCGGCAACGATTGTGCCGGTGGGCCGCCATGCGCCGCAGCGTAGGTGTTCAGGTAGTTCGGCTGGTTGTAGAGAGTGAAGTAGAACGTGTCCCCCGTTGTCTGACCGGGGCAGTTCATGTTGGGGTTGCCGTCTGCACGGAAGCCCTGCGCAAAGTCATCAAAACTGCTGGTCTGCGTCGTATCCACCAAGGTCAGAGACATCGTTCCATCGGGCGCTGTGCCCTCCTGGTAAAGGTTGATCGTCACATGCGGAACCAGCGGCTCCCATTGCGTCTGCACCAGCATCCTCGGGTCGTCAAACGGCCGTGTAGATGCATAGACCACATGACCCTTGATGCCGCCGGTCTCGCCCGGCGCATACGGCTCTTTGCCGAACTCAATGAAGTTGTTTTGGCCGGAGAAGCCCTGCCATCCTTCCACACCGCCCTTCCACGGGTTGTCGATGCGGCCGGTCGAGTTTGTAACAACGTGCGTGCTTGGCGGGTTCAGGATGCTCTCGGCTGAGCAATCCGCGCCAGCACAGTAGACGGAGCCAGGAACCTGCAAAGCCGCAGGCAGAGGGGTATTTTCATAAGTGTTCGCCAAGAACTTGCCGATGGCCGATTTGCCACAGGTTGGGTAGCCCGGCTGACCGCACGAAGCGGACTGATCTGCGGGTCCGCCAGCGTCGTACACCACGTGCGTTCCGGTGTTCTTGTAGCGTGTGGTGTCCGTCTCCACCACGTACCAGTTGAACAGTGGGAAGGTCTCGTTGAAGTTCGCTGTTCCATTGAAATCTGTGGTCAGCCCATTTGCCAGGCTCCCATCGCGGTAGCGCACCGCCACAGGAGCCAGCGGGATGCCGCCCTCCGTGGGCTGGGAGACGCCGTCCTTGTTGTCATCAATGAACGTGCGCGTATAGATGTTCGCCTGCCACTGGTTCTCGGCGATGTCGCCCATGTTGCAGTTGCTTGCCGTAGAACCAGGTCCCGAGCAAACAGGGTAGCCGGTCCCAAGTCCCACGGGCGTGGAAAGACCGTCCACAAGCATGTCGTTCCACTGGTCGAACAGGGTCACGCGCCAATCACCGGCGGGCACGCCCGCGAAGGTGAAGGTTCCATCGGCCGCGCACTTGGTGAACATGAAGTCTTCACCATCGGGGTCGCCGAGGCTTGCGTAGCATTGCGTCCAATAGAAGCTGTCGTGTGATCCGCTGCTGTACAAACGCTCGTCAGGCGTGCGGCTCATGCGTACCGTTGTTGCCTTTCCGGTGACCGAGTAAATGCATTGCCCCTGTCCGGGCAGGTACGGATCGCTTCCTGCACAGACGCCGGCCTTGCGTGCGTTGATGATTGCCGGGTTCGCAAAGCCGATGGTGACGTGATATCCAGCTGGACCAAACTCCTGGAAGTAGCTCGGCTCGCCAATGCGAATGAAGGAGTCATGCGCCTTCTGCCCATCCAGAGTATTGGTCTGGTGCCATTCCTCGCCGCGCGCAATCCGATCCGCCGCGGGAGTCGCGACCACGCCAAAGCGGCCAGGCATAAGGTTCTTGATCAACGCCTGCCCTGCTAGTGGCGAAAGCGTCTTGCCATCCGATTCATACTTGGGGCATGTGACGATCATGCCCGTAATGCCAGGGCTGGCAGCCACTCCGGTCGGGTTCGCCTTCGTGACAGGGCTGTATTGAATCGGACAGGCATTAAACCCGCTGACCGGATCGAGCGTGCCATCCAAGCCGTTCGTCAGTGGCTGGTTGAACATGTCATACGTCATTTGCCCGGTGAAGTCGCCGTTACCGCCCATGGCATCCCAAAGATGGATCTGGAAGCCACCCAAGCCCGGCTCGTTCGTCGCCAGCACATCCACACCGCCGCCTGCGTCCTGCTCGCCGTTCAACGGGAAATCATCTTCGAACACAAAGACTGACAACTGCCCCGGTGGATAGGGGTTTGGCTGGACCATGACCTGGACAGAGGTCTGTCCCACCGCAATCGGTGCACCGCCCATGCCATGGCCGCATTGGGGCGGGGCGCCCTTAAACGGGGGGATGCAGCTCGCCGTCGTATTTCCCGCTATAAACGAATTTGCGGCATCACCGGGCAGCACGGAGATGTAGTACCTCTTCGTCGGATCGAGTACAACTTGGCCTGGCAGTACAGGCGTCTGCTCTGCCCCTGCTGTCCGGCATTTGCCGTTGCCCACGTCGCATACCGCAGGCTGGCCCAAGAGCGTCTGCCCGGATTCGCATGAAAGCGGCCCCGTGCATCCCTGCGCTACAGTCTCCATGTGGCTTGTGTGGAAGTTCACGCCATAAGTGACCACGCTGCTGCTTCCAGCACTGCCGCTATTGGTGACCTTCGTTGGATCGACGTAGAAGGTTTTATCTTCCTCAATAATCCAGCGGTAGTCCTGACCCGGCAACGCGACCTTCGTGCCGCCATCCACGACGCTGACTTGAAGATTGCTGCCTTGGGGAAAGTTCAACGTCACCGTCGCCGCGTTCGCACTCATCGTGCCTTGCGAGTTCTGCGCCTTAAAGGTGAACATATACGTCCCGGGGTTCGCCACAGACGCATTGAACCCGCCGTTCGCATCCGGCGTGATTGTCAGTCCGCTCCCGCTCGCAGGAGTCACGCTGGACAGCGACACGGTGAGAGGATACCCCGCGGCGTCTTTGGCGCCGGTCAGGACCCCCGGTGCGGCGATCTTCATGTGCGTCGCAGTGTTCGCCGTGAACGTCAGGTTGTTCAGCGTGATCCCGCTGGCGCCCTCAACCAGCGCAGCACTCAGCGTCACCGTGGTTATCGGTCCATTCCCGTTCGCCTGATACATGAAGCTGTCCTGCAGCGGCGGGGTACTAGGCGTGTTCCAATCTCCGTTGGGGATGTAGGTGAAGGTGCCATTGTTGTTGAGGGTCAAGCTGCCGTGTATCGGAGTCGTTGCAGTCTTCACACCAAACACGTTGATGTCATTCGCGATCACGCCCTTGCTCGGGTCGGAGACCGTTAATGTCACATTTGGAACGACCTGGTACCCGTCCGGATTCGCCTTGGCACCGCCCAGTGCCGGCGTATTCGGCAGCGCAGAGCCGTTGATGCTGAGGTACGCCAACATGCCCGAGTCGCGCGCCGTTCCATTCGCCGACAAGCTCAGTTCACGGTCGAACACCGCCAAAGCGGATGCGCTGGGAGCCGGCGCGTTGACCATGACGTCATACGTCTTGCCTGCGGAAAGAAATACCTCACTCTGTACCCTGTGCAGGCCGGGAAGTGGATTGCCATCTTCCGCGATCAGGGAGAATCCCCCTGAAGCCGGAGTGCCCGTACCTGTTGTCGCGCCCACAATGGACGGCACGTGCATACGCGAACCGGCATTCACCATGCGCACCAGGACGGTGCCCGTGGTGCCTGCCAGCGTCGCAGGCGTAACGGGGAACAGCGAATTGGAGGCGCTGTTTTTGTTAAAGCCCACGCCGTTGATCAGGTAATACATCGGGGTGTAATTCACTACGGGCGGGTAGCAGCTGCCGTAATTGGTGGAAGTCGGATTTCCGCATGCGTTAGGCTGCCCGGACCACACCGTCGTCTCACTAAAGCCTTGGCTGTTTACCGCCTTCATGACCTCGTTGTTCTGCACGGGGTCGATCTCCCCGAACACCAGCGGAACCTCGGCGTCGTAGCTAACGCCGGCATACGCCGTGCCCGGCGACAACTCTGTCCCCGCCGGGGTGGACTGCGTAGGCGCCTGAGTCACTACAACCACGCCATACAGGCCCATCGTGGCCTGGATCGACGGATGTGTGCCGGACTCCAGCAAATAAGTACCGGGCCGCAGATTGCTCCACGTCAGCGTCGCTGCCTTTCCCGCCGCCACTTCTGTGCCGAACGAACGCACCCGCGGGCTCTGCGCGGGGGGCACGAACTCCGCTCCCGCAGCCGGTGCGGAAGCCACGGGCCAGCTCACGCCGAGATCGCCATGCGGCACCGCTGAAGCATCCTTGGTCGGCGTTCCCAAACCACCGCCGAGCTGGCCCACGATCACCAGCGACGTCGGAACAGTATTGCTGTTCGCGAAGGAAAGGTTGTTGGTCAGGTTGATCGTAAGCGAGCCCGGCGCGACCGTGATCACCACCGGCGACCAACTGCCCGAGGCCTGCGGGTTGGCAGCACGGCAGGCAGCGGTCGAGCTGGTGACGGCTGCCCCGCAGCTGTAGCCCCACATCGGAACGACAACGCCATCAGGCATGGTCGCGGTCGTAGGGGCCGCGGTCAAATTAATGCTCTGCGCCCGTATGTCGCTGAAACCGAGGAAGAACGCGGTTGCCGCGAAAATTGCACACTTCAGGCTTGCTTTAAATTCGTTCCGTCGCATCGCCGGTCTCCAGGAAACCTAATTGCTTTCGTCTATGACAAATTCCCGGGAGTCGACAAGCATCATCATCATCATGCCGCCGGGGAAGGTGTTGTTCGTTGTGATCTCGCGTTCGTTATGCGAGTGCCACATAAAGGCGTAGCCACGCTCATTGCTCGGATTTGCCTGTGAGTTCGCGGGCTGAAACGAACTGTTCGGACCTGTGGCGCGCGTGGTGGCATTCGGGCCGAGATAGGGGCTGCCGCTGTACCAGTTTCCGTTGGTCAGAATGTTTGGGTCAGGCAGCGTTACGGGGCCACCACCGGAAACATCGCCCTGAGGATTCGCTTCCAGAGGCTTGTTGTGATCGGCGCACCACTCGTAGTAGTTGATCGCGCCGGGTGCTCCGGTGTTGTAGCCGTTGGCGTCCGGGATGCAAGGCAATGTGGCGTTCGCATCAGTCGACCCGGGATGATGGCCGTACGCATCCCAGTTCAAACCTCTGCCTGTCCAGTAGAAGATCCCGTCGAATGCAAGACCCGGAGTTGTCGTCGTCGTGAACAGCGCGGGACCGGCGAGATTGTTGGGGTCGGGGGTTGTCGTACCGGCGACCGGGCTGAGGATCAGGTTGCCATCGCGGCCAAGAATGCGTACATGGTTGCCATGCTCGTGGAACGGATGCTGCCAGCGCCCCTGCCCGATCACGCGGATCAGTACCTGCTCGCCGGGATGCATGTGAGGATTTCCGTTGTACGGCTGGTTGGGATATTCGACGCCGTAGTTCGGGTCCATGTCATCGGGCATGGAGCGCCCGTTCACCATGAAATAGGTTGGGTGATAGGGTTCCGTGGGCACCTGCAGGCTGCAACCGGCAGAGCCTGCGGTGCAGTTCTGCAGCGCCGCAACCTGCGCCAGTGCCGCTGCATGGATGTTTGGGTCCATCTCAGAGAACTGGAAGAGGTATTCGCGGTCGTAGCAGGTCTTGGGGCTGTCATAGGCGGAGTTCGCCAGCCGGAAGTCCTTCTCGTGCCAGGCCGATTTCGCGGCGAGATTGCTGGCCGCCAGACCCTGGCCGCAAGTGATGGGGACATTGGCCGGTAACACCACGACGGCGCCGTACATCCCCATCTCCACCTGCAGATCGCTCTGCGTGCCGCTGTAGTAGGCACGCGTTCCCGGCGAGGTGGCCGTGAACGTGTAAGTGATGGCGCAGCCGTTTGCCGCTTCCATGGTCAGCAAACCCTGCGCAACCGGGGTGGTGAGATTGCTACACGATGCTGGCTGCGTCGCCGCCGCCGTAGCCGTCACGTTGAATCCCGGAAACAGGATCGACGTGTTGCCCGCCGCTGCCGGAAGCATGTTGGTCAGCGTCACCGAGACCGTGTTGCCCTCCGTCACAATCAGCGTCGGTGCGGGTAACTGCATCGTCGGACACGATCCCGTAGCCATCGCCTTCGGCGCAAAGCCGATCGGAGTGCCGTTGCAGCCGTAGCCCCACGCGTACACCGAGGAGCCGTCCGGCTGATTGAGATAGGACGTGGAGGCGATGAGGTTGAAGTTGGGCCCCGTGATGCCAGGCGTTGCCGCATGGGCTGCTGCTCCAGCAGCGAACACTCCGCCCACAACAGCGGTCAACACGTTGCGATAGATGGGACGTGCGTTGATCAGGCTCATCGCAACTCTCCTAGTTGATATGCACTTCGGTCATAAGCCCGCCGAAGTTTTCGGCATCGTTCGCAAGGTGGTCCAGCTGCGGCGTGTACAGATAAAAGACCTGTCCACCGGTGTAGCCAGTGGCATCCAGGATGACGTCCAGCGATTCCCCGCCCGCCAGCGTGATGGAGTTTGTGTTGTAGTACATGTTGTTGCCCGCCTGGTCGCGCAGCAGCTTCGCGTTCAGCGCGATCACCTTCATCGGGATGCCCAGCGATGCCAGGGTCTGGTACTCCGTCACATCCAGATCGGAGATCCGCAGCAGCGCCTTGCCACCAGCCGGAATGTTGATGATCGAAGGCAGTGGTTGTGAGAAGTGCTGTTTGCCATCGGAGGTCTGCGTTGCTAGCGGACCAGGGGTCACCGTATCGGGGTAACTGCGTCCGTTCAGCAGGAAGTATTTATCCTTCATGCCCGCAAAGTTCTCCGGGTTGAAGGTCATCCCTACAAAATGAAAGTCCGGATCGAAGCCGTGAATCTGTAGTGGGTATTCCACGTCGTAGTACGTCGATCCATCGCCGTCGTTGTATGCGTACTTCTTCGCAGCGGCTCCATTGGAGAAGGCCCCAGGAGTCTTGTTATCGCCTGCAGCGGGCAGCGGATTACTGCACAAAATGTCGCTGGCGGCGTTGCATGCGGTGCGCAAGTCATTTTGTTGTGCCTGCAATGCGGCGTAGAGCGTTGTTGTTGCGGGCACCCGGTTCTGCCGAGGCCGCACGTAAATCTGGCCCACCATGCCCATCTGCAAATGCTCGGGCGGCGTGATGTGGCAGTGCCAGAAGTACGTCCCCGCATCCGGCGCCAGGTAGTAATACGTAAAGCTGCCGCCGATGTTGATCGCCACCGACGCATCCGGCACACCGTCGTACACACTCGATGCGTTGGGGTAGCCGTGGAAGTGAACCGTATGCTGCTCGAACAGATCGGGCCGCATGATCATGCCCACATTGCTCAGCGTGAGGAAGAACTCATCATCCTCATCGATCGCCATCAGCGGCGCGGGGATGTTGCCGTTCAACACGCCCACGTCCATAATCTGACGGGGATCGACGTGACCGTCGATCGGCGCGCCTGCCGTACCGCTTCCGTTGTTCGCGTCCAGATTAGGCGCCAGCCCCACGGCGCCGTTAAAGGTGAAACCTGACGTCGGGTTGCTGGGCGGAAAATACGTGTAGCTGGGTTTGTCCGTAGTCGCTGGATCACCCGGCGAGAGAGTTCCGCCAGTAGGCAGGAGCGCGTCGCTGCTCGCAAGTCCGTTAAAGGTGTTCGGGAACTCCGTACCTGGAAGACCGGCCGCAATATCAGCCAGCCCCGACAACGGACCAAACGCGAACATAAACGTCTGCGTTCCATCAGCCATCGTCGCGAATCCGTCGCCACCCGAGATCTGCTGGCACTTAATGGCGCCATTTACATTCCCGGTTGGCACCTCGTAGCTATCGGCGGCAACCTTGCCGCTCGGTCCCCATGTGGTGGCTGCCGTGTACACCGGCTCAGTGTTGTTATTCGCAGACTTCGGGTGCGTAATCGTACTCGTCGGACATTGCACTCGGAACGACTGCCCCGAGGCCCCAACCGCGAAACACACGATCGTTGTAACGACCAGGGACGCGCGCAGATAGCTTTGAAGCATGGAATCTCCTTCGACGCGGCGAAAGCGTCCGGAACAGCGAAAGCACAATGACGAACTCGTAAGACTGTCGGCAACGATGGCAGAACCGAGCAGAGAGCTACTTGCGCTTGCGCAAGAAGAGCTTCAATGTGGGCTATGGCCTGCATCGAAGATCGAAGGCAGCGCGACCTTGATAGGACTCAAGCAAGCTTGTCGTGCTGCACATGCACGCTGATTCGCTGCTTGCGCAAGCCAACGATGCCACTCCAAAATCCCTCCGTGATCTGCGACCGCCGAAGGCCAGCACGAAGACTCTTCCTACAATGGGCTCCTTATGACAAAAGCTAGGCCTTGTTGTTGTCGGTTGCGGCCGTCATCGGCGCTTTCTATCTAGACCGCACACACGTAGCATGCGCCTCGGCCGCCAGCACTCGCCAGGTCGTCTCGTAGGTCAACCGCATGCATCCGTACTACCATTCCGCTCACCGCGGCATCGCCCCGGGCTGCGGAATGCCCTTGGTCCCGGTGTAAATGCAGGTTGAAGTGTTGCGCTCCACGCAGGAGCAGCTGCCGATGACCAGTGCGCGATCAAGTGAACGGGGGCCCGTTTAGTTCTGTACCGTGATGGTGACGGGGGGCGAGATCGTCGTGTTGTTGCTGATGTCATGAGCCCAAATCTGGAGTAGGTGTACGCCGTTGCTTATAGCGGTGGTCTTGAGTGGGTAGGCGTAGGGAGCGCTTGTGGTGCGGGTTCCATCGACCGGGATGCCGTCTACCTCGAGGAACGAACCCGCGGCGTCAAGAGGCACGGCGACCTGTGCCGTAATCACGACGTCCCCGGAGAGCGTTGCACCAGCGGCGGGCGACAGGATAACAACGGGTCCTGCTGGTGCTGAGCCGTTGTTGACCGTGAGGTTCACAGTGGCGCCAGCCGTGGTGTGGTTCGTGAGGTCAGCTGGTGTGAAGGTGACTGCGAGGGGAACAGTGCCGACGGCGGGAACGGTGCCGGCCGGGGGCGTGTAGGTGAAGGTGCCCGAGACGTTCGCTGTGGCGTCCAGCTGGGCTGAAGAGAGCCCTGTGCCCTGCGACACGGGCGCCGGAGTGGGCCATGTGATCACGGGTATGGCCTTGCTGACGGAGAGAGGCACTGACGCGGTGACGGGATGATACTTCGTCGTGTCAGAAGGAGTGAAGGTGACCTGAAGCGTGTAGCTGCCCGCATTCAAAAGAGCACCCGCAGAAGGGCTGTAGGCGAACGTGCCTGACACATTGGCGTTGGCGTTCAGTTGCCCTGCGGAGAGCGGCGTGCCGTAGGTGATGGCTGCGGGCGCTGGCCAGGTGAGGGCTGCCGCCGTGGGTCCGCCACCGCCATTTCCAACGGTGATGCTGACCGCGGGCGAGAGCAGGGTGTTGTTGTTGATGTCATGCGCCCAGACCTGGAGGGTATGCACCCCGTTGGAGAGCGTCGTGGTGTCCAGCGAGTAGAGGAAAGGGGCGTTGAAGACGCGGTTCATTCCGGCGGGATTACCGTCAACCATGAGGAATGAGCCTGCGGCGTCGAGGTTGGCCTTGATCTCGGCTGTGACAAGGATTTGGCCTGAGACAGTGGCGCCAGAGGCCGGGGACAGGATCACAACCGGGCCCTGCGACGTGTTGGAGTTCACGGTCAGGGTGACCGAGGTTGCAGCCGTGGAGTAGTCCCTCGCGTCAGTTGCGGTAAACGTGACGCTCAGCGTTGCGGAGCCGGCGGCGGGCACCGTTCCTGAACTTGGTGAGTATGCAAACGTGCCCGGGACGTCGGCGCTGGCATTGAGCTGGGTTGCCGAGAGCGCCGTGCCCTGGTTAATGGGTGCCGGCGTAGACCAGGTGATCACCGGTGTAGCTTTGCGCACGGTAAGCGGGACCGATGCCATCGCGTTGGTGTAGTTCTTCGTATCCGCTGGGACGAAGACGACGCTCAAATTCTGTGTGCCTGCGGGAAGCACCTGGCCCGCTGCGGGTGTGTAGGTGAAGGTGCCTGCGGTGTTAGCGGTGGCGTCCAGTTGGGTTGAGGAGAGGGCTGCGCCGTAGGTGATCGCGGCAGGGGTGGGCCAGGTGAGAGCAGGAAGTGCAGGAGTGGAGCCGAGGTTTTTGGCGGCGGCGTAGATGTCCAGAAGGGTGGGGTTGTTGGCCTGCCAGTATTCGGTGTGTCCGAGGAGGATGTCGCCATGGGCGACCTGCTGTATCAGCTGCGGCTCGTATTGGGCGAGGGTCGCGGAGTTGACGTCGTTAACGCGGTTCACCCCGAAGGCATTGGGGTAAAAGTTGTAGGTGGAAGCTGGCGTGCCCAACTGGGTGAGGAAGATGAAGGTGTAAAAGGGCGCGGTGTAGGCGAAGTAGCGGGGTGTGCTTTCTTCAGGGATGAAGAGGAAGTTGGGGAAGTCCGTGATGAGCTGCTTGTAAATTGCCGGGTCGAGCGTGCCGCCATAGGTGTCGACGTTGGAGTCAACGTAGAACATGGTTGCGCCCCAGCGTGCGTTGGCGGTCCTGGCCTTGTTTTCTAAGTTGGCGATGATGGCGGCGTTCGTGGACAGGTAGACCTGGCTTGCGGTGCCGTTGGGGGCGACGGTGAAGACCTGAGGCCGGATGCAAACGCCGACCTTGAGCCCGGCGGAGGTGAGGGTTCGGAAGTAGGCGTCATCCAGCTTTTGGCCGTTGTAGGGAGAGGATGGATCGGTGATGACGGACTCCATCTCGGGGGCGACGCTGGCGATCTGGTCGGGAGAGCAGACGTAGGTGGTGGGTTGTGGGTAGTCTTCGCCTTCGATGTCGAAGACCATGACTCCCTGGGCGTTCAGGAGCCTGGCATTGGTGACGTTGGCGGCTGCCTGTGCGAGTACGCGTCCCTGGAAGCTCTTGAGGCCGGCGGGCGTGGTGACGTCAATGGTGGAGTCGTTGAAGTAGCGGCGGGGGTTGGTGGGGAAGCCACCGGGCTGGCTGGGGTCTCCACCTTGCGGCGAACTGGCGAGGTAGTCCGAGCCGATGATGCGGTGGTCGTTCCACGTCATGAGGCTTGGGTAGGCGGCGGCGAAGGCCGCGTAGGCGTCCTGTGCGTTGGCAGGGGTGCCTTCCGCCGTGAAGCGGAGAGAGACGGTGAAGGTGAAGCTGGTGCCGGGCTGAACCGGTCTGTTAAACGTGGGAAAGAAGGGGGCGAGGTTGTCTGGGCGGACGTTGGCGACCATGGGGGCGTAGGTCGCTGTTCCCTTGACGATCCAACCGCCGTAGAGCGGATCCGCTTCGTCAGGGAGAACGCTGGTGACGACCCCGGTACCGAAGTCTGCCGCGCTGACGGCTGGGCCGGTTGTGGTGAACAGGTCCTGGGAGTAGCCGAAGAAATTCACGGGGTCCTGCGGAAAGTGGAGGAGGAAGGGCCAGAGCTGCGCGCCGCCGAAGACGAGGCCAGAGCTGACGAGGTTGGTTTCGGTGACGACGAGGTTAAGGGTGTCCCCGGTTTGGACGAATTGGGTCGCGATAGAGCCCCACGGAAAGGTGTAAGTCTCGGTGTGGGTTACTGGGTCCCAGGCCTCGCCGTTGTTGAACTCGCCCCAACTGCAACTCTTCGTAGTGATGAGATTGCCTTGAAGGTCATTGCACTGCAGATGGCCGATGTAGAACTTGTCCGACGGAAACACGGCCATGTCTTCAAAGACTGCGCTGTTATAACGAATCGTCTGGACGCCCTTGGCGCCGTAGGTCACCTGAAGCAACTGGCAGTATGCGCTGTCGCCAAGGCACGCAGCAGCGAGCAGAAGCCAGAGCAGGTATGCGGATAGGGTTTGGATGGAACGCCGCGGCGCAGGGAGCCCGCCACCCGGAATAGCCTGAGAGGAGTAGCGAGACATGGCGGCCTCCGGTGCTCATCCAGTGCGGACTCTGCACGAGGATTGAGCACCTGCCAGTATCACTCCGGTGTAGGTTTGCTTGTGTCACCACGGCCGTCTTATCGGCAATGGCCGTCGCTTTGAAGCTGCCCTGCCTCCTCCGCTCCACTGAGATCGGTCGCGATCCTCCATGAATGTAGGAAGTGCGTTGTTGACCGACTGTGGGAAAGACCTACGGTTCACCCTTCGCGAACGCCGGGACCTGGGTTGTGAACTGCTTCAGCACGAACTCCCGAACCAGATTGCCCACCGCGTTCGTGCCTGTGATGATGAAGCCATTGCGGATCGTCAGCGTGGCACTACGATCTCCTGAGGCTCGGTACAAATTCGAGATACCTGCAGCCGCGAAGTTGCCAAGAATGTGCGAGTAGTTCGGCTGCGGACGCCCATTGTCCCCGCGGGCAATGAATGTCGCGCCGACAGCATAAATCGCGCGTGAGGTGGCGCTTCCCTTCCCTTTGTAGAAGTAGCGTGGGTCCTGATGAAACAACGAAGGAAGGACCGCGCTCCCCATCATGCGACCCACTACATTGTCGGCGTAAGCCGCGCCAAACCGCTTCCCATAGGCCCCCGATCCTGTGCCGTAGGCCGGGAAGGTATGGTGGGCTTGTTCTACCCCTGCGACTCCGCTTGCCAACAAGAACGCGACCGGATCAAGAGTAGAGTGGACCGCCAGACTGAACTTTAATTTGGGCGTAAGTGGAGCCGCACTCCAGATATAGCTGGTATAGAAATTTGGAACGATGCCCAGAACGCGCTGCTTCTCCGCAAGCTGCACCTGAGCCGCCGCCACCTGTTCCGGGTTTGCAGAGACCTGCACATCCGTGATCGCTGTTGCTATGGCCAGGACCACGGGCGGCAATTCACGAGTCTCCCCTGCAGCAAGCACGATCCGCTTGGAGCGCACAGGTTGAAGACCGGAGGACGCAACTCTTAACTGAAATGCACCGGCAGGCACATCGAGAAAGGCAAACCTCCCCGCAGCATCTGAGGTGGTTTGCCTACTCCTCAGACCAGCCTCACTGACAAGTTCCACCTGCGCATCAGGCACGACGGAGCCGTTGATGTCGGCGATTGTCCCGGAGATCCTGCCCGTCGCTTCGGCTTCAGCGCCCTGCTGCCGTGCCCCACCGAGACCCCGACCAGGAGCATCAGGCAGACTTGCTGCGCCGTCCGGTGAAGTTGTGGACGCCTGTGAGGCCCAGCTTGCGGGCACACACGATGAGACCGCGAGCAACATCAAGCAAATTATTACCTTGCATTGCCCCGGTTTGCCTGATCGGACGTCGAGACGGGTCTTCGCGTGCTCATATTTTTGGAAATCGCCGCGGGGTTTCTGCATGGTTCTGGAGTCCTGCCTCGTGTGACTCCATTGTGGCTAACCAACCGTTAAGTTGTGCTGAACGCTATATCGACGCGCAAATGCCAAGGTCCTCATTGGGTAAACTGCGTTGCTGTGAGTGCGAAGGGTGTAACCGGCCCGCCCCGCGCGCTACGAAGCCGCGATCGCTCATCCTCCGGGTAGCCAGTCCGCCTGCATCCAGCCGGAGGGTCTGTGGGATCAGGTCCAAGGACGCGCACCTCAGTGGCGCTTGCGCCTGGCGTAGCGGAGACAGCTTCCCACAAGGATGGCTGCAAGGCCGCAAAACAAGACGAGTCCCCTCCATTGGAGCAGCCATCCGATGCGCGTAAAGAAGACGACAAGCAATGCCACCCAGGCGAGAATCATGGCGGCGAAGCTGCCGTCGTCGACAAACAGTCCGAAGATCTCATGCACGATCGTACGAATCCATCTCATTCAATCACCACCCGGTTGCTGGAGGCCAGCATGGTTGCATTCGCTTCGCGGCGGCACAGGACAACGGTAACAAGCGCCACCATGAGGTATCCGCCAACCAGGGCGAGAATGCACCAATCCCCGCCTGGCCAAATGAACTTTGCACCTTCGCCTACCCAGAACGTCCCGAAAGCCGAGAGCAAAACACCGACGACGAATTTCAATTTGTTTTCCGGCACGTTGCTAAGGGGACGAAGCAGAGTCAGGCCGAGGGCCACAACGAGCAGAAGGGCGGCGACTGCGCCCAGGCTCGCTGGAAGAAGTAGCCCTGCGCCTCCCGCACCCATTGCGATCACGATGAAAACAACTTCCGTTCCCTCCAGCATCGTGATCTGGAAACAGGACGCAAACGCCACGCGGTCCCAGCCCTGAGAAGACCTATGCCCCTGCATAGACGCGACGTTCTTCTCGAATGCAGCTTCCTCATCGTGCAGCGCGATATGCCCGGAAGCACGGAGGATCGCCTTGCGCAGCCACCGAAGCCCGAACAGCAGGAGCAGCACGCCAATCACTAACTGCAAGAGATGCAGAGGAACGCGCGTCAAGGTCCGACCAAGGCCCGCGATGAGGACGAGCAGCATGGTCACGGCGACGGTGGTCCCGGCCACTGCGCTCCTCCAACCCCTCACACTGCCAACCGCGAGCACGACGGTGAGGGCCTCGACAAACTCGACCAGTGAAGCCAGAAAGCTCGCCAGAACCGTAGGTCCGATGTGCGCCCAATTCATAGAAGGTCTGATGCCAACCGCCAGCTCCGATCGAAAAGAGCCTCCTGCGGGACCACACCGTCTGCCATTCTGCCTGGTCTCTGAACCTCGGTGCTGACCTTGTCTTCCGAAGCTGTGGCACTATCCCATTCGGGCGGGATACCCTGCCCGGAGCGCCAGCACAGGTATGGTAGCCTTGCGTCGTAGCCGGCACCTGAGTGCTCCATTTTGTGCGCGATCTTTAAGTCCCTCATTGCCCACGACCCTCTAAAAACAACCTGATTGGAAATTAAAATGCTCCTGAATCAACTGCGTAAGGACGTGCTCGAAGCGAATCTGGAACTCGTCGCGAAGGGTTTGGTGCTGTATACGTTTGGTAACGCATCCGGGGTGAACCGCGAACAGGGCCTGGTGGTAATCAAACCGTCAGGCGTGAGCTACGACGACCTGCGCCCAGAGCACATGGTGGTCACCGATCTGGCCGGCAACATCGTTGAAGGATCTCTGCGACCCTCCTCGGATCTGGACACCCACCTTCTGCTCTACCGCGAGTTCCCGACCGTCGGAGCCATCGTCCATACGCACTCCGAGTACGCCACAAGCTTTGCTCAGGCTGGTCTGCCCATCCCCGCCTTCGGCACAACCCACGCCGACTACTTCTATGGCCCAGTCCCAGTAACAGAGCCGCTCTCCGACGAAGCGATCCAGGGCCGCTATGTCCACGAAACCGGCCTGGCCATCGTACGACGCTTCCGAGGCGAAGCCGGTGAGGGCGCGATCGATCCACTCGCCGTTCCGGCCTGCCTTGTCGCTGGCCATGCTCCCTTCGCCTGGGGACGGACGGCCCAGGATGCCGCTCACAACGCAGTCGTGCTTGAAGCAGTGGCTCGTATGGCATTTCGGACGATAAGCCTCCGCGCCAAAGCTGGGGAAGTTTCGCAAGCCTTGCTGGACCGGCACTACTTCCGCAAGCATGGCCCGAAGGCAACCTACGGCCAGAACCAGGACCCCCAATAATTGGCTGAGTTTTACGTCAGTCCAGCCAACCGGTCCTAAGTACAGCCGCAGGAACGGCGGTAGATCAACTGCCCTAGCAGGGCGATATTCTGCACGCCCAAAGTTTCATTGCCCTGAATGCGCTCAAACAGAATGCTTGTTGCGTGCCGCACCATGTTCTCCATGGGCTGCCGCACCACGGAAAGTGGTGGATCGACCAGCGACGCCAACTCGAAGTCATCAAAGCCCAGCATAGGAAGCCGCGCTTGTGGCCCCAGGGCCAGCTCGTCATATGCCTGCAGCACGGTCTGCGTTGCGCGATTGCTGAAACAAAGCAGGGCCTCCGGACGATGTCTGCCCAGCAGTACAGAACAGAGCGCGTAACGAAGCTGGTCATGGTTCGGCGCCTCAATCAGCCGGGTCGGGAGCCGCTTTGCCGCAAGGGCATCGTTATAACCCTCCCAACGCTGCTGAAAACTCGTGATCTCCGGCCTGCTCACCACGCAAGCGATGCGGCGATACCCGTGTTGCAGCAGGTGCTCCGTTGCAGTGCGCGCCGCATCGCGGTTGCGCAGCACCACAGAATCCATCTCCGGGGAGATCATTCGGTCAAGCGCGACCACCGGCATCCCTGGAACAGCTGTGCGAATCTCCTCAAGCGTCGACCCAGCCGCCGGGGCGAGGATCAAGCCATCCGTCCGATAGCGGCGGATCGTGTGGAGTTGTTTCAGCTGCTGGTCCCGCGACTCCTGATGCGTTAGGAGAATGACAGCAGATTCCCGCTTACGTGCTTCCTCCTCAATCAACTGCACGGCCTGGGCGTAGAAGCTGTTGGCCACCTGCGGAATGATGACGCCGATGGTTCGCGTCTTTCCGCCCCGCAACACGCGAGCCGCCTCGTCAGGTTGGTAGCCCAGCTTTACAATCGCGTCGGCAATGCGCAGCGCTACTTCAGAACTGACTCGTACGCCCCTGAGGTGTCTCGATACAGTGGAAGCACCAACGTTCGCGATTCTCGCAACGTCGTTCACGGTGGGTCGTTTATCCATGGGCGCACACTGGCACGGTACTGCCAATCGCTAAAGTCTAGCAGTGCCGCGATTGAACCTTAAGCAGAGTGACAGCAGCGGATCGCTCGTTGACTCTGGGCGCTCCCTACGTCCTCCCGCGGCCACTTCACTCCCTGTCCACAATGGCCGAGGGCGAAAGGATGAGCGGCTCTCCTTGGGCAGGGCGCACGGTTACTTCGTGCACCGTCACGTGAGCGAAACTGATCGTCATCCCGGTCTTCGCATCAATGGTCACGTTGCGCAGGGCAACTCCCTTCACCGGCGACTCCGGAAGGCCAACGACCACCCCAGCGATCTTGCTGCCCGTGGCGGTCACGTTCTCAATGGTGATGTCGTGGAACATCGGCGTGAGACGGCCGATAGGCTGTGCCGCTTCCCCGTTGGGCGGCAGCACCTTCGGGTAATACTCGCTGATCAGAATCGCCGTCCCGACATCTTTCATGTCAATGTTGCTGAAGTGAATGTCGGACACGTCGCTGCCCCGATCACGATTGGCTTTGATTCGCAGTCCCTGATCGGTCCCCTGGAAGTGAATGTTGCGCGCAATGATGTGCTGCGCGCCACCGGCGATCTCACTGCCAATGGATAAACCGTGGCCATGCACAAAGGTGCAGTCTGTGATGGTGATGTTCTTCGCCGGCGCATCCGGTCCTGGTGAATCGATCAGCCCCGATTTAATTGCGATATTGTCATCACCCACATCCGCGTACACATGATCAATGACAACATTTGACGATGAGAACGGATCGATCGCATCCGTGTTCGGAGAATGCGGATCAGCCAGAATCTTTACGTTCCGAATCACAACGTCGTCGCAGTAGTACGGCACGATCTGCCACGACGGCGAGTTCTGTACGGTCACGTTCTCGATGCGGACGTGCTTTACATTTGTAAAGACGATCAACCGCGGCCGGAACACCTCTTTTCCGACGATCCCGTGGTCCTTCTTGCTGCGAGCCTCCGCCCACCAACCCTGCCCTTGCCCATCGATCGTACCTCCACCGGTGATGACAACGTTGGAGGCATCGTGTGAGGTCAGCAAGGACTGCATACCGGGCGCACGAAGTTCCGTAATCTGCGGATAATCCGCCTGATCAGCAGAACCAAGCAGCGTAGATCCCTGCGCAATGTCTAGGGTGATGTTGCTCTTCAGCACAACCGGGGCGCTCAGAAACGTTCCCCCGGCTAACTTCACCGTACCGCCGCCTTTGCTGGCACAGGCGTCGATCGCCTTCTGAATGGCCGCGGTGTCTTTGGTGTGCCCGTCTCCCTTCGCGCCATAACTGCGAACATCGCAAACGGCGGCATGCGCGACACTGCCACACGACAGGGCCGCAACCACCGCCATGGATGGTAGTTTCAAGCTTGTTATTAGGTCCATTCCTTTGATCTTCACGATGCTCTCCGGCCCGCGCCCTTCGCGGACGATGCTCGACTTTGTTAATTCACCCAACCCCTGCACATGCCTGTGCTCCCTGGACAAGTTCTGTCTCGACTCGGGAGCACCTCGTCATCAAGTCGACTAGCGAGCGGGTGCCACTTACCCCCTGCCGAATCGCCTCAGCTAGAAGACAATGCGCGCCCCCAGTTGAACCTGCCGCGGCTGGCTGTTGGCGTACACCCCGGTGATGTAGCCGAAGTTGCTGGCCGTGGCGCTAGAGACATTCGGCGCAGCAAACACTGGATGATTCAATGTGTTGAACGTCTCAAAGCGCAACTGAAGATACCGCTTCTCCGTAAAGTTAAAGTTCTTCAGGATGGATGCGTCAAGGTTGTTGAAACCGTCACCACGAACCCACGACAGCGTCTGCGGCAAAGTACGGTAGTGGAACGTGTACTGCCCGTTGATGAAGGCGCTTCCGTCACAGGGTGCAGGTGCCGCGGGGCAGCTGGTAACGTTTCCAGTGACAAACAGGCTCGTGTTCAGAGCCGGGCTTGTCGTGGACGTATTGCGAGGCTGAATCGAGATCTGCCGAAGGTTGTCTCCCGGCTCCAGTGGGATGTCCGCCGAAAACTCGACAGGCGCACCGGTCTGGAACTGATAAATCGCGTTCAAGACAAAGCCCCCGAACACCTCATCCATCAGCCTGCTTCCGCCGAAAGTTAGCGCCTTTCCGCGACCAAACGGCAAGTTGTACGTGCTACCCACGGTGAAGTGGTGCGTGTGATCAAACGGCGAGATGCGACGCGTTGGCATCCCATCTTCGTCGTTAAGGAACGTATCCGCCTCGATCATCTTCGAAAAGCTGTAGTTCGCGGTAAGCGTCAGACCATGCTTCGCGCGCTGCTCCAGGTGCAGGATCACCGAGTTGAAATACGACTGCCCGATCGTCTGATTCTGAATGTTTACAGCACTGGTACCGAACTGCGGGTACGGAACCAGCAGGCTGCTAAGTGCAACGGTCGCCCCGTTCGCACTCCCGCCATTGGGCAGCAACCCGGCAAATGGATTACTGACCGACGTCCCATACGCCGTGCCCAGCGCCTGGTTCCGAAACGGAGTGCTTGATAGGTACTGGAGCTTGGTTGCATTGAGATTTTGCGTGGCAATGGGCAGATGCAGACTGTGATTCCCAACATACAACGCCTCAAGCAGCGTGCTACTCGTCAATGAGTGCTGCACACCCAGGTCCCACCGCTCCGAGTAAGGATCATGCTGAACCGGGGCCAGGAAGCTGATCGATTGGCCAAGGAAAGTGCTTGCGCCACCCGAGGCATCTGCGGGCTGCACAAATCCGTTTGGGAAGGGGTTGTTGAGAGTGCTTGCCGGTGTCAGATAGTTGTTGGTCGTAGCGGTGTAGCTTGTGGACGCGCTGAAGCCCTCTTGGTTATTCAGTGCATTCGACGAGTAACTTCCCTGCGCATTGAGACTGGCCAGCGTCTCTGGCTGGACAAAGATACCGAACCCTGCACGCACAACGGTGCTCGTCGTCGGACTGTACGAGAAACCGAATCTAGGGCTGAGGAACCCGCTATTGGTCTGGTATGGCGCGCCATTGCTCGTGTTCGGGAACGTCAGACCCCCGAGCGTGTTCAGCCCCGTCCTGTTGACGATGAGATTCTGCTTGGCCGCGTAGGCGGCCGCCGCCTTTGCCGACGCCGAATTCGGAGCGGTCGGGTCGAAGCCATTCACCGTACGCCCGAATTTCTCGCGAAATGGCGTGTCAATATCGAAGCGCAGGCCGAGATTGACCGTAAGGTGGTCGTTCACTCGGTAGTCGTCCTGAACGAAGCTGCCCATGTAGTAGGAGTGGTAGTCCGCTCGCGTATTGAGATCAAACTGCCCTGCTGTTGGCAGACCGAAGTAGAAGTCCGCCAGGTCACCGCCGAAGGTGACAGCCCCTCCCGTGCCGGAAGTCACAAACGAGTTGCCGAAGTTGTAAGAACTGGCTGCGTTGCCAAAGTTCTGCACACTCAACCGGTATTGGCGACCGTCGAACCCGACCTTCAACGTGTGCCGCCCAGCAATCTTCACCATATCTACAAAGGTCTGGTAGCTCGTTGTGGGATCAAAGGACGACGTATTATCCCCGATCGTTGCATAAGACGTCGTAGACGTGCCACATGAACCGACGGTCGTGGACGTAGTGAAGTTGATACAGGGAAGCTGGCTTTCCTGTGCAGCCGACGCGAGCGAACTCGGCAAACCTACTGTCTCCGCAGTGTACTGCTGTGCCGGCGTGCCGTGGACCTCATTGAAAAACGTCCAGTTCACGCGCGTGTCAAAGATCGTGGTCGGGTTCAGGGTAAAGACGTTGTCGATCGTCAATCCCCAGTTCTCACGCAATAGCGTCGTGCCCGTCGCGCCGTTACCGAAGAAGTCGTTCTTTACCTGCGTGCGATAGTTGTGGCGGAAGTCGCCGAATAGATGGTCGCGGGCGCTGAGATTGTAGTCGAGCCTGCCAAATTCATTGTTGTAGTTATCGATGCTCGGCGCACCGCTGATGTAGTTATTCTGACCCGTGACCAGCCCCGTGTTGTTCGCCGCCGGCATCAGCTCCAGGTACGCAGCTGCCACTGGATTAATGGTCGCGACCGAGGTGAGCTGGTTGTTCCGGATCGGCTGACGAACGATCTGGCCGGCCGTGTTTTGGGTTGCTGTAAAGGGGTTATAGAGCTGGTTAGGGTTCTTGGTTGTTGGCGTGTCGTTGCAGTATGCAACGCCCGTCGATGCGTTCACCGTGTAAGCGCCGCCTTTGCCGCCGTTGCACGCTGCGCTGAGCAGCGCGGAGAAATCACCCCCGCGCTCCGCGGTCGTCGGCACCGTCAAGGCAGTCGTTGCAGGCGTGGAATCCTTCAGTCGCTCGAACGCGAAGAAGAAGAACAGCTTGTCTTTACCGTTGAAGACTTTGGGAATAAGAAGGGGACCGCCCACGGTCAACCCATACTGGTTGAAGTGGGCCACCGGCGTCGCAACCCGAGGCACCGCGCGATTGTTGAAGTACAGATCCGCATCCAGCGCAGACACCTGGGCAAACTCATAGACCGATCCATGCAAGCCGTTGGTCCCACTCTTGGTTACCTGGTTGATCACGCCGCCGATCGTGTGTCCGAAGCTCGCATCCGTGTCAAACGGGCGCACTGAAATTTCAGAGACGGAATCCTGCGTGGGGGCGTACGCCAGCGCGCCCAGCAGTGTGAGATCGGGCGATCCATCCAGCAACACCTCGCTGACCTGGTTCGGCGTTCCACCCATTGACCAGCTATTGCCTGCGTTGTTGTCAAACGGATGCACGATTTGTGGAGCGGCCGTTGTGATCACGCCTTCCGAGAGCTCGGTCAGCGTGGTGGGCGTTCGCCCATTCAGCGGGAGGTCCTCAACCGACTCAGTCGAGATCACCTGCCCCACCGAGGCGTTCGCCTGATCGATGAGCGGAGGAGCCGCGTTGACCTCAACGGTCTCCCCCGAACTCCCGACCTGCAGCTTCATGTTGACGATCGGATGTTCCTGCGATTGCAGCGTGATGTTGCTGCGAATCTCCGTCTGAAACCCCGCTTCAGTGACCGTGATCTGGTAGTCACCGGGCAGCAAAAACGGAACGACATACTCGCCTGCTGCATCGCTCTTGCTGCGGCTGACCGTGCCAGTATGAACTTCCTTGACCACCACGACGGCATCGGGCAACGCCGCCCCGCTGGGATCAGTAACCACTCCACTGATCGTCCCGCGGAACTCCTGGGCCTGGGCATGCGCTGGGCAAAGAACCAAGCCCACGCCCAGCGCCAACGCTGCCCTCTGGTATCTGCTGGTGTTCGTTACGCGTGCGCTCATGTGGCTCTCCTGAAGACGGAATCTACCCTGGCCTTTGATCTTCATTGTCCGGGTCGGGCCCATTCAGCGCGGCTCGGCAACGTTGCCATGGATCGGCCCAAACTGTAATCGTCCGCCGTCGTGATCGTCAAGAGTCCACCGGTAACCTCCCAAAATCAACCTCCATCGCACGGCAGGAAGGCAGGAACTGCTTGACAACGTTGCCAGCCAGCCGTCAAGGTTACGGTGGCACATGAGCCACGCAACGCCCTACCGAGCACCATTCTCCCTGAGGCTGACCCGATGACCTTGCTCCACGATCAGCGCCTCTTCCCTTCGGATCCCGTAATGCGAAGCATCGCGGGGCGTCTGTATGCAGCTGTCCGCGACCTGCCCATTGTGAGTCCCCACGGTCACACGCAGGCCAGTTGGTTTGCTCGCAATCAGCCCTTCCCGGACCCCGCCACACTGTTCATCCAGCCGGATCACTACGTCCACCGCATGCTGTACAGCCAGGGCATCACGCTGGATCAACTGGAGATCGGTGCCCCGGAGATCAAAGACCCACGCAAAGTGTGGCGGATGTTCGCAGAAAACTACTTTCTGTTCCGCGGGACACCGACCCGCCTGTGGCTCGATTTCGCCTTCCAGGAGCTCTTCGGGCTCAGTGATCGCCTGAATGCTGCGACAGCAGATCTGTACTTCGACACCATCTCAGAGAAACTCGCCACTCCTGAGTTCCTGCCACGAACTCTGTATGAGCGCTTCCGGCTCGAAGTGCTTGCCACAACCGACTCCCCACTGGACTCTCTCGCGGACCACCAGGCAATCCGTGATTCCGGCTGGAAAGGACGCGTTCTGCCAACGTTCCGTCCAGATTCGGTCGTTGACCCGGAGTTCCCCGGCTTCTCATCGAACGTCGCGCAGCTTGGCGAAAATACTGGGCAGGACACCGCGACATGGCAGGGCTATCTTAGGGCCCTACGCCAGGAACGGGACCGCTTCCGCACCATGGGCGCGACCGCCACGGATCATGGACACCCCACAGCGCGCACTGCCGACCTCTGCGCCCAAGAGGCCGAGCAGCTCTTCGGAAAAGTCAGCACGGCAGCAGCGTCATCCGAAGAGCATGAGTTGTTCCGCGCGCAGATGCTTACTGAAATGGCACGCATGAGCCTCGAGGACGGCTTAGTGATGCAGATTCACCCTGGCTCTCATCGCAACCACAACGCGCAGCTCCTGGCGAAGTACGGGCGAGACATGGGCGCAGATATCCCCATGCGTACAGACTACGTAGACGCTTTGAAGCCGCTGCTGCAACGGTTCGGCAATGAGCACTCCCTGACAATCATTCTGTTTACGCTGGACGAATCGACCTACAGCCGCGAGCTTGCGCCCCTCGCTGGCCACTACCCCTGCCTCCGCCTTGGTCCACCGTGGTGGTTTCACGATAGCCCCGAAGGCATGATGCGCTTTCGCGAACAAGTCACAGAGACCGCCGGTTTCTACAACACCGTCGGCTTCAACGACGACACGCGGGCGTTCCTTTCGATTCCCGCGAGGCACGATGTGGCGCGCCGGGTAGACTGTGCGTTTCTTGCTCGTCTGGTCGCAGAGCGGAGACTCGACGAAGACGAGGCCGTCGAGCTTGCCCATGCGCTCACATATGATCTCGTCCGCAAGGCCTACCGCCTGGAAGCATCCCACTAGATTCACCAGGTCAGGTTCGCGCAGCCAGCAAATAACCTCAGAGGAGACGTATGAAGCATCCGCTTAGCTTGGAAGGAAGGGTCGCCGTAGTGATCGGGGGCACCTCAGGTATCGGACGTGCCCTGAGTCTCGGTTTGGCCGACGCCGGCGCCGAGGTAGTCAGCACCGGAAGGCGCCAGGAGCATGTCAACCAGGTTGCAACGGAGATCGAAGCGCGGGGCCGCAGAACCGTGCGACAGCCTACGGACCTTGCTGTACGCGAGCAGATCCAACAGCTGCTCGACGCAACCGTTAGCGCGCTGGGCACGGTGGACATTCTGGTGAACTGCGCCGGCAAAATCAAGCGCACCCCGACCCTTACCGTGGAGGAAACCGAGTGGCAGGACATCCTCGACACCAACCTCACAGGCACTCTACGTGCGTGTCAGGTTTTCGGAAAGCACATGCTGGACCGTGGTTATGGCCGGATCGTCAACATTGCTTCGCTAAACTCGTTTGTCGCTCTGAACGAGGTTGCCGCATATGCCGCCAGCAAAGCAGCGATGGTCTCGCTCACTCGCTCCCTTGCGGTGGAGTGGTCCAAGCATGGCATCTGCGTCAATGCGATTGCGCCAGGCGTCTTTCGCACCGATCTGAATGCGCAGTTACTCGACAACTCGCCCCGCGGGCAGGAACTGAAGATGCGCACACCAATGGGCCGCTTCGGGAAAGTGGAAGAGTTGGTTGGTGCCGCCATCTACCTCGCGTCAGACGCTGCCTCCTTCACCAACGGACAGACCATCGTGGTTGATGGCGGCTTTCTAGCTAGCGGCGTAAATCAATAACAACGGACCATGGGCTGCAATTCGATCAGCCCAAACAGGAGCAATCAATGAGTGAAGCGGTGCACCTTCCAAAGTTTTCCGTAGGTGTCGGCGACAGGTTCGCCCATCAGGCAAAGGCGCAGCTGCGCGCCTGCATTATGGCGGCCGAACAGGGCGCAACGGTAACTCCGGTGTGGAACAAGTCCAATCGTGAACACCTCATTATCGGCTCAGAGCCCGGCACCACACGTGCCGCCGCGGATGCGGCAACGCGGGAGCTTGGCTGGAACGGCCCCTACTTCGTTGACGCCGATCACATCAATCTGAAGACTTATGAACGCTTCGTGGCGCCGTGCGACTTCTTCACCATTGACGTGGCAGACAACATTGGGAAAACTCCCGACCCCAACCAGATCGCACGATTCATCGACCGGCACCCTGAGCTCATCGGCGAGATCACAATCCCGCGTATCACACAGCCATTTCACATTGATCGCGCTTTCGCCGAGCGCACCGCCGCGCAGTTCCTCGCAGCGGTACAGCACGCGGGCGAGATCTACCGTGCCGTCGCCGCGGTCAAAGGCGAGGGCACCTTTGTCGCGGAGATCTCCATGGACGAGACCGACAACCCGCAAACACCGCCGGAACTGCTGATCATCCTTGCCGCCATTGCGGACGAGAAGATCCCCGTGCAAACCATTGCTCCGAAGTTCACAGGCCGGTTCAACAAGGGCGTGGATTACGTCGGCAACGTGCCCCAGTTTGCAAAAGAGTTCCGGGAGGACCTGGCAACCATCGGCTATGCCGTCCAGCGCTACGGACTGCCCACAAACTTGAAGCTAAGTGTCCACTCCGGATCGGATAAATTCTCGATCTACGACTCCATCAAGCAAGGCATCGCGGAGTTCGACGCGGGTGTCCACCTGAAGACCGCAGGCACAACGTGGTTAGAGGAACTCATTGGTCTGGCTGAAGCGGACGGCAGCGCGCTGCAACTCGCGAAGGACGTGTACGCCCAGGCCTTCGAACATGCCGATGAACTCTGCGCTCCCTACGCTACCGTCATCGACATCGAAAGATCCCGGCTGCCCTCCCCGGAGCTGGTAGCCCAGTGGACGAGCGAGCAGTACGTACGTGCCTTGCGGCATAACGAAGCGGATCCTCAGTACAACCCGCACCTTCGGCAACTACTGCACGTCGGTTTCAAGATCGCAGCGAAGATGGGCCCCCGCTACCTCGAAGCTCTGGAAAGTAACGAGCTGGTAATCGCAAGGAACGTCACTGAAAACCTGTTCGAGCGACATATCAAGCCCATCTTTCTGTAGAGAACCTGCCCATTGCTTCATGAAACCAAGCGGACCACGCCCCCAGAGTCCGTGTGCAGGCTACCAGCGAGCTCTACTCCCCCGTAGAGCTCGCGACTGCACGGGGCTTCGCCAGTACATACTGGTCATACCAGTCGAACCATCGCTGGTAGCGATCGCGAATAAAACTAGGGCGAATAAAGCCGTGGTTCTCGCCCGGATAGACAATCAACTCCGCAGGCACACCCACCGTCTTAAGCGCCTCATACATCTGCTCTCCGCCGGCAAGTGGCACATTGAAGTCTCGGTCGCCACCCATGTACAGCGTCGGCGTACTTATCCGGTCCGCGTGCAACAACGGATAAGAGAGCTTCAGGTAAGCATCGACGTTCTTCCACGGCGGACCGAGTTCGTTGTTGTACTGCAGAATGTACTGGTCAGAGCCGTATAGCCCAAGGAGGTTACCCATACCGGCGCCGCTCGACGCAGCCTTGAAGCGGTGCGTGCTTGCGATAAGGTAGTCGGTCAGAATACCCCCATAGCTCCATCCGCCCACGCCGATCTTCTCAGGATCAACATTGCCCATAGATACCACTGCATCCACTGCGGCCTGCAAATCAAGAACTTCCTTGTCGCCCCAATCCGCACTGATCGCTTCGCTGTAGGCGTGACCGCGCCCCGTGCTGCCCCGGTAATTTACGTTCAGTACCGCATAGCCGTGCGCGGCGAAAAGCTGCCGCTCCATGTTGAAGCCATGGGCGTCCTGCGCCGTGGGGCCACCATGGATGCGCAGCAGCATGGGTACCTTCGCTCCGCTCGGATACCCAACCGGCATCGTCAGCAGGCTATGCACCTCACTACCGTCGGAGGCCTTTGCCGAAACTTCCTGGGTGGGCGCGAGAGTAAGTGACCCTAGAAGCGCATCGTTATGTCCAGTCAGCTTGCGCAGCTTCGTGCCTTCCAGTCCATAGATCTCAGGCGAGGTCACATCGCTGGTCCAAAGCAACGCGGTATGTCCTCCTGCCTGGGAGATTGCCGAGGCCGCACCTGGAGCTTCCGTCAAGCGCCTCATTGCCCCTTTTCCATCCAAGGACACCTCGACAACATACTGCTGCCGATCATCCTGCACCTCGGTCAACACATGCTTCCCATCGCTCGCCAACACAGGCCCGCCAACCCACTGATCCAGCTTGGGCGTAAGCAGTTCCACTGCCCCGCCAGTCGCAGAAATGGCTGCCAGCTGTGGCATGTTGTAGATCGAGTAGCGAGGGGTGATTGCCTGCCGGTAGATCACGTGCTGCGAATCTGGTGTCCACGCAAGTGGACCTTCGTCAGGACCTTCAAACGACGTGAGCTTACGCGGAGTCGATCCCGCCGCAGAACTCACAAGAAACACGTCCCCGTTGTCCACACGATCCGGATCCGGTGTGGATTGGTTGCTGGTGAACGCGATCAGCTTGCCATCCGGACTCCACTCAGCACTACTCTCTGCAAAGGAACCAGCTCCGTCTGTGGGCGCGTTTGTAAGCTTGCTTAACTTCTTCGTTGCCAGGTCAAACAGAAACAGGTGAGGCTGCTTGTCCGAAAGGTAGCCGCGCATGTCCTGCTTGAAGTGGTAGCGGTCAATCACGATAGGCTTCGGCGGCTTCGGCTTGCCGCCCTTCTCGGGCTCAGGCTCTTCCCTTGCCTGGATCGTCAACAACAATTGCTTGCTGTCCGGGGACCAGCGGAAGTCGTTCAGGTTGTCCTTCACGTTGGTCAATTGCACGGCCTCGCCGCCACGCCGATCCAGCACCCATACCTGATTGCCCTTCGTCTCGCCCTCGCGCCCTGAGGTGAACGCTAGCCAGCGTCCATCCGGGCTCCATCGCGGGCTTCCTACGCTCTCCTTGCCGCGAGTGAGCTGTACATCAGACTTACCGTCCCAACTAACCATCCACAGGTCTGTGACACTCTTGTCCTCCCCAGTGTCCACATGAGAAAGCGTGTAAGCCACCCACGCGCCATCAGGCGACACCTGCGGTGAACCCACCCGAAGGAACCTCGCCAGATCATCCAATGTCATCCCATGTCCGCCGCCTGTGGGTGTGGCAGGTCCGTTGGTTTGAGCTGCCGCAGCAACCGCGAACGGCACGGCGACGCTGAGTAGGGCGAATGAAGCACGCATTCTAAGACGCAAGAGCACTCCTGGAAAAAGTTACCAACTGCGGTTGATGATCGTGGACCTGTTAGTCACCCGGGGCAGCCGGCGGCTTGGAGCTCTCCGCCTTCGCTGATCGCCCCAGGTGGTCGAAGTTCATAATTGCGTTAAACACCAGCGGGTAGCTACCCACAGTTTCTCCGCGATACACAGGGTTGTTGGCGAACAACAAAACGTTTCCAGTGCCCACGTGAGCATCGACAACAATTGCGTGTTCAGCTATGGAGCCGCCCTTATCCAGCAGCCCGGACAATAACAGATCCTTCGCTGCCGAGAACCGCAGAATGACCTCCGGCCGAAGCGCTGCCGGGATGACGTTCGGATTGTTGCGTTCCTGTTCCTCGTTCAACGCCCGCGCCTCCCAGGGCTTTGGCGTGGGCAGCGGATCAGGCTCGCTGATTGCCCGCCCTTGCGGCACATCTTCGTCGCCAACACTGCCCCGTCCGGTAGGTCGCGCCTCATACGGATCCATCAAGACCCTTCCGACATTTCGTCCAATAGTGTTGCTGACCGAGAACACCATCCCATCCGCACTCATCACCGGCAAAGCGCCGCTGTACCCCCAAGCGATGGGACTATCCGGCGTCACAAACGCCGTGTTCAGCACGGACCCAACAACACGTGTGTCCGCATGCGGTGCGACGTTCACTCCGGGCGCCAGGCCGGTATCAATCGCAAACTGCGCAGTGTCTTCACAGGTGATCAGCAGACCACCCTTGCGGACGAAATCCTTCAAATGCGCAAGTCCGTCATAGCCCAAACCCGGACGGATGTCCTCAGTCTGATCCAGCTTACCGAGGTTCGGCGTAAGCTCCGTCGTCTTCCAGGGCATCGCATTGCCATACTCCGGTGTACCGTCGATGATCTGCTGCGCGCTCGCTCGCCCCACGGGCGCAAAGACGATGACGTCGTACTTCGAACGTAGATCATCCTCGTGCGCGGCAGTCTGCGTGCTGATGTACTGGTACGGCACGCCGGCTTGATCGAACGCATAACGCCACCAGCCCTCCGTCTGCGTAGCCTGCCAGGTGTGCATAAAGGCCACCCGCGGTGCATGCGCCGGATGCGTCGCAACAGAAGGCGCCGTGTCGAGCCGCACGCCATTCAGCATGAACTGTTTCATGGCTGATGCAAGCGTGGGCCCATCCACACTGCTGAGCAGCAGTGACCCTGCCGCGAACTTCTGTCCCGCAGCCTCAAACGGCTTCTCTGCCACCGCGACGTGGGCTTCTCCGATTTTGTACACCAGCCCAAGCAGTGAACTCTGCCCGGTGTTTGAAATGATCACCGTCGACCCAGTACCGGCAGGCTTGGCGATGGAGCTCGCCGGGTCCTTCACAGCCGTCATCTGCGCCTTCAGAATCGATGCATCAGTTACACGCGAGACATGCACGTTGAACAGCGAGGGGAACGACCATCCCGTATCGTCATAGGGATGTTTCTGCGGGTCGTCGGGCGCCCAGAACTGCTTGTCAAGCAGGGCATCGGCTGCGCGAGAGTACGGCTGATCCATGCGGATAACGAAGCTGCCTGCAGGGAGCGTTTCCTGCGTTGGCTTGTCTTCCTTCTTCTTTGCGGGATGCGTGATCGTGACCGCTGCACTCAGCTGCTGCAGCTCCACATGCTGCCGTTGGAGCACCTGGAGCAATTGCACCTGACGGTTCAACTCGCCTTCATTGGCGGGCAGAACATAGGCTGCAGGACCCTCTGTCGCCGCCTTGTTGATACTTCGTTTGCTCTTCGCGTAGTAGTTCTCCAGAAAGTGGTGCGTGTGGTTGGAGAAGTAGAACAGCGTCGTCAACAAGGCACTCTGCTCGTAGTTGTTGTTGTCCCTCTGAGACCACATCACGGTAGGCAGCGGTGGGTTCTGTCGATACCACGTCCGCGAGTATTGCTCCGGCGTGAGGATGCGCTTTTCCGTATCCGCTCCTCCGTTCCCAAACGTCTCATACAGCCGCGAGATGCCATTGTGCATGCCGCCCAAAAACATCAGGTACCCAGGGGACCACGTGTCGAAATCACCGTGCGTAAACACGCCCGGCATGCCGAAGCTCTGCATCTGGGCGACGTTGTTCCAGCCCAACTCAGCCCACTCATCTGCAAGCAGCGGGTCAATCCACGCGTTGTAAGGTCCGTCGCCCACAGTGTTGTCATACAAGAAGGGCACAGACTCATGGAGGTCGTGCAACACCTGCGCATGCCAGTCAAGAAACGTATTCAGCACGTTTCGGGTAAGGTCCAGCGTCATGCCCATCGCATCACGGTTGTTATCGTGCGCCACATAATGTCCCCAGTACAGGAGCCGCGGCCATTGCAGGTCCGGGTGAGCACGATGCCACTTATAGATGTCCACCATGCGATCTCGCCCATCCACCTCCACCACCGGCGTGATCAGCGTGATCATGTGCGATCGAATGTGCTTGATGTACGGCGAATCATCCACGGCCAGCCTGTACGCAAGCTCCATCAAAGCCGTCGGCGCGCCCGTCTCCGGCGAGTGGATCGTCCCAGTGATGTAGTACACGGGCACTGAAGCATCAATGAGCTTCGCAGCTTTGGCATCATCCATGCCGAGGCTACGTGGATCGGCCAGTTGCGCCAGGCGCGCGCCGTTTTCCTTCGCGTGCATCAGCACGTCCTCATCGGCGATTGCCGCCGCGATCATCTCGCGACCCTCTTCCGTGTGGCCGATCGTGAACACTTGGACCCGCGGCGAACTGGCGGCAAGCAAGCGAAAGTACTTGTACACATCCTCCGCATACGGCAGCATGTTCGGCGCGCCGGAAACATCCCCCAGCACCTTCGCCGGCGTCGGTACCGTCTTCGAAGCCGGAAGGTAGTCCACCAGGGGGGAGATAAAGTTCGGCCCGGTCGTGTACTGCTTGATGTGCGCCGTGTACGTATCGTCTATTTGCTGCCTGGGGTCGCGCGCGTACTGGTTGTCTGTTCCCAACTGCGCACTGAGGTTGGAAGTCATCGCGGCCATCGCCAGGGACAGACCAATCCTTAGGTAAGTCCCCCACGCTCTCGACAGGCGTGGGGAATTTGCAACGGACAGACGGTTCATCCAGGCTCCTCTGTGCGGGTTAGCTCCAACCGCAGGTACTGCTCAGCTACAGCCAACAGCACGCATACTGTGCGCTGGGCAGGGTGAAATTTTAATGATGGTGTTCAAGCCTTTCTTACAGTGCCCTGCATGGAATTGCAAGCCGACAGGGTGAGTACCCCGCAGTTGGAGAGAGATCTCGCCGATTGCCTGCCTGCCCGGCTTTGAGTGCTCGCTGGCCAACCTTTGCATTTCCCGTCCGGCGCAGGTATGGTGTGATTCATTCACTCAAAACTCAAGTCAAGGCCACACGTAAGCCGGCCTTGGTAGCTCACTGCACCTGCACCATCGGAAATAGCTGCACCACGGCACGTTTTCTGAAGGGACACACAGTTCGCGCGGGCATCTCCGGCGCGGGTGAGGCTCTGCCTCTCTCGCGGTAGCGGATCCGTGCGCCAACGAGAGGGCTGTTAATGAATCTTGGCAGAGGCGCGTTGGCGCTTCGTCTTCTTTGGCTCACCGTTGCCGCGGTCGCAACCGCGCGCGCACAAGCCCCTGCGCCGCAGTCTGTCCTGGGCCATACACCCGGCGACGACTTTTACCTCGCCAACTACGAAGAGTCCGTCAACTACTTCCACACACTCGCCTCCCACACCGACCGCATGAAAGTGGTCACCGTAGGCAAGACCACGCAAGGCCGCGAGATCGAGATCGGCATTATCTCCGCGCCCGAAAATCTTGCCCGGCTTGACGAATACAAAGGCAACGCAAAACGTCTGGCCCGCGCGCTCAACCTGGACAACGACCAGGCGCACGCGCTTGCTCGGGACAGCAAAGTCATCGTCCACATCGATGGCGGTCTTCATTCTTCCGAAGTCGCAGGCGGTCAACACTCGATCGCGCTTGCCTACAAACTCGTTTCTGCGCAGAACGACCCTGAGATCGACGCCATCCTGCATAACGTCATTCTTGTGCTCTGGCCCACGCTGAACCCGGATGGCCAGGATATGGTCGTCTCCTGGTACCGAAAAAACCTTGGTACACAATACGAAGTCTCGCCCCTGCCCTGGCTGTACCAGGAGTACGTCGGCCACGACAACAACCGCGACGGCTTCATGATGAACATGAAGGAGGAGCAGGTCATTGCCAGGACGGAGATGGACTGGAGCCCAGCCATCTTCTACTGCCAGCACCAGACTGCCCCCTTCCCGGCACGCATCTGGATCCCACCCTTCGCCGATCCCATCTCCGGCAACATCAGCCCCTATGTGCGCAGCTGGCTCAACGTCATCGGCACCAACATGACCGCCTATCTCGACCAGCACAACATGCCCGGCGCCGTCTCCGAATCTCGCTTCGATAACTGGTACGCGGGCTTCACCGACTGGGCGGGCGTCTTCCGCAACGAGATCAGTTTCTTCACCGAGACGGCCCTCTACCGCTATGCCACACCCCGCTTCTACACGGCCGACGAGTTCCCGAAGGAGTACGCCGACCTTCGTGCGCTCAGCATGTACACCACGCCCTGGCAGGGCGGATGGTGGCACCTGAAAGAAGCCGTCGACTACATGGTCGCAGGCTCCATGTCTGTGCTCGATCTTGCCGCAAAGAACCGCGAAACGCTGCTGTACAACCAGTACCAGGCAGCCCGCGACAACAGTCACCGCACAGACCCTCCGTTCGCTTACGTGATCCCCGTTAAGCAAGCCGATGTTCCCGAGGCTGGCCTCCTCGCACAGAAGTTGATGGACAACGGCTTGGACCTTTACCAATCGCAACCGGGCTTTCAGGCCAACGGCATCAGCTATCCCGCAGGCTCGTGGGTCGTTCCCATGGATCAACCCTTCTCTCCCATGGCGAAGGAACTGCTAGAGCGTCAGGTCTATCCAGCAGGCGCCGCAGGAGAAACCGCCGCGGGCAATCATCTGCCCTACGACATCACCGGTTGGACCCTTCCGCTACAGATGGGCGTGGCAGTGGACGTCGTCTCTGATCCGCTAGAGCCAGCGCAGGTTTCGAAGCTCACCAGGGTCAGCGCCATTAAACTCCCGGAAGGCAGAGTGGAGGGTTCCGGGCAGACCTTTGCGATAAGCCACAAACCCAATGCCGCGTTTGAAGTTGTCAACGCCGCTCTCACAAAGGGCGCAACAGTTGCCCTGGCAAACGATCCCTTGAAGACCGCCGAAGGCACCGAGCGTGGCGCCTTCATCATCAGCGGGCTGAAGCGTGCGGAGGTAAACGCCCTCACCACACAGTTCGCCACAGATGCCGAAGCGGTCCCGGACACGCCCGATCACACCACACCGCTGAAGCCCGCACGCATCGGCTTATACCGCCCATGGCAACCGTCCATAGACGAAGGCTGGACCCGCTGGATTCTCGAAAACTACAAGTTCCCCTTCAAGAACATCTACAACGCAGAGATCCGATCCGCCGGTCTGCGCACCCGCTACGACGTGATCATCCTTCCAGATCTCAACGCGGCACAGCTCATGGAGGGCTTCCACCCCGGCGTCGTTCCAGGCCAGTACGCAGGGGGTCTGGAGAAGGCTGGTATCGACAATCTGCGCAACTTCGTCGAGGAAGGCGGCACCTTAATTACTTTCAATGGAGCCGCCGCCGCCATCATTCCTCTGTTCTCCCTCCCCGTACAGAACGTGTTGCAAGGCCTCCCGAATGACAAGTTCTACTGTGCTGGCGCTCTGCTTCGGATCGAGACGCAGCATCCAGAAATGCCGATCAACTTCGGCCTCCCCGCCTCGCCTACGGTGATGTTTGAACGTGGCCCCGCGTTCGCTACATTGCCGGGCTTCAAGGGCGCCATCCTCGCCCGCTACCCCAAGCGGGACGATCCGCTCGAAAGCGGCATGGTCATCCATTCCGAAGTTCTGCACGACCAGATAGCCGCACTCCAGGTGAGCTTCGGTAAAGGACGAATCTTTCTTTACGGATTCAAGCCGCAGCATCGCGGTCAGGCCCACGGAACGTACCGGTACCTCTTCAACGCGCTGTACCAATACGCCGATCCTGCCATGCCCTTTGAGTTGCCGACGGAGCTTCACCCGGCAGCAAGCGCCGCGCAGCACCCGCCTGCCGCGGACGCAACACGAACACAGCCTTCGACTCGCCCCGGAACCGGCGGCGCCACAGCCGGCGGTGAGACCGGCGCTGGCGCGCGTCGTCCGGGAACTGGATCCGCCTCGCAACCCTGATTTTGTAGAGCAAGTCCACGGAGCCTGACAACAGTTCCGGCCGCACCACAACAGCTGTTCTTCTAGGAGGCACTGCCCATGCGTAAAGCTTTACCCTTCGTGTATCCAATCCTCGCTGCATCCACACTGCTGGCTCAGAACTCCACCACCTCCGTGCGAGGCGCAGTGACCGATGAGACCGGAGCCGCGGTCCCGGGTGCCACGATCACGCTGACCAGCCCGACCACAAAAAAGACGCAAACTTACAGCGCAGGTGCTTCGGGCGACTACTCCTTTCAGCAGCTTGAACCCGGAACCTATCTTCTCGGCGCGACTGCAACAGGCTTCGGCGCAGAGCACACGACGGTCACGCTCTTGGTAAGCCAGCCGGCCACGTTCAACTTCAAGCTGAGGGTCGGAGGAGTCAATGAAGTCGTAGAGGTCACCGCTGCGGAACAGGTCAACTTCACCGATGCAACGCTCGGCAATGCCGTGTCGAACGCTGAAATTCAGGCCACACCCATCGATTCGCGCAACGTAGCCGACCTGCTCAGTCTGCAACCCGGCGTGCTCTACTTCGGCAACAACAACAGTGCCAGCAACCCTGCCGGCACACAGGACAGTCGCCTGGGCGCAGTCGCTGGGGCCCGCTCCGATCAAGGCAACGTAACTCTCGACGGCGTCGACGATAATGACCAGACAAACGGCTATGCCTTTACCGGCGTTCTGCGCTCCACCATGGACTCCACTGAGGAGTTTCGTGTCACCACGGTCAACGCCAATGCGGACGCAGGCCGATCCTCCGGCGCCCAGGTCACGCTGGTGACAAAGTCCGGTACCAACCAGCTCCACGGCAGCGCGTATGAATACTGGCGCAACCGCTACTTCGCCGCAAATGACTGGTTCAACAAAAAGACGCAGGCGGCAGGTGGCCTGTCGAACAAGCCGCCGCAACTCACACGCAATACCTTTGGCGGAACCGTGGGCGGCCCCATCGTGAAGAACAAGCTGTTCTTCTTCTTCAACTACGAGGGTCAACGCACCCGCGAGGCCGTTCCAATTACACAAGAGGTCCCGACCGACAGCTACCGCGCCGGGATCCTGCAGTACCGCTACAACGTAACCCCAACGTCAACCGCGGTCCAGGCGTTGACCGCGGCGCAGGTCGCGCAGTTGGATGCAGCCTGTACAACAAATGGCGTCTGTCCGTTGGGTCCTGGTGCCGACCCAGCCATCCTCGCGTATTTCGCGCAACTGCCGCACGCCAATGGCACCGCCGTGGGCGACGGTCTGAACGAAGGCTCGTACCAGTTCTCTTCGCCCGCACCGTACTCCCACAACACATCCATCCTGAAGCTCGACTGGACACCCAGCGCTTCGCATCACATCTTCGTTCGCGGCAACCTGCAGAAGGACGTCATCGCTGGCAGCCAGCAGTTCGCCGGGCTCGCCCCAAGCACCACCACAGAGGACAACACCAAGGGCATAGCCGCGGGCGATACCTGGACCATCAACGCTCACCTCGTAAACGACATCCGCTACGGCTACACACGTCAGGCCTTCGGGAGCGCCGGCCTCGGCTCGGGTGTCTACACCGACGTCCGGTTCATCGCAGCGCCCACAGCGGAAACACGCAACTCGATCCGCAGCGTGCCTCTGAACCAGATCTCCGACGTGCTCAGCTATACCAAGGGTCGTCACACGCTGCAGTTTGGAGGCACATGGCGCCTGATTCATAACAACAGCGCCACTGACGCTAACTCCTGGGACGGTGGTTCCACGAACCCTCAGGGCCTCACCACCAACGGCCTGCCCAGCCCCGCCGCACTCGGCTTGCCGGCGGTTTCCAACAGCTTTGCGTCCAACTACCTCAACGCCTACGGCAATCTCATCGGCGCGATGTCCTCGCTGACGCGCAACATCAACTATCACGTGGACTCCGCCACAACGGGCAGCCTCCTCGCCCAGGGCGCCTTGGTGCAACGTCACTTCATCGCCAACGAGTTCGAGTACTACGGCCAGGACTCATGGCGTCCCACCGACAAGCTCACGCTTACCTTTGGCCTGCGCCACACCATCCTGCAAACGCCCTATGACTCCACTGGCCAGTCCGCCGCGCCTACGGTCGACACCGACGCCTTCTTCAAGCAGCGTCAGATCGCCGCATCGCAAGGCCAGGTTTACGAGCCGACGTTGTCCTTCGCACCAAACGGCCCCATTTACGGCAAGCAGGGCTACTGGCCCAATCAGTACGGCAACGTGGCACCACGTTTCGCGCTGGCCTATGCCGTCAACTCCAAGACCTCCATCCGCGGCGGATGGGGCCTGTACTACGACCACTTCGGTCAGGGCATCATCAACGCCTTCAACGCGTCCGGCTCCTTCGGGCTCGCCTCCAAGATCACCAGCCCTCTTGGCCAGCTGAGTCCCGAACAAGCACCTCGGTTCACCAGCCGCACCACGCTGCCCAACCTCCCACTCCCCGCCGGCGCTGCCCAGCAGGCATTTCCGTACGCTCCGCCAGCCAACAATTTCTCGATCAGCTGGGGTGTAGATAACAAGCTGCGCACACCGTACTCCGAGGTCATGAACCTCACCGTCGAACGCGCGCTTCCTGGCGGCTTTACCGTAGAGGTCAGTTACGTCGGACGTCTCGGTCGCCGTCTGCTACAGCAGTCCGATCTCACGACGCCAACCAACTTCACGGACACCGCTTCCGGCACAAGCTACTTCCAGGCCGCGGCGCAATTGTCAGCCGCTGTGGACGCCAACGCAGGCAGCAAGTACGGAACCGTACCCACGATCCCCTACTTCGAGAACCTCTTCCCGCAGATGAAGAACTTGAACAAGCAGATCAAGGACGCCAACGGCGTTGTGCTGTACGACGGCAGAGGGAAGTCTGCGACGCAGAACATCTCCACCTTCGAGTGGACCACTTACCGCAGCGTGCTCGGTGAGTCCACCGCACTCGCCGACCTCGACTTCTACTGCGACTATGGCTGCCCCACCCCGCCACGCTTCTGGCAGAACCAGTTCTCCTCGCTCTACGCCTGGACGACCAACGGCTCTTCTTCCTACAACGCCGCCCAATTCGTTCTTCGTCATCCGGCGAGCCACGGCGTGCAGATGGACCTCAGCTACACCTACGGCAACTCCATCGACATGGGCTCCGATGCCGAGCGCTCTAATGAAACACAAGGCGGATCGGGCAGCTACATCACGAACTCCTGGATTCCATCGCAGTCGCGTGCGGTCTCTGACTTTGACACGCGCCATCTCATCACCTTCAACAGCTCCTATGCGCTTCCCTTCGGCAAGGGCCAACTGTTCGCCAACCATGGCGGCAAGTTAGTCGACTTGGTCGCCGGCGGCTGGCGCCTCGCTGGTCTCTCGCGCTGGAGCAGCGGGCTTCCGTTCTCCATCGGGGAAGGCGGCTACACCACTGACTGGGAGATCGCCAGTTACTCAGTCAAGACTTCGAATCTGAAGTCGAGCACAACCTCGCTCGGCGCACGGGCAAACCCGAACGCCTTCGCCAACGCGTCTGCCATCACCGCGTCCACCACGACAGGCGGTCCGATCCTTCGGCTTCCTTACCCGGGCGAGGCAGGCTCGCGCAACGCCTATCGCGGCGACGGCTATTTCGACACAGACGCGAGCCTCTCCAAGCCCTTTCAGATCACCGAGCGCCAGGTCGTCCGCTTTACCTGGGAGGTCTTCAACGTATCCAACTCCGTGCGCTTCGATACCCGCAGCTTAACCACGAATCCAACCAGCGGCAGCTTCGGCAATTACAGCAACACACTCACCACCGCAAGGCGCATGCAGTTCTCCCTGCGGTACGGGTTCTAACGCACCCGCAGAGGCCCGGGCTCACGACACAGGAGCCCGGGCCTCACTCGCATTCAGAGTTCCTGCCTCGTCTTAGCCAGCGTCTGCCTTGTGCCCCATAGTCCACAAAGCAGACCGGTCCGCCGACGCCACAGCGTCGTTCCCGCATTCAGTTTTCCGTTCGCCTGATACTATCTAGGCAAACAAGGCCACGGTTCGATCGAAGTACCTGGTGCCGCACGAACGAAAGACGGGTCACCGGGATTGAGTTTCCGGCCAAGCTCCTCAGTATCCACGCGTTCGGTTCTTCACTCCAGGAGAAGATCGACTTATGGTTTCGTCCCTTCGCACTACGCCGTCGCTGGCGTTAGGTGGAAGTCCTCAAATCAGTCCCACGCAATGGGCCATCCTGGCCGCGCAGCAACCACCGGCGCAGCCCACCAGGCGCTCCGCTGCCGCCCTGCGCAAACCTCCGCACAGAGCTCAAGGCGACGCTTCTGCACCGTTGCCCAGCGATGTAAGCAGCCGCTTCGGCAGAAGGCTGCGGGAGATGCGGCATGTTCGCGCTCTTACGCAGGCTGATATGGCGCGCAAGTTCGGGATCGACCGGAGCTTCATCAGCGAGATTGAGTGCGGTCGCAAAGCGGTCTCCTTGCCAATGATCGAGGTCATCGCTCTTGGCATGCAGATCAGCCTTTCCGAGCTCTTTCAAGGCATTTAGCCCCGACTTCGTGACTAGACGCAGCGAACGGATACATCTTTCCACAGCTTCCGGCGCGTCTATCACGCCATGCAAGACCGTTCGGCGGCTTGTTCGTTATGCCCCCGGTAACTGGTCCAACTGAAGCGGCCAGATTTTGACCTGATCTCACTTGTGTGCCGTACTCGGAATCACCTTGCGACTCCCCTCCTATCGTTTCGTGCGCCCTGCTGAACTGGACAAGAGCTACGGGGCTTGAGGCTGCAAAACAGCAACGCATCAGAATAGACCAGATGCACCACAGCAACCGCACGGCGACGTGACCAGACAAGGGAGAACGCCCCGATGTGGCATTTGTTACAAATCTCAGGCCCGCTAGACAGGGAGTTCGGTGCTGCGCTCGCCGAACGTGTGGCCCTGATCGGCTGGGAGCCAGAGCGCGTTCACTGGCCGAACTTCAGATCAACCCCGGCTCCTGAACCAGCACCCTCGTCCGACTCTCGTCTCACGATCTCGAAAGTCCCACTTCTTCGAGGCTTCGCGCGTTGGCCGTTCTCCGCCCTCGCGCGCACGGGCACCACCGTCTGTAAACATCTACTCGCCCTCTCCCCCCAACCTGAAGAGTCGACCCTGGTGTGCACTTCGCCGTTCTTTGCTCCTGTTGCGGAGCGCTGGCCTGGTCCCGTGGTGTACTGGCTCACCGATCTGATTGCCTGCTACGGCTACGCCAGCTTTACTCAAGTCGCCAACCTGGATCGCCGCATGTGTCGCGTAGCGACTCTGGTGTGTCCAAACTCTGAACGTATCGCTTCTTATCTGCGCAGTAACGGCGAGTGTGATCCGGAGAAGATTTGCCTCCTTCCCAACGCGACCCGCGCAAGCAATCTTCTGCCTGCTCCCTCACGTCGTCCGGCACCATTGCCTGCTGACCTCGCCGACCTGCCCCGACCCATTGCAGGCGTGATTGGCAATCTGGCCAGCAACATGGATTGGCTCTTCCTTGAGGCTCTAGCTGCCGTCAAATCGACTCTGAGCTGGGCGATGGTTGGGCCCACAGACATGGAAGTTCCTGACCCCGAACAGCGCGATGCGCGGCGTCGCTTCCTGTCGCTGCCCCAGGTGCGCTCTGTCGGTCCGAAGCCCTATGGGGAACTCGTTCATTACGCTCGCGGCTTTGACATGGCCGTGATTCCCTATCGCCGCGTAGAGCCAACCTACTCCGGCAGCAGCACTCGGTTCTATGAGCATCTCGCAGCCGGGCGGCCGATCCTCGCCACCCGCGGCTTCGAAGAACTTCTGCATAAAGAACCGTTGCTTCACCTGGTAGAAGATGCCCCGCGAGCGGCCTCCGTCATCACTGATCTCGAAGCAGCAGACTTCGATGACGGATTCGCTCCACAACGCTGGCTGGCCAGTCAGAAAGCTACGTGGGAAGAAAGAGCGTCCACGATGGTCAATGCCCTGGAGCAGCGGCACCCTGTCCTTGAGCCGCGGCGGGCGGGTGCCCTCCGCGAAAGTACTGCTTGAACGAAGCCCCTCCAGACCCATCGGCGCGGTTGGGTCGTCTGAATACCTCGCGCCCTGCCGCTGACCGTAGCGTGGCAGCTGCCATGGTCGTCCTGTACGCCTGTGCCACACTGCAGTTCGTTCGTTTCTACACCGTCTCTGCCACGTTTTACCTGAACTTGCCCGCGTACCTCGCCGGGAAAGAGCGCCTTCCCTTCCAGTACCGCGTCCTTCCTGCAGTGATGATCCGCGGCCTCTATGCGCTGCACCTGCTGCGGTCAACGGGCATGCACACGAAGGGAGCCTTCACCGCAGAACGCGCTCCGTTGTACGTCCTCAGTCTGCTGGGTCTCGTCATCGCAGGTGTGTTCACTCAGGCGATCTACAACACGCTCAGCCGCACCCGCTCCCTGCAGTATTTGGTCTACCCCGCATTGCTCTTCACTATGCTGTGGACCTACTCCATCCACGTTGAAGCAAATTTCTCTTACCCCTACGACTTTCTTTCAGTAGCCTTCTTCGCCGCCGGAGTCTTCTTCATCGTTCGCCGGCAGTATCTTCCTCTGCTGTTCGTCGTTGCGCTTGGCACATTCAATCGCGAGACCACCCTGTTCCTCATCGGCATCTTCGTTCTCGACGCTGCAAGCACGGGCATCGCAAACCCTACAGGACGCTGGCGCGACCGCTTCTCTCCACAACAGGTACCCTGGCTCAAGACCGCATTGCTGCTGGTGATATGGCTCGGGATCAAGCTCTGGCTCGCACATCATTACGCCGGCAACGACCGCTCAGAAGACTATGTCCGCTTACGTTACAACCTCGGTGAACTGAAGCCGCGTCTTTGGCCCGCACTGCTCAATGCGTGCGGTTTCATGCTGCCCGTGGTCCTCCTCTTTCGTAGCGACCTATGTCCCCTGCGCTTTCGCAATTACCTCTGGATCTTGCCCCTGTGGTTTGCCGCAATGTTCTACGCCGGAGTCATCGTAGAAACACGCATCTACGGCGAACTCTGCCCTTACGTTTCGGTAGCACTCGTTCTCATCATCGAAACACGCCTCGAACGCAGGCTGGCTGGCGTCAGTCCGTTCAACAACGAAAGCCGCGGGCCCTGTGCGGTAAACTCAGCCTCGTGATCGAAGCAGCGTTCGTACGCGCCGCAAACGGAGACCCAATGGCTGACAGCCCCACCTACACCGCCGAGCAGATCGCCGTTGCCGCGCGGGAACTTCGCCAGGCTGCGGGCACCGACGAAGAACGGTTCACCAACGCGCAGGCGATCTCCATGCTGGGCGATGAGATCCGCCTCTTACGCGAACGCGGCTTCAACCAGGTACAGATCGCAGATCTACTGCAAGGCTTCGACATCTGCGTCACTCCGGAGGAAGTAGAGCGGTACTCCGTCGCTCCGCGCTTCACTGAGTAACGCAGGCCACATCGACTACGCAGCGGCAGTCCCATACTTCTCGAGTAAGAACGTCTGCAGCGTTCGCGGCAGACTTCCTGCCAGCTCCTGCCACGTCACCAGCCTGAAACGACTCCGCGCCTCCGCATCGCGAACCGAGCGCAACACCCGAAAGCAGATCTCCTCCAGGTCCGCACGGCGGCCGTCAAGCAATACAAGGTATCGGCGTTGGTGTTGCACCGCCGCCAACAGACCCCGCACCACCTGGTAGCCGCTGAACTGCCCTGCGCCCTTCGGCAACTCATCTAAATCGAACATCTCGGACAGACCCGTGTAGCGAAGCATCCTCTCCCGTCCGGCGCGGCCGAATCCGCCCTCGGTCAGCTTCGCTTCAACCCAAAGATCCCCCAGTTGCATGTCGAACTCCGTGCGATCCACCTCGTCCCCGCGCATCGCCAGCTGCGCCCGAACACCGAACGCAGGAACAACGCCTGCGTCAACACCCAGGCACTCACACACGCGCTTGCGTCGAAGCACACCCGGGTAGCAAAAGATGTTCATCAGCAAAGCATCGCTGCTCGCCGCACACTCCAACTCACCGCGCCGGCGGTCCCCTGCGCGCGGCAGCTGCGCGCTTCCGGTGTACGTCTTCTCCAACCTCGCGGCCCACGACGGGTTGTTCACAATACGTCGATACGAAGCCGGAACGAAGTTGCCATGCGACGTCCCTTCCTCGCCCGCATACACCACGCTGGGCACACGCCCAAATGTCACCTCGTGCACCATGCTCCCGGCGCGCTGCAGATTGCGCGCCCCAAGCTCAGCGCGCAGCGAACGCGCCGACATTCTCACCGTCCCTGGCTGTCGCACCATGCCCTAAGACTAAGCGAAGAGCAGGCGAAGACGAAAGCACCCAGTCTCAGCTCGGCCCCAAGGCTCGCAACGCTGCCTCAAGCTGCGTCGTGATGTCCTCTGGAGCGGCATTCGGCGAAAGCTCGACCGGCCGGCCCACATGCACTGTCAGCTTTGCCGGACGGAACCATCTCCGACTGCCCCGCCCAGCGGCGCCCATCCCTTGCAACGCAATCGGCAGTACAGGCACCTGTGACGCCCGCACCAACAAGCCTATCCCCGGCCGAAATGACTGCAATTCGCCCGTCCACCCACGCCGTCCCTCAGGAAACACCAGCACCGAATACCCTCGGTCCAGTGCCTCACCCGCATGCGCAAAGCTCTCTCGAAAGCCGCTTGACCGGGGCAGCGGAAACACATTGAACAGCGCCACCACCAACCAGTACGCCGCACGGGCAAACAGATTCAACGCGATGCTCCCCTGCCCCCGGCCAGCACGCATGCCCTCAAGAACTTCGGCCGACATCGCAGTCGCGACCCACCGCCGCCTTCTTCCCTGTAGCGCGTACAGCAGCAACGGCACGTCGTACGTGCTCACATGGTTCGCGATGAGCAGCATCGGCTCGTCACTCTGCTCCGACTGTTCCCACACCACCTTCGGCTTCGCCAAAAGCCAGACCAACGGCATAGCCACGAGCTCGACAAACGCCGCTCGTACCCACTGCACAGGACGGCTCCACGGCCAACGCGCAAACTTCACCCGCCGCGAAGAGCTCCCTGCATCCGCCACAATCGGCGTCAGGCTTACTCCGGGCTGAACGGGCCGATCGGGCCGGGCAAAGGCCTCCCCCGCTGCGGGGATCCTCGACAGGGCACGAAGCTCACCCAGCGTCTCGATCGCGGTCATCTGCTCATTGCGAATCTCCACACCAAAGCGCTGCTCTAACGCGGACTGCAACTGCACCCGCCCAAGGCTGTCGAGATGAAGATCTTCCGTCAGCCGGCTGGCATCGTCCACGGACCCCGCCGACCGCCGCGTGATCTCCTCGACCAACACCAGCAGCGCGTCGTCCACTCCAGAGCCTCCGCGGCGGTCTCCAAGTCCCTGCGCGGTAGCCCACGCAGCGATCTCCCGCCGCAACAATTTGCCCGTCGAAGTGTACGGAAACCGCGGCTCCGGCCACCGCAGGACTTGCCGCATCCCCTGGTACGGCGCAAGCTCCCCATTGGCTTGTTGCAACACACCGCGAAGCTCTTCCTCGTCGCCGGCGAACACGACCACAGCGACCGGTTCCGGCCCGCTCCCGGCATCGCACGCCACCACCGCACAGGCACGCACCCCAGCCTGCTTCAGCAGCGCCCCTTCCAGGTCGGCAGGAAAGACATTCAGGCCTGCCGCTGTCACGATTACGTCTCCACGACGACCCGCAAAGCGCAGGTCTCCGCCGGGCTCTTGGGTCGCGAGGTCCCCTGTGGCCAGCCACTCGTCGGTGCGCGGCCTGTACTGTCCCCCAGCCCACGTGCCGGCAGCCAACACATCGCCCCGCACCAGGATCTCCCCGTCCGAACTCAGCCTGACCTCACGTCCAGGCAGCGCTTTACCCAGCGTTCCCTTGCCCACCTTGAAGGGGTGGTTCAAGGTCACCAGGGCCGCTGTCTCCGTCATCCCATAGCCCTGCACCAGCGCAAACCCGAGCCCATTCCAGAAAGCCTCCAGCTCCACCGGCAACGTCGCCCCGCCGCAGATGAACGCCCAGAACTTAAAGCCAAGCGCTCGGTGCGCGCTACGAAAGCGCCACCAGCGTTGCCACGCAGAGATCCCCGCGTTCCGTGCCAACTCGGCCTGGAGCCCCGGAAAACGTGTTCGCAGATGATCGCGCAATAACTCCAGGATGCGTGGCACGGCGACCACCACCGAGATCCGCTCGCGCTTGATCGTGGCCACAATTCGGCCAGGCTCAACGTTGGCGGGCAGGTGAATCTCTGCGCCCAGCAACGCGGGTATCCACAGCCCCATGAACTGCCCAAAGACGTGGCTGAACGGCAACGTATGCAAGAACCGCAGTGGATGAAACAGGCGCTCGTACCTGCGATATCTCCCGATCTCCGCCTCAATCGGCCGCAAACTCGCCAGGACATTGCGATGCGTGTGCACCACGCCCTTGGGTTCCGACGTCGTTCCCGACGTGAACACAATCTGAAAGGGCGCATCCTCCGTCACAGCCTCGCTCACCTCGAAAGTCGGCTCAGCGGGCAGTTCTTCATGCAGCCGAGATAGCTCCAGGCGCTCTGTCCCACCCCCAAGCTGCCGCAGCAAGCTCGCATCACCAACCAGCAGCCGAGGCCTCACCTCATCAACAACCCGCGCCGCAAACTTCGCCGACCCAGCCGCGTCCAGAGGCACTGCCAGCACACCCCGCAGCGTGCACCCAAAGAACACGGCCATCCACTCCGGGGAGTTCTCACCCCAAAGCACGACCCGCTCGCCAGCGTCGACCTGGCGCGCGTCGAGTTCCGCCGCAAACCGTCCCGCTAAACGCGCCAGCTCCCGGTAGCTGGTGCGAAACGCCCGGTTTCCCCGATGCGCGACAACGGCCGTCTCACCCCCCAGCCGCCGCCAATCATCTACCAGGCTCGCCAGCGTGGTGCGCATCAGCGATCCTCATCCCTACTGCGCGAAGCAAACCCCATAGACACAGGCTAAACGGACCGGCGAACCGCCCTCGCAGTCTCCCCCACGGCGTCCCGCCCGCCGTATACCACCAGGGCCGTAGCCACCGCTGTCCCGGTGCACCAACTGCACAGCTTCTGGAAGCTCACGACCTGTCGCACCACGTTGAACGCCGCCAACCCCGCATCGCCCACCAGCTTCGCCCCAAGCAGCCTTCGAGCCAGGGCGCTGCGTTCGGCCATCAACACCAGCGTCAGGGTCGTCGCATAGCTCGCCAGCCCCAGGTAGCTGTCCGGAATGCCCAGGGGGTGCGCTACCGTCGAAGAAGTAATCCGCTCCGAATCGAACACCGCGCTCGGCGGGTCCGGCAAGGCATCAATCACCTCGCCCTGAAACAGTGCGACAGGCACCAGCGTCGCCAGCGCTATGCAACATCCCGTGATGGCCAACGCGCGGTCGCCGCCCCGCATCAGCCCCGCCTCCGGGCAGCAGCGATCGCACCGGCACCGGCCACCAATCCCAGCCCCAGCGCAACCCAGCCCCGGTTCATCGACAGGAACACCTCCGCGCTGCTGGTGCTCATCCGATCGTCAAACTTGCCGCGCGCACTGTGCGGCCCGGGCACATAGTCGTACAAGTTATCCGGCGCGTTGGGATCCTTCGGCTCGCTCTTGATCTGCTGCGAGTCATACCCCGTCCGCCCCAGGTAACGGTCCAGCAGCCCCGGAACAAACTTCTGCCCCACAATGGCCGCTACCGTCGGCATGCCCACCCAATACTCCCGTCGCGGCCGCTTCGCCAACCCGGCCTTCACCACCACTTCAGCCGTCAGCTCCGGATCGAAGATCGGCGGTACCGGCTGCGTCATGTTGGGCAGTCGATTCTTCACCCAGTTAAACTGCCACGTGTTCATCGCCGGCATATGCACCGCCGTGATGTTCACCCCACTCTTGTCATGGTGAAGCTCGCACCGGATCGAGTCGGTAAAGCCGTTGATCGCGTGCTTGCACGCACAGTACGCCGACTGCAGCGGGATAGCCCGGTACGCCAGCGCCGAGCCTACCTGGATGATCGTCCCCCGGTCCCGTGCCAGCATGCGCCGCAACGACGAGAGGGTCCCGTGCACGAAGCCCAGGTAGAGAACCTCCGTTACCCGCTTGTAATCGGCGGCGGTCATCTCGCTGGCTGGCGAAAAGACGCTCACCATCGCGTTGTTCACCCAAATATCAATGGGGCCGAGTTCCGCCTCCACCCGCGCCGCAGCCGCCTCCACTGCCTCCGCGTCGCTCACATCCGTGGGGATCGGCAACCCGAACCCACCCAGGATTGCGCACTCGTCCGCAGCCGCCTGCAATGCCTCAGGGTTGCGCGCCAGCAACGCCACACCAGCGCCCCGTTTTGCGAACCTGTGTGCAATGGCACGGCCGAGCCCGGCCGACGCCCCCGTAACTACAACTACCGGCGAAGAGTTCACATATGCCCCCGGAGCTCAGAGTGAGCCCCTTTCCCTAGACCCACTTTCACACCGCGAAAGTTGTCTCCTTGAGTGGCACGACCTTTGTTCCCTGTTTTCCACTGCGAGCAGAAGGTTTGTTCACCTACAAAGGCAACCTGAGCTTCTACTTACACTTCCTACTCTGTATGATCCAGAAACCGCAGGTTTGTACTCAAGGCCTGTGGCCTGTGTCGGCCCGCTTGCGACGCACGGATGAGCAGTAAGCCGGCAAGACAGGCTGCAGCGAACAAGGAAATCATCGAATGGTCGAAGCAGTCGTGCTCTGGAATGAGCCCAACAACCTTTCCCACTGGAACTTCAAGCTCGATCCCAACTGGGAGCGGTTTGCGGACATGGTCAAACAGGCCTCCCGCGCCATCCGCGCCGTCAATCCTGATCTTCCGATTGTCCTTGGGGGCGTTTCGTCCTGCGACATCGACTTCCTCCGCAATATGGCCTCCCAAGGGGTGATGGCGTACGTGGATGCCGTCGGCGTTCACGGCTTCCCCCTCGATTGGAACCACTGGCAGCTCACCGAATGGCCCGCTCGCGTCCGTGAAGCACGCGAGGTCACAGGCAAGCCCATTTGGGTCACCGAGGTGGGCGTCTCCTCCTTCGGTGCCGAAGAAGTCCAGGAGTTCGGCCTTAAGCGCACCCTCGAACTGCTGAACGACAGCGCCGAGCGCATTCACTGGTACTCCCTCTTTGACCTGCCGCCCTCCTGGCCCGCGGAGACCCGTCACAAGGAAGCCGAAGGCTCGGCCTACTACCGCCATTACTACCTCGGCCTCGTCAAGGCCAACGGCGAATCCAAGCTCGCGGAGCGTTGCTTCCCAAGGGACGGCAGCGCCGGCCTCTGTCAATGGTTCCACTTCGAAGACCCCCGTCTCGACGACGCAGTCCGCTGGATGCAGTCCCACAACGTCGACTATCTCCGCACGGGCCTAAGCTGGGCCGACAGCTACCGACCCAACGCCCAAGCCTGGTTTGACCGCCAGATGGACGCGCTCGCGCCCTTTCGCGTCGCCCTGACACTGTGCTTCACTCCGGGGCACATGGGCCTGGAAGATCACCACACCAGCCCGCCGAAGGATAATAAAGACTTCGCCGACTTCGCTGCCTGGGCAGTCGAACGCTACGCCTCGTCGGGCGCCAAGGCCGAGGTGACCGCTCAGGACCGCGGCGAATGGGGTGAAGAAGTTCAACCAGAACGCGAGGAGACGGCCGTAGGCTTATGAGTAAGCAAGTTTTGATCACCGGCGGCGCGGGCTTCGTCGGCTCCCATCTCGCAGACGGTCTGCTCGCTGCCGGACACCAGGTCCGTATCCTGGACGACCTCACGCCACAGGTTCACTCGGCTGGCCGCCCGGACTACCTTTCCGCCGACGTGGAGTTGGTGATCGGGGATGTCCGCGACCCGAACCGTGTTCGCGAAGTTCTTGCCGGTGTCGACGTCGTCTACCACTTCGCCGCCACCGTCGGCGTCGGGCAGTCCATGTATGAGATCGCCCGCTACATGAGCGTCAACACCCAGGGCACCGCCGAGCTCCTCCAGGCCATGCTGGACGCGAAGATGACGCCTGAAAAACTTATCGTCGCCAGTTCCATGTCCATCTACGGCGAGGGCCGCTATGTTTGCAACAGCTGCGGTCTTGCTGCCGCCCCGCCGGTCCGTTCCGTCGCGCAACTCCGTTCCGGGCAGTGGGATCTCCCCTGCGAGGCCTGCGGCGGCGTCCTCAAGCCAGTCCCTACGGACGAGACCAAGCCCTCCGAGATCGGCTCCGTGTACGCCCTCTCCAAACGCGACCAGGAGCAGCTCTGCCTCATCTACGGCCGCAACTATGACCTTCCGGTCACGGCCCTCCGCTTCTTCAATATCTACGGCACACGCCAGGCGCTCTCCAATCCCTACACCGGCGTCGCCGCCGTCTTCGCCTCGCGCATGCTCAACGGCAACACTCCGCTCGTCTTTGAAGACGGCGAACAGATGCGCGACTTCGTCAGCGTTCACGACATCGTCCGCGCCAACATCCTCGCCATGGAGCGCCCCGAGTCGGACGGCGAAGTCATCAACATTGGCTGCGGACAGCCCATCACCATCCGCCAGGTCGCCGAGATCCTCGCCCGCGCCCTCGGCAAGGACGTCGAGCCGGTGGTCACGCAAAAGTACCGCGCCGGCGACATCCGTCACTGCTACGCCGACATCACCAAGGCCCGCAAGCTCCTCGGCTACGAGCCCCAGGTCACGCACGAAGAGGGCTTCCGCGAACTCGCGCAATGGCTCATGAGCCAGGAAGCGGAAGACAAAGCCGACACCATGCTGCAGGAACTCACTACCTACGGACTCACGGCCTGATGCACAATACTGAAAGCACCAAAAGTGGTGCAGAGCTCGCAGCGGAACCGGAAAGGATCGGGTCGATGAAGAACGGAAGCAGTGGAGCGCAGACCATTCTCATCACAGGCGGCGCGGGCTTCATCGGCTCCAACCTCGCCGAACGCTTTCTGGCTGAACCCAACACCCGGGTCCGCATCTTCGATAACCTGTCACGCCGCGGTGTCGAGCACAACCTCGCCTGGCTCCGGTCCCTGCGCGGCGCAACCAATCGCCTGGAGATCGTACAAGGCGACGTCCGCAACGCCAACGCCGTCGCGCAGGCCACCCGGGACGTCTCGGAGATCTACCATCTCGCAGCCCAGGTTGCCGTCACCACCTCCATCGACGCCCCCGAGATCGACTTCGAAATCAACGCCCAGGGTACCCTCCGCGTCCTCGAAGCCGCACGCCGCTCGTCTCGCAAGCCCCTTGTTCTCTTCACTTCCACCAATAAAGTGTATGGCTCACTTGAGGGCGTCCCCGTTCGCGCGGCCGAAACACGTTACCAGGCGGACATCCCCAATTTCCCTGGCGTCAACGAGCACGAACCTCTCGACTTCCACTCGCCCTACGGCTGCTCCAAAGGCACGGCCGACCAGTACGTCCGCGACTACGCCCGCATCTACAACCTCCCCACGGTCGTCTTCCGGATGAGCTGCATCGCCGGGCCACGACAGTTCGGCAACGAAGACCAGGGCTGGGTCGCTCACTTCCTCTACTCCGCGCTCGCCGGCAAGCCCATCACCGTCTACGGCGATGGCCGCCAGGTCCGCGACATCCTCCACGTGCACGACCTCGTCGACGCCATGTTCGCCGCCCGCGAACACCGCCGCACCACCCGCGGCCAGATCTATAACCTCGGCGGCGGCCCGGTTCGCACCACCTCCGTCCTTGAACTCCTCCGCGAGATCGAGCAGAAAACAGGTCGCCCGCTCAACCTCCAGTACAAAGAGGTTCGCCCCGGCGACCAGCCCCTCTACATCTCAGACACAGCCAAGCTCGAGCGCGACACCGGCTGGCGCGCCACCCGTTCGCTCGACGAGATCCTCGCCGACATCCGCGCCTTCTGGACCGATCACAGCGACGCGATCCGCACCCTCCAGCAGCCAGCCACCGCACCGGCCCTGGAGCTGGTCGCCGAGGAGGTCGCATGAAGTTCGCCCTCGTCAACCCGCGCTGGAGCTTCGAAGGATCCACGTACTTCGGCTGCCCGGACGCCCACTTCCCCCTCGAACTCCTCTCTGCCCGCGAGTTCCTGCGTGCCGCCGGCCACCAGGTCCTTCTCATCGACGCCCTGATGGAGGAGCTCTCTCCAGAGGAGGTCCGCAGCAAACTCAATGCTTTTCAAGAAGACTTCCTCGTCATTCCCACAGCGCCGTCCTACCTGTTCTGGCGCTGTCCGCAGCCCGAACTCCGCATCCCCAAACAGTGGATTGCGCAGCTGGACCGCCGCAGCAAGGTCGTCGTCATCGGCCCCCACGGCTCCGCCACGCCACTCGCCACACTTGAGAAAACCGGCGCAGACATCGTCCTCCGCGGCGAACCCGACCAGACCCTCCCACAGCTCGCCTCGCTTCCCTACGAAATGATCGCCGGCTGCGTCTGGCGCGACGCGAACGGCTTGATCCACACCACCCCCGGCCTCGGGGCCACCGACATGCGCGCCCTCGGCCCCCTCGACTACTCGGACTTCCCCGTCGAGCGCCACAGCCACAAGCACCACATCTTTCCCGGCAACGGCGCGGACCACCTCAAGCTCGGCGCAGAGGTAGAGTTCGCCCGCGGCTGCCCCTGGTCCTGCTCCTTCTGCAACAAGACCCTCTTCCGCAACAAGTACCGCGAACGCGATCTCCCCAACGTCCTCGCCGAGATCGACCAGCTCATCGCCCGCGGGGTCGACTACATCTACTTCATCGACGAGATCTTCGGCGTAGGCAAGCAGGTCAAATCCCTCCTCGAAGCCATCGCCGAGCGCCCCGTCTCCATCGGCTTCCAGTCCCGCATCGACCTGTGGGACGAAGAAGGCATGGACCTCCTCGGTCGCGCGCACACCGTCAGCTTCGAGTGTGGCGTCGAGTCCATCACCGAAGAAGGCCGTGACGAGATGAACAAGAACTGCCGTCTCACCACGGACCGCATCTCCGAGCTCCTGATCTACGCCAAACAGCGCATCCCCTGGGTCCAGGCCAACCTGATCAAGACCCAGTACGACGACCCCAACCTCGTCGCGCAGTGGCAGAACCGCATGAAGGCCGCAGGCGTCTGGGTCTCCGAGCCCGTCCCCATGTTCCCCTTCCCAGGCAGCCCCAACTACGTCCAGACCTTCGGCGCCCAGCCCGACGAGACCGCCTGGGAACGCGCCCACGCCTTCTACCTCAACATCTTCGCCGACAAGGGCTTCTCCGACATCCAGGCCGCCCAGCCCCTCTCACTCGCCGAACTCGAATCCGCTGAACTCGAGCATCGGGAGCTCGCATGCGTATCCTGATGACCACCGACACCGTCGGCGGCGTCTGGACCTTCACAAGCGAACTCACCCAACAACTCCTCCAACGCGGCCACTCAGTTCACCTCGTCAGCTTCGGCCGCCAACTATCAGCCGACCAGCAAGCCTGGGCCCAAACCCTCCAAGCCACCCCTGTATCGGGTGCCCCAGGTCCCGCTTCTGGGACCTGGGATCATCGCAGCCCCAATCACTCCGGCGAAAAACCAGACGGGCTCAACCCGCAGCCGAGTTTCACCTACAGTCCCACCGACATCCCCCTTGAGTGGATGCAGAACAATGAGGAAACCTTCGACCAAGGCCGGGCCCTCCTGCTCGCAGAAGTCGACCAACACCCCGCAGACCTAATCCTCAGCAACCAATTCTGCTTCGGCCGCCTCGACACCTCAACTCCCCGTGTCGTCGTAGCCCACAGCGACGTCCTGAGTTGGGCCAGAGCCTGCAAGTCCAGCGCCCTCGAGCCCACCCCGTGGCTCAACCGCTACACCTCCATGGTGCAGGCCGGTCTGCTCGACGCCGCTGCTGTAGTAACGCCCACCGCATGGATGGGCAAGGCACTCACAGCCAACTTCTTCCTGCCCCGCAACTACTTCGTCATTCCTAACGGCGTCAGCGTTGAAGCTGCGCAGGAACCAGCACCCAACCGCAAGTTCCAGGCCATCACCGCGGGCCGCCTCTGGGATGAGGCGAAGGGCTTGGACACACTCCGAGACCTCGACGTGAACCTCCCGTTGCTGGTCGCTGGAGACAACACCTTCGAATCTCCGGACCCGGGCACATCGTGGCCGGGCAATCTCGAGAGCCTCGGTCCGCTTAGCCCTGCGGAACTGCATAGATACTTCCGGGAAAGCGACTTCTACCTCTGCGCGTCACGTTATGAGCCCTTCGGCCTCGCCCCGCTCGAAGCAGCGCTTTGCGGCTGTGCTGTGATCTGCCGGGACATACCCAGCCTTCGCGAAGTTTGGGGTGACGGGGCCCTCTACTTTGCAGACAACGCGGCACTCGCCAAGCTGATACAAGAGCTCGGAGTGGATTACCAGCTGTTGAGTGCAGCCACAGCCCGCTCACACCGGCAGGCGGCCCAATACACCCCCGAGCGCATGGCCGAAAGCTATCTCCACCTTTTCCAAACCGTGCTCCAGCAACAACAGGCCCAGCCGCATGCAGCGTAACCTCCGCATCGCCTACTTCAGCCACACGCTCCGCTCCGATTGGAACAACGGCAACGCCCACTTCCTGCGCGGCCTGCTCGACAACCTGCGCCAGCTCGGCCACGAGGTCACCTGCTGGGAGCCCGAGCACGAGTGGTCGATCGACAACCTCCGCGCCGAACCCGAAGGCGAAGCCTCCCTCACCCAGTTCGCCCAGCTTTACCCCGAGCTCAACATCCAGCTCTACCCCAAAGACGACATCGGCGACCACGCCTTCTGGCACCGCGCCCTCGACGGCGCCGACGTCGTCTTCCTACACGAGTGGAACCCGCCTGCCCTCGCGCAGACGCTCCTGACCCTCCGCCCCGAAATCGGCTACAAGCTCCTCTTCCACGACACCCACCACCGCGCCTCCTCCTCGCCTGACGCATCCGCGAACTCGGCGTCACGCGCTTCGACGGCGTCTTCACCTTCGGCGACTCGCTGACACACATCTACCAGCGCACCTTCAACATGCAGAATGTCTGGACCCTGCACGAGGCCGCCGACACCCGCATCTTCCGCCCTCAACCAGGCACCGAGCAGGAGCAGGACATCGTCTGGATCGGCAACTGGGGCGATGACGAGCGCTCCGCGGAGATCCGCGACTTCCTCCTCACTCCCGCCTCCCAACTCGCGCCCCGCCGGGCCGTCATCTACGGCGTCCGCTATCCACCCAAAGGTCTCGCTGCGCTGGCCAACGCCGGCGTCCGCTACGGCGGCTACCTGCCCAACCTCGAAGCCCCCCACGAGTACGCCGCCTCGCGCCTCACCGTGCACATCCCGCGCCAGCAGTACAACGGCGCGGTCACAGGCGTGCCCACCATCCGCGTCTTCGAAGCCCTCGCCTGTGGCATCCCGCTGATCTCCGCCCCTTGGAAAGACACGGAGAAACTGTTCCGCGAGGGCGACTTCCTCTTCGTAGAGAACGGCGAAGAGATGCGCGAAATCATGCGCTACCTGCTCGACAATCCAAAGCTCGCCCAAAGTCAGGCGCAGCGCGGCCTTGAAGTCGTGCTCGCCCGACACACCTGCCGCCACCGCGCCGAACAGGTCATTGCAACACTCCAGGAGGACCTCGGTCTGTGAGCACCAAGCCACGCATCTTCGCCTTCGGCTCCAGCATCGTCAGCTCCTACTGGAACGGCGCCGCCACGTATTATCGCGGCTGCTACAAGTACCTCGCCCGCCTCGGCTACGACATCACCTTCGCCGAACCCGACGCCTACTCGCGCCAGCAACACCGCGACAACGACGACTTCAGCTACGTCACCTCGCTGGTCTACCAACCCCGCGAAAAAGACGACGGCAAAGACCTCGACCGCCTCCTGCAGCAAGCCGCCACCTACGACATCGTCGTCAAGCACTCAGGCATAGGCTGCGACGACAGTGAACTAGAAGCCCGCGTCCCCCGCGAATGCGGCGAAACCGCCATGACCTTCATCTGGGACGTCGACGCGCCGGCCACCATCCACCGCATGCGCGCCACCCCGGACGACGCCCTCGCGCACGCAACACGCCTGTACGACGCGATCCTCACCTACGGCGGCGGCCCGCTCGCCCGCGACGGCTTCCGCAACTTCGGCGCTCAGGCCTACTACTCGATGTATAACGGCCTCGACCCCGAGACGCACTTCCCCGTCGACCCGGACCCCACCCTCGCCTGCGACGTCGTCTTCCTCGGCAACCGCCTCCCCGACCGCGAAGCGCGCGTCGAAGAGCTCTTCCTCCGCGCCGCCAGCCTTGCGCCGCAAGCACGCTTCATCCTCGGCGGCGAAGGCTGGGGCGACAAGCAACTGCCGCCCAACGTCCGCTGGCTGGGCCACATCCCCACCGACGACCACAACCGCGTCAACTGCTCGGCCAGCATGGTCCTCAACATCAACCGCGCCAGCATGGCCGAGTTCGGCTTCAGCCCGCCAACCCGTGTCTTCGAAGTCGCCGGTGCCGGCACGTGCCTGCTCTGCGACGACTGGCCCGGCATCGCCGACTGCTTCGACCCCAGCGAAGGCCCAAAGCAGGAAATCCTCATCGTCAAAAACGCCGAAGACGTAGTCGCCGCCCTCACCCGCTACGACCTCAGCCACCGCAGGCAAATCGGCCAAGCCTTCCACACACGAGGCCTCGCCGACCACACCTACGCCCAACGCGCAGCCCAGGCCGATTACGCCTTCCGCGAGTGCCGCGCCCGCCGCCAGGGCGCCCTCGGCCCTCAAACCCAATCCCTCGCCACCATGGCCGACTGGCGCCACCTCCCCAACTGGCGCCGCAACCCCCAAGGCCAACTCCTCGACACCCCCAATGAGGTCCGGGCATGACCTGCACCCCTCTCGGTTGTCATTCCCGAAGGGAATCTGCGTTCAGCACGCACCGCCAACCACGCCCGGTGCGGCCACGCTTCATCAGGGCACGGCTTCAGGCGCCCCGTACCATCCGCGCCACAAGCACGGCTTTAGCCGCTGAGGTAAGCCTGTGCGCAGCCCAGGCCCTCTTCCTACCTCCCCCAGGCCGCGCCACATGAAGATCGTCCTCTACGGCCTGACCATCACCTCTAGCTGGGGCAACGGCCACGCCACCACCTATCGCTCGCTCTGCAAAGCCCTCGCCCGCCGAGGCCACACCCTCACGTTCATCGAAAAAGACGTCGAGTGGTACCGCTCCAACCGCGACCTCCCCAAACCCGACCTACTGCACCGTCCGCCTCTACGAAGATTGGGCCGCCGACCACACGTCCCTCATCGCCGAAGCAAAAGACGCCGACGCGGTCGTCATCGGCTCCTACTTCCCCGACGCCATCGCCGTCACAGAAGCCCTCCTGGCCACCGCCCACGCCCCGCTGCTCTTCTACGACATCGACACCCCGATCACCCTCGCCGCACTCCGCGCCCACGGCCATACTGACTACCTCCGCGCCAACCTGATCCCCCACTACAACGCCTACCTCAGCTTCACCGGCGGCCCCGCCCTCCACGAACTCGAAATCGCTTTCGGCTCCCCCCGGGCCGTCCCTTTCTACTGCTCCGTAGACCCCGACCTTTACCACCCAACGCCGGTGAACCCAGACTTTGCCTGCGCGCTAAGTTATCTCGGGACTTACGCCCCGGACCGCCAGCCAAAACTCCTCACCCTCCTCAACGAAACCGCCAAACTTCTCCCGCAGGAGCGCTTCATCGTAGCCGGCCCCCAATACCCCGCAGACGAACCCTGGGCTCCCAACGTCGAGCGCATCATCCATCTCTCCCCCCCGCAGCACCCCGCCTTCTACTCCAGCTCTCGCTTCACCCTCAACCTCACGCGTGACGACATGGTCGCCGCCGGCTATTCCCCCAGCGTCCGCCTCTTCGAAGCCTCCGCCTGCGGCGCCGCCATCCTCTCCGACCCCTGGCCCGGCCTCGAAGAATTCCTCACCCCCGGCATTGGAATCCTCCTCCCCTCCGACGCCCATGAAGTTGCACACATCATCCAAAACACCACGGACCCAAACCGTCAGTCCCTAGGCCAACGAGCCCGCGACCGCATCCTCTCGCAGCACACCGCCGCCCACCGCGCCGAGCAGTTCGAAGAAGTCGTCGCAGCTTGCTCCTGAAGCCCTGGCACCAGGCAAACCTCATAGCACCGACCGCTATACTCAGCCCATCCCTCCTCTGGAGAGCTCTGTGGCTCGTCTATTCCGCTCGTTGTTGCTCTGCAACATGGTCGCCCTCGCGTCCGCGCAGGCGACCGCCTCGCCTTCCCCCTCCCCCGGCCCGGCAGCACCCGCCGCGCCCACCATCGACCAGTCCCTCGACATGGTCTCCGTCTCCGCGCCCGCCATCTCCCCCGATGGAACCCGCGTCATCTTTCAGCAGAGCCGGACAAACTGGGATGCAAACGCCTTCGAAAACGACCTTTGGCTCGCCTCAACACACGACCTCAAACCACACCGCCTCACCGCTCCCAACAAATCTGCCGGGGACGCAGCCTGGTCGCCCGATGGCCGCTGGATTGCCTTTCTCTCCGATCGGCCCGGCGTCATCCCCAAGTCTCCCGCAGACAAAGGGCAGATTTACCTCGCGTCCGCAGATGGGGGCGAAGGCACTCAACTGACCCACGCCGAAACCGGCGTTACTCACTTCGAGTGGTCGCCCGATAGCCGTTCGATTGCCTTTACCTCCGCCGATGCGGACACGCAGGCACGCAAAGACCGCAAGGAAAGCTTCGGCGAGTACCACATCATCCACAGCGACTATGCCATGGCCCACCTCTGGCTGCTCGACGTCCCCGAGGACCCCGGAGTCACGCACCCTAAGCCGGTCAAAATGACCGATGGCAACTTCACGGTAAATGACTTCAAGTTCTCCCCCGATGGCAAGCAGATCGCCTTTTCCGCGCAGCGCGACCCAGACCTCATCTCGTCGAACACCGCCGACATCTACACCGTGACCCTGGCCGGCCACACCGTCAAGAAGATCGTCGAAACCGCAGGTCCCGACGAGTCACCCCACTGGTCCCCAGACGGCAAACAAATCGTCTTCACCACCTCGGACGCCAACCCACACTTCTTCTTCTCCAACAACCGCATCGCAGTCGTGTCCGCCGACGGAAGCTCCGGGCCGCAGGTCGTCAACCCCAGCTTCGACGAAGACGCGTCGCTTGCCGGGTGGACCACGGAAGGCATCTACTTCACCGGCTTCGAACGGGGCACCATGCGCCTCTTCCGGCTTGACCCCGCAACCCGGTCCAGCGTCGCCGTCAGTCCGGAACACCAGTCAGTCTCCTCCGTCTCCATCTCACCGGATGGCAAACATCTCGCCTACCGTGGGGCCGCAGCGGGACACATGCCGGACATCTACACAACCGAACTCGCGGCTTGGGCCCCCGCTCAACTCACGCACCTGGACACCCAGCTCACGCCCTTCCTGCAGTCCACCCGTGAACTCGTCACCTGGAAGTCCAGCGACGGTGCCCTCATTGAGGGCGTGCTCGAAAAACCCGCCACTTTCCAGCCCGGGACGAAATACCCGCTGCTGGTCATCATCCACGGCGGCCCCACCGGCATTGACACACCCGCACTCGCGCCCGACCGCTACTACCCGGCAGAGCGCTTCCTCGCCCGCGGAGCCCTGATCCTCCGCCCCAACTACCGCGGGTCCGCCGGCTACGGCGGCAAGTTCCGCGCCCTCAACGTGCGCAACCTCGGCGTGGGTGACTACGCTGACGTGATCAGCGGCGTCGATTCGCTCATCGCCAAAGGGATCGTCGACCCCAAGCGCGTCGGCTCCATGGGATGGAGCGAAGGCGGCTACATCTCGGCCTTCATCACCGCATCCAGCGACCGCTTTGCAGCGGTCAGCGTGGGCGCTGGCATCTCCGATTGGGCGACCTACTACTACAACACCGACATCACGCCCTTCACCCGCCAATACCTCGGCGCGACCCCGCAAACCGACCCGGAGATCTACCGCAAGACCTCCCCGATCAGCTACATCAGCCACGCTAAGACTCCCACGCTCATCCAGCAGGGCAGCGCCGACCGCCGGGTACCCGTGGCCAACTCCTTTGAACTTCGCCAGGCCCTTGAAGACCGCGGCGTACCGGTCAAGATGGTTCTCTACGAAGGCTTCGGCCATCCAGTTAACAAGCCCAAGCAGCAGCGCGCCGTCATGGAAGAGAACGAGCTCTGGTTTAACCACTACATCTGGGGCGATCCGCTACCCGCAGACCTCACTCCGGTAGCCAAGGCCAAACCGGACGGGGATGACGCAAAAACGACAAAGTAGCGTGGCCCCCGTCTTCGCGTGACGACCCTTAATCCAGAAGCTGGGCAAACAAAAGGTGCGAGGGCAAAGCCCTCGCACCTTGTTCGATCGTCTGCTTGTGGCAGTAACTTACATACCCGCCGGGTTGCTCGCACTGATGCCCTTGTTCACAACAATCGTCACCACGACGCGGCGGTTCTGCGCTTGTCCGCTCCGGCTGTGATTGCTGCTGACCTGATTCGTCACGCCCATCGCTGCCGGTGCCAGGATGCTCGTCAGCGGCACCTCTCCCGTCTGCTGAATGGTCGAAATCACAGCGTTCGCGCGCTCGGCGCTCAGCCGCTGGTTCAGCTCAGGCGAGCCGACCTTTGAAGCAAAGCCCTGCACTTCAATCATGGCGCCAGGGGTGTTCGCTGCTGCCTTCACGAAGTCGGCAATCTGCTGCTTGTACTTGGGCGCGATCGTTGCCTTGCCGTTGGCAAAGGTGATCGTCAGGCTGTCCTTGGTGTCGAACTGATCCAACTGGCCAATGCGCCCATTGGTCTGCCCAATAGCTGACTTGTTGGTCGTAATGTCTTGCCCGTTCTGCGCAATCGCCTGCTTGCTGGCATCAATATCAGTACGTGCCGACGCAATGTCCTGCGTGTTCTGGTCGATGTTCTTGCGGTTGGTCCGAATCTCGTCTTGCGCCTTCGCAACCTTTTCCTGCACAGGGTTCGTCCCCGCCTCAATCTGCTTGGCAGTCCGCAGCGATCCACGCGTGAAGATCACCTTGTTTGCCACCAGCTTGTGGTCCGGGTCATAGGTACCATCCACCTTCACGCCCAGCCCTGGAACCAGCTCCGTGATGCCCAGGTTCTTCCGTCCCCAACCAAACAGGCCGTCCTTCTCAGTCGCCTTCGTCGAATCGGACAAAACCACCGTCACTCTGGACTGGTCCTTGGTCTGCACCATCATTGTGGGACCGCTTCTATCAACGACCAGTCCCTCCACCGTTGCTGCCTGCTGAGCCATGGCTGCAGTTCCGGCAAGGCCGAACATTGCCGCGAATACGAATCCACCTACCGTCGCTACCCGACGCTGATTCTTCATCAGTCACTCCAATTTCTGGCAGACAACCCGTCCACCCGAACCGTTGTATCTCGACCCTTCGTAGCGAAAGCTCCGCGTGCGCTATGACAGGATCCCTGCCTTCATTCTATGCCTCGGAGATACAACTTTGGTGGTACAAACCCCTGATTTGGCCCAGAAATTGAGCGATGTTCCTCCCCGGAGTCCTTCTCCTTGTAACCCCTCTTGAACAACAGGTCTGGCCTCGGAGCACCTTAACCACTAAGGGTGCAACCACATAACACCACGGCCACCAAGCCACCCCGCAAGGAGCCCGGGCTCCCTCACCAGCCCCGACATTCCCCATACCTGGGGTAACTTCACGACCGTCTCCAGCCGCGGAAGCGGCCGCCTGCGCCGCTGCCCAGCGTACTGTTCCTTTGGCGCGCAACCGCGACCCGCAGCCTCCCGCATCCAAGCCGGAAGCGGCGGACAGGCACCACCACCGCCCAAGGAGACCATCGATGGCCAGCAAACAAGAACTACTCGACTTTCTCGACAAACACATCTTTCTCCGCATCCTCCATGCCAGCGAGCGCGACCTCTCGATCAAGCAACTCGAAGATCTTCAGGATCTGAAGCACCGCACCCACGAGGACATGGGCCGCTACCACGGCTATAACTCCGCCGAAAAGATCATCGAAATGTACAAAGTTGACATCAGTCTGGAGTCCGCCACGCCCGTCAACGCCCGCCTGCAGGATCAGGGGCTGCCCCGCCTGATCGATGTCCGGGACGAGTTCCTCACGCTCGCAGGCGAAGCCTCCTAAGCCCGGCCCGCGCCCAAACCACCATCGATCTCCGTCCCCCCGACCAGGCACGCGATCCAAGCCTCTCGGGACGGCCCGGAGCGCATCCGAATGCGGAGCACGCCCACCCAGCTCGACGCCCTTCACCTCCGCTTCAGTGCGCTGCGGTAAAGTGGAGTGTTGTACCTGACGAAAACTGGAAAGCCGCCCGCATCGGTAAGTGGCCCGGTCACCGCAGTATGCGGCCAGGTGCCCAAACTTTTCTTCGGCCAATATCGTCTTCACACTATTGGCCAGACATCGCTATCTGGAACAGGCGCTCGTCCGCGGGCCGTCGTGTTGTCTTCACAAGGGCAGGAAATGATTGACGAGAAGAGAGGGACCACCCCAGCTTCACCCCGCGAGCTGGGAGAATCCTTTGCGGCAGCGAACTCACCCTCTTATGGCGGCGACCTCGGCGCCGACTTTGCAGCCAAAAACTCGGTCGACCCCGAGCACTTTGACCCCGTCCACTACCGCGTAGACCGCGAAGCGCAGCGGCGTCAACGGCGTCACAAGTGGTACTGGCTCGCCGCCGTTCTGCTCCTTGCTCTCACCTTCGTGCTCGTGCACCGGTTCACCGCCAACTCCGACAACACGAAGACCGGTTCGGGCGCGTCCGGCGGGGGCAACGGCGGCGCCGGTACCGGCGGCAACAGCTCGCCCAGCAAGGGCGGCGCCAGCACCTCGGGTGCCGGTGGCGGAGGTCGCGGCGCCCAGGGTCCAGCCGCCATCACCGTCGGCCAGTCACGCACCGGCTCCATCCCGATCTACAACGACGCCCTCGGCACCGTCACCCCCGTTTACACCGACACCATCTACCCCCAGGTCACCGGCCGCGTCATGGCGGTCTACTACAAGGAAGGTCAACTGGTCCACAAGGGCCAACCCCTCGTCGATATCGACCCCCGCCCCTACCAGGCCACGCTCGCCCAGGCCGAAGGCACCCTCAAGCGCGACCAGGGCGTGCTCTCCCAGGCCCAGATCGACCTCGCCCGCTACCAGGCCGCCTACGCCCGCAACGCCATCGCCAAGCAGCAACTTGACGACCAGCAGCAGGTCGTCTTTCAGGACCAGGGCACCGTGCAGGCCGACCAGGGCACCGTCGACTACGACAAGGTCCAGCTCACCTACGCCCACATCACCTCGCCCATCAACGGCCGGGTAGGCTTGCGGCTGGTTGACCCCGGCAACACCGTTTTCTCCGGATCCGGCACCACCCTGGCCGTCATCACCCAGCTCCAGCCCATCACCGTCGTCTTCAACGTCTCCGAGGATGCCCTGCCGCAGATCCAGGACCAGCTCCGCATCCAGCACTCGCTCCCGGTCGACGCCTATGACCGCTCCAATGACAGGAAGATCGAGACCGGCCGCCTCAACTCACTAGACAACATCATTGACACAGCCACCGGCACCGTGAAGTTCCGCGCCAACTTCGACAACCGCACCGCGCAGCTCTTCCCCAACCAGTTTGTCAACGCGCGCCTGCTCGTGAAGACCCTCCAGAACGTCGTCCTGGTGCCCTCAGCAGCAGTCCAGCACAACGGCACCGCCGCCTTCGTCTACACCGTGAAGCCCAACAACACGGTCGCCGTGCAGCCCATCACCGTGCTCACCAACAACGAGCAGGACACGGCCGTCACCGGCATTCCAGCCAACGCCACCCTTGCCACCAGCGGTTTTGACCGCCTGGAGCCGGGCGCCCAGGTGCTGGTGCGTGGCCAGGGCCAGGGCCGTCCCGGCCGTGGTCAGGGCAGCAACTCCAGCAGCCCTGCCGCGCGGAGGCAGCACCGCCCAATGAATCCTTCGCGCCCATTTATTCTTCGCCCGGTAGCCACGGCGCTGCTGATGGTCGCGATCTTTCTCGCGGGTGGCGTCACCTACTTCCAACTGCCCGTCTCCGCCCTGCCCGAGGTGGACTACCCCACCATTCAGGTCCTCACCTTCTACCCCGGCGCCTCCCCCGATGTCGTCGCCAGCGGCGTCACCGCACCGCTCGAACGCCAGTTCGGCGAGATCCAGGGTCTCAGCCAGATGACCTCCACCTCCGCCGGTGGGGTTTCGGTCATCGTCATGCAGTTTCAGCTCTCGCTGAACATCGATATCGCCGAGCAGGAAGTTCAGGCGGCCATCAACGCCGGGCAGAGCTATCTGCCCGCCAACCTGCCAGTCCCGCCCGTCTACTCCAAATCAAATCCGGCGGACGCACCCGTCCTGACCCTTGCGCTCACCTCAGACGTCATCCCGCTCTCCCGCGTCGAGGACCTCGCCGATACCCGCCTCGCGCCCAAGATCTCGCAGATCTCCGGCGTCGGCCTCGTCTCCATCTCCGGCGGCCAGAAACCCGCCGTTCGCATCCAGGCAAACCCCACGGCGCTCGCGTCCTACGGCATCAATCTCGAGGACCTCCGTACCAGCATCACCGGCAACAGCCTCAACTCCGCCAAGGGCAACTTCGATGGTCCTTCGCAGGACTACACCATCAACGCCAATGACCAGTTGCTCTCCAGCGCCGACTACAAAAGCGTCGTCGTCGCCTACCGCAACGGCGCGCCCGTCATGCTCACCGACGTCGCCAGGATCGTCGACGGCGTAGAGAACACTAACCTCGCCGCCTGGGTAAACTCCACGCCCGCGGTCATCCTCAACATCCAGCGGCAGCCCGGCGCCAACACCATCAAGGTCGTCAACAGCATCACCAGCCTGCTGCCGCAGCTTGAGACTGGCCTACCCGCCTCCGTTCACCTGCAGATCGTCAACGACCGCACCACGGCCATCCGCGCCTCGGTCTCCGACGTAGAGTTCGAGCTCATTCTCGCCATCGCGCTTGTCGTTATGGTGATCTTCCTCTTCCTGCGCAGCTTTTCGGCCACCATCATCCCTTCCGTGGCCGTACCGCTCTCCTTGATCGGCACGCTGGCCGTGATGTACCTCGCCGGATTCAGCCTCAACAACCTCACCATGATGGCCCTGACGATCTCCACCGGCTTCGTCGTCGACGACGCCATCGTGATGATCGAAAACATCTCGCGCTACATCGAAGAGGGCTATCCGCCGCTCGAAGCCGCGCTCATCGGCGCCGAACAGATCGGCTTCACCATCCTCTCGCTCACCGTGTCGCTCATTGCAGTGCTCATCCCGCTGCTCTTCATGGGCGACGTCGCCGGCCGCCTCTTCCGTCAGTTCGCCGTCACGCTTGCGGTCACCATCGTCATCTCGGCGTTCGTCTCCCTCACCCTTACGCCGATGATGTCGGCCCGCCTGCTTAAGCACATCGCTCCCGAAGACCAGGGCCGCTTCTACAGCGTCTCCGAGCGCATCTTTGAAGGCATCATCGCGTTCTACGGCCGCACCTTGCGCTTCGTTCTGCGCTTCCAGACGATCACCCTGCTGGTCGCCTTCCTGACTGTCGTCCTGACCGGCTATCTGTACATGACGATCCCCAAGGGCTTCTTCCCCGTTCAGGACACCGGGATCATCCAGGGCATCTCCCAGGCCTCCGCCGACACCTCCTTCAAGACCATGGCCGAGCGCCAGCAGGCCCTCGCCAACGTCATCCTGAAGGACCCCGCCGTGGACAACCTGTCCTCCTTCATCGGTCCGGACGGAACGAACACCACGCTTAACAGCGGCCGCATCCAGATCGACCTCAAACCCGTCGAAGACCGCAGGATTTCGGCCACCCAGGTCATCGACCGCCTCCAGCCCGAACTCGCCAGGGTCGCCGGGATTAAGCTCTACATGCAGCCCGTCCAGGACCTCACCGTAGAGGACCGCGTCAGCCGCACACAGTTCCAGTACACGATCGAAGACCCGAACCAGACCGAGCTCAACCAGGTCTCCAAAGACTTCGTCAACCGTCTTCAGAAGCTTCCCGAACTCGCCGACGTCGTCACCGACCAGTCCCTCGGCGGCCTTGCCGAGCGGCTCGTCATCGACCGCCCCACGGCGTCACGCTTCGGCGTCACCCCGTCCACCATCGACAACACACTCTATGACGCCTTCGGCCAGCGCCAGGTCAACACCATGTACACGCAGGTCAACCAGTACCACGTCATCCTGGAGACCCTGCCCAGCTTCCAACAGCACCCCAACTCGCTGAACGACATCTACGTCCAGTCCTCGACGGCCAGCAATAGCAGCTCCTCGTCGGGCGGTGGTTCGGGCGGTGGCGGTTCCTCCTCTGGCGCCGGTGCGACCACCTCCTCCGGAAACGCCCTGCTCACGGCCTCGGCCACTGCCGGCGTGAACTCGAACGCCAATGGCACCTCTGCCCTCAGCTCCGGCAATCTCAGCGCCACCATTGGAACCGGCAGCGCGGTCGGCACCGCGGCACTTTCTGCCTCGGGCAATAGCGGCGCCCGGTCCAGTCTCAACGGCGGGGGCACCGGCATCGGCTCCAGCGCCAACACTTCAGCTTCAGGCAACACGCGCTCCGCTGCCGGCGGATCCGGAAGCGCTGCGCCGGCGGCCAGCAGCGGCGGAGGTGGCGGCGGTAGCTCCACTGGAGGCGGAGCTACCAGCTCCTCCAACCCCGTCCCCCTGAGCGCCTTCACCCACCTCGAAACCACCTCGGAAGCCCTGTCGATCAACCACCAGGGCCAGTTCCCCGCCGTCACGGTCAGCTTCAACCTCGCGCACGGGTACTCCCTCGGCCAGTCACTCACCGCCATCGACAAGGTCGTCAAGGACGCCAACTTCCCCGCCTCCGTCGTCGCCAACTACCAGGGCACAGCGTCCGCCTTCCAGGGTTCACAGTCCAACGAGGGCCTCCTCATCCTTGCCGCCCTGGTCACCGTCTACATCGTCCTCGGCGTGCTCTATGAGAGCTACATCCACCCCGTCACAATCCTCTCCACGCTGCCCTCTGCCGGTGTCGGCGCCCTGCTCGCGCTCGAACTCTTCCACCTCGACCTCGACATCGTCGCCATCATCGGCATCATCCTGCTCATCGGCATCGTCAAGAAGAACGGCATCATGATCGTCGACTTCGCGCTCGAAGCCGAACGCCACGGCGGCCTCAGCTCCACCGAGTCCATCTACCAGGCGTCGCTGCTCCGCTTCCGTCCCATCATGATGACCACCCTCGCCGCGCTGCTTTCAGGCCTCCCACTCGCCTTCGGCACGGGCATCGGCGCCGAGCTCCGCCGTCCCCTGGGCGTCACCATCGTCGGTGGCCTGCTCTTCTCGCAGGTCCTCACGCTCTACACCACGCCGGTCATCTACATCTTCTTCGACAACATCGCCCAACGCCTCGCCGGCCGCAAGACCAACAAGAGCACCATCGAACACCCCGACCAGCACCCCACCGGTGGGCGCAAACTGGAGCAGCGCATGCAGGACCCGCGCATGAACCCCTCCCGCGTCTTCATCGAGCGCCCCGTCGCCACCACTCTCCTCACCATCGCCGTCGCCATCGCCGGCGCGATCGCCTTCGTCGTCCTGCCCGTCAGCCCGCTCCCCCAGGTCGACTTCCCCACCATCACGGTCGGCGCCTCGCTCCCCGGAGCCAGCCCCGACATCATGGCGTCCTCCGTCGCCACGCCGCTCGAGCGCCAGTTCGGCCACATCGCCGGCGTCACGGAGATGACCTCTTCCAGTTCGCTCTCCTCCACCAGCGTCACCCTCCAGTTCGACCTCTCCCGCGACATCAACGGCGCCGCTCGCGACGTCGAGGCCGGCATCAACGCCGCGCGCTCCTACCTTCCCGCCAACCTGCCCGCCAACCCGACCTACCGCAAGGTCAACCCCGCCGACTCGCCCATCATGGTGCTCGGCCTGCAGTCGGACGTCTACGACGTCCCCACCCTCTACGACGAAGCCTCCACCGTCATCGAGCAGCGCATCTCCCAGATCAGCGGCGTAGGCCAGGTTCAGGCCGTCGGCGCCTCGCTGCCCGCCGTTCGCGTCGACATCAACCCCGACCAGCTCGCCAGCTACGGCATCAGCATGCCGCAGGTCCAGCAGGTCATCTCCGGCCAGAACTCCAACTCCGCCAAAGGTCAGATCAGCAACGGCGAATACACCGCCGACATCCTCGCCAACGACCAGATCTCCAAGGCCGAGGCCTATCAAGCCCCTCGTCATCGGCTACCACAACGGTGCCGCCGTCCGCCTCCAGGACGTCGCGAGCGTCACCAACGGGCAGCAAACCATCCGTCAGGCCGGCTTCCTCAATGGCAAGCCCTCGGTCAACATGCATCATCTTCCGCCAGCCCGGCGCCAACATCATCACCACCGTCGACGCCATCAAGGCGGCCATCCCCGTCCCTCGAAGCCACGATCCCCATCGGCGAGCATCTCGTCACCATCATCGACCGCACCCCCACCATCCGCGCCTCAGTCTCCGACATCGAGCGCACCCTGATCATCTCCGTCCTGCTCGTCGTCCTCGTCGTCTTCCTCTTCCTTCGCAATCTTCGCGCCACGCTCATCCCCGCCGTCGCCGTGCCCGTCTCCCTCATCGGCACCTGCGCGATCATGTACCTCGCCGGCTTCTCCCTCGACAACCTCTCGCTCATGGCCCTCGCCATCGCCTCCGGCTTCGTTGTCGACGACGCCATCGTCGTCATGGAGAACATCTCCCGCCATCTCGAAGAGGGCTACACCGCCATGGAAGCCGCCCTGCTCGGCGCCGAGGAGATCGGCTTCACCGTCTTCTCCATCTCCATCTCGCTCGATGGCGGTCTTCATCCCGCTTCTGCTCATGGGCGGCATCATCGGCCGCCTCTTCCGCGAGTTCGCCATCACCCTCGCGTCCGCCATCTTCGTCTCGATGATCATCTCGCTCACCACCACGCCGATGATGTGCTCCCGCATCCTCCGGCCCGAGCACGAGATCAAACACGGCCGCCTCTATCGCTGGAGCGAGCGCGTGCTTCGACGCGATCGTCAATGGCTACCGCAAATCGCTCATCTGGGTGCTCGACAATCCCGCCCTCGTCCTCATCGTCTTCCTCATCACCCTCGGCCTGAACGTCTTTCTTCTCATCCAGGTGCCCAAGGGCTTCTTCCCACAGCAGGACATCGGTACCCTCCAGGGCGGTATGCAGGGCCCGCAGGACACCTCCTTCTACGCCATGCGCGGCGCCGTCCAACAGGCCGTAGCCATCATCAAAAGGGACCCCGGCGTCCAGAACGTGATGGGCTTCACTGGCGGCCAGGGCGCCACCAACGGCGGCTTCACCTTTGTCGCACTCAAGCCCCTCAGCGAACGCCCAAAGAACTCCAGCGCCGCCGAGATCATCACCCGCCTCCGACCGCAGCTCGCCCGCGTCCCCGGCGCAGCTACCTTCCTTCAGCCCAGTCAGGACATCCGGATCGGCGGCCGCCAGGGCAATGCGCTGTACCAGTACACGCTGCAGGCCGAAAGCACCGAAGACCTCAACAAGTACGGCCCTGCTACTGATGGCCGCCATGAAAAAGACCCCCGGCTTCACGGACGTCAACACCGACCAGCAGAACCACGGCCTCCAGGCCCTGCTCACCTATGACCGGCGGACCGCCGCGCGCCTCGGCATCACCCCGCAAATCATCGACCAGACGCCTCTACGACGCCTTCGGTCAGGCCGAAGTCTCCACCATCTACTCCGAGCTAAACCAGTACTACGTCGTCATGGAAGTCGCGCCCAAGTACTGGCACTCCCCCGAGGGCCTCAAGGACACCTACCTGGTTCCCACGCCAGGGCGGCGGTGCCGTCCCACTCAGCTCTGTGGTCAAGTACGCGCCTTCCACCATGCCCCTCGCCGTGAACCACACCGGCCTCTTCCCATCTGTCCACGGTCAGCTTCAACCTCGCGCCCAACGTCTCCCTCAGCCAGGCAACGCAGAAGATCCTGCAGCTCCAGCAACAACTCAGCTTCCCGCAATCGGTCCACGGCCAGTTCTCCGGCACCCTGCAGGCCTTCAAGCAGTCCCTCTCCAGCGAGCCTTACCTGGTCGCCGCCGCGATCGTCGCCGTGTACATCGTGCTCGGCATCCTGTACGAAAGCCTGATCCACCCCCTGACCATCCTCTCCACGCTCCCTCCCGCCTCGCTCGGCGCCGTGCTCGCGCTCATCATCACGCACACGGACCTCAACGTCATGAGCATCATCGGCATCGTCCTGCTGATCGGCATCGTCAAAAAGAACGGCATCATGGTCATCGACTTCGCCCTCAACGCCGAGCGTACCCAGGGCAAGAACACCCGTGACTCCATCTTCGAAGCCTCCATCCTCCGCTTCCGTCCCATCCTGATGACCACCGTCGCCGCCCTCTTCGGCGCCGTACCCCTTGCCGCCGGCACCGGCATGGGGTCGGAGCTCCGCCGCCCGCTCGGCATCTAGCATCATCGGCGGCCTCATCGTCAGCCAGGCGCTCACCCTCTACACCACACCCGTCATCTACCTCTTCATGGATCGCCTCCGCCTCAGCTTCAGTCGGCGAAGACCACGGCCCGCTCTCACGATCCAACTGCACCGCAGCACTCCCTCGCATAGCAACCATGCCCAGCTGCCTACGCTCTCGTTCTGTTGCTCGCCGTTCCAGCACCCGCCATGCGTGCATCCGGCCCTTGTCCCGCCAATCCCGCACCCAGGACGCGGGTGCCCCAGGTCTCGCTTCTGAGGCATGGGTTCGCAGGATGCTCGCGAGCCTCACTGCTCTCCTCACCCTCGCTCCCCTCGCCGGCTGCCGCGTAGGCCCCAAATACGTCTCGCCCAACGCCTCCACCGCGGCCACGGCTCCACCCGCCTTCAAAGAAGCCGCACCCGACAGGCCTATAGGAACGTCCCGCCCGGCACCTGGCGGCCCGCCAACCCGCAGGACGCCACCATCAAGGGCAAATGGTGGGAGATCTTCAACGAGCCCGAGCTCAACGCGCTCGAAGAACAGGTCGACATCAACAACCAGAACATCGCCGCCTACTTCCAGAACTTCATGGCCTCCCGCGCCATCGTCGGCCAGTACCGCGCGCAGCTCTTACCCCACGCTCTCGCGTCGCGCCGTCCTACCAGCGCACCAAATCCGCCGGAGCCCTGCGCGGCTTCGGCACCAGCTCCGCCGGCGGCGGCCACCACCGGCACCGGAACGGGAACCGGAACCGGCACGGGAGGCACCGGGACTGGCAGCACGGGCAGCACCGCCACCTCCAGCGGCACAACCTCCACCGCCCTCACCCTGCCCTTCGACGTCTCCTGGGAGCCCGACCTCTGGGGCCGCATCCGCAACCAGATCAGCGAATACCAGTTCGCCGCCCAGGTCTCCGCCGCCGACCTCGAAAACGAGCGCCTCACCGAGCAAGCCGCCCTCGCCGAGTACTACTTCGAGCTTCGCGGCCAGGACGCCCTCCAGGACCTCTACAACCGCACCGTCGAGGCCGACCGCAGGCCCTCGAACTCACCCGCGCCCTCGTGGAAACCGGCATCGACAGCCCCGAAGCCACCGCCCAGGCCGAGGTTACCCTTCGCGAACGCGCGAAGAAGGCGGCGCCGGCATCGCCCCGAACCGCGCCATCTACGAGCACGCCATCGCCACCCTGATCGGCAAGCCCGCCTCCAGCTTCTCCCTGCCGGTCACGTGACCTGACGACGCCCGTCCCCGCCATCCCCGTCGGCGCTTCCCTCCGAACTCCTGCAGCGCCGCCCCGACATCGCCGCCGCCGAGCGCACCCTCGCCGAAGCCAACGCCCTCATCGGCGTCGAAAAAGCGCCGTACTACCCCAACCTCGCGCCTCACCGGCCGCGGCGGCCTTGAGTCCTCCAGCATCACTACCCTCTTCTCCCTCCCGGCGCTCTTCTGGTCGGCCGGCGGCACCGCGACCGAAACCATCTTCGACGCGCGGCCTCCGCAAATCCACCGTCGCCCAGTACACCGCGCAGTACAACGCCGACGTGGCCACCTACCGCCAGACCGTCCTCACCGCCTTTCAGCAGGTCGAGGACTACATCTCCACCATCCGCGTCAACTCCGACCAGACTCACCCGCGAAGGCCTCGCCGTTGACGCCGCCCAGCGCTACCTCGAACATCGCCACCGACACGCTACCGGACCGGTCTCGACCCCTACCTCAACGTCCTGACCGCCCAGACCACCCTGCTCACCAACCAGCAAACCCAGGTCACCCTCCGCGTCAACGAGATGACCGCCGCCGTCCAGCTCATCCAGGCCCTCGGCGGAGGCTGGAACACCACCCAACTCCCCACCGCCTCCTCCATCACAAGCGCCGGCGCCCAACACCAGGTCTCCAACACCCCGTAGCGACGAGTCCGCAGGTACGGTGTGTCGAGTCCCGGAAGACCGCACGATGGCCCTACCTCGACGTTGATCCGGAGAGACCGACCGAATGCCAGCACGCCCGGCCCGACTACAACCTGTCCTTGTCTCCCTGATCAGTCTTTTCCTGCCCGCTATCGCTGGCCCGGTTCTGGGCCAGGCCACGCAGCAACCCCCCGGATATCACCTCAGCGCCGGGGCACGCATCGTCCTCACCGATGTAACGGTGACCGACGCGAAGGGCAACCGCGTCGGCAACCTCCCCGCCTCTGCCTTCACCATCACCGACGACGGGGAGCCTCAAAAGCTCTCTTCTTTCACCGAACACACCGAACCGATCGAACCTCAGGCCAACCAACCTTCAGCAGCCACCCACGGTACCTTCGACAACGCCCTCCTCGCCCACCCGCCAGCGGCCGTCAATGTGCTCCTCATCGACATCAAGAACCTCGAAGTAGTCGACCAGCTCTACCTCCGTTTTCAGCTCCTGAAGCTGCTGAAAAGCCTGCCCGAAAACGCCCTCACAGCCGTCTACTGGTGCCGCGGACCGGAGACCGTCCTCCTCCAGGACTTCACGCCGAATCCCACGCTGCTGACAGCGGCGATCAATAAGGCCCTGCCACGCTTCCCGCCCTCCGGCAACATCTTCTACGACGACTACAACACCCTCCACCAACTTGCCGCGAGCCTTGCGCAACTACCCGCCCGCAAAAACATCCTCTGGTTCACCGGCGGCTCCACCCAGCTACTCGCCAGCCCGGACGGCATCACCCACATGGCCTACGGCGAAGCCGAAAAGGAGCGCCGCATCTACGACGAACTGGAAGCCGGACGCCTCACGCTTTACCCCATAGACGCCCGCGCCCTCGTCACCAGCGGCTACAACAAAGACAGTGTCTGGGCTCAGCACCAGCAGATGAACGACATCGCCTACCAGACGGGCGGCCAGGCCTTCTTCAACACCAACGGCCTCGAGATCATCGCCGACCGCATCCTCCATGCCGACGGCAACTTCTACACCCTCACCTACGCCCCCCAGGACTTCCACGCCGACGGCAAATGGCACAAGGTGAACGTGGAGCTCACCCTGCCGAACGGGACTTTCCATCTCAGCTACCGGCGCGGCTACTTCGCCGACCCCGCCGACGGACGCAATAAGGCGGGCCCGGCCAGCCCCGGCAAAACGCTCTTCACCCTCAAAGGAGCACCCGACCAGGACCCCGACTCGCGCACTCAGCCCATCCTGTTCACCGTGCAGCCCCTGCCCTCCACCGGCCCAACTGCGCCTCATGCAGCGGTGACGCTCGCCCCGGACCCAGCCCAATCGAAGCACGGCATGGCCGCGTACATGCTCCACTACACGTTGCCCCTGGACGCCTTCACCATCCAGGATGCAGGCAGCCACCCAAAGGCCGAACTCGGCTTCGCGGTCCTCGTCTTCAACGACACCGGCAACATCTCCTCGCGGCGCGCCCAGGAGCTCACCCTCTCCATTCGCAAAGACAAGATTCCGTTACCCGCAGGCGAAACGGTCACGATCGACCAGCCGATTGCCTTGCCTACCGGCGACACCAGCCTCTACTGCGCCGTATGGGACATAGTTACGCACCGTGTTGGCACCGTTCAGATCCCGCTCGAGGTCCGCCGCTAACCGCGCGCGTCGCCCGTGGACAAAGTCGTAGTCCCTCTACAACAAAGGTTGTAAAGTCCACCCCTAAGTTCCTTGGTAACAGGACTTTGAGAAAAACACCGGGCAGGGGGTCCGCCCCTCATTGCAGCCCGTTTCACAACGCTGCAATTACCCTGACCATCCCTGAATCTTCCCCGCAATGGACGTATCTTATAGCTGTTGCGCCGCGAACTGACCCTCCAGATGGAGGACCGTTACGCCAAAGGATGCGGACCTTGCCGACCACCGAAGCTCCCCTGCTCTCAATCCTCCCCGGCCAGCCCCCCAACACCACGAAATCCTGCGACCCTGGCCTGGCCCTTGACCCCTGGGCCATTGACGCTCTTCCGCCTACCTACGGCCCCGGCGCTTCCGCGCTCGACACCATCGCACCCGACTCGCCCCGCCAGGGCATCCTGCCCGCCGAGTACCGCAACTCCACCCCCGAAGAGCTCGACCTCCGCATCCGCGCCGCCAAAGCGTCGCTCGGCGAGCGCGTCGTCATCCTCGGCCACTTCTACCAGCGCGACGAGGTCGTGAAACACGCCGACTTCCTCGGCGACAGCTTCCAACTCGCCAACGCTGCCCGGACCCGCCCCAAGGCCGAGGCCATCGTCTTCTGCGGCGTCCACTTCATGGCCGAAACCGCGGACATGCTCTCCCGCCCGGACCAGGCCGTCATCCTCCCCAATCTCGCCGCCGGCTGCTCCATGGCCGACATGGCCGACCTGGAATCCGTCGAAGCTGCCTGGGAAGACCTCGACGGACGCCCTCGGCGCCGACCTCGACCAGCCGGACCGCGCCACCGGCCGGCAACCCGTCATCCCCGTCACCTACATGAACTCCTCCGCCGCCCTCAAAGGCTTCTGCGGCCGGCACGGCGGCATCGTCTGCACCTCCTCCAACGCCAGCACGGTCCTCCGCTGGGCGTTCGAGCGGGGCCAGCGCGTCCTCTTCTTCCCCGACCAGCACCTCGGCCGCAATACCGCCAAGGCCATGGGCATCCCGCTCGAGCAGCATGCCGCTGTGGAACCCCCGCAAGCCCCTCGGCGGCAACACCGCCCAGCAGCTCCAGGACGCAGAAGTCATCCTCTGGCACGGCTTCTGCTCCGTCCACAAGCGCTTCACGGTCGACCAGATCATCCACGCCCGCGCCACGTATCCCGGCGTCCGCGTCATCGTGCACCCCGAGTGCCCCATGGAAGTCGTCGACGCCGCAGACGAATCCGGCTCCACCGACTACATCAAGAAAGCCGTCGAAGCCGCCCCGGCAGGCAGCACCATCGCCATCGGCACCGAGATTAACCTCGTCCAGCGCCTCGCCGCCGATCACCCTGACAAGACCATCTTCTGCCTCGACCCCGTCATCTGCCCGTGCAGCACCATGTACCGCATCCACCCCGGCTACCTGGCCTGGGTCCTGGAATCCATAGAGCGCGGCGAAACTCCCAACCGCATCACCGTCCCCGAAGCCATAGCTATCCCGGCCCGCGTCGCCCTTGAACGCATGCTCAGCGCCAAACCTGCCCCGATCCAGGAAAAGCTCCGCGCCTGAGGGCAGCACAGGCCGGACGGATGGAGAATCCTGGCTGAACTCCGCTCGTCGCAGCTCGGCTTCAAACGAGCCCTACAGAACATCAACACGAAGCAGCTCCCCCCACCGGTAAAGCTGCAGCCGCAAAGGTGAGCATGAACGTCATCGTCGTAGGCTCTGGGATCGCCGGCCTCATCGCCGCCCTGGAACTCTCCAGGTCCCACCAGGTCACCCTCGTCACGAAATCCCGGCTCGCTGAATCCAACACCCGCTACGCCCAGGGCGGCATCGCCGCAGTCATGACAGCCGAGGACAAGATCGAAGAGCATATCGAAGACACCCTCCGCGCCGGAGCCGGCCTCTGCCGCCCCGAAGCCGTTGAGATCCTCTGCACCGAAGGTCCCGACCGCATCCGCGACCTCATCCGCCTGGGCGTAGCCTTCGACCGCAAAAACGGAGAACTCGCCCAGGGCCGTGAAGCCGCCCATAGCCGTGCCCGCGTCCTCCACGCGGGCGGGGACGCGACCGGTCTCGCGATTGAAACTGCCCTCGTCCACGCCGTCCGCAACACCCCCGCCATCCGCGTCCTCGAACACACCTTCGCCGCCGACCTCCATCTCACAGAAGACCAGGTCACCGGCCTTCACGTCCTCGCCACCGACGGCCGGCCCCAGACGCTCCCGGCCGGAGCTGTCCTCCTTGCCTCCGGCGGCGCCGGCCACCTCTTCCCCTACACCACCAACCCCTCCGTAGCCACTGGCGACGGCGTTGCCCTCGCTCTCCGCGCCGGCGCCCAGCTCGCCGACGTAGAGTTCTATCAGTTCCACCCCACCGCACTCTCTGCGGAAGGCGGTTTTCTCATCTCCGAAGCCGTCCGGGGCGACGGCGCCGTCCTGCGGGCCGCGGACGGCTCCCGCTTCATGCAGGCCATTCACCCCGACGCCGAACTCGCCCCCCGTGACATCGTCGCCCGAGGCATCGCCGCCCAGATGAAGCTCCAGGGCGGGAAGCCCGTCCTGCTCGACGCCACTCATCTCGGTGCCGGCTTCCTCGCGGAGCGGTTCCCCACCATCAACGCCGCCTGCCAACGTGCCGGCCTCGATTGGGCCCGCACCCCCATCCCCGTCGCCCCCGCCGCCCACTACTGGATGGGCGGCATCCAGACCGACATCTTCGGCCGGACGGACATCCCTGGCCTCTTCGCCGTCGGCGAAGTCGCGTGCACCGGCGTCCACGGCGCCAATCGCCTTGCCTCCAACTCGCTCCTCGAAAGCATCGTCTTCGCCCACCGCGCTGCCCACCTCCTCCTGGACCGACCAGGCGCCGCCCGGGTCGCTGCCACACTCGACCAGGTACACACCCTAGAGCTCCCCAACCCTCCGGGTGACCCCTCGTCAGCGAAGCCGCCTTACGCCGGACCCACCCAGGCTCTTCCTGACCGCAACGTCCTCCAGCAACTTATGTGGAACGCGGCGGGCATCGTGCGCGATGGAGAGGAACTCCGCGCCGCTCAGGCACAAGTCCGCCAGTGGCATGTCCTCGAAGAATCGATCCACGACCGCGAGACCGCCAACCTCCTCCAACTGGCCGATGCAGTCATCACCGCTGCCCTTGCCCGCCGGGAATCCCGAGGCGCGCACTTCCGCGCCGACTTCCCGACTCCGGTCGAGGCCGAACGTCAGCATCTAACCCTCACGCGCCCCGTGCACGCACTACGCTAGAGGAGTGGACCCTGATATGACCAACGCCTGCAAATCATCTCCCCGCGGCAAAATGCGTTGCGCACTCACGGCCATCGCCGTCGCAGCGGTCTGCACGTCCCTCCCCGCCCAGACCCTCACCGTCCGCTTGATGAACGCCAAATCCGGTAAGCCACTGGCGAACAAAAACGTCACCTTCCAGTGGGGCGACCATCGGGGAGAGGCCGTCGTTGTGGTCGATAAAGACGGCGTAGGTCACGTCTCCGTTCCAACGGGTGCAGCCGACTTCATCCTCGTCGGTGGCCCCCATACCGGCACCGACCCGCACCGGATAGCCTATGCCGACTGCAACGGAAACGCCCTGGGACAGATCCCGGTCGCCGAGGTGGTCGCACACGGCTTCGCATCCCGCAACATCTGCTCCAGCAAGAGCGTGAAGGCAGCCCCGGGCGAGGTCGTCTTCTGGGGTGAGTTCAGATCCAGCTGGATGCCCGAAATGTTCTAGCCCGGCCGGGGACGTCTGCCCTGCCCGGCGCCCCCCTTCTCAGATTCGATGGAGATAACGTCATTCCTTCCTCCGCACCGCAACTTCCGCAATCCGCCGTAGATCGCATCGTTCGCCTCGCCCTAGAGGAGGACGCTCCCTGGGGAGACCTCACCAGCCAGACACTGATTCCCGCCGATGCCTGCGTCAAAGCCTCCCTCGTCGCCCGCGAGCACGGGGTCCTCGCCGGCACCCAGTTCTTCGCCGCGGCGATGCACTTGACGGACGCCGCGATCGTCACCGTACTCCAGCAGGACGCCCAGCCATTCTTCCCCGGCGACATCCTCGCCACAGCCGAAGGTTCCGCCCGGGCGATCCTCCAGGCCGAACGCGTGGCCCTGAACTTTGTCCAGCGCCTTTCGGGCATCGCCACCCTGACAGCCCAGTTCGTCGAACAGGTTAAGGGCACAAACGCCCGCATCGTAGACACCCGCAAGACCACTCCAACCCTTCGCCTCTTCGAGCGCTACGCCGTCCGCTGCGGCGGAGGCCAGAACCATCGCTACTCGCTCTCGGACGCCATGCTCGTAAAGGACAACCACCTCGCCGTCCTCGCAGCCGGAGGCCAGACCGACCTCACGACCGCCCTGCGCGAAGCGCGCGCCGCACTGCCCCATACGGCCCACCTGGAAGTCGAAGTCGACCACCCCGACCAGATCGAGCCTGTCCTCGCCGCCAGCGTCGACACCATTCTCCTCGACAACTTCACCCCCGACCAACTCCGCGCCGCCGTACGTCAAATCGCTGGCCGCGCCCTCGTCGAAGCCAGCGGCAACGTCCGCCTGGATACCGCCCGCGCCATCGCCGAAACCGGTGTCGACCTGATCTCCGTCGGCGCCCTCACTCACTCCGTTCGCTCACTCGACCTCGGCCTCGACATCCTCCCCGAACCACAAACCAGGCCTTAACACCAACCACTGACGACCAACCAACAACCACCAACATGATCTACCTCGACGCCGCCGCCACCACTCCCGTCCGCCGCGAAGTGCTCGAGGCCATGTGGCCCTACCTTACGAACAGCTTCGGCAACCCGTCCAGCCACCATTCCCTTGGTGACCAGGCATCCCGCGCCCTTAAGCAGGCCCGCGAGCGCGTCGCCGCCGTCCTTGGCTGCCGCCCCAACGAAATCATCTTCACCTCCGGCGGCACCGAAGCCGACAATCTAGCCCTCAAAGGCATCGCCCTGGCCGCCCCGCGCGGCCGCCGCATCCTCACCACCGCCATCGAGCACGAAGCCGTCCTCGCCTCCTGCTCTTACCTCGAACGCCACCACAGCTTCGCCATCGACTTCCTTCCGATCGACTCACACGGCCGCCTCGACCCCGCCGACCTCGGGCGCGCCCTCCAGCAGCACCCCGATACCACCCTCATCTCCGTCATGCTCGCCAACAACGAGGTCGGCACCGTTGAACCAATCGCAGATCTCGCCGCCATCGCCCACGACCATGGCATCCCGTTCCACACCGACGCGGTCCAGGCCTGCGGCACCCTTCCGATCCACATCCCGACGCTTGCCGCCGACGCGATCTCGCTCTCGGGCCACAAACTCGGCGCACCCAAGGGCATCGGCGCGCTCTATCTCCGCGCCCGCATCTTTGCAGAACCCGTCCTCCACGGCGGCGGCCAGGAGCGCAACCGCCGCTCCGGCACGGAAAACGTAGCCGGCGCAGTAGCCTTCGCCACCGCGCTCGAACTCACCGCGGCCGAACTCCCCACCATCACCCCCAACCTCATCGCCCTTCGCGATTGCCTGATCAAGGGCATCCTTACCGCCATCCCCGACGCGATCCTCACCGGCCACCCCACGAGCCGACTCCCCAACAACGCAAGCTTCTGCTTCCCTCGCACGTCCGGCGAAGCCGTCCTCCTGCAACTCGAAGAACGTGGCATCCTCTGCTCCAGCGGCTCCGCCTGCGCGGCGGGCAGTGACGAGCCCTCCCACGTGCTCACCGCGATGGGCTACCGCCGCGAGCTGGCCCAGACCGCCGTCCGCTTCACTCTCACTCACACCACCACGACCTCCGAGGTCGAAGCGACTATCGCGGGGACTCGCGAAGCGGTCGCCGCCGTCTCGCAGCTATCGCCCAGCTACTAGGCCCCGGAGCCCCAACAGCACTCCATCTCAACGGAACAGCTTCGGCGCGGCCTCGTGCAGATACAGCCGCCAGTTCTTCCACTCATGGCCGTCCGGCGTCTCCATCGTCTCCACATGCACCCCAAGGCTCTTCAACCGGTCCGTCACCAGGATCGCGTTTGGACGCGCAATGTCCGTCGCTCCCCATCCCCACCAGAACAGCTTCAGCTGCTTGTTATACGTCGGAATCCGCGAAGCCTCCGTTGTGAAAAAGAAGTCCCGGTCCGCCTCGCTGATCCAGCCCGAGCTCATCACCACCAGGTACCGAAACGCGCCCAGGTTGTGCAGCCCGACGTTCAACGTCTGGATGCCGCCCATCGAAAGCCCTGAAAGCGCCCGGCCCTCCGGATCAGCCTTCACCCGGTAATGGCTCTCCATGAAGGGCAGGATGTCCTTCATCATCTCGTCGTTGAACGGGTCCTTCGTCGCATCCGCGGTCATCACCTGCCGGCCCCGCGGTGTCCATCCAGACGGCATCACGATGATCATCGGAACCGCCTTGCCCTCCGCGATCAGGTTGTCCAGGATGTCATTCGCCCGGCCAACCGTAGACCACGAAGCCGCCGTCTCCCCACCGCCATGGATCAGGTACAGCACCGGGTAGCTGCCCGTCCCCTTCTCATACCCAGGGGGCGTGTACACATACATCTCGCGGGTCGCGCCATCGAACGTCGACGAGGGGTAGTGCACCCGCGACACCGCTCCGTGCGGCACATTCCGCGTCTCGGAAAAGTCTCCCGGCACAATCAACAGGCTCTCCATCTGCGCCTGGAACGGCGAGGTATTCACGTTGCTCGAATCGACCACCGTCATCCCATCCACGACAAAATGGTACCGCCATGCGCCCGGCTTCATCGGCAGTGCAGACGTCCCGCTCCACACACCGTCCGGCCCCTTCGTCATCGGAATGCCAGGCCTCCCGGCCGATCCCGGCGCACCCGACGTCGCAGATGCCTCGCGCACCAGGCCCTGGTTGATGTCGCCACCCACTGTTACGGTCGTCGCCTGCGGTGCAAAGACCCGAAACGTCACACGCCCATCCGAGGCGATCTCCGGAGACACTACCGGTGCCGGTCCACGCCGCGGCTGCGAGGGTGGTACACCCGACGCCGCTCCAGGCGCGGGTGCGGTTGCAGGGTTTTGGGCCAGAGCGAATGTGCCGCTCCCCAGCCAGAGAACGACCGCAATCACTGCTCGCAAACGCCGCACCAAAGCTCTTCCAGTCAAAGATTTCCCCTCTTGCTCGCAACGCGACCATTCTATCTACCCGCTCCGTCACCGTAGCGGGCGCTCGCTCCCGCACCGCAACTGGAGCCGCTCCGCGTCATCCACTCGCCCCCTCCACACCCATGGGCGATAAACTACCGGTAGCCCGATGGCCTACCAGGTTCTAGCCCGCAAATACCGTCCCCTCCGCTTCGCCGACGTCGTCGGGCAGGACCACGTCACCCGCACCCTTCTCAATGCCCTCGCCCAGGACCGCATCGCCCACGGCTACATCTTCTCGGGCCACCGCGGCATCGGCAAAACCACCATCGCCCGCATCCTCGCCAGCGCACTCAATTGCCAGCGCGCAATCGGGTCAGCAGAACGCCCCACCCCCGAGCCCTGCCTCACCTGCAACTCCTGCCTGGAGATCCGCCAAGGCAACGCCGTCGACGTGCTCGAAATTGACGCCGCCACGAACCGCGGGATCGACGAGATCCGCGAGCTGCGCGACGCCGCCCGCTACCGCCCCGCCCGTGACCGCTTCAAGATCATCATCCTCGACGAAGCGCACCAGATTACCGACGCTGCCTTCAACGCCCTCCTGAAAACGCTCGAAGAACCACCCGAGCACATCGTTTTCATGATGGCCACCACCCAGCCCGAGGACATCCCGCAGACCATCCGCTCGCGGTGCCAGCACTTCAGCTTCCACGCCGTAAAGCTCGACGACATCGTCGGCCAGCTTCGCAGGATCTCCACGGACGAGGGGATCGCGGTAGACGACGCCACCCTCGGGCTCCTCGCCGAGGCCGGCGACGGCTCCATGCGCGACGCCCTGAGCATCATGGACCAGGCCATCGCCAGCGCCCCCACCACCACCGATGGCCAACCCCACGTAGAGCTCACCGAAGTCCGCGAGCTCATGGGCGCGGTCTCGAACGTCGTCTTCGAAGAGATCCTCCAAGCCGTCCACAACAACGACTCCGCCACCGTCCTCTCGACCGTCGGCCACCTCCTCGACCTCGGCAACGGCGCCCAGCAGATCGCCCGCCAGTTCACCCGCTTCCTCCGCAACACCGTCGTCGCCAAAATCACAGGCCTAAGCCCCGACGCCGACGTCGAAGCCACAGGTCTCGCCGCCGAACTCCTCCAGGTCTCCACCGAAGAACGCCGCCGCGCCGCCCGCTCCGCCGCCAACTTCTCCGAAGAAGAGCTCAGCCGCTTCCTCGCCATCGTCCTCCGCACCTTCGACGACCTCGGCTACCGCCAGGAGCAGCGCCTCCACCTCGAACTCGGCCTCCTGAAGCTCGTCCACGTGCAACGCCTCGTCCCGATCGAAGAAATCCTGTCCCAACTCGGCGCTACCGCTGGCCCCAACGCCCCCAAGCCTCCCACGACACAAGCGCCACAAGCGCCACGCTCTGCGCAAGCCACCCCACAGCCCACCCAGGCAGCAAAGACCGCAGCCCCAAGAACAGTGGCCCCACTCACTGCCCCGGCGCCACGTCCGCAAGCACCACCCCCGATCCCGATCCCGGCGCCGATCGCCAGCAAACCCGCCCCACAAGCGCCCCCTCCAGCCGAACCCGCGAATGCCCCATCCACACACGAAGCGGGGTGGGATCCACGCAAGCCCGCACGGCCAACAGAGGCGGGTGCCCCAGGTCTCGCTTCTGAGACCTGGGTGTCCGTGCAGTCACGGCAGCCAGCGTCCGCAACACCCTCCTCTGCCCCGTCCGCGCAACAAACCAACGTTCCGCAAAGCTCAGCGCCGGCTGCCCCACTCCTACCCGAGTGGGACGAGTGGCCTTCGCCACCTGCACCGCAACCTCACGCCGCCGAGTCAGCTACGGAACGCTCTCCCGTAGGTGCGACCCAGCCATCCTCATCGTCCCCCGAGGCCACCGCGCTCCAAACCGCCGCGGTCCGCGCCCTCCTCAACACCAAGGGCCAGACCTCCGCCGCCGAGCAACTCGAAGACGCCACCTGGACCCTCACCGGCAGCATCCTCACCGTCCAAACGACCCTCTCCAAGACCATGCTCCCGGTCGTCGTCAACGCCGAGGCTGATCGCATTCTCAAAGCCACCTTGCGCGACCTCCACCCCACCCCGCTCACCGTCCAGCTCCTCCCCGGCGCAGCCCTCTCTAACGGAGCCCCCAAAAAGCCCCGACCCGCCACCGCCGGCAGCGCCGCCGAACTCGCGGAAAAGCACCCCCTGGTCCAGGAAGCCAGACGCCTCTTCGCCGCCGACATCTCCAACGTCGTCGACCTCCGCAAGGACTAGCCACTTTCACTCTCTTCTCTCTTCTCTCTTCTCTCATCTCTCATCTCCACTCGAAAAGGCTCACTCATGGACCTCAGCAAAATGCAGGAAATGCTCTCCCAGGCCAACGCTATGCGCGAAAGCATGGAAGAGAAGCTCGGTAACACCATCGTCGAAGCTTCCTCAGGCGGCGGTGCCGTTGAAGCCCGCATGAACGGCCGCAAGGAGCTCCTCAAGCTCACCATCACCCCAGCCGCAGCCTCCGCCGCAGCCGGTGACATCACCATGCTCGAGGACCTGATCGTTGCCGCCGTCAACGAAGCGGGCCGCAAAGCCGACCAGGCCGCCCAATCCAGCGCCGGCGACATGCTCGGCGGACTCGGCCTCCCAAGCTTCTAGTGCTCAGTGCCGGTTATCTCTTCCCGCAAACAAATCTTCTTCTGTCCTGCCCTGACACTTGCACTGCCGTTAAACCTGCAAAGCCAACCCGCCGCAACCAACCACCGACACCACACAACCACCGACAATGTCCACCCGCTTCGCGCCCCCGATGTCCCGCCTCATCGAAGAACTCCGCAAGCTCCCCGGTGTGGGTGCCAAGACCGCGCAGCGCTTCGCCTTTCACATCCTGCGCAGTTCCGACGCCGACGCCAACGCCCTCGCCGAAGGTATCCGCGCCCTCAAACAAGCCCTCCGCCTCTGCTCCGTCTGCAACAACGTCACCGACGTAGACCCCTGCGGCTACTGCACGGGCCCATCCCGCAACACGCGCCTTATCTGTCTCGTCGAAGAGCCCACCAACATCGCCGCAATCGAGAAAACCCGCACCTGGAGCGGCGTCTACCACGTCCTCCACGGCACGCTTTCGCCCGTCAACGGCGTCGGCCCCGAGCAACTTCGCCTCACCAACCTCTGGCCCCGCCTGGAGCTCGCCGAGGAACTCATCCTCGCCACCTCACCCACCGTGGAAGGGGAAGCCACCGCGCGCTTCGTCGCCGATGAGGCCCACGCTCAAAACCCGCAACTCCGCATCACCCGCATCGCCACCGGCGTCCCCGCTGGTTCCGACATCGAGTACGCCGACGAGATCACCATGACTCGCGCCCTCGAAAACCGCCGATCCGTGTAGTCGGTTTGGCGAAGAGCTACTCCCGCCCTTTGGAACTCCCCAAAGTGGGCATTGCGCCCGGCATCCCCCACCCGTAACATTCTCCCGTTCGTCGGTTACGTTACCTTCCTCCGTTTCGGCCCCCGGGCTCCCCCTTCTTACATTCGGCTTTCCCAAGGCTTTTCGGGCCGCGCTGTTCTTCGCGCCTGCGCGGCGCTGCCGCGTTGTTTTAAATTCCTCACCCTACTGACATAGCAAGGGAGATTTGCTGATGCCTACTCTCAACGTGAACGGCGTAACTCACCAGGTCAACGCCTCCAATGACACCCCCCTTCTTTGGGTGTTGCGCGACATTCTTGGCCTCACCGGCACCAAGTACGGCTGTGGGATCGAGGTCTGCGGGGCTTGTACCGTCCTCGTCGACGGCCGCGCTGAAAAGTCCTGCGAAACCGACGTCAGCTCCGTCCAGGGCAGAGCGATCACCACCGTCGAGGGCCTCTCACCCGATGGCCTAAGCCATCCGCTTCAAAAGGCCTGGGTGCAGCTCCAGGTTCCGCAATGCGGCTATTGCCAGTCCGGCATGCTCATGTCCGCCTGTTCCCTGCTCAATCAGCACCCGAACCCGCAGGATGGCGACATCAATGAGATCAACAACCTCTGCGTCTGCGGCACCTACCCCCGCGTGCGCGCCGCCATCAAGCTCGCCGCCACGCTGAAATAAGGAGCCGACTTATGTCCATGCACCTCGCCGAAGATCTCATCCACCCCACCCCGTCCACCCCGCTCCCCACGCGACGGCAGTTCGTCGCGACAGCGGCCGGTGGTCTCATGCTCGGGTTCTTCCTTCCCGGCAAATTCGCCGCCCAAACCCTCTCCACAGCGGCGGCCACCTCGCAAACTCGCCTCAACGCCTTCCTGCTCATCGGGGCGGACAACACCATCACCCTCCGGTTCGGCGGCTGCGAACTGGGCCAGGGAGCCATGTCCGGCTTCGCCCAGATCCTCGCCGAAGAACTCGTCGTGAACTGGTCAAAGGTCAAGGTCATCACCGCCGAGCCGAGCAGCGTCTCCTACATCACCGGCGGCAGCAGCGCCATCAAGAACAACTACCTTCCGCTCCGTCAGGCAGGCGCCGCTGCTCGCGCCATGCTGCTCCGCGCAGCCGCGCAGACCTGGGCTGTCACACCCTCCACGCTTACGGTCACCGACGGAGTAGTGATCCACTCGCCCACAAACCGGAAACTCACCTACGGCGCTCTGGCCAATCTCGCCGCCACACTCACTCCACCCGCGAGCCCCGCGTTCATCACTGACGCCAACCTCCGCGTCATCGGCAAAGCCCTCCCACGCCTGGACATTCCCTCCAAGGTCAACGGCTCGGCCATCTACGGCATCGACGTCCGCATCCCGAACATGGTCTACGCCTCCATCAAGCACTGCCCCCAGTTCGGTGGCACAGTCGCTTCCATGCCGCGCAGCAACAATGGCCGCGGTAACGGCAGTGGCAGCGGTACGGTCTACGTCAACCTTGGCAATGCCGTCGCAGCGGTCGTGGCCTCGGACACCCACTCCGCCATCGAGGCCGCCCGCGGCGCCAACGTCACCTGGAACATCCCCGCCTCCGCCGCCAACCTCGACAGCTCCGTCTTCGACACCGAAGCTGCCAACATCATGGCTCATGGCCCCGCAGTCAACGCGGAAACAGTCGGCAGCGTCGGCACCTGGCTCTCCGCCTCCACCAAAACCCTCGACGCCACCTACTCCTTCCCTTACCTCGCCCATGCCTGCATGGAGGTCCTTAACTGCACCGTCGACCTGACCGCTACGGCATGTGAGATCTGGGCCCCCACCCAGGCCGCCGCCTGGGTCCAGGCCACCGCCTCCTCCCTCACCGGCCTCCCCCTGGGCAGCATCACGGTCCACACCACCCTGCTCGGTGGCGGTCTGGGGCGCAAAATCGAGCAGGACTACATCGCCCAGGCGGTCAAAGTCGCCATGGCCATCAAGAAGCCCGTCAAGCTCACCTGGTCGCGCGAAGAAGACTTCGGCAACGACATGTACCGCCCGATGACACTCTCCTACGTGAAAGCCGGCCTCGACGGCAAAGGCAACATCCTCAGCTGGCAGAACCGTGTCGTCTCGCCCTCCATCCTCGCGCAGAAAGGCTACATCGCAGCCGGCGAAGAGGATGGCCAGGCCACCGAAGGCGCCACCGCCCTGCCCTACAGCATGACCAGCCGCGTAGTCGAGTACGCCGCCCATCCCTCCCCCATCCCCATCGGCTTCTGGCGATCCGTCGGGAACTCCTACAACGCCTTCGTCGTCGAAAGCTTCATTGACGAACTGGCGCATGCAGAAGGCGCCGATCCGTACCAGTTCCGGCGCAACCTCCTCATCAACAACCCCCGCTTCCTCGCCGTGCTCGACGCAGCCGCAGAACTCGGCAACTGGAACTCACCAGCCCCCCGCGGTCACTCTCGCGGAATCGCCATCGCCGAAGCTTTCGGCACCGTCGTCGCCGAGGTCATCGAGATCTCCAACGCGAGCGCCACCTCCCTCCGCCTGGTCAGTGTCGCCCTCGCGGTCGACTGCGGCCGGGTAATCAACCCCGACTCCGTCAAAGCACAGATGGAAGGCGGGATCCTCCACGGCCTCTCCGCCGCACTCTGGGGCCACGTCACCTTCAGCAACGGCACCGCCAGCGTCAAGAACTTCAGCAACTACCGCATGCTCCGCATGTCGGAGGTCCCCACTATCAACGTCGCAATCATCAACAGTACAGACGCGCCCTCCGGCGCAGGCGAACCGGCCGTCCCACCTGCCGGCCCAGCCATGGCCAACGCCTACTTCAAAGCCACCGGTACCCGCATCCGCACCCTGCCCTTCTTCCCCGCCCAATCCCGCATGGGCGACTAAACCTCCTCTCTTACAAGCAGCAACGGCAAAGCCCGGCATCCCGCCGGGCTTTCCGCTTTCACTGGCAAGAACGGCCCTACACAAGAACCCGTAGATCCCCACCCGTCATCTCAGCCGGCAACTCCAATCCCAGCAGCCCCAAGATCGTCGGCGAAATATCCCGCAAACTCCCACCCTCCCGCACACCCACCCTCGCGCCCCCATCCGTCACCAACACAAAAGGCACAGGGTTCGTCGTATGCGCCGTATGCGGCCCGCCGCTCACGGGATCGATCAACATCTCCGCGTTCCCGTGATCAGCCGTGATGATCCAGCTAGCCTCCGCAGCCCGCACCGCGTTGTAGATCCGCCCCAGCTGCGCATCCACAGCCTCCACCGCCTTTACCGTAGGCTCAATCTTCCCCGAGTGCCCCACCATATCTGCATTCGCAAAGTTCACAATCATCACGTCGAAAGCCCGATCCCCTAACTGACGCTCCACAATGTCCCCGATTCCCTCAGCACTCATCTCCGGCGCCAGGTCATACGTAGCCACCTTCTTCGACTGCACCAACTCCCGATCCTCGCCCGCGAACGGCTTCTCAATCCCGCCATTGAAGAAGTACGTCACATGCGCATATTTCTCCGTCTCCGCCACCCGCAGATTCCGGAGATCATGCTTCGACATCACATTGGCCAATAAGTTATCCATGCTCTCCGGCGGAATAATCATCGGCAACGCAAAGTTCTTGTCATACTGGGTCATTGTCACGAAGTGCAGGTTTGCCGGAACATCCTCCCGCGCGATCTCCATCTCTAACTCGGCGGCCTTGGGCAAATCAATGCCGCCGTTGTTAGTGAGCCCACTTCGCCGCGCTAACACCCGCGTAATTTGCCGCACCCGATCCGCCCGGTAGTTGAAACAAATCACCGCATCCCGGTCCGCAATCCGCCCCATCGGCTCGCCGAGGTCATTAACACATACAAACGGCTCAACAAACTCATCCGTAACACCGTTGCCATAGCTCTCCCGCACCCGCGCGACAGCATCACGGTAGGCCCCACCCTCAGCCTGCCCCTTCACCATCGCGTTGAACGCCTTGCGCTCCCGCTCCCAACGCAAGTCACGGTCCATCGCAAAGTAACGCCCGCTCACGCTAGCCAGCTTGCCCACGCCATACTCAGCAAACCGCGCCGCCAACTCTTCCAGATAACCCGCCCCGGAAGTCGGCAAGGTATCGCGCCCATCCATAAACGCATGCACATACACCCGCGTCAGCCCGCGCTGCGCAGCCATCCGCAGTAGCGCATACAGATGCCGCTGATGAGAATGAACCCCACCATCACTCACTAATCCGATCAAGTGCAGCGCGCGCCCCTCCACGGCTGCATGATCCATCGCCGCCACAATCACCGGGTCCGAGAAGAACTCCCCGGAAGCAATTGCAGCATCAATGCGCGTCATATCCATCCGCACCACGCGCCCCGCGCCCAGGTTCAGATGCCCTACCTCAGAGTTCCCCATCTGCCCGTCCGGCAGCCCCACAAAGTGCTCACTCGCCCGAATCAACGTGTTCGGGTATTCCCGCAGCAGCTTGTCATATGTCGGCTTGCGCGCCAAAGCAATCGCATTGCCATGCGTCTCCGCACGGTAGCCCCAACCATCAAGAATCGTCAGCAGAACAGGTCTTTTCGCCATCAGGTCCAGCATACCAATGGAAAAGGGAAAGGCCCGGCAATTGCCGGGCCTTCGCAACCATGCGCAGAAGAAACTACTCCGAGCAGTTCACTGCAGTCCGCCCAAGAAACATCGCCGCCCCACCCAACTCTTCCTCAATGCGCAGCAACTGGTTGTACTTCGCAATGCGATCCGTCCTTGAAGCCGATCCCGTCTTAATCTGACCAGCACCTGTACCCACCGCCAGGTCCGCAATGAACGTATCCTCAGTCTCGCCAGAGCGATGAGAGATGATAGCCGTATAGCCATTCCGCCGCGCCAGCTCAATCGCATCCAGCGTCTCGGAGATCGTCCCAATCTGGTTGACCTTCACTAGGATCGAGTTCGCCACACCCTCATCAATCCCGCGCTGCAGCATCTTCGTGTTGGTCACAAACAGATCATCGCCAACCAGCTGCACCTTGCGCCCGATTTTCTCCGTTAGCAGCTTCCAGCCGGTCCAATCATTCTCATCCAGCCCATCTTCCAGCGACACAATCGGGTACTGCCGCGTCCAGCTCTCCCAATAACTCGCCATCTGCTCGCCGGTCTTCTCGCTCTTGTCCGACTTATGAAACACATACTTGCCCTTGCTGCGGTCAAAGAAGGAACTTGCTGCCGGATCAAGTGCAATCGCGATCTCCTCACCAGCCTTGTAACCCGCCAGCTCAATCGCCTCAAGCACCAACTCCACGGCCTCAACGTTCGACTTCAACGAAGGTGCAAACCCGCCCTCATCTCCAACAGCCGTGTTGTAGCCCTTCTTCTTCAACACACCCTTCAGCGTGTGAAACACCTCAGTGCCCCACCGCAGCGCATCCGAAAAGCTCTCGGCTCCCACGGGCATCACCATGAACTCCTGAAAGTCCACGTTGTTATCCGCATGCGCGCCGCCGTTCAGGATATTCATCATCGGCGTAGGCAGAATGCAAGCATTGACCCCACCCAGATACCGATACAACGGCATCCCTAAAGCCTCAGCCGCAGCCCGCGCACACGCCATAGACACGGCGAGGATTGCATTCGCACCCAGCCGCCCCTTGTTCTCCGTACCATCCAGCGAAAGCATCGTCGCATCAATCAGCCGCTGATTACTCGCATCCAGCCCCTTCAACTCCGGCGCAATGATCGTCTCGACATTCTCAACAGCCTGCAGCACGCCCTTGCCGAGATAATGCTCCTTGTCTCCATCACGAAGCTCCACCGCCTCATGCTCCCCAGTCGACGCCCCGCTTGGCACCGCCGCGCGCCCACGCACGCCATCTTCCAGCACCACATCGGCCTCAACCGTCGGATTTCCGCGGCTGTCCAAAATTTCCCGCGCATGTATGGAGAAAATCTCAATCATCTGCTGCGTCTGCCTTCCGTTCTTACTTGTCTTTGTCTGTTGCTTACGAACAACCCTGTGTCGCAGCCGATCTTCCAGCCGTGGCCGCCGGTCCACAGGAACGGAGCTTCCGCCCATGCCCAGAATGCTTTCTACAAAATCAGCCAAGGGTTCTCCGCCGCCGCGCTCATTCTAGCAAAGCTGCATCACGATCCCGCTGCCTCCGCCACCTGCCGCGCCGGCACAGAAGCATGTACGCCAACCCCGCGCAGCTCCACATCCTGCCGCGTAAACGCCGGCAGAGAGATCCGAATCCGCGTCCCCCGCCCCGGCCTGCTCACAATCTCCACCTCACCCTGCCCCTCATACAACACCTGGATCCGCTCGCGCACATTGCGCATCCCAATGCCCAGCCCATCGCCCGCCAACCCGCTGTTCCCCGCCCGCTCAGGCGCAATGCCCACGCCATCATCTTCCACTTCAATCAAGAGCTGATCCCCGACGACACGCCCCCGCAGCGTCACCGTCCCACCGTTGATCCGCGGCTCCAGCCCATGCTTGATGCTGTTCTCAATGAGCGGCTGCAACAGCATGCTCGGCACCTCCAGGGACAGTGCTTCCTCTGTGATCTCCTTCACGACCCGGAGCTTCTCCCCAAACCGCACAACCTCAATGTCCAGATAATCATCCGTAAACGCCAGCTCTTCTTCCAACGGAACAAAGGCATCCCGCTCGCGCAACAGCGTGCGCAAGATGCGCGCGAGCTTCACAATCATCTCCCGCGCCAACTCCGGCTCCGAACGCACCAGCGACGCGATCGAGTTCAACGTATTGAACAGGAAGTGCGGATTGATCTGCCGCTGCAACGCATCCAGCCGAGCCTCCAGCAACAACCGGCTCTGTTCCTCAAGCTTCCGCTCAATCCGAATCGCATTCCAGATCTTCAGCGGAATCCCCACCACCACCGGCGTACACGCACAAACCACAGCCTCCAGCCACCAATTCTCGGAATACAACTCGAAGTACCGCCGAGGCTGCACGCGCGCCAACAGACCAGCGGCCAGCTGCGTTGCGGTCAGCAGCACCAGCAAAGAAATCTGCCGGTCCAAATTTGGCCGTCGCAATGTCCGCCGCACCCAGCGATAGATGCTCAGATCGATCAGCGGCGAAAACGACCAGATCGCCTCTTCATCTGCAAAGTGCCGGAACGCCCCAAACAGCAGCCCCACAGCCATATTCACCGGCAGGCTCAACCACTCATGGTGCCCCAGCGCCGGCAATGCCAGAAACGCCCCACCCAACGCCGCAGGCCGCGCACCCAACAACAAACCAAGCAACGCCGTCGCCTGCAGCGCCAAGTCGGCTGCCAGGAAATTGGGCACCCGCACCCGCACCAACACGCCCAACGTAAGCGGCACGCAGATCCACGCCAGCAACCGCAGCGTCTGCCCGCGTGTGCGATCCCGCGGTCCCACCAACAGACGCTTGAATCGCACCGACCGGGCCAGCGAACTAGCGACAGCCGCAGCCACGCCCAGCTTCACCAGCAACGAGATCAGCAGCAGCTTGGAATCAACGCCGTGCACGCTCTTACTTTACGCGCCCCTACACTTCGTCATCTCGCCCGTACCCCGAGGAAGCGGAGAGAGTCGAAGGAAGGTCGAGACACCCCTGTCCTTGTCACACAAGAGCCAAAAGCGCGAGCCCGTCAAAACCAACGACCGCCTCCCTCCGCATCCTTCCCCCCGCGCCGGAATCTAAACTATCGCTATGCCCCTCCTCAGCACGACCAAGGTCGCCGATGCAGACTTCCCCACCCGCTGGGGCCAGTTCCGCATACTCGGCTTCGAAGGCATCCCCCAACCCGGCGACCCGACCCGCAAGCCCCTGGAATCCGCCGTCGCCCTCATCATGGGCAACCTCCACGCCCCTGCGGTGAACGGGAAATCAGCTCCCCCCATCGTCCGCATCCACTCCCAGTGCCTTACCGGGGACGTCTTCCACTCGCTCCGCTGCGACTGCCACGACCAGCTCCATCTCGCCCTCAAGCGCATCGCCGCCGAAGGCGCCGGCATCCTCCTCTACGAGCAGCAGGAAGGCCGCGGCATCGGCCTCATGGCCAAACTTCGTGCCTACGAGCTCCAGGACCAGGGCCTCGACACAGTTGAAGCCAACCACCAGCTTGGCTACCCCACCGACCTCCGCGCCTTCGAGCTCCCCGCTGCCATCCTTAAGTTCCTCGGCATCCCCGCCGTCCGACTCATCACCAACAACCCCGAAAAGGTAGCAGCCCTCGAAGCCGCCGGCATCCACGTCACCGAACGCGTCGACGCCACGATTCCCTCTGAGCCCACCTTCGAGCGCTACCTCGAAACCAAGCGCGAAAAGCTCGGCCACCTCGTCGGCTAGCAACACCCTCGGGGCATGCCCGCCGCCACAGCACACCTGCTGACCCTCGCCCTCTAAACAGCCAGGAACAGCTCAAACCGGCCCCAGCATGAAGTGCGGCTCCGGCGGCAGTTCAAGGCGTATCGCGTCGCCCTTCAGCACCTTGCCGCCCGCGATCACCACGGCCATCACGCCTGCCCGGCGCTCGCGCTTTCCCTTCCCATCGCGAGGCCCCCACAACAGCTGTTGCAGCCCCGCTCGGTAGCCATCCATCCGGGCGCACGGCGTACGCAACCCCGTGATCTCCACGACAGCCTCCGAGCCTAGCCGCGCCCTCGTCCCTCTCGGCAAACGCAGCAGATCAACGCCGCGCGTCAGCACGTTCTCTCCGATCTCGCCCGGTCCCAGCACGTAGCCTGCCGCGGCCAACTCCTCCAGCTTCTCCGCCGCAAACAGATGCACCTGGCAAAGATTTGGCTGGGTCCGATCGCGCCGCACCTGGTACAGGTGCTGCACCGTCGTCCCCCGGTGCGCATCCCCCTCCACGCCCTCTCCCCTAACCAGGAAAATGAATGGCTGCGCCCTCTTCACAAACCCATGTTTCGGGGAGCACGACACCGCTACAACTACGCCGCCTCCACTCAAGCAGTCCCCTCAGCCCCGAGATGCGCCACCAGCTTTGCCGTAATCACCATCTGCCCAACATGCCGCTGCGTATGCTCTGCGCAATGAACCAGCAGCCCACCCACAGTGGTCAGCAGCCGCTTCCGCCCAATCCCCCGCGGCTCCTCATACTGCCCCGGCGAAAACGCCCGCACCCGCTCGATCGCGCCCCTCAACCCTTCCCGAAACTCCCGTCGAACCTCCTCCGCGCCTCCCTCCGCCATCTCCGTCCTCAAGGCCGCAAGCTGCACTTCATCCAGCTGCCGGTCCTCCGCATACGTCAGCAATCGATCCAGAGACCGCGCCATATGCCGCAGATGAAACACCACGGGCGGCAGCTCCGCAGTTCGCGCAAACATCGCCTGGTCCGTCAACGCCGCACACCACCGCTCCGCATCCTCCAGCGCCTGCTCCAACGCATGCACCACGCCCCGTCGCAACGGATCAAGCTCCCCGTGCGTGGCGCGCATCCAGGGCTCGTTCTGCCTTGGCACCTGGTCCATCACAACCCTCTCCGCTTTCGAAATGCCCGCACCACCTCAGCCGGATCCTGATGTTGTCCATCCACCAGGAGGTTCATGCCACGCATCTCGTCCTCGCTCACCTGTCCCGCAAGCCGCTGTTCAGCGCGGCCGATCGCCGGCCACCGGGCAAGCGCATCCTCCCGCACCAACGGCACCGCCTCATAAGGCGGAAAGTAGCGCCGGTCATCCACCAGCGTCACGAACCCCAGCGCCCCAATCGCCCCATCCGTAGAGTTCCCCGCCACAATGTCCACTTGGTGCGCCCCCAGGGCCCGGTACAACAACCCCAACTCCATCGTCCGCGGCGACCCCTGAAAGTGCAACCCATACGTCGAAGCGAGCCCCGCCAGTCCATCCGGACGCTCCGCGAATTCATACCCCACGCCCAGCCGCCAGCCAGCCGCCACCCGGGCGGCATCACTGATCGTCCGCAATCCTAACCGCCGGGCATCGTCCCCCCGCACCACCATCGCAAACGTATCTTGAAACCCCAACCCCGGCCCCATCCGCACCGCGTACCGCTGCGCATACAACCGAGCCACAGTAGCATCCACAGCCGCCGCATCCCGCTGTCCCACAGGCGGCAAAGGCTGCTTCAGGATGGCCGTCAGCGCCGTCCCCGTGTACTCTGGGTACCCATCAATCCGCCCCGAAACCAGCGCCTGCTGACACAGGTAGCTTCCCGCCAGCCAGAACCGCCGCTCCACGGGTCCCCCACCCTCGGCCTCGATCTCCTGCGCCAGCAACTCGCCCAGCACGACCTGCTCCGTAAAGTTCTTCGCCCCAATCACCACATGCGAAGACCGCGGCGGCGCACAAGCCGTGAGGCCCAGCAGCAATCCAAAGCACCCGAGCCATACGCCAATCCAACTCGCGCACCCCGAGCGGTGGCCACTCCCGTTCACCGTCGCACCGTCATCCGCTTCTCCGCCAGACCTAATAGCCCATCCGCCCCCAGCGCCAGCAAGGCGGCCGGTACCGCCCCCGCCAGCACCAACCCGTTGTCCACGCTCGCAACGCCACGAAAGATCAACTCCCCCAGCCCGCCAGCACCGATCGCCGCCGCGATCGTCGCCACACCCACACACGTCACCGTCGCGGTCCGCAGCCCAGCCAGGATCACACTCGCCGCAAGCGGCAACTCCACCTTGCGCAGCCGCTGCCACCCCGTCATCCCCAGCGCGTTCGCCACGTCGATCAACGCCGGATCCACGCTATTGATCCCCGCATACGTATTCCGCAGGATCGGCAACAACGCATATCCGGTCAGCGCCACAATCGCCAGCCGCGCCGCCCGATCTCCAAGAAACGGCACCGGCAACAACAGCCCAAATAGCGCCAGACTCGGAATCGTCTGCAGCACATTCGCGACCCCGAGCACAGGTTGCGCCCATCCCCGCTTACGCGTCAGCAGCACGCCCAGGGGCAGCCCAATCGCCGCTGCGAACAACATTGCGCTCAGCGTAAGCCAAAGGTGCTCAAACGTAAGCCTGCCGATCTCCCCCCCATACCGATGAAGAAACGTCCCCATCAGGCCGCCGCATCCTGGGGTTGCGTCGCACGCACATACTCGCGCACCGCCGGCTCGGCACTCTCCATTACCTCATCCGCCCGCACATTGGCCAGCACCGCCCCATCCTGCATCAGCACAACACGATCCGCCAGAAACAGCGCCTCCTGCAGATCATGCGTAACGATCAGCGTGGTCACCTCTCCCGGCTGCAACAGCGCCCGCATCATGCGCTGCATCTCCGCCCGCGTCAGCGGATCCAGCGCCCCAAACGGCTCGTCCATCAGCAGCACCTTTGGCTGGGAAATCAGCGCCCGAGCCACCCCCACACGTTGCCGCTGCCCGCCGCTCAACTGCCAGGGATACCGCCCCAGGGCATCGTCGTTCAACCCCACCCGCTGTAGCGCTGCCGCCGCCGCGCTCCCGATGACCTCGTGCCCCGCGTCCCGCTTCTGGGACCCGGGTTGCCGATCCCCCAACGATCCCGCCACCTCCAGCGGCATCAGCACATTCCGCTCGATGCTCATGTGCGGAAACAGCCCGCTCTCCTGGATCACATACCCAATCCCACGCCGCAGCATCAGCACATCGGCGGACCCGACGTCGCTGCCGTCCACCAGGACACGCCCGCCAGTAGGCCGCACCAGCCCGTTCACCGTACGCAGCAGCGTCGTCTTGCCCGACCCGCTCCGCCCCAGCAGCGCCGTCGTGCTACCCGGCTCACACCGAAACGAGACTCCTCGCAAAAGCTGACGGCCACCGACCGTGAAGCTCACATCCGCGAACTCCACGCCACCGGTGGCCATCCTTGCCTTTCTTGTTGTCATCCCCGCAGGGGATCTGCCCTGAGAACCTACTCCGCAGCCTCGGGCGCGTGTTCGGCACCATGCTCCGGACCTGCATCTGCCTCGGCGCTCGGCGGCGGTGCCACCGAGGGCGGATTCGTCGATCCCTTCACCCGCACCACGGTGATCTTGTCGAAGCCTTCCTTGAAGGCCGGCGGCCGCAGCCGCTCCGCCATCTTGTGCATGACTTCGTCGGTCACCTGGCGGTCCCGCTTCGAGTTCCGCTCCAGGCACACGCTCAGCGGCACATCGAAAAACACCGCCTGCACCTCGTACCCAAAGCTCTTCGCCATCTTGATCCACTGCCGGCGCTCATGCGGGCTCAGATTCGTCGCGTCCACGTAGTTCCAAGGCATCTTGGCGATCAATCGCGCCCGCAGTAAGCTGCGCAGCGTGCTGAACACCAGGCCCTGGTACCGCTGCTCCGTGATGTCATCGAACAAAATGTTTCGCAGCAAATCGCTCGACAGCGGCGTCACGCCCCGGCGCTTATACCAGGTCGTCTTGCCCGACCCCGGCAGCCCAATGGTTAACACGACATAGCCCCGCGGCGACTTCGCCACCGCAGGCGCCACAGGCGGCGTTCCCACCGACTCCGGCTGCGTCTCCATGACGAGTTGCGGCTGCGGACTGGCCTGTTCCGGCTCCGAAGCGGCATCGTCGCCAGTCGGCTCGGATACCTCGCCCGGCTGCAATCCATGCAGCTCCGCCGTTACTTCAGTCTGCGGCTCCTCGGCCTCAGGGTCGGTTTGTTCCTGGGCCGCGCCCTCAGGCTGAGCCCGCAAAGGTTCCGGATACGTCGGCCGCAAAGGCGCCGGCTGATCCGTGGGCAGCTCCTGCCCGATCTTTCCCGTGGACTCCGATTCGTTCGGAGGACGTCTCGAACGTCGTCTCATGAACCTCTCGCGCAACCATTCGCGCATACTCAGGATGTACCATACCCCCGCGCTTGCTGCAAGAACGGTGCATGCGGCACCCATCCGGAGCATTGGCGGGTTCCCCTCGCCTTTGGTAGCCTCAAAGAGATGCGCGGAGCGCTGCCTACGGTAGCCGACCGCAACTGAACCGGAAGAGAGAGCAGATCAAAATGGCAGTAAAGGTTGGCATTAACGGCTTCGGCCGTATTGGACGCAACGTCTTTCGCACCGCGCTCGGCAACCCGGACATCGAGTTCGTCGCCGTCAATGACCTGACCACCCCCGCCACCCTGGCGCATCTGCTCAAGTACGACTCCATCCTCGGCAACCTCCCCAACGACGTCTCTGCGGGCGAGGACTCCATCACCGTCGACGGCAAAACCATCAAGGTCTTCGCCCAGCGCGACCCAGCGAACCTCGATTGGGCCTCCGTGGGCGCTGAGATCGTCGTCGAGTCTACCGGCTTCTTCACCGACGGCGCGAAAGCCAAAGCCCACCTCGGCAGCACTGTAAAAAAGGTCATCATCTCCGCCCCCGCCACCAACGAGGACCTCACCGTCGTCCTCGGCGTCAACGACGACAAGTACGACCCCGCCAAACACAACATCATTTCCAACGCGAGCTGCACCACGAACTGCCTCGCCCCGGTCGTCAAGGTCCTCCACGAGACCTTCGCCATCCAGTCCGGCATCATGACCACGATTCACAGCTACACCAACGACCAGGTCGTCCTTGACGCCCCCCACAAGGACCTGCGCCGCGCCCGCGCCGCCGCGCTGAGCATGATTCCGAGTTCGACTGGCGCCGCCAAGGCCCTGAAGCTCGTCATTCCGGAGATGGACGGCAAGCTCGACGGCTTCGCCATCCGCGTCCCCACGCCCAACGTCTCCGTCGTCGACCTCACCTTCGTCGCCGAAAAGCCGATCGACGTGAAGAGCATCAACGCCGCGCTGAAGACCGCCAGCGAAGGTCCCCTCAAAGGCATTCTCGGCTTCACCGACGAAGAACTCGTCAGCTCCGACTTCAAGGGCAACCCGCTCTCCTCGATCGTCGACTCAAAGCTCACCAAGACCGTCGGCCAGACCGGCAAGGTCATCAGCTGGTACGACAACGAGTGGGGCTACTCCAGCCGCGTCAAGGATCTCATCAAGTTCCTCACCGACAAGGGCCTGTAACCGCCTGACCGGCGATCTGCGCTAACCCGTCCTGCGCAGGTCGCCCATTCCTTCGGTCGCCCGCTCGCTCCAGACCCGCCGCTTTGCTGCAACGGCATCAGCTGCAGTCGTATCGCCCCGCCGGCGCTTCTCAATGACAAACTCGAGTCCCTGCACCCAGTTCAAGCCCCTTTCGCTGGCCTCAGCCATCAGCGAATCAAAAAGGACGCGGTCCGACGGCTTGCCCAGCGCGAGACGGAAGAGCTGCGACACCCGTTCGAACTCGACTGCTACGTCTTCATCCGGCGTTCTGTACTGCTCTCGGGCCATGGAGTACACCTTACGACCGGGGAAACTCTGCGGGTAATCCCACTGGGGATGTAGACGCCTGCAAAAGTGAGTCCCAAAATACAACACCATCAAACGGCTGCGGGGGGGGGAAGCGATTAGTCCCGTCGAACGCCTGACATCCCCTTCGCATCTATCACCAGAGCCACGCGATCCCGGTCCGCACATCCCTGCTCTCAGGAAGCCACGACGGACCCGGTGAAAGGACTCACGCTGCATGCGAAAGAACGTGTTGCCCAGTTCAAATGCTTCCACCAACTCAGCCCCATCCGGTGGGTGGTTCAACCTGGACGGGATCGCTGTTGCGGAGATCTCTTCAGAGGATCCGGCTCACCCCTTCGAAAGTGCGCTCGACGAAACGACAGAGGTAGGGTGGCGCGCAGCCCATCCCGGCCCTCAACTCATCCGGCTGAAGTTCGACACGCCTCAGTTGATCCGGCGTCTTCGGCTCGTCATCAAGGACAACTCGGCCGAGCGAAGCCAGGAGCTTGCGGTGTTTGCCTCCAGCCCCGGGGCGGGGAGGAAGCAGGTCCTTCGTCAGCAGTGGAACTTCAGTCCCGGAGGATCGAACACCGAGGTTGAAGACAGTGCGCTCAATCTCCCCGAAGTCTCTGTCCTGGAGCTCGAGATCGATCCGGGGCGGCACGACAACCAACAATTCGCCACGCTGCAGTTCCTCGGCATAGCCTGATCTGCAAACGGGCTCAGGAACCCGAAGCTATCATGGCGCACAGCATCGCGTCTGTACGTGTTCCGACACAAAATACCCGTAAATCCTGCTTGATTGAAGCTATCGGCTGTCCTACGTAGTCGTCCCTCGTCCCTCCACCATTCGTCGGATAAGAGGCAACGGGCCGACCCACGGGCTCGTCTCAAGGGACGCTGCAGAGGGCAGCAGAGGCTTGTGCATCGTCCAGCTTGATGGCTCCTCTGTGACTACCGCTTTGCCGTCGCACGTGAACGTCTCGGCAGTACCAAAGCCGTAGTTCGAAAACCAAGCACGATCGACGAGGGACCCATGTTACACATACACTTCGGCACAGGCCGGCTCGGCCTGGGGCTTGTAGCACGGTTTTTCCAAACCCCGGATTCAGAACTTTATCTACTCAATCGCGCCACCTCTGGAAGCAAGCCCACGGGCAGCACCGCTCTCGATGCTTCAAAGCGCAATGAGTTGCTCAGCAGCAACTCCCGCCAGCACTACCTCATTGACACACCGGGCATGATCCCGGGAGCCAACCGCGAAGAACCGCGCGAGATCGTGCACTACGACGGCTTCCACGCCTTTGAAGAAGAGAAGATCGCCGAAGCCATTCACGATATCCTCGCCAAGTCAGAAGAAAAGGCCAAAGGGATTGTGGTCACCGCCTCGGTGCTGAGCGCGAAGAACTACGCCCCTGTCGTCGAAGCTCTCAACGTCATCTGCAGCGCAAAGGACGCCGAGAACAGCGGCATCGGCGACGTCAACCTGGTGGCCTGCGAAAACACCGTGAGTGCCTACGAGGTTCTCCATCACGACGACTTCGCGGAGCACATCAAGGAACAGACACATCGCCATGTGCGTTGCGTTCATGCCCTGGTGGATCGCGTCTGCGTGGGCATGGAAGAGTGCACCTTTGAGGGGGAGCCAACCGTTCTCGTACAAGCCGAGGAGTACGGCTCGCTGAAGCTTGAACTCTGCGGGAACACAGAGAACCTTCCGGAGTTGCTGCGTGGAAGTCGCGTAGAGTTCAGCCGCCATCTTGATGTGGAGAAGGACATCAAGAGCTGGTTGCTCAACGGCTCCCATTGGCTGATTGCTTTGACCGCCTTCCAGGAGTCCGGCGGCGATGCCGACCTGAAGCTGAACGAGTTCATCACCAGCACGGAGAATCATGAACTCTACGCCTCTGAGGTCGTGAACGAAATGCGCGATGGCATCGAGGCGCTGCTCCGCTCCGACCCGCAGTACGCGGAGTTTCTGAAGGACGTGGACGTGAGCGCCTATCTCGACGGCGCCGCCTCATCCATCCTGGAACGTTTTAAAACGAATGCGGACACAATTACCAGGATTCTCGCTCGTTTCCGCGCGCCTACGCCGGGCGAAGTAACCACAGTCCAAAGCTTCGTCGATCGCTTCTTGCACCGCATTGAGCCACCGCTGCTGGCGTATCAAGCCGAAACAGGTGCTCCGCCAAAGGCAGCAACGCAGGGCATTTTCAACCTGTTCCGCCTGCAAGCCTCTGGCACCTACGTAGACACCGCGAACGCACACGAAGAACAAGCGGCATAAGTCTGCGAACCTCCTACCTACGCACATATCTACCAAGGCATATGCGCGGAAGGTACCGAGACTTCTTATTTCATCACGGCCGCTACGGCCGTGGCTGGAGCATCGAGCAGCCGGAGAACATGCTTTGCGAAGGCCACTTTGAACCCTACAAGCCAGGCAGCTTAGGAAAGGCTAGTCCATGGATTTCGATGCACTGATTTTTGATTGTGACGGCGTTCTGATCGATAGTGAGATCGTTGTTTGCCGTATCGCCGCCGAAGAACTCACAAAGCTCGGCTACCAGATCACCACGGAACAGGTGATCACGCGCTTTGCAGGACGACCCGAACACGAGATGCGCGCCGAGATCGAAAGCGACTGGGGACGCCCCGTTCCGCCGACCTATCGAGAGCGCGTGAACGAGCGCACGATCGAGGCGTATGCCACAGAGTTGCATATCATGCCGGGCCTCGCGCAGGCCTTGGACCGCATCACTCTGCCCATCTGTGTCGCTTCAAGCAGCTTCCCTGAGAAGCTCCGCCTGGGACTGCAAACAGTCGACCTCTACGACCGCTTCCTCCCCAACGTCATCAGCGCAACGTTGGTCGCGCACGGCAAACCCGAACCCGACGTCTTCCTCTTCGCGGCTGGCTGGATGAAGACCAGCCCCATGCGGTGTCTGGTGGTCGAGGACAGCGTTCCCGGCGTCACCGCCGCTGTGCGTGCAGGCATGCCGGTGGTCGGCTTCACGGGAGGATCACACTGCGGACCAGACCACGGCAAACTCCTCATTCAAGCAGGCGCCATGTCCACCTTTTCGCGAATGTCGGAGCTGCCCGCTCTGGTGAGTGGTCCTCACAAAGACGCTGAAGTCATGGCCTAGCCTCACCCCAGGACACAACGTAGCGGACGTTGCGAGCGGTTGCTACCCAGAACGCTTGCTGCGACTGGACTTGCTTCTCAGCCCAACATTCAACGCAACCTCAGCGCGAATCAGCTCCCATAAGCCCGGTTCATTCACCGTGTCGCCGTCGTGGATGTCGATGGCGCGCCGGACATTTCCGTCGAGGCTGCTGTTGAAGAGACCCGACGGGTCCTCCAACGCAGCCCCCTTCGCAAACGTCATCTTCACGACGCTCCTGTAGGTCTCTCCCGTGCAAACAATGCCGGCGCGGGACCACACGGGAGTTCCCCTCCACTTCCAGTCTTCAACGATCTCAGGATCTGCCAGGTGAATCAGCTCGCGCACCCTCGCGAGCTCATTCACCCGCCAGTCGCTGAGGTCCTTGATTCTCTAATCAATACATGACGACGCAGACTCCACCGGAGTGGCAGTTGTCATCTCTCTCCAACCGCCCCGCCTGATTTCGTTCGGGCTTAGCCTCTCCTGCCATCCCCTCGAGTGAAAGTCCTTCCTATCCGCTCCTCAGCACATGCGAGGGAGAGCATCATGGCTGCCCTGCCACCGTGAGGCTTTCTGTTCCACCGCGCCTACGCAAACCGAAACACCCTCCTCCCATGTGGTATCAAGGATGTGCAAGGAAGGAACCCGCCTGCACAGATGAATTATTTCGATCTAACCGGGAAATGCGCTGTCGTCATCGGAGGCACCTCCGGCATCGGCGAAGCACTCGCTCTCGGGCTCGCCCGGGCCGGCGCCGACGTCATCGCTTCGTCCCGCTCTACCGGAGGCACCCGCGCCATGGCCGACGCAATTCGCCTCCTTGGCCGCCGCTCGCTCGCGGTCACCTCTGATGTGACCTCCCGGGCAAGTCTCGACGCTCTCCATCAAGCGATTCAAGCCGAGTTCCCTGCCGTAGACATTCTGCTGAACTGCGCCGGAATCACCAAACGCATCCCCACCCTGGACTGGACCGACGAAGCCTGGGACACCATCTTCGACGTCAACGTGAAAGGCACCCTGCGCGCGTGCCAGATCTTCGGCCGCGACATGATCGCCCGCCGCAGCGGCCGCATCATCAACATCGCCTCACTCTCTACCTACGTCGCGTTCCACGAAGTCGCCGCCTATGGTGCGAGTAAGGCCGCCATTGGCGCACTTACGAAATCCCTCGCCATCGAGTGGGCCCCGCATAACGTCTTCGTCAACGCCATCGCGCCAGGCGTCTTCCCCACCGCTCTCAACAGCGCGCTACTCGAAAGCCCCCGCGGCCACGAACTCCAACTTCGCACGCCGATGCACCGCTTCGGCCACGCCGAGGAACTCGTCACCGCAGCCCTCTACCTCGCCTCAGACGCCAGCAGCTTTACCACCGGCCAGATCCTCGCCGTCGACGGCGGCTTCCTCGCCAGCGCGGTAAACCAGTAGGAGCGCGGCTAACCTACTGCCAGCCGCCGCCCAATGCGCTGTACAGCTCTACCAGCGTCAACGCCTCACTCTGTTGCGCACCGGATAGATTCAGCTGCGCCGCAAAAAGGTTCGAAGAGGTAGTAAGCACCTCCAGGTAACTCGTCGCCCCGCCCTGATACCTGAGCTGTGCCAGCCGAGTCGCATCCTGCGCGGCTGCCACAAGCTTCTCCTGCTCCACCCTCGCGGCCCGCTGTTTGTTCACCGCGATCAGTGCGTTGGAGACGTCATGCAACGCCGTAGCGATGGACTTCTGATAGTCCAACACCATCTCTTCCTTCTGCCGTTCTGACAGCTGTAACTGGCCGCGTAACTTGCCGCCCGTAAATACCGCCTGCGTCAACTGCCCAAGCCCATACACCGTTGCCCCGCCCGGGTCGAAGAAGTTTGAGAACGAGTTGCCACCAAAGCCACCTGACGCACTCAGCGGCAGCTGCGGCAAGAACTGTGCGCGCGCAATCCCGATCTGCGCATTCGCCGCCCGTAACTGCGCCTCAGCCTGCTGAATGTCCGGGCGCCGCTCCAGCAACTGCGAAGGCAGCCCCGTGGGCAGATTCTCCGGTACAGGAGCTAAGGCCTGCGGGTCCGTATGCGCCACAGGCCCAGGGTTCTGCCCCAGCAGCAACCGCATGGCATTCTCATTTTGCTGAATCTGCTGCTCGAGCAATGGGATTTGATTGGAGGCTGTGTACAGCAACTGCTCGGCCTGCCGCACATCACTTAACGGCGTCGCTCCACCCTGCTCCAGCGTGCGCGTCAGGTTCACCGAGTTCTGCCGTACCCCCAGCGTCTGCTGCGCAATGGCCAACTCTGCATCCAGCGTACGCAGTTGGAAGTACGTCGTCGCAACCTGTTGCACCAGCGTCAACCGCACCGCTCGCTGCGCCCACTCCTGCGCCAGCAGTTGATCTCTTGCCGCTTGTGTTTGCTTCCGGTAAAGCCCCCAGAAATCTGGCGTCCACGACGCCGACAGACTCAACGAGCCTTCGACAAACGGATCCGGAAAGGCTGAATTGTTGTTGCTGTTACTGCTGCCACTGTTGCTCGACGAGTTGTTCGAGTTCACCACGGAGTTAGGGATTCGCGCCCCGACGCCCAGACCACCAACAGAGATTTGCGGAAACTCCTGCGAGCGCGTGATCCGCACCTGTGCTTGCTGCTCCAACACCCGCTCTGCCGCAACGCGCAGATCGAAGTTGTTCGTCAGCGCCGTCTTGATCAGTTCCTGTAGCTCAGGCTCATGAAAGACCTGCGCCCATTGCTGATCGCCAAGCGATGCCTTCGGATCACTCGAGACCTCAGCATTATCGGCTCCGCGAAACGTCGGCGGTACCGGTGCCTGCGGCCGTGTGTACTTCGGTCCCACATTGCATCCGATACTCGCCAGAAGCGATCCGGTCAACAACACGCTCCACACACGAGAAACTTCGTTCACTCTCCAGAACATCACGCGTGCTCTCCCTCGGCCGTCCGCTCCAGCCCAGCCTTCTTGCCCAGTTCGCGCGGATCCACATCATGCGAAGAATCCATCGTCGTTCCCTTGCCACCGCGCGAGAACCGATGACTCAGGTACTCCACAACCGAGAAGGTCACGGGTATAAAAATCAGCCCAAAGAGTGTGGCCAGCAAGCATTCCGCCGATCACCACGGTCCCGAGGATCCGCCGGGAGCTGGCACCTGCACCTGTGGCTGTCCACAACGGCAAGCAGCCAAAGATGAATGCCAGCGCTGTCATCACGATCGGTCGGAACCGCAGTCGCGCCGCATTCAAGCGCAGCCTCGGCAATCGCCTGACCGCCCTTGTAGTTCGCCACGGCGAACTCCACGATCAGGATCGCGTTCTTCGCCGACAGGCCGATCAACATAATCATGCCCGATCGTCGCGAAGATGTCGTTTTCAAACGACCGCACACTGAGCGCGATGTACGCCCCAAGGATCGCAACCGGTGTCGAAAGCAGCACGCTGAACGGCAGGCTCCAGCTCTCATAAAGAGCCGCAAGAATCAGGAAGACAAACAGCAGCGAGAGACCAAACACAGCCGATGCTGGCACACCTTGCCCTGCGCGTTGCTCCTGGTAGGTGATCCCGGAGTAGTCGAAGCCCATACCTGCCGGCATGGACTGCTTGAACACCGCTTCCAATGCCGCGCGGACCTGGCCCGAGCTGTATCCAGGCTTGCCGGAGATGTTGATCTGCGCGGCCGGGTACTCGTTAAAGCGCGTCGTAAACTCGGGCCCGGTAATCTGCCGCGTATGCACCAGCGAACTCAGCGGCACCTGCCCTCCATTCGCGCTGCGCACGTAGAACTGGCCGATGTTGGCGATGTTCGTTCGTGAGGACCCTTCCGCTTCCACGTAGGTCTGCCACTGCCGGCCGAAGCGGTTGAAGTAGTTCACCAGGTAGCCGCCCATAAACGTCTGCAGCGTCGTGTAGACGTTGTTCAGATCTCACCTGCTGCTGGCTCGCCTTCTCACGATCCACATCCGCGTAGAGCTGGGGCACTGCAGGCAGGTACGACGGGATCGCAGCAGCAATCTCCGGCCGCTTCGCGGCAGCGCCAAGAAAGGCGCACGATGTTCTGTGCCAGGAACTTCGGATCGTCGGAGCCCGATCGATCCTCCAGGATCATCGTCACGCCGCCCGAGGTCCCGATGCCCGGAATGGCCGGCGGCGGAAAGCTAAAGGCCAGGCCATCCGTCGATTCCGGCAAGCTTGCCCTGCACAGTTTGCGAAATATTCGCCAACTGCTGATCGGCAGTCTTGCGTTGATCCCACGGCTTCAGAGTCACGAAGAAGAACGCGGTATTCGTGCTTTGGGTCAGCGTCAGCAGGCTGAATCCGTTCACCTGCATCACGCCGCTAATGCCAGGCGTATCCAGCAGAGCCTTCGTCACCTTCAGACCGGCGTTATCGGTGCGCTCCAGGCTGGCCGCATCCGGCAACTGCAGCGCCACAAACATGTAGCCCTGGTCTTCCGTGGGGATGAAGCCCGTCGGCAGCCGCGCTCCCAGATAGAACGCCAGCAGCGGCTACGCAGCCCAGCACAATCATCGTGAGCCCGGACTTGTGGATCAGCACACTCGAGGTTGAAACGTAGCTATCCGTGGTGCGTTTGAAGAAGCGGTTGAACCAGTTGAAGAAACGCTGCAACGGCCCGGGCTTGCGGGCGCTTGTCCTTGGGCTTCAGCAGCAGGGACGCCAGTGCCGGGCTCAAGGTCAATGCATTGAACGCCGAGATCAGCACCGAAACCGCGATCGTCACAGCAAATTGCTGGTAGAGCCGTCCGGTGATGCCCGGGATGAAAGCCGTCGGAATGAACACCGCGGCAAGAATCAGGGCGATGGCCACCACCGGGCCGCCGACCTCTTCCATCGCCTTCTCGGTAGCCGCGCGAGGCGTCATACCCTCGTCAATATGGTGCTCCACGGCTTCCACAACAATGATGGCGTCATCGACCACCAGGCCGATCGCCAGCACCAGCCCGAACAGCGAAAGCGTATTGATGGAGAAGCCCAGCAAGGGAAACAGCACGAACGTGCCGATCAACGAGACCGGCACAGCCAACAACGGGATCAGCGTTGCCCGCCATCCCTGCAGGAAGAGATACGTCACCAGGATGACCAGCACGAGGGCGATCACCAACGTCACCGTGATGTCGTGAATGCCGGCCGTAACCGCCTTCGTCGTGTCCAGCGTGACCGCATATTGCAGACCCGCGGGGAACCGTTGCGAAAGCTGGTTCAAGCGCGCCCGCACTGCCGCAGCGGTCTCCACGGCATTCGATCCCGGCAGCTGGTACACGCCCATGATGCCGGCTGGCGCACCGTTGTATCGCGCCGAAAGGTCGTAGTTCTGCGCTCCCAGCTGCACGCGGGCCACATCGCGCAAGTGCAGCACCGAACCGTCCGGGTTCGAGCGGAGAATGATGTTCTCAAACTCCTCCGGCTGCACCAGCCGGCCCTGCGTGCGTACGGTGTACGTCAACTGTTGGCCAGAGGGCACGGGCTCTCCGCCAATCCGTCCTGCCGGATACACATTGTTCTGCGTGCTTAGCGCGTTGATCACATCATTCGCCGTAACGCCTAACTGCGCCATCTTGTCCGGCTGCACCCACACGCGCATGGCATACTGGCCGCCAAACACCTGCACCTTGCCCACGCCCTTCACGCGGGTCAGCTCGTCCTGAACGTTGATGATGGCGTAGTTGGTCAAGAACTGCGCGTCGTAGTTGTTACTCGGCGAGTTGATCGTGACGATCATCATCGGCGACGTCTGCGCCTTTTGCACCGTCACGCCCGCCGTGTTCACCTGCGGCGGCAACTGCGACTGCGCCTGGGAAACACGCAGCTGCGCCAACACCTGGTCGATGTTGGGATCCGTCTTCACATCGAAGTCCACATACAACGTCGACTGCCCGTTGTTCGCATTTTGCGAATACATGTAAATGGCGTTGTCTACGCCATTCATCTGCTCTTCAATCGGCGTCGCGACCGCCTGCTCCAGCGTCTTCGCATCTGCGCCCGGGTAGGTCGCCTGCACCTGGATCTCGGGCGGCACAATGTCCGGATACTGCGACGTCGGCAGGCTGAACAGGGAGACCAGCCCCGACGATGACCGTCACAATCGCAATCACAATGGCCACAATGGGCCTGCGTATAAAGAACTTCGACATCAGCTACCGTCCCGTCGCGTCAGTGCTCGTGGAAGCCACAGGTTGAGCGGATCCAAATGCCGGCTGAGGCGCGGGATGCGGGTCCACCGGCGCCCCTTCGCGCAGCTTCTGCAAGTTATCGATGATCACGCGCTCGCCGGGCTGCAGCCCACTGGTGACCACCCAGTTGTTGCCGTACTGGGGTCCGAGCTTCACGTTGGCCACATGCACCTTGTTATCCGGACCCGCCGTGTAAACCTGCTCCTCGCCCTGCAACTCCTGCACCGCAATCTGCGGCACCAGCAACGCGTTATGAAGCACGTCAGTGTTCGCCCGCACGCGCGCAAACTGCCCCGGCCGTAACACGTTGCCAGGGTTCGGGAAGGACGCAGCGATGCGAATCGCGCCGGTCTGCTGATTCAGCTGCCGGTCCACAAACACCACGTGTCCTGTATGCGGATACACCGTCCCATTTGCCAGCGTGAGCGTCAGCGGCAGCTTCGCCGAGCCCTTCAGCAAATCACCGTTCCCCGCTTGCGCCCGCCGCGTCAGCGCCAGGTACTCGTTATCGCTCAGCGAGAAATACACCTTGATCGGATCCAACTGAGACACAGCCGTTAACACCGACTGCGGGTTCACCAGGTTGCCCACCTGCGTCGTCGCCTGACCCGCTACCCCGGAGATCAACGATCGCACCTGCGTAAATCCGACATTCAACTTCGCGGCCGCCACGTTAGCCTGAGCGGCCGCGATCGCGGCCTGCGCAGTTCGCACGCCGGCCTGTCGCCTGCAGCGCCTGCTGCTTGTCGTTGTCCAACTGGCTTTGTGCGATGGCGTGTTGTTCCGCGAGCGGAGTGTCGCGGTTCACATTGATCTGCGATAGCCCAAGCTGCGCCTGTGCCTGCCCTAACTGCCCTTGCGCTTGGCCAACCTGTCCCTGCGCCTGTTCCAGGATTGCCTGAAATGGTCGCGGGTCAATCTGGAACAGGACCTGTCCCTTTGAAACGGGCGACCCTTCCCGATAGAGCTGGCGCACAAGATAGCCACTCACCTGCGGCTGAATCTGAGCATTCACATAGCCGTCCAGCGTGCCCACCCACTCCCCTGTAAGAGGAACGTCAGCCTGCTGCACCGGAGCCACCGAGACCGGCATGGGACCCATCGCGGGTGCCGCCGAAACCGGCTTTTTGTTGTCACATCCAGCGACTGTGCCGAGCGCAAGCATCATCACTGCGCCTGCAGTGATGCCTTTGGCCAAGCGCACCTGGGCCTGGTCTTGTATCTGTCTCACTCATCCACCCCTGTTATGCCGCAGCTCCGCTTACTGCGAAGAGAACAGCATGGAAGAATCCACTTTCAGATTCGCCCAGGGTACACAACGATGCACAAAAGGCGCAGAACAACCTGGAAGCCCGCACCCGGAGATGCATTCAGCGGGTGCGGGCTGGCTTGATCGATCCTTCACGAGAAACCGCAGTGTGACTACCGGCGGACAACCTTTCGCATGCTAAATCGGGGTTTTCCCGCCCGTCGCACCATAGACTTCGCCCGTCACATAGCTTGCGTCGTCTGAAGCCAGGAAGACATAAACCGCCGCCTGCTCCACCGGCTGTGCCGGCCGCTCAAACAGGGTTTGCGAGCCAAACTGCGCAACCTTCTCCGCGGGCATGGTGGAAGGAATGAAGGGCGTCCACACCGGTCCCGGCGCCACCCCGTTCACACGAATACCTTTGTCCATCAGGTTCTTCGCAAAGGTCTTCGTCAGGCTCGTGAGCGCTGCCTTTGTCGCGGCGTATACCGGCAACTGCTCGCCCGGCTCCAGCGCCTGGATCGACACGGTATTCAAGACCACCGCGCCTGGCTTCATGTGCTTCAGCCCAGCCTGCACCATGTTGAACGGCGCAAATACATTGGTGCGGAAGTGCGTCTCAAACTCCTTCTCCGGGATATCCTCCAACGCCCCATACGTACGCTGGTACGCCGCATTGTTCACCAGGATGTCCAGCTTGCCGAACGTATCCACGGTCTTCTGCACCAACTCTTCACAGAAGCTCTTCTGGCAAATGTCGCCCGGATGCGCCACCGCCCGCCGCCCCAGGCTTTCCACCTGCCGCACCGTCTCGTCAGCATCCTTCTGCTCATCCGGCAGACACGTGAACAGGATGTCAGCACCCTCCTTTGCGAAGCAGACGGCAATCGCCCGGCCGATCCCGCTATCCGCCCCGGTGATCAGGGCCACACGACCCCGCAGCCGCCCGTGCCCCTCGTAGCTCGTCAGGCCATGGTCGGCCTTGGGATCAAGTTGCTCCTCACTTCCGGGTGCATCCTGTTGCTGCTTCGGAAACGGGGGCTTTGGGAAACGCGTCCGCGGATCGACCAGCGGCTTCGCTTGCGTGGACTCTGGCATAAAACACCTCAACACTGAAATTCGTTCGTCACGCGCTCACGAACGGAGATTTGGAGCCATCGAACACCTCCCGCGTTGCCCTCACTCGTACGCCAAACGCGACGGCTCCGGGCCGGGTCAGGCCTCCCGCGCGCACGAAGTGGTTTACCCTGACTCTGCCGATGTTTACGCCCCTCGAGCTCGCGCTCTTCTCCTGCCTCCTCCTGGGCTTCCGTCACGGCTTTGACTACGACCACCTCGCCGCCATCACGGACATCACCAGCGTCCAGCGCGGCTGGCGCGAAGGCATGCGCCTCGGCCTGCTCTACGCCCTCGGCCATGCCCTCACCGTCGCCGTCCTTGGCGTGGGCGTCATCTTCCTGCACCTCTCGATGCCACAGCACCTCGACGCCGTCGGCGAACGGCTTGTTGGCGCCACGCTGATCGTCCTTGCCATCTATGTCTTCGTCACCATGTGGCGACGCCGTGGGCATCTCACCCTGGGCCACCACACGCATCCGGTGGCCCGCAGCCGGATCGCCCTGCTAATCTCCGGCGGGCGCTACGCCTGGTGGCGCCTCCGCAAGCTCGCCGACCCAGCCCTGCCCCAGCCAGACCCCTTCGCCTTTCGCTACGACCGCAGCTCCGTGTTTACCGTAGGAATCATCCACGGCCTCGGCGCTGAAACCCCCTCCCAGCTGCTCCTTTTCCTGCTCGCCGCCAACCTCGGCGGCACTAGCCGAGGCCTCATCGGCCTGCTCGCCTTCATTGCCGGCCTCCTCGTCATGAACACGCTCATGACGGCCAGCGCCAGCGGCATCTTCGCCGGCAGCACCACGCGCCCGCGCCTGCAAGCCGCCGTCACCTCGCTTACCGCGGCCTACAGCTTCGCCATCGGCACTATCTTCCTCTTCGGCCTCAGCGACAGGCTTCCCGCACTCGTCCGCTGACGTCCGGGACCCTCCGCGTGACCTGCATCTAACCACCTGACCTACAATCACCTCCGTGGACCTACAACAAAAATCCGCACTGCTCCATCAAACGCTGCGTGACCTCGGCTCCGTCCTCGTCGCCTACTCGGGCGGCACAGACTCCGCCTTCCTCGCCTACGCGGCCCACCAGGCGCTTGGCCAGCGGATGCTGGCTGTCATCGCGGACTCCGCCTCACTCCCGCGCAAAGAACTCGCCGCCGCGATCGCCTTCGCCGAACAGCACGCCATCCCGCTCGAGATTCTTCAAACCGCCGAGCTCACCAACCCCGACTACGCCCGCAACGACGCCCAACGCTGCTTCCACTGCAAAGACGAACTCTTCGCCCAGATGGAGCGCAAGCGCGAAGATCTAGCTTTCACGCACATCGCCTATGGCATGAACCTCGACGACAAGCGGCGAGTTTCGTCCAGGCCAACAAGCCGCCGCCATGCACCACGCGCAGGCACCCCTGGTCACCGCGCAGCTCACCAAGGCAGAGATCCGCACCCTCGCCCGAGAAGCCGGCCTCATCCTCGCCGACAAGCCCGCCAGCGCCTGCCTGTCCTCTCGCATCGAGTACGGTCGCCCCGTCACCGCAGAAAATCTCTCGCAGGTGGAGCGCGCAGAAGAACACCTCCACACTCTCGGCTTCCCGCAGGTGCGCGTGCGTCATCACGGCGACCTGGCTCGCGTGGAGATCGCGCGCGTAGATCTGCAACGCGCCCTGAACCTTGACATCCTCGACGGGATCACGGCTGCACTCAAAGCGATCGGCTTCAAGTACGTCACACTCGACACCCAGGGCTATCGTTCCGGCTCCATGAATGACGTGCTCCCTGTCTCCGCGCTGCGCTCTGCTCCTCAACAAACCATCAGCTGATCACAGCTCACAAACGCGCTCAGGAGATTCAGCATTCATGCGTGTTGCTTACCTAGATTGCTTCGCCGGGATCGCTGGCGATATGTTTCTCGGCGCCCTGATCGATGCCGGCGTGCCAGCGCAAGTGCTGCGCGACGCGACGGCTGCGCTGAAGATCAATGCCAGCCTCCAAATCGAAAAAGTGGATCGCAGCGGCATCTCCTGCACCAAGGTTCATGTGCTCGAAGACGGCGAACTCGCCGAATCAAAGCCGCACAGCCATACCCACGAGCCCACGCAGGATGCAGCCCCACTCGAACAGCAGCCCCACCTGCATGTTCCACTCCAGCCACAACCCAGGACGCAGCACCTCCACAAAACGGGTCACCCCCATACGCACGAAGACGCGCATGATCACGATCATCAGGACGCGCACGAACACCCCGGCAGTCACGGTCGTTCACTCACGCAGATTCGAACCTTGATCCAAAACACAGCGCTGCATGAAGTCGTGAAGAAGACGGCCATCCACACCTTCGAGCTCCTCGGAAAATCCGAGGCAAAGATTCACAACGTCCCCGTCGAACAAATCCACTTCCACGAAGTCGGCGCCGTCGACGCGATCGTCGATATCGTCGCCTCCTGCGCCGGCATCCACCACCTGCAGATCGGCGCCTGGTATAGTTCGCCACTCAACGTCGGGGGAGGCATGGTGTAAGTGTGCCCACGGCAACTTCCCCGTGCCCGCACCGGCCACCGCAGACCTGCTGCGCGGCGTCCCCACGTACTCCGCCCACATCCAAAAGGAGCTCGTCACGCCCACAGGCGCTGCGCTCATTCGCGCACTCAATCCGACCTTCGGCCAGCAGCCCGCCATGCGCGTCGAACACATCGGCTACGGCGCCGGCACACGCAATCCGAAGGACTTCCCCAACGTCCTCCGCTTGAGCATCGGCGAACTCACCATAAGTGCAACAGCGCCCTTTACAAGCGCGCAAGGCAAAGTAACAGCAGGCACCGCCAAGACGACCGAGACGGTCACCGTCATCGAAACAGCGCTGGACGACGCCTCACCCCAACTGCTTGCCTATGTGGCAGAGCAAGCCCTCGCGGGAGGCGCGCTCGACGTCATGCTCACGCCCGTGATCATGAAGAAAGGCCGCCCCGGCACGCTGCTCACCGTGCTCTCGCAACCAGAAAAGAGCGCCTCCCTGCAGGAGCTTCTTCTGCGCGAGACACCAACGCTGGGACTACGCATCCGTCAGGACCAACGCATCTGCCTCGCCCGCGAACACCTCTCCGTCAACACACCCTACGGCCCCATCCGCATGAAGCTCGGGCTCGATGGCGTCGAGCAGCGCAACGCCGCCCCGGAATACGAAGACTGCAAAGCCGCCGCACTCCATCACCACACGCCGCTCAAGCAGGTACAACAGGCCGCCATCGCCGCCTTCCTCAATACACCTCAAAAACCATGACCCAAGCACATCTCCTCGAACTGCTCGCCCAAGTTGAGCGCGGCGACACCTCTGCCGAAGCTGCGGCTGCCCGCCTCGCCTCATTGCCCTTTGAAGACCTCGGCCACACCCGCGTAGACCACCACCGCAGCCTGCGCACCGGCTTGCCAGAGGTCATCTACGCCGCCGGGAAAACCCCCGCCCAAACTGCCGCCATCTTCACCAGCCTCGCGAAGGACGGCGTCGATGTTCTCGCCACCCGCGCTGACCAGGCCACCGCAGACGCAGTCCTGGCCCAGCACCCCACGGCAATCCACAACGCCACCGGCCGTACCATCGCACTACGTCAGACCACCACGCCCACACGAGGCCACATCGCCGTCCTGTGCGCCGGCACAAGCGATCTATCTGTCGCCGAAGAAGCCGCCGCCACAGCCGAAACCTTTGGCGCCCGCGTCACCCGTCTGTACGACGTCGGCGTAGCCGGCCTCCACCGGATCCTCGCCGTGCGCCAGGAACTCACCGAAGCCCACGCCGTCATCGTCTGCGCCGGCATGGAAGGCGCACTGCCCTCCGTAGTCGGCGGCTTGGTCTCCGTGCCCGTGCTCGCCGTGCCCACCTCAGTCGGCTACGGCGCGTCCTTCTCCGGCGCCGCCGCACTGCTCGGCATGCTCAACTCCTGCAGCCCCAACGTAGTGGTCGTCAATATCGACAACGGCTTCGGCGCAGCCTACACCGCCACGCTCATCGCCCGCGCCTCAGACAAGTAGCTGCGCTTCAATACACAAAGGCCTCCGCACGGATGCGGAGTCCTTCGTCTTTCTGCTGTCTTCCCTATCCCTTGCTGCGATCCGTAAACCGGTAAAACAAAGACTGCTGCGCCACAGGCTCTGCCGCCGCATTCAACGACGCCATCTGCGCATGCGACAACGGCGTAAACTCCCGCGCAATCTTCACATTCTCTTCCAACTGCGGCACATTGTCGCAACCGATAATGATCGTGCTCACCGGATGCGTCAGCGCGTAGTCCACGGCGTTCTTCATGGTCATCACACCCGGCCGCGTCGCAATCGCAGAGCCTTCCCACATATGCTTCTGCGCTTCCACCGAGGGCGGCGTCCAGCTTGAAAGCAGTCGCCCACGCGACGGCACCTTCATCCCGATGATGCCCATCTGCTTCTCCACCGCCAGCGGCAGCAGCTTCTCCTGGAAGCTCCACATGTGCACGTCTGCCGGATTCAACGACATCAGAATGCAATCAAACGGATGCCGGTGAATCGCATCAATCAGGGCATCCGGCCGATAGTGCCCCGTCACCCCAAGGTTCTTCACCACGCCCTGCCCCTGCATCTCGATCAGCGCTTCCATCGCGCCGCCCTTCGCAAACACAGCGTCCACATCTTCCTGCAGGCCAATATCATGCAACTGCCAAAGGTCCACATGATCCGTATTCAGCAACTGCAGCGACTTCTCGATCATGCGCATCGACCCATCGCGCGTCCGCTCCTTGGTCTTGGTCGCCAGGAACGCCTCATGCCGCCGCGTCTTCATCACGCGGCCAACATACTGCTCACTCCACCGGTCTGGCCCGCCATAGATCGATGATGTATCCAGGTAGTTCACGCCCAGATCCAGCGCCCGCTCAATGATCGGCACGGCCTGATCAAACATGTTGGGCTTCTCCAGCGTCGCCTGACCGCCCAGGCTGAAGATGCCCACCTTGTAACCAGTCTTCCCAAGGTTCCGCGTAGGCATCGCGCCATGCGTCTTCGGGTTCAGCGGCAACGCGTACGGCTTCGTCTGCTCCGTCGCAGCCACACCCGCGGCCGGCATCAACAACCCCGCGGCAAGGGCGCCGCCTGTCTTCAGAAAGTTCCGGCGGTCCTGCACATTCGGCGACTGCTTCATTCGTCAAGCTCCTCAAGGATGGCGCAACTACCCGGTCATTCTACCCTCGCCAGCAAAGCACTGTAACGCCGGAAGCTAATCCGCCACAATCAACTCGCCCGGCACAATCGGCCGTGTGCGCGGCAACCTCCCCGCACCCGCCATCAACGCCACAGATGCCAGGGCAACGACATAAACAATCAGCTTCAGCACATCCCCACTATGCCCACGCGGCAGCGTCTTCCAGAACACCATCAGCACGGCCTGGGCAATGGTGACAGACCACACCGTCCCGTAGAAGTACCGCCGCTCCGTCCCCTCACCCGCCGTAGATGCACGCACCCGCGGCAACACGCCAGCCACCCCAAGCACCACCACAACGGCCAGCACCGGGAAGTACACCCGCGCATAGATCTGCTGCATGAACCATCGTCCCGTCACCACGGCAACCGTACACCCGATGAGGTTCATCAGCGCAAAGTTCACCGCCGCATTCCACCCAAACGTGTAGCAAACCTTGCGATACAGCGGGTTCGGCCGATCCTCGGTAAACCGCAGAATGTACGGGCCCGGCTCAGCCCCCGGAAGCCTCCCACGCAACGCCGCTACACCCGTTCCGACCAGCACCAACACCAACCAGATCAGGTTCCACCGGTTCGTCCGCCCAGCAAACAGATCAAACACCAGCGGCCCCGGCACGAGGAAGAACACGAAGATCCACAGCGGCCAATGCAGCACGCGATACAGCACCGTGTTCCGCGTGCGCGTCTTCCGGTGCGCCGCATATTCAACGCGAGGCCCCACTAACTCACACCGCCCCCACCAAGGTGCCCCAACGCCAGTCCAATGCCGTACGTCACCGCGCCCTCCAGCGCACCCACCCACGTCATCTCAAAGCCACTCGACCACCACGACCGAATCGTCACCAACGACTTCGCCGCACCCACCCCAAAGTGCGCCAGCAAGGACACCACAGCCGCCACAATCACCGCCGGATACCCCGACAAAAAGAAGAACGGCACAATCGGAATGAACGCTCCCACCGCCGTCGAAATCGCCCCTGAAACCGCCGAAGTCAGCGGGTTGCTCAGCGACTCCTCCGTCGTATTCAAACGCTCCCGCGCCAACGCCTCGGCCAATCCCTTATCATTCGCGGCCAGGTGTTCCACCACGCGATCCGCATCCTCCTGCGGCAGCCCGCGCACCTGGTACGTCAGCGACAAAAGCTCCCGCGCCTCCACAGGATTCAGCCGCACCGCCTTCGCCTCGCGCGCAAACTCCGCCTCATAAAACTCGCGCTCACTCTTCGCGGCCAGGTAAGCCCCCGCGCCCATCGAAAGCGCACTCGCCACCATGCCAGCCATGCCTGCAATCAACACCACATGACTGCTGCCCTGCGTAGCGCCAGACACACCCGACACAATTCCAAAGATCGATCCCAACCCATCATTCACGCCGTAAATTGCATCGCCCAGCCAGCTCCCAGCCTGCACCCGGCCCTTCTCGCGCTTCTCCACCAGGCTGTCCAGCGCCCGCTGAACCTCCTTCGGATCCCGCGCCGTCGGTGTCTCTGTACTCGCGAGCTTGCCGAGTATCTTGTAATGCTCCTGCTCGTCATGGATCACGCGCTCCAGCACCTCAATGCTCGCGTGGTCCCCGAACTCCTGCATCTGCTCGCTGTACCGCGCAATATCGCGGCTCTCATCCAGTTCCAGCTCACGCAGCGCCGCATACCCGCCAGTCTCCTGAGCCCGCACCACGTCCTCATCCGGACGCTGATCAAAGTGCGGCACCTCAGCCCCCAGCGCATGCAGTCGGTCCGCCCAAAGGTCCGCATGATGCTTCTCTGCCGCCGCAATCCCGCGCAGCGCCCGGCGCGTGTTCTGGTCCTTGGCCCTCTCGGCAAGGTAGCTGTAGGTAGCGAACCCCTGCATCTCGGCCTGCCAGTTCGCCTGGATGGCCTCAATCAGCTTCTCTTCCTTTGCCGTTCGCGTCATCACGCTCGTCGCCATACACTCTCCTCTAAGCCAGTCTATCCATGAAGCGCAGCCGTCAAAAGCAACCCTGGTGCCCACATCCCCGCTCTGGCCTTCCGCCTGGGATATCTCTCCCGGAACGACGCATCTCCAGTCGCTGAGCCGCACTCGAATCACCGTATGTCCTGGCTTGTCTGGTCCCTGCTCTCCGCCGTCTTTGCCGCCATCACAGCGATTCTGGCCAAACTGGGTGTCGCCCACGTCGAGCCCAATCTCGCCACCGCCCTCCGCACCACGGTGGTCGTCCTGTTTGCCTGGATCATCGCCCTTGCACTCGGCACCCACACTGGCCTTGCGCATATTGACCGCCGCAGTTGGCTCTTCCTCGCCGCCTCCGGCCTCGCCACGGGCCTCTCCTGGATCTGCTACTTCCGCGCCCTCTCCATCGGCCAGGCTTCCAAGGTCGCGCCCATTGACAAGCTCAGCGTCGTCTTCGTCATCCTGCTCGCCTGGCCCGTGCTTGGCGAGGCCCTCAACACCCGCAAGGTCGCCGGTGGCTTGCTCATCGCAGCCGGAGCCATCGTCCTCGCTCTGGGCTGAAAACTTTGCTTCGCTGAACACCCGGGACTTGCGCACCCCACCCACACCCTGCGACCATGCGGCATGAATCGCCGTCAGTTCGCCCTTGCTTCACTGCCTGCTGCTATCCTGACCGGCTGTCACTCCGGCGCCAAACCCTCCCGCGACGCCACCCTGCTCCATAACAAAGAGATCCGCGACGCCGTCTCCGAACTGGACCAGTCCATGAACCATCTGGACATGCGCCTCACAGCCTTCGGTCCCGAAAACTGGCGCGACGCCCTCGCCAGCCTGCAGTCCACCGTCGTTCGCCTCCACAGCGCGGTCGACGAACTCAAGCACTCCCTCGGCTACACCGACACCGCAGAACCCCAGGCCGGCAGCGACCACAGCTAATCAACCAGGTGCATAGCTGATTCAGCAGCCGCGCAGGTCTCAGCCCATTGGGGAACGCTGGTGAGCCCGGTATTTTCGGCTCGGCACGCCTTCAGCCGTGCCCTAATTGCCCATCTGAGATGAAGCTTCAGCCCCCGGGTAAGCCGCGAAGGCGCATGAGGCAGACCTGCCCGACAATCTGCACCATCCGCTGTGCCATTTCGTCAAACCACATCAAAATACCCCAAAAGTGCAAGACAAACAGTGCATCAGCCCTTGCGTATTCATAAATCATGAGGCGAAGATAAGGCGAAGGAGCCAACCTTGCCTTCCGCCGCTGCACTCCGCTTCCAGATCGAGACTGCGCTCCAAAACCGCATCCCCGGCGCCCTCACGCCCCGTCCCCGCGTTACGCGCGACGTTGCCACAACGGGTGTGCCCGAACTCGATGCGGTACTCGAAGGCGGCCTTCCCATTGGTGCCATCTCAGAGCTCGTCGGCCCACAATCCTCGGGTCGCACGACCCTGGCGCAGGCCACACTCGCCGAAATGACGCAGGCGGGCAAGACGGTCGCCTGGGTGGACGCCTGTGATGCACTTGACCCTGAATCAGCCGCGGCTGCCGGTATCAATCTCACACGGCAACTCTGGGTTCGCTGCGGTCAGGACCTCAGCAAAGCCGGTGCCGTCCCCCCTCAGCAGAATGCACGAACCGGCGCAGCGCTGCTTGTCGAAGGCAGCCACACCCCGGCTCCCGGTGGCGGCTGCGGAAGCCCCCACCCCCGGGGCGAGGCCCGTGGCATGTCGCAAGCAGTCGACGCTTTCCTTCAACCTGACACCTTTGCCCGAAACCTTCCGCCACGCCCCCACTACAACGTGGGCCGGAAGGACCGCACCATCGGCACGCCCGGCGCCCCTAACCGAAAGCTCATGGGGCCACAATCGCTGGACCGCACCCCGCAGGACCCCCGTCCCATCCCCCGTCGCGCCCAGGACCGCGAAGAGCAAATCCCTTCCGACCGCCAACCCTCCCGCCGCCAGATCCTTCACGCTTCCAAGATGGGAAACGAAGTTCGCTCCCCCTCACTTGGGGCAGCACAGATTGCGAACACCGCCTTGGCAGCAAAAAACCGTCCCCAGGCACGCCACTGGTCAGATAACACCAACAACGAACACGGCCGAGCCTTTCAAACACCACCCAACGCCATCGCCGCCGGCCTTCCCCGCTTCCGTGAACTGGAATCCCGCGCACAGGGCCAAAGCGACAGGCTTACTCCGCTTTCGCAGAAGCCGCCTTTAGCTCAATTGGGGGGCGCAAATGCGCCAACAGAAGCAGGCGTGTCACAGAATTCCTCCCCAAAGACCGGGCAAGCAGGGACACCCGCGCAGCAAGGCCGACAGGTCGTAGCTATGCCTGCGGTGACCGCTGAAAGCAAAACCGCCCAGACCCTCAAGAGCGCGCATTCTTTAGCCGGTGAGCGGCCTGGCAACCTCACGGAAGCCGCCTCCCCTCTTTGGCGTGCTCTCGATCAAGCCCTTCGCGCCACGGACCTCCTGCTTGCAGCCGGCGGCTTCAGCGCCGTCGTTCTCGACCTGGGCAGCATCCCGCCAGAGTTCGCCTGGCGCATCCCGCTCGCCACCTGGTTCCGCTTCCGTGCTGCTGCCGACCGCGCCTGCACGGTTCTTCTTCTGCTCACACAGCACCCCTGCGCACGCTCCAGCGCAGAACTCGTGCTCCGGCTCTCCGCAGTCGAACCACGCTCCGCAACCACCGTCCTCACCGGCGCTCGCTTCCGCATCGCCATCGACCGACGCCGCTTCGAGACCCAACCAACACCCGTAGCCACTCCAGACCCCTCGACACCCCCCAACAAACTGCACCTCGTCCCCGCGCGCAAGCAGCCTCAACGCGAAGCCACCTGGCACCGCGCAGCCGCCTGGACCGGCACCGAAGCCAACAGCGCACGAGGAGGCCACCCGGCATGAGCACGCCTCTATACTTCTGCCTCCGCATCCCCGAGTTCGCGGCGCAGGCACTCGTGCGCCTCCGCCCTGCAATCGCGAGCACCGCCGTCGCCGTCCTGGAAGGCGACCCACCCCTCGAAAAGACCTGCGCGGCCACCCTGCAGGCGCGCCGCATCGGAATCCGCCATGGGATGACCCGCAGCGAACTCGAAAGCTTTCCCCACCTCACCGTCCTACGCCGCTCAACGACCGAAGAGCAAAACGCCGCGCTCGCCCTGCTTGAAATGGCCGCCCGCTTCACTCCCCGCGCCGAAGAACTCCCCCGCACCTCCGCCCACACACTCGCCCTGGACATGTCCGGGAGCACCCGGGTCTTCGGCCCACCCCAAGTTATCGGCCAAAAGCTCTTCCGCGCCGCCCGCGAACTCGGCTTCTTCTCCCGCATCGTCTCCAGCCGCAACCTCCAAACCGCCGCTTGCCTCGTCCGCGCACCCGGCAACCAGCTCATCACCGTACCCCCTGGCGAAGAACGCGCCTATCTGCAAGGCCTCCCCCTTACTGCCCTCGACCTCACCGCTGAACTCCTCGACACCTTCACTGCCTGGGGCCTGAGCACCGCCGGCGACCTCGCCGCCCTCATGCCGGCCGACCTCGTCGCCCGCCTCGGCCAGGAAGGCCATCGCCTTCATCGCCTCGCGAGCGGCCAGGAAGACCACCTGCTCGTCCCCGCCGAGCCCACCTTCACCCTCGAAGAGCACCTCGCCTTCGACGCCCCCGTCGATAACCTCGAATCCCTCCTCTTTGTCCTCGCACCCATGCTCGACCAGCTCATCGGCCGCGCCCGCAACCGTGCCCTCCTGCTCGCAAGCGTCACCGTCCGCCTGCACCTCGAACGCTCCGCCGACCAGACTGACCGAGACCGCGACGACAATCCTGTCATCTCGACCGGAGGCGCAGCCGCAGTGAAGAGACCTGCGCCTCAAACCGCAGATGCAGGTTCAAAATCGGGTATCCCAGAGCCTGTCCTGAGCCAAACAAAAGATCCCATTTCCGGAACCAGAAATAGCAGGCCAACTGGCCTTCAGGAAAGCCACAACCCACCCCCACCGTGCATTCCACCTAAATCTCAGGCCAATGCCCTGGCCCAACCAACCCACGAACGCACCCTCAAACCCGCACTCCCATTGGACGACCGCCACCTCCTCCTCAAGCTTCTCCAGCTCGACCTCCAATCCCACCCAGCTCCCGCCGCCATCACGGCCATTACCCTGCACGCGGATCCAGGCCCCCGTCCCGGCGTGCAATCCGGCCTCTTCTCTCCACAATCCCCCGAGCCCATGCGGCTCGAAGTCACCCTCGCCCGCATCGCCGCCCTCGTCGGCGAAAACCGGGTCGGCCACGCCGTCCTCACCGACAACCACCGCCCCGAAAGCTTCCGCATCGAGCGCTTCAAAGTCACAGAACCCGACAACACAAAGCACCGCCGCCATCGCACCCTTACACCCAAGCCTGAACCCGCGCCCGTCCGCACCGGCGTAGCCCTCCGCCGACTGCGCCCCGCCCCGAACGTCGAGGTCACCTACGCCGATGGCCGCCCGTATACCCTCCGCCTCTACACCTCCACTCTCCCCACATCCCTCACCGTCCACCGAGCCTTCGGCCCCTGGCGCCGCAGTGGCCATTGGTGGTCCGGCGAGGTCTGGTCCCGCGAAGAATGGGACATCGACGCCCAGGCCCCCGACGGAACCCACCTCCTCGCCCTGCTCACCAACGACCGCCTCCGCCTCCAATGGCAGCTCGAAGCCCTCTACGACTGAGGAGGCTTCAAGATCGCCATCATCCTGAGCACCAGGAAGGCCGTCATCCTGAGCGCAGCGAAGGATCTCTGTATCTAGCAGCGCGAGAGCCAAAGGCGCGAGCCCGCAAGCTACTTCCCGATCCATACTCGTGTCCCCCATGCCCTCCGACTACATCGAACTCCACGCCGCCAGCGCCTTCAGCTTCCTGGAAGCCGCCTCCTCTCCCGAAGGCCTTGCCAAGGCCGCCTTCGACGCCGAGATGCCCGCCATGGCGCTGCTTGACCGCAACGGCCTCTACGGCGCACCCCGCTTCCACATCCACGCCAAAGAAAACAACCTCCGCGCCCACATAGGTGCCGAAATCGCCGTCGCCGACCTCGGCCCACGTCAAACACCGCCCCTCTGGCTCCCCAACCAACATGAGCCCGAACCCGCCCGCCTCCCGCTCCTCTGCGCCTCACAAACCGGCTACGCCAACCTCTGCCAGCTCATCACCCGCTTCAAAATGCGCGAGCCCGGCAAATCCGAAGGCATGGCCACCCTCAACGACATCGCTGAATTCGCCCCGGGTCTCATCTGTCTCACCGGCGGTGACGAAGGCCCACTCGCGGCAGCGCTCAACCGCGGCGGCGAACCCGCAGCCCGCAAGGAACTCGAACGCCTCATCCGGCTGTTCGGCCCCGGAAACGTCTACGTAGAACTCCAACGCCACGGCGAACGCGCCGAAGAACACCGCAACCAGGTCGCCCTCGCCCTCGCCGAGTCCCTGAAACTTCCCCTCCTCGCCACCAACGGCGTCCGCTACGCCACGCAATACGAGCGCGAGGTCCTTGACGTCTTCACCGCCATCAAGCACGGCACCGACCTCGAGCGCGCCGGCCGCCTGCTACAACGCAACTCCCAGCGCCAACTCCGTCCCGCCCGCGTTATGCGCAAGCTCTTTGCAGACCTCCCCGAAGCCATCGACAACACCGTCCTGCTCTCCCAACGCCTCGAATTCCAACTCGACAAACTCGGCTACGAGTTCCCCCGCTACACCGAAACCGACGGTCTCCCCGCCAACATCTTCCTCCGCCAGCGCGTCGCCGAAGGCGTCCGCAACCGCTATCTCCCCAAGCACGACCCCGACCTCCTCGCCAGGGCCGAAAAGCAGGCCGAACACGAACTGAAACTGATCGAAAAGCTCGGCTTTGAAGGCTACTTCCTTATCGTCTGGGACATCGTCCGCTACTGCAAAGCCAACGACATCCTCATTCAGGGCCGAGGCTCCGCCGCCAACTCCGTAGTCTGCTACGTCCTCGAGATCACCGCCGTCGACCCCGTCGGCATGGACCTCCTCTTCGAGCGTTTTCTCAACGAAAACCGCCACGAATGGCCCGATATCGACCTCGACCTACCCTCCGGCGATAAACGCGAACAGGCCATCCAGTACGTCTACGGGCGTTACGGCGAACTCGGCGCCGCCATGACCGCCAACGTCATCAGCTATCGCGGCAAATCCGCCGCCCGCGAGGTCGGCAAAGCGCTCGGCTTCAAAGACGACACCCTCGCCCGCCTCTCCTGCCTCGTCGGCCAATGGGAGTGGCGCCAACAGGGCGAGACCCTCGGCGATCAGTTCCGCTACGCCGGCTTCGACCTCGGCCACCGCCGCATCGCCAAATACCTCGAACTCTGCGAACGAGTCCAAGACCTCCCCCGCCACTTAGGCCAGCACTCCGGCGGCATGGTCATCTGCCAGGGCCAACTCAACAAAGTCGTCCCCTTGGAGCGAGCCTCGATGATCGGGCGAACAGTCGTCCAGTGGGACAAGGAAGACTGCAACGACCTCGGCCTCGTCAAAGTCGATCTCCTCGGCCTCGGCATGATGGCCGTCATCAAAGACTGCCTCGACCTCATCCCCACCCACTACGGCAAAGCCGAGGACCTCGGCAACCTCCCCAAGGACGATAAAAAGACGTACGACATACTCTGCAAAGCCGACACCGTGGGCATGTTTCAGGTGGAAAGCCGCGCCCAGATGGCCTCCATCACGCGTAACGCCCCGCGGGAGTTCTACGATCTTGTCGTCCAGGTCGCCATCATCCGTCCCGGCCCCATCGTCGGCAAGATGATGCACCCCTACATGCGCCGCCGCCAGAAAAGAGAAGAGGTCACCTACCCGCACCCGTCACTGGAGTCCGTCCTCAAGCGCACGCTAGGCGTTCCACTCTTTCAGGAACAGCTCCTCCGCATGGCTATGGTCGTCGGCGACTTCAGCGGAGCCGAAGCCGAAGAACTCCGCAAAGCCGTAGGCATGCGTCGCTCCTTCAAAAAAATGGGCGAACTCATGGCCAAGCTCCGCGCCGGCATGGACCGCAAAAAGATTCCCCTGGAAACCCAGGACAACATCGTCGGCAGCATCCAGTCCTTCGCCCTTTACGGCTTCCCCGAGTCCCACGCCGCCAGCTTCGCGCTCATCGCCTATGCCTCGGCCTATTTCAAGGTCCACTACCTCGCCGCCTTCACCTGCGCCATGCTCAACAACCAACCCATGGGCTTTTATATGCCCGCGGTCATCGTCAAAGACGCTCAACGCCACAAACTCCGCGTCAAGCCCGTAGACGTAACAATCTCCCGCTGGGAGTGCACCGTAGAACCCGAACCTGACGGCACCCTCTCCCTCCGCCTCGGCCTCATGTACGTCCGAGGCCTGAAACAAACCACCGCCCAGGCGTTAGTCGCAGCCCGCGAAGTCCGCCCTGCCCTGCACACTCCTTGGTTGTCATCCCCGAAGGGGACCTGCGTCTCATCACAGTTACAAGCCTCACAGAAAAACCAGGAACAGGGTTCCCCAGGTCTCGCTTCTGAGACCTGGGCTGAACCCCCACAACCCTTCCGCGACATCGAAGATCTCGCCCAGCGCGTCCCGCAACTCAACCGCCGAGACCTCTCCCAACTTGCCCGCATCGGTGCCCTCAACAAACTCACTAGTGTCCAGCATCGCCGCGACGCCATCTGGCAAGCCGAGCAAGCCGGTCGCCCTGCCGGCCCCCTACTCAGCACAGTCGAAGCCGCTGTCCCTCATAGCCGTCAGACCTCACAGCTCGCCGCTCAACAGGACTCCCTACAGCGCACACCCGCAACGAAGCGGCATACAGTCACCCAAAGCACCCCGCTCCGCCAAATGAATACCGAAGAACGCCTCGTCTCCGACTACGCCGGCACCGGCCTCTCTATCGATCACCACCCCATGGCTTTCCGCCGCGCCGATCTCCGCAACTCCGGCGTCCTCAGCGCCAAAGAACTCCACAACTACCCCAATGGCCGTCGCGTTTCAGCCGCAGGCTGCGTCATCGCGCGCCAACGCCCCGGCACCGCCCTGGGCTTCATCTTCCTCTCCATGGAAGACGAAACCGGCATCGCCAACGTGATCATCCACCCTGATCTCTACGACCGCGACCGCGTCCTTATCACCCGGGAAAAGTTCTTGCTCGTCACCGGCAAGCTCCAAAATCAGGATGGGGTCATCCATGTCAAAGCCGAGGTCGTCACGCCCCTACGCGCCGTCAACATCGCCGTCAGCTCACATGATTTTCACTGAACTGCAGCGAGTTCAAACTTCAACTCGTGCTCTGCTGACAGTCACCTGTTGAAATGTTGCGGACAGAAGCTCACCTGCATAATCATCGACCTGGCAGATACCCCATCTTTGAGTTGATCGGAAGCTTCGCAAAGAAGAAGAGCCCACCCTAAGGGTGAGCTCTCCTAAAAGACAAGAGGACTGGTTGAGCACCGACTAATTCGCTCGTCGTCCCTTGACTGCTTCAACTGCCTGCACTGCCCCGTTCTGCGGAACAGCCGGAATCTCCACGTCGTCGCTCTTCTTAAGCCCGAGCTTCTTGCGCAACTCTGAATCCATCCGCGCGAAGATATCCTTGTTGTCCTTCAGGAAGTTACGTACATTCTCGCGGCCCTGCCCGATCCGCTCGCCTTGAAAGCTGTACCAAGCGCCCGACTTCTCGACGATATTATGCAGCACTGCAAGATCCAGCGTGTCGCCCTCGCGTGAGATCCCCTCGCCGTACAGAATGTCAAACTCCGCATCGCGGAACGGTGCGGCGACCTTGTTCTTAACGATCTTGACCTTGGTCCGCGATCCCACCACCACATCGCCGTCCTTCACCGCACCGATGCGGCGAATGTCGATGCGCACGGACGAGTAAAACTTCAGCGCACGTCCGCCGGTCGTCGTTTCGGGGTTACCAAACATGACGCCAATTTTCTCGCGAATCTGGTTAATAAAGATCAGGCACGTGCGCGACTTCGAGACTGTACCGGTCAACTTGCGCAACGCCTGGGACATTAAGCGAGCCTGCAGGCCCACGTGCGAATCGCCCATTTCACCGTCGAGTTCAGCCTTCGGCACCAGCGCCGCCACCGAATCCACTACCAGGATGTCAACCGCACCCGATTTCACCAGCGCCTCAGTGATCTCCAGCGCCTGCTCACCGTAGTCTGGCTGCGAAATCAGCAGGTTGTCTACATCCACACCCAGCTTCTTCGCGTAGCCCGGGTCGAGTGCATGCTCGGCGTCAACGAACGCCGCCAAACCACCAAGTTTCTGCGCCTCGGCAATGATCTGCAACGTAATGGTCGTCTTACCCGAGCTCTCCGGCCCAAAAATCTCAATCACGCGCCCGCGCGGCACACCGCCCACACCCAGCGCGGCGTCGAAGGAGATCGATCCCGTCCCAATCACCGAGATGGGCACAATAGCTTCTTTCGACCCGAGCCGCATCACCGAGCCCTTGCCAAACTGCTTCTCTAACTGCGAAAGGGCGGCCTCAATGGCGCGGGAACGTTCGTCTGCCAAAATCAATCTCCTGGTCTTGCTCTGCTTGCGTGAGTCTAGCATCGGCGATCATCTAAAAGCAAAAGAAAGGCGAACATCCATCTACCACTTTGTGGGAATCACGGGACACAACTCCCGTAATCTTGACCCGCACTTTATCCAGAGGAAATCCACGCATTTGGGATAGCCTGACCGCGTGCGACCCTTCCGCTTCCTCGACGCCCTCACCACGGCATTTGTCGTCGTCCTGCTGGTCTCCAACCTGCTCGCCCAGAAGATCGTCCGGCTCGGCCCCGTCACCACCTCCGGCGCAGTGATCCTGTTCCCGATCACCTATATCTTTGGCGATGTTTTCACGGAGGTCTACGGCTACGCCGCCTCGCGCCGCGCCATCTGGCTGGGATTTTTTGGCACGGCCCTGCTCTACGCCGTGTCTGCCCTGGTCATCGCAATGCCTGCTGACCCAGCCTGGCACAACCAGCAGGCGTTCGTTACCGTGTTCGGCTTTCTCCCCCGCATCCTCGCAGCCAGCCTGATTGCCTACTGGGTCGGCGAATTCGCCAACTCCTACACCATGGCCCGCCTCAAACTGTTAACAAACGGGCGCCGCCTCTGGACCCGCACCGTAGGATCCACCGTAGTCGGTCAGGCGGTCGACACCTTTCTCGTCATCACCCTCACCTTTGCCGGTCGCATGCCCATGCACACACTCCTGACGATCGTCTGGCAAGGCTACCTGCTTAAGGTCGCCTACGAAGTCCTCGCCACCCCGCTTACTTACCTCGTCGTCAACAGCCTCAAACGCGCCGAGCACAGCGACGCCTTCGACACCAACACCAGCTTCAACCCGTTCCGCTTCTCGGCCGAGGCCCCCACCGCCGAAGCGGAATAGAGCTACCTCTTCAACAAATCCACAGGCGCACTCACATCCTGAATCCGGTACAGCCTGGCCAGCGAAGGATGCTTTGCCGCCACGGCCCGGTACATCGCCCACGCGACCAGCCGATAGCTGTAATGCCCCGCCACCCCGCTCCGCAGCTCCGAGATATACAGCGCCTCGGCAAAGTCCATCTTGAACATCGCCCGGCATCGCGTGCCAAGCGGCAGCAGATACTGCGCGCTCTCCGCCGCCTCAGGCTCCCCAGACCCGCGCACCCGGTCATAGGTCGCATAGGCATCCGCCATCGCATCACGATACAGGCCATCCAGGCCGGCCTCAGCCAGCGTCGGCTGCCCAGGGCAAATTGGCTCCTCATACCCATGCACATTGCTGAATTGCTGGATCAACTGCACACACCGCCGGTGCCGGTGCATGTCCCGGAACCCGCCAATATCCATCAGAATGTCGAACCGGAAACCATCCCCGCTCTTGAAGCCACGCAGCAGCTCATCGTGCCTCCCCCGGTGACGGACTCCCAGCTCAATAATCTCGTCCCGCCGAGCCTCCGACAGCGAAGCCACAGCGCCTCGAAGCTGCCGATAGGAGTAGTGGCACTGCGGATACAGCAGCGACGTCGCAATCTCCACCTCCAGATCTTCATCATCGTCCAGCAGGTCAACCAGCGGCGCGGGGTAGATCGGCGCGTCGCCCATCAACTCCCGCGCTGCCTGATGCAAATCGCTACAGCTTTCCTGCAGGTACGGGTTCGGTTCCGCATACTTCACCAGAGTCGGCGCCGTCCGCACCTCAGGCATGAGTTCGCGCAGTAACTCCGGAGTCGCCTCCGGGTCAATCACGCCCTCGCCCGCCATCTCCTCCAGCCGCTCCCGCAACAGGTTCCACGCAGGATCCCTGGCCGCCTCGCGAAGCTTCTCTCCAAGCGATCGAACTTCCCCGAACCGGCTCGAAAGCAGCCGCGAAATCTGCGTCTCCAGGGTGCGCGCATTCACAATTTGCCCTAATGACGTATTCGTAGCCAGCGGCAGCAAGTAGCGTGCCACGTCGAACGCCCTCGCCCGCAAGCGTCCGCTCATAGCTCTCCGGCTTCATCGCCTCGGGCCGCGGCACGGTCCGCTTCAGGGCCTGCGTCATGCCTTCGCTCAGCCGCTCATACGCCGTGAACAGCCGCTCCACCCCGCCGTTGAACTCCTGCCGAACCTCCGCACCGAGGGCGGGCGCGTACCACCCAGACCGCCGAAAATCCTGGTAGCGAGTCGACCGCTCCTGCCCATCCCAGCGCGTCTCGTCCACCAGCGTGATTGCTGCGAGCAGGCTCAACCGCTCCACGGCCATCGGCACATGCGCCAGGTCCGCAATGGACCGGTGCCCATACTGGAAGTAGAACGTGTTCAGGAACTGCTCAGCCCGCTGCGTGCTGATCTCTGCCAACGACTCCCGCAGGGTCAGCGACGATCGCGAATACTTCGCCATCGCGTACGCCAGCACCTCCGGCTCCGCTCCATGGATCGCATACACATCGGTGGTCGCGGCCCTGGCCGCCGGGGAAAGTCTCTGGTTGCCCGAAGTCTCCGGGGAAGATTTTTCAAGGGGGGAGGCAAGCGGGGCAGCGTCGGAAACCAGCGGACTCATCAGGCCGTCAGTATATCGGCCAGGAGCCTGCGGAGAACACGTCCAGTTATCCTGTTCCTCTACCCCAATCGTTGCAGGAGCTTCCGCGTCATGCCCGCCCCCACGCCACGCATCGCCCTCGTCACCGGAGCCTCCCAGGGAATCGGCCGCGCCATCGCCCTAGCCCTCGCAGCCGACGGTTGCCACCTCGCCCTCGCCGCCCGTAACGAAAGCAACCTCGCCGAGGTCAAAGCCGAGATCGCCGCCGCCGGAGGCACTGCCGAGGTCTTCCCCCTCGACCTCACCCAGGAAGACTCCATCAAGGCCGCGCGCAAAGGCCGTCGTGGCCCGCTTCGGCGCCGTCCACGTCCTGGTCAACAACGCCGGCATCACCCGCGACAACCTCGCCCTGCGCATGAAGGCCGCCGACTTCACCGAGGTCCTCCACGCCAACCTGACCGGCACATTCCTGCTCACCCAGGCCCTGCTCTCCCCCATGATGAAGGCCCGCTGGGGCCGCATCATCAACATCACCTCCGTCGTCGGGCGAGACCGGCGCCGCCGGCCAGGCCAACTACGCCGCCTCCAAAGCCGGCCTCATCGGCCTCACAAAATCCCTCGCCCGCGAGTTCGCCTCCCGCGCCATCACCGTCAATGCCATCGCCCCTGGCTTCATCCAGACCGCCATGACCGGCGTCCTCACCGAGGACCAGCAGGCCGCCATCCTCGCCCAGATCCCCCTGGCCCGCTACGGCGAGGTCAACGATATCGCCGCCGCAGCGACATTTCTCGCCTCCGATGCGGCAGGCTATATCACCGGGCACACCCTGGATGTCAACGGCGGAATGTACATGGGCTGAGTCCACGTAAGTCTCGCTCTACGAGACGTTTGGTCAAAGCACGCAGGGGTTCATCCAACTCCGGTACAGTGCTTCCCCGGGTAAGAATCTTCGCTGGTTCGGTTCGCGGGCGAACAGATTTTCGCTCTTGCGGGCGGCTCTCCTGCCCGTTACTCTCCGGCTAATGGCAAACATGCACACAGCCCTGCCGACTGAATCGGCTCTGCCGCTTCAGCCTCCGCCGATCAACATCGGCGTCACCATCCGTGAGTTCCGGCTTCAGCGTGGCATGTCTCAGGGAGATATCGAAAAGCGCACCGGCCTTCTGCGTTGTTATCTCTCCCGCGTCGAAAACGGCCACACGGTCCCGTCGCTCGAGACGCTGCAAAAGATCGCTGTCGCCCTGGAGCTCCCGTTAAGCCAGTTCTTCGCCGATGAACCTATCCGTGACATGCCCGGGCCGGTCCTCAACGAGGCCGAGATCCACTTCCTCACCGAGATCAAGCGCTACTCCGCCAACCTCAACGAAAGTGATCGCCGCCTCCTGCTCGCCATGGTCCGCAAATTCGCCGCAACCGCCGGTAATGCGGTCGACTAACCCGGGCCTAGCCCCGGACCGACCGGGCATACGCCGCAATCGCGTAGCCGACTAACACCACTGCCAGCGCCGCACTCCCAAAGACCATGGCCTGCCGGGCCCTGTAGCTCGACCTGCCCGAGGTCATCCGCGGAAACAGCGGAAAACCCAGCGCCAGCCCGCACAGAAACCCACCCAGGTGCGCTCCGTTGTCGATTCGCGGCAGGTCCTCCAGGCGGAACGGAAGCATCCGCAGCAGGCCCGGGTACAGCCGCGGCAGCAGGCCCGGCAACATCCCAAGCAGAAGGTTCGCAACCGCGAAGAACACCACCTGCAGGCGAAGGCTGCGCAACTCCTCCCAGGGTGCGGAGAGCTTTCGGTTCGAAAGCAGCACAATCAGGATGCCCGCGAGCCCAAAAATCGCACCGGAGGCTCCCGCCACGACCCCGTGCAGTTGCCCCGTCGCCGCACTCAGGATCAGTGATTGCAGCATCCCGGCCGCGCCGGTGAGCAGGTACACGGCGATCAGCCCTGGCTTGCCCAGCAGCGGCTCCCCAAACAGCCCCAGGTTCCACAGGCACCACATATTCAGGACCAGGTGGAGCAGGGTCACGTGCACAAACATGGACGTCCCCACACGCCACCACTGCCCAAACGCCAGGATCCGGTCAGGATTGCAGCTCCCGAAGAAGGTCAGGACTCCCTCGCTAAAGGGCTCCGTGAAGATCCGCGTCACGGCAAATCCGAGTTCGCGCAGGCCGGGCATCGAGGTCAACGACACCGTCCGAAAAGCATGCTCCCGCAGGATGCCCGGTACAGGACCGAATCGAAACATGCAGAGGTATACGGCCAAATTGATGCCGATGAGAAAGTACGTTGCGGGGTAGCCAAGGATGGACGGAGCCGGAGGTTCTTCCAGGGTCGTCAGCAACGGTTCCGTGCCCAGGCCCCCCAGAGGAGGAGGATCGGAAGCAGCAATCTCGCTTTGGTCCACGGGACTCATCACTCGGCATCCACCGTGATGCGGCGGTCTGCTTAGGCCGCCTGCTTGCCCAGCCGGTCGCGTGAGCCCGGAGCTACACGGCCCCGCATCTCTGACACCATGCCCGGAATTGGGGTAGCAATCGAGACCAGAATCCACAACGCCATCGAAACAAATACCCCAAGAATGGCCACAGCCTGCAAACTCAGCGTAACGCTCGCCGGGATGTGCGAATGAACCAGGTCGGCCTCAGGATGCAGCCGCAGATGGACGTTCCAAAGGTGGCTTAACGTGTGCAACCGGTGCAGCACGATTGCCGCCAGCAAAAATGCCGCAAAGGACAGCCCCGTTACCGCAAACAGGAGCACATCCACAGTCCGGTGCAGCCGCTGCTTTCCCCGGCAATGATCACAGGTCCGCAGATGATCTTCGTAGTCCCCGCGCAACTCAGCCGGCACGCTCGAGATGTCGTACCGCCACCCTGACAGAATTGCGCCCACAACGTGATCGTTGCAGGTGGAATGCCGGGTGGGACGAGTCTGTATCGGATAGGTGGCCATAAGTCTCTACTTGCGCTTATCTGATTCTAAACCAACTACCCCGGATTCAAAGACATGCCCTCGGTACGTACCTACAGGCAGATCGGTTCCAAAGCAGCTTCCTGCCCCGCCAGCCGAACCCGGTTCCCCAGCAGGGAAAGCCTGTCCCCGATCGCCTGCTCCGCAGCCAACTTCGCCAGTTCCGGCAGGTTATTCTGCTCCGAAAGATGCCCTAGAACGATCGTGTGCGCGCCGCCGTCGTAGTCCCGCAGCAGAAACTCCGCAACCGCCGCGTTCGACAGATGCCCCACCCGGGACAGCACGCGCTGCTTCACCGACCACGGATACGGCCCATCCTTCAACATCTCCAGGTCGTGGTTCGACTCCAGCAACAACACGTCCACGTCCCGCAACGCCTGCTTCACATTCGGCGGCACGTACCCCAGGTCCGTCGCCACAGCCATCCGCAGACTTTCCTTGCGCGCATGAAACACAAACCCGCAGGGATCGACCGCGTCATGCGGAATCGTGAACGGATTCACATCAATGTCCCCGATAGAAAATCGCTGCCCCGCCTTGAAGTACTCCACCGCAGGCAAGAAGGCCGGATCGCGCTTGGCAGCTGGCCGGTCTTCCTCCAACTCACAAGGCTCCTCGGCCTCCGCAACCGCCAATCCGGCCGATGCACTCGTTCCTGCATCCGGGACCTCGGTCTCCGTGGCAGCCAGTGCAACAACCCCAATCTCAGCCCCACGATGCAGATGTGCCGGCAGATGCCCCCCAGCCGGCTCAGCCTGCCGAGCCGCATGCTCCAGGGCCATCTGCTCCAACCACTGCCGGTACGTCATCGTCTTCCGAGGCGTCAGCATCCGAACCCACGCCCGGTGCGTCGCCTCCGTGAAGAAGACCGGCACATTCAGCCGCCGAGCCAGAACCGCCAGCCCCGACACATGGTCCAAATGCTCATGCGTGATCAGGATCGCCGTCAATTTCTCCGGATCCTGCCCGACCTGCGCCATCCGCCGCAACAACTCACGGCAACTCAGCCCCGCATCCACCAGAATGCTCGTGCCGCCAGCCGAGATGACCGTAGCGTTCCCCTTCGACCCCGACGCTAACACCGTCATCTGCACAAACAAGAGCATACGCCTAAAGCGGCGAAACACCGAAGATTCCCGAAGCGACGCTGCCTATGTCCTAAGTCTGCACACGCCGTGGTGCCAGGAAGTTCACCACCGTGCGCATCACGACCTCATTGCGCTGATTGAAGACGGTTGTCCGCGACTTACAGACCCCAAATCCTGACCGCGACTGCGACAAACGCACACTCAGAATCTCCGCCTCCGTCCGCAGCGAGTCCCCCGGCCGCACGGGCTGCGTCCAGCGCATCTCTTCCACCCCGGCCCCAATAATCCCACCCGCAATATGCAGGCTCTCCACCCGCAACCGCATCACAATCGCCGCCGTCAGCCATCCCGAAGCGGCCAGCCCCTTGAAAAACGAACTCTCTCCGGCCGCCTCATCCAGATGAAAAGGCTGCGGGTCATACCGCTCCGCAAACTCCTTGATCTCCTCGACGGTCACCTTGTAGCTCCGGTCCGAGTTGAACCGCATTCCCACGTGCAGGTCTTCAAAGTAAAGCTCTGTCGGCATACGCTCCTCGGCGGCTCTGCCCTTGGCAGCCGCGCCTAGCCTCCATCCTACCTGCCCCGCGCATCGCGTCGGAATGGTCCCTTCGGTAGCACGAACGGGGACTTCCTCCCGAAGTCGAATGGCGGTATCGTGGACCTGCTTCCATGAAACCTGTACTCCTCGCTCTCGCGCTCGCCGCCGTGTTTGCCAATTCCTCAGGAGCACAAACGGTACCGGGCAGTTCCCCAGCCCCGCCTTCCCCTGCGGTGCGGACCTGTCCCGTAGACCCTGCTCCCAACTACTCGGGCGACCAACAACTCTCCCGGGAAGACTACAAAGGTGCCGAAGTCACCTTCCGCGCCGCGCTGAGTGCAGAGCCCACTGCCCTGGACCCGCGACTCGGCCTGGTACGCGCCCTTATCGGCCAGGATCGCGTCGCCGACGCCCAGGCGGAGGCCGCCGCCATGCTCGGCTCCCATCCCACCTCTTCGCTGGCCGAGGTTGCAGTCTCAGAAGCCGCCTATCGCGCCGCCGACCTCGACGCAGCCCTGACCCATGCCGCCAAAGCCCTCGATCTCGATGCCTGCGATGCGCGAGCCGCCGCCGCCCTAGCAGACGTCCTCAGCTTGCGCAGCTTCTACGCTCGCGGCGCCCGTCTGCTCGCCCAGGCTCACCGCCTCCGCCCCAACGACGAACTCATCCGCCGCGCGTGGATCAGTACACTCCCCCGCAAAGAGCGCCAGGCCGAACTCGCCCGCTACCTTCAAGGCCAGCATGACCTCTCCGCCGAACGCGACCAGAATTACCAGAACGCCCTGACGCACCTCCAGGCCAGCCGCCCCGGCGAATGCCGCATCACCTCGAAGTCCGACTCCACCCGCATCCCACTACGCCCGGTCTACGGCGAGCGTGCCCAGCCTGTCGCCTTCGGCCTGGATGTCGATTTCAGCAAGACGCATCGCCGCATGCAGATCGATACCGGCGCGTCTGGCATCATCCTCACACCGGGCGCCGCCAAAGCCCTCAAACTCGAACCCGAGTACCACCTCAAAGCCGGCGGCGTGGGCGACGAGGGCAAAGTCGACAGCTACCTTTCCCACGTCGCATCCATCACCATTGGCGACGTCGAAATCTCCGATTGCCTGGTCGAAGTCCTCGGCAAATCCAGGATTGGCGTCGACGGCCTGATCGGCATGAACGTCTTCAGCCGCTTTCTTGTCACCCTGGACTATCCCAACGCCCAGCTCGAGCTCGATCCCCTCCCCAAACGGCCCCGGGAATCAACAGCGCCCGACGCGCCGGACGCCAAACCCACCCTGAACGACACTGGCAGCGATGCCGGGCCGCAGGATCGTTACACGCCCCCGGAGTACAAGGATTGGAGCCATATCGTTCGCATCGGCCACCAGCTCCTGCTGCCAGCGGCCTTCAAACCCGACGGCCCCCACCACTTCCTCATCATGGACACTGGGGCGAGCCGCACCGTGCTCTCGTCCAACATGGCCAAGGAGGCCGGCAAGCTCCACAGTTCCGCCATGCACTTCGTCGGTCTCTCGGGCGAGGTCAAGAACGTCCACGAGATCGATCCGACTCAACTCATCTTCGCAAACCTAAAGCTACCGCCGCAGCCCTACTTCGCCTACGACATCACCAACATCTCGCACAGCAACGGCTTCGAGACCTCAGGCCTCCTCGGCCTGCCTACCCTTCAGCGCGTAACCATCCAGATCGACTACCGCGACAACCTGCTCAAGCTCACGTACGACCCCAAGCACGACATCGTTCGTTTCTAGAAACTCCCTTGAAGCTGGATCGGAATGCCAACTCAGTTTCGTCTAGAAATGTGACCGTCGGACTTGGCGTAGGAGTCTCGGTCCAGGTCAGGCTACAGCCCGCGCACAAGAAGCAAGCATGGACAGGGCCTCACCCTTGGCATCGTCCGGACCATGCGGTGCTCAAAGAGAAGACCTCCCCAATGGGAGAGGCCGTGGACTCCTGCGTTTGAACGCCCGGAAAAAACCTGAGCCTTAATGCCGCTCTTGAGCGCTCGCCAGCTTCTCCTCAGCCACCCGCGCAGCCGCATTCGCCTCGTCGTACTTCACCTGATCGTCGCCAGCCTGGTTGTACAAATCCTGCGCATGCTGTTGCTCCGTGCGAGCCTGGCTGGCATCAATCTCGCTCGGCTTCAACGCCTGCTCCGCAAGGATCGTAACCCGCTCCGGCAATACCTCAACAAAGCCCCACGCCACAAAAAACGTCTGCTCGCCCGCCGATCCCCCATGCAGCCGAACCTCGCCCGCACCAAGCTCCGCCAGCAACGGAGCCGCGCCATACAGCGCCTCCAGATAGCCTGACATCGACGGCAACTCCACCGCCGCAGCCGTCGCATCCAGCAGCACCCGCTCCGGCGTCACCAGCCGAACCGTCATCAACCCCGAACTGTTTCCCGTATCCGCCACAATCTCTCTCAACTTCTAGCTTCCAGCTTGCAGCCCCTGGCTCCCAGCGCATTCGCCGAGAGCCAGGAACTGGCACTAGAAGCTGCCCATCTACGCTGCTGCCTTCATCTTCTCGGCCGCGGCGAGCACTTCTTCAATCCCGCCCTTCATATAGAAGGCCTGCTCCGGAATCGCATCATGCTTGCCTTCAATAATCTCCTTGAAGGACCGCACCGTATCCTCAACCTTCACATACGCGCCCGGGATTCCCGTGAAGATCTCGGCCACATGGAAAGGCTGCGAAAGGAAGCGCTGCACCTTGCGTGCCCGCGCAACGGTGAGCTTGTCTTCCTCAGACAACTCATCGATTCCCAGAATGGCAATGATGTCCTGCAGATCCTTGTAACGCTGCAGAATCCGCTTTACGCCCTGCGCCACGTCGTAGTGCTCCTGCCCCACAACCCGCGGCGACAGGATGCGCGAGGTCGACGCCAACGGATCGACCGCCGGATAGATGCCCAGCTCTGACAGGGGCCGCGACAACACCGTCGTCGCATCCAGGTGAGCAAACGTCGTCGCCGGCGCCGGATCCGTCAAATCGTCAGCCGGCACATACACCGCCTGCACCGAGGTCACCGACCCCGATTTCGTCGACGTAATCCGCTCCTGCAGCTCGCCCATCTCCGTTGCCAGGTTCGGCTGATAACCCACGGCCGACGGCATACGTCCCAGCAGCGTCGAAACCTCCGACCCCGCCTGCGTAAACCGGAAGATGTTGTCGATAAACAGCAGCGTATCGGCATGCTCCTCGTCGCGGAAGTACTCCGCCACGGTCAGCCCGGTCAACGCCACGCGCAGACGCGCCCCTGGCGGCTCGGTCATCTGGCCATACACCAGCGCGGCCTTCGACTTCTCCAGATTCTTCAGATCGATAACGCCCGAATCCTGGAACTCATGCCAAAGATCGTTACCCTCACGCGTACGCTCGCCCACGCCGGCAAACACCGAAAACCCGCCATGCTTCAGCGCAACGTTGTTGATCAGCTCTTGAATGACAACGGTCTTACCTACACCCGCGCCACCAAACAGACCAATCTTCCCGCCCTTAAGAAACGGCTGAATCAGGTCAATGACCTTCACACCTGTCTCAAACATCTCTTCGGAAGTTGACTGCTCATCAAACGCCGGAGCCTGCCGGTGAATCGGCCGGTACTCAGTAGCATTCACCGGGCCCAACTCATCCACAGGCTTGCCAAGCACGTTCAACACGCGTCCCAGCGTCGCCCGACCCACCGGCACCGTGATCCCAGAGCCGGTATCCGTGGCAATCATGCCACGCACCATGCCCTCGGTCGCCTCCATCGCAATGCACCGCACACGGCCTTCGCCCAGATGCTGTTGCACCTCCACCGTCACGTCGATGGGGTTCGGCACATCGAATCCCTCACTCGTGATGTGCAGCGCCTCAAAGATCGGCGGCATCGTCGTCTCGCTGAACTGAATGTCCACCGCCGGTCCGCTGATCGCAACTACCTTGCCTGTATTGCCCTTGTCTGCCATAAACTCTCTTCCGAACTCATCCCGCAAAGCCGCGCTTACAGCGCCGCAGCTCCCGAGACAATCTCGATAATCTCCTTCGTAATCGCGGCCTGCCGCACCCTGTTCATCGTCAGGCTTAACTTGTCGATCAACTCGCCCGCATTCTTTGTCGCCGCGTCCGTCGCCGTCATCCGCGCGGCATGCTCGGCAGCAATTGACTCCAACATCGCGTGCAGAATCTGCGTCGTCACATAACGCGGCATCAGGTGCCGGAACAACCGCTCCGGCGACTGGTCGTAAATGTAATCCACCTCGGCCGTGCCAAACTTTTTCGCCTCGGCGTCAATCTCGCGCTCCTCAGGCTCGTGGATCGACACACCCGAAGCCTCTGCCGCCTTGGCCGCCGCTTCCCGCTGCTCCTCGGTCATCTCTTCCGCAGCAGTGATCTCATGCTCGCCCAGCTTACGAATCGGAAGCAGCTTCTCAACAACGACACGCTGCGAGATCACACTCTTGAATTCGTTGAAGACGATATACACCGCATCGATCTCTGCACGCTCATAGCGATCAATGATCGAGTGCGCCATGGCAGAGATGTCCTCCACATTGGCGCGCAGCAGCATGTCAGCATGCTCCTTCGCCACCTCGACCGGCGCTGCACGGTGACGGATGTCCTCAATGTGCTTGGCCAGATCGTTGTCGTACAACTCTTCCTTGTGCTCATACACAGCGGCCGGATAGCGCCGCTTGTACAGCCCAATCGCCTTCTTGCCCACAGGCTCAACGTCAATGTTCTGCCCGCGTTCACGGCGCTCATCAATAAACCGCTGCGCTGCCTTGCCAATGTTTGAGTTGAAGCCGCCCGCGAAGCCCTTGTCACCGGCAATCACCACCACCAGCACACACTTCTCTTCGCGCTCCACCAGCAGCGGATGCATGACGTTGCCCGACTCCTCATCCAGCAAATCTGTTCGCCGAACAAGGCTCTCCAGCACGTTGGTCAACATCTGCGCATACGGCCGGGCCTGCATGGCACGGTCCTGCGCCCGCCGCAACTTTGCGGCCGAGACCATCTTCATGGCCTTGGTGATCTGCCGCGTGTTCTTCACGCTGCGGATACGCCGTCGTAGATCGAGTACGTTTGCCATGGGCTACGCCGTGACCGCCTCAGCCGCCTTCTTGTGCTCGGCCATGAAGTCCTTCTTGTACTCGTTGATCGCGTCCTTCAACCGGTTGCGCAGATCATCATCCAACGCCTTCTTCGTGCTGATGTCGGTCAGGATGTCCGGGTGAGCCGAATCCAGGAACGGGTAGTAGCCCTTCTCAAAGGCCTGGATGTCTTTGACTTCAACGTCATCCAGGAGGCCCTGCGTTCCGGCGAACAGGATAGCCACCTGCTGCGCCGCCGTAAGCGGCTGGAACTGCGGCTGCTTCAACAACTCCGTCAGCCGCTGGCCACGGTTCAACTGCTGTTGCGTCACCTTGTCCAGATCCGATCCGAACTGCGCAAACGCCGCCAGCTCGCGATACTGCGCCAAGTCCAGCTTCAGCGTCGACCCAACCTGCTTGGTCGCCTTGATCGCCGCCGCAAAGCCCACGCGCGACACCGACAGACCCACGTTTACCGCCGGCCGGATACCCGAATTGAACAGGTCCGTCTCGAAGAAGATCTGCCCATCGGTGATCGAAATCACGTTCGTCGGGATGTACGCCGACACGTCTCCCGCCTGCGTTTCGATCATCGGCAGCGCGGTCAACGATCCGCCGCCGTTTTCCTTCGACATCTTTGCCGAGCGCTCCAGCAGTCGAGAGTGAAGATAGAACACATCGCCGGGGTACGCTTCACGCCCAGGCGGACGGCGTAGCAACAGCGAGATCTCGCGATAGCTCGCCGCATGCTTCGACAGATCGTCATAGATGATCAGCGCATGCTTGCCGTTATCGCGGAAGTACTCGCCCATCGCGGTCGCCGCAAACGGAGCCAGGTACTGCATCGGGGCCGGCTCAGAGGCCGTCGCCGCCACAACAATCGTGTACGCCATCGCGCCATAGCGTTCCAACGTCTGCACCACACCGCGCCACTGACGAACGCTTCTGTCCAATGGCGCAATAAATGCAGATCAGGTCGTTCTTCGCCGAGTTGATGATCGTGTCGAGCGCCACTGCGGTCTTGCCCGTCTGCCGATCGCCAATCAGCAGCTCGCGCTGTCCACGGCCGATCGGGATCATCGCGTCAATCGCCTTGATGCCGGTGTACATCGGCTCCGTCACGGACTGCCGCGCAATCACACCCGGCGCAATGCGCTCAATCGGCAACGTCTGCGTCGTGTTAATTGGTCCCTTGTCGTCGATCGGCTGACCCAGCGCATTCACCACGCGGCCCATCATGGCCTCGCCCACCGGCACCGACATGATTTTGCCGGTGCGCTTCACCTGCTGGCCTTCGCGCAGCTCGGTGTAGTCGCCCAACAACACAGCGCCCACCTGGTCTTCATCCAGGTTCATCGCCAGCCCGGCCACTCCGTGCGGAAACTCAATCAGCTCGCCGGCCATGACCTTGTCTAGGCCATGCACCCGCGCAATGCCATCGCCCAGCGTGACGATTGTGCCCACTTCATCTACCTGGACGCGCTCGTCGTAGTTCTCAATTTGCTGCCGCAGCAGCTCGGTAATCTCGTTTGCCCCAATGGTCGGCATGCTTCTCTTCTCTCTACGCTCTTTGCTGCATCAGTCCGCGTCGGACTTTCGTTAAGGTCTTGAACTCGCTTGCAAAACTCTTCAGCTACGCTACCGCGGCCAACATACGCCGCTTCATCTGCTCTAAATGTCCCCGAACCGATCCATCGTACACAGTCGAGCCCACCCGTACCATGGCGCCGCCCAGTAGTGATGGGTCCTCGCGATACGTCGCCCGAACCTGTGCGCTGCCGGCCATCTGCGCAACGCTCGCTTCCAACGCCCTGCGTCCAGCCTCGTCCAGCGGACGCGCACTTGTCACCTCGGCCTCGACGACGCCGCTGTCCCTGTCTGAAAGCTGCAGATAGGCCTCGGTAATCTGCGGCAATTCATGCAGCCGCTCCTGCGCCGTGACGACCGCCAGGAGGTTCCGCACCGTGCGGCTCATGCCGGTACGGCTGGCAATCGCATCCAGGAGCCGTACCTTCTGCTCCTGCGGGATCGACGGATCGGCCATCACCTCACGCAATTGCGCGTTCTCGGCATAGCGTGGCAAGAAAGTCCTCAAGCTGCCGCTTCACGTCCTCACGCGAAAGTTTCTGTTCCAGCACAACCGCTTCGAGCGCACGCGCATACCGCAGATCCACAGCCGCCATTAGTTCTGCGCTCCCTTATCGCCCGCCAGATGCTGCGCAAAGCCCTGCACCAGCAACCGGTCCGTCTCTGCGCTGATCACCAAACGCTGTGCGGCGTGCTCAATGGCCAACTCCGCCGCATGGCGCTGCAGGTCACGCCGAGCCGTCGCGGTCGCGGCCTGGATCTCCGCATCGGCAGCCGCCAGAATCTTGGCCGTTTCTTCCTCGATCGTCGCCTTCATGCGCTGTTCCTCACGCACCGTGTCGGCTTCCACCTGGCGGCGCATGGCCGCGATCTCGTCATCCAGTCGCGAGAGCCGGCTCTCCACAGCCTTCAGCCGTGAATCAGCCTCTTCAGTCGCTGTACGCGCATCCACAAGATGCTTCTGGATCGAGGAGCTGCGATCCCGAAAGGCCTTCGGCAACGTCTTCACTGCCAGGTAGCCCACACCAGCGGCCAGCACCAAGAAATTCAAGAGCTCAAACGTCGTCGCGGCCTGCTCGGTGTTCATTCCGACCATCCGGCCCATCTTCTCCACCATCGGCGAATGACGGAATGCCTCTGTATTGTCCTTCTCCTGCTCACGCTTTTCCGGCACGGCGTTGATCGGGGTAGACTTCTCACTCGCCCCGGGACCAACCTCTTGCGGGCCAGCCTGCGCACGCGCAACACCCCACGACCCCAACAGCGCTGCCAACAACGCCAGGTTCAAGAACCGGGCACGCAAATTCCTCTGCCTCACTGATGCACCTCTGCCCGTTCCACCCCAGCGGGCAGAATCGCTCGCACGATCCGCTGCCCCAGGTCTTCCACCGCGCCTTCAATCTGCCGCCGCGCGACTTCGACCGAGGCCTCAACTTCACTCTTCGCAGCGGCCACACGGCTCTGCGCCTGTTCCCGGGCTACAGCCATCGCGCGTTCCCGCTCAGCCTGACGCTCCTTCAACCGCCGCTCCCGCTCGGCAAGCAGTTCCCCACGCGCCGCGCGCAGCTTGTCCTCGTACACCGCGGTCTCGGCCTCAGCGGCCGCAATGGCGCCACGCGCCTGTTCCACGGCCCCGGTCGTGCGCGAGCGCCGCTCCGCAAGGGTCCGTTCCAGCGGCCCGCGCACAAGCACGCTGTACGCCATCACAAGCAATACAAACAGGATCATTGTCGGCACAGCGCCGACGATCAACGACCCTAACTGATGAAGTATGTCCATGAACTCACAGGTCTCAATGCGAGCCGCCGCAGCCATGGACAGTGAAGGATCTCACTACCCGGGGCGCTCACAAAGCAGGGCAAACGCACAAATGTCTTTGTATTTTGTAGCAAAGCGGTCTAAGCAAAGTCAAAGCGGGCGGGCGGTGACCGCCCATCAGCGTCGGTTTTCGAACATAGCACCCGTGCTCAGAATACCCGAAAGCTCCCGTTGCACTCCGGTCTCCGCAGGGATACACTAAAGTTACCACCCAAGACCCGTCCGGGTCGTGCAGGCCGCGTGAACTGGGACACTCCTCCGCTCCCACTTTCAGGCGGCCTGTATTGTGTCTGCTGCCCTAGTTTTTGCTCGTATCGCCTTCATCACGGCGCAGGAACCTTCGGTAGCGGCCCAGCAGCGACGCCGGCCCAGCCGCGTGAACATACAGCAGATTCCCCTCAAAACGCTGGTTCGTAAGCGTCGCTCCACGCTCCAGTGCCGCCAGGACGCGCCCCTCGGACTGCGGAATCCGGAACTCCGCCTCTTGCAACGGATCGGCCGTCAACGCCGCATCGATCGCGGTCAGCAACTCCCCTAAGCCCTGCTCCGTGCGCGCCGACACCAACAGCTCCCCCGGCGCGGCCGTAAAGCCCTCCTGCAGTAGATCAGCCTTGTTCAGCACCTGGATCGTCGGCGTGTCACGCACCTCGAGCTCCGCAAGCACGGCTTCCACCTGTGCCTTCTGTTCCAACAGGGTCGGGCTCGCCGCGTCTCGCACATGGATCAGTAGCTCCGCGCGCTCAACCTCCTCCAGCGTCGCCCGAAAGCTCGTCACCAGCGCATGCGGCAGGTTGCGCACAAACCCCACGGTATCGGCCAGCAACACTCGTCGCCGCGACGGCAAAGTCAGTTGCCGCAGTTTCGGGTCCAGCGTCGCAAACATCCGCTTGCTCTCCAGTACATCAGCCCCGGACATCGCATTGAAGAGCGTCGACTTGCCCGCGTTCGTGTACCCCACCAGCGCCACCGTAGGCACCGGCACGGCCTCACGTCGCCCGCGCTGCTGGCGCCGAATGCGCCGAACCCCTTCCAACTGTTTGACGATGCGCGAGATACGTATCCGCAGCTGGCGCCGGTCTGTCTCCAACTGCGTCTCGCCCGGTCCGCGCGTTCCGATGCCGCCACCAAGTTGCGACATGGCTTTGCCCCGACCACCCAACCGTGGCAGCTGGTACTCCAACTGGGCCAACTCCACCTGCAGCTGCCCCTCCCGGGTGCGCGCGTGACGCGCAAAAATGTCCAAAATCAGCTGGGTGCGATCGATCACCCGGCAGGGCAGCCGATCTTCCAAATTCCGTAGCTGCGACGGTGAGAGGTCATGGTCAAACAACACCAGGTCGGCCGAGGTCGACCGCACCGTTGCCTCAATCTCTTCCACCTTGCCGGTCCCGATCAGCGTCGCCGGATCGGGCTTGTTCCGTCGCTGAATCAGCAGCGCGGCGATGTCAGCCCCCGCCGACCGCGCCAGCTCCTGAAACTCTGCCAGGGACGCGTCGAAGTCCACATCACCGCGAACCTCAGCCACCCGCTCGGCAGCCGAACCCTGAACGTTTTTCGACTCCTCCGACCCGGCGACCAGGTCGGCCGCTGCACGCGCCTGGCGAGCCGCAGGCGCCAGCTGTGGACGCAGTCCTGTGAACTCAACGGCGACCAGTACCGCACGCTCACCCGAGGCACGCCGCCGCGTCTGCAGCAACGCCTGTTCGTCAAGGGCGCGCTGATGCAGCAGGGTTTCTGGATGTGGTTGCTCGGACAAGGGTGCCTCGTCTAGCGGACGACGGCCGGAGTTGCCGCGATCGCAGCCTCCGGCGAAGCCGACGCCGGACCAGTGCCGCTGCGCATCTCGGGCCGAGCTTCCGTATGCGCCGGCCGTCCGCTGACGACCGTGGAAATGGCGTGCTTGAAGATCAACTGCTCCTGCGCGTTGTTCTCCAGCAGCACCGAATACTTGTCAAACGAACGAATCTTTCCGGTCAGCTTGACCCCGCTTACCAGGTAGATCGTGATGGGGCTTTTGTCCTTGCGCACCGTGTTCAAAAAGGTGTCTTGGATGTTCTGCGCCGGCTTGATATCCATATGGCCGATCTCCTGAATTTTCCGCGAACGGGTGAAAGTCCTGTCTCAGCAAGGGACCCAAAGGCTTGCGCTGAGCGGCTCCGCTCTGCCGACTACACCCTACATTCTTTCATAGGTCTCGCACAAGGGGCAGGTCCGCCGCGACCGATGTGCCACCCGGCGAGTCCGTCTGCACGCGGTACCATGAAGCCGATGTCCGCCCTCCCGTCAGCCTCCGGCGCTCCGTCTCATCCGCCTATTCCGCTCCTCGACCTCGGCCGCGAGTTCACTCAAATCCGCGACGAAGTCATGGCCGCCATCGAAGAGGTCTGCGCCAACCAGCACTTCATCCTCGGCCCCCCTGCAGAGCGCTTTGAACAAGCCGCCGCAGCCGCCTGCCGGGTTCCCGCCGCCATCGGCTGCGCCTCCGGCACAGACGCCCTCTGGCTCGCACTCGCCGCCCTCGGCATCGGCCCCGGCCACGCCGTCATCACTACGCCCTTCAGCTTCTTCGCCACGGCCAGCGCCATCCTCCGCGCCGGCGCCTACCCCGTCTTCGCTGACATCGACCCACACACCCTCAACCTCTGCCCCCGATCCGTAGAAGAAGCCCTCACCCGTCCGCTTCCCCCCGGCATCCTCCATGGCGCCATCCTGCCCGTCCACCTCTACGGCCAGTGCGCCGATATGGACGCGCTCACAGCCATCGCCGGCGCACACAACCTGAAGATCATCGAAGACGCCGCCCAGGCCTTCGGCGCGCTCTGGAACCACCAACCCGCAGGCTCTCTCGGCGACGCCGCCGCCTTCAGCTTCTACCCAACGAAAAATCTTTCAGCCTTCGGCGACGCCGGCATGATCACCACCCGCGACCCCGCCACCGCCGACCACGCCCGCGCTCTACGCAACCACGGCATGCGTCGCCGCTACTTCCACGAAGAGTTCGACGGCCACCTCGGCTGGAACTCCCGCCTGGACGGCATCCAGGCCGCCGTCCTCAACGTGAAACTCCGCCGCCTGCCAGCCGGCAATCAACGCCGCCGAGACCTCGCCGCCCTCTACAACAGGCTCTTCACCCAGTCAGGCCTGGACAGCATAACGCTCCCCCAAACCGACCCCCGCGCCACCCCCATCTTCCACCAGTACGTCATCCGAACCGCCCGCCGAGACGCGCTCCGAGCCCACCTGACAGCCCACGGCATCGGCACGGAGATCTACTACCCTCTCCCCCTGCACCTCCAGGAAAGCCTCGCCTTCCTCAACTACAAACCCGGCGACTTCCCCCACGCCGAACAAGCCGCCCACGAGGTCCTCGCCCTGCCTATCTACCCCGAACTCCGCGAAGACGAATCGGAAGCCGTAGTCTCCGCTATGGCAGCGTTCTTTCGTTCTTGAACGTTCAGGCAGCCCGTTCTCGTTTGGAGAAACGGGGCCCCGTTCAGCGGACATCGCCCCCAACAGCGTGACTTTCGTGGTAACGCACGGCCCGCTACGAACTCGAGTCGCCGCACCTCCCACACGCGCCCTCTATACTGCTGTCCGACAGTCTTTCGTGCTGTCGGAGATCGCTCAATGCGCCTGGTGCATGTTCTTGTCGCAACTGTTTTGAGTGCCTGCTCGCCGCTGTCCTCAACGCAGGCCATAGCCCAGGGGGATGGTCCATACAAGGTCCTCGACAGAGCAAAGGTCGGTGGCGAAGGGGGATGGGATTACATCTACGCCGACTCCGACGGCCGGCGGTTATACATCCCCCGCGGCGCCACGCGCCCCGTGCAGGCCGCTGACACAACGCCCGAAGTTGCGGGTACGCCGGCACGCCTGACCATCTTCGACCTTGACACGCTGAAGCCGCTCGGTGAGATCACCGGCGTCGGAGGGCAAGGCACCGCGATCGATCCGAAGACCCACCACGGCTTCACCAGCGATCATCCGCAGGTCTCGATGTTCGACACCCGGACTTTGGCGCTCCTCAAGCGAATTGAGGTCGGCTCAGCACGCCCGGATGGAATCTACTTCGATCCCTTTAACGAACGTGTTTACGTGTTCAGCCACCCCACCAAAGATGCGACGGTCATCGACGCGAAAAACGGCACCGTGCTCGGCACAGTCGACCTGGGCGGCACGCCGGAGCAGGCGGTGGGCGATGGCAAAGGAATGCTTTATGTCGTCATGCAGGACGAGGTCGGCAGCGTGACCGCAGTGGACGCAAGGACCATGAAAGCCGTCGCGCACTTCTCTTTCCTGGGCAAAGGCGGTTGCAACGGTCTGGCACTCGATGCAAAGAACCAGATACTGTTTGCCGCGTGTCGTGGCGGCAGTGCACCCTCGCAGCAACCGAGCATGGTGATTCTTAGCGCAAAGGACGGCAGAGTTCTCGCAAACCTTCCGCTCGCAGGTGGCTCTGACGGTGCCGCATTCAACCCGGTCACCATGGAGGCCTTCAGCACGCATGGCAACGGAACCATGACCATCATTAGAGAAAACAGCCCCAGCAGCTTTGAAGTGGAGCAGAACCTGCAAACCATGAACGGCGCCCGGACCATCGCACTCGACAGCAAGACCGGGCACCTGTTCACGATGTCCCAGGAGCGCGGACCGGCGCCCGCCGCCACCGCCGCTCCTGGCCCAGGCGGCCGCCCTCCGCAAGGTGCACCGGTACCCGACTCCTTCACTATCCTCATGGTGGGCAAAGCGCAATAGCTGGTCAGGCGTACTATCCGGCCTCCAGGCTCAGTTACGTCGCTGTTTAAGGCCTGTTCAGGCCAGCCTCACACCGCCGGTCCAGCGCGTCTCCACTGCCCAGAATCCTGAATCTCTGGATCGCTCCACGAGAGTGCGCTTTTACCGCCGCCGCTTCCCCTTCGCGCCCCTCTCCGGCTCCGGGTCGGGATGCGCAAACTGCGGTGGCGGCGCATTGGGCGGCCAGATCCGCTTCATGATGTTGCCTTCCAGCCGCAACGTATCGTTCACCACCTTCGCCGGCTTCACCAGCCCCGTCGCCGGGTCAGGCACAGGCATCGACGCATCCGCCGGCAACACCTTCACCGTAAAGCTCGGCAATGCCCCATCAAAGTGCGGATCCTTGTTATACGGATCCTTCTTCAACCCAACCTGCACCGGCAGAAATCCCGCAATGTTGTGCTCCCGGAACGCCGTCTCATACCGGTGCTTCTTCACGTTCCAGATAAACACCCGCACCTGGTTGAAGTCATAAGGCAGCCCCGCCTTGAACGGGCTCAACACCGTCACATACTCCGGAATACTCGTCACGGGCTGCCCATTATTCACAATGTTCGACTGCGGATCCTCGACATTGGTCAGCACATAGGCGCCCACAATGCGTTGCCCTTCCGCATACCGTGCCAGCGTATCGGGCACAGTGACATCGATCATCCGGCCATAGATCCAGCCCGTGATCCCCGCCTTCGTACGCACCAGCCACCAGTCTTCCATCACCGGTCCAACCGGCCCCGCCGCCGCCGCCGCCCCAGCCTCTTCCGCCGCCTCCGCCTTACCCGCCGACCCACTCGCCCGCACCGGCAGCTTCGCCGCCGAGGGTTTCGCCAGCGACGCCGCGGTCTGCCCAGGCGGCAGCCCCTTCGCCACACTCGCCCGCTCCAGCAAACTCAGCGGCTCGTTCTCCGCCAGCCGGAAAAAGTGCATGGTGTCCCGCCCTGGCGCAAGGTGCAGATACACCTCATCGCGCGTCACCGCCTGCACGATCACCGGATCCTTCGCATGCTGCTCCTTCAACGCGTCGAACTGGTCCGCCACGCCCTGATCCGCGGTCAGCTTCTCCTCAATCCATCCCACCGCCCCGTTCGGCGCCCGCACCTGCAGGAACCGCCGCTGATGCCCCAGCACGGTCAGTTTGTCCCCGTTCTGCACCTCGCCCGTACGGTTCGACACAGCCGCCACCCGGTCGCGCAGATACGCCTGCTTCGCGGTGACAAAGACCTGCTGCGGCACCACGGCCTTCTCCAGCCGGCCACACCCGCCCAGCAGAACCCCACCCAACAACAGCAAACCGCCTGCCGCGCCCACCTCACCCCGAACGCGGGCCCACTTCAACAACGAACCATCCATGATGCAAAAATGCCCTTCCGGCAGGAACAAGCTAACCAGTGAACGCGCAGCGCGAACGGCACAGCCGCGGACGCGAAGCGCTGACGGGCGAAGCCGCCACTTCCTAGTGTGACATGGCTACCAGGACCGGATCCTGCGTCACCGTCGAGGTCGCCGCCGTCTTCGCCAGCGCAGACAACACGCCGCTGCTCGCGACCGAGTACAGCTGCACCCCCGCCGCCGCGTCATACCCCACCGCCACTAAGTAGGTATCCGTGCTGTCCACACCCAGCGCCGCCACCTGTGCCGGAGCCGCAAACGGCGACCCCGCGAGCTCCGTAACCCCACCCGTCCCCGTCGCAAAACCCGAGATTTTGCCCGTGCCCACATCTGCCGTGTACACGTACTTCGAACTCGGATCGACCACCACGCTCCGCGGATTGCTCCCGCTCGGGTAGGCAAAGGCGGTACCCTGCACCGTCACGCCGGAGGAGCTGAGCGTGTACACCGTTAGCGTGCTCGTCTGGGCCACGTACGCGTTGTCGCTCGCGTCAATCGCCACCGAGAAATCCCCGCTGTTAGTTCCCGCTGCAATCGTGGTCACGGCCGTGGTGCTCGGGACCCCGGTGCTCGCATAACGAAACACCGCGTCCCCTGCAGTGCCCAGAGAGGTCATAAGGAAATCTCCCTTGGGAGAGACCGCGACCGAACACGAAGGCAACACCGGCGTCGACACCGCGGGAGCGCAGGAGAGCACGGGCGCTGGGAGAGCTCCGGATGCCGTCAACCCACCTGTCGTCGGATTGATTGTCCACTGGGTGGTCGTCTCGTTTGCAAGCTCCACCGTGTACAAGAAATTCCCGTCCGGCGAGATCGTCATGGCCGCCACCTGGTCCCCGGCCAGCGCCGTCCCCCCACTCGCCGCACTCAGCGTCCCGTCCGCTCCAATGGAGTACGCATACACCCCCGGACTGCTCGCGCCCGGCACCGACGCCACGTACAACAAGCTGTTCTTCGGATTCACCGCCATCGCCACCGGCACAAACGGCAGGGTCACGGTATTGATCGCGGCCAGTGCACCCCCGGCCAGGTTGTACCCCGTGATCAGGGAGCTTCCCGCCGTCGTCGTGTAGGCCACAAACGCGAAGTCCACCGCTGATCCGGTACCCGTCCCGGTCCCTGTTCCCGTTGACGTGGGACATGCCGGTTTGTTCTGGCATACGAAAAAGCCGCTACACCCAGCCAGCGGCAAAAAGCTCAGTCCGAGCAACGTGGACCCCACCGCCCGCAACCCCAGCCCAGACCGCCACCCGCCCACATCAGCCCTCATGCCGTGCTCCGTTCCATTCGTTCTCATTCTCTCCCGGTAAGGACGTTCGGGCAGCCAATCTGTTTCGTCTAAATCCCCGTATCTCCTTTGGCCACCCCGTCCGGAAGGCCGTATCATCGAACCTGCATATGCCAAGCTTTGCCGACAGCATCTTCTTGTTCATTCTGGCCTTGCTGCTCTTCGGGCCCAAGAAGCTGCCCGTCCTGGCCCGCGAACTCGGCAAGTGGATGGGGGAATTTCGCCGCGCCTCCAACGAGTTCAAAATGCAGATGGAAGATGAGCTCCGCGCCAGCGAGCAGGCCGACCGCCAAAAGCAGATCGCCGCCATGGAGGCCGCCGCCCCCATCCCCCCGCCGCTGGGAGAACCCGCCGAACCCGAACACCCCCACACTCGCTACAACACCCCGGACCTAGTCGCCGAGCCAAGCCTTTTAGCGCCCGAGCCAAACCTCCTCGCCCAGGAAACTGCGAACGGCCTTCCCGAGTCATCCGTCCCCCTCGAAGGCCGTCATCCTGAGCGCAGCGAAGGATCTCCGTATTTTGCCGATGTGGCAACCACTTCCGAGCTTCCGGCCCAGCCCCCAACCCTGACCCAGCAAACCGCAGACGGCGTCCGCCCCATCCCTATCGCCACCTCCGGCAGCCTCAACATGATGCCCCCCGCTACAGGCCTGCCCACCCCCCGCAACAGCCGCCCTAACGCCCTCTCCAGCCTCGTAGATTCGATCCCGGAGGCCCCCGCGAACGGCACGCACCCAGGCACCACGGAACCCGAAACAGAAAGCCTCACGCATGGCGACTGAACTCCTCGATCGCGCCAGGGCGAGCGTGCACAAAGAGATCCAGGACCGCGCCGAACTCCCCGGCATGAGCCTCATGGAGCACCTCGAAGAGCTCCGCAAACGCCTCTTCCACTCGGTCGCCTACCTGCTCATCGGCATGGCCATCGCCTACGCCTTCCATACCCGCATCATCGCCGCGCTGCAAAAGCCGCTCACCGACGTCGGTCAGAAAATGACCATGACGCACCCGACCGACTCGATCAACATCCTCATCAAGTCCTCGGCCATCTGCGGCGCCATTCTCGCCGCGCCCTTCATCCTCTACCAGCTCTGGCTCTTCATCTCCCCCGGCCTCTACGCCAACGAGAAGAAGTACGTCTGGCCCTTCATGTTCGCCACCATCGGCCTCTTCATGTCCGGCGCCTGGTTCGGCTACCGCTACGTCCTCCCCGGCGCCATGAAAGTCCTCCTGCTCGACTTCGGCAAGGACTACAACCACATGATCACCATCGACGAGTACACCGGCTTCTTCCTCGCCGTCATCCTCGGCCTCGGGATCACCTTCGAACTCCCCGTCCTCATCTTCTTCCTCGCCCTGTTCGGCATCGTCGACGGCAAATTCCTTCTCCGCCACTTCCGCTACGCCGTGCTCGCCATCTTCCTCGTCGCCGCGATCATCTGCCCCACCCCAGACCCCATCGGCATGTGCCTCTTCGCCACCCCCATGCTCGCGCTCTACTTCCTCGGCGTAGGCGTCGCCTTCTTCGTCCACCCCGACCGCCGCAACAAAAAGCTCAAGGAAGCCGCATGACCTCCCCCTTTGTTGTCATTCCCGAAGGGAATCTGCGTTCTGCCAGGAGTGGCAACAAGGCGGGTGCCCCAGGTCTCGCCTTTGAGACCTGGGCTGGCAGAATGCTCGCCATCGCTTTTGCCCTCGCCCTTCTTGTGGTCATCCCTGAAGGAAATCTGCTCTTTGCGGCCGCCCCACCTCAGTCGCAGGCCATCTCCGGCCAACACATCCTCCAACTCACCGCCCAACTCCTCCAGGTAGCCCCCAAACGCTTCAACGGCTCCCCCGGCCACCTCGCCGCCGAGCACTTCATCAAAGACCACTTCGCCCCCGAAGTGAAGTCCGGCCAATTCACCGACGACACCTTCGTCACCAACACCCCCGCCGGCCCCCAGACGATGCACAACCTCCTCGTCAAGTTCCCCGGCAAGCGCGATGGGGTCATCGTCCTCGCCTCCCACTACGAAACCAACTACGACCTCAAGGACATCAACTTCGTCGGCGCCAACGACGGCGCCTGCACCTCCGCCCTCCTCATCGCCATCGGCGAATACCTCCGCACCCATCCCCCCAACGGCTACACCGTCTACCTGCTCTTCGACGACGGCGAAGAGTCCGTCTCGGGCAAATGGGACAACGCCTCCGACCAGCTCTACGGCACGCGCCACGCAGCCGCAAAGTGGTCCGCCGACGGCACCCTCCCCAAAATCAAAGCCTTCCTGCTCGCCGACATGATCGGCTGGAAGCAGATGCGCATCGACCACGAAGGCGCCTCCACCCCGTGGCTCCTCGCGGACCTGGACACCGCCGCCAAGCAAACCGGCCACACCAACATCCTCTCCAAAAGCGGCCAGGCCCTCATCGACGACCACATCCCCTTCAAGGAACGCGGTGTCCCGGTCCTCGACGTAGTCGACTACGAGTACGGCACCAAGGAAGACCCGGAAGCCTATCACCACCACGAAGGCGACACGCTCGACAAGCTAAGCGCGGGCAGCCTCCAGGCCTCAGCCGACATCTTCCTCGCCCTCATCCGCCTCATCAACGGGCACAGCTAAAAGCCCCCCAGCAGCCCCAGACGAAGTCCCCGTCCTGAACACTCCTCTCGCATCTCGACCTAGCGTCGTCGTCTGAAACGTCCGTTTCAGTGAATACAAGATTTTAAGCACCTTGCGGAACGCGCTCTATGCTGGCGATATGGACCCTGAATTAAGCGCACTGGCAGACGTCTACCTGCGTCATCATGAGACCGGAAAAGACGAGGATTTATGGGCTTGGGAAGACGTGGAAAAGCGTGTGAGGACCGATCTACCACATGCCTGGGCGGTCACCAGGCCCTCGTTGAGAAAGCTGAAACAGACCATGCGCTCGGCTATGTTGCTGCGGGTCCGCTCGAGGACTTTGTTGACGGCTACGGAGATGCTGCACTGGATGTCATCGAAGCTGCCTGCAGAAGCGATCTAAAAATCAGTTAGCGCTGAGCGGGATCTGGTTGGAGAGGGAAAGCCCTGTGCTGATGCGATGGCGAGGCCTCATGCAGCGGTATGGGTTTATGGGCAGTTCTCGGCAGCCACTCCCAACGCATCCAGATTGCTGGTTCAAACGTCAAGGGAGAACTGATCTTCACCCACGACAACGCCGGTTGTCATAGGCAATCCAACGACAGTCGCGCTCCCCCCCAGAACGCCCGGCAAGATCCCGACCAAGGACTATCCTTGCTCCGGGAGAAACCTCATGCAGAGCAAGTCGCTTGTGTCGCTCATCCTGGCAGCCACCGCCCTCGCCCCGGCACAAACGCCCACAACTCCCTCCCCCTACAACCAGCCATTCCGCCCGCAGATCCACTTCAGCCCCGCCCAGCACTGGACCAACGACCCCAACGGCCTCGTCTTCTTCGCCGGCGAGTACCACCTCTTCTTCCAGTACAACCCCCTCGGCGACACCTGGGGCCACATGAGCTGGGGCCACGCCGTCAGCCCCGACCTCCTCCACTGGAAGGAACTCCCCGTAGCCATCCCCGAAGCCCAAACACCCCACGGCAAAGAAATGGCCTTCACCGGCTCCGTCGTCATCGACGAAGCCAACACCAGCGGCCTTTGCACCCCCCACACCGCCTGCATGGTCGCGGTCTACACCGCGCACAGCGGCTATGACCAGCACCCCGAGCACATCAACCAGGCCCAGAACCTCGCCGCGAGCCAGGACCACGGGCGCACCTGGACCCGCTTCTCCGGCAACCCCGTCCTCGACCTCCACCTCGCCGACTTCCGCGACCCGGCAGTCACCTGGCAGCCCGCCCAGCACCGCTGGCTCATGGCCGTCTCCCTCCCCAAAGAGCACAAGGTCCGCTTCTACGGCTCTCCCGACCTGAAGCACTGGACCCCGCTCAGCGACTTCGGCCCGCTCGGCGACACCGCCGGTGACTGGGAATGCCCCGACCTCGTCGAACTTCCCCGCACCCAGAACACGCCAACCACCTACGCCCTCAAAGTCGGCCTCAACCCCGGCGCCCCCCAGGGCGGCTCGGGCGAGCAATACTTCCTCGGCACCTTCGACGGCACCCGCTTCACCCCCTCCCCCGAACCCGGCGCCCACGGCTACACCAACTACGGCAAAGACGACTACTGCGCCATCAACTTCAACCACCTTCCACCAGCTGGAGGAACGCCCGCCGAACCTATCCTCCTCGGCTGGATGAGCAACTGGGACTACGCCGCCAAACTCCCCACCGCTCCCTGGCGAGGCCAGATGAGCCTCCCCCGCCGGCTCTCACTCATCCACGACACAGACGGCCTCGCTCTAAGCCAGCATCCAGTCACCGAGCCGCTCCGCGCCAACCACCAGGTCCTCACCAGCCCCGCCTCGGTCCAAACCGCGCGACAAAGCATCTACACCGGCACCTCACCCGCCGAGCTCGCCCTCCAGTTCACCCCAACCCCGGCCTCAAACTTCACCCTCCGCCTCCGCAGCGACGAGACCCACTACACCGAGATCACCTTCGACCTGCCCCACCACCAACTCACCCTCGACCGCACCCACTCTGGCCTCAGCGTCGCCCCAAACTTCCCCGGCGTCACCCATGCCCCGCTAGCCATCCACCGCCCCCTCGACCTACGCCTCGTCCTCGATCGCTCCTCCCTCGAGCTCTACGCGCAGGACGGCACCGTCGCCATGACGGACCTCCTCTTTCCACCCACGGCAAACCTCCGCCTGGAACTCATCTCCGCCGGCCCCGAACCAGTGCGTTATCGCGGTGAAGCCTGGTCGCTACACTCTATCTGGACGCCCGCAGAGATACACCACGAACTCACGCCGGCCCTATCACCGGCCACCCGTCCGTCCAAGTAAGCGAACGCACAAACAGGTAATGTAGATAGTTCTGTTTAACGTTCAACGCGTGATACACAATCAAGTCCCCACCAGTCGCGTCGAGATACACCGTCTGCCCTCCCGGCCCGACCCAATCCACCCCATCCCCCTGCAGCAGAATCGTCCCGCCGCCCGAAGCCATGTCCACCCCCTGCTGATCCAAAAACGGCCCATGCGCGCTCGTCCCACGCCCCACAACAATCTTGTAGTTCTCCGTCGACTGATCCGCGTTGCAGCAGAAGTCCCAGGAAACAAAAAGGTAGTAATAGCCACCCTTATGCACCAGCGAAGATCCCTCGATAGGATCAAACTGCACGCTCGCTGCACGCTCGGCAAGGTGGTACGTAGTGCCGGGCAGAACCTTACCGGTCACAGGGTCTAATTGCTGCTGAAAGATCCCACTCCAATAACTCCCATACGTCAGCCAAACTGATCCATCCACATCCACCAGAACGTTCGGATCGATGGCGTTGTAATTCGCGCCAGTCGCGGACGTAAGCACAGCCCCCTGATCAGTCCATTTGTAACTAGGATCCGTCGCATCCAGCGTAGGCGAAGTCGCCAATCCAATCGCCGAGTTCTGCGAACCAAAGGACGTCACCGCGTAATACAAGTGGTAGCTCCCGCCGAAGTACGAGATATCCGGAGCCCAGATATTGGTCGCAGCCGGCACCGCCGTCCCCACCCAGGAAGGCATCGCGCTGAAGACATACCCGCACCCAATCCATGCAATCCTGTCCGTCGAGCACCGAATGGCAATGTGACTTGCCTGCACTCCCGCATCGGTGACGAACACGTAGTACTTCGATCCTTGCCTGATAATGCTCGGGTCATACACCGGGCTGACATCCCCCGTCAGCCCGTACGTTGAAGTGGCCGTAGAGTCCGACACTGACAGCAACAGCCCGCTCGAAGCCGTGTTGCCCGCCGAATCAGTCACCTTCACAGTAAAGTTCGTGGCGCCGACAGTCATTGGCGTCCCGCTGAGCGTTCCTCCGCCGGACAGCGCCAAACCCGCCGGAAGCGCCCCAGAAGCAACGCTCCACACATACCCACCGCCACTGCCTCCGCTTGCCGTTAAACCCGTCGCATACGGCACAGCAACCGCCCCTGTCGCCAAAGCACTCGTGCTGATCGCCAGGCTGACTCCCACCACCGGGGCTCCCGAAGAACCCGAAGATCCACCCCCGCCTTTGCCACACCCCTGAGCCATCAACAAGAGCAGCAAGAGCACTACCTGCGTCGCAGCGCGGAGCGCAAGCTGAGGCAGCGTTAAGGGATCGCTTCCGCGAACTACCGAGCCTCGCAGTGACATCTCCACTCCCGGGTTCCATGGTTATCCTTGCCACCCCGTATACGCGCGGCAACGGCACACAGGCAATCCGTTCGCTGACGGCTGCACCCAAACCTCCCCCCACGAACATCCAAAAGAACACAACACATGACGCCCCTCTCCCACTGGATAGGCTTCCACGCCGCCCTCCTCATCCTCCTCGCGCTCGAGTGGCTCATGGCCCAGCGCGTCCGCGACACCCACCGCCGCGCCATCTACGCCACAGCCCTCTGGGTCGCCGCCTCGCTCGCCTTCGCGGCCTTTGTCTGGCGCACCCTCCACGCCACTGCCGCCACCCAATACCTCGCCGGCTACGCCATCGAAGAAGCACTCTCGGTCGACAATCTCTTCGTCTTCCTGCTCCTCTTCCGCCTCTTCACCATCCCCGAAAACCGGCAACAAAAGGTCCTCTTCTGGGGAGTCACTGGCGCCATGGTCATGCGCGGCGCCTTCATCGCCGCCGGCCTTGGCCTCCTCGCGCGCTTCGCCTGGGTCGAGTACCTCTTCGGCGCCGTCCTCCTCATCGCAGCCATCCGGCTTCTCTTTCCCGGGGAGCACACGAACGACAACAGACCTCCCGCGTGGCTACGCTGGCTCACCCGCATCCACCCCGTAAGCTCCAGCCAGACCACCTTCATGGCCCGCGAAAACGGCGTGCTCATGCCCACCGTCCTCCTGCTGGCCCTGATCGCCGTGGAACTCACGGACGTAGTCTTCGCCCTCGACTCCATCCCGGCGGTCCTCTCCATCACCCGCCTCCCCTTCCTCGCCTACACCTCTAACATCATGGCCGTTATGGGCCTGCGCTCCCTCTACGTTCTGCTCGCGGCCATGCTCACCCGCCTCCGCTTCATCCACTACGGTCTGTCCGCCCTCCTCACCTTCGCCGCGCTCAAAATGCTCCTCGCCCACTGGCTGGAGATCGGCCCCCTGACCTCACTGGCCATCATCCTCACCCTCCTAGCCCTCACAGTCGCCCTTTCCCTCCTGTTTCCCGCGGAGCCGCCCTTCCAATCCAAACCTGCCGATTCCGGAACCTGAACAACAGTTGCACCCGGCTCGCCGCCACCGCTCCATCCGTCGTTGCTGTACCGAACCGGTCGCTTTCCCTTTCTCCCTGTCATTCCCGGAACAGTGGAACGTGTTGTTTGCCGCAGCGGAGACCCTGTCCCCTTGCACATGATTCACCCCACATTTGCTAGCCTCGTAGATGTACACGAAGGACGGGCGGTTCAATAGCTCCAGTCCGCGAATGAAGTCCGGACCTAAGTTCAATATCGGACACACTTTAGACCAAGAGTACGGGAGGGGGGGAGGTACCTGCAGCGCATGAATGCCACATCCCAGCGCGACACGGTCTCCGTCCGCACCGCCGGCGCGGACTACACCGTAGAGATCGGCCGCGACCTCCTCCCCGAGATCGGCCAACGCCTCGACACCCTCCTGGACGGCCGCCTAAGCCACGGCAAGCTCCGCACCTTCCTCATTACCAGCCCCGAGATCGCCCAACTCTGGGCCAAACCGCTCCTCGACGGCTTCGACGTCTTTCCAACTCGCCCCGAAGTCCTCCAGATCCCCGCAGGCGAGTCCCACAAACGCCTCCCCACCATCGAACGCCTCGCCGAAGAGCTGGCCGGGCACGGCGCAGACCGCGACTCCCTCCTCATCGCCCTCGGCGGAGGCGTCATCGGCGACCTCACCGGCTTCCTCGCCGCCGTCTATATGCGGGGCGTCGGAATACATCCAGGTCCCCACTACTCTCCTAGCCCAGGTAGACAGCTCCGTAGGCGGCAAAACCGGAGCAAACCTCGCCGCCGGCAAGAACCTCATCGGCGCCTTCCACCAGCCGCTAGCCGTCTACGCCGACATCGCCACTCTTTCCACCCTCGCGCCGCAGGAACTCCGCGCCGGCCTCCAGGAAGCCATCAAGTCCGCCATCATCCGCGACAAAGACCTCTTCGACTTCCTCGAGCAACAGCAAACAGCCGTCCTCAACGGCAACCCGGAAGCCCTCCAACACGTCGTCGCCGCCTGCATCCGCATCAAGGCCGAAGTCGTCGAAGCCGATGAGCGCGAAGGCAACCTCCGCATGATCCTCAACCTCGGCCACACGCTAGGTCACGCCATCGAAGCCGCCACAAACTACACAGCAGCTCCTCCACGGCGAAGCCATCGCTTTCGGCATGATCGCCGCTCTCGAAATCGCAGAGAAGAGAGGAAAGGTGACCTCAGCCGAAGCCGAGCGAATCCATCGACGTCATTCGAAGCTACGGTCCGCTTAAGCCCTTCAGGGCACGCCCCGACAAGCTCATTGCACTCACATCAAAAGACAAGAAGAACCGAGGCGGTACACGCTCCTTTGTTCTCCCGCTCGGAATCGGAAACGCAGAAATTGTGCATGACGTGAAGGAGAACGAGCTGTTCGATGCGGTGCGCGCCATTGAGATAGCCGCCGCCCCATGACGACGCCAGAAACCATCAACCCCGGCGCACGCCCCACCGCCGAAGCCACGGAAGCCGCCGCGGCCAACAACGTCCGCACCCTCTTCAACACCATCGCCCCCACCTACGACCGCCTCAACCACCTGCTCTCCTTCGGCCTCGACCGCCTCTGGTGGCGCCGCACTGCCCACGCCTTCGCCCCCATTCTCGCCCGCCCCGAAGCCCGAATCGTCGACCTCTGCTGCGGCACAGGCGACCAGACTGCCGCCCTCCTCACCCACCGCCCAGATTCCCCAAATGCCGAACCCATCATCGGCCTCGACTTCTCCTCCGAAATGCTCGCCCGAGCCCGCAGGAAGTTCCCTGCCGCCCCCAATCGTGCTCCCGTCCAATGGCTCGAAGGTGACGCCATGCACCTCCCCTTCGCCGACAACTCCCTCGACCTCGTCACCGCGGCCTTTGGCTTTCGCAATCTCTCCAACTACACCGCCGGCCTCGCGGAGATCCACCGCGTCCTCCGCCCCGGCGGCCAACTCGGCATCCTCGAGGCCAACCAGCCCACCGGTCTCAACGCCCTCCTCTACAACACCTACTTCCACCGCATCCTCCCACTCATCGGCGGCCTCCTCTCCGGCCAGCGAGCCGCCTACCGCTACCTCCCGTCCTCGGTCCAACGTTTCCCGCGCCCACCACAAATGCTCACCATGCTGGCCGAAGCCGGCTTCACGGACGTCCACTGGGACGGCTACCTCTTCAAGGCCGCAGGCCTGTACCGCGCGACCAAGCTCAACCTCAGCTAATCTGAACCCGATGCCAGTCGCAGGCGCAACGCACGATCACGCCGAAAGCACCACCACACGCAGCGAGGCCAAAACCTCCGCCGCGCTTAGCTCCGTGCTCGCCGCCTTCGGCATCACGCTCCTCAAGCTCATCACCGGCCTGCTCACCGGCTCCCTCGGCATGCTGTCGGAGGCCGCCCACTCCGGCGTAGACCTCCTCGCCGCCGCCCTCACCCTCTTCACCGTCCGCGTCTCCGACCGACCTGCCGACGAAGAACACAACTATGGCCATGGCAAGCTGGAAAGCGTCTCCGCAGGCGTAGAGATCGTGTTCATGGTTGGCTCGGCCCTTTGGATCGCTTGGGAAGCCATCCAACGCATTCGCCACCACTCCGGCCTGACGCTACGCTTCTCTCTCTGGCCCTTCCTGGTCCTCATTCTCTCCATCGCCGTCGACATCACCCGCGCCCGCAACCTGCGCCGGGTCGCCAACCAGTACCGCAGCGAAGCCCTCGCCGCCGACGCCGCCCACTTCGGTACCGACATCTGGTCCTCCGCGGCCGTCCTCCTCGGCCTGCTCGCCACCTACGCCGGAACCCGCTTCAACATCCCCGCGCTGCAGCTCGCCGATCCCATCGCCGCGCTCATTGTCACCGTCATCATCCTCTCCGTAGTCGGCCAACTCGGGCACCGCACCCTCGACGCCCTCCTCGACGCCACCCCGCCTGAAGTCCGCACCAAGCTCCGCAAGGACCTCGTCCACGAGATCCAAAGCATCCCCGACGTCCTCAAAGCTGAGCGGGTCCGCGTCCGCCGCTCCGGCTCAAACTACTTCGTCGACCTCACTCTCGGCCTTCCCCGCAATCTCACCTTTCAGCGCGCCGAGCAAGTCACTGCCAACGCTACAGAGGCCGTACAACGCACCCTCCCCGGTGCCGACGTAGTGGTGCACACAGTCCCGGTCGCCAGCCTCGGTGAATCCGTCTTCGAGCGCATCCGCGCCGTCGCCGCCCAGTCCAATCTCTCCGTCCACGACGTCAGCGTCCAGGACCGGGACGGCCGCCTCGCCGTCGAGCAGCACCTCGAAGTCCCCGAGACCATGTCCCTCCGCGCCGCCCATGACGTCGTCACTCGCCTGGAAACCCAGATCCGCCGCGAGGTCCCCGGCATCGCCAACCTGCTCACTCACATCGAGAGTGAGGGCCAAACCATCGCCGCCACCGCCCAGGTCGGCACCGCGGCCAACCTCGAGTCCCAACTCCGTGAAACCGCCCGCAGCTTCCCCGAGATCCTCGACGTCCACGAGATCACCGTCACCCGGGGCCATGGCGGCGCCGCTCTCACCGTCCAGGTCACCTGCCACTGCACCCTCGCCGACGACCTCCCCATGTCCCGCGTCCACGAAGTCATCACCGACCTCGAAAGCGAGTTCCGCCTCCAACACCCCAACGTCAGCCGCCTCCTGATCCACCCAGAACCCGCCACCGATAACTGCCGCTAAGTCTTGACCGCGCCCAGCCCCCCGGGCGTCGCCCCTGTCCCGTTTCGTCGAACAAAAGATTTCATTTCCTCCACGCCCGTCGCACGGTACTCTTCTCCCGTTCCCCTATCTCACGACGACGAGCGTTGAAAAATGATGAAGAAGAAGCTTCTGATTTTTCAACCCTGTGTCTGGCCGCAGGCCTGTCCGCTGTTCTCGCCACCCCGCGAGCCCTGGCGGCCACCATCACCGCCTGCGTAGCCAACGAGTTCGGCACCGTTCGTATTGTTGCCTCACCCGCAAACTGCATCCCCCGTCTGGAGCACCCGGTGCAGTTCGACAGCGCTGGGCCGATGGGCACAACCGGCGCGACAGGAGCCGTCGGGCCCACAGGCTCTACCGGTGCTGCCGGCGTAGCAGGTGCCAAAGGGGCAACCGGAACGACAGGAACTGCAGGTGCGACTGGTTCCGTCGGCCCAACAGGCTTCAACGGCAGTACCGGCGCGACGGGTCTCGCGGGCGCCACGGGCTCCGTCGGCGCAACGGGTGCCGCCGGAACGACAGGAGCTGCAGGTGCGACTGGTTCGGTCGGCGCAACAGGCTTCAACGGCAGTACCGGCGCGACCGGTGTGGCAGGCGCCACGGGCTCCGTCGGCGCAACGGGTGCGGCCGGGGCGACAGGAACTGCAGGTGCGACTGGTTCCGTCGGCGCAACGGGTCTGATCGGCAGTACCGGCGCGACCGGTGTGGCAGGCGCCACGGGTGCCGCCGGAACCACGGGAGTTGCAGGAGCGACGGGAGTTGCAGGAGCGACGGGAGTTGCAGGGGCGACGGGCTCCGTCGGCGCAACCGGCTCAGCTGGTCTGGATGGCAACACCGGGCCAACCGGCGTGACAGGGGTGACCGGTGCCACAGGTGCCTCGTTCAACCCGCTCACCGGCTTTTCCTGGCACCTGCGCGCTTTTGCGCTGCCAGCAACCGTCTACTTCCCCCCTGATGCCGCTCCCGCAACCTCCGAAAACTCTGCCTATCTTCCTGACGTTGAGACCGCGGCGCCTGTTTCCTGCACGGTCTCGTCCTTCGTTGTCTCCGCCAATACGATCGCGAACCTAAGACCTACTAGTGTCAAACTCACCGTCTTCCGGAACTACCAGCCAACAAGCATGGCATGCACCTTGAATTTCGACGGGAACACCAATGCGACAGTCTGCTCAGACTCAATCGATACCTTCGGTGTCGGAGCTGGAGATCTGCTGACAATCCAGCAAGCTGGAAACATCTCTCTCGGGTTCGTGCTCTTTTCCTCTCAGTTAACCTGTCAATAACTCCCCTCAGCTCCTGACTGGAGATCGCCAGTCCGCACCCGGCCTGGCGATTTCCCTCTCTTGCTCACCCGCCTCGAAATCCACCTGATTGCGGAAACAGCGCGCCTTCGCCCGATAACCCTCTGGATCCACTAACCCAGTATCCTTACCCAGACATGCTCCGCTACCTCCGCATCGCCTTTGGCGCCCTTGCCATGCTCACCGTCGCGGTCCTCGCGGGCGGCATTACGCTCCGTCTCGCCCTCCACGCCGGGGAAGTCTCCATTCCCAACCTCTCGGGCCTCACCGTCCAGGAGGCGTCCAACGCCGCCCTCCGCGCCGGCCTGGACCTCAACATCAACAACAAGTTCTACTCCACCACCGTGCCCGCGGGCCGCATCGTCTCCCAGGCCCCCGCGCCCGGCTCAGAGGTCCGCAAGGGCTGGCAGGTCCGCGTCGCCGAAAGCCTTGGCCCCCAGGAAGTCACCATCCCCGACGTCGTCGGCGAGCCCGTCCGCCAGGCCACCATGGACCTCCGCCGCAACCAGCTCGACCTCGGCGCCCAGGCCCACCTCGACGCCCCCGGGGACCCCGACATGGTCGTCGCCCAAACCCCACCCCCTAACGCCGGCGTCGACCAGCCCCGCGTCAACCTTCTCCTTAGCTCACAAGCCGAGGACGCCTCCACCGCCTTCGTCATGCCTTCCTTCGTCGGCCAAAGCTTCACCACCGCCAACCACGAAGCCATCGCCATGGGCCTCCGCGTGGCCACCATCGGAGGCATGCCCGCCGCCCCCGCACCCACTGCCTCGCCCCTCACCCCGGAATCCCAGGGCGCCATGTCCCCCCTCACGGGCTCCCCCGAAGTCGCAACGCCGCCACCCGCGCCAGTCACCCCCGCCGGCCCCATCCTGTCCCAATCTCCCGAAGCCGGTCACCGCGGGTTCCGAGGCCAGACCATCCGCTTCTACTTCACCCAACGCAGTTCCCAAAGCACAAGCAGCGGCCCATCCGCCTCGACCACGGCAACAGTCCCCACAGCTCCCGCGACGCCGCGTTAGCGCAGGCCTCCCACTAAACCACGGCAGACCACGAATCCGGGTGCCCCAGCTCCCGCTTCTGGGACCTGGGTGAATGTGCGCCACGCAACACACGCCACGCAACCCAATTGCCGCCTGAACACACGACCAGCACAGCACCGATGTCACGAAACGCCCAGCCCTGCACCAGCACAGGTCCTAACGACTCGGTTCGGCGTCACCCGCCTGCACGCGGAACGCCACTCAGCGCAGCTCCAGCTACTGTGCCACTCGCAATAGCTGAAATCCGTCCAGAATTCCTGTTCCTCTAAACCGATCGATGAAGGCCTCGCAGCTACAAGCCGCTCGGAACACGCAACCAGAATCCCCTCTCGCCCTAAAGCGCACCGGACCTGCGTTCAGCCCAGACGCCCTTCTGGCAGCGCAAACCCTAAACCCGCTCCAGCAACGCCACGAAAAAGCCATCCCCGGCAAACCCAAATCCCGGTAAGGTCCGCAACCCATCGCCACGCACCCAGCCCTTCTGCTCCGCGCTCCCCGCCAGCACACGACCACTCTCCCCCAATTCGCGAAGCACACCTTCCACACTTACCCGCCGCAACCCCGACCCAACGGTCGCGTCCACCACGCCTTCACATTCCTCCGGCTCCAAAGAACAAGTCGAATAGACCAACAAACCACCCGGAGCCAACCGTCTCAACGCACTCGCCAGGATCCGCCGCTGCCGCTCCGCCTGCCGCCCCAGTTCCTCCACCCGCAGCCGATGCCGAATCTCCGGATTTCGCGCCATCGTCCCCGTCCCACTGCAAGGCACGTCACAAAGAATCAGGTCAAACTCCCCAAAGCTCTCCGGCAACGCCGCTGCGTCCGCCGTTTCCAGCCGGACCGCCCTCCCGGGCAACTCCCGCTCCAGACGCTGCCCCAAACGCTTCAGTCGCACAGGGCTTAGATCGCTAGCCAGCACGTCCGCCCCGGGCAGCCGCTCCGCCAGCACCATCGTCTTCCCGCCCGGAGCCGCGCAGCAGTCCCAAACTCGCTGCGCGCCCGGCCGCGCTGCCGCCGCCAGCTCCGCCACCAGCCGAGATCCCGCATCCATCACCGGCAACCTGGCCGCCTCGCCATCCTGATCAGCAAAGATCGACGCACATCCAGGCTCCTGCTGGTCGAACCCACAGATCGCCTCCGCCGCCTGCCTCCCGTACTGCACCGCCCACCGCTCCACCAGCCACCGGGGATGACCCAGCCGCTCCGCCATAGCCGGCACCGTCTCCACCAAAGGCTTCCGCGCCGCTCCCGCCCCCACCAGCTTACGCAGCACGGCATTCACCATCCCGGCCGCCTGCGGCTGCCCCGCCGCCCGCACCAGCTCCACGCTCTCGTTCAACGCCGCATGCGCCGGGATCCGCTGGGTGTGCAGCAACTGAAACGCCCCCATCCGCAAGGCGATCGCCACCGCCTCGGGCACCTGCATATCCGGTCGACTCAGCAACGGCCGAATCCGCCCGTCCAACGCAATCTGCCACCGCAAAACCCCTAGCACCAGCGCCGTCGTCAGGTCCTTATCCACCTGCGACATCCCCGCCAGCCGCGGTCCATGCAGCAAATCATCGCTATGAGCCTGCGACGATCCAATCCGCTGCAGCAACTCAAAAGCAGCCGCCCGCGCCGGACTGATCGGCGCCGCAGCACGAACCGCTCCCTCAGGTCTGCTTACCTTCCCCGCCGCAGGGCGTGGCCCGCGCTCACCCGGGCGGCCCATTAGCTTCTGCCCCCGCACTTTCCCGTTAGACAAGACGCTCTCCCGCCCGCACCTGGAACCCCCGCGCAAACGCCGCCCCCGTCATGCGCGGCTTGCCTTCAGTCTGCACCTCATGGAGCCTCAAAACAGTCCCCCCAGCGGCCCCAACCAGCAGATCGTCGTCGCTTAGCCGAAGCTCCCCGGGTTCCAACCCGCCATCCCCCGACACTGGAGCCAGACTCATCCGGTGCACCAGGAACCGCTTGCCCCGAAACTCGGCGTAAGCTCCCGGCCACGGATAGAAGCCCCGCCACCGGTCATAGATCTCCTGGGCGGTCCGCTCCCCGAACCGAATCAGCCCATCCTCCCGCGTCAGGATAGGCGCCAAAGTGGCCTCCGCATGGTTCTGAGCCCGCGCCTGAACCGTCCCTGACTCCAAGCCAGTCAACGTCTCCAGCATCAACCCGGCACCCCCTTCCGCCAGCAGCGGGAACAGCTCCGCACACGTAGTCTCCGGGCCGATGGGCACACGCCGCTCCAGCAACACATCGCCGGTATCTAGCCCCGCATCCAGCCGCATCGTCGTCACGCCCGTCTCCGTCTCGCCGTTCGCCACGGCCCACTGGATGGGCGCGGCCCCCCGGTACTTCGGCAACAACGACCCATGCAGATTCAAATTTCCGAACCGCGGCAGATCCAGCATCCATTGGGGAATGATCCGCCCATAGGCCACCACCAGGATCGCGTCCGGTGCAATCCCCTCCAGCATCGCCCGCAACTCCTCATTCTTCTTGATCCGCTCCGGCTGCTCGACCCGCAGCCCCCGCTCCAGGGCGAGCCGCTTCACCGGAGGCGCATGCAGTTCCATCTTCCGCCCCGCAGGCCGGTCGGGCTGCGTCAGCACCAGCGCCACCTCATGCCCCGCCCGAAGCACAGCCTCTAACGTAGGCACGGCAAATTCGGGAGTCCCACAAAAGACAAGCCTCAACGCACTGCCACCTCGAAATACAAAACTGAACGCCCACTACGCAGCCGGAAAGTGCTGCCCCGTCATACCCGACAAACACCACTGCCCCAAGAACAGTTCAACTTTTGGCACGGCAAGTCCAGGGCTAAAGTCTCTGAATCCAATACTTTGATCAGAAACCCGGGGGGACACTCCCGGACCAACGCCTCAAACACCTCGCCTACCACTCACCGTTCTTCTGCAGCTTGCGGATGCGCCGCCCCACAAGATCCCGCTTCAGCCGGCTCAGGTGATCGATAAACAAAATCCCATGCAGATGGTCGATCTCATGCTGAAACGCCCGCGCCAGCAATTCGTCTCCTTCCACCTCAAAGACCTCGCCCCGCTCATCCTGGGCCCGCACGGTGACAGTCGCCGCCCGCTTTACCTTCTCCCGAATCTCCGGAAAACTCAGGCAGCCCTCTTCCTCATACTGCTCGCCCTGGCGGTGGATGATCACAGGATTGATCAGCACAATGCGGTCCTTGGGATTCTTGCGAAAGCTCACGTCAATGGTCGTGATCTGCTTGGAGATCCCGATCTGAGGCGCGGCTAATCCAATGCCCTGCGCCGCATACATGCTCTCAAACATGTCCTCCACCAACTCGGCAATGTTTCGGTCAAACACCGTGACCGGAGCCGCCTCGCGCGAAAGCACCGGGTCCGGATACTTCAACACTTCATAAATCCGTCGCGGACTGTCCGCTATCGAACTCGCCATACAGCCCTTTCAATACGCCCTGATCTGATCGCGATACCCCTCGAAGTTCCGCTGGGACTCCCGTAGGGAATCGCCTCCGAACTTCTCCAGTACCAGCCGTGCCACGGTCAACGCCACCATCGCCTCACCCGCCACGCCGGCCGCCGGAACCACGCATACGTCCGACCGCTCATACGATGCTTTGGTCTCCTCCCGCGTGGCAAACGAAACCGAGCCAAGCGGTCTGCGCAGCGTCGAGATCGGTTTCAGGTACCCCCGAACAACCACGTCCTCACCGTTCGACATGCCGCCTTCCACCCCGCCTGCGTTGTTCCGTTCTCGTTTGAACCTGGTGAAACCCGGGCCATTCCCCTGCCCGGCCCCGGACGCCTCCGCACCCTCACCGTCCAGCCCCGCATACCCGATTGCGTCGTGCACCGCCGACCCCGGCGAACTCGCCGCTGTCACGCCGCGGCCCAGTTCCACGGCCTTCACCGCCTGCAGGCTCATCAACGCCTGCGCCAGCAGCCCATCCAGCCGTTCGTCCCAATTCACATGCGTGCCGATCCCTGGAGGCAAACCATGCACCACCACCTCGAACACGCCCCCCACCGTGTCGCCCGTCCGAAGAGCCTTGTCCACCTCGGCCTTCATCCGTGCCTCAGTATCCTTATCGACACAAGCGAGCAAAACTTCAGTTCTTTCTGCGATCCCTCCAATTTCAGCCCAGCTCGCCTCCCGCTCCAGCTCCGCCGTACCTACCCGCGTCACATGGCTCGCCACCTCTACACCCAGGGCGCGCAACAGCATCTTCGCCATCGCCCCACAAGCCACCCGCGCCGCCGACTCCCGCGCACTCGCCCGCTCCAGCACATACCGGGCATCGCGGAAGTCATACTTCAGCGCCCCCGCCAGATCGGCATGGCCCGGCCGAGGGCTCGCCACGACCTTGTGCTTCTCCGGATCGCCCGGCTCAATTGGCAAAAGCTCTTCCCAATTCTTCCAATCGCGATTCTCCAGCGTCATGGCCACCGGAGACCCAATCGTCTTCCCGTGCCGGACGCCGCTCAGCACATGCGCCCGATCCTGCTCAATGCGCATGCGCCCGCCGCGGCCGTACCCCTGCTGCCGCCGCCAAAGCTCACGGTCAAGAAACTCCTGATCAAACGGAACGCCTGCAGGCAGGCCGCTCACCAGAGCCACCAAGGCCTCGCCGTGGCTCTCCCCCGCTGTCGAAAACCTCAGCATACGTCTCGATCATAACTTTAACTTGGCGACGGCTGCGGGCGGGTGTAGTCTTCCGTGCTCTCGGGTCAGGTTACCGGGCCACGTACCCAAATCCCAGTTGGAGGTATGTGTCATGGAAGTCTGTCTGTTCTTTGGTGGTGTCCGGCACTGCTGGTTTATTCCTGTCCTACGCTCGCCGTGGGTCCCTGTCCATGGCCCTGGTCCTGTCGACTACCCAGCGTTTCTTTCCGACGTATCGGTGGTGGCGTCCATACACGAGTTTGCCAACGGCATCCAGGATGAACGGGTTAAAGCTGCCCTGCACCAGGGCATTCAGGGTGCGGTCCAGGCAATGCAAGCGCACCTTGGGAAAGATGCGCAAGTCCAAATGCGGCAGGTGGGCTAGATTTCGCAGGTCCATAACGACACGCGAGCGCCCAGTTGTCCGCTCCGCAATCGGGCGCTCTCGTCAGCGCTGACAGGCAACTCCACTGACTCCGGAAAACTTAATTCAGCCCGGGCAGAACGGCTGCCTCGAACGGCTCCGGCTCCGAACCCATAGCCTCCGGCGCACTGACGGGAGGGTCGAGTTCAGTCGGTCGAAGCTGCTCCAAATACCGCGCCGAATCAAACAGATTTCGCTCCATCGAGCGCACCCACTCCGTCGGCTGATCCAGGCCGCGCCCCGCCGACACCGCCGCCGCAAACTCCCCGCGCACGGTCTGGAACTTCGCCTCAAGGTCATCCAGCGCACTCAGCAGCAGCGCCTCGGGCGTCATCGGCAGCTTTGGCGAGCCAAACTCCAGCTTGCCATGGTGCGCCAGCAACATGTGCTCCAGCAGAAGCCGCAGCGGCCCAGGAAACAATGCCGGTTCAGCGCCGTCCTGGCTCCCGGCCAACCCCGCTTCCGCATCCATAGCCGCAATCTGCTCGCTTAACAAGCGCTGCCCGATCGAGATATGCCCCACCAACTGCCCTTCCAGCGTGTACTCAAACGCCGACCCCCAGCGAAGCTCCCGCACCTTGCCAATGTCATGCAGAATCGCTCCCGCAACCAGCAGATCCGCATCCACCTCCGGGTACATCGGAGCCACGGCAAGACACACCCGCACCAGGTGCAGCACATGCTCCAGCAACCCGCCCAGCCACGCATGGTGCAGCTTCTTGGCCGCAGGCGCCTCCCGGAACGCCGGCCCAATCTCCGGGTGGTCCAGGAATCGCAGAACGAGCTTGCGAAGCCACACATTCTGAAATACCGCGACATAACCGCGCAGTTCGCGATCCATCTCGCCCACATCGAACCGCGAAACCGGCTTAAAGTCGGCCGGATCGACCTCCTCGGCAGCCGCGGACCGCATCCGCGTCAACGTGATCTGGAACTTGCCGTTGTACTTTGAGATCTGCCCCTGCGCCTTCACATAGCAGCCCTCGCTGCAACTATTCAGCGCCTCGGCAAACTCCTCCCACATCCGCGCCTCAAGCTGTCCGGTCTTGTCGGCCAGCATCAGCGCCAGGTATTGGCCGCCGCCGCCCTTACGCTCACGCACGCTCAACGAAGCCAGGCAAAAAAAGCTGGTGACTACCTCATTCTCAAAACGCGGCGCATCCGCGACAAAGAAGCTCTTCATCGTTCTTTCCTGATCTTTCCTGAACCCGAAAACAGAAGGCGCGGCCTCATCTGAAGCCGCGCCAGTTTGCATTGAGCGATCTACTGCGGTTGGGGCACCGTGGTCGTCGGCGCGTTGGGCCGTGTGCCGGTGACTGCCGGAATCGGCTGTCCCTGCGGAGGCGCATTCGCCGGTGCCGCGCTCGCGGGGGGCAAAGTCGTCTGGTCAGAGGTCCCGGAAGCTGGCCGCGTGGGATTGCCGACAGCCGTGGTTCCCAGCGTCGGATTCACCGAAGGATCTACTGCCTGCGTCGGCGTCTCGACCGTCTTGGGCTTTTCCTGCAGCCGTTCCTTGGGCTGGTCCTTTGCCCGCTTCACCTTCCCCTTCTTCTTCGAGCCCGTGTCTTTAAGCCCGAGCGGAGCAGCCTGCACCTTCTCGTCTGCGTTCTCGGTCGCCGTCGCCTTTTCGGGCCGCTTTGTCGCCCTGACCTCGGCCTTGGCCAGCTTGGTCTGGGCCCTCTTCTCATCGGTCTCATTCTGTCGCGCAGAGAACCGGCTCTTGTGGTCGGACGGGGCTTCCTGCGCATCCAGCGGATTCGCCGTCTCGCCACCCGTTCCCGTAGAGATCGTCGTTACCGACTCGTTGGAAGCGGCCATCGCTGCCCCGGGCGCCGGGGTACTTGTTACATCTGCGCCTTCCGCAGCCGAGCCAAGCGAAGGGACAGCGGCCATCGTCTCCGCCGTCCCGTTCGGGAGCGCGTTCCGTGGCGCCTGTCCCAACCGCACCTTCTCTCGCTTAATCTTCTTCGGCTTGGTGTAGCTTGCGTTTGTCGCTCCGCCTGCCGGGGCTCCACCCTTCGCAGCGGCCTTGGCCTGCTGCCGCTCGGCGACCTTCTCGCGTGCTGCGGCAAGCTGCTGCTCGGCCTTCTCGGCCTTCACCTGCTCGGCGCGCTGCTTCTTGACGACCTTCTTCTTCACCGGAGGAGGCGTGTACGTCGTAAACGTCGTCCGGCTGTCCGCGCCGCCCGATCCCGCGTCCACAAATCCGGGCTTGATTTCTACATACGCATCCTGCCGGGCCTGGGTCAGGTAGTTTCTGAGCGCGGGCTGCAGTTGGCTCATGTAGAGCCCCTCCTGCACCTGGTTCTCCACATCGTGCAACGCGGGCGTCCCGGGTTGCTGGTGGCTGTCCACCTTCAGGATGACAAAACCCTGTCGCGTACGGATGGGCGCCGTGTATCCACCTACGGGCAGCGAAAAGGTCGCGTTCTCCAACACATCGCCGAGCATCCCGCGCTTGAAGTCACCCAGATCACCCCCCGCCGAGGCGGTCGGTCCTCCGGATGAGCTCTTCGCAACGTCAGCAAAGGCAGCCCCACCCTTCAGCTTGGCCTCCAGCGCGTCAGCCTTGGTCTGTGCCTCGGCGATCTGCGCGTCCGTCGCGTTTTCTGGTGTGGGCAGAAGGATCTCGCTCAGGTGAACCTGCTCCGGCTGCTCAAAGTCCTTCAAATGCTGCTGGTAGTAGGCCTGTTCCTGGCTGGGCGTAATGTTCAGGTGACGGCCCACTTCGTCGCGGACCACCTGCTGCGTAATCACCTGGTTGCGGATGTTCTGCTTGAAATCTTCATACGAGACACCCTGTTGGGCCGCCGCCTTTTCCAGCGACTCCATGTCCGGCAGGTTCGCTCGCTTACGGATGTCATCGAGTTGCCGCACCGTCTCCGCGTCCCCCGTAATCCCCAACTCCTTGCCCTTGGAGATCAATAGTTGCTGGTCGATCATGTCGCGTAACAGCGTCTTCTGCTTGTCACTTAGCTCGCTCGGCGACCATTTCTCCTGCTGCGCCTCCTGCACCAACCCCTGCTCGGAGCGCTCGTACTCGGTGCGGGTGATCACCTGGTCATTCACGCGCGCGACCACGTCTTCCACCACCGTCGCATTCGCCGTGATCGGCTTGGACGGAGGCAAATCCGGTATCCGCGGCGCATTGAATCCGCCACTTGGCAGGGTGAAGTTTGGCCGGGCGGCCGTCCCGTCCTGCGCTGCAGGTGCTTGAGCACCGGCCGCTGACGCCTGACCCACAGCAGCCGCAGCCGCCACAACTAATACCAGCGCGCCCTTGCGCCGCCGCTTAAAACTCATTCGCCGCATCCTGTCTTCCGCGTGCCAAAAGTGACCGTTTTGCGCCTACACACAGTTCGTTAGACCGCCCGGGGAGCGCACCGTCATCCGCAGCCTTATTCTACGCATCCAATGCCCGCCGCGTCGCTGAGGGCAACGCCGCATTGGTGGCATCGGCCCCGGCTACCCGCCGGTGCTATACTCCGTCCAACTCACGAGGGTCGCCGTGTCTCTAAATGCGCCCGCCGAGGTCCCTGCTCCGATGGTCTCACCCACACGCCGCGCTCTATTCTCGGCCACCGTCTTTCTCGCAGTTTGCAGCCTCGCCGGGTCCGTCATCGGCAACAAGGTCGCAGCACAGTCCGCCACGGACGAATCCAACCTCCGCGACTCGCTCCACAGCTTCACCGACGTCTACTCGCTTGTCGAAGCCAATTACGCGGACAAACTCAACACCGACAAGACCGATAAGGCCATCTACGACGGCGCCATCCCCGGCATGCTCCACGTCCTGGACCCCCACTCCAACTTCTACGACCCCAAGTCCTACGCGCAGATGCGTGAAGAGCAGACCGGCCGCTACTACGGCGTGGGCATGTCCATCCAGCCGCAGAACAACAAGATCGTCGTTCTCGTGCCCATGGAAGGCACGCCGGCCTACAAGGCAGGCATCCGGCCCGGCGACGTCATCATGGCTGTCGACGGCAAGTCCACGGAAGGCCTGGACTCCGCCGCGGTCGCGGGGATGCTGAAGGGTCCTCGCGGTACCCACGTGGCTGTCACCATGGGCCGCGAAGGCTCCGCCAAGCCACTCACCTTCGACCTGGTACGCGACGAAGTGACCCAGTCCTCCGTGGACCTCGCCTTCATGGTGAAGCCCGGGATCGGCTACATCCACATCAAGCAATTCATGGAGACGACCTCCCGCGAGGTGCAGGACGCGCTCGACAAGTTCGGACCCAACACCCAGGGCCTGCTCATCGACCTGCGCGGCAACCCCGGCGGTCTGCTGAACGAGGCCATCGAGGTCTCCGACAAGTTCCTGCAGAAGGGTCAGATCGTGGTCTCGCAACACGGTCGCGCATTTCAGGACCAGCTCTTCCGGGCGCCCAAGGGCTCTGACGCGAAGTACCCGATCGTTGTGCTGGTCAACCGAAATACAGCCTCTGCTGCAGAGATCGTCTCTGGTGCCCTGCAGGATCACGACCGCGCCCTGATCGTCGGCGAAACCACCTTCGGCAAAGGTCTCGTGCAGACCGTCTTTCCGATCTCTGAAAACACAGGTCTGGCGCTGACCACCTATCACTACTACACGCCGTCAGGCCGCCTGATCCAGCGCAACTACAACGGCGTTTCGCTCTACGACTACTACTACGTGCGGAACGACGCCGCGCCCGCAAATAACACCAATAAAGAAGTGAAGCTGACAGACTCAGGCAGGCCCGTCTACGGCGGCGGCGGGATCACGCCCGACGAGAAGATTGCTGAAATCAAGGACAACCGCACCGAAGATAGCCTGCTCCAGCACTACGCTTTCTTCAACTTCACCAAGCACTACCTCGCAAACCACAACGTCACCAAGGACATGACGGTCGACGATGCGCTGCTCGGCGACTTCAAGGCCTTCCTCAAGGAACAGAAGGTTGATATTGCTGATAAGGACTTCAACGACAATCTCGACTGGATCAAGACGTCCATCAAGTCCGAACTCTTGACCTCACAATTCGGTCAGACCGAAGGCATGAAGGTCCGCGCAGGTTGGGATCCGCAGATCCAGAAGGCCCTCACCTACATGCCCGAAGCGCTCGCGCTTGAAGAGCACAAACTGCCCACACAGCAGAAGCCCGCCACGCAAACTGCCCAGGCCCAACCCGCAAAATAGCTTCGCTACATCCAAAAGCAAAGGCCGCGAGTCATCGCGGCCTTTGTCTTTTGCCCCGGTGCTAAACGGTAGTCCCAAACACTAATCTCGGTTTTTGGAGCGGGAGACCGGGATCGAACCGGCGACATTCAGCTTGGGAAGCTGACGTTCTGCCACTGAACTACTCCCGCCCTTTGGCATGACGACCAAAGTGAACCTACCGAAGTATCTCCCAATTCAACGCAAGTAGCAATGGTTGCCGTTCGCACGAGCTCGCAGGGACGGAGCGCGCGGCCGTGCGGTTCGCCTTTCCTTCTAACTTGCCCGCCCTGAAGACAAAGGCCGTCGCTTACTCCGGCCCTTCGTCGTTTTCTCTACGACAGCCGCGTCAAGCCTTGTCCCAATCTCCTCAAACGCCGGAGTCGGTCCGCGCCAGTGCAACTGGTCGACGCTGTCAAAGACCGCAACATCGGTGCGCAGAGTAGCCAGGTCACGAAAGAGCAAGGCCAGCTCGTAATTCACCCGCAGAGACTCCGCCAGGTCCGCAGGCGCAGCGACGTGGGCATGCCAATCACGAGCGCTGCTCGGAACCTGCTCAATATGTTGGTAGTGCGAAAGCACAGCTGCGGTGGACTTCGCACCCCATCCGCGGATCCCGGGGTAACCGTCCGCAGCATCACCCACTAAGGCCAGATAGTCCGGAATCGACCTGGGACCGACGCCAAACTTCGTTATAACTCCTGCCTCATCCCTGACGATGTCCCTACGCCGGTCCAACTGCACCACACGTGTTCCCCTGACCATCTGGGCGAGATCTTTATCCGGCGTGCAGATGTAAACCCGATCCACTCGGGGATCGTTCTCGGCTTTCGAGGCTGCCGCCGCAAGCGCATCATCAGCCTCGAATTCAATCATCGGCCAAACCACAACGCCCAAAGCAGTAAGAGCTTCCTCCAGCAAGGGAAACTGGCTCAACAATTCCGGCTCAACGCCCTCCCCCGTCTTATAGCTAGCCCAAAGTCTATTTCGGAACGACTCGATCACGTGGTCTGTTGCGACCCCTATGTGCGTCGCGCCGCCCTGAATCATTCCTAGGATGGATCCGAGCACGCCCCTCACCGCGGCTACCTCGTGACCGCGATGATCCGTCGCCCGCGGAAGGGCATGAAAGTGCCGGAACAACTCATAGGTGCCGTCAATCAAATGCACTTCCATTCTGGGTCTTGTACCACAGCTTGCTTGCTAGAAACGTTCACTGCAACCCAAGAACTCCGGCTTACCCCAATCCCTACCTACCGCAGCCCGGCAGCATGGCCTTCGCAGCGCATCACCGTTCCGCCGCCTGCCACCCGCAGTCACCCTCCTCTGCTTAATTGCAGCCGTCGAACTCAGCCAACGTGGTAGAGTGCGACCTACACCAACAATAGAGACGACATAAGCAGATTCTGGAGGAAAGCCTCGTGGGACTTACCATCACTGGTCTCTCAAAGACCTATCCCAACGGCGTGAAAGCGCTGAAGAACCTTTCGCTGACGATCGGCAACAACATGTTCGGTTTGCTCGGCCCCAATGGCGCCGGCAAGAGCAGCCTCATGCGCACGGTGGCAACGCTGCAGGATCCAGATACGGGCACAATCCTCCTCGACGGCCTCAACGTCATCGAGAACAAGGAAGCCGTCCGTAAAGTGCTCGGCTATCTCCCTCAGGAGTTCGGCGTCTATCCGAAGATGTCGGCGCTCGATATGCTCCAGCATCTGGCAGTGATGAAGGGCGTCACCAATAAGACCGAGCGCAACCAGATGGTGGACGCCTTGCTGAACCAGACCAATCTCTGGGCTGCCCGTAAGAAGGCTTTAAGCACCTACTCTGGCGGCATGAAGCAGCGCTTTGGCATCGCGCAGGCACTGCTCGCCAACCCCAAACTCATCATCGTCGACGAACCCACCGCCGGGCTCGACCCCGCTGAGCGCAACCGCTTCCTCAATCTCCTCAGCTCGATCGGCTCCAACGTAACGGTCATCCTCTCCACGCACATCGTTGAAGACGTTCGCGAGCTCTGCCCTCGCATGGCAATCATCGCCAACGGCGAGGTTCTGCTCGAAGGTTCCCCTGCTGATTCGCTCCACGACCTCCAAGGCAAAATCTGGACGAAGGTCGTCACCTCCGACGACGAACTGCGCGCGCTCGAGGCCAGTCTCAACGTCATCTCCACCCACCTTGTCGGTGGCTTGCACGAGGTCCGCATCTTCGCGGCCGCTAGTCCCGGCGAAGGCTTCACTTCCGTCGACTCCGGCCTCGAAGACGTCTACTTCCTCAGCCTCGCCAGCCAGCAAAAGAACTGACCAGGGAAGAAGAGGAGACGTGCCATGACCCAGTTCTGGGAGTTTTTTACCTTCGAACTCAAGTTCCGTGCCAAGAGCGTTTCGACCTATGTCTATTTCCTGCTCTGGTTTGCCTTCGAGTTTCTCTGCGTCGCCAGCGAGAGCTTCGGCCCCATCGGCAACGCCAACGGCAAAGTCCTGCTGAATGGGCCCTACGCCAATACGTATAACTACGTCGGTGCAAGCTTCTTCGGCGTCATCGTCATCGCCGCAATCTTCGGCACATCCATCCTGCGCGACTTTCAGCGTGACACGATCCAGATCCTCTTCACGAAGCCCATCTCCAAGTTCGCCTATCTCGGCGGGCGGTGGGCAGGCTCGTTTGTCGCAACGGTCTTCGCCTTCTCAGGAATGCTCTTCGGCGGTTTCTTTGGCACGTTTGCGCCATGGGCCGATCACTCCCGCATCGCGCCGATCCATCTTCTCTGGTACATCCAGCCGTTCTTCTCCATCGCTGTAGTCCAGATCTTCTTCTTCGGCTCACTCTTCTTCCTGGTCGCCGCTTTGTCGCGCAGGATCTTCATCGTTTACCTGCAAGGCGCGGCGATCTTCATGCTCTACCTCATCGGAGTGAACGCCTTCGCTGCGACGCGCTCGCTCGAACATTTCTGGTCGGGCATCTTCGACCCGATCGGCTTCCTCTACAGCGACGCCATCGCACGGTATTGGACCGTCGCAGAGAAGAACACCCTGCTCTTTTCCTGGTCGGGTGTCTTTCTCTACAACCGTCTGCTCTGGAGCTCCATCGGCCTGCTGAGTCTGGTCGCGGTCTGGAAGCTCTTTCCCATGTCAGTCGAGTCACTTACGGCCAAGTCCAGCAGCAAGCGCGCGATCCTGCAGCGCGAGCAGGAGGAAGCCGCCAAGCCACGGCGATCCCTCGTGGCAATCCCGCTCCCGCGTGTGGCGCAGGTCTTCGGCTCCGGAACTTCCTTCGCGCAGTTCCTTTCGCTCACGCGGATTCGCGTCTCGAACATCGTCCATGAGATTCCCTTCTGGGGCATCCTGATTCTTATGGCTGCGATCAGCCTCAACAACGGTCACTTCGCAGGACATCTGGGCGGCGAAAACGTCTGGCCTGTCACCTATCTCATGTTGCAGTCTGTCGAAGGCGGAGCCAGCCTCTTCTTCTACATCGTCGCCACGCTCTACGGCGCCGAACTTATCTGGCGTGAGCGCGACACCCACTTCGACGGGATACACGATGCACTGCCCATGCGCGAAACCACCGACTGGCTTTCCAAGCTGGCCGCGCTCTGCTTCGTCGAACTGGTCTTACTCACCGTCGCCGCCATCTGCGGCATCATCATGCAGACGGTCGCCGGCTACTATCACTACGAGCTGCTCCAGTACGCGAAAGAACTCTACCTCGTCGCCTTCCCGCAGGTCCTGATCTATGTTCTACTGGCGCTCTTCATTCAGACGGTTGTGCCCAATAAGTTCATCGGCCACGGCCTCGTCATCCTGATCTTTGTCATTACGCCGATCCTGCAGGGCTTCGGCTGGGAGAACACGCTTTACCTCGTCGGCAACACCACTGCAGCCACCTACTCTGACATGAACGGCTACGGACACTTCGTCCCGGCTCTCATCTGGTCGACTACCTATTGGCTCAGCTTCATGTGTGTACTCGGTGTCATCTCCATCGCGCTCGCTCGCCGCGGCTCGGAGGACGGTTGGAACTCACGCCTTAAACTCGCCCGGCAACGTGCCCCACGTCTACTTCCGGCTTGTAGCCTCTTTCTTCTGATCACCGTGGGCAGCGGCGTCTGGTTCTTCTACAACGCTCATATCCTGAACAAGTACATCAACGCAAAGAGGGGCCGGCAGATTCAGGCGCAGTACGAGCGCGAGAACAAGAAGTACGAGCATCAGCTTCAGCTCAGGGTCGTAGCTGCTGACTCGAACGTAAACATCTTCCCTGAGCGCCGTTCCTTCTCCGGCAGCGGCCACTTCACACTGCAGAACAAGTACTCGACGCCCATCTCGCAGATCCACATATCCGACGCACATCCCGGAGCTTTCGGGGCAATCAGCGTCGAGCCCTCCGTGACAAACATCAGCTTCAACCGGCCATTCCATGTAGCCTCGGTGAGTTCTAACCACCTCTACACGATCTACCAGTTCGAAACGCCCGTTGCGCCGGGTCAAACAGTCGACATGACCTTCAACGTCGGCCACACATCGCGCGGCTTTCGTGACGGCCACGAGCTTCCAGAGTTCGCCTACTCTGGCACCTTCTTTGATAGTTCTTATTTTCCGAACATAGGCTATGACTTTGGCGTGGAGTTACAAGATCCGCGTCGGCGTCGTGAAGAACATCTCGGCGACCTGGAACTGCTGCCGCACCGCGGCGATCCATGGGGCTCGCTCGTCAGTGTGGACTACATCAAGTACCACACCACCGTCAGCACCTCAGATTCCGACTCCGAAGGTCAGCCCCAGATCGCCATCTCCCCGGGTTACCTACAAAAAGACTGGCACGAGAACGGGCGCCACTATTTCGCCTACGACATGGGAGATGTGCCCATGGCCAACTTCTTCAACTTCAACTCCGGACGATATGAGGTGACCAAGGACGTCTACCCGGGTCTAAGTGGGCCGGTAAAGATCGAGGTTTATCACACTCCCGCTCATAACTTCGACGTAGCGGACATGATAGCTTCCTCAAGAGCCAGCCTCGCCTATTACGAGAAGAACTTCAGCCCCTATCAGTACAGCCAATACCGCATCATCGAATACCCGCGCTACCGCAACTTCGCGCAGTCGTTTCCCAACACGATTCCGTTCTCCGAAGGCATCGGCTTCATCGACCGGGTTGAAAAGCCAGACGACATCGACTTCGCTTACTTCGTCACCGCGCACGAGTTCGCTCACCAGTGGTGGGGACATCAACTCATCGGCGGCAACGTCGAAGGTTCCAACATGATGTCTGAATCACTCGCTGAATACTCAGCGCTTCGGGTGATGGAGAAGAAGTACGGCGCAGAGAACATGCGTAAGTTTCTATCTCATGAACTTGACGGCTATCTCCGCGGCCGTTCTGGCGAGATCCGTCATGAAAACCCGCTCGTTCTGGTACAAAATGAGACCTATGTCTGGTACCAGAAAGGATCGCTCGTCCTCTACGGACTATCGGACTACATTGGCGAAGATAGGCTCAATCTCGCCCTGCATAACTTTCTCATGCAACATCGCTATGCGAACGCCCACAACTCGCAGGTGGTTCCTTACCCGGACACCCGTCAGTTCGTCGCCGCTCTTCGCGCTGCGACCCCTCCGGAGTATCAGTACTACATCACCGACGCCTTCGAGAACATCGTACTCTACGACAACAAGGCCCTCACTGCAGCGTACGTACAGACCTCGGACAAAAAGTACAAGGTGACCCTCACGGTGCAAGCGCGCAAGGTCAAAGCCGATGGCAATGGCCTTGAATCACCAATGCCGCTCGCCGACTACATCGATATCGGTGTCTTCTCCGGCAAGAAAGATCATGAGAAGCCGCTCTACCTGAAGAAGGAAAAGATCTCGCAGGAGAAGCAAACCTTCGAAATCGTCGTTGACCAGTTACCTACCCGTGCGGGCATCGACCCCTACAACAAGCTCATAGATCGCATCTCTGACGACAATGAGATTGATGTGATCAAGCCTTAATAGATCAAGAGCGCTCGTTTTTAGAGTTCAATCACCTCGCAAGGTATACCGGAATAGGCAGTCCACATACCGGCCGAGTGTTCCTCGCCATGGGGCCACATCTGCGTGGCCGCGATTGCTTTCCTATCGACCTGTTTCCTTGACCGAGCCGCAACCTCGCACTCGCGTTGACGCACCAGAGCAACCTACGCGTTGGGTGTTGCATCAACACCCGAACAACACCTGAAAAATATATTGGCCAAGCCTAGTGGAGCACTGCAGGTTCTCTGGCCTTCACCTTCGGTCTCTTCTCCCACGAGAACCTGCCTTTTGTTGCTGCAGCCCGCAGCCTGGGCCGCTCTTTGCCCAAAGCTCCCGCCCGGAGCAAATACAAGCTCTGGGTTCCACATACCAAGTCGCGTTACGAAGAAGGGGTTCCTGCCATGGCATACCGTTCACGCAGACACATTCTTGCTGCAGCTTCAGTCTTTGCAGCCTCAATCAGCTTGGCTCACGGGCAGGTCAATGCCCGGGTACGTGGCACTGTCACCGATCCTACAGGCGCGGCGATTGCCAACGTTTCGATCACCGCCACTAACCTCGAAACGGGCGTGAAGTACCCTACGAAGAGTCAAGCAAATGGTGAGTATCAGTTCCAGCAGCTGCCGATTGGAACCTATGCACTTTCAGCCGTAGCGGCCGGCTTCAAAGGCTTCTCGACCTCCGGAGTCACGCTCACGATCGACCAGGAGTACGTCCAGCCAATCAAGCTGAACGTCGGAGACGCGAATGAGACTGTCGCCGTGGAGGCCGACAGCGCTCAGGTGAACACGACGGACATGCAGTTGAGCAACATCGTCACGTCGAATCAAATGCAGGAGCTCCCGCTCATCGGCCGCGACTTTACTCAGCTGGAACTCATCCTGCCCGGGGTACAAGCCGGGAGTGATCGATTCGGGGACTATGCCGGCTTCTCCGTAAACGGGTCACAAACGCAGCAGCAGAGCTTTCTGATCAATGGTGCAGACTCGAATGATCTGCCGCTGAACACAGTAAGTTTCACGCCGAATCTCGACGCCCTGCAGGAGTTCAATCTCGTGACTGGGCCACTGAACGCGGAGTATGACCGGAACTCGGGAGCTGTAGTCAGTACCGCGGTCAAGCAGGGTACCAACCACTTTCATGGGAACGCATTTGAGTTCTACCGGGACACGTTCCTCAACACCAAGAACTTCTTTCAGCAGACGGCGCCGCAATATCACCAGAACATCTACGGCGGCACGCTCGGCGGTCCTATCCTGAAGGACCGGCTTTTCATCTTCGGCGCCTACCAGGGACAAAAGGCTCGTTCTCCCGGTGGCAGCACGGTGAACCAGGTCTTCTCTGCAGCCGAGCGCGGAGGCGACTACTCTGCCACAACCTTCAGCAGCAACATCATTCCGGCGAGCATCACCATCCCGGGATGCGCCTCCGGGGTACAGACCTTCGCCTCCTGTTTTGGTCCAACGGGTCTCAAGGGACAGCTTCCCTCATCCGCGATTAATCCCGTATCCGCCAAGCTCATCAACGCGTATGTTCCGCTCCCGAACTCCGGCACCTCGGGTTACGTTTTCAACGCGGTGAACAGCGTGGATCAGAAGCAGATCCTGGGCCGTATCGATTACAGCCTCCGCGCTAAGAATCAATTCACCTTCGTCGGCATCTACCAGACCAACCCTTCCACCGCGGGTCTTCCCTTCACCGGAGCAACTCTGCCGGGCTTCACCGAGACCGATCTTAGTCACAACCAGCAATACACCTTCGACTACACGCGCCAACTCAGCGCCACTGCGGTCAACGACTTCGCTCTGCACTACACGCGCTTCAACTACGGCGCTGTTTACCCGCTCAATCCCGTTGCTCCCTCCTCTGTGGGCTTCGCCATCAACCCGCAGAACACTGCCGGTGAGAGCCTTCCTACAATCACGGTCAACGGAGCCTTTACGTTAGGCTTCAGCACAAATGGACCGCAGCCACGACTTGACTCTACCTACCAGGTCGACGACAGCTTCTCGAAGGCTTTCGGTCGCCACAACCTGAAGTTTGGCTACGATGGACGCCGCTTTAACGTCTCGAATCCTTTCAGCTCCCGGAACAACGGCGCGTACACATTCACAGCCTCAGCCGGTGCGAACAACATTGCCACAAGCGGCAATGCGCTGTTGGATTTCGCACTTGGCATGCCCGCGCAGTACGCACAGGGTACCGGCGCCAACATCATCGCGAAGGCATACCTCAATTACATCTATGCCCAGGACACATGGAAGGTGACGAACAGTCTCACGCTCTCCTACGGCGTCGGCTATCAGGTCGACTCACCGCTTCACAATCTTCAGTTCAACGACCAGGGAGTGACCTGCTTTATTCCTGGGCAGCAGTCCACGGTGTTTCCGACAGCTTATAAAGGGCTCAACTACCCCGGCGATCCTAATTGCAACGATGCCAGCGGTGCTGTGACGAAGTACAACGACGTCGGGCCTAGATTCGGGTTTGCGTATGCTCCTAACCTTGGCCCCCTATCCGGCGGAGGCTCGAGCAAGCTCTCCATCCGTGGCGGCTTTGGTATCTACTACAACCGCACAGAAGAAGAGACTTCTCTCCAAAATCTGGCGGCTCCTCCTTACGGCTTCAGTTCGGCCGGTGCTGCCGACTATGGCGCAAAAAACCCGCAGTTCGCCAACCCATTCTTCGACCTTGCAGTTGCAGGCCCGCAACCGAAGAACACCAATCCCTTCCCTGCAACGATCGTGAAACCCGGACAAGCAGTGGACTTTGCCTCTCTGCCCTCTCCCTACCTCAGCGAATCATCGCCCAAGTTCCGCTCGCCCTATGCTGAAAATTTCCAACTCACCATAGAGCGCGAGTTTCCATCACAAGTCGTTGCCCGGGTCACATACGTGGGTGCGCTCGGGCGGCATAACCAGATCACGGTGGAAGGGGATCCGATCACAGCAGCTGGTCATGCAGCCTGCGCGGCGGACGCCGGTTGTGTCTCGGATTCCAATTACCAGAACAGGGATTACCCGACCCACACCCAGTTCGGCTACGCGCGTCCCTCGGGCACCTTTGCCGGGCAGAACTACTTCCGCACGGTGGGCCTGATCGCTACCGAAGGGGCGTCGAACTATAACTCGCTACAGGCCAGCCTCAACAAGGGACTGACGCACGGCCTCTACATCCAGGCCAGTTATACGCTTGCGCATGCGTTGGATGACTCGTCGAACTTCGAGAACAGCGGATTCGGCGAAAGCGGAGCTCGCGGCTACAACCAATACCAGCCAACACTGAACTATGGAAATGCGGCCTTCGATGCGCGCCACCGCTTCGTGATCGCCCCGATCTATCGGGTTCCCTTTCACACTGGCGGCAGGGCCTTGTCGATTTACAACCTCGCCGCGAGCGGGTGGGAGATCAGCGGCATATCTACCTTTGCAACCGGCTTCCCCTTCGATATCTCCTACGGCGGCTTCGGTACTTCCAACTCCCTTTGGTGCTCGGCGTACACGTCCTACTACGCTTGCCCGGATGTCCCCGTGCAAACGGCTCCGCTGCAACGCCAAAACCCCCGAGTCTTTCAACCGAATGGCAACACCGCCTTCTTCAATGGCCAGAGTTCCGCAGATGGAGGCAGCTTCGCACAGGAACCTATCGGTACCTTTGGCAACGTTGCTCGTAACCGCTACCACGGACCGGGGATCTTCAACTCAAACATCGTCATCGGTAAGAACCTGCCTATCTCCTCCGACGGGCACCGCTACTTGCAGCTCCGGCTGGAGAGCGACAACGTCTTTAACCACACGCAATTCAACGCACCGGATGGGAACTTCAGCGACCTCGGAAGCACCTTCGGTCAGATCAGCTCCGCCGCAGCAGGCCGTCAAACGCAACTAGGCGCTAAGTTCTACTTCTAAACATAGGGCCCGAGTTATAGCAATCAGGTAAAGATTGGGAGGCCATCTACTCCCGCAATAAGCAGGGGCTGCGTAGCTAGACGCAGCCCCTACATTTTCTGCTCGCGTTCCGCAAGCAATCCTACCTCGCACGCCGCCTCAACCTAGTGGCGCGCTCCGCCACCCGCTCCGGCACTCGGAGCCGGCGCACTCGCGGCAGGCGCAGCGCTCGGCATACTCATGGACCCGCTACGCATCCCTCCCGCATTGCCCGCATTGCCCGCACTCCCCGCGCGAGCCGGGCCAGCCGAAGCAGAGTTCCCCGCCGGGCCACCCATCCTTCCCGCAGCCGTCGTGCCCGGAAGACGTCCGGCGTATGACTCCGAACCCGCACGTGTGCTCGTCTGTGCAGCCATGGTATTTGCCGACACTCCACTTGTCGCCACGCCATGAACGTTTACATGCTGTGCCACTCCATGCAGGTTTCCATACTCCGCCCGCGGGACGCCCAGTCCAGCCGAGTTCTGCCGGAACTCAAACCTGTCGCCCTTCGCCACGCCCGATTGCGGCAACGCGGTCATGTTCACCGGGACCAGCGTCGACGCATTCCTGACCGGACCCGTCGGCATAGGATGTGGCATCGGACGACCTGCGACCTGCAGCGCCGCAAGGTTGTTCACGCCGTACCACGACCCACCCGGCCGCCATCCCCAGCCCGCCCCGCCGCACGATGCCCACGTGCCCGAGTGATACGGCAACCATCCCCACGGATACGGCGAGACCCACGAGTACCCTGCACTCGGGTAGTACGCCCACACGCCACTCCCAAACGGGTCCCACGCCGCGTTCGCAAAGTAAGGCCGCCACATGCTCCCGCACCCCGGCATGTCCACAAAGGACCCGTAGTAGTTCAGGTCATTCGCCCCATACAGTCCAAACCCACCCGTCCCGGTCAGGCTGGCCTTCTGCCGGTGATAGTCCCGCTCCTGCTTGTCCCACGCATCAAAGTCCTGCTCTTCCGTCCCGCGCACCACCGCCGCCACCGTGCCGGCAGCAGGATTCAGATCGATCGTCTGGTGCTTGCCCAGCAATGTCGTAGCAGATCCCACATTCAACTCAGCCGAGCCGTCAAACATCGCCACTTGCACCTGGGGCTGACGTGCATCCAGTCGCAGGTGCGCACCCGGCATCAGCACCAGTTTGGCCCCGCCGTCCGTTAGCGTAAACGCGTTGCCCTTCGTCTTCTCCAGGCTTGCGTATGCCACGCCCTTCACCACATCGACCGTGGTCACGGTGCCACCCGTAGGCATGCGGCTCAGTTCGGTAAAGACCACCTGGGTCTCCGGCGCAAGGCGCAGCGAGCTGTTGTCTTCAAACTCCACCTCCGCCACACCCCCGCCGGTGCTCAGTTTTGCCCCGGCCACCACGGGGATGTTTGCAAATGCAGCCTCGTAACCACGTCCTGTGTTACGGTCCATGCGCACCACACCGCGCACTTCGCTCAACCGCACAATGCGCACACCGGAGCCGCTCTTCTGCACCGGGGAGGGCACCGCGACATCCGCCCCAGCCACGCTCACGGCCTCCTGCGCCCACGCCCCACTGCCAATCAGCGCAGCACACACCACCAGCGAACTTGCCAGAACACGGTTCGACATACGGCTCTCCTTTTGTAACGGAACCTGCGATCCAATCTGACCGGCGCGAACGTCCTGTGTCGTAGCTCCGCGCGCAGGGTGCCCCGGCAAACCCCGGGAGCGTACCAGCAAAATAGATCGATTGCGCGAATCCTACGCCACAAATGCGCCGCTGACCAGTCACGGGCGAACGCGGTGATCGCATCCCTTTCGCCGCACGGAAAATGTCTGCCAGTCGTTTCCGTTGTCCGCCGGCTTGCGCAATGCTACCCTGCGGCCACCTCGCGGGCCAGCCAACACACGCACTCCTCCTCAGGAGCTACGCCGCATGAGCACAGCCACCATCGCAGTAGACGGAATCTCGCTGCCCGGGGACACACCCGAGGAGCTCGCAGGTCCTCCCCACCCCGCCACGGCACCTGTCACCCAGGCCGAGCGCCTCTCCTCCGTGGACACCCTCCGCGGCTTCGCCCTTATGGGCATCCTCATCATGAACATCACCGGTTTCGGCCTCTCCGGCTGGAATTACATGTTCCCTCTGACGACCGTGAAGCCCGTCTTCAACGGCCCCCACTGGCACCTGAACACGGCCGCCTGGTTTTTCCGCTGGATCCTCGCTGAAGGCAAAATGCGCGCCCTCTTCAGCATGCTCTTTGGCGCCGGCGTCATCCTCCTCACCTCCCGCGCCGAGGGGCGCGGCGCCGGGGTCCGCGCCGCCGACATCTTCACCCGCCGCAACATGTGGCTCACCTTCTTCGGTATGCTCCACGCCTACCTCATCTGGAACGGGGACATCCTCTTCTTCTACGGCGCGACTGCCCTGCTCTTCCTCTTCCCATTCCGTAACTGCCGCGCGAAGACTCTCCTTTGGACCGGCGCAATTGTCCTTCTGCTGAATACGGTCCTCGGGATGGGCGGCATGTACATGGGCATGACCAAATCCAAACAGGCCGCCGACAGAGCCTTCGCCTTCCAGGCCGCAGGCAAGCCCCTCACCGAAGAACAGCGAGACGCCATCAAGAAGTGGCAAAAGGTCGAAGGCGATTGGCGCCCGGACACCAAGAAGCTCTACAAGGACATCCATGAGCACCAGACTGGCTACTTCGCCTCCGTCGCCGCAGACGCGGAAGACACCTTCAAAGGAGAATCGCAAGGCGAGTACACCGGCTTCGGCGACTGGCTAGGCATGATGCTCCTCGGCATGGGCCTCCTCCGCAACGGCTTCTTCACCCTCAAACTCCGAGACCGCACCTACGCCCTCATCGCCCTCCTCGGCCTCGGCATCGCCTGGCCCGTCGTCGGGATCGGCGCATACAAAGCCTGGCGCTCCGGCTTCGACCTGTTCACCGTCATGCGCTCCATGGCCTTCACCTACGACCTCGGTCGTATCGCCGGTGCCCTCGGCAACGCCGCCGCCATTCTGCTCTGCCTCCGCGCCGGCCTCTTCCGCTGGCTCTGGGCACGGGTCGCCAACGTAGGCCAGATGGCCCTGAGCAACTACCTCCTTACCAGCCTCACCATGAAGACCCTCTTCGTCTGGAGCCCCCTCCACTGGTACGGCTACATGGACTACTACAAGCTCTATCTCTGCGTTGCCGTAATGTGGGCCGTCAATCTCACCTTCAGTACCCTGTGGCTCCAGCACTTCCGCTTCGGCCCGGTCGAATGGGCCTGGCGCTCCCTCACCTACTGGCAACGCCAGCCCATGCGCCTCGAAAACGCCGCGACCCAGCCCGCAATGGCCACCGTAACGTAAAGCCGTTCGCCCACCCTCGCCAACGCTATCCAACTCGCGCTGGCTCAAGAGACGAAGTCGCGAGCCAATCCCCAGGTTTTGACGCCCGCGCACGCAAGCTCAAGCTCTCGCCGTCCTAGCGGCCTTCAGCCACCCCACCATCTGGTCATGCCGCACAGCCCCAGCCTGCTGCTGCACCAGCTTTCCGCCAGCAAACACCATCAACATCGGGATACTCCGGATCCGGTACCGCCCCGCCAACTCAGGCTGATTTTCGGTATCCACCTTCAACACGACAGCCTGCCCCGCCATCTCCGCGGCCGCACGCTCCACCTCCGGCCCCACCATCCGGCAAGGCCCGCACCACTCCGCCCAGAAGTCCACCAGTACCGGCACCGCCGAACCCTTCACCACTTCATCGAACAGCGCCGTATCCGCCGCAATCGGCTTGCCGACCGGCGGCAACGGCTGCTTACAAGCGCCACATCGCCCGGTGTCCGCCAACCGGACCGCAGGAACCCGATTCTTTGTCCCACACTGCTCACACGCCCTGATCACCGGCACTCTCCCTCCGCAAACTTGCTCTGCCGCGTTCGATGGCGCGCGCGGCAACAGTGTCACCGCGGCAGGGACAAAGAAGTTGGCCAAGGCTCACATAGGAGCCCAGGCCAAGGCAGGACGCCGGGTGCCCCAGGTCTCGCTTCTTAAGACCTGGGTTTTGCAGGATGCGCACTCCTTAAACAAACAACGGAGCCAACACCAGCGTAATCGTCGCCAACAACTTGATCAGCACATGCAAGCTGGGCCCGGCAGTGTCCTTGAACGGATCCCCCACCGTATCCCCAACCACCGCGGCCTTGTGCGCATCCGACCGCTTGCCCCCATACTGCCCTGTCTCAATGAACTTCTTTGCGTTGTCCCAGGCCCCGCCGCCGTTGTTCATCAACATCGCCAGCAGTACACCCGAGATCGTTCCCACCATCAACAACCCGGCCACCGACTCAGCTCCAGATAGATTCACCGGCACCCCGCTGATCGTGGGCACCAACGACCGCCCCGCCGCGTCAAACGACGCCCCCGCCTGGTACACCGAGCTGAAGTGCCGGAAGACCAATCCCACCGCCACCGGCAATCCGACCGCCAGCACCCCCGGCAACACCATCTCCTTCAACGCCGCCCCGGTCACAATGCTCACGCACCGCGCATAATCCGGCTTCGACGTCCCCTGCATGATCCCCGGATTCTCCTTGAACTGCGCCCGCACATCCTCCACCACCCGCTGCGCCGTCCGCCCCACCGCCTTGATCGCCAGCGAGCTGAACAGAAACGTCAACATCGCCCCCAGCAACGCCCCGGCAAACACCGGCACCTGCGCGAGGTTGATGTTCGTGAAGCTCCACCCGTGCGGCATGCTCACATCCAACCCAGCCGCCGAAGCCGCATGCAGCTTATCCACCACCAGCGTCCGAATCTCCTCCAGGTAAGCAGAAAACAACAGAAACGCCGCCAAAGAAGCCGATCCCACCGCATAGCCCTTGGTTAACGCCTTGGTGGTGTTTCCCGCCGAATCCAGCTTGTCGGTCCGGTCGCGCACGGCTTCCGGCTGGTTCGACATCTCGATGATCCCGCCCGCATTGTCCGTAATCGGCCCAAACGTATCCATCGCCAGGATGTACGCCGCGCAGCTCAACATCCCCATCGTGGCGATCGCCGTCCCGTAAATCCCCTTGGCGTAGTTGCTCACCCCGCTCACATCTGCAAGCCCCTGCACGCCAAAGTAATAGCTCAGCAACAGCGCCGCCGAAATCACAATCACCGGCATCGCCGGCGTCTCCATCCCCACAGCTAATCCGCTGATGATGTTCGTCGCCGGCCCCGTCAACGACGCCTTCACAATCGACTGCACCGGCCGGTACTGCGACTCCGTGTAGTACTGCGTGATCCACACAAACAGGAACGCCGTAGCCAGCCCCACAACCCCGCAACCCAGCAGCCATCCGGGCCGCACCCCCGGCCCATTCAACATCGTGAACACCATTGCCGCAAACCCAATCAGCGCCAGTCCCGACGTCACATAGAACCCACGGTTCAGCGCCCGCATCGGGTCTTCGGTCTCATTCGTGCTCACCACAAAGACTCCAACAATGCTGGCAATCAGGTTGATCGCCAACACAATCAACGGAAACAAGATCCCCCGCAGCCCGAACACCGGATACAGCGCCGCGCCCAGGATCATCGCGCCCACATTCTCCGCCGCAGTCGACTCAAAGATGTCCGCACCACGACCCGCGCAGTCCCCCACGTTGTCGCCCACCAGATCCGCAATCACCGCCGGGTTCCGCGGATCGTCCTCCGGTATCCCAGCCTCCACCTTTCCTACAAGATCGGCCCCAACATCGGCTGCTTTTGTATAAATACCCCCGCCAAGCTGCGCAAACAATGCCACCAAGGAAGCACCAAAGCCAAATCCAACGAGCTGAAATGGGACAGCCTCCGGGTGCTCCAGCCCCCCGAAGAGCAGGAACAGCGAAGCCACACCCAGCAGCGACAACGCCACCACCACCAACCCCGTAACCGCCCCGCCCCGCAGCGCCAGCTTCAACGCCCGGTCCAAACTCGTCCTGGCCGCTGAAGCCGCCCGGATATTCGAGCGGATCGAGCAATACATCCCCGTAAACCCAGCCAGCCCCGAGCAAACCGCGCCTACCAGGAAGCTCACCACCGTCTTCGCCGCATACGGCGCAGTCCGCGGAGACAGCGTGGTACCCAAGGAACACCACTACCGCCAATACCGCGGCCAGAATCCCAATCGTCTGGTATTGCCGCTTCAAAAACGCCTCAGCGCCCTCGCGAATTGCATTGGAGATCGCCTGCATCTCCGCCGTACCCGAGTCCGATGCAATCACCGCCCGAGCTAGCCCAAACGCCAACCCAAGCGCCACAAGCCCCACCGCAATCGCCACCCAAAGGTAAGCCCGCCCATCTCCCGCCCCCACCACCGGAGACCCCGCAACAACCCCATCCGATCCCTGAAGCGCAAAGACGAAAAAGCTTACAAGCTGCATCAACGGCAACCCCTTGGGCAAAGATTTTTCACAGATTTGGCAAGCGCGGGAAATTACACCACGCAGCCACACAAGGGTCAACAACGAACCTGTGCCGCGCCACCAAGCCCGCGCTACATGACCATGGAAACCGCAAAGTGCTCGGCCGGAATCGCCGCCCCGACAGGCCCACTCACCACCGTGGCCGCCGTCCCACACAACCGCACCAACGCAAGCGCCGCAGGCCGAAGAAAGTCCACATTCACGTCCTTCTTCGCGGCCTCTGTAATCAGCCCCACCACACCGTTCCAGGTCGCCCCTGCCGCATCCACATCCTGCGTACACGCAAGCAGATGCACCGCCTCGCAGAAGTTCATAAACGCCTGCCCCGCCCCCATCGAGTACGCAATCAGTGTCCGGCTTCCGTTATCCACCTGCGGAAAGCCACTCGGCCACTGCCACGTGTTCCCCGTCTGCAAACGATTCGGCGCGCTCCCGCCCGTCGCCGCCACGTTCAGTTCCTCCCAGGCAGCAAAGGTCTTCAGAAACAGCAAGTTCTGCAGAGACACCGTCGACATATCGCGCAAAGGCCACGCCTCCAGATCATCCGCAGCCTGAGCAAACGTCTTCCAGTTCAGCTCATCGTTGGACGTGCTCGTCGTCCCCGGCTTGCCGTTGGCGTACGCATCGCAGTTGATTCGCCGGTACGCCGCCGGAGGAATCGTCACCCGCAACTGCGCCGTACCCTGCCCACTGCGCGTCACAAACGCACGCAGATCGCGCGCAAGCCCCTCCGCCACCGGACCAGCCCCCATCGCACTCAGCATGGTGGCGATCGCACCCATCGCCCTGGCATCCTTCTGCGCCGTAAGCTCAATCTGCAGATTCACATGAGGAGCCGAGATCGCCCCATTCTGCGCATCCGCATCCGAGTCCGCATCCGCCGTGAAGTACAAATCCATGCTGTGCATCGCACCCATCGACTCCGTCTGCACCGTCCGCCCAATCTGTGCCTGCAGGTGAAACACGTTGTTCCCCGCATACACCATCGACGTCTTAGCCGCATAGTCTGACCACGTCTCGAACTTCCACAGATGAAAGAAGTTCACGTCAAACGAAGTCTTCTGCCGGTACTCCTTTTCCAGCCCACTCCCAACCTCCAGCGTCACCGCCGCGCTCTTCATCGCGGCAACCAGATCCCCACCCATAGCGGCCTTCCACCCATCCGCCAACTCCGGTGAACCCAGGTCGAAGCTATACGCCGCCAACACCAGTCGCGAGTGCGTTGCTTCTATCGCCACCTCCAGATTGGTCTGCAATCCGTTCGCCCGGTTCAACCACGAAGCCAGCTTGTCGTCCACCTCTGTGACATACTTGCCCACCTCTCCGGACGCCGCCTTCACCAACTCACCCACAGCAAAACCGCCCGCGCTGCCGGCTCCTCCGACCGCCGCCACCACCGTCTCACGAACCGTATCCGTCGTCATTGCGATGGAAGCCTTTGTATTTCCATCAAAGATCAGCCCCGCCTTCAACGCCCCGCCCGTCGTCTCCTTTGAAGACCGGAACAGATGCATCGTCGCGGTTCCGCCCGCACGTGACAGCAGCGCCTCAAAGTGACTCTCGTACGCAAACGAAAAGCTCAGCTCAGCGCCCACCCCGACCGTAGGCCGGGTCCGGGCCAACACCGTCGCCAGGGGCGACCCGAACGCCTTCACCACATCCACCGACGCCTGCCCCGCATACAGCACCTTTTGCAACCCCGCATACGCCCCGAACGCGACATGCAGGTTGCCGTCAAACGCATGCAGCAGGTAATCACCCTCATCCATCTGCGCCAGCGTGTCCATGTGCAGCGGCAAGACGAACCCCTTGAAGATCGTGGCCACGGCCTCGCGCACCGTGGTCTCCGGCGGAAAGGCCTTGAAATAGGTCACAGCATAGGTTTCCGTGCTATCCAGGGCGGCCTTCACCCCATACGCTCCGCCCGAGTACGTCGCAGCAGCGTTCGCCGAGATGTTGAAGTTCAACGTCAACACCAGGGACACCGACCCCGCAGGCACCTCAATCGTCCTGGGCTCCGGCGAGGCTACGCCATCCATGTAAGTCACCAACGTTCCACTCTGGACAATCTGCAGGCCACCGCTTGCCCCTCCCTGTAAGCCGAACAGCACAGGTCCTCCCCCGGGGTTCCAGGATGCCGCTGGACTGCCGTAGCTCACGTGGCTTGCGCACGCTCCGGCAGGCACGGTATCCAATCGGCTGTCCAGGAACTTCGACAGGGCTGAATCAAGGTGAAACGCCAGATGCAGATCATCCTTGAAGCTCTTGAACACGGCAGCGCCCGAAGCGAGCCCCACTCCCGCGACATCGATGTCGAAAGACATAGCACTCCTCTATTCCGCGAAGGTTGATCGATCGAGCCGACGCGCGCAGTCCCACCCGCGAGACACCAACATCCACGAGTGACTGGGAATGACCGATCGTCGCTCGCCCGAGTCTATGGGCCAACACTGCGCTGTCAACTGAATTCCGTCCCAAACAAGCCCACCCGTCGCTTCAAGGGATCCTGCATCGCACGCGCAGCGCCCTCCGCCCTGCCGTCCCTTCCAGTACCGCCGTATACCCGTCCCGTCCCCTTACCCGAGCGCGCACGATCCTTCGAGCGAACCCACAACTCGGGTACCCCAGGCCTCGCTTCTGAGACCTGGGTTGAAGCCCCAAAATCTCACTCGGGGCGTCCAGGACCTTCTCCCACCGCCTCCCTCGAAAGGGTTCCCAAGGCGTCTTACCCTCTCCCACCCCGCTCCTCTGCTGCCTCCACCAGCTTCGCCAGCCTCCTCTCCCGGGCCTCCGGCGTCTGGTAGTAAAACACCGCCATCAACCCCGCCCGCCGCTGCGCGACCGTCATCCGCTCCCAACCGATCCGCGCCTTCGGCCGAGCCCGAAACGCTCGCTCGATCAGCGGCGGCAACTCCACCTCCGCCTCCATCGTGCTCAATAGCCTCTCCGCCATCTGCTCCGCGCGCCGCAGCCGAGCCTCCTCACCCTTTACTCCTGCAATCCACTTCCCAATCTCCCGTCGGGTGTACTCCGTTAACTCGCCGTACCACTTCCTCAGGCCCTCAGCCTCATCCAGCAGCGAATCCAGTTCGTCCGGCAACTCCGCCGGCCGCTCCTCCAGGTCGGCTCGCAGCAAAAACTCCGCGGCATCCCCCAGCCCCACCGCCGCTCCTAGCTGCATGGCCCGGTTCACGAGCAGAAAGTACCCGCCACGTGGCGCTCCAGCGCCGGACGCCCGGAAGTTGGGTGCCCCATCTTCACCCGCAGCCTCACCCCGGGGGCAGGTCGATTTCCGGGAACTCTTTACCTCACCCCCCGGCTCCGGAAACAACGAAGTCCGAAAGTCCACCCTCCCCGCCCGGCCTGCCACCGACCCACAAACCCGAAGACGCACCATCCCCGGCCAAACCGCATGGGGATCAAACGGCACCCGCGCGATCGTCCACCCAAGCGCCCGGTCTCCCCGCTCCAACACCGCCCGAAACCGTCGCTCGCCGTCCACAAGCCTTTCTACCTCACCGCCCTGTAACTCCCCAACAAAAAGCTCGTGCACAACAAAGCTCTTCTACGTTGCACACGAATTCAATCGAATCTCTACACTGAATACAGCTCCTGAACACAGCTAGCCAAGAGCCAGACCCCTAAGTTCCAGCGCCATTTTTACGACGAATCCTGATCATTGCCGATGCCAGTCACCTTGCGCCTCTCCCAAGCTCCTGAGCAAGTGGCGGGATGCAACCGCACAGCCTCCTGCTTCTCTGAATTGCCTGCTCGCCGTGTGAGTGGCTTCTACGCTCACGGAAGAAACCGTAGCTCCACACCAAGGTATGGTTGATCGCCGGAACCGACCAGAATGCTTTCGGGCGAATGTTGCCGGTTATGAAACCGGAGGTGCTTGCTTGCTCATTGCCTGCTTGTTCAGACGGTTCGCAAGCGACCGTGCTAACTCGCTCCAGTCGGTTGTCGCTACCGAAGTCCAGACCTAAGTCCCTATTCGAACGTACTTTGAACCGGAAGTACCCGGGGGGAGGGGTCCCTCGGTACACTGAAAGCATCACCACGCGCACCGCCAACCCGCGCATCTTCCTCTCCGCCGGCGAAGCCTCCGGCGACGCCTACGGCGGCCAACTCATCACCACTCTCCACCAACACCTGCCCGAAGCCACCTTCACCGGCCTGGGCGGCCAGGCAATGGAACGCGCCGGCCAGGGAAGAGTGATCCGCGCCGAAGATGTAGCCGTCATGGGAGTCACCGAGATCCTCCGCCACATCCCCCGCATTTACGCCAGCTACCGTAAGCTCGTCCGCAGCATTCGCCAGCAGCGCCCAGACGTAGCCATCCTCATCGACTTCCCCGACGTCAATTTCCGCCTCGCCAAACACCTTCGCAACGCCAACGTTCCCGTCCTCTGGTTCGTCAGCCCGCAACTCTGGGCCTGGAAGCGAAGCCGCCTCCGCTGGGTGCAGCAGCGCGTCGACCGCATGCTCGTCATCTTCCCCTTCGAGCAGCCCTTCTACCAGTCCCGCAACGTTCACGCCGAGTTCGTCGGCCACCCCCTCGCCGAACTCCCCCCACCAACCGGCACCCGCGACCTCTACGCCGCCCAGCACAACCTCGACCCCGACAAGACCTGGATAGCCCTCCTCCCCGGCAGCCGCTGGAAGGAGATCCGCGCCAACCTTCCCGCTCTCCACGAGCTCGCCATGAGCGACCTCATCAACTCCGCCTCCGCCCAGACCACCTTCACCGGCAACGACCTCCAGGTCCCCCGCGACCCCGCAGCCCACACCCACTACGAGTTCCTCCTCCCCGTCGCCAGCACTATCCGCAGCGCAGACCTCCTCACCTACATCGAGGAGCTCAACCGCGACCACCTCCGCTACTGGGGACCCGAAGCCCGCTCCCTCCGCCTCACCCTTGTCCCCGACGCCCGCGAAGCGCTCCATCACGCCCGAGCCTCCGTCGTAGCCAGCGGCACCGCGACGGTCCAGGCAGCGGTCGTCGGCAGCCCCTTCGTGGTCGTCTACCGCGTCTCGCCGCTCACCTTCGCCCTCGCCCGCAAGCTGGTCGACTACCCCGAAGACCTCGGCGCCCGCCGCGACCTGAGCGGCAACCTGCCCGTCGCGATGGTCAACCTCATCGCCGGCCAGCGGGTCGTCCCCGAACTCCTCCAGGACCGCTTCACGGCCGAAAACGTCGCCGCCGAACTCGCCCCGCTGCTCCGCGACGGCCCAGAACGTGAGGCCCAGATCGCCGCCCTCGCTGAAGTCCGGCGCCGTCTCCTGCTATCGGCTGACTCTCCCGGCCAAACCGCCATCGACCGTGTAGCAGCCGCAGTCCTCGACCTGCTAGACTCCGCGCCACACCACACGGCGCTGTAAGTCCGATCGCGGGCCCGCTACGTCTAATCTAGTAAGCGACATCCCTCGTGGGTCTTGCCGTGCCCGCAGCCGCAAGCTCCCCGGAGGATGTGCCCACAGGGTCCTCGCACACATGCTTAAGCGTCTTAGCTCGCTCCTTCTCGCAATCGCTGCCACGGCGGCTTCGCCCGCTCACGCCGCGCCGCCCTCTACGCGCGCCATGATCGACGTTACCGGCTACGTGATCCACGCCGACCTCGATCCGGCGAACGGCAAGCTCGCGGCGACCGCGGCTGTGACCTTTACGGCGCTGCAGGACCTGAACCTCGTCAGCTTCGGCCTCAACAACGGCCTGATCGTCAGTAAGCTCACCGACACGGCGAACGCAAACATCCCCTTCGAGCGCAACACCGCCGACTCGACCCTGCGCATCAGCCCCGCGAACCTGATCCCAAAAGGCACCTCCGCTACCTGGACCTTCACCTACGCCGGCGCCCCGAACGCTGAGACCAGCCCGGTTGAAGGCATCGACTTCGCCCAGGTGGCCGACCCGGTCAGCTTCCTCCTATACCCCGGCCGCTGGTTCCCCCTGAATGGCCTCTTCACCGACCGCTTCACCGCCGAGGTCCACGTCACCGTTCCAGCCGGCGAGCGAGTGATCGGCAGCGGCTTCACCGGAGAGCACAAAGGCGCCGGTGGCCGCACCGAGTACAGCTTCAACTGGACTAAATCCGGCTTCCCCGGCGCAATCGTCGCAGGCAAGTTCCTCGACCCCGTCCGCGCTCCGGACGCACCCGGCATTCACGTCTACGTCACAGAAGCGAACAAGGCCAAAGCAGCCGACATGGCCGCCACGACTGCCAAAGAGTTCGAGTTCCTGACCGACAGGTTCGGTGGCGCCGAGTCGCCCACCATCAACGTCGTCGAGCTGCCGACAGACTCTGTCTCCGCCGCATGGGCGCCCGAGATGGTCGCCGTGCGCCCTGATCGCGCCACCACCCGCCTGCTCGCCAACACAGTCGCGCATCAGTGGTGGGGGTCTGAAGTTTCCCCCGCCACGCTGAATGACGCCTGGATCACCAACGGCATGAGCCGCTACGCCGAACTGCTGTACATCGAAGACGCGAACGGCAAACAAGCAATGCAGACCGCCATCACGGATACTGAAGCCGGCGCGCTCGCCTATGACACGGAGCCCCTCACGACGCTGAGCCGCGTCGACCCTTTCTCGCCCCAGTTCCAGAACGCGACGCTCGAAAAGGGCGCGATGGTGTTCCACATGCTTCGGTGGGAGATGGGAGACGAGAAGTTCAACGCCTTCCTCAAATCGCTGCTGTCCCAAAATATCGACAAAGGCGTGCGCAGCACCGACGTTCGCACCGTGGCTGAAGCCCAGGCGCAGTTGCAGCTCACGCCCTTCTTCTCACAGTGGCTGGACGGCACCGGTGCGCCGGAGTTCGGAGACACCTTCTCCGTCTTCCGCATGGGCAGCAACAAGGGCTTCCGCACCGTGGGCGCGGTCACGCAGGACCTCGACCTCTTCAAGATGCCCGTAGAGCTTCGGATAGAGACCGAAGGCAAGACGGAAGAACGCCGCATCGATCTCTCCGGAACTGAATCGCCGTTCACCGTGCAGACCTTCGGTCGCCCGCGCAAGATCGTCGTTGACCCGGATAATTGGCTTCTGAAATCCACCCCCGACTTGTCGGTCCGAGTCGCAGTCCTGCGGGGACAGCAGGACGTAGCCCAGGGTGACCTCATTGCCGCAATCAGCGAGTACCAAAAGGCGCTCGACTCCAACCGCGGGTCATCGCTGGCGAATTATCGCCTCGCAGAAATCTTCAAGATGCAAAAGAACTACCAGTCTGCCGCAAACAGCTTCCGTGACGCGCTCCGCGGAGATGGCGATCCTCGCTGGACCGAGGTCTGGAGTCACATCAATCTTGGCGAGATCTTTGACATCACGGGCCAGCGCGAGCGTGCAGTCAACGAGTACCGACAAGCCATCCAGACCAACGACAACACACAAGGCGCAATCAACGAGGCGCGCGCCCTGATGCAGAAGCCCTACGGAAGCGAGCAGGCCAGCAACAAGTAATCCTGCTCCGGTAACGAGATCAGGCCTTTACTTCGATCATTCGGTCGGCCCTGGTCCATCGCGCTTGGCCCGGCGTCGTGCGGCCAAGCGCGATCCGCCAACGCCAAACATTCCGGCAAGCGCAAAGCCCAGAATCCCCGCCAGAACGACGATCGTCACCACCAGTGAAATCCCTGCCATCAGCGCAGCCACTGCTGCGGCCAAACAAGCTTTGATGACGGCGAAGATCGTATGAATGATGACCAGAAACTGACTCCCTCGGTTTACTCAGCTGAGATGCAGAGGTAGGACGCCTACGAATCGGACGGCGGTCGCGTGACACGGGGAAGACCACGCCGGAAACGCGGATCAAACTACTCCTGGCGCTGGCACACGGGGATCCTTCACGATCGTTACAGCAAGCCCGAGCCTTTCGAGCCAACGACTCACGGCGTCGATGACCGCTTGATCGGTCTTCTCTCCCTCAATTACCTGCGCGTGGCTGCTGAACGCCTCGGGTGCAGCAACGAGCGCCACGCATCGATCGGCGCGATAGGTACATGACGCAAGGTCAGAGATGCTCAACTGCGTTGGCGTGCAAAAGATCGTCTTCGGCGGAGCCATGCGATCGAGCAGGCTGAAGATCTCCAGCTTTGACTCGAGTTCGTCGGGGACGAAGTCGATCGCCAGGTCGGCCTCGCGCACCGCATCCTCGATGCTGCTTGAGAGCCGGAGCGTATTACCAGCCGGCCCGGGCTGTAACGCAAGCTGCTCTTGCACCTTGCGCAGCTTGGACGAGAGGACGTCCTGCAAGACGGTGGAGAGACCGGAGGCCGCGCAACGCAGCGCGAAAGCCCGGCCCTGCTCTCCCGCCCCGATGACCGCTACGGAGCGAATGGTCTGCGCTGCAGGGCTTGTTCCCGCGAAACTAGCCACGGTGGAGCTACTTGGTCCCGAAAGCCTTCACTACAGAATCGTAGCTGGGCTCGGCCTGCTGAATGTGCGCGGCAATGCGCTCCCGCTCTTCCGGCGTCAACATCGGCAGGACGGAAAGAATGCGACGCAGCGTTACAGAAATATCGTCAACGTAGTTCATGGTGCGAATTGCTTCTCCGGACAGGGGCACAGCACGTCTCCTCAGGTATTGCTCAAGTGTACCTTCTTGTCGCCTTCAACTACGCGAAGCAGGTGCTAACGCGTGGCACCTTCTTCGATCCGCAGATGAGCATCATGGAAGGTTTCACCGGCTGCCTCTCCCTCGACCTTCTTGCCCTTCCCGTCACGGTCGGTGATCTCCATGATGGTTGCGAGCTTTTCAGCGAAGTGTGGATGGAGCGCGTCCTGACCAAATCTCCATGCCCAGTTGCCTTCAGCGGCGGCCGGCCTGTTCATGCGCGCCTCGCTGCCCAGGTGCAGGATGTCCTGCAGTGGGAAGATGCAGGTGTTTGCGACGGAGGTGGCAGCCAGCTTGATCATCGTCCAACAGATGTCCCCATCGTGCTGTATGGGCTGCGTGTAGATCTGCACGTTCTCGCGCTCCGCGGCGGACGCATCTTCTCGCCACCAGCCGAGGGTCGTGTTGTTGTCGTGTGTTCCGGTGTAAACGACTGCATTGGGTACGTACCGGTGAGGAAGGTACAACTGGCCCCCACGCTCCGCGAAGCCAAACTGAAGAATCCGCATGCCGGGCAAGTCGAAGCACGCACGAAGTTCATCGACCTCCTTGGTGATCATGCCAAGGTCCTCCGCGAGAAAGGGCAGACCTCCGAGAGCCTCCTTCAGCCGACTGAACAGTGCATGTCCCGGCGCCTTGACCCAATGGCCGTGCATCGCGGTCTCTTCCTCCGCACCAATGGACCAATACGCCTCAAAACCGCGAAAGTGGTCCAGACGCACCTCATCATAGAGCGCCAGGGCGCGGCGAAAACGGGCTACCCACCAATCAAATCCATGCTCCTGCAGGAGCGACCACCGGTACAGCGGGTTGCCCCAACGCTGGCCTGTAGCGCTGAAGTAATCCGGTGGCACGCCGGAGACACGTGTCGGTTTGCGATCCTCGTCAAGTTCGAATATCTCCGGATGCGTCCAGACGTCGGCACTGTCGTAGGAGACGAAGATGGCGACATCTCCCAGGATGCGGATCTTACGTTCAGCACAATAGGCCCGCAGCGCCGACCACTGCTCCTGAAACAAGAACTGAATCACCTGTTCAATGATCAACTCACGGCCCGACTCGTTCATCACCGAGGTCATGGCGTCCGGCTGACGAAAGGCGTATTCAACGGGCCAGTCGATCCAGCTCCTGGATTCAAACCGCCTGCGCAACACGCTGAACAGCGCCCAGTCGGTGAGCCACGAGTTGTTCTCCTCGGCAAACTTGTGAAAGCGTGCACGATCTTTCGGCCCGGCACCATCAAGGAAGTTCGCCGCGGCTTCTTCAATCAGCGGCAGCTTCTTCTCAAAGGCCACGGCGAAATCGCAGGGCCCATCGTGCCCGGGCAGGCCCTGGATGCGCTCCGCCGCAATCCAGCCCTGCTCCACCAGCAACTCCAGGCTGATGAGCGTAGCGTTGCCCGCAAAGGCCGAGACCGCCGAGTACGGGGAACTGCCATAGCCCGTGGGACTCAGCGGCAGAACCTGCCACAGTCGCTGCTTGGACGCCTCGAGGAAGTCTACGAAGGCGTAGGCTGCCGGTCCGAAGTCCCCGATGCCCCCATAAGAAGGCAGTGAAGTTACGTGCAACAGCACACCGGAATTGCGTTCCGCGTCCATCCAAACTCCTGGGCGGTGCACAAGCATGCAGCTCGCCTGGTGCTGAGACGTAAGAAGGGCCACCACGGGATGCGTGTGGTGGCCCTGCCTGTCATCTGTTAAGAACTAGCTTCCGAGCGGCAGCCCGGTCTGTTTGCGGCTGTACAGGATCGCGCCTGCATTCTGGTAGCGCTCCATCAGGGTGCCCGCGAAGACGTTAAAGGTCTCCGCACGCTGCTCGTCCAGCAACTTGTCCCGCGTCTCGCCAAGGTTCTTGGTGATGTCCTCAGCGGTGGGCTGCTGCAGGTCGACGAGTTGCGCGACGACGCCGTTGGGACCTTCATTAATGGGCCCAGAGATGCCGCCCTTCGGCAGCGCAAAGATCACCGCTGCCTGTCCGCTCATGGAGCCGATCTCCTGCACCTGAGCATCATGGCCAACCAGATCGCTGCTCTTCACCGGCACATTCATCTCAGCCGCTGCCTTATGTAGGTCGCCAAGCTGTTTCGCGCGGGCATCCAGCTTACCCAACTGGGTGGCCAGAAGCTCAGGCGCTTTCTGGTCGCGGAAGTCGTCCAGGACATGGCTCTTCCAGTCTGCAAACGCCGGTGCATGCGCGGCCTTCACGTCATCCACCTGGTATACCGCGTAGCCTTCCCCGATCGAGGCGGTCTGTGGCGCTGCGCCTTTGGCTACGCCGAACGCGGCCGACAGCAGGGCCGTCGAATCCGGGAGACTGGCGATGGAGCCACTGCGACCGACGTAATCGGTTGTGACTACCTGCGCGTTGTGCGCCTTGGCTGTTGCGGCGATGCCGTTCTTGGCCGCCTCGCTTGCAAGCTGCGTGGCATAGGCGTTCTGTGCCGCCACAAACTTCTGGGCGGAGAGTTTTCCGCTGATCTCGTCCTTTACGTCGGCGAGGCCTCGTGTGCTGGCTGTCTGTTTCTGCTCTGTCTGGATGATGTGGTAGCCGAACTGCGACCGAACCACGTCCGAGGTCTGACCGGGGTTCAGCGCCATCGCTGCCCGTGCATATGCCGGGTCTAGGTTGGCCGTCGGGATCATGGGCAGATCGCCGCCGTTCTCTTTGCTGCCAGGGTCATCGGAGTTCTTCTTCGCCAGGTCTGCGAAGTTGGCTCCACCTTGAATCTGCTTCAGCAGGTCCTGAGCTTTAGCCTTTGCCGCCGCATCCGTCTTTGCATCCGCACCCTTCGCGCACGGTGATCAGGATGTGGCGGGTCTTCACCTGCTCGGGCAGCTTGTAGTCGGCCTGGTGTGCGCCATAGTAAGCCTGGATCTCCGCGTCGCTCACCTTGGGAGCGCCGCCGGGAAGGTTCGAGTTATCAACCTGGAAGAACGTAATCTTGCGGGTCTCAGGGACCGCTGTCGCATAGCGCGCTCCGTTGGATTTGAAGAACTGCTCCAACTCGGCGTCACTCGGGTTAATCGTCTTCTTCAGCTCATTGGCGGAGAGCACGGCATAATCGAACTTCGCCTTCTCTCCCTGCTTCAGGTAGGCCGAGCGCGCCGCAGCCTCGGAAACGTTCACGCCACCCGTGACCAGCGCCTCCAACCGTTGCAGCTCCATGTCCTGCTTCACTTCGGCCTCAAACTTGACCACGGACATGCCACCGCCGGGCCCGCCAAAGTGCTGCGAGATGAAGTTCTCGTAGGCTTCCTGCCCGATGAACTGCCCATTGGGAAACAAGTACTGGCTGAGGGGGCCGGTCTTCAACTCGCGGGCAAGATCCTCGTTGCTCACCTGCAAACCAAGCCGGTCTGCCTCGCGTACGAGAACCGCACGCTCCACCTGCTGCTGGCCAGCCTGGGACATCAGCAGAGGAAGGTACATCTCCGGCAGCTGATTGCGCTGGAGCATCGCACGCGCCGTGTTCTCCACTTCAGCGTTGGTGATGGATTCACTGTCGCTCTTGAACCGACCAAACCATCCCGGCGTGCGCACCGTCGCAAAGGTGGTGCTGTTGTTGGCGGTGCTGTTGTCGAAGATCCCGGGGACCAGGGTAACAACCATCGCGAGAATCGCGAAGCCGATTACGACGGCGAAGATCGCCTTGGAGGCGCGATTATCCTGCTGCAGACTACGAATCATGTGGAGGCGTCAACCTTCTTCCTGAACACGGGAGAGCCCTGTGGGCGATCTGCCGGATGCTGAACGCCGCGGCAGGTTGCACGCACAGCGCAAAGCTACCACTCAGTATAAATGAGCCCATCGTACAGAGAGCTCGCTTCAAAAAGCCAGGGGCCGCCGAAGCGACCCCGGAGTCACACACCCACTTAGTAAGGGTACGGATACGGGGCCGGGGCGTAGTACGGAGGATAGTACCGACGCCGCACCACGGGTTGTGCCCCTGGGCCCTGCCCCGGGCCAGCCGAATAGGCCAACCGCTGCATCTCCTGCTCTGAGACGGTTCGCACCACGGCAGGTTGAGCCAGGTGGAAGGTCAGGACGGCCTCAGGCGGAACAATGATGCGGCCTCCTTGCGATGTCGCGGAACCGGCGATGCCGACACCCGCACCAACGCCTGCGCCCACAGCGGCTCCAGCACCGCCACCAGCGACGCCTCCCACAATCGCACCGAGCACGCCCAGACCAAGTGCGCTGTTCACCGTGCGCACGCTCTTGTCAGGCCCTTGCCGCTCCCAAAGGTCCGAGACCATGGGATAGGTCGTGCCCCCGAGGGTGACGGTGTTGATCTGCAGCGCCAACTCGCCCTCCCCTTTTAAAGCGCCTGCCTTCTTTGCGTCGACCACTACGCCCTGAACGGACGCTCCGCGCGGGATGGCCACCTCGCCGGTCGTGGTCACGTCGTTCAGCACAGTCCCGTCAAAGGGCGTCCCGGGCTGAATGTGGTTCGAATCCAGGCCCCGGTTCACTCTGATCCGTAACAAGGCTCCTGCAGGTACAGTGACCTGCATCCCGGCCCGTTGACCTCCCTGGGGAGAATAGCCCGGCTGTGCAGGATACCCCTGTGGCTGCGCATAGCCATTCGGGGGTGCAGCCTGCCCGTAGGTGGGCGGGTATCCGGGCTGCTGCGGATATCCGGACTGCTGCGGATATCCGGGCTGCCGGTACCCGGGCTGGCCATAGCCGGGCTGCGGGCCATTTGGCTGACCGTAAGGAGGCTGACCGTAGCCCGGCTGTGGGCCATTGGGCTGACCGTTCGGCTGGCCATAGCCCGGCTGACCTGCGGAAGACGAGCCGTAGGGCTGGTTGTAGGCGGGCTGCCCGTTCCCAGGCTGAGCGGGGTAGGGCTGCGATGCTCCGTAGCCTGGTTGCCCGTTCTCGGAGCCCGGGGCCGTCGGCCCCGAGCCGTAGCTGCCGCTTCCACCTTGCCCCGGTGCTCCAGCGTAAGGCGTCGCAGGTTGGGCCGGCTGCGGCGCATAGGTTCCGTCCGACTGCAGCACATTCCCGCTAGCCGGATCGTTTGCGTTGCTCGCGGTTTCATCGCCAGAGGACGACGTCGATGCTGAGCTGGGTGTGCCCAGCGTGAGTTCGTCCACGACCTTTTTCACCCCGGAGGCGCGGGCGACAAGGTTCTCCGCCCTGGTCCGTATCGCTTCGCTCTGCACGGTTCCGCTCAGGGTAACGACCCCATACACCGTCGAGGACTGGATATCCTGGGTCGATAATTCGGACGCAGCGGCGAGGGCCTTCAAAACGTTGGCCTCCACCTGTGCATCCGGGATTGCAGAGATTTCCTGCGCCATCGCAGCGCCCGGCGCCGCTCCCATGAGCACCAAGCCGCCCACGAGCACCGCCTTCGCACCAGCGCCCTGGGCGCCCCTTCCGATCCTTCGAACCTTCATCGCAACTCTCCTGCCGGGCTTTCACGCCTGTTCGGCGGCCAAGCAGCCGCCACCCTTACAACTCCAAAGACGCACTTTTCCGCGGAAAGTTCCGCGCTTCCGATACGATGAGTCCCGGCGTGAAGCGGACGCCCTCAAGAGCCTCTAAGGAACCCTCCCAGGCGCTGTTCCTGCCCGTGGCCTTGACCATCGAATTCAGCCTTGTTATCTTAGGAATGCGGGGTGGAGCAGCCCGGTAGCTCGTTGGGCTCATAACCCAAAGGTCGTAGGTTCAAATCCTACCCCCGCAACCATTTAGCGGATAACTAATCGCACATAAGACCGCGCCCGAAAGCTAGGGGCGCGGTCTTCTATTTTGTAGGCAAAGACCCGTGCAGCTGCGCCGTTTGGACTTCATGCAGGCGCCCGCGCCGAGGCACCAGAACTCCAAGCAGCCACTCCGCTGAATCACCCTGGCTGGGGTAGACAGCGTGTGTCCCTCCTGCTTCTAGCGCGCTGATTTCGCGTAGAAACCTTCACGATGGGTGCGGCGCATACTTCAATCCGTAAATCTAAATCCATGATGTTTCTGAGCTAACCGAAGCTCGCTTCATCCAGCGCTACTGGAGGAATGATGCGGAAGCTGCCTGGCGCAACGCCGCGCAGCTCCGCCAGCCGAAGGGCGGCAGCCTGGAGGGGCACTACTTCGAACAGCGGAGCCAACGCGGAGCGCGTGCTGTACAGACCGATCACCGGCACTTCGGCAGCATCGCCCGTAAGGGGACCTACGACCCGCACCTGCCCGCCAAATCGCACGATGTCCCGGGCGAGTGCAAGGTTCAGCCGCTGCGTGTCGCCCTCAGGCGCAAAAACGAGCCCGCGAAAGTTCTCGTTTACTACCTCCACGGGCCCGTGTCGAAACGTCGCAGTCGCCATCGCTACCGCCGGGACCTTGGCTACTTCGTTGAACAGCAGCGCGCCTTCCTGCGCCGAGGCCTGCGACGCACCACGTCCCAACAGGTACAGAGACGTTCCCGGCTGCAAGAACTCATCCCAGTCGGGCAAATTCGCGAGACATGTCTGCACAAGCTGGTCGAAGTGCGGCAGCATTGCCTCGATCTCGCCCTTCGTGCTACCTAGCGAGTCCTCCACTGCACTGCCCAGCAATGTCAGTGCCAGCACTGTTCCTGTGTAGGTCTGCAGCGCCACAATATCGTCCTCTAAGCTCCCGATCGAGATCGCCACATCGGCTTCGCGCGCCAGTCGACTCCCCGGCCGGTTGCACACACCAATTACGGGCTGGCGTCCTTTGAGCAGCTCCAGCAATCTCGCAATTTCAATCGACTCGCCCGAGCGCGAGACCGCCAGCACCACGGCCTCGCGATACCCTCGATGCCGGAAGTGCAGCAGTTCACCGGCTTCTACCGCCACCGCATGAATCCCCAGTTCGCATAGTTGAGTTTCTAGCGGCAGGGCCGCGAAGAACGATGCGCCCATGCCCGTAATCACCACTTGCCGACGGGAACGAATCAGCTCGGCAGCTTGCATCAAAGCTTCACTACCTTCACCACACTGGTGTTCCAGCACGCGCCCCAATGACGTTGCCTGCGCACCGATCCTAGCCATCATCGCTTCAGAACTCATCTCCTTCACTTCCCTTCTTTGACGGATGTTCCGCGCGGATCGAAAACTTCTTGACCCCCCACGGCCACCTTGCTGCCTCCGACATCAACGACCGCGACGCGCCTCAACACTCGATCATTCACAGCTCTCCTGCACGCGTTCACCACGCAGCCACACATCCTCCACATCAATTCTCCCGTTCCATCGGAAGCGCACCACGTCGGCACAACTGCCCACGTTCAGCTGGCCACGCCCACCTGCGAAGCGCCCTGGCTGCACCGTCGCCATTGCCAGCGCATCGGCCAGCGACGTTCCCATCCGCAGCACAACGTTTCCGATGCAGTCTGCCAGTGTCGCCGTGGAGCCCGCCAGCAGCTCTGTGCCGAGCACACCCAACCTGCCATCGGCGCGCAGCTCCACCCTGCCGCCTACCGGCGTGTCGTACACACCAGGCGCCATGCCAGCCAGCGCCACCGCATCGGACACTAGCACCACCCGCTCCAAAGCCTTGACTCGCAATATCACCCGCAGCACCTCTTCTGGAAGATGATGCCCATCCGCAATCACGGCCGCCGTAAGCCTGTCATCCGCCAACTGGCTCCAGAGAGGGTTGCGATGCCGAGGGATCTCGCCAGCAACGCCATTGCCGAGATGTGTGGACAGTCGCGCCCCGGCATCCACCGCGCGCCGAATCTCCTCCGGCCCCGCATGCGTGTGACCGAGCGCCACATGAACGCCGCGCTTCGTCAGGTGTGCGATGTACTCCAGCGATCCGGGATGATGCGGCGAAAGCGTCACCATGCCCACCACGCCGCCTGACGCTTCTTGCCACTGCTCAAACTCTGCGAGGGATGGCGGCCGAACCACTGCAGCCGCATGCGCACCACGGTAGCCGTCGAGCGGTGAGATGTGCGGGCCTTCTACATGAGCGTAGGGGATGCACGCCGCCACTCTCGGGAAGCTTCTGCGCGCCTCTGCGATCACCATCAGCGCACGGCAGATCCTCTCCTCACTCGCGGTGATCACTGTTGGCGCAAAGCACGTAACGCCTCGCGCTAGCAGAGCATCGACCATGCCTCTCACGGTCTCGGTCGACACCTCTACCGCATTCACATCGAAGCCTGCGAATCCGTTCACCTGCAGGTCCACAAAGCCCGCCGAGAGAAATAGATCGTTCTCCTCTGACGTCTCCTCGATACGCGCAATGAGCCCGTCCTGCGCGAGGATGCGTAGCATCCTATTGGTGCGCGGATCACGCCCGACCATTTCACTCACGCGCATACACACGGCTCAGCGAGCTTGAATCGCGATCAAGATACACCGTGCAGCGCGGATGTTCTCGCAACGCGGTCGCCGGGCACATCCCACTTACAGGCGCCTCGAGCATGTTCCGCACGGCCTCGCTCTTATGCCTGCCCGGCACGCAGCAGAACATCTCTTCTGCCGTCATCAACGTCGGCACTGTCAGCGTGAGCGCCTGCTTCGGCACGGCATCGAGCTGAGGAAAGCAGCCGTCGTATACCTGCTGCTCACGGCACATCCCATCCAACGTCACTACACGCACGGGCTCAGGATCCTTCAGGTCCGCGGGCGGATCGTTGAACGCCAGATGCCCATTTGTCCCAATCCCCAGCAGCACCAAGTCGATCGGGGCCTCGCCCAACAGTGCTGCATACGCGCGGCACGCGTCCTTGTTTTCCGGCTGCATCAGGTGGACCTCACCGAGGGGCACATGATCGAAGAACTCTCGCTTCAACCAGTTCCCGAATCGTTCCGGAGCATCAGGTGCAAGGCCCAGGTACTCGTCCATGTGAAACGCCGTCACGCGCTGCCAGTTGATGCCGGATTCATGCAGCAGCGCGGACAGCATGGCACTTTGGCTCGGTGCCGCCGCGAAGATCACCCGCACGCGTGGCTGCATCTGCAGCCTACGACGTAATGCTATGCCGACGTCCCGCGCCGCCACCGCGCCCAACTCCGCCACTGACTCTGCTACTCGAACTTCCATCCACCCTCCATCCGTCAAGTTCGAGACTCGAGCATTTTCTAGGCCAGCATTGCCGACTTGACAAAGTCCTCCACACCTTTCCCTCCCTCACAAAGTGCTGCGTCTGACGGTCCGCCCTCACGCATCAGGTGCCGATACACTAAGAACACAACCAGTGCAATCGAACTCAGCAGGAATCCGAACCAGAAAGCCACGATGTAGCTGCCTGTCCAGCGAATGAGGAATCCGGAAATCGCGATTACCGTACCCGTGCAGAAGTTGCGGCACAGCGCTACGGTGGACGTGTACGAGCCTGTGTCGGCCTTGTCCATCGTCTTCCAGAGAATCATGTCGCCCGCCACCTTCAGCGCAAGCACGAGCGAATAGAAGACGGTCAGGAGGATGAGTCCCGAAACGCTCTTGACGCCCACTGAAAACACCGCAAGTGAAAGCATCAGCACCCACGTAAGCAGCAGCGCAAGGTAACTGCCGAAGCGATCAATCAGCCACCCCGCGGGATACGACACGCCCATCTGCAACAGCAGCCCCCACGACATCGCCACACCAGTCTGACCGATCGTCAAGCCGAGTTTCGACTTCGCATAGAACCACACCCACGTTTTGAAAACCATCGGAAAGGCGTTCAGCAGCGCGACCGCAATCATCAGCACCAGGATCCGTTTATCGCGGGTAGCCACCTTGATCGGCGCAAGGAAACTGAAGCGCTCAGTCGTTGGATTCACGATCGGCGGTTCCTTGATTTGCCAGATCGCCAGCAACGTCATGATCATGTTTGCCAGGGCCGCCAGAACGAAGACGCGCGCCTCGTTGACGTCCGCCATTTTCGCTCCGATGCGTGAGGACAGAAAGCCTGCCAGACTCGTCATGACCGCAATCAGGCCCGACACTCGCGCAAGCACACCCTTTGGCACACAATCGATGGCCAGCAGTGGATAGGTCGACGCCTTCACATCATTGAAGAACCAATAGACGATGAACAAGCCAATCAGCAACCACTTCGCGCTGAACAGCGGGAACAGTATCACCGCTAACGTCACGAACGGAAGCGCTGCCAGCACATACGGCGACCGCCGACCCAGCCGGCTCGTGCAGTGGTCGCTCTTCCACGAGTAGTACATGACCAGGAAGCTCACTCCCCACAAATTGGCCGAGGCTAGTAGGCCAATCCCTGCGTCGCTTACGCCACTCGCCTTCAGCCGCAAACTCATCAGTGGCTCTACGATCGTCATCGACAACGCCATGCCGAACTGCCCGAACGTGGTCCAGAACACATTGCTCCACGTCCTCGGCCTGTCCGCAAAGAACGCGTGCAGTCGAGCGTCGTGCCTCTCCTGCGCGGTCTCCAGACAGCCCGATATCGTTGGCTCCACGTTGTCGTGCTCGCTCATCGCTTACCTGCTCTGCCTGAACTCATCCAGCCGCACAACCCGCTTCTCCGTCGCGGAAAGCTCTGCCGCGAAGCACAGCTCGGTGGTCTCCAGCGCATCCCGCGGACTCGTCATGGGCGACTGGCCTTCAGCCACACGCCGCACGATGTCCAGTGCCTGGTCATGCGTGTTGTGGAAATACGCGAAGTCCTGCTCCGGCTGCCAAGTGTGGTTCTCCACCCAGGTGCTCGTCTGGCCGTAGTCGTCCTCACCAAACTCCCAGCGCTTGATCGTGCGCGGAAAGACATCTGTCTCCGCCGCGCCCTTCTCTCCGTAGATCATGTAGCGCAGCATGTGTCCATCTCCCGCCTGCTGCGAGACCGCGTTCTGCAGCGGATCACCTCTGAAAGTAGCGGCGGGAGCCATCATGAACGTCAGGTGGCTCACCGCTCCATTCTTGAAACGGTAGCTGCAATGGTAGTTGTCATGCACCTCGTAGTACGGAAGGACGTTGGGCGCACAGGCCGCGTACACCTCCTCGACCTCATCACCGATCCACCACCTCACCAGATCGACGTAGTGGCTCAGCTTCTCGCCGAACATTCCCCCGCTCGTATCTGAAGCCGCGCGCCACACATTATGGCGACCCCAGGCGCTCGTGCAGTACGTGCATTGGGTATTCATCACTTGGCCCAGCAGCCCGCGCTCGATCCAGTCCTTGACCCGCGTGTACAGGTGCGAGTACCGCAACTCAAAGCCCACCTGCAGAAAGCCCTCTGTCCGCTCGGCGGCTTCCACCATTGCTGCCGCGTCAGCCAGGCTGGTGGCCATCGGCTTTCTCACACATCACCGCCTTACCCGCCTCGAGCGCCTGCACTGCAAGGTCCTTGTGAGCGTGATTGGCGGCCGTGATGAATACAAGCCGTATGGCCGTATCATCCAGCACCTGCGCAAGCGAATGCGACGTTTTCACCGCGTGACTCCGCCGCAGTTCCTCGAGCCGCTGCGGATTCGGATCGAACACCGTGATGTCACGCACAAGCGGACTGTCCCGCAGGTGCTCCATCACGTTTACGCCCATTTGTCCGCCGCCCAGGATGGCGACGTCCATCGCCTCAACACTGCTCATTCAACCGGTCCTCCACCGTTGCTGCTCATCCTCATCGCTTTTCGAAGGACAAACGAAGCGACGCGTGCGTCCTCCAACTCTCTTCCCCAATCGGGAGCCACGGCTCCAAAGAAAAGCCCTCGCCTGCCCCGGGCTGCATCGACTGTGAATACGCTGTACCTCGTCCCGCGTCCACGCTGTACTCAAGATCCACGGGCGAAGAGAACATCAGGCTTCGTCCTTCATGCTCAAGAGAAACAGCCCCCATCGCTATCAGGCGTTGCGCAGACTCATCCCACAGCAGGCATTCGCACTGACACTGTACGCCCATGGCGCTTCGCGTTCCGAAGCCAAGGCTCACGCCACCCTGAGGCAGCAACACGTCACCTTCCACGAGCTTCGCCATGCACGGCTGTGGACTCAGCGCAATCAGGAACGATCCCTGGGTCACGCGCTCAGCAGCCTCTAATCGCCAGCGTTTGTACCGCGGGAACCGGCCATCGCTCAGCTCTTCACGGCCGGTGAGGTTGAGACCGTAGATGTATCCAGGAACCCACGTCGGCTCCTCCACGGCAACGCGGGCCGATGTCGAAGCACGCAGCACCTCGACGAAGATCTCTCCACGTTCAGCATCATCCAGATCTTTACTTCCGCCCTTGATGCCCGCGATGAGATTGGCCTGGCCACCGGTCATCCGGTAGACGCCCTCCCTCGGTTCAGTGATTGATCCCGAGCAGTGAAGATGCGTCGCAAAGAGCAGCGGTCGCAGGCCTGAAAACGCATCCGACAGCACGATCACGCCCGTCTTCCGGTCAAACACGAAGATGCGGTCAGCCTGCAGCACTTCCAGCTTCGGATCAAGCGCACTGGTCACAACAACATGTGTGTACACAAAGCGATCACTCACCAGACACCGCCGCACCACGCTGCACTGCTCCGGTCGCACAGCACCATTCAGATATTGTCCGTTCGTAACACCGCCGCCGTCTTCCAGGCATATGGCGTTTGTTAGCGCGCTGTTGATGCCATACCCGCTGATATTCACGTTGCATAGGACCAGTGTTCCGTCGATCGTGACTTCCAACGCGCCAAGTGATGGAGAAAACTCCCGATTCTGCGGCATCAGCATGAAACTCGCGCGCCTTCCTGCCTTTGCACCAGCGGCGAGCGACACCGCCACCACGTGCTCCCCGCGCGCAATCGCGATCACATCGCCAACGTCTTTTGCAAAGAGGGGCCGATCCGGAAACTCCGCAACCGGGCCCTCGTGGATCTGGCGCATACAACAGGTCGAAGATGCCTAGCGAGAGATCACCCGCAGCCGCCCGCTCCCTGTCCGCAAACGCACGATGAATCGCATCGATTCCGGGCGTCGGGTGAAAGGCGCAGAGAAACGCCGTGAGAAACCGGTGCTCTCGCGTGCGCAGACCGCGCTGGAGTTCCTGGCTGTTCGGCGCTTCAAACGAAGACAACAGTGCCCCTCCGAGGTTATCGAGGAACTCACTCTTCGAGAGTTCATCCTGTGGCCCCGCGAAGGAGTGCGCCGCTGCGAGATACAGAACCAGATGGAACGGAAAATACGTAGCCCATGCTGCTTTCCCGCTAGCCGGAAAGAGCTTGAGACTGTCACTGAACAGCCCATGAAAGAACGGCAGCGCGTGCCTGGCAATCTCCAGCTCTTCATAGAACGCCATGCACGCGATCGCCGCCCCGTTCCAGCTTCCCAGCGAGTGCGGATCAATGGCGGGGCAGCCCATGTACGCGCGCTGCAGGACGGTGAAGTCATACATCTTGCGCAGGTACTCATCCGCCTTCGCGAGCAGTGCCTTGCGGTCCTCGTCCGTCAGTAGCGGCTGGAGATGGTCCCACGCCAGCGCAACATGAAACAGCCGCAGCGAGATGCCACGATCGTTTTCTCCACCCATCAGCAGTGGGTCGGGTCGCCCACTCCAGGTCTGCGCATGCGCCAACTGCATGACCGCAGCACGTGCGCGCTCGCCCAAAACAGTGTCGCCGCTCAAGGAAGAGACGATGCACGCGAGAGACAGCGTTCCCTGGCTGTTATCCGTCAGCATCACCAGTTCGTCATTCCGCAGTTGCTCAATGAGCATCTGGAACTCTGCCGAGCCGTGCCAGCGCGCTTCGACTTCCTTTGCGTCCGCGCGCGACATGAACAACCGGGGGTGTTCGGTTGAGATCGGAGTCAACGCGACCATACGTCGGTCGTCTGTACGGAGCTCTAGGAATTCGAGCCGCCCCCAGTCCAGCCGTTCGCGGTCCCGCTCAACCATCTCCAGCACCAGTTCATTGCTGCCCTCCCTTGCCTCGAAGCCGAACTCGGCGAAGAGCCGTCCTTGGGCAATCTCTTCCGGCCCAGGCATCGCGAACCAGAGGCCCCCTTTCAACGCACCGTTCACGTACGTACGGGCCATCGGCAGGGCCATCACGTTGTGCAGATGATCAAGATCCCACGGCCCCACGGCCACGCGTTTGCCATCCGGCACACGAATCATCTCAACGTTCGCAGTCGTCATGTCAAAGGCACCCGCCTTCGTCTGCAAACGTCCGCGATACAGCCCCGCCGAAAGATCGAGGCGAACGCATAGCTTGTAGCCATTCGCCTCCACGTCAGTCACCTGGCCGGTAAAGTCGAGCATCTCGACCCGGTCAGCCTTGCTGAACTGGTTTGTGACCGGCTTCAGAAAGGCGATGAGATCGCTGTTCTGCATCATCAGGCGTTTACTTCCGTTGCCTTCGGGTGAGTTAGTACAAATTATCTATCGACGTCAGTTCTGTGGATCGCATTCTATTGCCGCCTGACTGCCAGCGCAGGCGGCAATAGGTTAGAAGTTGTACTTCAGAGCGAACTGGATGTTTCGTGCGCCTTCCGACTTGTTGATCTGGCCGATCGTGCCGCCGTTAGCATTCGTCGTGTTGATGCCCCCGTTATTCGGCGCGTCGAGGATCGTGTGGTTGAGAACGTTGAAGAACTCCGCACGAAACTCAAGATTCTGGTGCTCCTTCAGGGCGAAGGCCTTGGACACGTTCGCATCGATGTTCTGCTCACCAGGACCATACACTGAGCTCACGCTACAGCTTCCGAAGTAGCCAGTCTTTGGCTCGGCATAGGACGCTGGATCGAACCAACGGTACCCGAGCAGACCGTTCCCGATCGGCTGTTTGTGCAGCACACGAGGCGGCGCCACGCAGTCCGGACGGTTCTGGAAAGAGTTTGTTCCAGAGTGATCATCGTTCGAGCTCAACGTCAGCGGCATACCACCGCGGAAGGTCGGAATGACGCCGACCCTCCATCCGCCAACAGCAGCGTCGGCAGCCCTGTTCAGGTTCCCGCCGAACTGCCTGCCCCGACCGAGAGGCAGTTCATAGATGGCGTAGCCGGTGAAGACACCCTTCACGTTGTAGTAGCACGCACCGGTTTCCGCGGCTGGGTCGTAGGTGTTCTGCCACCAGGCACTCGGCCCGGAAGACTGTCCCCCTTCGCCAAAGAACCCCTGTGAGTTGGTCATGCAGCGTGACCAGGTGTAGCTGAGTTGGTATGAGAAACCGTGGTTGTTGCGGCCCTGCAATTGCGCTTCCAGTGCGTTGTAGCTCTGGTGCGCCTCGGAGAACGTTCCGAAGATATACGCAACCTGGTTGATGTATTGCCGGTTGTTCGCAAAGAAAGGCGAAGGAGCTACTACACCCGGCGACTGCCACACCCCTTGCGTGAGCAGCTCGGCGTTGGTCAAATGCTGCGTGATTTGACCGACGTACCCCAACTGGAACGTGGCGTTGTTCCACATCTCTTGCTGCGCAAACAAGCTCCACTGGTGCGAGTGAGCCGGTTGCACCTTTTTGTCCCATGAGTAAATGATGGACCCTTTGTAGCAAAGGGGGTCCGCGTTCACCAGACCAGCAGCCGTACATCCGGCTGGGTTTGCGATCGGCGTGAAGCCCTGATCAAGGGTCGTGGTCGGGAAGCTCAGTGAACTGTAGTTGGCGCTTGTAGCAACGGCGCGTGGGGGATTTTGAGGCAGGCGCAATCCCAGACCGGTGCCTTCCATGAAGGAGGACAGTCCGTAGGAGGCACGGATCGTTGTTGCCGGCGTCACCTGGTACGCAACGCCAATGCGAGGCTGATAGTTTCCGTACCCGTTATATGAGTTGTACAACGAGCGGCTGTTGCCGTTCTGATTGGCGAATTCTACAGCGCCCGTCTGAGGATCCCAATTCACCTCGCGGTCTCGAGCTTCTACGAACGGGGTATGCGTTTCGTAGCGAAGTCCGAGGTTGAACGTTAGCCTTTTCGCCACTTTCCAGTCGTCCTGGATGAATCCTGCAAAGACGTTATTTCGTTGTCCCCACTCCGCAGGATTCGAACCTACGTTGACCTGGTTGGGAAGACCAAGGAGGAAGTTGCTTTCCGCACTGCCTGAATACAAGGAACCAAAATTGAAGCCGCCTGATTGACCGTTGTTGCTCGCAAAAAGACCATTCACCCGAAACCGCCAGCCCTGGAAGCCGAAGCGCGTGTTGTGCCGGCCGTGTACCCAGTTCAGGGTGTCCGAGTACTGAATTGAAGTGTCGTAGTTGTTCGTGATACCAGTCTTCGTTCCAAACCCCGTGACATAGCCTCCACTGAAGCCCATCGCAGGAAGCAAGCTGGAGGTCAGGCCAGGAATGCTGAACAGCGTGCCCGCATTTCCCGGAAACCCGGCCGACTCCTGCCCCTGTCCGACCTCGACATAACTCACACCAAGGCGCGCGTCGTTTGTGAGGTTCGCCGTAAGCGTGCGGGTGTACCCCGTAACAAAGTTCCACGAGGTGACCACGTTGGACGGGTTGTATGCGAAGTTGAAGGAGTTCAGCGTCGGATTCTTCAGGTTGGAGTAGGAGAAGCGACCCATGTAGTGGTTCTTCTCGCTTGCGGCATAATCCAAACGCCCATCGCCTTGGTCGACGTTGGTCTGGGTGACAACATTGTTGTACGCGTTGTTCTGGATGCTGCCGTTGATAGGTGTCGGGTAGAGCGAGGAGTTGAGGATTGCTTGAGCCGCCTTGCTCAGGCGGTTCGGTTGAATCACGTTCCCCGGGAAGGGGAGGCCCGTCAGCGGATCTACGACTTTTTTCCCTGCCGCGATCAGCTCTGACACATCGCCCGTCCGCTCTTTCGCGGTGAACACGGTGATGAGCTTGGCGGAACTCGGAAAGTCGAAGCGCTCTCCCTGGTAGTCGGCAAAGAAAAAGAGCTTGTCCTTCAGAACAGGCCCGCCGATGCTCGCGCCGAATTCATTCCAGCGCACCTTCTGACGAGCCACCGGGCTGTTCGGATTCAGCTTGTTCATCCACTCATTCGCGTTCAACTTATCGTTGCGGAAGAACTCGAAGAGCGAGCCGTGGAAGTGATCTGTGCCCCCCTTGATCGAGGCGCTGATGATGCCGCCCATGTAGTTGCCAAAGTCAGCTGGCGCATTCTGCGTGATGATGCGAAACTCCTGCAAGGCGTCGGGCTGCGGCGAATACACGACGTAGTTGCTGCCCGCATCGTTGTTGTCCATCCCATCCAGCAGGTAGCTGTTGGCCGTGAAACGGTTTCCGTTCACTTCAGGACGCGCAGTCTGTCCGACATTTTGACCGTTCTCAAATCCAGCCGGCTGTGCCGTGACAACACCCGGCGTAAGCAGCGAAAGCTGTAGATAGTTGCGGCTCGCCAGCGGCAGGGCGACGTTCGTGAACGCGTCGAGCGTGGTGCCCACATCCGTCGTCTCCGTCTGCAGCAGAGGTGATTGGGTGGTCACATCCACAACCTGTGTTTCGGCACCGACCTGCATGCGGACATCGGCCGGATAGACCTGGTTCGCCTGGACTTGAATCGCCGGCAGCACCGCGGCCGCGAACCCGGTCGCTATGACCCGGATCTCATACTGCCCGACCGGCAGATGGCTCACGTTGTAGTAACCGGATTGGTTGGTCTTCGAGGGCCATGTTGTCCCCCGGTCCAGGTCCTTCACCATCACGACAGCATTCTGAATGACTGCCCCTCCCGGGTCCGTCACGACGCCGTTGACCGTTGCCGTGACCTCCTGGGCCATCGCAGGACGACCCCCCAGAACGAGCGCCACAGGAACAGCACACAGCGCCAGGGCGATGACTTGTTCCCACAATGCACCTCTCGCAAACGCGTTCATGCTCCCGTCTCCTGTTCATTTTCGCGCCCAGAACTGGGTCGTTCTAGCGTGCAGTTCCGGAATACGAAATGGATGTTTGTAATGCGGAGCAACCTAATCCAAACCAAATTGCAATGTCAAGAACCAAGTGAGACATTGATATCCATGCCGAAGGTCTCCACTGCCATGAGTTCCACGTTGCGCTGTCTCAAGGTGCTGGAACTCCTTGCCGACGAACCATTTGAGCTCTCCTTCAGCGAACTCGCTACCCGCCTCGACATCCCCAAGGCCTCGGCCCACCGACTCTGCACCACCCTCATCGAGGCCGACCTGATCACACAGGAGCCCACCACCCGCCGCTACATGCTCAACAGCCATGCGCTCTGGATCGGCTCCGGCTACCTCCGGCACTCGCCACTCTACCGGGCTGCTTTCTTCCCGATGCAGGAGCTTGCACGGCAGCTTCCCGGCAGCGTGCAACTCGGCGTGCTCGACCAGGACTACGTGCTGTTTATCCACTCGGTCGGCTACTCCGGAGCGCCGCACGCCTTCGCGGATGTGGGATTGCGGCGCCCGCTCAATGCCACAGCTTCCGGGAAGATCTTTCTTGCGGGCATGAAGCCGGCCGAGGTCGATCGCATCATGGCCAAGTGCACCGAGGAGTACACGGAGAGCACCATCACCGATCCCGAGCGTATGAAGCACGAGCTGGCCCAAGTGCGGAAATTGCGGTACGCGCGCAATCTCGGGGAGTTGCTCCCCGGATACTGCGTTCTGGCGGCTGGTGTCGCAACCGGGCAGGATAAATCTCCCGCAGCTGTCATCAGCATCACGCTCCCGCTTGAGGAGTTCTCCCCCGAACGTGAGGCGAGCATTGCCGCGCTGGTCAAGGAAGCAGCCCGCAAGGCTTCCCTGCAGTTGGGACCGAACATCGCGTCCCGCACTGTCCTTGCACGCTGATTGCAGGCAGGGCGCCGGCCGAAGACGAGGACGTATCATCGTTCCCCATGCAGCTGAGCCTCAGCCACCTGGGATACCTCCCGCACAGTCCCAAGACCCTCACCCTCATCCCCGGGATCTCCGATGCGCTGCCTGAGAGCGTGCCGTTTCACCTGCGCCAGAACTGCCTTCGCATGGAACGAGACCGCCCCGCCGAAACCGGGTTCTCGGCGCGCTTTCCTTCACCCTATGACCTCCTGCGCGGTCCGCTCACCGGCCGGGATACCAGCGCCGTCTTCTACACGGGCGAGCTCCTGCGTCGCCGCACGCGCTGGGGCACACTCTGGCAGGCGGACTTTTCGGAGTTCACCGCACCGGGCAGCTACCAGATCGAAACGGACGGCGGGACCTCGCCGCCATTCGCCATACGGGAACGCGTCTACGATCGGGTCATCGTCGGCTACCTGACGTTCCTGCGGTCCCAGCGCTGCGGGACCGCCGTCTTCGGCGTTCACGAGGCCTGCCATCTCGACGACGGCGTTCTCGACCGCGACGGCTCGGCCTGGCCCGTGACTGGCGGTTGGCACGACGCCGGTGACTTCCGCAAATGGCTCGCGTTCACACTGCATCATCTCGACGCTCTCGCGACGCTGCTCGAAACCACTGCGGATGACCTCGAACGCGCCGGCATCTCGCGGTCCTCGCTGCAAGAAGAGATCGCCTGGGGCAATCGCTTCTTCCACGGCATGATCGCTCCCGACGGGCATGTGTTCGAGGACGTTGCGGGCGGCCGCGCGCCTGCTGGTACGTCTCTCTCCTACGAGCGCGACTGGTGGTTCGAAAACCACCCAGGCTGCTTCGCTGACGCAACCGACAACCGCTGGACGGACAACCAGCCAGCCTCCGGCGATGAGCGCATGGTCCGGACAACGTACAACCCGCTCGTGCAGTGGGCATTCGTTTACACGCAGGCACGTATCGCACGCCATCTGCCGCCGTCCGAGGCCGCACACTGCCTTGCGCACGCACAGCGTGCTGCCGAGTACGCCCGCCGCCACCCGCATGACGACCGCACCCTCTTCCTGGCGGCCGAGCTGCGCGGCCATCTCGAGCTCCTGGCCGCTGGCGATTCCTCCATCACGCAGGCTTCCATTGCACACCTCACGGGCAAGCTACTCGCACGTCAGGCCCCCAGCACGGACGGCCTCAGCGGCTTCTTCCACGAAGTGGGCGGCGCCGACGGCTTTCGTTCCATCGCCTTCTCGGCCGATCCTGCGCTGGCCCTCCTTCGCCTGTGGGAACTTCGCCACCTGCTCACCGACCCAGTCCTTGTCGAGCAGGCTCGCCTTGCCGTTACAGGCTTCATCGAGCAGTACCTGATCGCGGACAGCCGCAGCAACCCGTTCGCGCTGACGCCCTACGGCGTGTACCTCACCCCTCCCCACGCCGACCGCCAGAGCTTCCGCGACGCCGGCGCGGGACGCGGCGTTCGCACCTTCATCCACCCCTATAACCATCAAGGGATCGTGCACGGCACCAGCTCCGTGCTGATGAGTCACGCTCACCTGATGAGCCGCGCCGCCAGCCACTTCGACCAGCCGAATTGGCGCTCCCGCGCCGAGCGCCTGCTGCACTGGTGTCTCGGCCATAATCCGCTCAACCGGTCGCTGTTCTCCGGCATTGGCTACCGCCAACCCGTTGGCTACTCCTTTCACATCCCGCAGATTCCAGAGGCCATGTTCACCGGCTTCATCGGCCGTCCGGACGACACGCCTTACCTCGAGCAGTCCACGGCGATCGAGTGGAACACCCTCGAGTACTGGAGCATGCCGTTCCTCCACGCGGCGCAGGCCGCCTGCTGGATGCGCGGTTAAGGCCCGTTTCCCATTGACAAGTTTTTTTATAGCCGGATATTCTTCCTCCGAAATTCAGTCATCGTGTTCGCATTGCGAAACCGCTGTCTGAAAATTTCCCTAGCTCCGGCCCGCCGTGGTTTCCCTATGCCGAGAATCGAATCTGACGGACAACTTACGGCGCTGCTCACCCGCCCTAGTCAGGCGGACATCGACTTTGCCCGCACTCTCCGTGGCGACACCGTCGTTCTTGGGGCAGGCGGCAAGATGGGTCCCACACTTGCTTGTCGGCTGCGCCTGGCCATAGAGCGAGCAGGCGGCACACAGCGGGTCTTCGCCATCTCGCGCTTCGAATCCTCTGCGGCTCGCCGTGAACTCGACGACGCTGGCGTCGAAACCATCGCCGCCGACCTGCTCGACCCCGAGGCCGTCCGTTCGCTCCCGCTGGTCGAGAACGTGCTCTTCCTGGCAGGACGCAAGTTCGGGTCGGCAGCCGACCCCGATCTGACCTGGGCCATGAACGCCCTGGTTCCCGCCCTGGTCGCACAGCATTACCGGGAATCGCGGATTGTCGCCTTCTCCAGTGGTAACATCTACCCCTTTGTCACGGCGGACAATGGCGGCTCGGTAGAAGCCGACAGCCCCGCTCCTCTCGGCGAATACGCGCAATCCTGCCTGGCTCGCGAGCGCGTCTTCCAGTACTACTCAAAAAAGTTCAACACGCCCTGCCTTCTCTTCCGCCTCAACTACGCGATCGACCTCCGCTACGGCGTACTGGTCGACATTGCCCGCCAAGTTTTTGAGGACAAGCCCGTCGACGTCTCGGTTCCAGCAGTCAACGTCCTCTGGCAGGGAGACGCCAACTCGTACGCCATGCGCTCGCTCCAGCTCTGCGAGTCTCCCGCGCGGATCCTCAACGTCACCGGCCCGGAAACACTCTCCGTTGTCCGTGCCGCCGAGTTCTTCGCTGCCCGCTTCGGCCGCGACCTGCAGCTCAAAGGCGAGCCCGGCCGCCTTGCCCTGCTGAACAACGCCGGGGCCTGCCACTCAGCGCTGGGCTACCCGTCCATGCCGGCGAACGAGCTCATGGAAGCAGTAGCCGGCTGGGTGGAAGCCGGGGGAGCCAGCTTGAACAAGGCAACGAAATTCCAAGTCACGGATGGAAAGTTCTGATGTCTGACCCTGCGGCCAACTTTCGTGAGCTCATGCAGCAGGGGCTGGTGATCCCTGCGCATCCACTGGCCCTCACCGAAGATCTCCGGCTTGACGAGCGACGTCAGCGCGCGCTGACACGCTACTACTGCGACTCGGGCAGTGGTGGCGTGGCGGTGGGCGTCCACACCACCCAATTCAACATCCGCGACGCAAGTGTCGGTTTGTTCGAGCCGGTCCTTCGGATCGCGCTTGAAGAAGTCCACAGTTTCGAGCGCCGCACGGGCAAGACGCTGGCGAAGATCGGCGGGGTCTGCGGCGACACGCGCAGCGCCTGCCGTGAAGCCGAAACCCTGAGCCGCCTCGGCTACGACGCCGGCCTGCTAAGCCTGGCAGCCCTGACCGACGCCAGCAATGACCAGCTCATTGAGCACTGCCGTACCGTGGGTCAGAACATCCCTCTGATCGGCTTCTATCTGCAGCCCGCGGTGGGCGGCCGGCCGCTGAATGCGGACTTCTGGGAGCGCTTCGTCGAGATCGAGTCTGTCGTCGCCATCAAGGTCGCATCGTTCGATCGCTACCAGACGATGGAGGTCCTCCGCGCCGTTGCGCACAGCGGCCGCGGTTCTGAAATCGCCCTCTACACCGGGAATGACGACAACATCGTCGCCGACCTGTTGACCGAGTTCCGCTTCGGGAACCGAGCCGCGCACTTTGTCGGAGGCCTGCTCGGCCAGTGGGCCGTCTGGACCTCACGGGCCGTGGAGCTGTTGCACTCCGTCCAGGACGTCAAGCGCAACTGCGCACGGCTCGACACGGTTCTCGCCCGCGGTGCGGAGATCACGGACGCGAACGCCGCCATCTTCGACGCCCGCCACGAATTTCGCGGCTGCGTTCCGGGAATCCACGAGGTACTTCGCCGCCAGGGCCTGCTTGCCGGCCGCTGGTGCCTCGATCCGCAGGAGAGCCTTTCGCCCGGCCAGCTTGAGGAGATCGAGCGCGTCTACACGTCCTATCCGCTGCTTAACGACGACGCCTTCGTAGCAGAAAATCTCGACCGCTGGTTATCGTAGCCGCATTCTGATCCACGAGGCCGAACGCACGTGAACGAGAAGACGATTGCTACCCTCCCCCTTCGCGAGGGCGAGTACGACAGCTTCGGCGAGACGCTTGACGATGCCACGCGCCTCGTCGAACTCGCGGCCGGGCAGGGTGCCGATCTCCTCGTCCTCCCCGAGACCATTAACCTGCTTCACCGCGGGCTGCACACTGCCCCCCTCGAGAGCCTCGCGCTGCGTGAGTGGCAGCAGCCCACGTCGCGAATTCGTGAAACAGCCGCCCGCGCCCACGTGGCACTGGTGCTTCCGCTGCTTGTGCACAACTCCAGCGGCCTCGCCAACGTATTCTTCTTCCTGGACCGCGACGGCACCCTTTGCGGTCAGTATCAGAAGCGGGTACCGTCGACCGGCGAAGTCGCCGGCGGCGTCGTTCCCGGCGTTCCACAACCGATTCACTGGGAGGGCCTCTCCTTTGGAGGTGCCATCTGTGTCGACCTCTACTACCCGCAAGCTGTCTTCGATCCGCAAGCAGCTGCCGGGGTGGATGCGTTCCTCCTGCCCAGCATGACGCCCGGCGGCTCGCTACTCGAAGCCTATGCCGTGACCTATGGAGTGCCGTTTGTGCTGGCCTATTCTCCATGGAACCGCATCCTCGACCGCGATGGCCGAGAGCTCGCCGCCGGTGGGTATCGTTCCGAAACCCTGCGCGCCGGATTCGGGTCACCGATCCAGCAAGCCACGATCAACTTCGACGCCGTCACGCTGTTCGCAGACTTCAACCAGGCCAGGCTTGCCGACGTGCAGCGCCACTACGGCACAAAGGTGCGCATCCGCTTCGACCAGCCCAACTGCAACTTCCTGCTGGAGTCACGGTCACCCAACCTCACCGTCGCCGAAATCATGCGCGAGTTCGGCCTCGTCTCACGCCGTAATTACTTCGCGCAGCTCGGCCCACTGCCCGTACTGAACAGGCCTGTCGAATAGCACTGTCCCGGAGACTTCATGCGGATGCTCGATCCCACAGGTCCTCTTCGCTTCGCCGTAATCGGCTGCGGCTCGGTCGCCCGCGGGCAGCACATCCCAAACATTGCCGCGTCACCGCGCATGCAATTGCACACCTGCGTCGACCTTGATGAAGCCGTGCTGGCCGAGTGCCGCGAGCGCTTCGGCGCACTCCGAACCAGCAACGACTGGGCCACTGCCATCGCCGATCCCGAGGTCGATGCCATCTGCCTCGCCACAACGGAGAAGCTGCGCTTCCCTGTCATCAAAGCGGCAGCCCGCGCAGGCAAACCCGTGTACGTGGAGAAGCCACTCGCCACCACGCTCGAAGAGATGCACCGCATCAGCGCCGTTGTGCACGAGAGCCGAATCCCTTTCTGCGTTGGCCACAACCGCCGCGCCAGCCCGGCGATGCTCGCAGCCCGGCGCATCTTTCGCGAGCACATGGAACACCCCAAACCCTCAACGTGGCGGTGGCAGCGCGAACCCGACCTTCCCCACCTGCGCGACGACGGCGTGCCCTGCGTCTCGGTGCGCATCAACGACGATTGGCATAGCTGGAAGGGCTGGGTCTTTGACAGGACCCAGGCGCCACACGGCCCCATGCTCTTCGAAATGACGCACTTCACCGACGTGTGCAACTGGTTCCTCGCGGACCAGCCGATCGAGGTTACCGCTGTCGCCAGCGGCATGCTCAACGAGGCCGTGATCGTTCGCTATAGCAGCGGCGCCATGGCCACAATCGTGCTCGGCAACAACGGCACCTTTGGCTACTGCAAGGAGCTCTACGAGTTCATGGGCAACGGCGCCTATCTCGCCGTTGACCACATGCTCGAGATCCGCACCGCTGGCATCGAGGGAGCACCCGACCGCCTGACCTTTCCGATGATCCAGGACCGGCATCCGCTGATCGGCACCGAAGGCGGCGTTCCGGGCTGGCTCGCCAAGAAGCGCGCCGCCTGCGCTGAGGCCGCCGCAGCACACGATCCACTGCTGCAGTTCACTGCCGAACCCGACAAAGGCCACGCCCACGCCCTCGACCTGTTCGTCGACGAGATCCTCGGTCTTGGCCCGGAATTCTGCGGTGTGGACGCCGCTGTGCTCGCTACCGAAGTCGCCTTCGCAGCAATCCGCTCCGCGCACGAGCGCCGACCGGTCACTCTCGATGAAATCCGATCCTAGCCCGTAAAGGAGCACCGACCTCACGATGCAGTGCGCCGCATATACCCGAGCCATTCGCGCCGTCGCCATGCTCTGGCTTGCGCTGTTTGGGGTCTCGATCCTTCACGCGCAGGATCGTCCTGTCGACACTGTCAATCCCCTCATCGGCACAGGCGGCGATCCGGCCGACGGCAGCAATCTCTTCCCCGGCGCCGTAGCCCCCTTCGGGATGGTGCAACTCAGCCCCGACACCGAAGACCATGGTCTCGGCTACCACTACGTCCAGAAGTGGATCAAGGGCTTCAGCATGACGCACATGAGCGGCGTCGGATGCGCCAATGAGGGCGACGTCTTTTTCACTGCCACCACCGGTCCCGTGGTCACGCAGATCAACGATTTCCAGACGCCCTACGCGCACGCTGGGGAAACCGCGCAGCCCGGCTACTACAGCGTGCAGCTGCTGCAGTGGAACATCCACGCCGAACTCACCGCAACCGAGCGCACTGGCATCGCCCGTTTCACATTTCCCGCAGACCAGCCGGCGAATATCCTGCTGCCGCTCAGCCACACGCTCAATCAAGTCGAAGGCGCGCAGGTACGCATCGTGGGAGATCGCAGGATCGAGGGCTACGTCGAAGACCACGCCTTCTGCAACAAGCCCGGCACGTACAAGGTCTTCTTCGTGATGCAGTTCGATAAGCCGTTCTCCACGTACGGCACCTGGACCGGAAAGGAGTACGGCAACACCGGCTCCGTGATACCAGGAAGCCGCACTGGCTCCCAACAGGGGCATGAGCAATGGCTCGGTGCGTGGGCCACCTGGCCTCGGCAACCTGCCGCTCACTCCATCACCGCGAAGGTCGGTATCTCCTACGTCGATATCCCGGGCGCGGAAAAGAATCTGCGGGCCGAAGTCGGCGAACATGACTTCGACACCATCCGACGCGCAACACAAGAATCCTGGAACAACGAGCTAGGCCGCATCGACATCTCCGGCGGCACACCTGCGCAGCGACACGTCTTCTACACCGCGCTGTACCACTGCCTCTTGATGCCCAGCGTTTTTAGCGACGTCGACGGCCGTTATCCTGGCTTCGACCAACGGGTCCACACCGCCGCCAGTGGCCACCCTGTGTACACCAACTTCTCCGGTTGGGACATCTACCGCACCGAGATCCCGCTGCTCGCGATGATCGAACCCGCGCGCATGCAGGACATGGCACAATCCGTCGTGCTCATGTACGAGCAGGGCGGCTGGATGCCGCGCTGGCCACAGATCAACCTCTACACCAATGACATGGTGGGCAGCCCGCTCACCATCGCGCTCTCTACCGCCTGGCTCTACGGTCTCAAGGGGTTCGATGTCGACACTGCCTGGCGAGGCATGCTGCAGGACGCCACCGAAGTCGCACCTCCCGGCAAGCCATACAGCGGCCAGGAAAGCATCGAGTGGATCAACCGCCTCCACTACCTGCCCTCCGACAAGGTCACCTACGGCTCGGTCGGAAAGACGCTTGAAGACACGCTCGCCTACGCCTCGCTGTATCGACTCGCCCTCGCCCTGCACAAGAAAAGTGACGCTTCTTTGCTCAGGGAGCGCGCGCTCTACTATCGCAACCTCTTCGACCCGGAGGCCGGTTTCTTTCGCCCTCGCCTGTCCGACGGTTCATGGGCTCCGAACTTCAACCCTGCGCAGGACAGCCACGGTTTCGTCGAAGGCACCGGATGGCATTACATGTCGTTTGCGCCAGCAGACATGGCGTGGCTGGTCGAGGCCATGGGTCGCGACCGCTTCAACCAGCGCATGACCAGGTTCTTCAATTACCCCACCCCCGGCTGGTACGGAAACTACTTCAACGCGCTCAACGAAACCGACTTCCAGGCGCCGTACGCGTTTCACTTCTCCGGCCAACCCTGGAAGTCTCAGCAGGTCGTCCGCCGAATCCTCGCCGAAAGCTTCCGGGACGATGTCGACGGGATCCCCGGTAATGACGACGCGGGCGCCACCTCCGCCTGGGCCGTACTCAGCATGATGGGCCTCTACACGGTCGACCCCACGAGCCTCGCCTACGAACTCGTCGCGCCCACGTTTCCGCACGTCACCGTGCATCTCGATCCACCCTACACGGCGCGAACTTTCACCATCACGGCCGCTGGAGCAGAGTCCGATACCTCCTACATCCGCGCGACAACGATCAACGGCACACCGCACACGCAGAACTGGATCAGCTTCGACGACATTCGCCGTGGGAGCACGCTTGACTTCACCCTCACCTCCGCACCCGATCGCACGTGGGGCACGCGCCCCGAGGACGCACCGCCCTCGCTCAGCCGCCCCTGATCATCGCGGCAGAAAGGCAACAGCGCTTTGCAACGCCGTACATTCCTCGAGCTGGCCGCCCTCGGAGCCCTGCACCACGCCAGGCCCTCAGCCTTCGCCGCTGATGCCACCAACGCGCCCGCCAGCGCGGACCCCGCCTACGGCTCCGGCTACTTCGGTCACTGGATCACCGACGCCTTCGGCCTGCCGGCCTACCACTACACCTGCGACCAGACCCGCGATCCAAAGGCCGTGCTGCCGGTCAATGAAGCCTGGCGCTCAAAGACCGATCACATCCACCAGTTCGGCAACGACCGCCTCGTCGTCATCGCCTCCAACTACGGCTACGTGCAGGTCCGCCAGGACGAAGGCAGCCCCAAGTTCCTCAACGACTACGTTCCCGCCCAGCACCGTTTCGGCGGCGGCATCGGCTTCCTCGCCGACGGGGGCTCTGTCCTCACCACGCACTATCCTTGCACCGCGGCGACGTCGTTCGAGCGCTCCTTTGGCACAGGCTACCTGCGCAAGCAACTCCAGTCAGCGCGATACGGCATCGACCAGATCATCCTTGCCCCCTTCGGCGACGATCCGGTCCTCATCTCGCAGATCACGATCACCAACCGCTCCGCCGAAAGGCAACGCCCGCGCTGGATCGAGTACTGGGGTTGCGCCCACTACCAGTTTTCCTACCGTGCCCTGATGGAAGGCGGCGTCACCGGGTCCGCCGATGCCGCCCCGCAACTCCGCCGCGACTTCAGCCGTCGCTTCGAGCCCCAGTTCGAGCAGGTGGCACAGAACGCCGGTCTGCTGCAACGCCAGCGCTTTCTCGGCCGTTCGCCTGAAGAGGAGGCGCTCTGGGACAAAGTGCAAGCCTCCCTACGCGAGAACCCCAATACCTACTTCGGTGGCCCCGTCCCTCCGCTCGCCCCCGGCGCCAGCATGGACGACACCGCCCCGCCTCCGACATTCCTCGTGTCGCTCGACGCGCCCGCCGACGCCTTCGCGACCGACGCGGAAGCCTTCTTTCGCAACGGCATCGAACATCCCCTCGGCGCACATTCGCCACTCGACAACAATCTCCACCCAGGCAGCCCCGAAACAGCCTTCTTCCTCGAGCGCCGCCTTGACCTCGCACCTGGCGAGAGCAAGGTTCTCTACTTCCTCTACGGCTACCTCCCCGAGGGCGCGTCCCTCACCGCCCTCGTCGCGAAGTACAGCGCCAGCCCCGCAACGCTTCTCGGCGCGTCCAGCCAGAAATGGCGTTCCACCAGCCTCACCTTCCGCGTCGACTCCGAGCCGTGGGTCGCCCGCGAAGTTGCCTGGAACAGCGGCTACATCCGCAGCGCGCTCACCTACGACAGCTTCTTCCGCGAGCACATCCTCTCGCAGGGCGCTGGCTACCAGTACCTCGCCGGCCTGCAGGGTGCCGCGCGCGATCCCCTGCAGCACGCGCTGCCGCTGATCTTCACCGCACCCGACCTTGTGCGAAACATCCTCCGCTACACGCTGAAAGAAATCCAGCCCGACGGCGCAATTCCTTACGCGGTCGTCGGCGCCGGCGTGCCCATGCCCTGCCGCTACCGCCCCAGCGACCTGCAGCTCTGGCTGCTGTGGCTCACCACCGAGTACGTCCTCGCCACTCGCGACACCGCCTTCCTCTCCGAGCGCGTCTCCACCTACCCGCCCACCGCTCCGCACGGCGAGCCCAGGACCGTCCTCGAGCTACTGGACCTATGCTTCCATCACCTCACCGAAAGGATCGGGACCGGTGAGCACGGCCTCCAGCGCCTGCTCAACGGCGACTGGAATGACAGCATTGTCGTCAACCGCCTCACCCCCGCGCAGGTCGCGGACGTTACCGCGCACGGGGAAAGCGTGCTCAACGCGGCGATGGCTACGTGGGTGTTCGACAACTACGCTCGCCTGCTCACCGCGGCGAACCGCCCCCAGGACGCCATGGCCGCTCGCAGCAAAGCTGCCGCCCAGCGCGAAGCCGTGCAGCGCCAATGGAACGGACGCTGGTTCCGGCGCGCGTGGCTCGGCGGGGAGCTCGGCTGGAACGGTGAAAAGCAGCTCTGGCTCGAGCCCCAACCCTGGGCGCTGCTCGGCGGCTGCACCACGCCCGAACAGACCCGCATCCTTGTCGGTTCCATCGACGAGATGTGCCGCCGCCGCTCGCGCATCGGCGCGCTCATGCAGTACCCGGCTGACCCCACCATGAAAGACGAGCCCGGCAACGGCACCAACGGCGGCATCTTCGCCGCCATCAACGCCACGCTCATCTGGGCGCTCTCCGAGGTCGACGGCGCCATGGCCTGGGACGAGTGGAAGAAGAACACCTTTGCCTTTCACGCTGCCAACTACCCCGACATGTGGTTCGGCATCTGGAGCGGCCCCGACGCCTACGACTCCGTTCTCGCGAAAAAGCCGGGCTCCACCGCGCCCGACTTCCCTGTGCTCAACATGCACTCCCACGCCTGGCCGCTCTACACCGCGACCAAGCTGCTCGGCCTCGACTTTAACGAGCACGGCCTGGGCCTCCGCCCCGTCCTGCCCGAACCGAAGTACGAGTTCTCCTCACCGCTCTTCGGCCTGCGCAGGTCGGCGCCCGGCCGCTATTCCGGCTGGTACGAACCGAGCGCCGCCGGTAGCTGGACCATCACCATCGAGCTCCCGCACGCCGAGCTCGCCAGCGCACGCCAGCTCACAGTCAACGGCTCACACGCGCCCCTTCGCAGCAGCGGCAAAACGATCAGCTTCACGGGCACGAGCACGCCCGGCCAGCCACTGCGTTGGGAGCTCCGCTAGTCACGCACGCAGCACGAAAATCAGCTACGCACGCAGCACGAGGACACGCGCATCATGGAACAGCCGCTCGAACTCAAGCGAAGCCTCCGCTTCCGTGACCTCGTGCTCTACGGCATCGTGCTGATTCAACCTACCGCGCCGATGCCGGTCTTCGGCGTGCTCTATCAAAAATCGCACGGCCACGTCACACTCACGATCCTTCTCGCGCTCATTGCCATGCTCTTCACCGCGATCAGCTACGGCCGCATGGCGCGCGCGTATCCGCGCGGCGGATCGGCCTTCCTGTACGTCGGCAAAGAGCTCCACCCCGGCCTCGGTTATCTCACCGGCTGGGGTCTTGTCATGGACTATGTCATCAACCCGCTCATCTGCACCATCTGGTGCAGCAGCGCCGCGATGAACTTCCTTCCGCACATCCCGTACGTCGCCTGGGCCGTCGCCTTTGTCACGCTGTTCACGATGCTTAACTGCAATGGCATCGAGACCTCCGCGCGCATCAACGCCTTCGTCGCCGCCGCCCTCGGCCTGGTCGTCGTCTGGATCCTCACGGCAACCGTGCACTGGCTGCTCAGCGTGGTACATCCCAACACTGCCGCACTTCTGCAGCCGCTGTACGCGCGCAACCCAGCCGATCGCTCCGCTGTCATGCGCGGCACCGCTACGGCCGTGCTTGCCTACATCGGCTTTGACGGCATCTCCACTCTGGCGGACGAAGCCAATGACCCGCACCGCGACATCCCGCGCGCCATCGTCATGACCTGCTTTGCCACGGGGATCCTCGGCGCCATCGAGGTCTATTTCGCTGAACTTGTCTGGCCCCGCGGCAACGCCTTCCCCGACATCAACACCGCCTACGTCTTCGTCGCCGGCCACATCGGCGGAGCAACACTCTTCACAGTCGTCAACCTTGCACTGCTGCTCGCCACCGTGGGCTCCGGCACGGCGTCACAACTCGGTGCAGCACGCCTACTCTACGCAATGGGCCGGGACGGCGCATTGCCGCAGCGCTTCTTCGGTGAGGTCGACAGTCACCACCGCATCCCGCGCAACAACGTCGTGCTCATCGGCGCCGTTTGCCTTGTAGGGTCGATGCTCTTCAGCTTCTCGCTGGGAGCCGATCTGCTGAACTTCGGAGCGTTGCTCGCCTTCATGGGCGTCAATCTCGCCTCAGCGGTGCGCGCCTGGCGACAGCAACGAAACCGCACCCTTCCGCTGCTCTCCTCTGCTATCGGATTCGCCACCTGCACGTTCCTTTGGTGGAACCTGGACTCCAAGGCAAAAATCGTGGGTTCAGCTTGGGCTTGCCTCGGCCTTCTTTTCTACGTCGTTCGGCGAAGCCGCTCTGTAGCGGCCACGCGGCCCACGGACAGCTCTCCGCGGCCCGAAGTTCCGTCAGGAGTTCCTCATCGACTGGACCCTTGAGCGTCGACGCAGCAGATGTTGAAGTTCCCGAAGCTTATCCCGTCAAGGTGGTCGCTGCTGGCCTGTCCGTTACGCACGGCGTATGGGATCGCACGAGGTTGTTGCTGAACCCTACCAGCGGATCTTCTGCGCTGACCCGGGGGGTGCGGACCCCTAGGAGGTCATTTCCTTGACAGCGACTCGAACCACTCCGCATAGGGCGTATTTTTAGCCAGGTGCCGGTTCCAGTCCTGGGCGCCGTCAGTCCACCACGGGGCGCCACGTTCCCCAAGAGCGATCTTGGCTTCATCGACCTGCTGCCGCGCCCTTTCGCGTGCCTCCAGGTCTCCTGAACGCATGGCGCTTCCCGTTGCCCGACGAGCCCTCATCAGCGCGGCTGTCCAGCGCTGATTCTCCTCCACCGACAGCGCCGGGTTGGAACAGCGCCACAGGCGCCCTCGCACAACGAAGTACCGTCCGTCCGAGGTTGTGGGGTAGGCACTCATCTAAAAGCTCGGATGCCAGGCAGCTTCACGCGGCCGTTCCGAATCCTCACCGGAAGCAGAGCATCCTGGGAAGAAACCCCATCGGAGCACGCCGACGCCAACGGCCAGCTTGCGGCCTCAACGGAAGCTGCTGCAAGTACTACAACCGGAGCATGGGTCAAAGAAAAGGCCCCGCAGCACGGGGCTCTTCTGTGAAATGGCGGAGAGTGAGGGATTCGAACCCCCGATAGCCTTGCGACTATGTCTGATTTCGAGTCAGGTGCATTCAACCGGGCTCTGCCAACTCTCCACATCAGCGACCCGAATACGATACCCGGGCCACGTGACAACTTCATCATTCTAACTGAGGAAGCGGACGCGGGCGCAACGCCCCCGCGCCTTCCGCTACTTCAAGGTGGTGAGCGAAGGCTGCTCCTTCACTGCGATTCCGTCGAGCTGCCCCTGATACACAATGACGCGCTTCAGCGCTGCGTATGGGACGGAGGTGATGGGAAGTACACGTCCGTTGATCACCAGGGTCGGCGTGCCGCTGATGCCAAGGTCGGACGCCAGCTTGACGGACGCGTCTACCGCGGCCCTGACCGCAGGAGTTGCGGCGCAGGCGATCGCCGCCGCGGGATCGGCTCCGGCCGCCGTTACGGCGGCCCGCAGGGTCGCATCGGCTTTGTCGGTTATCAGGTCCGTTTGCGTATCGTAGACCTTTTGCGCGTAGACGAAGAAGGCTGCATCACCCTTGGCTTGCCGCACACAGTTACCAACCTCGGCCGCCTGCATGGCAAACGGATGGACCGCCGGGAGAGGAAGGTTCTGGAAGACCACATGCGCCTGCGGAAAGTCCTTGACGATCTGATCCATGGTGCTTTGCGCGGCTTTGCAGTTCGGGCATTGCAGGTCGGCAAACTCTACCAGTTCCAGATCCTTGCCGGCGGCGCCACGCGAAGGACCATCGGCACGCTGTTGCAAAGTGGCGCGGATGTCTGCGAACGGACGCATCCCGAAAGGCGCAAGATCGCCCTGCACAGCATGCTTGCCGTCGGGCGTGACCAGGAACGTGTAGTTCCCTACCCGGGTCGGCTGCCGCTTGTCGCCGACATACACTTCAACCTTCACGAAGCCCGGCACGGGAGCTGGTTGGATGGCCGCCACGCGCCACTCCCGGTTCTCATCCACACCCCAGACGGCGCGGAGAAACGTGTCCACTGTCGCAGTGGTCGGGCTGGATGCAGTGAAGTTCTTCGGATCCACGGACGGAAACTGGACCGGTCCTGACGGCGTAGCTGGCGGCTGTGGCCGCGACGGTGCCGCATTCGTTGAAGATGAACCGGAAGAGTCTGCCGGGGTCTGTGGAGCTGAAAGCGGCGTCCTGGCCGGGGCTGGGGGAGTCGACGTCTGCGCTGACATCCCTACACCTGTCGTCGCGCACAACACTGCAAAACCAATCAAAACGTTCTTCAAAATCAAAGCTCCTGGCCGACATCATCGGCTGTACAAACAAAGATCAAACTTCACGCCGGGCTGCAATCGGAAACCGCCTGCCCATCCCGAACGCCTTCCTGGAGACCTTCAGCACCGGAGCGGCCTGCTGCCGCTTGTACTCGGCGATCTCGACCAGCCGGATGACTCTGCGCACCAAATCGACGTCCACACTCTGCTGCGCTGCGATCTGTTCCGCGGAATCGTAATGCTCGATGTACGCGCGGAGGATCGGATCCAGCACCTCGTACGGTGGCAGCGAGTCGGTGTCTTTCTGCCCCGGACGCAACTCTGCCGAAGGCGGCTTTGTGAGCGTGTCCGCCGGAATGACCTCACGCTGAAAGTGCGTCCCGTTGATCCAATGCGCCAGCGCAAACACCTCTGTCTTGTACAGATCCGCGATCACGGCGAGCGCACCGACCATGTCCCCGTACAGCGTACAGTAGCCGCATGCCATCTCGCTCTTGTTGCCCGTAGTCAGCACCAGAGCGCCGGTCTTGTTGGAAACCGCCATCAACAGCGTCCCCCGGATCCGCGGCTGTACGTTTTCTTCCGCAAGACCGAAGGGGGTTCCGGCGAAAAAGGGCTCCAGGCGACCTGTGAACTGGTCGTAGATCTCCCGAATGGGCAGCACGGAAAAGTGAATCCCCAGGTTCTTCGCCAGCAACTCGGCATCGGTCAGCGATCCACTGGACGAGAACTCGCTGGGCATCCCGATCCCCTGCACGTTCTCAGCTCCAAGCGCTTCCACCGCGATGGTCGCCACCAGCGCCGAATCGATGCCTCCGCTCAAACCGATCAACGCTTTCATGAACCCACACTTGCGCAGGTAGTCCCTCGTCCCAAGGACCAACGCGTTCCACGTGCGTGAGCACTCAGACGATCCCTTCGCCTCCGCTGCCGATAGGGCAACTTGCGCGCGCTGATGCGTCGCGTCCACCGGTCGATCATGCTCTGTGTCGACCACAACGAAATCTTCAGCAAAGGCACAGGCCTGCGCGATCACCTGGCCCTCTGCATTCATCGCAAAGGAGTCACCATCGAAGATCAGGCTGTCATTGGCGCCGATCTGGTTGACCATCACGACAGCAGCTCGGTGGCGTCTGGCCAGAGCGCCGATCATGCGCCGCCGTGTCTCCGTCTTCTCGTGCCAGTAGGGCGAGGCGGAGATGTTCAGAATCAAACGCTGTCCAGCTATGGTCTGTGGCAGTGCTCCCCACTGCTTCATCAGCTCTTCCACGGGGTCATGTGGATAGTTCTGCCGTGGCCAGAAGAGCTTGTCGTTCCAGGCGTCCTCGCACACAGTAATCGCCACCGGGCGACCTTTGATCAGGGTCAGGCTCTGACTGGTCGCAGGCTCGAAGTAACGCTGCTCGTCAAAGACGTCATAGAACGGCAGCAACATCTTTTGTTGTACGAACCTGAGCTCGCCGTCCTCCAGCACCGCGGCGACGTTGCGCACCTGCTTTTGGCCCGGGCCCTCACAGCGCATGGGTGACCCGCAGAGCACGGCGGGCCGGCCCGCACCGGACGTAAGCGCGGCAATTTGTTGGAGCGAGTCCTCCGCCCGACGCACAAAGCTGTCTTTCTCGAGAAGATCGGCGGGTGGATACCCTGACGTCGCCATCTCCGGGAAGATGACGAGCTCCGCGCCGCTGGCAGCGGCTTGTTCCACGCGTTCGATGATCTTGGTCAGGTTGCCCGAAAAGTCGCCTACGGTGGGATTGATCTGGGCCAGGGCGATGCGCACACTTCTATCTTATCGCGCTCCCAACTCAGAGCTGACGGGAACACTATCGACTAATGCATGTGCCGAAAGACGCAGAAAGTGGTCAATAGCCAGCGCGGCCTAGCTAAACCACCGCGTAGGCTGGATTTTATTTTGCTCCCGGACGCCGCTTATGGAACCGGAAAGATCGCGGGCTGGTCCGCCCAAAATCCGCGTGCTCGTAGCTGATGACGAAGAGGTGATCGCCTCAACTCTGGCGGCGATCCTTGAGCTTGCCGGCTACGAGGTCTGCGCTGTGTACGGAGGCGAAGCTGCCCTGCGCCTGCTGGATTTGTTCAAGCCTGATCTCGTGATCACCGACATCACGATGCCGGGCATCACCGGTGTGGAAGTCGCCTTTGCGGCCCGCGCTGCGTTGCCCCGGTGCAAGATTCTTCTATTTTCCGGGCACGCCAGTCTGCACGATCTGTTACGAACCAATCAGAGTGAGGGTCTCTCGTTCGAACTGGTTACAAAACCGATTCGGCCCGACGATCTGCTGTCCAAGCTGAAGGAGACCCTCCGGTCCGCATCGCCTGCATTACTGGTGCCCATCGAAATCGACGAAGAAAACATCCACTAACCGGCGACCCATTAACCGTGGCTAGGACCCCGTGCCCGCCAGGACAACCCCGATCGTGCGCGCCAGGATACGCGCGTCGAGCATCAAGTTCCAGTTCTCTACGTACGCCGTATCAAGGGAAATATAGCTGTCAAACGAAGGATCTTGACGCGCCTCGATTTGCCACAGACCGGTGATGCCCGGCAGCACATCCAGGCGTCGCAGATGGGAGAGGTCGTACTTCTCGACCTCGGAAGCGAGGGGCGGCCGAGGTCCCACGAGGCTCATATCACCCTTGAGCACGTTGTAGAACTGCGGCAATTCGTCCAGAGAATACTTCCGCAGCTTGGCCCCGATCTTTGTAACGCGAGGGTCGTTCTGGACCTTGAACAGGACGTTGTCGCGCTCGTTCATGTGCGCGATTTCCTTCTTCAGGCCATCCGCATTGGCCACCATCGTCCGGAACTTAAAGCAGCGGAAGACTCGCCCTTTACGGCCGATGCGCTCAGCCACATAGAACACCGGGCCGGGGGAGTCCAGCCGAATCATGATCGCAATGACGAACATGAACGGTGCTACCACGATGAGCGCCAGCGTGGCGAGCACGATGTCGATGCCACGCTTGAGCACGAAAGCTCCCCGGGGAAACTCTCGCCGGTGCAAAGGAATCGTTGGAAACTGGCCGATGTACTCGACCGGCGCGTTCCAGGCCAGGCCGTCATACAGATCCGGTACAACGCGCACTTCGATGCCGAGCGCCCGGGCTTCCTCGACCACACTCACCACGGTGCGCTTGTCCGCCGGTGTAGAGAAGTAGATCTCATCGACAAAGAGAGAGCGGGCGACCGCCACACAGTTCCGAATGTCTGCCACGATGTTGGGGCTGTCCCGGTCACGTCCATTGTCGAGCGAGATGAAGCCCTTGAACCGGAAGCCCATATGGGGAAGGGCCTCCAGATGATTGCGCAATGCGTGCCCCACGCGGCCATCGCCGACGATGAGCACATTACGCACCTCCAACCCCAGGAGGTATCGCCGCTCGCGCAGCTTGCGCCACAATGCACGACGCAACATCAACATCGGCAGCGTCAGAAACACCGTGAGCAACACCGCGATCCGGGACACGGCATACCCGCGGGTCAGATACAGGGTGCCGCACAGTAGCAGACCGGAGGTCAGCACAGCCTGCATCGTCATGCGCTGCTCGTGCAGCCCGCTGAAGTTGTCCCCGGGCCGGTACAGACCGAAGATTCGCGACACGAGCACAAGGTAAATGCCGAACATCAGCAGCATCAGCAGCGAGGGCAGATGCGCTGCATGGGCCAGATTGAAAACGATGCTCTCGTTGCTCTCGGGTGGTCCGTCCCACCGCAGACGTAATGCCAGCAAGCCTGCAAGTACCGCAGTGACCACGTCCAGCAGAGCCCACACCACGGCGGAGATGGACGGTCGATGGCTTGAGGAGCGCCCATTTGCGGCCACAGCCGTGTCTCCCCGCGGGCGTCCTCTTCCCGAAATTACGACCTGTTCCAAGAAATCGGGGGTCGGCATACGTTACGCCACCACGTCCTGAGCGTTCAGCTGTACCGGATCGGCTGTTACGAAAGTTTACTAGGGATGCTGGTACTGCCATCCAATCTACCACCCTGGGGTGGCGAGGATGCCCCCCCAAATGGGTCATCAGGCAGGTAGCACCAGCTGATCCAGCTCCAGGAATTCCTTCAGTACCGAATCAGAGCTGCCCCGCATCTCTTCCATCGTCCCCAGGAATCTGGCCTGCCCCTCATGCAAAAACAGAACCCGGTCCGCCAATTTCTCCGCAAACCGCATGTCATGGGTGACCACGATGCTCGTCAGGTGCAACTGCTCTTTGAGCCGCTGGATCAGGTTTCCCAGCAGGTGGCCCATCAGCGGGTCGACCATCGTCGTGGGCTCGTCATACAAAACCGCAGCCGGCTGTGCCGCAAGCGCGCGCGCGATCGCAACAGAACGCTTCATCCCAGTCGAAAGATCGCTGGGCAGCAGATTCTCCATGCCGGCAACGCCGACCATCTCCAGCATCCCCTTCACCACCTGCAGGATCTGGTCCTCTTCCATGTCTCCGCGTTCTCGGAGCGGGAACGCCACGTTTTCACCCACAGTGATCGAGTCGAAGAGGGCGCCGTTCTGAAAGACCATGGTCACCTTGCGGCGCACGGCCTGCATCTCGCGCTCTGCAAATCCAGCGATATTTTGCCCAGCCACCATCACCGTTCCCCGGTCGGGTTTCAGGAACCCCATCAGAATCTGCAGGGAAACCGATTTCCCCACGCCGCTACGCCCCAAGATGCATAGAGTCTCGCCCGGGTTGACGCTGAAGCTGACGTCTTCCAGAACCCGGAAATCACCGAAGCTCTTGTACACGTGCTCAAAGGCTATGTAAGGAGCTGAGGCGGGGGCGGCGAACTCTGCGCCTGCCAGGCCGGCACTGGCCGCAAAATCTGATTCCTCAAGGGTAAACTCCGCTTCGGCCTCATTGAGTTCGGCCGCCTCGGCCATAAACTCGTTCACCGCCGCAGCTATCTCTGGAGTAACGCTGGACGACAGCGGCTCGTCGGGATCGTGGTCCGCCGGCGGCTTGGTCGCATCGATCTCAGGCAAGCGAAGACACCCTCCGCAACCAGTATGTCACTCGACCTCCCGCCCGTTCCGCTCCCGCATGATCAAGGTGGCCAAGTCCTCCGGAGTGTTGACGTTCGTGAACCAGGCCCCAACATCGCTGCCCTCTGGCGCAAAACCCTCCACGTCGGCCACCCACATCGATCCGGGCCCAAGCTCGCCGGCAACACGATCGAAGATGATGCCCAGCTTGCGTTCTCCCTCGTCAAGCGCCCTCGCGAGCGGCCGCGCACACATCCGGTGGAGCATGCAAAAGGTCGGCTGCCGCTCACCCGCCGCGCGCAGAAAGCTTAATCTCACACCTTCCCTTTCGCGCTGGAGGGCCGTCAGGGCCCACCCTCGCAGTAGAGATTCGGGTACCAGCGGCACATCGACAGGCACAAAGAGAGACCACGGCATCGTGGACGCCTGGACTCCTGCCTCGATACCTGCCGCAGGTCCGGTCTCGGACCGCGCCTCCATCACCACTGGCGCAAGATGGCGCAGGTCCTCACGGTTTCCCGAGATCGCGACCGCCTGGCAGAAGCTCCGCAGCGCCTCTACGGCGGAGGACGCCAGCGAACGTCCGCGGAACTCCAGAAGCGCCTTGTCCTGTCCCATGCGAGAGCTCTTGCCTCCGGCGAGCAGGAAGCCATGCACCGGAAGCAGCAGGAGGTCAGGCCGGCTCAAGCCGTCTGCCCGACCCGTCCGAGGAAGCGCACGATCGACTCGATGCCACGATGAAAGTTGCCGAGGTTGAACTTCTCATTAGGAGCGTGCAGGTTGTCGTCTGGCAGCCCAAAGCCCATCAAGACGGCAGGCATGCCTAGCTCCCGCACAAAGTCCCCCACCACGGGAATCGAGCCGCCTCCGCGCACAAACACCGTCTCTTTTCCGAATACCTCAGCCATGGCCGCCGTCGCCGCCCGCACATAGGGGTTGTCCGTAGACACGACGATCGGCTCGCCGGAGTGAATTATCCGTACCTGCACACCAACCCCCGCCGGGCAGATCTCCTCGACAAATGCCTTGTACTTCGTGAAGACATCCTCTGGCGTCATCCCCGGCACCAGCCGGAAGCTGATCTTCGCCAGCGCCTTCGCCGGGATGACCGTTTTGGCGCCCGCACCGGTGAAACCGCCCGGCATGCCGTGCACATCCATGGTCGGCCTGGCCCAAAGCCGCTCCAACACACTGAACATGGATTCGCCGGTCAGTTCCACCGAGCCCACCTCGTTCTCGCGGAACTCCTCTTCATCGAAGGGCAGGCTCCGCCAGGCATCCAGTTCGGCCTTGGTCGGCTCCTCAATACCGTCGTAAAACCCCGGGATGGCCACTCGCCCATCGGTTCGCTTCAGCTGCGCGATGATCTGCGCAAGCGCCACAAACGGGTTCGGCGCTGCCCCGCCATACATGCCGGAGTGCAGATCCGTCCTGGCGCCCTGCACCTCGATCTCCGTGTAAATCATTCCCCGCAGGCCTACGCAGAGGGTGGGCAGCTCCGGCGCAAACATCTCCGTATCGCTTACCAGGGCGCAGTCTGCCTTCAACAGATCTCCGCGCTCACGTACAAACGCCGCAATGCCCTCGCCGCCGACCTCTTCTTCCCCTTCCACGATCACCCGGATGTTGACCGGAAAGCTGCCATCAGCCTTCATCAGGCTTTCGAGCGCCTTCACGTGCATCCACATTTGTCCCTTGTCGTCGACTGCGCCCCGCGCGTACAGGTTGCCGTTGCGCTCCTCCGGCTCAAACGGAGGCGACTTCCACTGGTCCAGCGGCTCGGCGGGCTGCACGTCATAATGCCCGTACATCAGCACGGTGGGCTTCTCGGCGCCGGCTCGCAACCACTCGCCATACACCAGCGGGTGCCCTAATCTGCCCGCTTTGCCGTTCTTTGCTTCCGTCGAAGTCTCTATCAGTCGAACGTCATCCAGCCCTGCTCGCCGCAGACCATCGGCAACAAACTCGGCCGCCTGGCGCACATCGCCGACATGCTCGGGTGCGGTGGACACCGAAGGAATCCGCAACAGCGCCTTCAACTCTTCAACGAACTCCGCCCCATGCTCCCGCGCATACCCCACCGCCGCTTCAACGCCCACACTGCCGCTCATCCGCATGCCGCCATTCTACCCAGCCGGTACTGAAATAATCCTTGACACTCGCCTTCGCTCATCATAACTTTGCATCACAAAGTAGACCAGCCATGGATGACCTCTACAAAGCGCTAGGCGACATCACCACCATCCGCCGCCAGGTAGCGGGCAGCACTGAGTTCCGCGGCTACGGCCCTGCCACGCTCACGATCACAGGCCTGACAGCCATTGCAGCCGCGGTTACACAAGCGATCTGGATTCCGACTGCCGCCGCACGCCCAGCCGTGTACCTGGGTCTTTGGAGTACGACCGCTGTGCTTTGCGCCAGTTTGACTGCGTGTGGCGTGGTCCTCCGAACTCGCCGACTTCATTCCGGCATCTCCAACGAGATGCTCCGGCAGGCCGTCGAACAGTTCCTCCCTGCTCTCCTTGCCGGCTCTCTTACAACGTTCGTGATTGCCAATTATGCGGGGGCTAGCCTGTGGGTTCTGCCGGGAATTTGGCAGATCATCTTCAGCCTTGGCATTTTCTCGTCCTGCCGCTTTCTGCCGCGCCCGATGCTCGTCGCCGGCCTCTGGTACCTCGCCTCAGGCCTCCTGACACTGCACTTCGGCGACGATCGCGCTCTCTCACCCTGGACGATGGGGCTCGCCTTTGGCGCCGGGCAGTTCCTGGTCGCCGCTATTTTGCTGTCCACGGCAAAGGAAGGCTCCAATGAAGCCTGAGACTCCCCTCCCCATGGACTCAGCGTTGCAGGAAAGCTCAACGGAGTCGGCACCCACGAATGAGGGTCGATTCGCCTATGAGGGTCTTGATCGAGTCATTCACGAACGTGCACGGCTGAGCGTGCTCACGTCACTGCTGACCCACGCAAGAGGCCTCACCTTCAACGAACTCAAACAGCTGTGCTCCTTAACGGACGGCAATCTAAGCCGCCATCTCAGCATTCTCGAAAAGAGTGGCATGATCCAGATCCTGAAAAGTCACGACCGCAATCGCCCGCTCACGCTCTGCAAGGTGACCGCCACCGGACGCAAACGCTATCTGGAGTACCTCGCGACGCTGGAGCAGGTCATCCGAGACGCCGAGAAGAGCACCCGTAAAGAAACAACCCAGGACGTCACCAACAGCCTGACCCCTTCACGCGCCTAACTTTTTTTGCGCCCTAGTACTTTGCGTTACAAAGCACTTTGCACCACGGAGAACATCTCACAATGCCCAACGCCTACCGACCCGACACGCAACGCGCCCGTTCTATGGGAGCCAAGCTGCTGATCGTCTGTGCCCTCGCCCTCGTAATGATGATCCCGGCACTCTTTGTCTCTGGCCTGGTGGACGACCGCAGCCAGCGAGCCTCCGAAGTGGTGCGAGAGATCAGCGCCCACGTAGGCGGTCCACAGACCTTCCTCGGCCCCACGCTTGCGATTCCTTACGGCATCGCAAGTGGTCCAATCCAGGGCACCTACCTTGCCTTCCCAGCCGAGGCAAGCGCCGATGTCCACATCGACGCCGAGGAGCGCCGCCGTTCTCTCTTCAGGGTTCCGGTCTTCCAAGCTGATGCGCGCCTGAGTTCCACCTTCGATCTCACCGGCGTACCGCGCGACCTGCCCCCCGGCGCTACTCTCGATTGGAACCACGCTGAACTGGTGGTCGGCGTAAGCGACCCGCGCGGCGCCCTTGCAGATGCCACCTTCACTTCCCCGGCGGGCACGGCCACACTTCTTCCTGCCCAGGTCGCCTCCAGTTTGAACATCGGCCTCGACCCAGCACTCCCGCAAAGGCTAACGCTGCTGGGCGCACAGACGCCCCAGCTCAGCCCGGGCGCCAAGTTCACGGTAACGGCCCGTCTGCACTTCTCCGGCGCACAGCGTCTTGCAGTGCTCGCCTACGGCAAATCCACGCAACTCACGATGTCCGGCAATTGGCCCAACCCCGGTTTCGACGGGGGCCTTCTGCCGCTCACACGCACAGTGACACGGCACGGGTTCGACGCGAAGTGGAGCGTCCCCTTCATCGCACGGGGCATCCGAGCCCAGGGCACAATCGACTCAATCGCAGGGCTCAACTCCACCGCGCTCGGTGTCTCACTGGTCGAACTCACGGACCCGTATCAGTCCGTCAACCGATCCCTGAAGTACGCGCCCCTTTTCATCAGCCTCGTGTTTCTGTCCTACTTCCTCTTCGAAGCCACCACGGGAAAGCGTGTCCACCCGGCGCAGTACGTTCTGGTCGGCATCGCACAGATCCTCTTTTACCTGCTCCTGCTCTCGCTGGGGGAGCGCGCCGGTTTCGATTGGGCCTTTTTGCTGGCGGGGGCTGCGACGGTCGCCTTGCTCGCACGGAATGCGAGTTGGGTGTTCGCGAGCAAGCTGCAGGGCTTCCGCGCCCTTGGGATTTTTACGTTTCTTTACACGCTCATCTACCTGCTGCTACGGCTTGAGGACAACGCACTCCTCGTCGGTGCGATGGCCAGCTTCGCCGCTCTCGCTACCGCCATGTACCTCACCCGAAACCTTGATTGGTACAGCTCCTTCCCAAGACTCGGCCCCGATCGGCCCGAATCTCCTCACCTTGTCTCCTAGGGCGGCTCCGCACGCACTCTACCCCATTAGTCCTCACCTCAGCCTTGGAGAACTGAACTTGAACAACACCGCTACAACAGCAACCGGACTGCACGTTGCCATCATCATGGATGGCAATGGCCGCTGGGCGACAGCCCAGGGTCTCCCCAGGGCTGCCGGACACCGTGCCGGCATTGCCGCAGTTCGCCGCACAGTGGAACTCGCCGCAGATCTGGGCGTCCGCTGCCTGACGCTGTATGCCTTCAGCTCTGACAACTGGCGTCGCCCTGCCATCGAGGTCCAAAGCATTCTGTGGCTGCTTCGCATATACCTTCGTCTCGAGCGAGACAAGCTCCGAGACCAGGGCGTCCGGCTACAAACCATAGGTCGGCGTGACCGCCTTCCGGAAGCCGCGCTGCGAGAGATATGTAAGGCCGAACAAGTGACCGCGCAAGGGCAGCGGCTTCACCTCCGGGTAGCCATTGACTACTCATCGCGCCACGCCATCGCCCGCGCCGCGCTCGATCTGCTCTCCGCACGTCGTACTCCCGCTGGAGCACCATTTGAGCAGAAGCTGGCCCGCTGCCTGTCCTCTACAACTGGTGACGTCGACCTCCTTATCCGGACCGGAGGCGAAAAGCGACTGTCCGACTTCCTCCTCTGGGAGTGCGCCTATGCGGAACTCCACTTCATTGACCGGCTCTGGCCCGACTTTACGGCCCGCGACCTCGAGCGCGCGCTCGAGGACTTCCATGGCCGGAGCCGCCGTTTCGGTGGCCTCCCCGCTGCTCCGTTGCCATCAGCACACCCGGAAATCGCCTAAGAATTGCCTCAGGTTGGCCCGGCTGCGGCTCGTCATCCTGCCTGCCCTGAAAGCGGCGATCGATGTTCCCGGTCTTGCGATCAGGTACACGCTACTTCCCCCATCATTTTTGCCGCGATCACGGCCTGGCTGCAGCACGGGGCCAAATCACTTTCGGGGCGCAACCGGTAATCCCATGAGTAGACGACCCGCTGCTGACGGGCAATACTCTACTGGTCTCTTGCTGTACATACGATTCCTCAACATCCCGACACCAAGCTCTATGTCACGCACCGTACTGCTTCACAAAATTCGCTTCTGGATCGCTCTGTTCATGGGGGGCCTTGTACTCAGTGGAGTAACCGCGTTCCCGCTCGAGACGGAGCTTCACGGCCTCGTTGCACTCCTGCAGAACGGACCTCTGCATCCCTTGGCTGAGCAAACACATCTGCTGCCATGGGTGCAACGCGTTCTCAACGCTCTGGCAGAGACAAATCGCCGCTATCCGTTTCTTGCTTATGGCACGGATTGGCTTGCCTTCGCACATCTGGTGATCGCGATGGCCTTCATTGGCCCATATCGCGACCCGATTCGCAATGAGTGGCTGATCACTTTTGGTCTACTCGCCTGCGCGGCCGTTCCTGCACTCGCTCTTATTGCCGGGCCTGTCCGAGGCATCCCGTTCGGCTGGCGTTTGATCGATTCGAGCTTCGGCTTCGTCGGCGCAGTACCGCTGCTGCGGTGCAGATCCCTGATCCGTAGGCTCGCACGAGAGCACGCAGACCAAGCCGAATTTTCAGTTGATTAGCGCTCCTTCGGCTGGCCCCCGGCGTTCCACCGGGGAACGAAATCGCCAGCCGCCAGCCATCGCACCGGCTCCACCAGCGATTGAATTGCGGCCGTCATAAACGGCAGATCCAGGTGCTGCAGATCGTCGTTCGGCTGGTGGTAGGTGGGCACCGTGCCCCACCCTGCGGCGGTGTGCGCGACCACACCCTTCAGCGCAAGGGCAAAGTTGTCGGAGCGTTCGAAAAAGTGCTCTTCCGGGTAGGGGTCGGGCCCCAGCAATGCTCCGTGCGCTTTCAACTCCGGGCCAAGATCCGAACGATCCCAACCCGTGAGCAGCAGGCTTCCCTTGGGTACCTTTGGATCCTGGTTGCCGACCATCTCGAACTCAAGATTTGCGACAAGGCTCTTCAGTGGGACGGGCAGGTGCTCGCCAAAGTACGTGGACCCGAGTTCGCCCAGCTCTTCGCTTCCGTAACAGACGAACAGAACACTGCGGCGCAGCTTCGGTCCGGCTGCGAGCGCGTGGGCCAGTTCCAGCACAGCGGTTGTGCCCGAAGCGTCATCATTTGCACCGTTGAAGATCGCGTCCCCGTTCACAGCCCGGCCAATGCCGAGGTGATCCAGGTGCGCCGACAGGAGAATGGTTCCTGCTCCTGGATCGCTACCGGGCAGATATCCAATCGCGTTGAATGTGTCCCGCATCTTGCCATCGGGTAAGTCGTGCACGATCAGGCTCAGAGCCGTGCCCTCGGAAAGCTGCCGGAGCTGAACCATAGCGCTCGCACTCAGCGCGAGGATGCTGGGGCCCTTGGCATGTCCACGCTCCCCCAGCAAGTGGACAGGGGTTTCGGTCCTCCCCCCATTCATCGTGTAGACCGCGCGGGTGGCTGCATCCTCAGAGACCAGCACCAGCCCTGCGCCTAGCCGGCGAAGCATCCGGGCGGTCTGCATAGAGTTCACGCTCTCCGGCACATCAGCCGCCATCATCGCAGCGCCGCGGGTGCTCCCTTTCGCTCCGTCACCGTTCACGTGAGCAAGAACCAGGGTGCCACTTGCGCTCGTTCCGGGAGAAGAGATCAGGGTGAAGTCTTTGCCCTCGGCCAATGTCAGACCGTTTGCACTGAGCAGAGCATGTCCGTCCAACAGGGGCGAAACCACTCTGGCTGTTTGCAGGTACCCCTCCATCCCGGGGGCATAGCGCAGGCCGTAGCTCTCAAACCCGGTTGCGACGTACGTTGCGGCAATCTGCTCGTCTCGGGTTGCGCTCCCGCGCCCGGCCAGCACGTCGCTGGCTAGAAAGTCTTCATGAGCTTTCACCCACTCCGGCTTCACAATCCAGGATGTAGCCGTTTGGGCCCGAATCGGCCCAATTGCAAACGAAACAAGGCACATCAATGCCAAACGCCAACGCCAACCCACACACATCTCCATCGTTCTTCCGACTACTCATCTTATCGGCCGTTCGCCCTTTCTTTGTAGAGTACGTTGGTGCGTGACCACGGTACCGTCACGTCACCGATGGGCAAGAAATCCGTCCTGATATGGGCCAGAAGGGCGTGAAACGGACTTTGCTCGACTAAAATAAAGCTGGTTGTACCCCAACCTCTGACCGTGGAACTCTCTCTCCTACCTCTCGCAGCCATCCTGCTTCTGCTCTCCGGAGCGGGTGGGCGTGTTCACTTGGCCCAGGGACCATCCGGGTCTGCGGCCCTGATCCGGCTCTGGCTGACAGCGGAGCACACACAGTTTTCACGCGCTCCCTTGACGGAAGCCAAAACTGCGCGAGGTCCACTGCGCTCCGACACGTCTTCGGGGATTGCGTACCGGAGTACTCAGGTTGGTCTTACCCGTGATGTTCAGATCGCCTCCCGGAAGCTGAGCCGAACCCTGCTTAGAGGGCGATTCGGAGTGCAAACAGCGGCCTTTCTCGCCACGGCACCCCCTTCAGCGTAGCCACACCTCAACCGTTGCTGGAGGCTACTTCCACCCCTCCTCCAGTACACTGTTTATTGGCCGTTTCGGCCCGGTTACGCGAAGGATCTCTCTTGTTAAACAACGCTCTCGCCAAGGTTTTCGGCACTTCCAATGAACGCGCCGTCAAGCGTCTTCTTCCCACGCTCGCCCAAATCAACAGCCACGATGAAGTCGTAAAGAACCTCTCCGACGCACAACTTCAGGCCAAAACTGCGGAATTCAAAGCGCGGATCGCGAAGGCCGTCGCTGGCCTGACCGACATGGAACAGATCGCTGCGACCGAAAAGGCGGCTCTCGATGACCTGCTGCCCGAGGCTTTTGCAGTCGTTCGCGAGGCCGGCCGCCGGGTTGTCGGCATGCGTCACTTCGACGTGCAACTGATCGGCGGCATGGCCCTCCACCAAGGCAAGATCGCCGAGATGAAGACCGGCGAAGGCAAGACCCTCGTTGCCACCTTGCCCTGCTACCTGAACGCACTCGCCGGCCATGGCGTGCATGTTGTCACCGTAAACGACTACCTGGCCAAGCGTGATGCCGAGTGGATGGGTAAGATCTACGGATTTCTCGGTCTCACGGTCGGCGTTATCGTCCATGACCTCTCCGACCAGCAGCGCCGCGATGCCTACGCCGCCGACATCACCTATGGCACGAACAACGAGTTCGGTTTCGATTACCTCCGCGACAACATGAAGTTCGAGCTCTCGGACACGGTGCAGCGCGGTCACTACTACTGCATCGTTGACGAGGTTGATTCGATCCTGATCGACGAGGCCCGTACCCCGCTCATCATCTCCGGACCGACGGACAAGACCACCGATAAGTACGCGATCGCGAACAAGATCATTCCGCAACTCGAAGAGGGCGAACTGATCGAGACTCTCGAGTCCAAGACCTGGTCCGGTGACTATGTCATCGATGAAAAGGCCCGGGCGATCACGGTCACCGACGAGGGCTGGGAGAAGGTCGAAAAGCTGCTGGGCATTGACAACATCGCCGACCCCGAAAACTGGGATATGAAGCACCACATCGAGGTTGCGATCAAGGGTCATGCCTTGTACAAGCGCGATGTCGAGTACGTGGTGAAGGACGGCGAGATCATCATCGTCGACGAGTTCACCGGGCGCCTCATGCCCGGCCGCCGCTGGTCGGACGGCCTGCACCAATCCATTGAAGCGAAGGAAGGCGTTGCAATCCGCAAGGAAGACCAGACGCTCGCCACCATCACCTTCCAGAACTACTTCCGCTTGTACAAGAAGCTCTCGGGCATGACCGGAACGGCCGAGACCGAGGCTGCAGAGTTCGACAACATCTATAAGCTGGACATCGTCGTTGTCCCGACGAACCGGCAGATGCGTCGCATCGAAAACCAGGATGTTGTCTACCGGACGGCGAAGGAGAAATACACCGCGGTCGCCGAAGAGATTGAACGGCTCCACGCGCAGCGCCAGCCAGTGCTGGTCGGCACCACCTCGATTGAGAAGTCGGAACTCCTCTCTGAGATCCTCAAGAAAAAAGGTGTTCGTCACGTCGTTCTCAACGCCAAGTTCCACGAGAAAGAGGCCGAGATCGTGGCGCAGGCCGGTCGGCTTGGCATGGTCACCATCGCGACCAACATGGCCGGCCGTGGAACAGACATTCTCCTCGGCGGCAATGCCGAGTTTATGGCGCGGCAGGACCTTGTGAAGCGCGGCATTGCGCGAGCCATCTCCGCCGCGGAAGGCGAGATTCACCCGGTCGCAGCACCCGGGATGGCCCGCTTCTACTATCAGGGCCAGGAGTTTGAGACAACGCAGGGTCAGTGGGACGCGGTGACGTCGCAGCATGCCGCGGCAACGCAGGCGGAGCATGAGGCCGTGATCGCCGCGGGTGGTCTGCACATCCTCGGCACGGAACGCCATGAATCCCGCCGCGTTGATAACCAGCTCCGTGGACGTGCGGGCCGGCAGGGCGATCCCGGTGCATCGCGGTTCTACCTTTCTCTTGAAGACGACCTGATGCGCATCTTCGCTCGCGAGTGGGTCTCCACGCTGCTGCAGTCGCTCGGCATGGAAGAAGGCATGCCGATCGAGAGCCGCATGATCACCAAGCGGATCGAAGCCGCGCAGAAGGCTGTCGAAGCGCAAAACTTCGAGTCTCGCAAGCACGTGCTTGAGTACGATGACGTGATGAACAAGCAGCGCGAGGCGGTTTACGGCCTGCGTCGCGGCTTGATTGAGGGCGTTGATCAGAAGGAGATGATCACCGAGGACTACGTCTCCAACATCCTTGGCAATCTGCTCGACGAACACGCCCCGGAGAAAGTCCACCCGGACCAGTGGCAGACCCAGGCCTTGTTCAATGCAATCTTCGACATCTTTGGTGCGCGCCTGGAAGACCAGGTAAACGCTGCCGAACTCGGCCGCCATGATCTTGGCGAGGCGATCTTTGGCAAGGTGCGGGACCGCTACGAGGTCAAGGAACAGATCCTTGGTGCGCCGAACATGCGGTACCACGAGCGGATTGTGATGCTCTCCGTTCTGGATGGCCTATGGAAGGAACATCTCCTCGGGATGGACCACCTGAAGGAAGGTATTGGACTCCGTGGGTACGGGCAGCAGGATCCGCTCGTGGCCTACAAGAAGGAGTCCTACGAGATGTTTGAGGCGATGATGAACAAATTCCAGGAGGACACGGTTCGTCATCTCTTCCGCATGCAAATCCTCGGGCCGGATGGAACTCCGATCGAGACGCGCGAGCAGCTTGCATCCCTACAGGCTGCGGCCCAGGGAAGCGCCGGACGGGTACCCACACCCGCCGGCGCGCAGGCGGGGGCTCCCCGGGAACTCCCTGCCCATGAGTCGTTTCCCGGCAACCCGCCGAACCCGCAGGTGATGGAAGAGCCGACCCACGTACCCGCCGTTCCGGTCGCCTCAGCCACCACCACCATTGACCGGCTCGAGCGGGAGTTCGAGCTCCGCAAGGAGCGTGAACTCGCGGCCGCCCGGTCCAACGGGGCACCCTCGACGGCAGACAACTCCCCGAAGCACGCCGGGCCGAAGCTGGGCCGGAATGACGAGTGCTTTTGCGGCTCCGGCAAGAAATACAAAAAGTGCCACGGCGCAACCGCCTGAGTCACCTCCGGGGCTACTACTCTAGCCCGGCGCCAAATAGTTGATCCCTGAGATGCCGCCCGGAATTCTCGAGAGTCCCTTCCCAAGCCAAAAGCACCCGCAAAGCCCCGAGTCGAAGGTGCAGCATCCCCCAGCGCACATGCCGGCGCTTGATGGCCTGCGTGGGCTGGCAATCTTCCTGGTCTTGTTGTTTCACGCAAGCACGGTCACCGGTCCAGGATCCGGATCGCTGCTGGAAAAGGTCAGTTGGCTGGTCTTCGGTGGCTGCTGGGCGGGGGTGGACCTCTTCTTTGTCCTCTCGGGTTTTTTGATTACAGGAATACTTCTTGCCACCAGGGACTCACCTGCATATTTCCGCAGCTTCTACACTCGGCGACTCCTGCGTATCTTCCCGCTGTACTATCTGTTTTTGGCTGCGGCCCTCGCGTTTGACCATCGCTCCTTCACCTGGCCGGGGATCGCGAGTCTTCTGTTCTTCTATTACAACCTGTACATCATCGCCGTGCAGCACCATCTGCCTTGGGTGAATGGCTTTTGGTCTCTTGCCGTAGAGGAGCAGTTCTATCTCGTTTGGCCGTTCCTTGTTGCAGGTTGCACCACCAGAACCTTACGTCGTCTCTGCATAGTTGTCATGCTCGTGGCGTTGGCAGTACGGCTGATCGTTTTCCGCTTCTCGACAAACTTTCCCGCTGCCTACGACCTCACACCCTGCCGGGTTGACGAGCTGCTGATGGGAGCCCTGCTCGCTATCTGGCGGCGCGACCCCATAGCCTGGAGAGCAGTCCACCATTGGTCAACCCGCGTAGCGGCAGGCTCAAGCGCTGTTGTTCTGGCCATCGTCCTTTGGAGCCATCACTTCTTTATGACAACCCTCTGGCGAAATCCGGAGCGGATGCACCATAGCTCCGTCCTGATCATTGGCCCGGGGATGACGTGTCTTGCCCTTCTCTTCGCGGCACTCGTCGCCAAGGCCACGACCCAGGGCACGACGTACCACCTGTTCCTCCATCCGGCTCTGCGTCGGATGGGAAGATACAGCTACGGCATGTACATTCTGCACTGGCCGATCCTGACCTTCGTCCACACCGTTGTCCTGAGACAAGGTTTTCGCATAGAGGCTACGAGCGGCCTCGGTCACATCCTCGTTTTCCCGCTCCTGTTGGGCTTGACCTTTGGCTCAGCCTTCCTTAGCTTCCACCTTTTCGAGAAGCACTTCCTGGCTCTGAAGCGCCAGTTTCCCGCTCGCTAGGAAGCGCCGGCCTGGCAGGTCGACTTATCGGTCTGGAAGAAGAGCGTTCTTCCAGAGCAGCGTACATATACCCTTAGAAGGCGCTCAGGATGACAGCTCGTGAAGCGCAACGACGGCTAAGCAGGGACAGGTCTAAGCTACTGTGCAGGGCTTTGCATTTCGCGCGTCAGGATCAGTTCAGTTCGTGCCTGGGCTGGTGACCCACTTGTACCACGCCGCTGCCGTGGCAGCGTCCGGCACCCATGCCTGAACTGGCCCTCCCACGAAGGGCGAGGGCGCGGCGACAGGTATCCAGAAGTCGAGTTCCCCGGCCGAGTCGGGCCAGCCATCGGTGTACGGCGTAAAGCTCACATTGGGAGTAGAAGGGATGGTAAACGCCTTGTACATGACGGGTGTCACCGAAGCGCTCCCTGCAACTGCGGCAGGAGCAGCCGGCGTTAACGCCGTCACCCATGGAATCATCACGTCTCGAGTAGACAAGGTGCAGCAGTGGTCCGTGTGATTCTGTACGCCAAAGCCCCAGACTGCGCCGCGAGCGGCCCCCCGCTGGAATAGCCGGTAGCTGCGTTGATCTCCGGACTGCGAGTCATACGCATTTGCCAGGATCAACGTAGGGATTTGAGCCATGGCGTTCGTCACAACCACAGTGTCCACGTCCAGGTAGCCACTTCCCGAGGCATACGGTATTGCCGTCAAGATCCTGCCCGGATAGGCCTGCTCCATTGTCACCGCGAGAACGCCCGCCGCCGAGAAACCGGACAGGATCAACTTCGTGCCGGCGATCTCCGCGTGTTTGTTGTCGGCCGCATACTGCGACAAGGCAGCAAAGAGTGCCCTGCCTGGGCCCTTGGTCGCGTCGGACTGAATATCTTTGGTGACCTTGGAATTGCACTGGTGCGCAAACACAGTCACAAGGTGCAGTTTGGCGGCCATGTCCTGCACCTCAGGATCGTTGAAGAGATCGGCGCTGTCTCCCCGTTCGTAGACTACGAGCGCAGCTGTTTCGACCAGAGCAGGCTTGCTTGGGTCATTTGCGCCGTTTGCGGACCCAAGCGGATCGTCCGGCATATTGATGTCGAAGACGCAGGCGGAATCAAGATCTTCCGTAGCAAGGGGCTGCACCGAGATGGTCTCTCCCGGCCCGGCCAGGATTGTGCCGCAGCCGGCGGTGGCCAGCAAAACACAGCCCAGCGCACACAAGCGCGCCGCCCTATCGAACGTTCGGAAAAGGTTGCCTGACATAAGGAAATTGATTCAGGTGAAACTATACCCGAAAGCTAGTTCCTTTGTTCGTGGACGTTGCGGTTCCCTCAATGCTTGTATTCTGGGCCCATGTTGCCGCCCGAACTCACACCCCAGGAGGTCGTCCAGCTCCGCCTGGAGCCAAATCCTCCGCTCCTGCTGGACGTCCGCGAAAAGTGGGAATACGAAACCGCTCACGTCCCGGATTCGCTTTTAATGCCCATGGGCGAAGTCCCCAGCCGCGCGTACAACGAGCTCGACCCGGACCAGCGGGTGGTGGTTCTGTGCCATCACGGAGCCCGCTCTCTGAACGTGACGATGTGGTTGCGCCAGCAGGGCTATGAGCAGGCCCAGTCGCTTGCAGGTGGCATTGATGCCTGGTCACGCACGGTTGACCCGTCCGTTCCGCGATATTGAGTTTCGAGTTGCACCTCCGGGGACTGGCTTTGTTCTCCAAAGCCGGGTCTCGCTCGTCTATCTGAAAGCCGGGTCTCGCTCGTCTATCTGAGTAGATGGCGAACGCTGCGAATATGAATGAAGAGGGTGCTAGGATGAGGCGCATGAAGCCTCGGCTTCACAGAGTAATGATTTTGCTCGCGCTGGCTGGTGCCTGCTTCAGCGCGCGGGTTTACGCGCAGGTTGCCGACGAGGTCGAGGGGCCAGCTTTGCCCAAGCCGGACGTTAGTCGCCCGCACGCTTTAACGAACGACACTATCGTGAAGCTCAGCAAAGCCGGTCTGGACGATACGGTGATCGTACAGACGATTCAGACCCAGCCAGCTTCCTATGACACGGCTCCAGATGACCTCATCTCGCTGAAGAACGCTGGCGTTTCGCAGAAAGTGATTGCGGCGATGCAGGCCCGCAGTGCTGGCCTGGTGACGCGTCCCGGGGCGAACGCGGTGGATCCCGCGCCCCTTGCGGCCGGCGTAGACGAGATCGGCGTCTACTACCAGGACAAGGACGGCCAATGGGTGCCTCTCAAGACCGAACGCGTCCAGTTCAAGGACAGCGGCTGGCTTAAGAACGCTGCATCGGATGGATTGATCAAGCGAGACATGAACGGGCACCTCGACGGACCGAAGAGCCCGCTGAGTCTGCCAACAGGGGTGCGCCTTCTGATCTACACGCCGCCCGGTACACAAGCGGAGGAGTACGACTTCCTGCGCTTCGACGATCACTCGGGCAGCCGCGACTTCCGCGTGAAGACCGGCGGCCTGTTCCACTCTCAGACAGGCTCCCAGCGCAACGATGTCGAGTTCCACCCGGTGAAGGTCGGCAAGGACATGTACACCTTCACCGTGCCGGTTGACATCGAAAAGGGCGAATACGGCGTGCTGCCTCCGGGCTCTTCCAACGTGCCGGGCATTTCCAATGCCGGCAAAATCTTCACCTTTTCTATACGTGAGTAATGATTAAAAGACGATCATGGTGGCCGCTGTGGGTCGGTTTAGGTCTGGTGGCCGTTCTTGCCGTGCTGTTGTACCTCCGCGCGAAGGCACCGCCAGAGGCTGCCCGCCTACTACCCGAAAGTGACGCGATCCTTTTCGCGAACCTCCGTCCGCTTAGGACTTTGGCGAAGTGGGATACGCCCGGCAACAGACCGACGGTGGGCCATCGCAGCGGCGACTTCCAGGCGTTTGTGGACGCGACGGGCATCGTGCCTGAGCGGGATCTGCACAGTGTGGCCTTTGCCCTCCACCGCATGGCTGACCCGCACGGACCGAATGGCGCGGTTGCCTATTCCGAGGTGTTCATCGGGCACTTTGACGCGGGCCGGCTAAGGCGTTACCTGGCGACGCTCGCGAAGTCCACTGAGACCTACGGCGGTCGCGAGGTCTACAGTGTTCCTGTCGAGGGCCGTACGTTGCGCGTGGCGGTGGTGGCTTATGACATTGTCGCCGCTTCCAATACGCCCACCTCGGAACAGATTCATTCCATCCTCGACCGGTCGCGCGCCGCAGCCTTGTGGCAACCTGGATCTTCTCTGCTGGCCGCCCGCTTCCGAGAGGTGCCTCTTCTGGCGCAGGCCTGGGGCATCGGTCGCATCGGTCTGCCGTTTGGGGAAGACGGTCGGATCTCGGTCATGGGATTTGAGCTTCCTGTGCCCGTGGACACGCAACTGATTGCGAGCCTTCGCTACAGCGGGTCGGTCCATCTGCGCGTGGAAGAGATCGCTCCGGATACCCTGGCGGCGCAGCATACAGCGGAATCAGTGACCAACATTCTCAGCGTTCTACGCGGCCTGGCGAGCGCAGAAGGCCCACGCAATGGACGAGAGGCAGCCATGCGCAGTGTGTTGAGTTCGGCCAAAGTAGGCCAGCGGGAAGACCGGGCTGTCCTGACCGCCAGCGCAAGCCTGGAAGACGCGCGCTGGCTCGCGGGGGAAGCAGGGTCGTCGGAGGCCGCCACGCAGGCGCCCTCGCCCGCCCTGACGCCGTCTTCCAGCCGCCACTAAACAGAGCGCAAGGCGCCTGAAATCATGCGGCAGCGTCAGCGGCAGTCTCCCTGCATCCAACGCATAGAGTTCACGCTGTTGGAGACGAGAATCAATGCCAGCTTCCGCACGCCTTTCTGCCAGCCGCCACGGCCAGCCTTCAAGTTGCATCTCCCTCGCCCTTGCCGGCGCGCTCTTCTGCGGTGTCACCGCGGCCCACGCGCAGCAGGTCCTCACCGGCCAGGCTGCCTTCACGGATTACAGCAAGCAGCAGCCCGGTGTGCGTCACAAGATCACCGTGAGCGACCTCCCTGCGCCTGACCCCGCCGAAGCCGTTGATAACGGGCCCACGGTCATCCCTCGTCCCCCGAATGCCTGGCCCACTGCGCCTCCGGGCTTCAAGGTCACGCTGTACGCCGGCGGCGACTCCACGCCTATGCAGCGTGGCGACGATCGCAAGGAGATGAATCAGGCCACACAGGGCACTTTTGTCATGCCGCGGCTGATCCGCTTCGCACCGAACGGAGACCTCTTCCTCGCCGATTCGCAAGCAGGCATCCTCTTTGTTCTTCGCGGCGGCGGAACGGACGGCAAAGCGCAGCAGATCGAAAAGTTTGCCACGGGCCTGGATCATCCTTTCGGCATCGCCTTCTATCCAGCTAACGACCCCAAGTGGGTCTATGTCGGTACAGCAACGACGGTTCAGCGATTCGCGTACCGCAAAGGTGACCTCCATGCCACGGGCGCCCCGCAGACGATTGTGCCGGACGTCCCCGGCTACGCCCAGCTGCGCGGCGGCGGCCACTGGACCCGGGACGTCGTCTTTACGGCGGACGGCAAGCACATGCTGGTCAGCGTAGGATCCGGTTCCAACGTCGACGACGCGGATACCCATCCTCGCGAGTTCCACCGCGCCGACGTGCTCGAATACACGCCCGAGGGCAAGTTTGAAGAGGTCTACGCGCACGGCATCCGCAACTGTGTCGGCGAGGCCATTAACCCGACCACCCACGCCCTCTGGTGCTCCACGAACGAGCGCGACAACCTCGGTAACCACCTGGTTCCGGATTACGTTACCAGCGTCCCTGAGGGCAGCTTCTTCGGCTGGCCCTGGTATTACATGGGCGGTCATCGCGACCCACGTCTCGAGAACCCATGCGCCAACGGCACCGGCCCTAACCCACAGCTCAAAGCGCCGCTCGACGCAGCCCAGGCCGCCAGTTGCAAGCGCGAAGACATTGCCTCCAAGGTCCGCACCCCGGATGTTCTCGTACAGCCGCACATGGCGTCGCTGGAGATGACCTTTTACCCGGACCAGAAACTCAACTTCCCCACCCAGTTCAGCGGCGGTGCCTTTGCTGCTGAACACGGCTCCTGGAACCGCAAAAACCGCGCCGGCTACAACGTCATTTTCATCCCCATGCAGAACGGCAAAGCCATCGGCGAGTACGACGACTTCCTCGACGGCTTCGTCACGCAGGACGGCCAGGTCTGGGGCCGCCCCGTCGGGGTCGCCGTCGCGGCAGATGGCTCTCTGTTCGTGACCGACGACGGCTCCCGCAGCGTCTGGCACGTCACCTACACCGGCGGGACGGGCGCAGGTACAAGTGGCCGCTAATCGCTGGACACTCATCGTTCTTCTGGCATGCTGGGTGGGATTCGGGGGATATGTGGAACTGGCGGGTGCGCAGGCCGGCGCCGCGATTCCCTCCACCCAGGCTACCGCGCTGGACGGCCATGCAGTCGTCCTCCCGCGGGATCTCCCGGGGCGCGCGACCGTGCTGATCGTCGGGTTCGGCCGGCACTCTGCGGACGCCACCACCGCCTGGGAGAAGCCCGTTCGTCAGCAGCTCGCGCAAGCTGGAACGATCGGCTTCTATGACATGGCAATGCTGGCCGAGGTACCCGGCTTCGTGCGGCCGCTGGTGTTGCGCGCGATCCGGCACGACGTTCCCGACGTGCTGAAGCCCAATTTCCTGCCGCTAACCGGGGAGGAAGATGCCTGGAAACAGGCTGCCGGCTACGCCACGGACCAACCTGAAGCAGCGTACGTCTTGCTCGTGGATCGACAGGGACGCGTCCAGTGGTCAACGCACGCCGGATTCACGAGCGCGGGCTTCGCGGAGCTCCGCCGGAGAGCGCACACCCTCGCAGGCGAAGGTGGGGGTTGAGAGCGGTCCAGCCAATCTCGCCCCTGCGTGCGTTAGCATGAGGGCGCATGCGTCCCTCCCGCATCTCTTCGACTCCGGGCTTGCTCCTGTGGATGGCATTGCCTCTGGGCAGCATCCATGCGCAGTCCACCGCTCCGACTCCAGCAGTCGCGATGAGCAAGGCTCGTGCGCTGTACTACACCCCGGTGGATGCGGGCCTTGAAGGTTTCCACTGCGAAATCAGCTTCGATTGGAAGGCCTTCCTCCAGAAAGCAAACAACCAGCCAGTCCCGGACGATGATGCTCGGCTGAAGTACCTCCGGACCATTCAGCTGCCCCTGGACGACGACTTGCATACCGGCGGAGAACTTCACTGGGCAGCTCCTGCACCTCCGCCCGAGGAGACCGAAGACTCGGTCGGCAAAGTACGGGGAGGCTTCCAGCAGATGTGGTCAGGATTCTTTCAGTCCTGGAACGGGTTCCTCAGCGGAGACATGGTGAGCCTGGACGCAAAGTCCACGGTGGAGCGTACGGCCGCGGGGTACCATGTGGCGGCTCGGAATGGGCCCGGTCTGGCCGAAGAGCAGTACGACAACAACCTCCTCTTGCAGTCCATCCATGTGAGCACGCCGACGCTGGACAGTCGGCTGACGCCCAGCTTCACGCCCACAGCGCACGGCCTGCTCGTTTCCGCGATCCGCAGCGTCTATAAGCAGCCTCCGAACGCGGAGCCGACCGAGGTCGTGATGAAGGTGAATTACGCCCCGGTCTCAACCTTTCAGCTTCCTTCTGAGGTCGTGATCTCGGTGGGCCCGGCGAACTTTGACTTTCACCTGGTGAATTGCACGGTGAAGACAAAGCTGACTCAGAAGTAAGAGCGGTGGTGGCGTCAAGTGCTGAACAAGGCGGGCGTAACCGCGCACCCCGCAGACCGGGCTTCAATCAGCGTCGATACCCTCCACCCTGGTGCGCGCCAGTGCGGAGGTCAAGGGTGAACGGGACCTCCTCATCGGTGAACATGTCCCAGCCCTGCCCTCGCAGCAGACCGTCTTCGACGCCGGTCAGCGTAACGCCTTCCCAGCTCAGCCGCGCCGATCTCCACGAAACCCCGTCCGCGCCCAGGGCGAGCACATCGTGGAAGCCGGCCAGGAGGATAACGCCGTGCTGCGGTACGGGAAAGACCGCAGTCGCGGGGCGCTGCTCCAGCAGTTCGGTCTTCTCGGGCTGGTGCGTATCGATTCGGTAGGCATAGCCGCCAGCAACGGCAAGCAGGTGGTCGGGGGTGGGGCAGGACCAGAGGCCCGAGGGCAGGGACGGATCACGAAAACCCAACGCGCAAGTTGCTAGAAACGGCGACCCGCCTTCGGGTCTGATCTCAACGAACAGGGCGCCCCGATTCAGGGCGTCTTCCTCGCCGGGAACGCGGGTGGGGAACACGAATTGCCTCCCCGGCGCGATGAGGGGCGCCGACGGCAGGACCCGGGCAGACCATGAGCGAGGAAAGATCTCGAGCGAATCGGGTTTGGGCGGCTCCGTGCTCATCTAAGGTGCTCCCATCCCTGCGGCTTCAGGGCAGACGAGCGTCCGCGAGCGTCGATGAGAGTCACCAGGGGACGTCCCCGGCGCCGTGCGATGATGCGGCCGATCTCTGTGACCGGAACCCCGGCGAGCCGTTTTGGCGTTCGTTGACTAAAGGGCGTGGTGAACAGCAGCTCGTAGTCCTCGCCGCCGTGCAGTGCGGCTGCGAGCGAGCGCTCCTCGCCCAAACCTTCAAGCAACTCATGCCGGGGGAGCGACGCGGAGTCGACTTCGGCAGCAACGCAGGAGCTCTCACACAGGCGATGCAGATCGCTGGAAAGACCATCGCTTAGATCCATTGCCGCCGAAGCCAGTGCGCGCCTCAGTAAACTTTGCCCGACCTGCAACCTCGGCTCGGGAAACAAGTGCGGATGTCGTCCGTCGAGCGACGGCTGCGTGGGCTGATCTGCACGTTTTCCGGGCGCTAACGATTGCAGTTCAGCGGACGCTCCGCCCAGGCTCCCTGTCACAAAGATCCGATCTCCCACGCGGGCACCATCTCGGCGCAGAGCTCGGCCTCGTGGGACGGTACCTATCAGGACGATGTCGGCGAGGACATGCTCGGAGGGCGATTCAGAGGTATCCCCACCCGCCAGCGGCACCTTCACCCGGTCAGCCAACGCAAGCAGACCGCTCAGAAAAGAATCCAGCCATCCCTGATCTCCAGCGGCAGATTTGGGCAGGGCCAACGAAAGAAAGGCAGCGATCGGCCGGGCGCCCATAGCAGCCAGGTCGCTGAGCCCGCGCGCCAGCGTCCGGTGTCCGATGGATTCAGGACTATGCCAGTCGCGGCGAAAGTGGCGCCCTTCCAGCGAAAAGTCTGTCGTGACCACAATCTCGCTCCCGCGGCGGGGCCAAAGGATGGCACAGTCATCGCCGATGCCGAGTTGCAGTTCCCCTCCCCGCCCTGCCGCCGCCCGGGCCCTGCGGCGGATGCGCTCGATGATCGCGAGTTCGCCCCCTGCGACCGAACCTCTTTTGTCCTTTGCTTTTGGGGCGGTTGGCATGGCTTCAGCATAGCCGGGCCTCCGCATCTACGCAGTCCAGCGACGAAGGCGCCAGTTTGTCGAAGCTAAGTAGCTGAGTTACCATAAAGATACGTTTTGCGCGTATATCCTGTGCAAGGCACAAAAACAGGGCACTCGGGCCCATCACCTGGCCCGCTGCCTGCCATCCAACCGGCAAGCACGAACCGGGCCGAGTTTTCCTACTGCATGCGCAAACGCTACATCGTCTATGTCACACGAGCGGAGAACGGCGACACGGATCGTATCTCCGTGCCAATGCGCTACGTGTATGTGTTCGTTGCCTCCGCGCTGGTGGGAATGTTCACGATCGCCGGGCTAGCCGGATCTTATGGCCGCATGCTGGCCAAGACCGAGACGACCAATCGTCTGCGCAACGAGTTGGCCCTCAGCCGAAACGACTACGCCAACCTGGAGAAGACGGCTCACGAGCGCGATGTGCAGGCAGCTAGCCTCGGCTCCCTGGCTACAGAGGTGTCGGCCATCTATGGCCTCACCGCCGGAAAGCTCACTTTCGGCCACGGCCGTGAGCTCCGGGCCGGCAAGAAGGCCGCTGTAGCCGCGGCGGGCGCCTCTGCCAAAGCGCCTTTGAAGGACGAGACCGCCTTCACCAATGAGAGCTATTACAAGTCGCTGGATACCTTCTATTCCCTCCGGAATACCGCCCAAGGGGGCATCGCACCGCCGTCGCAGCCATTGAATGCCAACCTGGGCGTCCGTGGCGCACTCGGCGACCTTGCCGGCGGCCTGGATCTGGGGACATCACTCTCCGGCCCCAATGTTCCGGATATGTGGCCGATTCTCGGGCCCATCAACTCCGGCTTCGGGCAGCGCGAGGACCCCGTCCTGGGCCTGGGCACGGGCGAGTTTCATAAGGGCATCGATATCGGCTCGCCCAACGGCACGCCGGTTCATTCCCCCGCGGCCGGACGCGTGCTGAAAGCCGGTCTGGGCACCGGGTACGGCAATGAGATTGAGATCGACCACGGCAACGGCATTGTGACCGTTTATGGCCATCTGCAGGGCTTCAACGTCACCGCGGGACAGCAGGTCGTGAAGGGCGAGGTCATCGGCTTCGTGGGCCACACGGGCCGCGTCACGGGTCCTCACCTCCACTACGAGGTTCAGGTCCGCGGAACCGCCGTTAACCCGCACAAATACCTTCATACGACGATGGCCGCGCTCGGCGGCGGCACGGCCACGGGTTCCTGATCGCCCCCTCCCCTGGATGCCTTGGCGCCTGGGTTATGTAGGCGACAGGCCTCATCGTGTTGACGCTGTGCCTTACGCCCTCGACACTTGAGCGACCTGCAAAGGATTCCAACAGTCGAGGCGCGTATGGCCACCTCCGGTCCATCCATAGATCAGATCAAAGCGTCCATGCGTTCGGCGTGGATGGCCGGTGACTTCGGCCAGGTCGCAAAGACGATCTCGCGCGGGGCGGAGACCTTCGTTCAACGCCTCTCTCTTCCACCCGAATCTCGTGTGCTTGATGTAGCGTGCGGTACCGGGAACCTCGCGATCCCACTAGCCCGTTCCGGACACCACGTGACGGGTGTGGATATCGCCTCGAACCTGGTAGCGCAGGCCCGCGACCGTGCCGCCGCTGAGCAGCTACGAGTGCGCTTTGACGAGGGCGACGCTGAACAGTTGCCCTACCCGGACAGCAGCTTCGACGCGGTGGTGACGATGTTCGGGGCCATGTTCGCGCCCCGCCCGGAGATGGTTGTTCAGGAGTTTGCCCGAGTGCTCCGCCCCGGCGGACATCTCGCTATGGCGAACTGGAATCCGGAGAGCTTCTCCGGAGCTATGTTCCGGGTCAGTGCGCAGCACGCACCAGGAGCCCCGGGCATTCCACCACCCGTGCTTTGGGGCGACGAACAGGTGGTCCGACAGCGGCTGACTCCGTTCTTCCACGAGATTCACACCCGGATCGTGCCAGTCGACTTCGATCTGCCGACGAACGCCGCGGGCGCCGTAGCCTTCTTTCGCCAGTACTTCGGACCTACGCAAGTGGCCTTCAACAAGCTCGACGACGCGGGTAAGGCAGTCTTCGCGGCGGACCTCGAGGCGCTCTGGGCGGGAGCGAATGCGTCCCCCGATCCAGACCAGCACACTCTCGTGCATAACCAGTACCTGGAAGTTCGAGCAACCCGCGTGTAGGCAGGCACAAAAGAACCCGGCGGGAGATCCCCTGCCGGGCTCTGTGCTGTTTTGTTCTGCAGCCCTAGTGGGGCCGGTCTGAGTTGTTGTTATAGCGCCGCCCCCCCCAGCCATCCTGGTACCCGGTGTCATGCGCCTGACGCTCATCATCGGACCTGAACTTGTGGTTGTGCGTCTTGCGCTGGCTCTTCCGCTGGTAGTCCTGGTAGCCCTCGCGGTTCCCGAGCCGATAACTATTGTTGCCGTAGAGGCTGGAGTGATCCTGGCCCTGATCTCGGTTCTGATCTCGGTTCTGATCCCGGTTCTGGTCACGATTGTGACCTCGATCCTGATCGTGGTTCTGATCCTGGTACTGCGGACCGCCAACCACCGCGGCGTGCAGCGACGGGGTGCCGGCGGTAGCCAGGGTGAGTGCAGCGGTGAGCGCGAGAGTCTTGACAACGTTCGTCATGTGGTTCCTTCTTGCAGCCGGTCTGGTTCAAATGCAACGTTCCCTGTGATGCCTTCCGAATGGGCCGAAGAGGCCCTGCGCTGGACAGGAAAAGGTAATAGTGACCAAAGATGATCTTGACGATCATCACAAATTGCAATATTCTCATCACGGATTGCAATACGCCGATGAAGCTCTCAGACAAGTTGAGGTATCTGCGCGAGGTTGAGGGGACGCTCCGCGGACTCGGGCGAGCGATGACTCAGGGCGAACTCGTGCGTGCACTCGCTGAAGAGCAGGGCGAGTCTTTATCGCAGAGCTACTTGAGCCAGCTCGAGTCAGGCGCGCGGCCACACCTGACGAATACCTCCCGGCTGCTTCTGGCCAAGTTCTTCAAGGTGCATCCCGGGTACCTGGTCGAAGATCCTGAGGGGTACCACGCCGAGTTGCTTTCCGACGCCCGACTGCAGGAGGATCACCTCGATTCATGGTTGATCGGCGGAGCGGAGCGTTTTCGGCGCAGGGACCCTGAGCTTTGCAGCGCCCTGCTCACTTTGGCCAAGCATGAGGACTCCCGCCGCTGCCTCCTCCTTCTGGAAAGCGTGCTGGGGACACCCGGGCTGGACGAACGTCTGTTAGCCTTGCTGCGCCCGGGCGACACTCCCCCCCGGGTTCCCACATGAGCGGATCGTTGCTGGAGGCAGGATCTGCCAGGGCCATAACAAAATCTTCTTCCTCCCACCGAGGCCGCCAATGACTTTCTCCCCTGCTCATTTCGACTGGAATGCCGTATACCTGACGTGCTTCGGCGTCGGCCTGGTGCTCAGCGCGCTCGCCTTCGCGGGCGGGTTCCTTCATCTGCACTTTGGACACTGGCATGTCGGCGGGCACGGCCACCTGCTCAGCAAAGCCGGCTCAAACGGTCACGCCCCTGGCCAGATGTCGCCGCTCAACGGCTTCACCATCGTGGCGTTCCTGTGCTGGTTTGGCGGCACCGGGTATCTGCTTACGCATGGCGGGATCTTCACCTGGCTTCTGGTGTTCGCGCTGTCTGGTTTGAGTGGACTCGCCGGCGCGGGGCTGGTGTTCTGGTTTATGGCCAAGGTGCTCTTACCCCGCGAGCGCACGCTTGAGCCGGCCGACACGCCGATGGTCGGCGTGCTGGGCCGCGTGAGTGCGGCGGTCCCGCGCCACGGCGTGGGCGAGATGCTGTACACCCAGAACGGCGCCCGGCGCTCCATGCCGATCTGCTCTGAAGACGGAGCGCCCATTGCCCGCAGCGCCGAGGTTGTTGTGCTGCGCTATCAGCGCGGGATCGGCTACGTGCGGCGCTGGGATGAGTTGCAACACGTTCTGATGGGCGACGATGCCCCGCTGACGCGCAGCGCAGACTCCGGCCTGTAAGTTCTCCTGCCGCACCTGAACGCAGCGGTGCCGGCCTTCCTTTCACGCAACTTCAACAAGCTTTTCTGCAGGAACCCCTCTTGGAGAGAGGAGTCCATGGCGCATAACCAAATTTTTGTCATTGTCGGCCTGATTGTTTTGATCACCCTGATCCTAATGGGCACACTGGCTCGCCTGTTTCGCAAGGCCGGCCCGAACGAAGCCCTCATCGTGTATGGCATGCGTGGGCAGCGCGTGGTCAAGGGACACGGCACGTTTATCTTCCCGATGTTTGAGCAGGCGCGTTTGTTGTCGCTTGAATTGATGAGCTTCGACGTGGCGCCGCAGCAGGATCTGTACACCAAGCAGGGTGTCGCTGTGACGGTGGAGGCTGTGGCGCAGATCAAGGTGCGCTCCGATGCAGAGTCCATCATGACCTCGGCCGAGCAGTTTCTGACCAAAGCCCCGTCAGAACGCGAGGGACTCATCCGTCTTGTGATGGAAGGCCATCTGCGCGGCATCATCGGTCAGCTCACGGTGGAGCAGATTGTGAAAGAGCCGGAGATGGTCGGCGAACGCATGCGCGCGACCTGCTCCGATGACCTCAGCAAGATGGGCCTGGAAGTCGTGTCGTTCACGATCAAAGAGGTTCGCGACAAGAACGAATACATCACCAACATGGGCCGACCGGATGTTGCGCGCATCCGCCGCGACGCCGAGATCGCCACTGCGGAAGCCGAGCGTGACACCGCCATCAGGCGCGCGATAGCGTTGCGTGAGGCCGCGGTCGCTAAAGCCTCAGCCGACCAGGAACGTGTGCTCGCTGAGACGATGTCCATGGCCAAGCAGGCCGAGGCGCAACGCGATCTGGACATTCAGAAGGCAACGTTTGAAGAGCAGAGCCGGCGCCAGCAGGCCCAGGCCGACAAGGCCTATGAACTGCAGACCAACGTGATGCAACAGAAGGTCATCGCCGAGCAGGTAAAGGTGCAGCAGGTAGAAAAAGAGGCGCAGGTCAAGGTGCAGGAGGCCGAGATCCAGCGCAACGAACGCGAACTGATTGCTACCGTGCTGAAGCGCTCGGAGATCGAGAAGCAGCGCATCGAGAACATGGCCAATGCGGAACGTTCACGGCTCATCGCGGAGGCCGAAGGCAAGGCGCAGGCCATACGCACCCAGGGTGAGGCGGAAGCTTCGATCATCTTCCAGAAGGGCGAGGCCGAAGCCAAGGCGATGAACGTCAAAGCCGCAGCCTACCAGGAGTGGACGCAGGCTGCCGTCGTAGACAAGTTGATCACCAACATGGCCGACGTGGTCCGTGCGATGGCCGAGCCTCTGAGCAAGGTCGACAAGGTGACCATCATCTCCACTGGCGACGGTGACGGCATCGGGGCGAGCAAACTCACGGGCGATCTGACCAAGATTGCCGCGCAGGTGCCCGCGTTATTCGAGGCGCTAAGCGGCATGAAGATGAGCGACCTGATGAGCAACGTGAAGAGCATGGCGCCCAATCCCGACGGCAAAGCGGCCCATGCTGCCCCGGTCACACTCGACGGCAATCCACCCAAGGCGAACTAGCGAGAGATTGCCCACCCCTGTGCGATGCAGGGGTGGGCCGATCGAATCTGCTGATCAACTCTGCTGATCAAGAGTCGTAACCAGAAATCAACGAGGGAACAGGCATGGCTCTGATGGAACGGGTGGCGACGCTTCTACGCGCAAACGTGAATGACCTGATCGACCGCGCCGAGGATCCGGAGAAGATGCTTAAACAACTGGTGCTCGACATGGAGAACCAGTTGCTGCAAGTGAAGACACAGGTAGCAATCGCTTTAACGGACCAGCACCTGCTTGAAAAGAAGATGCTGGACCAGGAACAAGCCACCGCTACGTGGCACCGCAAGGCCGAGCTCGCGGTGAGCAAAGGGGATGATGGATTGGCACGGGCGGCCCTGGAGCGCGCCTTGAGTCACGAGAACCTGCTCGCGGCCTTGCGCGCGCAGGTAGCCGACCAATCAGGGGAAGCGGAAGCCTTGCGCACGACCTATACGAAGCTGCAGGGCAAGCTGGCCGAAACCCAGGCGCAGTGCGAGTTGCTGATTGCGCAGCATCGACGCGCACGGCTGTTGTCCAAAGCGACGGAGGCGCGGTCTGCAGCGCAGAGCGGCACGCCTGAAGCGGCGCGGCTCCAGGCAATATGCCGCCTCCGCAACAGCATCGATCGCACAGACGCAAAGACCCGTGCGACGGAGGCGATGCTCGGGTTGGATCTCGTCGGGCAGCAGTTCGCCGCATTGGAACAGAACGAGCGGGTTGAGCAGCTCCTGGTCGATCTGAAGAACAAGCAGCAGCGTCTGCTGCCGACGGGCTAACTTTCGTTTAGAGGTCTGCCGGTTCTTTGCCGAGGACTGAAAAGAAGCTCAGAGCCGCATCTCCCTGTTCCAACAACCGCGTCCGTTGGAGGGAGCCGTACGAGCTCTGAAGGGGGTCGCGACGCGCGTGCTCGGCAATGACAAGCGCGTCGGGAGCGAGCAGGTTGCTGTGTTGGTCCCCTAGCAGGTTGAGTGTTGCGGTGTACTCCCCGGCGGCCTCGTAGGGCGGGTCGAGAAATACGAGATCAAACGCCAGCTGCTGTTTGGGCCCTGCCGCAAGGACCTTGGAGACCGGGCGGACATCCACAGTCGCACGATCGGTAAGAGCCAGACTCGCCAGGTTCTTGCGAAGAGTCGCGAGAGCCGGCGTGGCGTGTTCGACGAATTGGCAATGCGTTGCGCCCCGGCTTAGAGCTTCAATCCCAACCGCGCCAGAGCCGGCATACAAGTCAGCAAAGAGGGACCTGCGAACTCGCGGCCCCAACACGTTGAAGAGCGTTTCGCGCAGGCGGTCGCTGGTAGGGCGTGTGCCGAGGCCGCGCGGAGCGACCAGGGGACGGGAACGAAATTCACCTGCAATGACCCGCATACTTCCTTTTCAGCATAGCGCGGGCGGTCATCGGGGAGGGTGCGCCCTACAATCTAAGTGTGCTTCAATTTTCAGTTCCGGCCGGACGCTGGTTTGGCGTGCATCTGCGAGTACACGTCTCGCTGTTCCTGTTGCTTGCCTTGGCCGTAGGGTATTCCGTTGTTGTCACGGGAAGTCTGCTTCGCGGCTTCGCATTGTGGCTTGCGCTGTGCGCGGCGGTGCTCGTGCGAGAGTTGGCGCGTGCGATTGCGGCGGCCTATTTCGGCATGCCGCTGCGAGCGCTTTTCCTGCTGCCGGTCGGCGGCGTAATGGCGTTGGCCCCGAAGCAGGGCGGTCTGCCTGCCGCGAACACACGCGTCATCACGGCAGTCGGCTCAGCGGCCAACTTTGCGGTTGCGCTGCTCTTGTTGGGCTTTGCCTATGGCGTGGAGCCGCACGTCCGCCTGCTGAACCAGCCATGGATCACGATTGAGCACATTCTGCGAAGTGCCGTCTGGCTGCAGGCGCTTGTCGGTGTGGTGAACCTGCTGCCCTCCGCGGCGCTTCCCTCGCGCAAGGTGGTGCGAGCGCAACCAGCGCAGGTCGCTCCCGCCGCCCCCCCGGGCCTGCTGAGCGGGCGATTCGGAGGCCGGGCAGCCTTTGGCATTGGCACGGCGCTCGCTTTGGCCTTTGTCGTGTCGGGCTTCGTGTTTGGGCTGCTGTGGCCCGTGTTGCTCGGATTAACACTGTTGCTCACAAGTTCACTGAACCGTGTAGCCAGCGTTGGCTCAGCGGAAGCGATGTCCGTCGACGTACGCGACGTGATGCTGACTGAGTACAAGCCGCTGAATGCCTCCAGCACCCTGCGCGACGCATTGCGCCAGACCACGCACTCTGTCCAGGAGATCTTCCCTGTGCTACGCGGCGAGCGGCTGGTGGGCTGGATCTCGCGCGCGACGCTGGCCACTCGGCTGCGTCTGGAAGGCGACGGCTTCCTGCAGGGCGCCATGACGCGATCGCTCCACACCGCGGCGCCGGACGAAAAGATCGGTGATGCCGTACGACGCGCAACGGCCATGGGGGCGGGGGAGTTCATCCCGGTCGTTGAGGATGGGGCGATGGTGGGTATTTTGACCCCGGTCAGCCTGGAGCGCGCCGTCGGTCAGCTCCAGATGACACGTGCCGCAACGGCTGAACGAGATGCCTCGTGAGCGAGGGGGCCTTCAGCGAGGGGCCGTCTGCGTTCGATACGTCAGGCAGTGCCGACCGGCCGCTTGCCCCCGGGCTTTACCTCGTCGCAACGCCCATTGGCAACCTTGAAGACATCACTTTGCGGGCCCTGCGCGTGCTGCGGTCGGTAGACAGGATCGCCTGCGAGGACACGCGCCAGACGCAGAAATTGTTGAACCACTTCGGCATCAAGAAGCCGACCGTGAGCTACCACTTGCACAACGAGCAGGGGCGCGCAGAGGAGTTGACCGAGGCTCTCCGCGGGGGAGCGCGCGTAGCTGTGGTGAGCGACGCGGGTATGCCGGGCATCGCGGATCCCGGAGAGCCTTTAGTTCGCGCTGCCATCGCCGCGGGCGTGCCTGTCTTCCCTGTGCCGGGCGCGAATGCTGCCCTGAGCGCGCTGATCGCCAGCGGCCTCAGCGCGGAGCGTTTTGCGTTCAGCGGATTTCTGCCGGCGAAGAGCGGTCAGCGGCGAACCCTGCTGGAATCCCTACGCGCGCGCATGGCCGCCGAAGTGGATGCCAACTCGGCCGCCACGCACATCTTTTATGAGACCCCGCATCGCATCCTCGAAGCCCTGGGCGACGTGGTGGCTGTGCTTGGGGCGTCGCAGCGCGTCGTTGTGGCACGCGAACTCACAAAGCTGCATGAGGAGTTCCTGCGGGGGCCCGCCGAGGAAGTTCTTGCGGCCTTGCAGGCTCGGGACGTCGTGCGCGGCGAGATGGTTCTTCTGATCGAGAGTGGAGTTCCAACCGGGGCTCCAAGCCGAACGGCAGACGGACGGCAACTCACCCTGGGAGAAGAGGTAGCGGCGGCGGTGCGGGAGGGCTTCAGCGAAAAGGATGCGCTGAAGCGGGTCGCCAAGACTCGCGGACTCGGCAAGAGCGAGGCCTACCGCGAGTGGCAGCGCAGCCGAGGAGCGCGCCCTGCCGGTCCAAAGCGCTAGACGGTCTCTCTGCCCTTCAGCCGGTCGTAGACATAGCGGTTGCTGGTCGTGCCGAGAGATTCGTTGTAGAGGCTCATCGCGCCGGTCCCAACGCGCAGTTCCTGGTCGAAGCGCTGAATGCAGCGCAAGTGTTCCGCCGTTGCGGGGATGCGGAGCTTCGAGGTCTCCAGGAACTTTTGGTACCCATGGTCGACCAGGCGAGAGATCTCGCCGTTCAGCACCCAGCCTGCTTTCGCGAGGACGCGGGTAGGCGAATCTTTGCCCGGACCGGGAGCGATCTCGGCAGCACAGCCGTATTTGCTCACACGGCGAGCGCCGCTGACGTCCTTTGCACCGCTGGAGGCGGGCGCGACATCGAATCTCTCGTTACCGAGGATGGACAGCACCCCGTCGAAGGTCAGTTCCTGCTTTTCCTTGTTGATCTTGTTACGCATTCAGGCGTTTGACTCCGGGCGGATGTGACCCGGGCGCCGGGCCGAAAGGCCAAACGTGCTGGGCTACACTCACATCTAAACTGTCGCACACCGCCGTGCATGGGTTCAATTCGACTGGGAAATCAGCGGGAAGAAAGAATGGTTTTAGAGATGACGGACGTGGCGCAAGGAACGTTCGGGAGGTCTGCCGGCACAGCCGGTCAGTTAGGGACGTCGCTGCTGGACCGCGTGGGACACACGCCGCTGATCCGGCTCGATCGGTTGACCGAACACCTTTCAGGGATACAGATCCTGGGCAAGGCTGAGTGGGCCAACCCAGGTGGAAGCGTCAAAGATCGCGCTGCCTCCGCCATCGTGCGTGATGCGCAGCGCAAGGGGCTGCTGCCGCCGGGTAAGGCGCTGCTGGACGCCACCAGCGGCAACACCGGTATCGCGTACGCCATGTTGGGTGCCGCGCAGGGCTTTCCTGTGACGTTGTGCATGCCCTCCAACGTCAGCCCGGAGCGGAAGCATATTCTCGCCGCCTATGGGGCGGAAATCATCTACACGAACCCGGCAGATGGCTCTGACGGCGCTATTCGGATGGCCCGCAAGATGGCTGCCGAGCACCCGGAAGGCTACTTCTACGCCGACCAGTACGGCAACGAGAACAACTGGCGCGCGCACTACTACGGCACGGCGAACGAAATTTGGGAGCAGACCGAAGGGCGGGTTACGCACTTTGTAGCCGGCCTGGGCACCAGCGGCACCTTTATGGGCACCACGCGACGCCTGCGTGAGTTGAAGCCCGGGATCAAGTGCTATTCCATGCAGCCGGATTCCCCCTTCAATGGCCTCGAAGGTCTGAAGCATATGGCGACGGCAATTGTGCCGCCGATCTACGACGAACACCTTGCCGACCGCAACATGGAGATGCCCACTGAGCGCGCCTATGCCATGTGCAAGCGGCTGGCGCGGACGCAGGGCCTGCTGGTAGGGATCTCCGCGGCCGCAGCAGTTGCGACGAGCCTGGATGTGGCTGAGGAAGAGGCCCAAGCTGGGCGTGAGGCAGTGATTGTGACCATCCTGTGCGACTCTGCGGACAAATACCTCAGCGAGCGCTTCTGGACCGAGGCCAGCCCGGAAGCTGCCGCGACGGATGCTGTGGACAGCGAAGTCTACGCCGGACAGAACGCATGACGGACGTGCACGACACAACGCACTACGAGTCGCAACGAAGTCCTCAGGCACCTGCAACGGTTCGTCTCGAGTTGACTGACGAGATCCGCAATCTGCTGCGAGTGCACGGGGAGGCGACCTACCCGCATGAGTGCTGCGGCATTCTGCTCGGCAACACATCAGACACCGCGATCGTGGTGCAACACGCCCTGCCGGTCGGCAATACCCGTCTGGATAGCGCGCACAATCGCTATAACATCGAGCCGATGCGACCTTATCCGTGCCCAGCGCGAGGGCCGCGCGCGGGGTCTGGACATCGTTGGCTTCTACCACTCGCATCCGGATCATCCGGCATTTCCTTCGCCCACAGACCTCGCCGAAGCGCACTGGTACGGTTGCGCCTACGTGATCACCTCCGTCGATGGAGGCGGAGGCAAGCCGCGAGCTCACGCGACCAATAGTTTCCTGCTCACCGGAAGCGGTGAGGACGACAAAAGATTTCTGCCGCAGCCTATCTCGGTCGGCTAGCCTCCGAACACTTCCAAACCGACACAGGCGATAATAACCATATGAAGATTCACATCCCCACACCGCTGCGCGCGTACACGGACAAGCAGGAGACCGTGGACGTAGGCGGCACAACGGTCGCAGCGGGCCTGCAGGGCCTCGTAGAAACCTATCCTGCGCTGCGCAATCACCTGTTTACCCCCGAGGGCAAACTGCGCTCCTTTGTGAACGTCTATGTTCGCGATGAAGACGTGCGGTATCTCCCCGAAAAGGAAGACACCCTCGTCGCCGATGCCGACGAAGTCACGATTATCCCTTCGATCGCGGGCGGCTGCGACGCCCCCCGCCGCTGTTGTCGCTAGAGGCTGCTTCCGCCTCGCGCATCGGCTCCCGTCCCACGCGCATCCACTAGGTAGAGTCAGCGGCAGTCGCACTTGCCGCTGGCCTTTGCTACGCCCTGAAGGGATTCCATGATCGCCACCGAAGAACTCAAGTCCACTGAACTCCCGAAGCTGACCAACGAAGAGATCGCTCGCTACTCGCGGCACCTCATCCTGCCCGAGGTCGGCATGGAGGGACAGCAGAAGTTAAAGGCTGCAAAGGTACTTTGCGTCGGGACGGGCGGCTTGGGTGCACCGCTGGCACTGTACCTGGCTGCTGCTGGAGTGGGCACAATCGGTCTGGTCGACTTTGACGTGGTGGACGAGAGCAACCTGCAGCGCCAGATCATTCACTCGCAGGCCACCGTGGGCATGCTGAAGGTGGATTCAGCCGAGGTGATGCTGAAGGGCCTGAACAAGAACGTTAACGTGGTGAAGTACAACGAGATGCTGACCAGCGCCAACGCGCTTGAAATCTTCAAAGACTACGACGTCATCGCCGATGGCACCGATAATTTCCAGACGCGCTATCTCGTGAACGACGCCTGTGTGCTGACCGGCAAGCCCAACGCCTACGGCTCCATCTTCCGCTTTGAGGGTCAAGCATCGGTCTTCGCAACGGAGGAAGGTCCGTGCTACCGGTGCCTCTACCCCGAGCCACCGCCGCCGGGCCTTGTTCCCTCGTGCGCAGAGGGCGGCGTACTGGGTATTCTGCCCGGGCTTGTCGGCGTGATCCAGGCGACCGAAGTGATCAAGCTCATCCTGGGCATCGGTGAGCCCCTGATCGGTCGCCTGCTTCTGGTCGACGCACTGGGCATGAGTTTCCGCACGCTGAAGTTGCGGAAGAACCCCGAGTGCCCTGCCTGTGGCACGCACGAGATCCAGGAGCTGATCGACTACGACCAGTTCTGTGGCGTCATGCCGGCCAGCGGTACGGGCCCGCTTGAAGTGAGTTCCCACGGCAACGTCGACGCGAGCGCGAATGTAGTCGAAGGAATTCCGCAAATGAGCGTTGAGCAGCTGAAGACTCGGTTGGACAAGGGCGACCGGCCCTTCATCGTGGATGTGCGCGAACCCCATGAGTACGCGATTGTGAACATCGGTGCGCCGCTTATCCCCGTGGGTCAGGTCGGTCAGCGACTGGGTGAGTTGCCCGCGAACAAAGACCAGGAAATCGTTGTGCACTGCAAGACAGGTGGGCGAAGCCAGCGTGCAGCGGAGGAGATCAAAGCGGCGGGCTATACAAACGTCAAGAATCTGGCGGGAGGCATCACGGCCTGGGCCGAAAGGATCGACCCGTCGCTACCGAAGTACTAGCCGCGTTTCAGGAGTCCGCGTTTAAAGTCAGTCGGTCTCAGGGTCGTCAACAACGAGGATCTCCAACACAAGCGGCGGCTCCACCAGCGCGTCCATCCCGGACATCTCGGCAACGGCGGACTCCACTGTGGAGCGAAGGCATGGCTCTACCGTGACCACGAAGGGCAGCCGGTGGGCGGGATAGCCGCGGCGCTGGACGATCGAATCAATATTGACGCCGAACTTCGCAAGTGCTCCTGAGATTGCGGAGATAATGCCCGGTTTATCGTCCACCACGAGCCGCAGGAAATGCGGCGCGAAGACATCCCCCGAGACGGCATGGGGGGTCGCGGTGATCTGCACGGGATGACTGTCGCCGGCGATGGCGAGCACATCCGTCAGCACAGCAACTGCAGTGGCGTGTCCACCGGCGCCGTGCCCGGAAAAGACGACGTCTCCGCCAAAGCGCCCGCTCGTGACCACCATGTTCTGCGTGCTCCGCGACCAGGCGATCGGCGACGTGTGCGGCACCAGCATGGGACCAACGCGCGCTCGGACGGTGGGTTGGTCGGCGCGGCTGTCCAGTGTGGCGCGGGAGACCTGCCGGATGGTGCAGCTGAGTTCTTTCGCGTAGGCGAAATCAACCGCAGTGACACGCGAGATGGTCTGCGCCGCAATCTGACCCGGATCGATCTCCGCCTCGAGCGCAAGGCGAGCCAGAACGCAGAGCTTGGCGCGGGCGTCCTGGCCGTCCACGTCTGCAGACGGGTCAGCTTCGGCGTACCCAAGTTGCTGCGCTTTCGCGAGCATCTCCGGGTAATCCGCTCCGGCCTCCATCGCGCTGAGAATGAAATTGCAGGTGCCGTTCAGGATGCCGCTAAGGCGCGTGATGCGGTCACCGGAGATGCCCTGGCCGATGCCCGGAATTACAGGAACCCCGCCCGCTACCGAGGCGCCGTACAGCAGTTGCACTCCGTGCCGTTGCGCGATGCGGAAGAGCGCGGGACCGCGCTGCGCGATGAGCTGTTTATTCGCCGTAACGACGTGCTTGCCCTGGCTTAGCGCTGAGGTCAGGTAGTCCTCTATGGGATCCACGCCGCCCATCAGTTCCACGACCAGATGCACGTCCGGCGCGGTCGAGTATGTCGACGATGCTCTCCGTCCAGATCGTGTCGCGAAGCCAGGAACTGCGCCCTGCCGTGCGAGCGTTTACGATCGACGCCGCGGTTGAAGACGTGCGTGATGCGTATGTCGGGGCGCCCGGCGGCCGCGAGAACCTCTGCAAAACTGCTGCCCACAGTGCCGAAGCCGAGCAGGGCGATGTTGGTGGTCTGTGCGGCACGCTGGCCTACGTTGGCGAGGATGGGATCGGGCATTTAGTAGTCCACTCGATAGGGGCTGATCTTCCAGGCTTCAAAGCTGGAGCGGGCTTCGTCCGGGAGCAGGCGCTCGATCGGAATAGAACGCTGGTTCAGAGGCTTCTTGACCTCCTCGTACAGGAAGCTGTCATCGAAGCCGGCGCGGGCGGCATCAGCGGCGTCATTGCCGTAGTAAATTGCCCGACACCGCGACCAGTAGAGCGCCGCGAGACACATAGGACAGGGCTCGCACGAGGTGTAGATGTCGCAGTCGAGCAACTGAAACGTGCCAAGCACCTGGCAGGCATTGCGAACGGCGACGACCTCGGCGTGGGCTGTCGGATCGTTCGTGGCCGTGACCTGGTTGGCTCCCGTCGCAATCACATGGCCGTCCTTCACGACCACGGCGCCGAAGGGTCCACCGCGGCCATGGACAACATTTTCCGTGGCAAGCTGAATTGCCTGCTGCATAAACTCGGGGTGTCCGGGCATAATCAGCAACATGGTATATGCTCTGCGTTCGCGGCATGTGGTGACCGAAGCGGGAGACCGTGACGCCGCCGTGGTGATTGACGGCGAGCGCATCGCCGCTGTGATCGAGCCTGCCCAACTCGGCGCCGGAGTGCCCGTGGAAGATCTGGGCGAAGTGGCGTTGCTGCCGGGCCTGGTCGATGCTCATACCCACATCAACGAGCCCGGGCGAACAGAGTGGGAAGGCTTCTGGACGGGAACGCGGGCTGCGGCGGCGGGCGGCTTTACGACCATCGTAGACATGCCCCTGAACTGCCTGCCGGAGACGACGGACGTTGCCGCATTGAAACTAAAGCGCGAGGCAGCCGCAGGGCCAGTGCTGGGTGGACTACGCCCTGTGGGGTGGCGCGGTTGACGGAAACCAGGGCTCGCTGCAGCCGCTGGCCAACGCTGGCGTGGCAGGGTTCAAGTGCTTCCTGATCTACCCCGGTTGCGACGGTTTTACGGCAATCGACCGCGCCAACCTGGAACTCGCGCTGCCGCACATTGCGAAGACCGGCCTGCCGCTGCTGGTGCACGCTGAGCTGGGCGCGCCCATCGATGCGGCCTTCGCAAGGCTGGAGCGCGGCGGTGCCGATTGGCGGCAGTACGCGACACACCTTGCATCCCGGCCGGACGAGGCAGAATTGCAGGCCATCGAGATGTTGCTTGGACTTTGCCGAAGGTACCGCTTCCTTCTCCACATCGTTCATCTGTCCACCGCCAGGGCCCTGCCTATGCTGCGCGCGGCGAAGTGGGAAGAAGGTTTACCCGTGACCGTGGAGACCTGCCCGCACTATCTCCATTGCGCAGCGGAAGACATTCCGCGATGGAGCGACGCTGTTCAAGTGCGCGCCACCGATCCGCTCCAGCAGCGAATCGGGAGGCGCTCTGGGGAGGGTTTGCGCGATGGGACTATTGATCTGATTGCAACCGATCACTCCCCTTGCCCGCCACACATGAAGCGCCTGGATGCGAACGATCCGGGGACGGAGGCGGGGCGTTTCGATGAGGCATGGGGCGGCATCGCCTCGCTTTCCACGGCGCTCCCGGTGATCTGGACGGAGTGCGTCGGCGCGCGATGTGCCCCTCGGACAGCTTGCGCTATGGATGGCGGCAAGGCCTGCCAGGCGCGCCGGGGTGGGTCAACTGACGGGCAGCATAGAGGCCGGCAAACACGCGAGCCTCGTGGCCTTTGACACAGAAGCGCGACGTGAAGTCACGGCGCACCGGTTGCATTACCGGCATGCAATTTCGCCATATCTTGGTGAGCGCCTGCAGGGGGTTGTGCAATCTACATGGGTGCGAGGGCGCCGTGTCTTCCACGAAGGTGAGTTTGTGGGCGAGCCTTGCGGGCGGGAGCACCTGAGGCCCGGCTTTGGAGTTGATCACGGATGATCGAGAGACTGAGGAGGTGGAACGAAGCAGCGGAATCCGACGCCGTTTCCGACATTCTGCCCTGCAACGGATCGCGAGTCTGGGCGCGTGGCCTGGCCAAGCAGCGGCCCTTTGCGCATGAAAGCGAGCTCTTTCGAGCGGCCGATGCGGTGTGGCAGGCGTTAGACAAGGAAGACTGGCAGGAGGCGTTTGACGGCCATCCGCGCATCGGCGAGGGGCATGCGAAAACTGCCACGGAGGCCAGCCTGAAGTGGAGTGCGGGCGAGCAAAGCGCCGCCGGAGATGCAGCCGAGGTACAGGCAGCGCTGCATCAGGGCAATCGGCTTTACGAGGAGCGCTTTGGCCGCATTTTCCTGGTGTGCGCCACGGGCAAGAGTGCGGCGGAGATGCTCGCCATTCTACAGAGCCGCTTGGGCAACGACCCTCAGAGTGAGTTGCACGAGGCCGCCGAACAACAACGGCGCATCACGCAACTTCGATTGCGTAAGTGGCTGGGTGTACCCCCGGCCGGTTGTGAGGACGTGTAGAGTAGTCGCACGACATGGGGCTCTCAACACACATTCTGGACACGGCGCTGGGCCGGCCTGTCTCTGGCGTAGAGATCGCGCTTCTCGAAGCAGGTGGGTGAGAGCTGGCGATCGGTGGGACAGGGCACAACTGACGTCGATGGGCGTTGCCGCACGCTGCTTGGCGACGGGCATCTCGAAGCGACCGTGTACCGGCTTCGGTTTGAAGTCGCGCCTTACTTTGCGGCGCAGGGGCTCCTGTCGTTGTATCCGTTTGTAGAGATCGTGTTCCAGGTAAAGGACCCGGAGCAGCACTTCCACATCCCGTTGCTGCTGGCAGCCAACGGCTTCACCACGTACCGCGGGAGTTGACGAGCATGTCGCACAAAGGATCGCCAACAGCAGCGGCGAACGAGAGCGCAGCGAAGATACACCTGGCGAGCCATCGTTACGGAAAGTCGCGAGTGCGATTGATGCGCGTGAGCAAGCATGCCACCCATCACGACCTGGATGACTGGACCGTAGAAGTCATGTTAACCGGGCGATTTCCCCGAGGTCTTCACCGCAGGTGATAACTCACGCATTGTTGCCACGGACACGATGAAGAACACTGTGTACTTCCTTGCGCGGCAATCCAAGGCTGAAAGCATGGAGGCCTTTGCGCAAGAGCTGATCGACTTTCTGCTAAGCCGCAACGCACAGGTCACGTCCGCTGAGGTGGTCATCGAGTCGCACCTATGGAAGCGCCTGGTTGTCAATGGAGAGCCGTACCCTACGGCCTTCATGAAGGGCTCTGAAGAGCGGCAAACGACGCGCGTTTCGCGCACGCAGGGCGGACCCTTCGCCATCCGAAGCGGGTTCGATCAGATGACTGTTTTGAAGACGGCGCAGTCGGGCTTCCAGGGGTTCATTCGCGATGAGCTGACGACTTTACCGGAGACCACCGACAGGCTGTTTGGCACAGCTGTGACCGCAGAGTGGAGCTACAGTGCGGCTGGAACCGTCTCGGGCATCGAGTTCAACAAGGTGCGTCATCACCTGCGTGAGCGCATGATTGCAACCTTTGCGCGACATGACTCGCTGAGCGTGCAGCAGACGCTATATGCGATGGCGCAGGCCGCGCTGGAGCACACAACGCTGGTGGACGAGGTCTTTCTACGCATGCCCAACAAGCACAATCTGCTGGTAGACCTGAGCCGCTTCGGAAGCGACAACCCGAACCACATCTTTGTGCCGACCGACGAGCCGCATGGAACGATCGAGGCCACGGTGCGGCGAGGTTGAAACACATGACCGGGGCGGCCATAGGTCCTGCGGCGCGCATCATGGCGCGCTGCCGCGAGCTGGCGCGGGTGACGGATGTGCCGGGTGAGACCACACGGCTATTTCTGTCACCGGCTACCCGCGACGCGCACACGCTGGTGGGCTGGTGGATGCGGCAGGCCGGCCTCGAGGTGCGGGTCGACGATGCCGGCAGCTTGCGCGGGTTGCGGCGAGCTTCGGCCGATGCCGGTGGGGATGCGCCAACGCTGGTGCTGTTCTCCCACCTCGACACAGTGCCAAACGCCGGCGCTTTCGATGGGCCGTTGGGCGTGCTGCTCGCGCTCGGGGCGGTGGAGGCGCTTGCCGGTGAAGCCCTTCCCTTCCACATCGAAGTGATCGCATTCAGCGAGGAAGAGGGCGTGCGGTTTGGCTTCCCGTTTCTGTCCTCGCTGGCGTCCACCGGAGCGCTCGGCGGCGAACATCTGGCCCGCGTGGACGCGAAGGGGGTCAGTGTGCGTGAAGCGATCCGTGAGTTCGGGTTGAACCCGGACGGGATCGCGAGCACGTGTGCTTTGCGCGCCAACACGCGCGCCGCGGTGGAGGTACACATCGAGCAGGGCCCCGTGCTGGAGAGCGAAGATCTGCCGTTGGGTGTAGTCGAGACCATCATTGGGCAGTCGCGGCTTGAGCTGACGTTTACGGGCCAGGCAAACCATGCGGGCACCACACCCATGCCGCTCCGACGGGATGCGCTGGTCGCGGCCTCGCATTGGATCAGCGACGTGGAACGATTCGCCCTAAGCTATAAGCAGCTTGTGGCGACTGTGGGACGAATGGAAGTCCTACCCGGTGCAGTGAACGTAGTGCCCGGGGAGGTGCGCGTGAGCCTGGATGTGCGGCACCCTGCGGACGAGTCACGTCATGCGGCCGTGGGACGTTTGCTCACCAAAGCCGAGCACCTTGCGGCTTCACGCGGCGTAGGTGTCCAGGTAAAAGTGCTCTCAGAGCAGGCAGCAGTACCGCTCAGCGCAACGCTAGCCGACGGTCTGGCAACAGCCGCAGAGATCGCCGGCTATCGAGCCAAGCGGATGTATTCGGGCGCGGGCCACGATGCGATGATCCTGGCGCCCCACGTACCGACGGCGATGCTGTTTGTTCGCTCGCCAGGAGGTCTGAGCCATCATCCCGATGAGACGGTGATGGAGGCCGATGTAGAAGCGGCGCTTGCGACCGTGCTGGAACTGGTGCAGCGCCTGCAACTCTAGCCGGCGATTGCCGACGAATCTCATAGAATGGCACCACCATGCACCATCTAGGATTGACGCGGAGTGTAAGCCGCCGCGAGTATCTGCTGCACACCCCGGACGCCTTTGTACGCACGCCTCTGCCCGGACTCACCGGCGGCAACGCGATCGTGCACGCGGCACCGGGGATGGGCGCAGCGTTCGCGATGACCACCGTGGAGTTCGAAGACGGCGGCGTGCTGCAGGCGGGGCCGGTACAGCGGTTCGTCTATGTCCTGCGCGGCGACGTGGCCCTGGAAGAGCCCGGTTCGGTGAGTCCCCATGTGTTGCCACGCGGAGGCTTCGCGTTCCTGCCCACCGAACATTCACATACGATCACAGCACGCGGTCTTGCACAGATCGTGATGTTTGAAAAACCCTTCCTGCCGCTGGATCCGGCCGACTCACAGACCCTTGGTACATCCTTTCCGGAGCTTATCGTTGGGCGCGAAGAGGACATCGCGTCCTCCGCTCTGAACGGAGACGAAGCGCTCCAGGTTCGCGCGCTGCTGCCCACATCATTCGCTTTTGACTTCGCCGTTAACACGATGACGTATGCGCCCGGCGCTTCACTGGCCCAGGTGGAGGTGCATTGGATGGAGCACGGCCTGTTGATGCTGGAGGGCGGTGGCATCTATCGTCTGGGCAACGACTGGCATCCCGTACACGCCGGCGATGCCATCTGGATGGCGCCCTTCTGCCCGCAGTGGTTTGCGGCGGTCGGCAAGACGCCGGCAAAATACCTGATCTACAAAGATTTCAACAGGCATGTGCTGGCATGAACCTGATGATCAACACCGAGCGGCTGATGGCAGAACTGGACCACCTGTCTTCGCTGACGGACTGCCCGGCAACCGTGAACCCTTCCCTCCCCGAGCCTCAGAGGGCGGTCACACGCATCGTCTTTACGCCCCGCGACCTCGAGGCGAGACGATGGTTCAAGGAGCTTGCCGCGGAGGCCGGCTTCTTTGTCCGTGAGGATGCCGTTGGAAACACCTTCGTGCGGTGGCAGGGCTCCCAGCCCGGCATTCCCGCGATCGGCACCGGATCACACATCGATGCCATCCCGTTTTCAGGCATGTATGACGGCACCGTGGGCGTACTGGGCGGGCTGGAGGCCCTGCGTACCTTGAAGGAACAAGGCTTCCAACCGCGGCGCTCGCTCGAGTTGGTGATGTTCACCAGCGAAGAGCCGACGCGTTTTGGGATCGGATGCCTCGGGTCACGGCTGATAGGAGGCGTGCTCGACCCGGACACCGCGGACGCGCTCCGTGATCGGTTGCACGAGACCGAATCCGACGCAGCAGCAGGCGGTACGCTCAGCAGTGTGAGGAGTGCGGCTGGATTTGCGGGCTCGCTTACGGACGTGCGGCTGCCTCGTGGGCACTATGCGGGATGGGTTGAGTTACACATCGAGCAGGGTCCGTTGCTGGAGCGCGACGGTCAGGACGTGGGTGTGGTGACCGCGATTGCCGGGCCGTCAAGCTACCGCTTCACGGTGGAAGGCGTCGGCGGACATGCGGGCGCTCTGCTGATGCCGGACCGACGTGATGCGCTGTGCGCCGCGGCAGAACTGGTGCTTTTGGTGGAACGCGAGGCAGCAGCGGCCAACACTCGGAGCAGCGGTGTGGATACCGTCGCGACTGTGGGCAAGCTGGACGTGTTCCCCGGCGCTGTCAACGCGGTACCCTCGCGCGTAAGCCTGATGCTGGACCTGCGCGACACGGATGCGACGCGGCGTGAGGAAGTGATGGATAGGGTGCGGGCGGGGGCTGATGCTATCGCCGCGAGCCGGGGCGTACGTGTTACAGAAGAAGGCATTAACGCGGATCAGCCTGCGGTATGCGATCCGGCGATTGTGGGTTTGCTGGAGACAATCTGCACGGAGCAAAGTATCGGGCACCGGCCCATGGTCTCACGGGCGTACCACGACACAAGCTTCATCGCGCAGATCGCGCCAGTGGCCATGATCTTCATCCCATGCAAGGGCGGCGTGTCGCACCGGCCGGATGAATACGCGGCACCGGAAGCCATCTCGCTTGGAGTGCGCGTGCTGGCAGAGGCCCTGGCCCGGCTTGCTGTGGAGCGTTGAGCCACTCTCCTGCGCGTAGACTGGGAGCGAGCCCCGGTACCCCCGTGCCTGAGTTGCAAGTTCTTAGGAGCCCGAGAACGTCGCAATGATTCAGTCCTTGAACCCTGCAACCGGCCAGGTGCTGCGCCGCTTCGATCCACTGACGCCGGCTGCCTTGGAAGGAAAGCTGGCCCTCGCGGCAGCGACCGCGAAGACCTACGCCGCAGAGACCCTGGACCAGCGGCGGTTCTGGATGCGGCGCCTCGCGCTGCTCCTTGAAAGCGACCGTGAGGAACTGGCCACGACTATCGTCCGCGAGATAGGCAAACCCATCGCGGGTGCTCGACTGGAGGTCGACAAGTGCGCCTCGGTCTGCCGGTACTACGCTGAGAACGCGGCGAGCATCCTCCAACCCGAATTCGTTCCCACCGAGCACGCAGAGAGTTATGTGCGCTGGGATCCGCTCGGGGTTCTGCTGGCGATCATGCCGTGGAACTTCCCTTTCTGGCAGGTCTACCGCTTTCTTGCGCCGGCATTGATGGCCGGCAATGTCGCGCTCCTGAAGCACGCGCCGAACGTCCCACAGTGCGCGCTTGCCATTGAGGCACTGGTGCGACGGGCGGGCTTTCCGCGCGGCAGCATGCAAACTCTCCTGATCGAAACCAAGGACGTTGAGTCCGTTCTCGGCGACGAACGCGTGGCTGCGGTGACGATCACGGGCTCGGAGGCGGCAGGCCGGGCTGTCGCCGCCCAGGCTGGCTACCTGCTCAAGAAGAGCGTGCTGGAGCTGGGAGGGTCGGACCCCTTCATCGTGATGCCTTCAGCCGACCTGGCCGCGGCAGTCACGAACGGCGTGCAGGCGCGCTGCATCAACAACGGCCAGAGCTGCATTGCTGCAAAGCGCTTCATCGTGCACGACGAGGTCTACGACGAGTTCGAGCGCAACTTCGCGGCGGAGATGGAGGGCTTGAAGGTGGGTGATCCGATGTTGGAAGATACCGAGATCGGCCCGCTGGTTTCAGTGGACGCTGTCCACAAATTGCTGGGACAAGTGGAGTCCGCGCTTGCGGCAGGCGGGCGGCTTCTCACGGGCGGCAAGCGAATCGACGAAGAGGGCTTCTATGTCGAGCCTACCGTGATCGCGGCAGTGGCGCGGTCGGGCGGCCTGTACGGTGAAGAGACGTTCGGTCCATTGGCGCTGCTGTTCCGGGTGGGCTCGCTGGATGAGGCCGTTGACGTTGCGAACGACACACCTTTCGGATTGGGAGCGAGTTGCTGGACGGCAAGGCCCGAAGAGCAGGAACGCTTCGCGCGCGAGATCCAGGCCGGTGCTGTGTTCTTCAATCGGCCCGTGGCCAGCGACCCTCGGCTTCCGTTTGGCGGCATCAAGCACTCAGGTTACGGGCGCGAACTGTCCGCTGCAGGCATGCGAGAGTTCCTGAACACCAAAACCGTGGTAGTTGCAGAGTCGAAGGACGTGCTGCAGCAGACGGACTTCGCCTTTGTGCCCCAGTCAGAGACCACGCAGGAGACTGCGCCGATGTTGACCGCGATCCCGGCTCAGCCCGCGAAGACTCCTCATGACATGCTAAAACCAGAGCCCGAGCACAGACGAGGATCTGTGCTCGGGCTCACTGGTCGATAGAGCTGGCTTTAGAAGTTAAACGACGCCTGCAGTGCGATACGGCGCAGAGCGCTTTGCTGGGTGTAGGGACCGCCCGCCAGGTTGATGCTCTGCCCAAAGAGCCTGGAACTGAGGTTGCCGATGGGGTTCGCCAGGTCCCTGTTGTTGAACAGGTTGTTGACGTTCACGCCCAGGTTGACGCTGTAGCGCCGTCCGGTGCTCGTCCCACCAAAACCACCCATTCCTCCCGGACCACCACGACCACCACCGCCGCCGGGACCGCCCCGGCCACCGCCGGGTCCACCTTGGCCGCCCCCGCCCTGGCCACCACGAGCCGCTGTCTTCTCCCCAAAACCAATGGCCTTGGTGAGCCGGAAGTTGAAGGTGAACTCGCTCGGGCCGGTGCAGGCATTGATCGGCGCTGTCGTGCTTCCCGGGACAACTCCGGGACTCGCAAATGCCAGACCGCAACTGGAGATGGCCTTGATGCTGGAGCCGTTCGCCATGCTCATCGGGACAACATCGGGCCGCTCATTGAAGTAGCTGTCCTGCAACGGATCTGTGCCCAAGGTGACGTTGTACGGGTTACCGCTCTGCGCGATCGCGAACGGGCTGAACTGGACCAACCAGGGCAGGGTCACGGAACCACCAAGGAACAGTCGCTGGCGCGTGTCGAAGTTCGTGCGGCCGAAGTCCGCCTTCAGGTTGTACGGCACGGTGACCGCACTGCCCCCGCCGGAACTGTCGCCCTTGGCGAAGTTCAAGCCATAGAAACCAAACAGGGAGAGCCACTTTGCCGTCTGAACGCGGCCGTTGAAGAACAACTGATCCTGCTTAAAGGAGCCCTCAGAAAAGTATTCGTTGGTCACCAGGTTCGGCGAGCAGGTATCTGTCGCAGGGTTGAAGCCTACGGGGCAGGCAATGTTCTGCTCTGCGAGCTGGTGCACGCCCTGCGAATGGATGTAGTTCACAGACAATGTGCCGTGCTTGCCGAGCTGCTGATCGAAGCCGCCGGCACCCTCGATAAGGTAAGGAGTCCGCAGCGCCGGGGCAAACTGTCCCGTGGACTCAATGTAGGTGGAGCTGCCCCCCTGCGACGCCTCTGACTTGCAAACACTGATGTTGCTGGGGCTGCACGCGGCGGAGGGATTCTGGTCAGACAACAGGACTTCCGAGACGCCGTTATAGCGGATCGTATTCAGAATGTAATTGTTTCCGAACCGGTCATAGAAGATACCGAAACCGCCTCGGACAACGGTCTTTGGCGCGCTCTTCCCGCTGCCCAGGCCGTACGCAAAGGACAGCCGGGGGGCAATGTCGTGGTGATCGCCCGGCAGGTAATTCTGAGTCTCGTAGCGCAGACCATAGCTGATGGTCAGGTTCGTGAGCGGCTTCCAGTCGTCCTCGGCGTAGATCCCGAGATCCGCGTAGTTGTAGTGAATATCGGTGTTCTGGAGCTGGCTAAGGGTGAACTGGGTGGGCCTACCCGTGAGATAGCTGAAGTCATTGCAAACTGTATCGTTCGGGTTAGGAATTGCGGGGCAAGTGCCTGCGGCAGGCTGCGTGTAGCTGAGGGACGAGTACGTAAAGCTGCCGTTGGTGTTTCCCGCGGCATACTGCGCCTCGCGCGTGGTGCGCAGACGCCCGCCGAAGCGGATGAAGTTCTTCTTCAGTGCGACCGAAGTGTAGTTCTGCACCTCAAAATGATCCTGGTGATCGGAGGTGTTCTGCACCGACGCTCCACCGGTCGTTAGTGTGCCCTGCACGGTAATCAATGGAGCGTTGCTGAGCGCTACATCCGCCGTCCGTTCACGCTCCCATTCAAAGCGGGTTTCGTTGATCAGCTTGGAGCTGAACGTCTGCGTGTCGCTAAGCTGCAACTCTTCACTGCGGGACGTAGAGTTGTAGACCGCGGACGGGAGCGTGAAGTTGCCGATGCCGTTGTTCAGGACGTCGTTCTGAACATACTGGAAACGCGCCGTAAGCACGTTTTTCTCACCAAGTGCAAAATCGAAGCGGGGGGAGATGTCGGTACGGACCTGCGGATAGTGCGTGAAGATCTGCGTCGGAGAAGTGTCCGCAACGCAGCCAGGGGTGCTGGGTGGGCAGAGCACCCCGGGAGAGCCCGGGAGCGATGCTAACGTCGCATCGCTGAACTCGTTGTCCTCGATATCGCGATGGGATCCGCCGACCGAGACCGAGGTGTTCTTGTTGATTGGACCGGTCAGGCTGCCGAACATGAAGATGGTGTGATACGGGGGCTCGTAGGCCGTGCTGAGGGGGTTCGGGGAGTTGAACTGCGAGGGGTTGCCATTGACCTGGAAGCTGCCGTGGTATTTGTCCGTGCCCGGCTTGGTAAAGACCTCCACACGTCCATACCCGATGCGGTCGTACTGCGCCGAGAATGGGTTCTGGTTGATGCGGATCTCGCGAATCGAGGACTTGGGCGGAAGCTGACCGCCGGTGAAGCCGTCGACATAGATCTGCCCGCCGTTTGGCCCCGCTGCCGGACCTGCAAGGGCGGAAAGCTCACTGGACAACTCGTCGGGATCGTCGGAAAGCGCTTCAAGATCCTTGCCCTGAATGACAGTCGAGCTGGCATTTGCGTCGGCGTCGACCGAAAGCGTCACCGCGTTCGCGTCAACGTTGATGACCACTTCCTGCTGGCCGATCTGGAGCTTGGCATCTACCGTGAGGCTGGCGACAGGAGCAATCTTCAGGCTCTGCACCGAATACGTGCTGAAGCCCTGCATGGAAACCACCAGGTTGTACGTGCCGGGGGCAAGCGCGACGCTGTAACTGCCGTCCGCCCCGGAGGTCACTTTCCGCGCGGGGCCTTTCGTGCCGGTGAAGATGACGGTGGCACCAGGGATGGCAGCGCCATCCGGATCCGCTACTGTTCCGTGGACGCGTGTGGCACCGGTCTGCACCTGACCGGAGCCGCTGGCCGCGGCTGGAGTGGTCTGTTGCTGCGTTCCAGAGGCGCTGTCGGTTGGAGCGGTCGTAGTCTGCGCGGCTGCCAGCGCTCCCGCGCCCAGAAGTAAACACATCGCACCGGCAGAACGTGATTTTGGAAGCTGCATTACTCTCCTCAAACGAAAAACGACTTTGCTTCTGTTTGTACTGCTTCGACGTTTAGTGAACCTGAACGCATCTGGCGCGGGACGGATTAACGCCCACCGGGTCCGCTGGCGGCGCTGCCGCCCTCGCCGCCCTCGCCCTCGCCCTGGCCGGAGCCGAGGCTCCAGGGCGACAGCGTGGTTTGCCCATTCGGCGAGGCAGCCAGAATCTGCTCCACTCCACTCACCATCGTGATCGCGGTCGGACGGCCCGTCGCCTGGTTGTTGGATGCCACGATCATGACGGCCACTCCAGGCTTGAGGTCCGCAACCGTCTCAGTCGGGAGCCGGCTCATGATGCGAGACAGGTCCACGCGGGGCACGGCTGGCCGGGTCGCGCCAGCACCCGCAGACGCGCCCTGTCCATTGGCAGGGGCCGGAGGTGCAGGCTGACGGCCGTTCTGATGCTCCCCGGTCTGCCCGGGGGCGGGCACCCCGCCCGCACCATCAGGCCGTGCAGCCATGCCCTGGGCGAACGCAGGGGACAGATGGCGAAGATTACTCTGACCGGTGAGCGCCACGATGACGGTGCGCTTGGTCGCAAGATCCTTCAACGTGACTGTGTCCGCTGCGGTGTCGACCGCCGTCAGCAGGCCGGAGAAGTTGCTGAAGGATCCAGTGACGATCTCGTCCGCCGCAACCGAGGCCCCGTCCGGAGAGCGCTGTCCGCGCGCCTGCATCTGGTCACCGGGCTGAATCGCAGCGACGCTGCTCTTTACCGCGTCTTCAAACCGCACAGAGCCCCCGGCGTATCGCCGCACGATGGTGCTGCCGGAGGTGTTCACAGCGGTGGTACGCGCGCCATTAGCCACCGTGATCGTTCCCGTCGCAGGGTCGACGGAACGAACAATGCCTCCCACGCTTCGTGCCCAGGCAGCCTGCTCCTGCGCATGCATGGCGGCGATCGCACCGGACTTCAGCACGTAGACCCGGGTGGCTGTGAGGGTCTGGCCGGCGTCCCCGGCTGTTCCCGTGACAATCACCTTGTCCCCGCCCGCAATGTCGGCGACGGTTCCCCCCTGGGCCGATTTCACGTCCTTCGTGGTCGGGTCGACGAGCAGGATCCGTACCGCAGCGGGCAGATTGACGGCAAAGTCCTGGCCCGCAGCCGTGGTCAGGACGAAGTCCTGCGGTGTCACAGCTTTCACCGTGCCACTCTGTCGTGGAGCCGCGGTCTGTTGAACCGTGCCTGGCGCTTGGGCTGCACCCTCTGCCCGCAGGCCAGCGGAAGAAAGAAGAAGAAAGGCTGACAGGGGAAGGAAGGCTCGGGATGTTCGAGAAAGCATAGGGTTTCCTGGGCTGCAGCACTTTCCACAGCCGAATCGACGAGAGCCCTCAGCCAGATGCCCGTCCAAGGAGTCTCAGGGTGTGAAGAGCCCCGCAGGTGCTCTTGGAATTGCTTGCGGGCTCTACACGGGAGACGGTCTACCGGACCAAAAGTTTCCGGAAAAGACCCGGTGTGGCCCGCCGGGAGCGGGCCTTGGCCCCTGAATCAGGGAAGTTGGGCGCCCTCCACGACTGGCAGCACAAGATGGGAGGGGTACTTGGGCGAGTCGTAGATCGTAACCGTTTGCGCCTGGTACGCGGTGGCCGGGGCCGTCATGATGTTCGGCACAAAGGTCTGTGGGTTGCGATCGTACAGCGGAAACCAGCTCGACTGGACCTCCACCATCATCCGGTGGCCCTTCAGGAAGGTGTGGTCGACCGCATGCAGGCTCCACTTGTACTCGTTGACCTCGCTCGGCTTCACCGCCTTGGGGTCAGTAAAGCTGTCACGGTAGCGCCCACGCAAGATCTCCTCCGCCACCATGAGCTGGTAGCTGTTATCGGGGTACACGTCGATCAGCTTGACCACCCAGTCGCCGTCCGTTCCGGTGGTGGCCGCAAAGAGATCAGCGATCACGTCGCCTGTCACAGTCAGGTCAGAGGCGAGGATCGGCGTCTGAAAATCGGCGAGGTCCTTGCGCTCGGAGACGAAGCGTTGGTCCTCCACCAGCCACGTCCGCCACTGTGACTCCTTGCCATAGGTCGACTGGATGGGCCGATGACGGTACGGAACGGGATCTCCCGGGTCGGCCACGTAGGAGGCGGACTGCGCGTTGTAGTCAGCCTTGGGCTCAGCGAACGTGAGCGTCTTTTCGGGTGCGAGGTAAGCCTTCACGGCCTTGAAGCCCTCGGCAGGTGGCCAGGCGGCGTAGCGGTGCCACGTGTTCTCGCCGGTGCGGAAGCTCGCCGTGTCCTGAAGATTGAAGCCCGGCTTGCCCTTGAGGTAAAGCTCAAAGAAGGGCGCCTCGATACGTGACCGGTAAACCGCCCCGGTCGGCACGCCGCCAAAACTTACCTTGCCGAACTTGCTGTCGAGCTCGTCCCCAGGGCCCCGCGCCCAGCCCCCGTGATTCCACGGCCCCAGAACGAGGAAGACCTTATGCTGCGGATCATTTGGGTCTTCGTGCGCGCGCAGGGCCGCGTACTCGGCCTGGGGTCCCCACATGTCCTCCTGATCCCAGTAGCCGCCCACCTCGAGCGTAGGCACCTCCGGCTTGCTCAGCCGGCGCTCGACGGCCATGTCCTGCCAGAACTTCGTGTAGGTGGGCTCGTTCAAGAACTTCTGCGCGGTAGGCAGCCTGGTCATGCCGGCTGAGGCTGCTGCCCCCGCGAAGTTCGTGTGCTCAAGGAAGAACTTGTACTGGTCCTCGGGCGAGTCCGGGTTGACGTCGCTCTTTTGCGCCTCAAGCTCCTGGACGTAGTCGAACCCATAGGTCTCACGAAACGCGCCGTTGTGAAAGAAGTCATCGCCCAGCCAGATGTCCGTCATTGGCGCCTGCGGACTGATGGCCTTGACCGCCGGATGAGCATCCAGCCCCGCCATAATCGCAAGAAATCCCGGATAGCTAATGCCGAGTACGCCGACTTGGGCGGAGTTGTTGGACTCGTTCTTCAGCAGCCAGTCGATCGTGTCCCGGGTGTCGGTCGTTTCGTCTACGCCTGTCTTCGAGGAGTGATCCACGATGGGACGATTCATCACAAACTGCCCACCGGAACCGTAACGGCCTCGGATGTCCTGATAGACGAAAATGTAGCCGCTGGCGGCTAATTCCGGCTTGCCGCTCTCGATCGCCCGCGCGCTCATCGTGGCGACGCCGTAGGGCGTGCGCTGCATCAGGAACGGAAGCGCCGGCCCGGTCCTGGCGCTGTCTTTTGGGCGGTAGATGACGGTGTGGAGCTTGACCCCGTCTCGGACCGGAATCATCACCTCCTGGCGAACGTAGAGCGGGCCCTGATACCCCGGAGGGGGCGCCTCGTCCTGTACGCCAGACGGATCTGGAATGAGTGGTTGCGGCTTCTGTACGCTCCCCGCCGCTGCGCCAAGACCGCAAGCAAAAAAGACTACCGCGCCGATACCTCCCAGTGCCGCCATCCGTGCGCTCCCCTACTGTCCGGTCAGATTGCCGGGGTTGGCCATGCACTGCCATCCCTGCCGGGAGTGCGATCCATCGCAGAAGGGTCGCTTTTCGCTGAGTCCGCAACGGCAAAGACTGACCGCCGGCTTGCCGGTGAGGTCCCACTGCTGTCCATCGGCGTCCTTCAAAATGATGTGTCCTTCGACACGAAGCGGCCCATTGGGGCGCACGGTAATTACGACTGGTTCATCTGCCAAAACTGAGACTCCTGGAATTTTGTTTAGAAGTTCAGGATAGCAGCGCTGTTCTCACGTGTTGTGCCAACACGTACTTCAGCGCCAGATGCGGGCCATTTCGAGAATGAAACCGGCTACGGACCTTCCCCGTATACAGCGGGGACACCCTCGAGCAGGTCAGGCCCGTCCCCTTCCGTGCGGTACACCTCTACTGCACTCCGCTCTGGGTCGATGAGCCAGGCCAGTTCCGCAGGATGTCATTCGCCGCACAGAATCGCAGCAACTCCTCATCTGTCATCGGATGCTCCGGCCGGATGCGAACCGGAAGCTCCAGGGCTTGCAGGCTGAACTCCATGGTCGCAGTGTACCGCCGGAGCGGGATGCCACGTCTGCCCCGATTCAGGACAGCCGGACCATCACCTCGTCCACGTAGCACCAGCCCCAGTGCTCACCTGGCTCGACTGAACGCATCACCGGATGCTCTGTCGCGTGGAAGTGCTTCGTCGCATGCTTGTTTCTCGACGAATCGCAGCAGCCAACGTGTCCGCACACGAGACACTCGCGCAGATGCACCCAGGTATCTCCCATCTTCAGGCACTCTTCGCAGCCCGTGGAGGAACGGTGTACTGGTTTCAACCGATCGAAATGCTCGCACGCCATGGGAACTCCGTTCTTACAGCGCAGCCTTCAAGCAGGCCTGTTGTGCCGTCAGCAGATCGCGAATCCCGGCTTCCGCAAGGTCCAGCATTGCGTCCAGTTGCGCCCTCGAATAGGTACCGCGCTCCGCTGTGGCCTGCGTCTCGACGAGCCCGCCCGATGTTGTCATCACGACATTCATATCCACCTCAGCGCGGCTGTCCTCTTCGTAATTGAGATCCAGCAGCGCGCGACGGTCGACGATGCCGACCGAAGTGGCAGCAACCATCTCCCGCAGCGGGCTCTGCTTCAACGTGCCAGCTTCTACCAGCCTGTTCATGGCGATGGCGAGGGCTGTGCAGGCGCCCGTGATGGCCGCGGTCCGAGTTCCGCCGTCCGCCTGCAGCACATCGCAGTCGAGGATCACGGTGCGTTCGCCCAACAGCTTCATGTCGACGACCGAGCGGAGACTGCGACCAATCAGCCGTTGAATTTCATGGGTGCGCCCGCCGACCTTGCCGCGCTCACTCTCACGCGGTGTGCGGGTCAGCGTGGCTCTCGGCAACATGCCGTACTCGGCCGTAACCCAGCCCCGGCCCGAGTTGCGCAACCACCCGGGCAACGTGTTCTCAATGCTTGCGTTGCATAGTACCCGCGTATGCCCTGCTTCAATCAACACGGAGCCCTCGGCGGTGGCTACGAAGTGAGGTGTCAGTCGAAGTGGGCGAGGGGAATGCGGTTCTCGGCCATCACCGCGTACGGAATCCATATCCAAAGGCATGTACGGGATTATAGGGAACCAGCTGTGCAGGTCGCACGTTGTCACACAAGCCAACACCCGTATCAGGAGGTAATGCAACTTAAGCTGAGTTCCGCTACGGCTGGCCGGCGTGTTTAGCTGTGGGTGATGCAAACGCACCTCCCGGCCCTTCGAGAAGCACCTCGGCCAAGCAGGACACCACCCCCGCGGGAAGCGGCGGCTGAGCCTCCGCTGGTTCGCCGCGGACCCGCAGGAGCCCTTCACGTACTCATCGTCGAGGACGACGTCTCCATTCGGCAGGTTTGTGCGGAGATGGCCGGCAGCTATGGCTGTGAGGTGACCACTGCTGACTCTGTCCCCTCGGCCAGCCTGCTGATCAAGCAGAGACCCGTCGACGTCGTTTTCCTTGATCTCAAACTGCCGGGCGGATCCGGTGCGTCGTTGCTCCAGGAGCTTCGCGAACATCAGCCCCGCGCGCTGGTAGTGGTGATGACCGCGTACGCCACCGTAAGCTCCGCCGTAGAACTGATGCGTAACGGCGCTTGCGATCTGCTGCAAAAACCCTTTGGTCTGGAGCAGATCAGCGCGGTTCTGGAACGTGCGCGTCAGCAGCGCCAGTGGTCTGCCCCCAGCCGGGTGTTACAGGACAGGTTGGCCGCAGGCGTCGGCGCGGGACGCGTTATCGGGGCGTCTCTCGCCATGGAAAAGGTCTTCCGCATCGTCTCCAAGGTCGCCCTGACCCGCCATCCCGTTCTGATTCAGGGTGAAACCGGTACAGGCAAAGAGATTGTTGCCCGCATGATTCACGGCAGCGGGCCCGAACCTGCCAGCCCCTTCATTCCGGTCGATTGCGACTCCTTGGCCCCGGAATCGCTGGACTGCGAGCTCTTTGGAACCGCAGGCGACCTCGGCGCGAGTCACCGAAGCAGACCGGGGGCGTTGGTCAGCGCACGGCAAGGAACCGTGTACCTGGATGAAGTGGGACTTCTGCCCGCACCGTTGCAGCTGAAGCTGTTGCGCGCGCTGCAGGATAAACAGGCCCTTCCGGCAGGCGGGGGCGCAACTGTCCGCTTTGAAAGCCGGATCCTCGCCTCTTCCAGTAAGGACCTCGAAGCCTTGGTCGATACGGGCCGTTTTCGCAAGGACCTCTACTACCGCCTGAATATCGTGAACCTCCGCATACCGCCTCTGCGTGAGCGGGTCGGCGATGTTCCGCTTTTGGCCGCTCACTTCCTGGAGCGCCAGCGCCGCGAACTCGACACACCTTTCGCGTTCTCCGGAGAGGCCCTCCAATGGCTCGACGCATACCAGTGGGCGGGCAACGTCCGCGAACTGGAGAACGTGATCGAACGCGCCTGCGCCCTGTCGAGTGGACCCCTGATTCACCTCGGAGACCTCTCAACGCAGTTGCAGGCGTTTGCGCACTGTACAGCGGATCAGGCGACCCCGGCGAGTACGACCGCGGAAGTCAATCCGGTGGAGACCATGGAAGAAAGCGAGCGCCGGACCATCCGTCACGCTCTCCAGACCTTCGGAGGTGACAAACTCATGGCCGCAAAGGCGCTCGGTATTGGCAAGACCACGCTGTACCGAAAGCTCAAGGAATATGGCATCGGAGAAGAAGCCGCATGACTACCCCGGTTATCTACAAGCCAAACGAAACCATAGAGGATGTCCGCAAGGGACCGGCGCATATCCTATTGTTCGCAGCCGACCCTCTCGCCTCCGAGGTCGCCCGGACTCTGCGCCTTCACCTGACCGCTGACGTCACAGTCGCGGAGAGCCAGCCCCGCTGCATCGATGCGCTGCGTCGAGGCTCCTTCCACCTGGTGCTTCTGGAAGAAAGCACCCTCGACCTCGATCCCCACGGTGCAGAAGCCATCTACGAGGCCGTTGGCACATCAGCTGCCGTGGAGGTCAACTTTGGGACGATGCGGGCGGACCGGATTGCGCTCGCCGCCGGATCCGCCCTGCGCCGGCGGCAGTTGGACCTGCAACGCGCCCAGGCCCACGCCCGCATTGCCCTGCAGCATGAACTCACCGCCTGCGTTTCAGGGCTTCTGCTTGAATCACAACTCGCCCTGAGGCAGGCCGGCCCGGATGCTGTGCCCGCTTTGCACCGGCTGGTCGGTCTCGCTGAACATGTGTGTGGACAGCTGCGCGGAGACAACCAACCTCCGCTGTGAACGGAGGGGGCCCCAAACTGCATCACAGGTTGGGTGACAGTCGCGCGACAACGGGGCAACTCAGCGCTGTGTACAATCCAGGGCTGAGACGCGCCGACGCAAGCGCGCAATCATCAGGGGGAACAATGATCAAGTTGACGCCGGGCAAGCTGGCAGGTCTAAACGCGGTATCAAACGAGCGGGGCGTGATTGCAGCCGCTGCCATGGACCAGCGCGGATCCCTCTTGAAATCGATCCAAAGCGCACGTGGCGCCTCTGCGGATGGCCGAGACCTCGAGATGTTCAAGTCGATGGTCACCGATACGCTGACTCAGTATTCTTCAGCGATCCTGCTGGACCCTGAATTCGGACTGCCGGCCACCAAGCACCTCCACGGAAAAGGCCTGTTGCTCGCCTATGAGAAAACCGGATACGACGCGACCACGCCGGGACGGCTGCCCGATCTGCTAGATAACTGGAGCGTCCTTCGGCTCAAGGAGGCGGGTGCTAATTGCATCAAAATCCTGCTGTACTACACGCCCTTCGATCCGCCGTCCATCAACAACGCGAAGCACGCCTTTATCGAGCGTGTCGGTGCCGAGTGCCGCGCATTCGATCTTCCTTTCTTCTGTGAGTTTGTTGGATACGACGCGGAAGGCGGGAAGGAAAACACGGTCGAGTACGCCCGCAAGAAGCCAGCGGTCGTTGCCGGAGCGATGCGGGAGTTCAGCAACCCGCGTTACGGGATTGACGTGTTGAAGGTGGAAGTTCCCATCAGCATGGCGTTTGTGGAAGGCACGAAAGCGTACAAGGGTGAGTCGGCGTACACGCGAGCGCAGGCTTTGCAGCACTTCCGGGACAGTGCGGCTGACATTACGTTGCCCTTCATCTATCTCTCGGCCGGCGTCACGAACCCTGTGTTCATCGAAACACTGGAACTTGCCGCGGAGTCTGGCGTCGAGTTCAATGGTGTACTTTGCGGCCGCGCTACGTGGAGTGATGGAGTGCCGATCTTTGCTCGCGACGGCGAAGCCGCCTTCGGGCAATGGCTCGCTACAACAGGCGTCGACAACATCCAGAACGTCAATCGAGCACTGGAGGCAGCAACCTCCTGGCGTAATAAGGTCGAGGCCGCCTAGAGCGTCGAGGCTTTGTCTAGAAGGACAGGAGCCTTGCCTGCCGTTCCTCGGCATTAGGCTCCCGTGCGCCCTCGGACTTGAGGGATCGTTTCCAGGCCCCCTGTAGCAACCATCCCGGCAGAACAGCGATGCCGGTCAGGAAGCAGAGATCCAGGCAGCCCGGGTCATTGCGCAGCACCAGCCAGGCAATCTTCCCCAGCCCTTGCCAGTCCCCCGCCCGCTTTGCCTTGAGAGCTGCCTTGGTGGAGAGGAATGAACAGAAGGCGCGATTGCTGAGCCACGGACGGTGGCCTTTGGCCCAGCAGACAGAGTCGGCCCAATTTAGCCTTCGCGATCGCGACATACTACCGGGATCGATGTTGTAGATCACGAGCGCTTCCCAGGCGAAGACGACTCTTGCGCCTGCCCGGTGCCACGCTTCCAGCAACCATGCCCAGTCTTCGTGGTCTTTGTGCGTGCTGAATGGGATTTTTGTGAGGATCGAGCGATGGACCAGCAGCGTCTGTATGAGGATGATGCCCGGTCTGCCCAACAGCGATGGGCGCTCGAGAATGTAATCCGCAACGTCTTCCCCAACGGCGATGGGACGCTGCGGCCAAATGTCTTCCCTGCTTCCGTGCTTGTACACGGTCCTGCACGAAATCATGCGCTGCGGCTGCAACGGATCGGCGAGTTGCATCTGGTACTCGACCTTGCCGCTCAACATCAAGTCGTCATCGTCAAGAAACGTCAGCCACTCCCCCCTACTTGCCTGCACTCCCGCATTGCGCGCCGCCGCGGGGCCCATGTTCACGGGGAGTTCGATGTATCTCAGCCGGGAGTCCAGGCCCTCCACCGCGGCGCGCGTCTCTGGATCGGGACCATCCGAGATGATCAAAACTTCGATCCTTCGCCAGGTCTGCTGCAGTGCACTCTGCGCAGCTAACCGCGCCTCCACTGGCCGGCGATGGGTAGGGATGATAATGCTCACCAGGACTCGGTGAGCCACGTCCTCGCGTACCGGCGAACCGTCTAGCGAGTGCGAACAGTTTAGCGGTTTGGAGTTCGACGGGGCATGTCTCACGCTATGGCCAACTCTCGCCGATAGAACATATGCCGTGAGGCGAGAACGACCAGGTTACCCAGCAACATCGCGGCTGCGGCTCCAGGGACCGCAAGCCGGTGCACCAGCCAAAGGCACACGGCCGCCTGTATCAGAAGGCCCAGCGCGTTGGCGTACAACGTCGTGTCCGCCCGGCCAAACGCGGTGAGCCCATAAGACTGGGCGAGGCTGCAGGCATAGATCACAAGATTGATTGACAGCAATGTGAGAATCAGCCGCGCATTCGCCGGTGCCGCTCTAAAGATCAGCCGAGCAACGGACGGACCGAGCAGCCAAATGCACAGGGCACAACCCGCAGATCCGGCTAGAAGCATTCCGTCCAGGCGCCTGACCAGCTTGCCTACGCCCACTCTGCCGCCTTCCGCGTGGGCCGAGGCCAAGGCGGGTCCCATCACGTTTTGCATACTGGTGAGCGCTACGCGAGGGATGTTCACCACGCTTTCGCAAATGGCGTAGGCGGCCACGGAGGAAGCCCCTAGCGCGCTTCCGAGGATCCAAGGATTGCACTGCGAGCTTGCCATGAAGACCATGTTGCTACCGAGAAACCATCGTCCAAGCTGAAGGTTCAGCCGTAGGTCAGCCCAGGCCGACCGCGGACCCAGACTGAAGCGCGGTGCGTCTCGGAGGAGCCACCAAAAACTCACAGCCACAGCCCCGGCACACAGAACGTAGAGCGTGTGGAGCACATCCAGCTCATGGTGCATGTAGAGCCACTCCACGCCTGCAATCTGCAGAGCAACGGTGGCGACCTCCGTCCAAAATGCTTCCCGCATCCGCATTTGGGCGAAGTACATCCGGCGCGTGAACTCCCGAAAGAGAATGCCTGCGCCGGCGAGAATCAATGGTGCGAAGGTCTCGTGGAACTCCGAGTGTGCCAGAGTTGCTGTCCACCGCGAAGCAGCCCACAAGGCGAGCGTAAACACGAAGCACGCAATGAATTGAAGCAGGAAGATGCTGCCCTGGTACCTCATGCGACGGTCTTGCGACATGCCGGGGAGGTTGAAGGTAAGTGGCGCCCAGAGAAAAACATTGCAAAGCTGGATCAGCACGTCCATCGTGCGCTGGGTGAGGATGTAGATCCCGAACTGGCGTTGCACACAGTGCCTGCTGAGCATTGCGGCCACGACCATGTTGCCTGCGCTGTAAACCACCTGGTCGGCGAGCGCATAGCCAAAGCGGCCGCTGATTGCAGTGCGCCACCGTTGCGGCGCGCGAGCTTCTGAACGGACCTCTGGTAGATGTAAGGGCTCCGCGGCCGTGGTGGCCAGAGGAAGCGTGCTCACAACGCGTGGATCTCCGAAGCTTCGGCGGTCTCCTCGACCGCAACGACCGACGTTGGATCAGAAGCACGCACCTCGCGGCCACCAACCAGATCCCGGTAGATTGCATTGATTCGGTCGTGATTAGCCGACCAGAGAAACTTCTGCGCTCGCTCCGTTGCCCCGTGACTCAGGTCGAAGAGGCGATCCGAATCCGATGACAGGGATTCGATGGCCCTCGCCCAGGCGCTGTACGCACCTTTCGGGGAGGTGACCGGAATCTTGATGCCGCAGGTGCTGTCAACCATGTCACCCGCGCCTTGATGATCGAAGCAGATCACCGGCACCCCCGCGCCAAGAGCTTCTAGCACAACATTGCCGCTTGTATCGCGCAGGCTCGTGAAGCACAGCACATGGGCGCTATGCATTTCAGCCACGGCGTCCGAGAACACCTGTTGGCCCAGGAAACGAACGCGATCTGAGAGCCCGAGGCGAGCTGCCTCTGCGGTCCAGTCTGCGCGCATGGGACCATCCCCAAGCACGTCCAACTGCCATGCCGTGCTGCAATGGACGCGCGCCAAGGCCCGGAGCAGGACGGGGAGGGCCTTGCGCGTGTGATGTTCGCCGCTCCACAGCAGCCGAAGAGGCCGGGCGCTGCGTTCTGCAAGCTGATCGGTTACCCGGGCTGTAAACCGCGACCGATTCGGGACCTCGACCTGGTGCAGCCCAGTCTCGAGAAGCAGTTCCACCTCCCGACCGAACGCCCGCGCAAAATCTCGCTGATTCGCCGAATTGGCACCCATCACGTGAGCGGCCTGCCGTGCTGCCCTGCGGACCCGAGGATGAAAGAGCGTGATCGAGTTCGCTATGCCTCGCAGGCCTTCCTTCGCCGCCTCTTTGGGGCCGAGAGCCGAAAGAAATCTCACCGGGAAGTTCTGCGAACCGCCAACAGGCCCCCACAGGTACGGAATGCCGAGTTGAAATGTGAAACCGGGCTCGCGAAAAGTACAGACGTTCACCTGGTGGACGAGATCGAACTGCTCCCGAGCATGCAGTTGCTGCACGAAGGACATCGCGAGCATCTGCCAATGCTTGTAGGCCTCGTAGTTATAGGCAAAGACCCCCGGCTTGCACTCCAGGGAACGCAACTTCTCGTCCGGTGCGGGCGTGTGAAACTCGACGTTAGTTGGAACAAGACCTTCCGCACGAGCTCGCGTCAACTCCCCGAAATTGGCCTCGCTGGTGACAACATGCGTCTGCGCGATCTTCGCGGCTCCGAGCAGCCGTCCCCAGCCGACAGACCACTCCGAACCAATATAAGGACTGCACTCGTAGCACATCAGCAGCAGCTTCACGCTTCATTCACCTCAGACATACTGTCGGCAAACAGCGGGAAAGCAACATGGCATTTTTGGGTTACGTGCTCGGCGTGCATGTTGGAACGCGAAGCATGGGAGCCGATAGCCGCTGGAGTTGAGCAGGAAAGCCGCTGAACACGCGATCGCGTGCCCTCCTTCGCGGAGTCATCGGCAACGGGCAGAAAAACTTGAGTAACCCAAAAGGCTGAGAGCAGGAGACCTTCGTTCCATTTTCATCAACGCGGCTAGTTCGGTATTCAGTTGTACGTCCCCAGTCACGACCGTTCGCAGCGGTTTGCCTGTTCGGGTAGACATCATGGCAATCCATGCCGTCGAAGAGCCTTCCTGTGAGTGACGCCTCAATGACGCAAGACCCCGTGCCAATGATCTCCGACATGAAGTTTGCCTTGAACTCTCCTATCGCTGCCGCTCGAAGCTCCTCTGCTGCGAGCGGTCAGGAGGCAAGGAAAAATCGGCCCTCTTCGCTTGCGCTCCAGCTCGCCGCGCCTACGGTTCAGATCATTGATCAGATGGCAATGCTGCTCGCATTTTTCCTGTGCAGGTTGGAAGCACCCGTACGGCAGGGGCAGGCTGTTGCGACGTACCTTGCCATGCGCATCGACGTGCGCAATCTCTTGATGGGCATTGTTCTGCTGGTAGTCTGGCGGGCCCTATTCTGGTTTATGGGGATGTATCAACCTCATATCAACCGCCGCGCCGCGATCTTCATCTGGAAGGCTCCTGTTACTTCCCTGCTTTGTGCAGCGGCGCTGGTCCCCTTCGTCTCGTCACGGGGCCATGCGAACTGGCCGCGTGAGTTGGCCCTCTTCTGGTTCACCGCCTCCGTTCTTCTGCTCACAATCCGCACCTCGGTTCTGACGTTCGAGGAATCCATCAGGCCACGCTTCCGTCCGCGCAGGACCGCAATCATCTGTGGGACCGGCCCACTGGCTCGCATGCAAGCGGACGATCTTCCCGGAAATCGCCAGTATCGTTACCAGCTACTTGGCTACGTGGACAACAACCCGCATGCAGGAACCGAGTTGGCTGGGCCTGTTCTTTGCGGCGTGCGTGATCTTGAAGGGCTGTTGATGCACTGCCCTGTCGACGAGGTCATCATTGGACTTCCGCTGAAGAGCCACTTTGGCGAGGTGGAGCAGATCGTGGCGATCTGCGGGCGAGCCGGGGTGCAGATCCAGTATTCGCTCGACCTATTCAACACCGACATCGCGAAGAAAAGAAAAGTGGTCAGCGACCGAACCAACCGCGTGGTCATGGAGATGGTGCATCACGATCACCGCGTGCTGGTCAAGGACATCATCGATCGCATTCTGGCCTTTGCCGGTCTGATGATTCTTTGGCCTGTGTTCGCCATGATTGGCCTGGCCATCAAGCTGTCCAGCCCTGGGCCCGTCTTTTTCGTTCAGGAACGCTTTGGACTAAACAAGCGGCGCTTCGGCATGATCAAGTTTCGGTCCATGGTAATCAATGCGGAGTCCCAACTCGCCTCACTGGAGCACCTGAACGAAACGTCCGGGCCGACATTCAAGATGAAGCGCGACCCTCGCGTGACACGAGTGGGCGCGTTCCTGCGCAGCAGCTCTCTTGATGAACTGCCGCAGCTGATCAATGTGGTGAAAGGAGAGATGTCGCTGGTCGGACCTCGTCCCCTGCCCACTCGAGATGTGAAGCGCTTCTCGGAGCCGTGGTTGATGCGACGCTTCTCGGTCAAGCCCGGCATCACGGGACTGTGGCAGGTCTCTGGCCGGTCGAACACGGACTTCGACAGCGCGATCCAGCTCGACCTGAAGTACATCGATCGCTGGTCTCCCCTGCTGGATCTGCGCATTTTGGCGCAGACCCTGGGTGCTGTCATCCGGCGTAGCGGCGCGTACTGAGTTGCCTTAGAGGCTAGACCTACTCAGAAGCCCGAGGGACGCTGTCCAGCCACGCCGAATGCCTGCTCCAGCGCCATACCCGCCTGAACCACTGTGCCCTCGTCGAAGAGCTTCCCTACCAGGGTGACGCCGTGCGGAACTCGCCGTGGAGAGCTGAATTTCGGTACAGGATTCTTCGGATCAGGCGCCCAGTCGGTGCGAGCTTCACTTACCTCCACGAACCCTGCACGCATGGTCAGCGAGGGGTGCCCAGTGAAGTTGGTGATGACCAGGAATTCGTCTCTCAGGCTTGGCACCAGTAGCACGTCTACCTCGCTCATTACGCGCGCGAACTCAACGGCGACTTTGCGGCGCAGCCGGTCAGCCTGGACGAAGTCCACCGCGCTGAGGAACCGGGACTGCCGGAAGGTGTTGGGCCACGCATCAGGAACCTGCATCTTGAGCGTATCTACCTGGTGATCCAGCGTGATCTGTTCAAAGGCGGCCGCTGATTCCGCGAAAAGGATGACGTTGAGGGAGTCATAGGGCCAGTCGGGTAACGTGACCTCCACCGGAGTCATCCCGAGGCTCCGGACGACTGCTAACGCGTCTCGGTCGACGTCCGTCGCGGGTGCCTCCTTCATCCACTTTGGAAAGTACCCGACCTTAAGACCGGACACGCTCGTGCCCCCCTGGAACGCAAGCGGGAGATCGACACTCGCTGTGTCTCCGGGATCAAAGCCGGAGATCGCGTTAAGAACCAGAATGGTGTCCTCCACTCCCCGGGCCATCGGGCCCAGTTTGTCGCAGGTCCAGCTCAGGGTCATGGCTCCTGTACGAGGAACGCGGCCGTACGTCGGCCGCAGACCCTCCACGCCGCAGCGCATGGACGGGGAGACGATGGAACCCTGGGTTTCCGAGCCGATGGCGAAGCCTACCAGACCCGCACCGACGGCCGAACCGGGACCGGCGCTGGAGCCGGACGAGCCCTCTTCAAGCAGCCAGGGATTCTTCGTCTGCCCGCCGAACCAGACGTCGTTCAGAGCCAGCGCACCGAGGCTCAACTTGGCGACCAGGACAGCGCCGGCGGCGTTGAGCCTGGCAGTTACGGCAGCATCTTTGGCCGGAACACGGTTCCGAAAGGGCTCGGCACCCCAGGTCGTCGGGATCCCGGCGGTGTCGAGGAGGTCTTTGGCGCCCCACGGAATGCCGTGGAGCGGGCCGCGATACTTGCCTGAGGCAATTTCGCCGTCGGCGGCGCGGGCCTGCTGCAGAGCGTGTTCCTCGGTGAGGGTGATGACGCAGTTCAACTTCGGTTGAAAGCGCTTGAGCCGTTCCAGGTAGATGCGGGTGAGGCGTTCGGAGGTGAGTTTGCGATCCCGGATCCAGGCGGACAGCTCGACGACAGTACTGAAGGCGATGTCAGCGTCGTCGTTGGGTAGCGGCTTGGGCGTCGGCTGGGTGGGGTGGAATCCTCCAGTGGGACCCGTGGAGGGCTGACCGAAGGGCTTCAGCTCCGGATTCCAAACCGTGGCGGGGACGTCGTCATAGGTGAGTTCCAGCTTGCGGGGGCCCGTGCGGCGCTCGTAGACGGGCGCCATGGCCTGCTGCCAGTTGCCGGCGACCTCGGCGAGGTGCGCGTCGGTGTACTCGACGCGAACCAGTTTCTCGGCTTCGCGGAACGTTTCAGAGGTGACTGGGGGGCCAGCTGGCGGGGCGGTGCCGAAGGCGGGGGGCGCGCCGGGAGTCTCGGGCGTTTGGCGGCGGGGTGGTGGGGGCTCGGCGGTGGTGGTGTCTCCTGCCATGGCTGCTCCTACGAGGCCAAGTGCGGTCCTGGCCAGGAATTCCCTGCGTGTATCTGCCAACGTATCCTCCGTGTATCTGCACCATACAGCATGGTCGGGGTTGGCCTGCGGGGTGTGTCGGAGGGGAAAGATGCCGGTTGGTTTGTTGGTTCTGGAGCTGGCAATTGAGCATGCCCAATCGCTGAAGGACCGCCGACAGGTGGTGCGCTCGCTCAAGGACCGGCTGCGCAATGGGTTCAACGTCTCCGTTGCCGAGTTGGACGAGGCTCTCGTTTGGAACCGGGCGACGCTGGGGGTAGCGGCGGTCTCGTCGTCGTCGGCGTACCTGGCGGGGCAGTTGCGGGAGGTGGAGGCAGCGGCGCGTCGGCTGGGTACGGGACTGGGGTGCGAGATCGTGGACAGCTTCGTGGAGTCAGACGTCGTCCTGCCGGAGGGGTAGCCCCCACCCCGGGGACTTTCGTGTCAAAGTCTTCTAGATACGTGCCTTAGCTCGGGACTTCGAGCCGGGGACTTCTCGCCGGCGGCGTTCTCCGACTGGTTCTTCCAATGTATCGGTTTCGGCCTTAAAAACACGCAACTCTGGGTGTGGTGTAGGCTGCTGTCGCGAGGTTTAAGCTGCGTTCTAGTAAATTGCTGGTTCGGCACAGGGAGAGCGACACTTGAGAGTGGATGTCTGAGAGTGAACTCTCAGGTTCCCGGGTACCACCGCCACGAGGGTTGCTCGGCGGGTAGGTACCGCTGAAGTTGGGTGATAAACTAGGTCGTTAGGACCATGCCCGAACATAGAGCCCGCCAGCATCACCGAGACCGCGTCGCCAGCACCTTCCAGGAGGAGATCACCGCCATGCTGGAAGGCGAGTTAACCGACCCCCGCATTGCGCCGTCCTATGTCACCGAGGTGCTCTTGGCACCCGGGGCCAAGAGCTGCACCGTGTTGGTCGCAGTGCATGGGGACGAAACAGCGGAGTCGGATACGCTGGAGGGGCTTACGGCTGCCCGTGGGTATATCCGGACGCAGATTCGAGACCGGATGGGCGTGCGGCATGTTCCCGAGTTGAATTTTGCGATTGACCGGTCTGAGAAGATCGGGGCGCGCATGTCGGAGTTGCTGGGGAGGATCGACAAGCAACGGACGAAATTGGGGCGCAAGGCCCAGGCCGTGCCGGAGGCGACCCGTTAGGTACGAATGGCAAGCCCTTCGCATACATCGACCGAACCGATTGTTCTTCAAAGCCGCACAGAGGCGTTTCAGACGTTGCTCCCTTTGCTGCGTGAACACAAGAGCTTCCTGGTGACCTCTCACGCCCGCCCTGACGGCGATGCGCTGGGGTCCGCGCTGGGCGCCATGCACCTGCTGGAGAGCATGGGGAAGCAGGTGACGGTAGCCTTCGCCGACCCAATTCCCCGCCCCTTCACATCGCTCGCAGGAGCTGAGCGGATTGTGCATGAGCAGCCCGCCATCCCGGCCGACGTGGCCCTGGTGCTCGAATGCGATTCGGTGGAACGTACCGGGTTTCAGCGACTTGCGGGCAAGCTGATGGTGAACATCGACCACCACCATAGCGGCACAAACTTTGCCGCGGTGAACTGGATTGATGCACAGGCGCCGGCCGTGGGGGCGATGATCTACGACCTGGCCGTGGCCTCCGGCGCGGAGCTTACCCCGGCGCTGGCCGGGTGCCTCTATGCGGCCGTTCTCACCGACACAGTGGGGTTTACGCTGCCGACGACGACAGCGAAGACCTTTGATTTGGCACGCCACTTGCTGGAATTGGGAGCAGATGCCGCTGCGATCTCAGATTCCGTTTATTTTTCACAACGCGAGAGCAAGCTGCGACTGCTGGGGACGGCTTTGCGCGGTCTGCACATCCGTGGACCGGTGGCCTGGAGCACCGTGACCCGTGCCGACCTGGACGCGACGGGTGCGGGGACTGAAGACACCGAAGGCATCGTGCAACATCTCATCTCTGTAGAAGGTGTACAGGCCGCTGCCCTGCTCCGGGAACTTCCCGATGGCTTGCGTTTACGGGCCAGCCTGCGCAGCAAGGGACCGGTGAATGTGGCGCAGGTGGCCGAGAGTTTTGGCGGCGGCGGACACCGCAATGCCAGCGGATGCACGGTGAATGGACCGCTGGAAGAGGCCGCCCGCCAAGTGGAGGATGCGCTCCAGACGGCTTGTTTACGTGCCTCTGGCGTGTGATTTCGCCTGGTAGGCTGGCTGGGCTTGCCCGGACGCTGCGGCCTTTCGGACCCTTCGTCCCCGGCGGGCAGCCAAACTGGAAGCAGTTCGGAAGGCAGAGATACCTTAACTTTGATCTTGTCAGCCCAACCCGTTGTTCAGCCTTCGACACGCACCGGACGTCTACCTGTCTGGTTGCGTGAGCTGCGCCGTACCCAAACGGTCTGCGCCGTGCTGGAGTTTGCGGTGCTGGTCGCGGTGACGGCGTACTTCCTGCTGTTTGGGCTGGTCCCGTACTTCGGTGGCGACCGCCTGGGTCTGGTGGGTGCGGATGAGCCCCGGTATGCGCAAATTGCGCGCGAAATGCTGGCTGCGCACTCAGAAGATTGCCACGAGGTCCATGCCAGGATCGTGCCGCACAGCCTGCGGCCGACGGCGATCCATGCCAGCTATGAGTGCCTTGTCGGTGGGACGGTGACGCCGATCCTTTATGGCAGGCCGTGGCTGGAAAAGCCGGCGCTGTACTACTGGCGAGCGATGAGTTTCTTCAAGGAGTTCGGGGTTTCGGACTGGTCCGCGCGGCTGCCTTCGGCGAGCGGTGCGGGTTTTCTGGTGATCCTTGCGTTTTTGCACCTCCGACGATTCCGGCCGGGCGGCCACCTGGACGCAGCGTTGATCATGGCGTCGAGTGTGGCAATTGTGGGCTTTGCGCGCGGGGCGTCAACCGATATGCAGTTGGCGGCACCGTTCTGCTGCGGGATGCTGGGCTGGTATGCCTGGTACGAGACGGGGAAGAAGTTCTGGCTGTTCGATCTCTATTTCTTTGGAGCCTTTGCGACCCTCGCGAAGGGGCCGGTGGCGCCGTTTATGGCGCTGGCCATCATCATGGCGTTCCTTGGACTCCGCAAGGAGTGGTCGGCGCTGAAGCGGACAATCTGGATTCCAGGCGTGATCCTGTATCTCGCGATGGTGCTGCCCTGGTACATCGCGGTGCAGCGGCGGAATCCGCAGTTCTTCCGCGAGTTTTTCATTCAGCACAACCTGGAGCGCTATACGACCAACATCTACCAGCACCATCAGCCGTTTTACTTCTACGGGCTGGTGCTGATCCTGGGCATGATGCCCTGGACGGCTGTGGCGTTCCGGGCGATGTGGGACGCGGTCCAGACGTCGATCGCGGAGTGGAAGGTCCGGCGGCATCCGCAGCGGTATCTAGGGCATGGGCGGGCGGGCGATGCTTTTCCGGAGTTCCTGGTGCTGTGGGCGGCGTTTCCGATCGTGTTCTTTTCCTTTTCGGGGTCCAAGCTACCTGGGTACATCCTGCCTTCGGTTCCCCCCTTGGCAATTCTGACGGGGGACTATCTTTTCCGGGTACGCCGGCGCGGGCTGCCCAGCTGGCTGCTGGTGACGCATGCCGTGATGACGGGGTTTCTTACGTTTGTGCTGCTGTTATGCCCGCAGTACATGGTGTACGCCAAGCTGGTGCCTGCTCCGCGGACGTTTGCCTGGACCGCTGCCCTGGGGGCGCTTTCGGCGGCCGCCGTGCTGGTGGTGGTGCGGTGGTTCGGTGTACAGCGGTTGCGTGCGATCACCCTTGTCCCGCTGGCGGGCTGCCTGTTCTTCCTGCTTGGGCTGAACGGCAAGCTGCTGGATTTGAACTATTCAGCCCGGCCGCTGGCGCGGGAGATCGCGGCCACGGCGCCGGAAGTCCACGATATCGCCATGCTGGATGTGCGGCGGGATATGCGATACGGTGTCGCGTTTTACCGAAATCAAGCGATTGCCCAGTACCGCACCGACGGGGTGCCGGAGGACGAGCATCTGCTGGTGGTGCCGACACATGAGGTCCCGGATCTTGGCCATTGGCTACCTGGGCGGGTGTACCGGCCGTTGTTTTCCTACCCTACGCAGGGGCTCTCGGTGTACAAGGTACTGCCGCGTACGGCAGAATAGGCAGCCTAAGACCTGCGTATCCCAGCGGTCCAAGCCGCTTGCGATGGCGCTATTTGTGGCCCGGGGAAAGCCGGGCCTGATGACCTTGGACGGCAACGGAGACTTCCAGGAACCAGTGCATGCTTGCAACGTCGGCACAACTTGAGGTTCTGGACCTGCGGCACTTCTCAGCGGGGGCGCTGCGGCCGTTGCTGGAGGAAGAGGCTTCCAAGTGGGAGCGGCGGCTGTGCTGGGATTATTCGCGGTCGATCGAACTGTTGCTGGAGTATGTGAACAGCCGATCGCTGACGGGCTACGTGGCGCTGAAGCAGGGACGCGTGGCCGGGTATGCCTTTGGTGTCTGCGAGGCTGCCAAGGCAGTGATGGGTGATGTCTACGCCTTTGGCGAAGGCGAGCGAGAGACGAATCCCGTATCAGAGGTGCTGCTGGAGCACCTGGTTGAGACGTTGCAGGCCACACCGGGAATTGGGCGGATCGAGTCGCAGTTACTGCTGTTTCCGGAGGGGGCGCTGCGTGGACCGTTCGAGGCTGCCGGGTTCCGGCCATTTCGGCGGTGCTTCATGATGTGGGAGCCAGGGTCCAGCGGTGCTCCGGAGGCGGCAGAGGAGGCTATCCCGGCGGGGTTTCGGATTGAGCGCTGGCAACCGGAGGCGTATCTGCCGGCGGCTGCCCTGATCCAGCGGGCATACCTGGGGCACACCGACAGTGAGATAAACGATCAGTACCGGAGCCTGACCGGGGCGCAGCGGTTTCTTCACAATATTGTGCATTTTCCGGGGTGCGGGGTGTTCGATCCGGCCAACAGCTGGGTTCTGCGCGCGACAGAGGGTGGCGACATAGAGGGTATGGTGCTGTGTTCGCGGGTGCGCGGCGACGCGGCGCACATCACGCAGCTTTGTGTTCGAAATGAGCTCCGCGGACGGGGGCTGGGCGCTGTGCTGCTGCGGCATTGTCTGCGCGGGCTGGCACGGCACGGGATGCAGACGGTTTCACTCACGGTGACGGAGAGCAATCGGCAAGCCCTGGCGCTGTATGAACGCTACGGCTTTCGGGTGCTGGAGCGGTTCGAGGCCTGGGTGTGGGAGAAGCCGAGGTAAGCGGGATGGCCGCGGCTGCTGGATTTAGAGCGATCCGCAACGCAACTCTTTTCTGTGCGACTGGTTCAAACCGACACGGGGGATCACTGCTGCTTCGTACTCTGCTGCTTCCGCCGCGGAGGTACTTCTCCCCCGCTTTTCTGGCCAGCACATTTACAAGAGGACCATTCATTGAACAGGTTTGGAACGCGTGCCCTGAGTGTCTTTCTTGCGTTTGGGGCCAGTTGTGGTCTTTGTTTGACCGGAGACGCGCAGGGCGCACCTTGTCCCGTAGCGCCGTCGCACATCGTTATGGAGAGCGGAAGCTACAGCTCGCAACCCGGGGTGATGTTCGTTTTGCACCACTTTGATGCCCGGCTGGTACCCATGGGGAAGGCCGCGCCGTCGTGCCTGGAGAAGATGACCGATGTGGCGCACGCAACAATCTTTGTCAGCAATGAGAGCCTGACGCAGGTCTTTGCGAGCAAGCTGAGTGCCTCGGAAGCGAAGATACGCAACCTCAAGATCGAAGACGGGGTGGGCAAGGTGACGCTTACCGGGGAGATTGTGAAACTGGTGCCTATCAAGTTCTCGATCGAGGGCCCGGTGTCTACGGACGGCACGCGGCTGATGGTGAACGCGAGCAAGATCAATGCGGACGGGATCCCGATCAAGATGCTGCTCGGGATGGTGGGCGAGCACCTTAGTTCAGTGCTGGGGCTGAAGGGCGTGAACGGGGTCTCCGTTGAGGAGAATACGTTGTCCTTCTTTCCGGAGAAGGTGGCCCACCTGCGGGGGTATATCTCTTCGGTGGAGACTAGCCCCACGGGGCTGACGCTGCACTATGGCCGCAAGCCGGGTGCCCATGGCCGGGCGGTTGCACGGGTTGGGAAGCCCGAAGTTGCGCCAAGTTAGGCCTATTCCACGTGGTAGTTTGGGGCCTCGCGGGTGATGACTACGTCGTGGACGTGGGACTCGCGGAGACCGGCGCCGGAGATGCGAATGAAGCGGGCGTTTTGCTGGAGGTCCGCAATGGTTTCGCAGCCGAGGTAGCCCATCCCGGAGCGGAGGCCGCCCACGAGTTGGAAGACCATGGACTGCAGCGGCCCGCGATGGGGGACGCGGCCTTCGATGCCCTCGGGGACGAACTTGGCGAGGCGGTTGCCGGTGGCTTCAGGCCGGGTGAGGTCGATGCGCTCGTTGAAGTCGCCGGTGAGGTCGTCTTTGCTCTGGAAGTAGCGTTCGCCTGAGCCCTGAGCCATGGCGGAGAGCGAACCCATGCCGCGGTAGGCCTTGAAGCTCCGGCCCTGGTAGAGGATCGTTTCGCCCGGAGATTCGTCGACGCCGGCAAAGAGGGAGCCCATCATGCAGATGTCGGCGCCTGCGGCGATGGCCTTGGTGATGTCACCGGAGAACTTGATCCCGCCGTCGGCGATGATGGGGATGCCGCGCTCGCGGCCGGCGCGGGCAGCTTCTGAGATGGCGGTGATCTGGGGCATACCGGCGCCCGTGACCATGCGGGTAGTGCAGATGGAGCCGGGACCGATGCCGACCTTGACGGCGTCTGCGCCGGCGTCCATCAGGGCGAGCGCGCCCTCGTAGGTCGCGACGTTGCCGGCGAGGAGGTCGATGTTCGGGAAGCGCTTCTTGCACTCGCTGACGGCTTCCAGGACTCGCGAGCTGTGGCCGTGGGCGGAGTCGATGGCCAAGGCGTCTACGCGGTTTTCGACGAGCGCGGCGGCCCGGTCGAGGAAGTCACCGGTCGCGCCGATGGCCCCGGCGACGCGAAGGCGGCCTTGCTCGTCTTTGCTGGCGTTGGGGTATTTGAGCTTCTTTTGGATGTCCTTGACGGTGATGAGGCCTTTGAGTTCATAAGCGTCGTTGACAACGAGAAGTTTTTCGACGCGATGGTGGTGCAGGATCTGTTCGGCGTCTTCGAGGGTGGTGCCGACGGGGACCGTGATGAGGTGTTCCTTGGTCATCACGTCGCCGATAGGAATCTCGGTGTGGCTGACAAAGCGGAGGTCGCGGTTGGTGAGGATGCCGACCAGTTTGCCGCCCCTGGTGACAGGGACGCCGGAGATCTTGTAGCGGCGCATGACCTCGAGGGCGTCCGCGATGGGCCGGTCGGGCTCAATGGTGACCGGATCCACGATCATGCCGGACTCGGAGCGCTTTACTTTATCGATCTCGCCGGCCTGGGACTCAATGGAGAGGTTGCGATGGACGACGCCAAGACCTCCCTGCTGGGCCATGGCGATGGCCATGCGTGACTCGGTGACAGTGTCCATCGCTGCGGACATCAGGGGTGTGGCGAGGGTGATGCGGCGAGTCAGGCGGGTCTGCGTGCTGACCTGCGTGGGAACGACGTCGGAGTAGGCGGGGACGAGGAGTACGTCGTCAAAGGTCAGGGCTTCAGGTACAGGGCTGCTAATCATACCGTTCAAGCGATTTTAGAGCAGTTGTGTGGATGGGGTGTGCCGTTTTGGCAACTTGGGCCAGGGTCAGCAGTTAGAAGCGAACAAAGGTTGCAGGCGAACCACCAAACCGTTGAGTAGTGGAGAGCGTTTATAGGGCGTTGAATGCTGAGTAAGCACGCAGACGGAAGACGGGGAGTTTTTGGAGCATGTTGAAGGTCCATAGCGAAGTGGCAAACGGTTGTTCTGCGTGCCGAACAGGACAGGGGCTTGGTTTTGAGCTCACCATGGCGTTCCAGCCGATTGTGGACGTGGAAGCGCGGCGGGTGTTCGCCTATGAGGCGCTGGTGCGTGGTGTCGGCGGGCTTTCTGCCGGCCAGGTGCTGAGCATGGTGAATGAGGACAACCGCTATGCCTTTGACCAGACCTGCCGTGTGAAAGCGATTGAGCTGGCTGCCAGACTTGGGATTGCGGAGCGGGGGGCGAAGCTTTCTGTGAATTTTATGCCGGGCGCGGTGTACAGCCCGGCCGCCTGTATCCGGCGCACTCTGCAGGCCGCGACCTTTCATCGGTTCCCTCTCGACGGGATCATCTTTGAGATCACAGAGGGCGAACGTGTTGTAGACACGGGGCACATGCAGCGGATCGCAACGGAGTACGCCAAGCATGGCTTTACGCTGGCGCTGGATGACTTTGGGGCGGGGTTTTCCGGGCTGAACCTGCTGTCCGAGCTCGAAGGCATCCACCTGATCAAGCTGGATGGAGCCCTCATCCGGGGTATTGAGAAGAACGGTAGAGCGGAACGCATTGTTCGCTCCCTGATGGCACTATGCGGCGAGTTGGGCATTGGTGTGCTTGCCGAGTGTATTGAGACGCCGGAGGAGTATGCGGTGCTGCGACAGTGCGGCGTGCAGCTAATGCAGGGGTACCTTTTCGCGAGGCCCGCGCTGGAGAGCCTTCCCGAAGTGGTCTGGCCCGAGGATCACGGGGCAGAGCGACAGACTGCCCCGCTGCATGCGAAAACGGCCGATCTGTCCCTTGCGTCCGCGGCGGCGGCCTAGCGGGAAGGGTCCCCGCTCTCGCCTATACTGGCGAGGATGTTTCCGGGTTTTCACAACAGGGAGCGCCGGGGTGCGCGGAGCGGGCCGTTTTGAGCGCGGCCGCACCTTCCCCCCTTCGGCGTACTGATGCATTCTCGACAAAGCTGATCGTGGTCTACGGACTGTTTGTTGCGACCCTGCTTGGGATCGTGATGGTCCGGCTGCGAGGGGGATTCAGCTACTCGCTGGACGACGCCTACATCCACCTGGCCCTTGCGCAGCAGATTGCGCACGGTCATTACGGCATCAACCCCGGCGAGCCGTCCTCCCCTGCATCGAGCATTCTTTGGCCCTTTCTGCTGGCTCCGTTCAGCTGGATGCCGCTGCACCAGTGGGTTCCGCTGGCCTTCAATGTGGGCTTCGGGCTGGCGGAATGCGTGCTGCTGGGGCGGCTTGCCCAACGAGCAAATTTGCTGGATGGCGCTACTTCAAAGACGCTGCAGTGGATTGGGGCGGCCGCGGCAGTGGTCTGCATCAACCTGGTGGGGTTGACCTTTCTGGGCATGGAGCACGTGCTCCAGACCTTGCTGATGACGGGATGTCTTTGGGGGCTGGTGGAGGCTTACGGGGGTCGGCCCGTTCCGACATGGACACTGTGGATGGCGGCCATCGCCCCGTGTGTCCGTTACGAGGATTTGGCATTTACGTTGGCCGTGGCCCTGGCCTGTGCGGCGCAGCAGCGGTGGCGGGCGGGCGTTGTGACCTTTGCAGGGAGCCTCGTTCCGCTGGCCCTCTTTTCTCTTTTTCTGCACTGGCAAGGCCTGCCTCCCCTGCCCAGCTCTGTGCTTGTCAAAGGCGGCGTTGCGGGAGCGCATGCCGGCGGAGCGCTCCACGGATTGATGCTGACGGCGAGGGGGAACCTGACGCGGGTGCATGACGGTCAAAGCCGGACGTTGACCCCCGGCATCGCTTTTCTGCTTGCTGGGCTATGGCTCGAGTGGCGCTCGCCGGTGCGGCGGAATGCGCTGCTTTGCGCTACGGCGGCGGTCGTTCTGCTCTACTTCTTTGGACCCTACGGCTGGTTTTACCGCTATGACGCAGCGTTCCGGTCGTACTTGCTGTTCCTGTGTTTGTTGGTCTGGCGCGGTCGACGGTTTGGCGGGGTCCTATCGATCCTGCTCTTGCTCGGGTGGGTGTCGTTCCACCTCCGGCCTCTGGTGCAGACTGTCGACGCGTGCATGGGCATCTACCGGCAGCAATTCCAGATGCATCAGTTCGAAAACGGGTTCTGGCGCAAGAACGTTGCGGTGGACGACCTTGGCTGGGTCTCGCTTGGCCGCCGGGACGGGGCGTATGTTCTGGATCTGGACGGGCTGGCGCTGCCGGAAGCAGCGACGGAACGGAATAAGGATGCGGCCTGGCTTCGCCGGGAGGTGGAGGAGCACCGTGTGGGGCTGGCCATGATCTACCCGAAGAAGTTCCAGAGCATCCCGGGGGAATGGATACACCTGGGCACGCTAAAGCAGACTCACCTGAGCTACGGGCTGCTCGGGGGGAGCGAGGTGGAGCTGTATGCAACGTCTCCGGGCAGCGCGGGTGAGTTGGCGGGGGAGTTGGCGGCGTTCCGAAAGACACTGCCGCCGGGCGTATGGATTGACTGAGGGGGCGGTACGGAAGTCTCAGCGGTCTTTTCCGGGCGGTTGAGTGCCGGGCCGACTTCGCCTATACTCAATGCAGCAGATGAATCCGGTCTGCCGTGCAGTATCCGTGAGAGCTCCGGAAGACGGCGGACGAGTTCAGTGGGCGAGAGCCCACTTTTTCTTTGTACGGAAGATTTGGTCAGCAGCGGCGTACCGCTGGGTGGCTTACGGCTTCTCTTCGGACTTAAACCATGGCCCTGCAGATCGATTCAATCCGCGCAACCGCCGACCGTGTCGCTTCCAGCCTGGGGCTGGAGGTGGTGGATTTGGAGTTTCACGGAGCGGGCAAGCACCGGGCGCTTCGGGTTTTTGTGGAGAAGGACGCTGCCGGACGCGCAAAGCTGGCCGAGCAGGCGGCAACGGAAGAGGGCGCTGCCCTGCTGCCGAAGGGCGTTCCGGTTGAGGTGCTGTCGGGCACGACGCATGAGGATTGCGAGACGTTTGCGCGCGACTTTGGGACAGTGCTGGATGTAGAAGATCTTGTGCCCGGCGCGGAGTACACCCTGGAGGTGAGTTCGCCGGGGCTGGAGCGGAAGCTAACCCGCCCAGCGGATTACGAGCGGTTCCGCGGGAGCCTGGTGAAGATTCAGACCTTTACGCCGGTGGAGAACAACCGGCACTTTACGGGGCGACTGGCGGGATTCGACGGCTCCGATGTGATTCTGGATCTTTCAGCAGTGAAACAGAAGGGCAAAAGCAAGAAGGGTCAGGCGGCCGGGGCGGCGACTGTTCAGATTGCATTGAGTAACGTGGAGCGGGCCAACCTGGTGGCCGAGATCTAAAGCAGTCACCCCGGGATCAGGAAATTCAAGATCGGGCATGAGAAATAACTAAAGGACAGCGTCCGGCTGCCGATAAAGGAAGCGAAGAGATGGCAAGTGCACTGTATCAATCGATCGAACTGCTGAGCCGTGAGAAGGGTATCGACCCGGAGATCGTGGTGGGCGCGGTGGAAGATGCGATCGCCCTGGCGACGCGTAAGTACTACAAGACGCTGGAAAACATGCGCGGCGAGTTGGACAAGGAGTCTGGCGAGATCCGAGCGTATGTGTTCAAGACGGTGGTTGAGTCGCCGGAGCAGGTCGAGGATGAAGAAAACCAGTTGACGCTGGAGCAAGCGCGCGAGATGGCCCCCGAGGTGGAGGCCGGCGCAGAACTGCGCTTCTACAAGGACACCACGCCGCTGGGGCGCATTGCCGCGCAGATGGCCAAGCAGGTGATCTTCCAGAAAGTGCGTGAGGCCGAGCGCGACACCATCTTCAATGAGTATGGAGATCGCATCGGCGAGGTGTTGAACGCAACCGTGAAGCGGTTGGAGCCGATGGACGTGATCTTCGACCTGGGTAAGGCCGAGGCGCGGATGCCCAAGCGCGAGCAGTCGCGGCTGGAGTCGTTCTCCGTTGGCGAGCGGATTCGCGTGGTGCTGTTGCGGGTGGATCGTGCCGCCAAGGGGCCACAGGTGATCGTAAGCCGGGCCGCTCCGACGCTGGTGCAGAACCTGTTCCAGAGCGAAGTGCCGGAGATCTATGACGGCACTGTGCAGGTCAAAGCCATCGCTCGTGAGGCCGGCGAGCGGACGAAAATCGCAGTGCAGAGCCGTGACAAGGACGTAGACCCGGTCGGCGCGTGCGTGGGCATGAAGGGTATGCGCGTGCAGTCGATCATCCGTGAGCTGCGCGGCGAGAAGATCGACATTATTGAGTATTCGGACGAGATCACCACCTTTGCGGAGAAGGCGCTGCAGCCGGCAAAGGTCAGCCGGGTGACGATTGCTGATCTGACCGAGAAGCAGCTTGAGGTCATCGTGGATGACACGCAGTTGTCGCTGGCGATCGGCAAGAAGGGCCAGAATGTGCGGCTGGCGGCGAAGCTGCTGGGCTGGAAGATCGACATCAAGAGCGAAGAGGAGAAGCGGCAGGAGGTCGAGCAGCAAATGCAGGCCATGCAGGGCGCGCCGCAGACCCCGATCGAACAGGTGACGGAGTTGGGGGACGGCGTGATGGAGAAGCTGATTGCAGCCGGGATCACCACGGTGGAGCAGCTTGCCGACATGACCGAAGAGGAACTGGGCGAGGTTCCGGGGATTGGCGAGCGGTCTGTAGAGCGCATTGCCACTGCGGTGCGGCACTACTTCGGGCACTATAACGAGGGCGAGGTACGCCCGACGGACGCGCCGATTCCGGAGCGCTTGCTGGCAGAGGGTGAAGAAGCCGTGGCCGCCGCCGCAGCATCAGATGAAGCTGGAGATGAGGTGCATTCGATGACGAGGACGCCGGAAGCAATTTTGGCTGAGCAGGCCGCCGAGGCTGGTGGTGTGACCGAGGTTCGCGAGTTTTCGACAGAGGATCTTGCAAGCGTAGAGGATGCGATGTCGGAGTCGGACGCCAATGATGCGGCGGATGCTCGCGAGGAGCAGATTGAGTTGCGGAACGATACGATGGACCGGCTGGTCGATGACGCGCAGGATTTCTCGGACGAGGGGATTGACTCGGACGGGCATGATCGCAGGTAGCCGTTTGAAGCTGTAGGTTGTAGATGCTCTTGATCGTCAGCCCTCTCCCGCTGGAGCGCTCTTTACGGGCGCTCGCGAGTCGAGGGCTGGCAAATTTATGATTTCGGGGGATAATACCCTTGAACCAACTTTTATCCCGAACACGAATGGGGCTGCTATGACCAGCTAGACGCGCCGAGGGAATTTAAAAAGGACCGGATGAGCAAAGTTCGCATTAACGATTTAGCACGGGAACTCGAAGTGAAGGCCAAGCCGATTCTGGAGGCGCTGGTCTCGCTGGAAATTGATCCTGAAAGAAAAAAGACGCATTCGAGCTCCATCGAAGCGGACGAAGCGGAGAAGGTTCGCGCGTTGATCACGCGCAGCGGCCGTCCTGCCGGAGCGCGCCAGGTTAGCCAGCCGGAGACACGGCAGGGCTTCAACCTGTCGCATGTGTCGAAGCCAGGCGATGCGCTCAAGGCGATCCTGGAGCGCAAGCAGGCCGAGGCAGCGGCGCGGAACGCGCCTCCTCCCCGCCCCACGCCGAGTGTTGCGCCGGCGGGTCGGCCAGCGGTCACCGCGAGTTCCCCGACGCAGCGTCCACCGGTCAGTGCACCGCCGACAACGTCCGGGGCACCACGTCCACCCGCTGTGTCCGACGGCCCGGTACGTACGGGCGTGTTAGTCCAGCCCAATGCCTATCGCCCGCCCGTGACGGTGGTTCCACCTCAGGTTCGACCCGCGGCACCAGTGGCTCCGGCAGCCGCACCTGTAGCGACGGCCCCGACTACGGCAGCGCCGGTCCCACCACCGGCGCCCGTCGCAGCTGTGCCTCCCCCCCTCGCAACGGCCGCTCCAGCGCCACCCGTGCCGCCAGCACCTCCCGCTGCGCCGACGCGGCGAATCGTGATGCCGCAACCGCGGCAGGCTCCCCGCATGGTCACGCCGCAGCCGCCCGCGATTGCGAGCCGGCCGGTCCAGGGCCCCGTCGTTGCACGGCCTCCGGCGAACGCCGCGCCGGCAATACCCTCCGCAAGCCAACAGGCCCCCCAAGCTGGCGCGGGGCGCACCGCAGCACCGTCAGCGGGTGCATCCCCCCAGCAGTCCACGTCTCCGGTGCAATCCGCCGCTGCACCCGCTGCTCCCTCTGTCTCGGAGGTTCCAGCACCAGTTCCGGACGTGGTTGAGGCAGCGCCTGCGGCACCGGCACCACCTGCGGCTCCGGTACGCCGTGTGGTGATGCCCCAAACCGGGCCTCGTCCGACCTATATCGCGACACCTGGCAACGCCAATGCCGCACGCCGTCCTATTTTTGAACGCCCACGTCCCCAGGGACCGGGCGGCGGCCCCGGCGGTGGATACGCTGGTGGACCGGGCGGTCCCGGTGGGCCGGGCGGACCGGGAAACTTTGCCGGACGTCCCGGAATGGCCCCTGGCGCGCGCCGACCAATGCATCCGACCCGTACGTTCCCCGGAGGTCCTGGTGGACCGGGCGGTCCCGGAGGGCCGGGCGGACCTGGTTCACGACCACCCTTTGGCGCACGTCCCGGCTTTGGGGCACGCCCCGGTTTCGGGGCACGTCCTGGCATGGGAACCGGACCTGGCGGCTTGCTGCCCCCGGCGGATGCGCCAGCACCCGGACGTCCCGTCCGGAATTCGCGGCGTCCTGGCGGCGGCGCACCGCGGTACGAGAAGAACAAGGAAGTCGCGATCAAGGGGTACAACCCGCGCATGGGCGCGGCCCAGATCCCCATGGGCGAAGTGCCGATCACCAAGACGATCACGGTGACAGAAGGCATTTCGGTGAAGGATCTGGCCGAGAAGCTCGACGTGCGCGGCAAGGATCTCATCGCGACGTTGCTGATTCGTGGCGTCATGGTGACGGTCAATCAGTCGCTCGATTCGGAGCTGGTCAAGGACGTGGCGCGCTCGTTTGGCGCGGATGCCCAGATCATCACGATCGAAGATCAGCTGGAGAACGAAGCCATTGAAGGCCTGCTCGAGGACACCTCGAATATGGTCGAGGTGGTGCGGTCGCCGGTGGTCACGGTCATGGGTCACGTCGACCATGGCAAGACTTCCCTGCTGGACGCGATTCGTTCCACGGACGTGGCGGGCGGTGAGGCTGGCGGGATTACGCAGCACATCGGCGCCTACAAGGTGCACGTGTCGAAGCCGGATTCCCCGGCCTTCGGACGCGAGATCGTGTTTCTGGATACCCCGGGTCACGAGGCCTTTACCCGCATGCGTGCGCGTGGCGCCAAGATCACCGACATTGTTGTCGTGGTTGTGGCGGCTGACGACGGCGTGATGCCCCAGACGATCGAGGCGATCGATCACGCGAAGGCGGCGAAGGTGCCGATCATCGTGGCGGTCAACAAGATCGACAAGCCCGAAGCCGATCCGACGCGCGTGATGAACCAACTGGCAGCGCGGGGCGTGCAGTCGACGTCCATGGGCGGCGACGTTGAATTTGTCATGGTTTCGGCCAAGAAACGGCAGAATCTGGATGCGCTCGAGGAGATGATTTGCCTCGTAGCTGACGTACACGAGCAGAAGGCGACTCCCGAACGGCCAGCTGTGGGTACCGTTATCGAAGCCAAACTGGACCGCGGTCGCGGTGTGGTCGCTTCGATCCTGGTACAGAACGGGACTCTGCGTATCAGCGACAGCTACATCGTCGGCAACACCTTCGGCAAGATTCGCGCCATGTTCGATGACCGTGGCCGCGCAATCACCGAGGCTGGGCCGTCGACTCCGGTCGAGATCCTCGGTCTGGAAGGCATTCCGGATGCGGGCGATACGTTCCTGGTGATGGCGGACCGCGACAAGGCCAAGGGCATTGCGCAATACCGCAAGCTGAAGGAGCGCGAGGCACAGCTTTCGAAAAGCTCGCGTGTTTCGCTGGAGGGCTTGGCCGAGCAGATCAAGCTGGCCGGGGTCAAGGACCTCAACCTCATCCTCAAGGGCGACGTGCAGGGTTCGGTCGAAGTGCTGGCCGATTCACTGGTGCGGATGTCGACCGAGAAGGTACGGGTCAAGGTGCTGCACTCGGGTGTCGGTGCGATCACCGAGTCGGACATCCTGCTGGCTTCGGCGTCGAATGCCGTGGTTATCGGGTTTAACGTCCGGCCCGAGCGCAAGGCACAGGATCTTGCCGAGCGCGAAAACGTCGAGATCCGTATGCACTCGATCATTTACGAGCTGCAGGACGAGATGACCAAGGCGATGCTGGGGCTTCTGGATGCGGTGTACCGGGAGAACTACGAAGGCCGCGCCGAGGTGCTCAACGTCTTCAAGATCACCAAGGTCGGTCAGATTGCCGGTTGCACGGTTCGCGATGGACAGATCAAGCGCGACATGCAGGTTCGTGTGCAGCGCGGAGGCGAAGAGGTCTGGAAGGGCAAGATCGCCTCGCTCAAGCGCTTCAAGGACGACGTGGCGGATGTTCGCATGGGCATGGAGTGCGGTATCGATCTCCAGGGCTTCAAGGACATTCGCGTCGGCGACATGATCGAGGCCTTCACGACCGAGAGACTGGCCGCCGACCTGGGGCAGAACTCGGCTGAGAAGAAGAAGCAGCAGATGGCCGAGTTGGCAGCCGCCAAGGAACGGGAACCGGTGGGCGCCGGGGTCTAGTCCTTCGAACGACAAGCACGCAAAGAGGCCGGGAGTGATCCCGGCCCCTTTGCGTGGTGCCGCACGTCGTGCGAGAAACGGTCTAAGAACTGGCATCTGGCATCAGGATGTCCAGCGTTGTGTCCAATTAGTGGCGGGATCAGAGTGTCACGCCCTCGCGTCGGCACAGCGGTCGCTCGAGACACTCGCGCTTGATCTCGCCCACCACCAGGGTTTAGCCTCATCCAGCATGCGATTGTCTGGGTCCTCACTGCTGTGCTTGGGCGGTTTGCTTCTGTCCAGTACAGGGCACCCTCAATCGGCGGTGATGAAGGAGACACTGGTCGGGCAGAGCGAAGCTCCCCACGACAGCAGAACATTTCTGACGGTTACCACACGTGAAGTTGTGGTGGACGTTGTGGCTACAGACCGACACGAGCAGACGATTCCTGACCTCGAACCCGGAGACTTCGCTGTCTTTGAAGTTGACGGGAACGGCAAGGGTGGGGCTCAGAGGATCACCTCGGTGCGCTACCTTCCCCCTTTGTCACAGCCTGCGGAGAATAGAAGTGCGGTTGGTCTGCATGTCAGGCTGGGCAGTGGCTGCGCGGAACGTACTACGTCCCACTACGAAGTGACGTATCGCGTCACTGCGGACCAGATCCGGGCCGGGTTGCACCACATCTCGATTCGCTCCAGACGGCCAGGCGTTCAATTGGCGTTCGGAGCACATTACTATGTTGCCGGGACGGAGAGGATCGAGGATCCGAACAAAGAGGACCCAAAGGCTAATGAAGCTCGTTTAGTTCAGGCAGCTTGTTTCCACAGTACCGCGCCGCTTTCGCTCCCCTTGGATGTGCACCGTATAGAAACGCAATTTCAGGATCAGCTTCGTTATGAGCTGACTCTGCCTGCAACCGCACTCGCGCTCGCATCTCTGGCATCAGGCAACAGAGCTGTCCAGCTGGAATATGCCGCCTGCAGCCTGGACCAGAATGCGCTACCAATGCACTTTATGCGGAGCACGGAGGCACGAACCCTGAGTATGGGAGAGTATGCCCAGGCAACAATCCACGGTTTTTCGAGCTTCCTCGAACTGCCAGGCCTTGACCATACTGCTGCCATACGCTTCGTCGTGCGGGATAAAGTCACAGGCAATATGGGAGTCGCGTTGGTTGAGGCACCCGAGCAATTGAAATCGGGACAGCTGACGCCGGACGAAGCCAAGGCGGAACAGCAATGGAAGAAACGCCTGGCATCCGGTAGCCGGGAGTTCGGCGATGGTTTTCCGCCTTTGGGACCAATTGGCTCGTTCGGCTCGCCCGAACGGAGGGAAGGAGCCATGTGTGGAGATGTATATGAGTTAGCGTCTGGTACGACACACCTGCCGAACTTTTGGTCTTTGGACTCGATAGGGTCCCTGTATACATACCTCCTGGAAGTTCCGCATCAGCAGTTCTGGAAGACTGGCGGAATCCCTGGCGTGACACGCGCGACTGAATGGTTTGGCATCGATTACCACGGGCGCTTTCCAAGTGAAGCGTCCCGGAGTGTACGAGTTTCGATTGGTCGCCGATGATGGCGCAAAGCTCTATGTAGACGACCATCTGGTCATCAACGCAGATCATGTTCATAATGTGGAGCGCAGCAACGGAAGCGTCTCGCTTCAGGCAGGCTGGCACACAATACACGTACCGTACTTTCAGGGACCGCCAACCTCGGTAGCCCTCGAACTCCTTGTCCGGCGCCCCGGTGAACCGCTGCGACTCTTCGACACCCGAGATTTCGGTGCGTACTAGCCCTCACATGCGCACCTCGGGACCTGGCCAGAGCACTTTGGTGCCTGACCTGGTCAGGGATGCAGGGGCGGCTCTTGGGTGCGCAGCCAAGTGAGGAGACCGGCGGGGTCGTCGGTGATGATGGCGTCTACATTTGCGTCGGCCATACGCTGCCAGCCTTCGGGGGTATTGACCGTCCAGGGGGCGACTTTGAGTCGGTGGCTGTGGGCTTCGGCGACGGCTTCGGGGGTGACGAGGCTTTGTTCGGGGCTGAGGATGTCGGCGCCTGTGACCTCGGCGATGTGGGTAAAGTTTTTGTTGTGGTCCGTGAGGCCCATGATGGCGTCGGCCTGGGGGTCCTCGAAGAGCGCGGAGAGGCGGATCTGTGGGTCGAGGCGGCGCATGGCGGTGAGGGTTCGGAAGTCGAAGCTTTGGAGGATGAAGCGGGATTGCAAGTTGCGGCGGCTGACGGCCTCGGCGATGAGCCGAACGAAAGCCTCTGGGGTGGGGGTCGCCTCTGGGTAGCTGGGGAAGCACTTGGTCTCTACATTGAAGTGGAAGGTGCCGAGTGGGGCGAGGTCGAGCACCTCGTCAAAGGTGGGAATGGGGGTTTGCGGGATGGCGAGTTGGTAAGGAAAGTTGGGGAGCGTGTGGGTGCCGCAGTCATACTGCTTGATCTGCGCGAGCGTGAGTGCGCGGATGAGAGTGCCGGGGGGTAGCGGCGGACCGTCGCAGACGCGTTCGTTGCGGGTGGCGAGCGCGATGGGGTCATCGCCGACGGGTTGCGTGAGGAAGGGTGAGTGGGAGACGACCAGGACGTCGTCCCGGGTCACGGCAAGGTCAAGTTCAAGGACATCGGCGCCCACTTCGATACCGTAGTGAAAGCTTCGGAGTGTGTTTTCCGTGCGATACGCGCGGCCTCCGCGGTGGGCGTGGACCAGGATGGTGCGTCCCGGGGAAGCAGGCTCTTGAGGCGCGGCCGAAGCGGCAAGGGGAATAGGTGCCATCACAGCAAGGGTAGCCGGAAGCGCCGCGTCGGAACGGCGGGGGGGGGGCAGCATGGTGGAGGGGTATCGGCACAAAGCCGGGGCAGACGGCAGGGATGGCGCACCGGTCCGCTCTTCAGAGGAAGAGGCGGCCGTAGCAAGGTTCAGGGAGCTGACGGAGCGCGTTCTGCCCGCCCGGGCTCAGGCGGAACGGTGGCCGATCCGATTTGACCATTGTTTCAAGCGCATTTGCCTGGACTGGGCTTTCGGTGACATCTGGTACCGGCACCTTGAGCGGCCGGCGCACCGGCACCTTCGGGGTGAGGCTCTGCGGCGCGCGCTGCAGTGTGCGGAGGAGTTGGCGGCCGACGGCCTTGCCCTGCTGCAGGCGCGGGACGCGGCGAGCCTGCGATGGCGTGGCAAGCGGCCGAAACAGTCCAGTGGTGCATCATGACGCCACTCTCTGGCATCCACTTTGAATCGCAGAAGCCTGCGTGAGGAGTAGCGTGATGGCGGGACAAAGGACGGTGTTGGTTGCAGGGGCGCATGGGGTCATCGGGCGGCAGGCGGCGTTGCACTATGCGGGGCAGCCTGGGGTGGAGGTTGTGGGGCTGTCGCGCCGTACAGGGTATGAGTTGCCGGGTGTGCGTCAGGTGCCGGTGAACCTGCTGAACGCCGAAGACGTGCGGGAAAAGCTGAAGGACCTGGGCGGGGTAACGCATATCGTCTTTGGGGCGTACATCGAGAAGCCGACAGCGCGGGAGAAGAGCGAGGTGAACGTGGGGATCCTGCGCAACCTGCTTGAGGTTGTGGAGCGGAGTTCGCCCGGGTTCGAGCACATTACGTTCTACCAGGGCGGAAAGGCATATGGGGCGGATCTGGGTCCCTTCAAGACGCCAGCGCGGGAGGACGATCCGCGGCTGATGCCGCCGAACTTCTACTACGACCAGGAAGACTTTCTGCGGGAGCGGCAGCGCGGCAAGGCATGGCACTTCACTGCACTGCGGCCCGAGGCCGTGATGGGCTATGCCACGGGCAATCCGATGAACCTGGGCATGGTGATGGCGGTGTACGCGGCCATCAGCAAGGAACTGGGGCTGCCATTGCGGTTTCCGGGGACCGAGGCGGCCTACCGGGCGCTGTACCAGGTGACCTCGGCGAAGATCCTGGCAGAGGCGACGATCTGGGCCGGGCAGACGCCGGCTGCGGAAGACGAGATCTTCAACATCACAAACGGGGACTACTTCCGGTGGGAGCACATGTGGCCGCGCATTGGGCGGATGTTCGGGATGGAGGTCGTGCCGCCCACGCCGACGCCGCTGGCGACGTACATGGCCGATAAGGCGCCCTTGTGGGACGCGATGACGCAGAAATATGGCCTGCAGACCGAGGTGCCTTACGACAAGCTGGTGAGTTGGGCCTTTGGCGACTTCATCTTCAATAGCGGGTTCGATAACATCAGCAGCACGATCAAGGCGCGGCGGGCAGGGTTCCCGGCGTGCATTGATACGGAGGAGATGTTTCGCGAGCTTCTAAAGGAGTTACAGGAGAAGCGAATCATCCCCCATTGGTAGTATTCGCCGGGGTGCTCAGCATGTAGGAACCTAGCGGTGTGTGATACGTCTGAGAGCAGAGGCTGCACGCAGAGGCAGCAGAACGACTGGGGATGTGGATGAGCAGTTTGCAAGCCGAACAGGTGTGGCTGACGCAGTTGAACGATCTCAGCGAGGAATATCACCCAAAGCCGCAGATGCGGCGCGAGTCCTGGCGGAGTTTGAACGGGGAATGGGATTTCTGCAGGGGGCGGGGAAAGCATTACGAGATTCCCAGCCACGTAGAGTGGGAGTGCCCGATCACTGTGCCGTTCAGCCCGGAGACGGAGGCCAGCGGGGTGGCCGACCAGGGGTTTTATTGCGCTGTGTGGTACCGGAGGACCTGGGAACAGGACCCTGTGCCCGCGGGCAAGCGGCTACTGGTGCACTTTGAGGCGGTGGACTGGCAGGCAGTGGTCTGGGTGAACGGGATGCGGGTCTGCTCGCACCAGGGTGGGTTTACGCCGTTCTGCGCGGATATCACGCATGCCCTTGTGGATGGCCCTGTGCAGGAGATCGTGGTTCGTGCCGAGGATGACTCGCTGGACCTGGAGAAGCCGCGCGGCAAGCAGGACTGGAAGCTGGTGCCGCACTCGATCTGGTACCCGCGCACGACGGGGATCTGGCAGGAGGTGTGGCTGGAGACGGTGAGCTCTACGCGGATTGGCTCCATACACTGGACCAGCAGCTTGAAGCACTGGGACATTGGGCTAGACGCGCGCATCTTTGAAAACGGTATGCGCGACACGGAGATCACCGGACGCGAGCAAGTGTCGCAGGGGCAGTCGCTGAAGCTGAACGTAAAGCTGACCGTCGGGGATCTGATCATTGCCGAGGACCGCTATGCGGTTGTTGCAGGCGAGGTACACCGGCGCATCGCGCTATCCGACCCGGGGATCGATGACTCGCGGAACAGCCTGCTTTGGTCGCCCAGCTCACCGACGTTGATCCAGGCAGAGATCGAGCTGCGCACCGGGACGGGCGAAGTGCTGGACCGAGTGAAAAGCTATACGGCAATCCGGGCAGTGGCAACACAGGGAGATCGATTCATCCTGAACGGACGCCCGCTGCCCTTGCGGCTGGTCCTGGACCAGGGGTATTGGAAAGAGACCGGGCTGACGCCGCCCGATGATGACGCCCTGCGGCGCGACATCGAACTGGTGCGGCGGCTGGGCTTCAACGGCGTTCGCAAGCACCAGAAGATCGAGTCAGAGCGCTTCCTGTACCTGGCCGACAAGGCAGGGCTGTTGGTGTGGGAAGAGATGCCGAGCGCTTACCGGTACACGAACAAGTCCATCAACCGGCTCTCGCGCGAGTGGCTGGAGGTGTTGGAGCGCGACAAGAGCCATCCGTGCATCATCGCGTGGGTTCCATTCAATGAGAGCTGGGGTGTGCCCGACCTGCCGGAGAGCCCGGCGCAGCGGCATTACGTACAGGGCTTGTATCACCTGACCAAGTCGATTGACCCGGATCGTCCCGTGATCGGCAACGATGGCTGGGAGAGCGTGGCGACGGACATGATCGGGATCCACGACTATGACGAGAAGCCGGAGCGAATTACCCTGCGGTACGGGCTCAGCGACATCGAGACCAAGCTGTGGAAACATGAACGGCCGGGTGGGCGCGTGTTGACCCTGGGCGCGACAGAGGTGACGACGAGTCAGCCCATCGTGCTAAGTGAGTTCGGCGGCATTGCGTACGGCGGCAACAAGAAGGAGACATGGGGTTATTCGAGGTCGCAGACCCCGGAGGAATTCCTGGATCGCTATCAGAAGCTGCTGGAAGCAGTACGCAACCTGCCCGCCTTGGCCGGGTTCTGCTACACGCAGCTTACGGACACCTACCAGGAGGTAAACGGGTTGCTGTACATCGACCGGACGCCCAAGGCGCCGCTTGAGTTGTTGTCGCAGGCGACCTCCGGGATCAGGCCGGAGTTGGAGGAGCAATCAGAGGCCACGTGGCAAGAAGATCACTCCGTCAATGGTCCGCACTTCCGGGCCGGGGTGCAGCCGTAGCTTAAAGCACGCCGGGTGCGCAGGATCAGGCTCTACCAGCTTCCCTGCTTTCCGCCGTACCACCACACGAGGCCGATGGTCGCGGTGGATTGGTGGTCAGCGAGGGTGTTGGGGTCGTGAGTGCGGAAGTAGGGCTGGTTCGTCCAGTCGCGACGGAACTCGAGGAACATGTCGAAGTTGTCGGCAACCTGGTGCTTGTAGGTGCCGGTCACCTCCTTTAGGGCCTGGTTCACATTCGAGAAGAGTCCGCTGCGGTCGGACATGTACTCGCCGCGGGCAGCGAATGAGATGCGGGGGGTGGCCTGGAACTGGGCGTAGGCGGCGCCACCGTCGAGGTGCTGCGGTGCGGAAGATTCACCGGGAGCTGCGGTCTTCCAGAGTCGCTGGATGAGATAGTCCCCTTCCCCGGTGAGGGAAAGCTTGGGCGTGGCCTGCCACGTGACGTAGTTGTCGAAGATGTGGAGCTTGCCGTTCGGGGCCGGGATAATGGGGTTCACGCACAAGCCGGGCTGCTCCGGCGTGACACAGTTGGAGGCCTGGATGTTGTCCGGGTGCTCCTGACCGAGGTAGTAGTTGCTGGTCCAGGTGATCTTCTTGGTGGGCGTGAGAACGAAGCCGAAGAGTTCGTCCTTGAAGCCGTTGGTGGGCTCGGATTGGTTGGTGCCGTTGACGAGCCAGTAGTTGAGCTTGAGCTTGGCGTTGGCCTGGTATGAGGCGCGGACGCCTTCGTGGTAGAAGGGCAAGGCGTAGAAGTAAAACGACCGGGTATAGCTATTTTCGTCCTTCGTGTAGTTGCCCTCAACGCCCAGCGAACTGGACCACTTGCCGATGTCGAGCGTGAGGCCCGTGCCTACCGGGACGATGTAGGTGCCATAGGCCTGGAAAATGTTTCGGTAGATGTCCGGGCGCGGCTCGTTGGCCGGATTTCCCTGGAGCGTGTCCGTGGCCTGGCCGTACTGCAGATCGAAGCGTAGGCCGTAGCGGCGATGCTGCTCGAGATCCGGGGCGAGTTCGAGCATCAGCGTTGCCTGGTTGATGCTGATCGTGTTGGACAGCACGTCGTACGCGCGGAGGTCGTTCACCCGGCCGGGTGGCTGGTTGAAGTTGTACCCGTAGTAGCCGTCGAAGGTGTAATTCAGGGTGGCCCCGCCTGGAAGTGTCGTTGGGATGACGGAGGCTTTGGTCTCTGCGGGAGAAGACGGTGGGGACGCAGGCTGGATGGGCGGCGGTGGAGGCCCAGGGCTTGCGGCGACGTTTGCGGAGGGTGGCGGTGGAGGCGGAATGACGGGCACGGCTGCCGGTTCGGCCACCGCGGCGGAAGCCGATGGAGCGGCGTTAGGGTCGGCCTTTTCAAGGGCGTCCAGCCGGGCGGCGATGCGGGCGAGTTCCCTGCGGAGCTCGTGGATCTCTTGCGCGCGGGCGTCGCTCGCGGGCGAGAGTGAAGCGGGCATTTGCGCTTTCACCGTGGAGCCCGAAATCACAAGAGCGAAGAGCAAAAAGGAGAGACATTTCATGCGGGGAGACTCCGTAGAGCGAGCACGCGATGGCGGGGATGGAGTGAAGGCGAGGACGAGGCGCGCATGGGGTCGCCCTTGTCGCCGGGGGTCTCGATCAGAAGCTGTTAAGCCTCCAGAGAGTACATATTTCAGGCGTAAAGAGTCTGTAAAGCTTACGAGTGCCTGATGCATTGGATGCCGGGCCTCGGAAGGCCTGTCGGGCCTGGCACTTGTGTGTCAGCTGTCGTCGGGCGACCTGCCTGGCCGCTGATCTTCAGTTGTGGCCAAACGAGAGGAAAAAGCATCCGGGGCGATGTGAACGGCGGGCGTGGATGGAAGAACGCAGTCCGGGGTAGGTAGGATAGGGCGCATGGACCTGGAACGGATTCAAGGTGCTCTGCGCGAAGCGAAGATTGACGGCTGGCTGTTTTACGACCATCACCATAGAGACCCGATTGCCTACCGGGTGCTCGGGCTGGACCCGCAGAGCTTCGTTTCAAGGCGATGGTTTTGCTTTGTTCCGGCGCATGGGGAGCCACGAAAGCTTGTCCACCGGATCGAGGGCGGCAAGCTGGACACGCTGCCAGGGAGCAAGCGCGAGTACTCGTCCTGGGGGGAGCTTGAGGCGGGGCTGGCGGCGATGCTGGGCGGGGCGAATACGGTGGCGATGCAGTACTCGCCGCGGAACGCGATCATGTACGTCAGCATGGTGGACGCGGGCACGGTGGAACTGGTGCGCGAGTTGGGCAAGCAGGTCGTGAGTTCAGCCGACCTGGTCAGCCAGTTCGAAGCCGTTCTGACTGAGTCACAGATCGCTACGCACTTCGTCGCGCAGGAGCGGCTCGACCGGGTGCTGGACGCAACCTGGCGACGCATCAAGGACCTGGTGCGCTCGGGTGAAGGTACCGATGAGTTCTCCATGGTGCAGTACCTGCTCGAGGGCATCGGGCGGGAGGGCTTGTGGACGGACCATGGGCCCAATGTGAGCGCGGGACCGAACTCGGCGGACAGCCACTATGAGCCTTCCCCGGAGCGCTCGCGGCGGATCGGGTCAGGGGACTTTGTGCTCATCGATTGCTGGGCAAAGCTGGCGGGGGAAGACAGCTCGATCTGGTACGACGTGACCTGGACGGGCGTGGTGGATCGCGCACCGAGCGCGCGCGAGGAGCAGGTGTTTACGCTGGTGCGCGAAGCTCGCGATGCAGCGATCGCTCGCGTGGAGCAGGCGTACAGCGCAGGGCAGCGGATTGCAGGGTGGGAGGCAGATGATGCGGCGCGTACGGTGATCGGGAACGGCGGCTTTGGACCGTACTTCACGCATCGCACGGGGCACAACATCGCAACGGAGCTGCACGGCAACGGCGCGCACCTGGACAACCTGGAGACGCACGACGAACGGTTGCTTCTGCCGAACACGTGCTTCTCCGTGGAGCCGGGTTTGTACTTCCCCGGAGAGTTTGGCGTGCGCAGCGAGGTGAACATGATCACCCGGCCAGGCAAGGCAGTCGTCACCGGGCCGAGGCAACGGGAGTTGTTGCGGCTCTGAGCCCGAGGGTCGGCCGGGCCGCTTACACCCAGTTGCCGGAGCGCATGAGCGGTTCGGCAGCCCCATCCTTCGCAAGCCCATCCACGTGCACGTTGGGACCACCGATCATCCAGTCCACGTGAATGAGGCTGTCGTTTGCACCTAGAGCGCCGAGTTGCTCGTCAGACATCTTCTCACCACCGATTAGACAGGTCGAGTACGCCTGCCCAAGGGCGATGTGAGACGCCGCGTTCTCGTCGAACAGGGTGTTGTAGAACAACATGCCGGACCGCGCGATGGGCGAATTATGCGGAACCAGCGCTACTTCTCCCAACTGGCGTGCGCCATCGTCCGTGGCAACGAGCTTGTTGAGGGCCGCTTCGCCTGCTGTGGCGGTTGCCTTCACAATGCGCCCATTCTCAAAGACGCATCGGATGTTTTCGATCAACGTCCCCTGGTGCGAGAGCGGCTTGGTGGCGCGCACGAACCCGGAGACCCGGTCCTTGTGTGGCGTGGTGAAGCACTCTTCGGTGGGGATGTTGGGTTGGCAAAACACGCCGTTTCCTGCGATGGTGCCGCCCCCGGCCCAAAGGTGCTGGTCTGCAAGGCCCACGGTGATGTTGGTGCTGCCGTCTTCTGAGAAGAATCGCAAGGAATGGAAGCGCTTGCTATTCAGCAGATCCACGCGCTGTTTCAGGTTGCGGCCGTGAGCTTCCCACTCTGCTACGGGATCGTCGGAGGTGATGCGTGAAGTGTGAAAGATCGCGTCCCAGAGCTTACCGATGGCGAGTTCCGGCGGATCGTGCGGGAAGACCAGACCTGCCCAGGCGGGCGTCGCGCTGGCCACGATCGTCCAATTGATTTCGTGGCGGGTAATCAGGTCCATTGCCGGCTTGTTGGCGCGGGAGGCTGCCGTGTTGGCGCGCGAGATCTTGTCCGGGTCCTCACGCGCGAGCAGCGCGGGATCGGCTCCGGTGATGGCCATGCGGGCGGCGCCGTTGCGGAACGCGTTGGCGACACCGTCCTGCAGCCACTGTGGAGCGTAGTCGAAGGAGAGCTCGGGAGCATGATGGAAGCGCGCCAAAACCAGCTCATCGTCTGAGAGCAGGGTTGTGACATACTTTGCGCCCGCTGCGTAGGCGAAGCGCGTGATCCGGCGAACCAGCGGCAGAGCGTCGGTGGGCGCGCTTAGCACCAACTCCTGGCCCGGGCGGAGCCCCAGGCCTACACGGACAGCGATCTCAGCAAGGCGGTCAAGCTTTTGGTCAAAGGTGAGCCCGGCAAAGGCTCGGGGCTGCGTTTCGGCAATCGGCATTCAGCGTAGTGTAAGGCAACCGAACCATGGTTGCAGAGTTACATGGTTTCGAAAATGTTGCGGAAGTCGTAGACCCCAGGCTTCTTTTGCGCCAGCCACTCCGCCGCCCTGACCGCGCCTTCGGCATACGGCCGCCGCGAGTGCGACTCATGGGTGAGCAGAATCTTGTCGCCGGGCCCGGTCGCCTCCAGCACATGCAGCCCTACCGCCTCGCCGTGCCGGATGGAATGGATCTGCACATCATCCAGATCCGCCGCGACCCGGACGGTATCGCGCAAGGGTCAGGGCCGTTCCAGAGGGTGCGTCCAGCTTCGTCGCATGGTGGGTCTCGGAGATCGAAAAGGTGTATCCGGCCGGCTTCAGGGCCCTGGTCATCTCCGCCGCGATCTTCAGCATCATTTGCACACCGACGGAGAAGTTCGAACCGTATAGCAGGGACGCCCCGCGACGCTCCGCCAGCTGCTTCATGTCTGGCAGGTTCGCGTACCAGCCCGTGGTGCCGACCACCATCTTTGCGCCGTTCGCGAGGCAGGCCCGCATGTTTTGCAGAACAGCTTCGGGCGTCGTGAAGTCGATCACCACATCGAAGCCAGTCACAAACGGGGCCGTGAGCGCAGCCGCGTTCTTGTTCTCCGTCGCGTCCAGCACATGCACACTATGGCCGTGCTCGGCGGCAACCGAGGCTACGAGTTTGCCGGTTTTACCAACACCGAGAACCAGGACGCGCATATGGGGTCGATCTCCTAAACAGCAGTGGCCACGGCGCGCGATTCCGTATCGAAGACGGCCGGGTCCGGTTCGCGGAAGAACTGCCGGTGCAGGGCGCGCACGGCCTCTTCCGCATCTTCTTCATTGACCATGAAGCTCATGTTGATCTCGCTCGCACCCTGCGAGATCATCCGCACGTTCACGTGAGAGATCGCGCCAAATACCTGGCCGGCGATGCCGCTTTGGCCGCGGATGTCTTCGCCTACCAGGCAGATCAACGCCTTGTTGCCCTCGAACTTTACATCGGCGAGTTTCGACAGCTCCGCCGAGATCGCGGGCAGCGCCTCGCGGCTGTCCACCGTAACGGAGATGGACACCTCCGAGGTGGACACCATGTCGATCGCACACTTGTGTTTGTCGAAGACATCGAAGACGAGCTTCAGAAAGCCATGGGCCAGCAGCATGCGGCTTGCGACGATGTCGATGATCGTCAGGCGCTTCTTCACGGCGATGGACTTGAACGGGCTCGCGCATGAGGGCGGCATCGCCGTGATGACCGTGCCTTCGTTCTCCGGGTTGCGGCTGTTCAGCACCCAGACCGGGATGTTCTTCTGCACGGCGGGCAGGATGGTCGCCGGGTGCAGCACCTTGGCGCCGAAGTAGGCCAACTCGGCCGCCTCTTCGAAGCTGATGGTCCGCACGCGCAGTGCGTCGGGGCAGATGCGCGGGTCGGTGGTCATGATGCCGTTCACATCCGTCCAGATCTCGATGGACCCTGCATGGAGACCCCCGCCGACCAGGGCACCGGTGTAGTCCGAGCCGCCTCGTCCGAGGGTTGTCGTGACTTCATTGTGCGATCCGATGAATCCGCCCATCACCGGCACTTTGCCGGCGGAGAGCAATGGTTTGACCTTGAGCGACAGCGCCCGCTCGATCGCCGCTTCGTCCGGAGTCGCCTTGCCGAAATGGGCATTCGTCAGGATCACCTCGCGGGCATCTACATGCACTGCGGGCATTCCCATTTCGGCAAACCCGGCGGCAATCATGACGCTGGACAAGCGCTCACCATAGCTCACGATCAGGTCCGACGTCCGCGGCGTCAGTTCCCCGAGAATGGCGATCCCGCGCACAAGCTCGTCGAGCGAGTCGAACGCGCGATTGATGTCTTCCGCGAGCGTGGCCAATGCGGGCCCGGGGACCAACTGGGAAGCAGCCTCCAGGTGGCGTGTCCGCAGCCGCGCGGCGATCTCCAGGGCCGGTTCACGATCCCCTCGACCAGCGGAAGCGGCGGCAGCACACGCCAGCAGCTGGTCGGTGACCTTGCTCATCGCCGAGACCACAACGACGGGCTGCAAGCTCTTCGCCAGTCGTCCGGCGACGATCCGTGCGGTGCGCTGGATCGCGGTGGCATCCTCCACCGAGGTGCCGCCGAACTTCATCACCACAATCTTTGGATCAGCTATGCTCACGCGTCGACCATCACCGCTTCCAGTGCCGGTTCGACCCCGCCAGCTGCACCCATGGGCGGGAAGCGCTTGAAGTTCAGCTTGTCCAGGACCGCGAGAACCTCAGCGTTCAGCACCGCAGCCCCCGCCGCGCCGCGCAGCGTGTTGTGCGAGAGCACCACAAACTTCCAGTCCAGCAACGGACACGGGCGAAGGCGGCCTACCGTGGCAGCCATTCCGTTGCCCCGCATGCGATCCAGACGGGGCTGCGGACGATCGGGCGTCGTGTCGTACTCAATCGGGTGAATCGGCGCGGTGGGCAGATGCACGCCAAACTGGGATGCCGTAGGACCAAACGGCTGAAACTCCTGCCAGGCGGCCACGATCTCCTCGTACGTTGCCGGTGTCTTCAGCTTCACGCTGACGCATTCGGTGTGCCCGTCTTCGACTGCAACACGATTGCAATGCGCCGAGAGCTTCGCCGGAAGGGAGGTCAGGGAGTTCCCCTTGAGTGTGCCGAGGAGCTTGTTGCACTCTTCCTGCATCTTCTCTTCTTCGCTCTTGATGAACGGCACCACGTTACCCAGGATGTCCAGCGAGGGCACGCCCGGATAGCCCGCCCCGGAGACTGCCTGCATGGTGGAAACAAACAGCGAATCGATGCCAAACCGCTTCTCCAGCGGCTTCAACGCCAGGACCAGGCCAATGGCCGAGCAGTTCGGGTTCGTGACGATGTAGCCCCCCGATCGCTTGCGGGTTGGCTGGGTTTCCAGCAACTCCAGGTGATCGGCGTTGACCTCCGGGATCACCAACGGCACATCCGGGGCCATGCGGAAGGCCGAGGAGTTGGAGATCACGGCGCATCCGGCTGCGGCAAACTTGGGCTCCAGTTCGCGCGCGATCGCCGCATCCAGGGCGGCGAAGATGATCCGCGGCGGAGGCGTTCCTGAGCCGTCCGGCGTATTCGACTGCAGCACCATCTGCCCGATGCGCGGCGGCAGTGGGGTGTCCAGCTTCCACGTACACGCTTCCGCGTAGGGCTTTCCCAGGCTGCGATCGCTCGCGGCAAGCCACGTGATGTTGAACCAAGGGTGGTTGGCGAGGAGCTGAATGAACCGTTGACCAACGGTGCCCGTTGCTCCAAGGATGCCGACATCGCGCCGTTCCATCCCGCTAGTCTATCGCACGGGGTGATGGGAAATCTGGGAGCAGCTGGAGGCTCCGCGTCGCTGGCTTCCACGACCGGAAAGCCGCTACAGTGGCTTGCGCAGAAACGTCGTCGCCTGCGGGTTGTCGTTGTACCGGGCGCATTCCCGGTACCCCCGATGTTGGTATAGGGCGATCGACGCGGCGAAGGCATCATTGGTGTCCAGGTACACCCACTGCAGCCCCGAAGTGCGAGCAAATGCCTCAAGCGCATCCATCAACGCCGCCGCGACACCGCCGCGCCGGCACGCGGGCCGCACATACAGGCGCTTGCACTCCCCTGCCCCGGGTTCAGGCACACCGGCCCTCATCAAGACGCACCCCGCCAACTCATCGCCCTGGTATGCCAGCCACATCGCAGAGTGTTCGTCCTTCAAGAGCTGTTGCACCGCGTCCTCTGTATCACGCTGCACCACGCTCGCAGCCTTGTAGTACTCCTCCAGAAGCTTTTGGGCCTCCGGTGTGAGTGAGTGCACACGCTGTACCCGAGGTTCCGCCGGTGCTGCACTCTCCGCGTCAGGGACAGGCCCTGCCGCGCCCGCAAAGTCAAACCGCTCCAGGTGGCGCCAGGGGCCGCCCAGGTACTCCCACCAGTCCAGCCCTACCGCCTGGACCTCCCGGGGCGAAAACTGCGCCTCCAACTTCGCCAGCAGCGCCTTAGCCTCCGCGGGCTCGACCTTGTTCTGCACCACCACATGCGGCCGCAGAGGCTGTTTGTCCTGTGGGATCAGAAAGGTGCGGAACTGGTTCACGAGGCCTGCGTGAAGGCGCATCAACTCCGGGCTCTCGAGCCCATACAGCACGCCGCGCCCCATGGACCGCAGCCCTGTGACCTGCATCCGGAAGGTGGTCGAGGCGCTGGCCGCTTCCCTCAGCACATGCCGGATCGACGCGTCGCCGGGGAGCGCATGGAACAGGCTAAGGTGGGCCGGGATGCGGTTCAACGCCGGCGGGTAGTACTGTCGCCGCTGCGCTTCAAACCAGGCCGCCGATCCGGTATCCATCCCGAGCGTCACAATTGTCGTCAATGGGCGGAACCTCCCGTTCCGTTGAGATGCCGGCGTCTGATCTGACCTGGATCCCGTGATGATTGTTGTTCCGCTTTCATGAAATCGGGGTAGACTCGCTGTCAGCTTCCTCTGGCATCTCTGCGGCACCTGAACGCGGGACTCTACGCACGTTAACAGCACGCTGCACGGAGCTCCTCGATGCGTTCACAAGAGGTCCATCAGGCCATGATTCACGGTGCAACCAGGTTTGAGCTTTGCCAGCTGGTGATGCGCGGTGTCCGTAGTTCACCCAGAGATAATGTGTCCACTCCACGCGATTGCATCGGCTTCGTTCTGCACGGGCTGGCCAAGGATCCCACCGCAGTCACTGACTTCCGCACATCGTGTCTTCACCCGGGCCCCCTCGAGGTGATCGCCCATGCAAACGTCTGAACATTACACCCCGAAGCAAGCTCTCACTGATCTTCGTTCGCTGCCTCCGCAAAGTGATCGGTCCTCATATCCGGTGAACCACATCGCGCATCGCTTTGGCGTACGGCTGCGGGATCTACGTAAGGCTCACAACCTGACGCAAAGCCGCATGGCCACAGAATTTGGAATCGACCGCTCCTTCATCAGCGACCTGGAGCGCGGCCAAAAAGCAATCTGTCTTCCGTTGCTGGATGTGCTGGCGCGAGGGCTGAATCTAAGCCTGTCCGACCTGCTGAATAACCTTTAACTTCCGCACCGCAGTACGATGGAGATCGAAGGAACTCCTCTGCTTCGGTGATTTGCCTCCTCCATCTTGCTGCCCTTCGCCGCCAATGGCGCACAGCCCTGGCGCGGTCCTTTGCGCCGTTCGCCGTGCTTGCGATCGCGGCGGTGGTGGCTGTTCCGGCGCAAGCCCGCATGGCCCTGATCGTGGGTGAACCCTTCGGCTCGTTCGGCACCATGATGCCGGTGGGACACTCGTCCATCTACCTCGAAAACCTATGCGCGGAGACAGCAGTGCAGCTCCGCCCTTGCCATCCCGGCGAGTTCGGCGCGGTGGTCTCTCGCTACCACGATGTGCGACACCCTGACCTGGACTGGCTGGCCTTCCCCTTGCCGGTGTTTCTGTACGGCACGGAGGATCTGGCTCATGTCCCCAGCTTCATGACGGTCGCGGGAGAGACAGACCTTCGCGAGCGTTACCGCGAGGCGCACCTCAGGTCCTACACCCCGGACCGCGTAAACAAGCACGGCGACCCCGTTCCTCCGCCCTACGGCGACTGGGATGAAGGCATCGGCGCCGCCTTTGACCGACGGCTGATCGTCTACAGCTTTGACACCACACCCGCGCAGGAGCAGGCGGCGCTGCACTGGCTGAATGAGCGTCCCAACCGCCGCACATACACTCTGGGCCGCCATAACTGCGCCGACTTCGCGGCCGACCTGCTGCGCATTGCGATTCCGCGCGAAGTCCTTCGCCGCAATGTTCCGGCTGACTTCGACATGACCACGCCGAAGACGCTGGCACGCGAGGTAAGCAGCTACGGCCATGCGCACCCGGAGCTTCACTTGCGGGTCTGCCAGGTGCCGCAGATTCCGGGGACGCTGCGCCGAAGCCGCCCGGTGCGCGGCGCCGCGGAAACGTTCGTCAAGACCAAACGGTACGTGGCCACGCTGCTCGTCCTCCAGCCGGAACTCCTGCTGGCTGACTGGATGTTGTACGAAGCGCGTGGCAGGTGGAAGCCCGGGGTGGATGCCTCCATCATCCTGCCGGCGGAGTGGCAGCCATCAAGAGGGATCGAGCGTCCCGATCCAGCCGCGAACTACGGTTCGTCGGAGTGAAGCATGACAGCGATGCCGGCTACTTCGGGGCCGCGGCACCCTGTGATCCCGTGCCCGGCTTTGGTGGCGCAGACTGCGCCGCAGCGTACTGTCTGGAGAACTCCTGCGACAGCTCTGTGATCTGTGGCTGCAACGGCGCCAGCTTCCCTTGCGTGATCTCCATGCTCTTCCGGGTCAGATCCGGTGATTTTGCGAGCATCGTCTGCCCGACCGGGCTCTTGTAAAAAGCCAGAATGCCGTCGATCTCCGCCTCGGTGTACGTGCTTTCGTACAGTTCCACCATCTGCGGCTCCACTACCGTCCAGTTCACGTTGGTGTCCACCAGGTTCATCACCTTGGTTTCGTAGTCGGCCAGCAGCTTCTTCTGCTCCGGCGTGGCCTGCGCCAGACCGGGCAGGCCGCGCACGGACGCTTCCAACTGCTTGCGCACTACGGACGTGATCTGCTCCGTCATCCGGTTCACATGGGTTAACGTGAACAACTCCTGCACCTTGGCTCGCCTGGAGGCATCATCGGCGCGCGCCGGCACGGCCATCGCCGCGCAAAGCACTAACAGCACGGCACCTGTGCTTTTGTTCATTTTCATCTTGCCTCCCCATTCTCTTCAGGCATCTCGCCGGCGACCGGCTTGCGAGCGAAGTAGTACAGGCTGAACGCCAGCATGCCAAACATCACAACGGAGACCCAGTCCTTGTACAGCGGGTTTGTCGTTGTGAAGTGCGGGAAGGTCTTGCTGGTCACATCCTCGTAGATCTTCACGCACACCCCTACGAGCCCCATGATGCCGCCCGCAGCAATCAGCCCCGAGGCATACAGACTGCCCGACGAGATCTCGCTCTCCGTCTCCGCCGCGAGCCCGGCCTTGAGTGCTGCGCGGTCGACCATCCACCGCACCACGCCTCCGCAGAAGATGGCCAACGTTGTGCCGATCGAAAGGTACGCGCCGACCGCAAACGTAAGCGAGCGGACCCCCAGCAACTCAATCCCGATCACCAGCGCGACGCCCAGCAGCACAAGGCTCCAGGGCAGCTTGCGGCTCAGGATGCCGTTGATAACCGTGGCCATCAAGCGCCCCTGGGGAGCTGCGGCGCTCTCACTGCCGATGCCTTGGATCCACTGAATCTCAATGTTGCCCGTCGCCGGGTTGTAGAGGTACTTGCCGTCCTCCAACACCGACGACCCGATCGCGTTGAGCAGCACAAACCGTCGCGCGCCCCCCACGGTCTCCCGCTGCGAACCGGACTGCGCCTTCACCAGCGAGTGCGGTGTGATGACGAGGTTGTCGCGCGTGAATTGTCCCTGGTTCTGTACCCCGTCAGGTAACGACTGCAACGAAAGCACCCGCGGTGTCTGCAGGCGTTGGAAGCTCTCAAACCCCTTGTTCATCGCGCTCAGCGTGGGCCCGATTGCAAACACGCTCACGATCACCCCGACCATCACCGCGACCTGCTGCTTCCACGGCGTTGCGCCAATCAGGTAGCCGGTCTTTAGATCCTGCGACGTGTCGCCCGCATTCGAAGCCGCGATGCACACCACGCCGCCGATGGTGATGGCCAGCGCACCGAAGGCCGGCGCCGTCCATCCCTTCACCAGGAAGATTGCGGCTGTCGCCATGAGCGTGGCAATCGTCATGCCGCTCACCGGGCTCGCGCTTGACCCCACAATGCCCACAATGCGCGCACTGACTGTGACGAAGAGGAAGCCGAACACAATGACCAGCAGCGCTGCCGCAAGGTTCGCCAGCACACCGACCTGCGCACCGGGCACGGGCTTGAACTGCAGAAAAAGAAACATCAACAGCACCAGCAGCAGGCTGCCACCGGCGACCACGCTCATCGGCAGATCATGCTCGGTGCGGCTGCGCGCTTCCGCGATCGTGGCGCCTGCCTTGCTCTTGCCCATCTGCGCGAAGCCGGCCGTGAGCGCGCTGATGATGGTCGGGGCGGTCCGTAGCAGTGTGATCAGGCCACTGGCCGCCACTGCACCTGCGCCCATCGGCCGCACGTAGGTCTTCCAGAGGTCGCTCGGTGTCATCTGATCGATGGGCACAGTGCCCGGATACAGCGGCCCCGGCAGATGCTTGCCAAAGAACACAATGGCAGGCATCAGCACCAGCCAAGAAAACACGCCGCCGGCCAGCATGATGGACGCCACACGGATGCCGATGATGTAGCCCACGCCGAGATACTCCGGCGTGACATCGGCACGAATCGCCGCGCCCCGCAGGATCTGTTGTCCACCCGGATCGAAGTTAGGCTGCCAGTTCGGGGTTGGCGGAAAGAGGCCCAGCAGATTGTCGTTCTGCAGCAGCGTATACAGGCCGCCCAGTCCTAACCCCAGAAACACGCGGCTCGCAAACGATCCGCCCCGCTCGCCCGCCTGCAGCACGTCCGCGCAGGCAGTTCCTTCTGGGTACGTCAGCGTCCCGTGCTCTTCCACGATCAACTGGCGGCGCAGCGGGATCATGAAAAGCACACCCAGCCAGCCGCCAAACAAAGCCAATGCAAAGATGCGGAAGCTCTGTAGATCGAAGCCGAGGAAGATCAACGCCGGCAGCGTAAAGATCACCCCCGAAGCAATGGACTGCCCTGCATTCCCGGTCGTCTGGACGATGTTGTTCTCAAGAATCGACGCCCGGCCAAACGCACGGAGGATGGAGATCGACAACACCGAAATCGGGATGCTCGCTGCGACCGTGAGCCCGGCACGCAGTCCGACATACACCGTCACCGCGCCAAAGATCACGCCAAAGATGCAGCCCAGGAACAGCGCTCTAAAGGACAGCTCCTTTCGGCTCTCGTGTGCAGGCACAAAGGGGCGAAAGGCAGTGGGTGCAGCCATCAGCGATGGTTCTCCTGAGCTTGGGAACAAGCGATGCTCAGGAGTGTATCGCGTTGGGCCCGCAACTCGCCGTGGCCGGACGTCACGCTAACAGTGTTCGCTGCGAATGGACCTTGCACACGCGAAGGTCTCAGCCCTCGTCGGAGTCCTTGTCCCGATCAGCGAAGTCCTGATCTTCTTCCTCAACGACGAGCGGCTCAACCCTGACGGGCCCCTTCTCACGCGGATTCAACAACACCTGGATCCGGCTCTCGGCACCCGCCAGTTGCTCCTTGCATGCCTCACTCAAACGCATCCCGCGCTCGAACAGCCCGACGCTGTCTTCCAGACGCAGGTCGCCGCGCTCCAGCTGCTCCACGACCTTCTCCAACTCCGCCAGTTGCTCCTCAAAGCTCGGCTTCACTTCAGCCACGGATTGCCACCTCTTCTTTAAACCCCAGGACCTCAGCCGCGGCCGCGTACTTGCCAAACGGCGCACTCACCTGCACGCCCTGCACGGCGCCGCGTACGCCGGCGAGCATCTCCTGCGCAATCGCGAGCCCCTCAGCGAGCATCGCCTCCTTCGCCGTATGTCGCTCCATGCGGCTCAGGATCTCTTCGGGCATGGACACCTTCAGTTCGTCGCGCATGAAGGCCGCATTCTTCAGGCTTGTCAGTGGCCAGATCCCTGCAATCACCGGAATCCGAAACTCTTCCACGCGCCGCAGAAACACTTCCAGCAGCCGCATATCAAAGACGGGCTGGGTGATCGCAAACTCTGCGCCGGCCTCCACCTTGTAGGCAAAGCGCCGCACCTCGTGGTCGATGTCCGGCACTCCAGGATTCGCCGCCACAGAAATGGTGAACGCCGTCGACCCGCCGCCCACCGGACTCCGCGCAATGTCCAGCCCATGGTTCAGCCCCTGCACAATACGAGTCAGCCCAATCGCGTCAACATCGAAAACAGCGGTCGCCTCCGGCCCTCCGCCCATCTTCGGCGGATCCCCCGTGAGGCAGAGAATGTTCTTGAGCCCGATCGACGCAGCCCCCAGCAGGTCGCTCTGAATGCTCAGCAGATTGCGATCACGGCACGTGTAGTGCAGCACGGTCTCCACGCCCACCTTTGCCTGGATCTGCACACACAGGCTCATTGCACTCATGCGCGCGCTGGCCCGCGGTGAGTCCGGCACATTGATCGCATCTACCCCACGCCGCGCCAGCAGCTCCGCGCCCGCCAGTTCCTTGGCGCAGTCGAAACCCTTGGGCGGCACAATCTCCACCAGGGTCACCCACTCGCCCCGCGCAATCTTCCGTCCTACAGTGGATCGCTCTTCCAACGGCGGTGGCTCCACGCTGCGCGCGTCCTCCTCATCGGCATGACTCGCGCCCGCACTGGCGACGGGCCCAGCGTGACGTCGCTCCATGGCCTGCTCGGCCACTGTCTGTGCGCCAACAGCCCGCAACCGGCCCCGCATCGCGCGGATATGCGCCGGCGTTGTGCCGCAGCAGCCACCCACCCAACTCACGCCGGCACGGATAAACTTCTGCGCAAAGCTCCCCATGTACTCCGGCGAAGCCATATAGATGTGCCGACCTTCTACATTGCGGGGCAGTCCGGCGTTCGGCATCGCCACCAACGGCAGGTCGGTCGCGCCCCGCATGCGCTCCACGCCTGCCAGCACCGCCTCAGGACCGCTGGAGCAGTTGCATCCCACCGCGTGGGCCCCCGCCAGCGTTAACCGGCGGGCAAACTCCTCGGCCGGCGTGCCATCGAGGCACAATCCGTCTTCGCCGGACCGTGGCTAATACCGCAATGCGCAGCCCGGGCGCGACTTCTTTCGCAGCGGCAACGGCCTGCTCCGCTTCGACCACGTTCATCATCGTCTCGGCGATGATCAGGTCCACTCCGCCTTCGGCCAGCGCCGCAATCTGCTCGGCGAAGACGGCCCGAATGGCCTCTGGAGACATTCCCCGACCGTCTCCCAGCGACCCCACGGCACCCGCCACAAAGGCCGTGGCTCCGTGCTTTTCACGATGGGCCTCTACCGTCCGCCGAGCCAGTTTCGCGCCGGCCAGGTTGAACTCGCGCACCCGGTCCCGCAGACCAAAGTGCTCCAGTCGCACGGCATTGGCCCCAAAGGTGTTGGTCTCAATCACCTCTGCACCGGCCTGCAGGTACTGCTCATGAACACCGCGCACGATGTCCGGCTGGGTCACGTTCAGTTCGTCATAGCTCTTGTTGATGAAGACGCCGCAGCCGTACAGCATCGTGCCCATCGCGCCGTCGCACAGCACGGTCTTGCCGTTGAACAGGCTCTTCAGCACCTCATCTGCCATCCGTTGCACCGCCTCTTTCTCTTCCATGCTAACGCGCCGGAAAACGCCTGGGGACGCGCTTCGTCCAACCAGCACGGGCGCGATTGGCCGTTGTCAGACTGATATACTTCCCGTTGACAGCACACAGGCCAAAGCGCGCCGCTGTTTGATGGGAGCTGTTGCCGTTGAATCGTCGAAGTGTCTCTGCCCGGACCGTTTTGGGCCTCCTCGTGACCCTGATCACGGCCCTCGGCGTGACAGGCTGCCGAGCCCCGCTCTACTACCACACCCAAAATCAATTCGCCGGCCGCGCGATCCCGCCATCCGGCCTGCAGCAGCGCGTCCTTGCCACCTACACCAGCAACGGCTCTACCGCCGGCGGCGCTGAGATCCTCGATGGCCTGCGCGACCTCCGCAGCAACATCCAGAACACGGTTCCGGCGTATTTCATCTCCGGCTATACCGGCGGCTTTCCCAGCCAGATCATCAACTTCCCCGAGCAGCAGATGGGGTACATCCTCGACTCGAGCACAGGCGCGCTTGGCGCTGTGAACTACGCCACCGAGCGCAGTACGGGCGCAGCAGGAACTTTCGGCGCCGCCGCTCCTTCCGTAGCCGTCTCGCCCGATGGCACACGTTCGGTCGCCGCTACAGCCAGCAGCGGCCAGCTCATTGTGTCCGCCGACCGGCTCGCAGGCCGGCACCTACGCCTTGAATCTGCCCAACGTAAATCGCGTGGTGATGAATCCCGGGAACTCGGTGATTCTCGCCATGACCCGCAATTCAAACTCGCTGTTCCGCGTCATCCAGCTTCCCCAGACCGGCAACCCACAGCCTGTCCCAGGCGCCGTCGATTGCGAGCCGCTGTTGATTCCGGTGTATTGCGTCGTCCCCGTCGCCGGAACCTACGACCGCCCCACCAGTGCCTACTTCTCCCAGGACGGCGCGACCGCGTACGTCCTGAACTGCGGCCCTGAGTGCGGAGGCCAGACGGCCAGTATTACCGCCCTCAAGGTCTCGCAGATCACCTACAACAACTTTCCCACCGTGGATCCGCTCTCTGCCGGAGCCCCGTCACCCGCTCGCGCTGCCGAACCCCATCCCGATTCCCGGCGGCGTCACGGTGGCCCTCTCTGACGGCACGAACCTCTACCTTGCCGGCCAGTCCCTGCTGCGCCCTACAAGCTCCGGCGCCCTCGGAACCACACCGGCCGCGGACGGCCTCTTCACCGGCTATCTTACGGTCATGCCGTTGGCCACCAACGTCCCGGGCAATCCCGTCTCTATCTCTGACGGCACTCACATCCGCCTGCTCTTTGCGGACAACGACACCCTCTGGGTAGGCTCCACCAACTGCGCCGTCGGCGAGCGCGCCGCAACCGGCCAGAACATTAACTGCCTCACCATGGTCAACCTCGGCGGTACGACGCCCACGGCCACGGTCCTCCCTGCGGTCACGCCCGGGCGGCGCCACCACGGTCCCCTACCCCAACACCAACGGGAACCTCTACTTCTACGGCGACCTTACCGGCATCTGCTGGGTCCAGAACTACAACAAGGTCTTCACGGCCTACGGTGGCCAGATCCACGCCTTCTACACCGGCGGCCCGATCACCGACTACAACGACCCGGCCCACGGCACCACCCCGGCAGCCGGCACCGAGATCAACAACGCCAATATCACCATCCAGGGCACCGTCCTCGACGTCGCCTACATGGACGCGCTGACCAACCAGGCCAACTAGAGAAGGACGGGCTCGACCCGGTCTTCAGATACGAACCAGCCTCCCCGCTTAAATCAGCAAGGCCCTTCCTAGTTCTCCGGGACTGTGCCGCTGAATTGAGTTGGGCTAAATTGTTCTGAAAGAGCGACGCTTCTAACGAAAGATTCGGCCAGGTGTCCGAGATACCGACTACTCGTCCTTCAAGGTAGGCGCTTGTTGCAGGAATCTGGCCTTTCGCTTCCGAGCGGCCCACTACAACCTCCATTCTCAACGAACTAGGAAATCCACGAACAAAGCCGTTTAGGACTCTTCCGCCAAGTCCCATGCTGTCTCGTCAAGGTCCAGATCGCACCGGTTCCACATTTTGGTCCACAGTGCACAGCGGAATACACGACCGCCAGGTCCTTGGCAGCAGAGAAACCGACTGCCGAGAGCGCAACGTAAGCTCGCTCGCTCGGATACGCCTTTGTGAGATTCCTCCACCCAGCAAACACACCATCCGCGAACATTTGATCGAGCTGTTCTCGCGGAAATCAGCTGAATGGGACGATGGAGGTTAAAGCCGTCGGACTTTAGTAGGTGGCGCGTAGAGTTCTGCTCAAGGAAGGGTCTACGACCTGCCGCATACCAGCAATGGATCAACGACGGACGTCAGGTCGGAGCAGTCCATCCCCGGCTCAGTGTGGTCAGTTAGCACAAGAATCTGGTTCGTTGCCTTCGTTCCATCTGCGGATAGTTCACCCAAGAGTGCGTTGAAGACGGCATAAGTATCCACGTCACGGGTTGAGCGTGAAGTCTCTGCCGATGAACTCTGAATTGACGAATGGGGTTGCGTCTTCGGTTCACCGACTCTCTGTGCGACCTGCCAGATGCTCATCGAACACAGGCTACGCGACGATCAATCTCGATACATCAGTTTTGGATCCACAGCGGAACTATAGTGGCTCGGGTCTGCCAACTGTCCGAGAAACGGGCTTCTCGTAAACTTGACCGCCGTCCGGGAGAGGGTACTACCCGAGGTACATGTTGTAGGTCAGCGAACACCCGGAAGCTCACCTTCGCGTACCCTTCCTGAAGACAGCATGACTTCAGACTCCATCGACATCCTCGCCATAGCCGCCCACCGTGATGACGTAGAGCAGACCTGCGGCGGCACCTTGCTGGTGCAGCAAGCCCTCGGCTCCCGCACCGGCATCCTCGATCTGACCCGGGGCGAAGGCGGCACCCGCGGAAGCTCTGCGGCCGACCGCGCAGCGGAGGCCGCCGAAGCCGCTCGCATCCTCAACATCGCCCACCGGGAAGCGCTCGATCTGCCCGACTCAAACGTCCAGAACACGCTCGAAAACCGCCTGAAGATCGCTGCCGTCCTCCGCCGCCTGCGCCCCCGCGTCGTCATTCTTCCCTACTGGCAGGGCCGCCACCCCGATCACTACACCACGGCCACACTGGGCTACGAAGCCTGCTTCCTCGCGGGCCTTGCAAGCCTCGATCTGCCTGCGGAACACGGCGCGTCGCACCGCCCATTCAAGATCCTTTACGCCTCGCTTTACGCCGACGTCCGCCCCACGTTTGTCGTCGACATCACTCCTCACATCGAGACCCGCCAGCAGGCCTTGCTCGCCTACCGCTCCCAGTACGGCGCCCAGCCCACCGGCTCCGGCCTCTTTGTCCCCGAAGACGACATCCGCGAGCGCATGTTCTCCACGGCGCGCCACTACGGCCTGCTCGCCGGAGTGCGGTATGCAGAGCCGTTCGTGCAGAAAGAGGTCGGGCTTGCCCACGACCTGCTCGTGCTTCCGGTCCGCAGCGTCTAGCTTCAGCCCGCGACGAAGCGTGAAGCACATGCGGAACTTCAGCCGTGGCGTACGGTCAGCAGCGCGGACAGGGTGCTTTGGTCGCCGCCGGCCATCAATCGCTCCCGCACAAATGTGATCAACTCAGGCGGGCAATACTCCGGAGCGCGGAACGCAAACCGCGGCTTATTCGCGACAAGTGCCGGCGAAACGCCACGCCAGCCGCCCTCCACCGTAACCCCCTCCGGCACCACCAATGCATCCACACGGTCCAGGTATCGCAGTGCTGAAGGCTTAAAGTCCTCCACAGCCGGATCCAGGACACTGAGCGCAAGGTCCGGCCGCAAAAACCGCAACACGCTGTTCGACTCCACGATCACATTGCCTGCTTCAGTCAGGATGCGCCTCACCCGCGGCATCGCTTCGTGGAGTTCACCCTGCTGTGTCCGCACCCACCACGAACGCACGGCGCCAGCCGCCAGGTAGCGCGACGAGTCCGTCCCGCTGTCCCGGCTCCGTTCCTCGCTTACCGCGATGGTATGGTCAGCTGTCGCGCAGTCGCACGCCTCGCCATTGGCAGAGCAGATCCCGTGCCCATACTGCGTAATCTTCACCGCCGTCCAGGCAAACTCCGGCAATGCGGCAATCAGGCCGGCAACCACGCTCGTCTTTCCAATGTTCCGCGAGTGCCCACCTACGACTACAACCGCCATACCTCTCCCCTTATCGCAGTCGCCGCAATCGCGCCAGAGACTTCATCTGATCCCGCAGCGGTTCCGCGGGCGTTCCGGCGAATACTTCGCCTGGGCCGTCCACAGACTTCCCACGGTACACCCCAGCCTGCCCTCCCAGGATGACGCCCGGGCCGATGTGGCAGTGATCCGAAATCCCCACCTGACCGGCGAGGATCGCCCCGTCATCCACCGCACATGACCCCGAGATCCCGACCTGTGCCGCAATGATCACGTTCTTTCCGATCCGGCAGTTGTGCCCGATGTGCACGAGGTTGTCGATCTTTGTCCCGCGGCCGATGCGCGTCTCCTCCAGCGCGCCGCGATCGATCGTCGTGTTCGCGCCAATCTCGACGTCATCTTCGATCACCAACGTCCCTTGCTGCGGGAATAAGAGGTACTCCCCTGTCGCTGCGTTGCGCACATAGCCAAAGCCGCGCGATCCGAGCACCGCCCCTGCCTGCACCACGACGCGGTCGCCCAGCACCACGCCCTCACAGACGACCGCATGACTTCCCAGCAGGACGTCATCTCCTAGGACAGCCAGCGCCTCCACTACCGCCCCGGCGCCAACTCGAACCCGCGCTCCCAACCGCGCAGTCAGATCCACAGACGCGGACGGGTGGATCCTGGGCGCATCGTTCGGCCACTCTTCCCGGCCTAGTTCCCGCGCACATACCGCAAATGCATGGCGGGGATCAGGCACACGAAGCACACGGTGGTCTTCTGCTTCGCGGAGCTTTGCGGCCGCCAGGATTGCCCCAGCCTCGGAAGCAATGGCTGCAGCCAGGGTCGCTTGGTCCTCGGCAAAGACCAGGGACGACGCGTCCGCCGCGGAGATGGCCCGCACGCGCACGATGCGCCGTTGCTCCTGCCCTGCAGAGGTCGGCAACAACACGGCCCCAGTCAGCTCCGCGATTCGGCCCAGTGTCAGGTAGCTCATGCGTAGAGGATTTCCTCGCCCGGGGGCCGTGTCTTCCAGCGCCTGTGCACCCAAAGCCACTGCTCGGGATACCGCCGAATCCAATTCTCCAGTACCGCGGTGAACATCGCGGTGTTCGTCACTGCGTCCGCCTCTGGATCCCCCGAACGCACCACGTCCAACGGCCGCCCGAAGTGCAGGACGTACCGCCCTTCTTCACGCTCCCATAGCAGGAATCCCGGGACCACGGCAGCCCCGGAGTGCGCCGCAACCCGCGCCAGCCCGGACGCCGTGCAAGCGTCCTTTCCGAAGAAAGGGACGAAGACCCCCTGCGGTGGAGTCATATTCGTATCCATCAGGATGCCAACGGTCTCGCCGCGGTGCAGTTCCTTCAAAATGCCACGAGCAAAGTCATCTTTGTGCAAGACGCGATTGCCGTGCAGGGTACGGATTCCATTCACAAACTGGTCGACTCGAACATTGTCCAGGCGCCTGATCACCATGGCCATCACGTAGCCCATCAGCGAGTGGAAGAAGCTGGACAGCTCCCACGCACCCAGATGCCCAGTGAGCACGAGAACCCCTTTGCGGCCCTCCCGTGCATGGAGGTAGTTCTCGAGACCCTCATACCGAATGATCTCCTCGGCATACGTCCTGGTGTAGCGCCGCATCTGGGCAAAGTCTGCCAGCTGCCAACCAAGATTCCGGAAGCTGGCGCGCAGGATTCGCTCCCGCTCTGCATGGGAGAACTCCGGGAAGGCGAGAGCCAGATTTTTCCGTCCTACTCGACGGAGCCGTGAAGCCGCAGCGTAGGCCAGCAACCCAATCGCGGCGCCGACACCCCTCGCCGCCGCGCGAGGCAGCGCTCCCAGCGCGCCTACCAGGCCGCGCACCGCCCAGAACTCGATGCGCTCGCGGAGGCGCGAGCTCTTCTTCTGCGATCGTGCGAGTCCGTTCAACAACTTCAAGTGTAATAGGCGGGCAAATAAAAGAGGGCGGCCTCAGCCGCCCTCCCAGCACAGCGTGGTTCGTTCTTACTGCTTGGACGCTACAAAGTACTTCGCCACGGTGCGCACAAAATGCTGCGCTTCGGTGGGAGTCGGAACGTCTCCATGCAGCACGGCGTCGTAGCGAACACCAGGGCCATAGAAGCCCTTCATGTCATCCTCGTTGGCTTCCAGCACGTCGCCGCTCAGGTCCAAACCAGCAAACAGGCCCTTGCTGCGCGAGTAGGTCAGGAACTCAGCATTGAGCTTCCAGTCCGTTCCTGCCTGCGCGTTGCGACCAACCGGACCAGCCGAAGCCGCCGCATCCGCACCGAGCTTGAACTTGTTGTGGAGCATATGCTCCATGCCGTTCTTGTTCATCGCCACCAGTACCAGGTCCGTCGACTGTCCGCCGATCTGGAAACCGTAGCTTCCGCCTTCGAGCTTTACGAATGCAGGCGCGCTCCATCCATGCCCAGTGCGGCAGGTCGCCACGCCCTGGCCATACTGCACACCGACCACAAAGGCGCCCTTTTTGTACGACGGGATCACCGCAACGCAGTTCGCGCCGGACAGAATCTGCGCAGGGATCGCCTTGTCGGGCGTCGCCATCACTTCCTGCAGAACGTCCGTGGCGCTTTCAAGCCGCTCTGACATCTTCGAGTGATCCGCCGCAAACGCGGGGAGAATACCTGCAGAAAACACACATGCACATACAGCACCAGCTAACTTCTTCATCTGATTACCTTCCCTTTCAAAAACCAAAAACCTTGCGGGCCCAACTGCTCTCGCCGCCAAAGGTTCAGATGGAAGGGTGCACGGGGGGGTTGCCACCCTGGTGAGGTGCATTTCTTCATAATCGAACGGAGCGTGGCGATCTCAGCTCTGCTCGGCCAGAACTCGCAGGGTCAGTTCGACGCGGTTTGTCGCTTTGGCCTTCCGCAGCATGCGTCCCAGATGCGCCTTCACGGTGGCCTCGTCGATGTGCATGGTTCCCGCAATCTCGCGGTTGGAGCGCCCCTGTGTCAGCCAACGCAGGACTTCGCGCTCCTTTGGCGTGAAGCGACTAGAGAGGTTTGTGTCCGGTCCGGCGAGGGCCTTGCTCAACAACGTAACCTGCTGGCTTTCGGCGGGCAGCCACGGTGTGCCCTCCAGCACCGCATTGATGCAGGAGCGAATTTCTTCAACGTCCGCAGTTTCAGGCAAGAATCCGAGCGCGCCCGCGCCGATGGCATTGCGAAGAATCTCGGGCGTTGCCGTACGCGCGAGCACAATGACCGGAGCCGTGGGCAGGAGGCGCCGCAGTTGCTCCACTGATTCGCCCAGCGTCGCGTTGTCGTGCAGACCAGCATCGACCAGAACCACGTTCGGCCGACCGTTCTTCGCCAAGCCGCCTTCGGCCAGCAACGTGGTTCGAAACTGGAGGTTCTCTTCGAGAATGGCCTGCAGACCAATCAGCCGAAGCGGATCAGAGGCAAGAATTCCAACGCAGACGGGTTGCGAGTTATCGTCAGGCCTGAATACGACAGTCACGGGGCGTTCCACCTCACACAGGATCGGCCCCGTTGCCCATCTTCACTCCAGTGAAGGACTAGAGCTTAGGGAGAACGATGCCCTGCTGCTTCTGGTATTTCCCCCTCCGGTCGCCGTAGCTGACTTCACAAGGTTCGTCGCTCTGGAAGAAAAGTATCTGGCACAGACCTTCGTTGGCGTAAACGCGCGCCGGCAAGGGTGTTGTGTTCGATATCTCCAGTGTGACAAACCCTTCCCACTCCGGCTCAAAGGGTGTGACATTCACAATAATCCCACAACGGGCGTATGTGCTCTTCCCAACACAAATCGTTAGTACATCGCGAGGGATACGAAAGTACTCAATCGACTTAGCTAACGCGAAAGAGTTCGGCGGAATGATTACTGATTCCGCATGAACGGTTACAAAAGATCGCTCATCGAAGTTTTTCGGGTCGATAATAGCGCTGTTCACGTTGGTGAAGATCTTGAATTCATCCGAGACGCGAAGGTCATAGCCATAGGACGACAATCCATAACTCACCACACCCGCGCTTACCTGCTTTTCGCTGAAGGGCTCGATCATGCCGCGCTCGAGGGCCTGCCTGCGGATCCACTTATCGCTCTTGATTGACATCGGTAGAAATAGAAACCCCGGGCGCTGGATGCGCCGCCGTTCCTCGGAAGGAGGCGTTTTCATGAGCCTATCGCACTTGAGCATTCCGTTGACATTCGGGGGACCCCTCCCTACCATCGGGAGGTCGGTGACTGAACCTCAGGCTCTCGTTTCTCCTCAACCGAAAGGCGTGCCCGCTTGATCAAGCAGGATCTCATCCAGCGCATCGTGGAACGGACCGGGCTGCCGCGGAACAAGGCCGAGGCGTCCGTAGACGCCATCTTCGCCGCGATGAAGGGTGCGCTGGCGCAAGGTGACCGGATTGAGCTGCGCGGCTTCGGTGTCTTCACCGTCAAACCGCGCAAGACCGGCGTCGGCCGCAATCCCCGCACTGGCAAGAAAGTGGACATCACCCCCGGCCGGGCAGTTCGCTTCAAACCCGGTAAGGAACTCCAGGCCCTCGAGTAACTTCGGCCCCATCGTCTGTTTTCTGCCCCCAAAAAGAAGACCCGCTCTCGATGCCGGCCAGAACTCTGCGTTGGAAGCGCCTGAGTTGGGTGGGGGTGTAACGAGCATTCGAACGACAACCAGCGACTGGGCCTTGTTCACCCCGAGAGGAGCAACCCATGAGCAATGTACAGGTTGATCAGACGAGCTTTGCAATGCCTCCGCAGGAGGGCATCAGCATCGCGCATTTCCTCACCGTCGGGGACATCGCCCGGTCAGCCCATTACTACGAGAAGGTCTTTGGCGCGCGCATCCTGAGCCTCGGTGACGGGAACGCCCCTGCGTACCTCCAATTCGCCAATATCTGGATGATTCTGAACGTGGGAGGTGGACCCACCCCGGACAAGCCCACCGTGACACTCAGCGTCCCGGACCCGAATCACATCAACAGCTTCCTGAACCTTCGCGTCGCGGACATACAAGCCTGCTACGAGTTGTGGAAGGCACGAGGAGCGGAGTTCCTCACGGAGCCCATTCCCAAGTACGGCGAGACCCGCTGCTACATCCGCGACCCGGACGGGTATCTGATCGAGGTCGGACAGAGCACCACCCTAACCTACGGCTGACGCGGGCTGTGAAGGTAAGCCGGTAGCCCCGTCCAGCAGACCGTTGGCCTTTTCACATCAGGTGCAGCGCGTCCACATCCACCACCACCGCCCGCCGCGGAATCCCGTCCTCCTCAACCCGCGCCAACAAGCCACGCAAACAAGCCCGCAAGGCATCCCGCCGCTCCGCCCGCAACACAAAGTGGTACCGGAAGATCCGCTTGAGCCGCGCAATGGGGGCCGCTGCAGGCCCCGCGACTCGCACACCCGTCGGACGCGCCTTGTTCAACCACTGGCCTAGTCGCCCCGACCAGTCCAATGCCTCGGTCAGCGACTCACTCTGCACGATGACGTTCGCCAGAGCCGTCAACGGCGGATACTTCGCCCCGCGCCGGAAATACATCTCCCGTGCGGCAAATCCCGTAAAGTCATGCTTCCGCGCAAACTGGTGCACGTAGTGGTCCGGCTGATACGTCTGCACCAGCACACGCCCCGGCAACTCCCCGCGCCCAGCCCGCCCACTCACCTGCGTCAGCAGCTGAAACACCCGCTCCGCTGCCCGAAAATCCGGCAATCCCAGCGCAAAATCCGCCCCTACCACCCCTACCAGCGTCACCCCATGGATGTCATGCCCCTTCGCGATCATCTGCGTCCCTACCAGCAGATTGATCTCGCCCGAATGCAGCCGCTCCAGCAGCCGCTCCATGTCGCCCCGTGTGCGCACCGTATCCCGGTCCATCCGCCCCAGCCGAGCCCCCGGAAACAGCTCCGCAAGCCGCTCCTCGCCCTGCTGCGACCCCGCCCCGAGATAGAACAAATGCTCACTCTGGCAGCTAGGACAACGCTCCGGCACCCCCCGCCGATACCCGCAATAGTGGCACTCCAGCCGAGCCCCGACCTTCGCCGGCCCTGCCAACTCCCGCTCATCGCCACTCTTATGAAATGTCAGCGAAATCGCGCAGTTCTCACACTCAATCTTCTCCCCACAACTCCGGCACATCACCACGAAGCTGTACCCCCGCCGGTTCAGCAAGATGATGGCCTGCTCCCCCCGATCCAGCACGCCCCGTGTCTCCTCCAGCAACTGCCGCGAGAAGATCTGCTCCTGCCCTGTCTGCCGAAACTCCTCCCGCATATCAATGCTCTCGACCACCGGCAAAGGCCGATCCGCCACCCGCGCCAGCATCTCGAGCCTCTGATACCGCCCCAGCTCCGCGTTGTGCCAGCTCTCCAAAGAAGGCGTAGCCGACCCCAGCACCACAGCGCAGCCCGCAAGCTTAGCCCGCATCACTGCCACATCGCGCCCATGGTACCGAGGCGTCTCCTCCTGCTTGTAGCTGCCGTCATGCTCCTCATCGACCAAAATCAACCCCAAATCCACCAGCGGCGCAAACACCGCGGACCGCGTCCCCACCACCACCCGAGCATCCCCCCGCCGCACCCGATGCCACTGCTCCGCCCGCTCGTCAGGAGTAAGCTGCGAGTGCAAGAGCGCCACCTCGCTCCCAAACGCCGCCACCATCTGCGCCGCCGTCGCCGGAGTCAAACCAATCTCCGGCACCAGCAACAACGCACTCTTTCCCGCAGCCAACGCCCGCTGCATCGCCGCGACATACACCGCCGTCTTTCCCGACCCCGTGACGCCATACAACAAATGCGGCTGAAACCCACCTTTCGCCAACGCCGCCGCAATCGAAGCCAGAGCCTCCGTCTGCGCCTCATTCAACGCATGCTCATGTGCAAACCGCTTACCCGCCCCACCCGCACCCAGACCGCTGACATGAAATCCCTGCGCAGCTTCCTCCAGTCGCACCAATCCTCGCCGCACCAGCGTTCCCAGGGTTCCCTCAGGCACGTCCCGCCGCTCCAGCCGAGCCTGCAACTCCCGAACCCGCTCCCGCCCCCCACACCCAGCCAACTCCGCCATGGTAGCCAACTGGTTCTCATTCAACTTCGGCAACCGCCGCCCCCCTGATTCGGCAACTTGCGAACCCGGCGACTCGCTGACCACCACCGCCACCATCTCTACCCGCCGAGCATCACGCGCTTCTGCCACGGCCTCCCGCACCAGCCACTTCTTCTTCGCCATCGCATCCAGCAGGGCCTTATTCGCCCCCGCCGCACTCCGCAGCGCCGAGATCTTCGCCGCGTCCCCACTCTCCAAATAATTCAGAACCGCATACTCCCGGTTCTGATCCTCCACACTAAGCTTCGACCGTCGCGAAGACCCCTTCGCCGCCCCCTCATACAGCACCCGCCGCCCCGCCTCGCTGATCCGGTAAACAAACTGCCGCCGAACCTCTGCCCCAAGCGGCACCATCCCCCGCAACACTTCCCCCAACGGCGCGCAATAGTACTCCGCCACCCACCGCCCCAACTCCATCAACTCCGCCGTGAGCAGCGGAGCCTCATCCATCACCCGGTCCACCGGCTTCACCTCAAACCCCGCATCCGGCGCCGCATCATGCACCCGCACGGCAAACCCCACCAGCCGCTGCCCCGCAAACGGCACCAACACCCGCGCCCCAACCTCCGCCGTCACCCCATCCAGCCGATAGGTAAACAGCTGGTCCAACGGCACAGGCAAAGCAACATCACAAAACAGGCTCACCCCTCCAGACTACCGTCGTCCCTTCCTCTCCCACTCCCGGCAAAGCATGCACGCTGGCGAGGATTGCCACCGAGAGCCCGCGCTGCATACGTGAGCACGCAACCTCTCTCAGAGATCGCCGGAGCAGCTCTTAGGGTCCGGGCCATCGCCAGACCACAACGCGCCCCAGGCAGGATGGTCTTATCTGCTGACTCAAACGCCTGAGAGCAGATCAACAACGCGTTTCGTCAAGACAGCAACCATCCCAGCCCCACAAACACCCTGCGCCATCTCCGCCGATCCGCCAGCCCGCAAACCCGTCTCCGTGGCGAGCTCGCGCAACACATTGCCCGCATGCCGGGCATCTCCCTTTGGCAGCGCCAGCACGACACTCCCACTCTCGCCCTCAGCACCACCAACGACCGCAACCCGCCCAGCCCGAGCCACCGCCGACGCCACCCGCTTCGCAAACTCCATCGGCTTCCCCGCAAACACCGCCGTCACCACTCCGCCCTCAACCACAGAGCCCAAAAACTCCGCCGCCTTCGCCTCCGCCAACTCCTCCAACAACCCCCGCCGCTCCTTCGCTCCAGCCTTGTTCTCCTCCTGCAAAGCCGCAACCCGCCCCGGCACATCCCCCACACCCACACTCAACGCCCCCGCAACCGACGACAACACCCCAAACTCCCGCCGAGCCACCCGCACCGCTCGCATCCCACACACGAACTCGACCCGCCACCCAGACTTCACCTTCTCCAACCGCCGAAGCAGCAACCCCCCAATCGCGCCGGTTGAAGAAACATGCGTCCCGCCGCACGCATTGAACTCCACACCCTCCATCTCCACCACGCGCATCGGCCCGCTCCGATCCGGCAGTTTCCGCAGCTCACCCCGAGCCAACATCCCCTCAGCCTCCTCCCGCGAATGCCACCTGGGCCGCAGCGGCCGATCCTCGAAGATCAGCCGATTCACCTCATCCTCTACCCCGGCCAACTCCTCAGCTGTCACCCCACTCACCCCGGGAGGCAGCGCGAGATCAATCGTCGAACTCTCCCCGCTCGTCCTCAGCGGAGACAGGTGAAACGAAACCGTTTTCGCCCCTATCCGTTCCAAAAAAACCGCCGACAACAGATGCTGCCCAGAATGCTGCTGGGTGTGGTCCATTCGGCGAGCCCCATCTACCCGCCCCTCAACCTCCGTCCCCTCCACCAGCGGCTTGCGCACAAAGTGCCACACCTCCCCCGCCTCATCCTCCTCCACCCGCTCGACCGCCACCTCCAGCACCGCGCCACTCCGCGCCGTGGCCACCAACACCCCCGTATCCCAGGGCTGCCCGCCACTCTCCGGATAGAACGCCGTCCGATCCAGGGCTACCTGCCAAAGCTGCTCCCTCGCTCCGTCCGACCCACGCTCAACAGCTACAAGCCGTATATCGGCAACCCGAGCCGAAAACTTTAGCTCCGCCGAGTCGTAATAGAGCCGCTCCGCTACTCCCGCGTTCACACCAGCCCCATTCACTGCGCGTTCACCCGTACCATCGCCTGCAGGTACTCCACTTCACGCCGGCTTCCCACCACCAGTGCCGTTCGGTCATGGATCCCGGTGGCGGTGAGCTCGAGGATGCGTCCAACCCCATTCGTGGCCGCTCCGCCTGCTGCCTCCGCAATCATCGCCAGGGGATTCGCCTCATATTGCAGCCGCAGCTTGCCCTTGGGCGCCTTCTCCGTGGGCGGGTACAGAAACACCCCACCCTTCAGCAGCGTCCGATGGAAGTCTGCAACCAGGCTGCCGATGTAACGGGCGCTGTACACCTTGCCCCCAAGTTGCCCCTGCAGTAACGCGGCCAGGTAGTCGCGGTACGCCGACGGCCAGCTTCCAGCGTTGGCTTCATTGGCCGAGTAATACGGTCCCTGCTCGGGCATCTGCATGCTCTGCGCGCTCTGCACAAACGCGCCACTGCCATCCAGTGTGAAGGCACTCACACCGCCGCCGGCCACGGCCGCGACAAACACCACCGACGGCCCGTACACCACGTAGCCCGCCGCCAGTTGCTCCGTTCCGGGCCGCAGGACGGTTGCCGTCACATCCTCGCTACCCGCGACCGCGCGGACGCCAAAGATCGTCCCCACATTCACGTTGACGTCGATGTTTGAGGACCCATCCAGAGGGTCGAAGCTCAGCACAAACTGCCTCCCGGACCGCTCACCCTGTCCGCCGGCAAACAGCACCGGTTCGTCGTCTTCTTCGCTCACGAGCCCGACCACGTCCGCGCATCCCCGCAGAGCCTCGGTCATTACCACATTCGCAAACACGTCCAGCTTCTGCTGCTGTTCGCCCTGCACATTGGTGGCTCCGACCGCGCCGTATGCATCGTCCAACCCGGCCAGGCGGATCTTTGCTGCAATCTGCGCGGCGGCATTTGCAACCGCTCCGAAGACCTCACCCAACTCCGGATACGCACCGCTGCCCGCCCACTGCTCTACGGTCACCCGCTCACTCATCACGCCTCCAGACAGCCTCACGCCAACCTACCGCATTCGATGCTAGACGGTCAGCGCCCCGCGCTGGCGACCCCACGGTCAGCGACACTGTGGCTGGCCCTCGGCTTAGGTTTCGCCGGCGCCTTCTCCCATCAGCGGGCGAAGTCCCAACGCATGGCACCAACCCCAGCCAACCGAAAAGGCTATCCTCTCCCCATGCTCTCGCGCCGCCGCTTTGTTCTATCCGCCGCCGCCGCGGCTCCCGCCCTGTCGCTCCACGCTCAACATCCGGCTGCGCCTACAACTCCGGCTGAGATGCTTCCCGCGCCCCTTCTCACTCTGCAGGACCGCCGCCCCGACATCCACCCCATCACAAAACAGGAGCGCGCCGCCCGCCACGACCGCGCCCGTGAACTCATGGCCGAGTTCGGCCTCGACGCCATCCTCCTCACCACCGGCGCCTCGCTCCTCTACTTCACCGGAGCCCACTGGTACCAGTCCGAGCGACTCTTCGCCTACGTTCTCCCCCGTGCCGCCGCGCCCTTCATCATGTGCCCCGCCCTCGAGCGCGACCACCTTGCCGAAATCCTCCCCACGTTCCCCGAGTTCGAAACCACCCTCACCTATCAGTGGAACGAAAACGAAGACCCCTTCACCCTGCTGCGCCGAGCGTTTGCCGAAGTCAACATTTCCACCGGCACCGTCGGCCTCGACGACCAGGTCTCATTCAACTTCGCGAACGCCATCGCCCACGCCGCACCGTCGCTCAAACTCACCTCCGGGCGCTCCGTCATCATGGGCTGCCGCAGCATCAAGTCCCCCGCCGAGATCGCCTGCCTTCGCCTTGCCAACCAAATCACCTTCGACGTCTACCGCGCCGTCTACCAAAGCTGCCGCCCCGGTGATACCAACCACCGCGTGGAGGACCTGATCGCCAAGGCGTACGCCCGCTGCGGTGTCAAAGGCGATGCCTCCTGCAATATCGGCGCCGCCACCGCCAGCCCCCACGGTTCGGCTCTACCCCAGACGATCCACGAGCACGAAATCGTCACCGTAGACGACGGCTGCACCGTCGACGGCTACACCTCGGACATCACCCGCTCCTGGGTTTACGGCACCGCCACAGACCAGCAGCGCAGGATCTTCGACACCGTCCGCAACGCCCAATCCGCAGCCCTGGCCGCCGCTAAACCCGGCGTCGAAATGCAGGCCGTTGACGCAGCCGCCCGCAACGTCATCACGACCGCCGGCTTCCCCGCCAACTACGACGTCTTTCTCCACCGCCTGGGCCATGGCATCGGCCTCGACATGCACGAGTGGCCCTACCTCGTGGGCGGCAACCACGCCCAGCTTAAGCCCGGGATGACTTTCTCCGACGAGCCCGGCATCTACCTCCACGGGAAGTTCGGCATTCGCGTAGAAGACTGCATGGTCATCAACGACAGCGGGGCGCAACTGTTCACTCCGCAAAGCCCAAGCCTGGAAAATCCCTTCAACGGCCCCGCGATCGCCTGACCTGCGCCTCCGTCGAACTCACCACTGAACGCCAGGGTAAAGACTCGGAATCCGGTAGCCTCGGTAAATATTTGACGCCGAGTGCATGTGCCATACCGTTGCGGGCGTTGCACCCGGCGTGACCTCAAAGATGTCCGCCATCGTTGTATTCGTTCCGGCAAGGTCGTACTCGATGTCTCCGTTGCCCAGCAGCTCGGTGTTCCCTCCAAAGTAGCTGTAGAGGCTGGGCGCCAGATTCTGGTTGTAGGTAAGCTTTGCCGTCATCGCGGACTCATCGATCTGGAACACCGGGATCGAGGTGTAGAGGCAGGCTGGCTGCCCACTCGTATCGCATTGCACCCCGGTCGGAAACTGGCGATCGTCTCCGTTGTTCATCATGCCCAGCGAAAATACACCCGCCGAGTTTGGAGAGAACAAGGACGGAAAGTGCTGAGCATAGTTCCAGTCCGTCGGATCGGTTCCATTCAGCAACGTGAAGTCTCCACCCTGGCCTAAATGCCACAGCACATTCCCGGAGCCGGTCCCGTTCCGGTAATCCACTTTGACGACCCAGTTCTGGTGACGCATGGAAATGATCAGGTTCCCGTCGTCCGGCGAGTACACCAAGGCATTGGTGTGGGTCCAATCCGGGAAGTTCCATGGATGCCGGTTCACATCCAGGTGATCGAACTCGTCCCAGACCCAGACCGGGTTCAGATTCTCATCCAGATCGATCACCACATCGCCAAGCACTGCCGTCGTACCTGGAAGCCCGGTCAAGTTGGTGAAGCTCCGCGTTTCGTTGCTCAGCACCAGCCAATGTCCATTCGGCAGAGCCACTACGTCGTGGTGGAATTGTTGCAGCGTGATGTTGTACCCCGCGGCCTGCAGTTTCTGTGAGAGCGTACCGGCGGTGATCTCCCGCACCGTGTTTCCGCCGAGGTCGATCTCCCGTACAGCCACAATGTTTGTCAGTGACGTACCGTTCAGGGGATACGACGACCCCTGGCCGAGCGTGACCAGGAAGTCTCCATTGCTCATCAACTTCGCGCCTTCCAGGTTGAGCCCGCCGTAATCCCCTGGGGTGACGTAGCTCCAGAGCGTGCGCCCTTCCAGATCCGTCACTACGAGGCCGAAGTACGCGCCGTTGTTGATGGACAGCTGCTCCACCCCGGGCTGCGGCGTCAGGCTGGACGGCGTCTCCGTTGTCACCGAAATCGGAAAAGGCACCGTGCCCGTTTGGAAGGTGTGATCGACATCCACTGCCGTACTGCCGTCGGCAAACTGGACGGACGCCTGCATGTGATACGTCGTGTCGGCCAACATGCCGGCCACGAAGATGTTCACGGTCCCAGGGGCGCTGAGAGTCTTCGTCCAGGTCTGCCGGCCATAGGCTGTGGTCGGTCCAAAGTTCACCGTCACGGAGCCCGGGAACGGCAGGTCTACCAGGTAGTTGGCGACCTGTGGATGGTTGGTGTTCGTCACGCTGCCTGACAGAGCTCCAGAAACACCCGTCAATGCGACCGACTGTGGACTCGCGCCTGCGTTCTCGAAGTTCAGGTTCAGGGTCGCTGTCTGCGGAGTTCCGCCCGAAGCCGACGTGGGCGCGTACAGGGCGGTGACTGTGCAGCTTGCCCCCGGGGCCAGGGTCGTCCCGCACCCTTGCGCTGAGGCAATGCTGTAGCTCTGATCTCCAGACACCGAGGGGCTCAGGTACAGCGTCGCAAGGCCGGTATTGCTCACGGTGATCGGCTTGCTAGCCGCAGCGGAACCGATCACTACCTGCCCGAAATCAAGGCTGCTCGCACTCAGCGCCGCACTCGTCGGCGGAGCGGGATTGACCGTGAAGCTGGTGGAAGCCGTACCCGCGACGTAGTTGGCATCCGCAGCCTGCGACGCCGAAAGCACCACCGTGCCCGCGCCGGTGATCGTGACCGTCGATCCGGAAATCGAAGCCGGGCCGCTGGTGATGGCATACGTCACGGCTCCCGTCGAAGCGGAACTGGCGCTCACAGGAAAGCTTGCGTCGCCAAAAGTCCTTGTGCCGACGGGCGTAAAGGCAAGGGTTGCCGCACCTGGGGCCACAGTAAACACGGTTGTGGTTTGAGCCGCGAGATAGTTCGCATCCGCAGCCTGAGAAGCCGAGAGCGTGACTGTTCCAGCTCCCGTAATCGTGACCTCGGACCCGGAGATCGTGGCCGGCCCGCTCGTCACCGCAAAAGAGATCGCCCCGGCCGAGGCCGAACTGGCGCTCACCGAAAAGCTCGCATCGCCGTACGTCTTCCCCGCAACAGGCGCAAACGCCAGCGTCGGCTTCTCCGGGCCAACGGTAAAACTCGTTGACGCCGTTGCCGGTAGGTAATCTGGGTCGGCAGCCTGCGACGCGGCGAGCACAACCCTTCCTGCCCCCGTGATCGTCACCGTAGACCCCGAAACCGTTGCCGGACCGCTGGTCACCGCGTACGTCAACGCGCCCGTGGAGCTGGAACTCGCGTTGACTGAAAACGGCGCATCACCGAAAGTCTTCCCGGTGACCGGAGCGAAATTCAGCGTCGGCATCGCGGGGGCGACGGAAAACATCGTCGTAGACGTGGTCCCCGCGAACTCCCCGATCGGGCTCTGGGTCGCAGAGACGACCACGGCGCCGGTCCCTGTGACGTCAACCAACGAGTCCGAAAGTCTCGCGGGGCCACTGCTCACCGCATACGTAATCGGCGCCGGCGAACTGGACGTTGCGCTTACCGCAAACGGAGCGGACCCATACGTTTTCTGAGGGACCGGTGCAAGGACCAGTTGGGGGACAATCGGATTCACCGTCAACGTCGCGTCCGCGCTCCTGGCGGTGCCGCCCGGATTGGTCACACCGAGCTCATACTGCGCGCCACTATCGGCCAGATCTGCCTTGGCGATGCTGTAAGAAGGTCCGGTTGCGCCAGGGATAGGCGACCCCTCGCGGAACCACTGATAAGCCAAAGGAGGGGAGCCCGTCGCCACCGCCGAAAACGTCACGGTTTGGCCCGAAGTCACAGTCTGGCTAAGCGGTTGCACGGAGAGAGCAGGGCTGGTTCCGCTCCATCCGCAACCCTCCAGGAGCACACACAGCAGGGCTGCCATGCAACCAAGAAGAACGCTGGCCCTCTGCGCACTACTGCAATCTACTGAAGCTCGCCCCACCTGAACCCTCGATCCGTAACCCAGTCTCCACGCCGCACGGTTAGCTTGGTCCTCTACGTTAGGTCGTCCGGATCAAACACGGTCACCTTGCGCCCCAAGGCCCGCATGTCATGCGCGTCGGCCACCAGCGTGCTCACCACCGTCTCGATCTCCTCTGCCGGCACATCCGCCTCCAGTGCCAGCTTCTTATGTTCATCCGGCAGTCTGATGGATTCCAGCAGCGCTACCACGTGCGCCACCGCTGTTCCATCCTGAGCCAATCCCTCGGGCGTCTTGCCCTTGATCGACACGCAGTTCATCGGCAGGCTCAGCAGATCGGCCAACCGCTCCCGCATCTCCCCAGCAATGGGCACGATCTTCGGCCGGTGCATCACCAGCACGCAGTCGATATTGACGATCTTGTACCCCGCCAGCGCCACCTCTTCCAGCGCCGTCTTCAAAAACACGGTCGAGTCCGCCCCCTTCCACCGCTCGTCACTTGGCGGAAAGAACGTCCCGATATCCCCCGCACAGACCGCGCCCAGCAGCGCATCCGTCACCGCATGCAGCAACAGATCGCCATCTGAGTGCCCCGCCAGCCCCTCAGGATGTTCGATCTTCAAGCCGCCAAGCACCAACGGCACGCCTGGCTGAAAGGCGTGCGAGTCAAACCCAAGGCCAATGCGCATCGACATGTTGGGATTGTATGGGAGAAGTGCAGCTAATCGGGAAGCTGCAAATCTGGATTACCGGGGCCACACCACCGACCACTGCGTACTCAACGCCCGCAGCGTGCAACGCGGCAAAGAGTCCAATCTGTTCGCTTCTCCGGCTCATCCTGTTTCCGCGGCAGAAGGTCGTCCTCTGCCAGTGCCCACCCAGCAATCACCCGCTCTGCAATCGTCTTTGAAGCCCAGAACTCCGCTTCCCGTCTCCGGTCTTCGCCATTCGTGACACGCTGGATCCCAACAAACCTTATCGCCATCAAACCTCAGCTCGACTGCCGACGCGCTCACAAGATCTAATAACCAACATCTCCCCTTAGCCGGCCAGATAGAACTCCGCGATCTCCAGATCGCCGGGCTGCGTCACCTTCAAGTTTCGCCCGGTCCCAGGGACGACGTGCACGGTGATTCCAGCCCGCTCCAGCAGGCTTGACTCATCGGTCCCCACAAACTCGTCCGCGGCGGCCTCCGCAAAGGCCCGCCGCATCAGCGGCACCCGCGCCCCCTGCGGCGTCTGCGCATGCACAATCAGCTCTCGCGGAATGGTCGCCGTAATTAGCGCGCCATCTGCCGTGCGCTCCACCTGCTTGATCGTATCGACGGCCGGCATGCCCACGATCGCCGCTCCGTGCCGCGCGATGGCGTCGATGGTTCGTTCAATCGTGGCCGGATCAATGAGCGGCCTCACCGCGTCATGGACCAGGACAACATCTTCCTCTGACGTCGACTCCAGCGCCGCCAAGGCACTCGCCACCGAGTCCTGCCGCGCATCGCCGCCCCGCACAACCTGCACGCGGTCCGCCAATCCATACTCCGTCAACAACTCCCGCACCCGGGCCTGCTCCGGCTCACGCACGGCCACATACACGCCGCTCACCCGCGGAACGGCGAGGAACGCGCGTAGCGCATGGACCAAAATAGGAATGCCTCCAAGCGACAGAAACTGCTTGGGAGCGCCACCAGAAGCTGCGGCCATCCGGGTGCCAATCCCCGCCGCAGGCAAAATCACGAAAACAGCCATGGGAGGCTGAGTATACCTGTTCCGCCAGCTCTCGCGTCGGCTGCGCCGAGCGCGGTACGTCGGTATGGCCTGATGCTCCCAGCCTCCTGGAACAGGACCCTCGCCTCAGTCACGCCTTCATCTAACCCACCCAACGTGGAATGCCGGGTGCGAGCTGCCAACATCGTCGACAACCCGGCTATCGTCATACTGTGCCTCCGTCCACCACACGCCTCAACGGTCTGAACCGCGCCCTCTTCCACCCCGGGCAACGCGTGGCCTGCGCCCTCTCCGGCGGCGCCGACTCGACCGCCCTCCTGCTGGCCCTTCTGGAAGCGAATGCCGAAAAGGCAAGCCTCGGGGTCGTGCTCACCGCCATTCACGTCCACCACGGCCTGCGCGGCGCCGAGGCGGATGCCGATGAGTCCTTCGTCCGCGAGATCTGCGCCCGCCACAACGTTCCCCTCACCGTGGAGCACGTCAACACGGCCGCCCGTCAACAGGCCGAAGGCGAAGGCCTTGAGGAAGCCGCCCGTGAGCTCCGCTATGTCGCCTTCCGCCAGGTCCTTCAGGGGGGCAAAGCGGACGCCGTAGCCACCGCGCACACGCTGGACGACCAGGCTGAGACCGTGGTCATGAAGCTCCTTCGCGGCGCCTGGACCGAAGGCCTCGGCGGCATCACGCCCACGCTGGACCTCACGGAAGCCACCGCCGGCCGGCAACATGCGACAGCGACGCCAAGCCCCAATTTCCGGCTCGGGCGCGAAGCGTTCACCTCGGCCCAGATCCTTCGCCCTCTCCTGAACGTCCGCCGGGGCGAGGTGGAGCGCTTCCTCCGCGAGCGCCACCAGCCCTGGCGCGAAGACAGTTCCAACGCCGACACGACCCTCACCCGCAACCGCATCCGTCACCAACTGATGCCGCTCCTGCGCTCGTTCAATCCGTCCGTCGACGAAGCCTTGGCCCGCACAGCAGACCTGGCCCGCGAAGACCACGCCTTCTGGCAGGCCGAAGTAGACCGCACCCTTCCCGGACTCCTCCTTCCTGGCAAGCCCGTTCGTGGCGGGGGCCGAGCAGTCAGCACCGCCTCCGGCGATCAGTCGTCAGCGCTCGAGATTGAACGCCTGCGGGCCCAACCCCCAGCCCTGCGTCGACGGCTGGTCCGCGCGGCCGCCGCGCACCTGGGCTGCCGCCTCAGCGCCGAGGAAACAGCCAAACTGCTCGCGCTCGCGGGCCTCCTTGAGATTCCCGGCCTCACCGCCCGCAATGGGTCCTGCCTCGACCTGGGCGGAGGCCTGCACGCCGAGCGGTCCCTTAGAGAGATACGACTTTCGAGGCAGCAATCCGTGCGTATCCCGAAAAAGGTGTAGACCTCCGCCCCGAAATAGCGAACCCGCAAGTGCACCCCTCAGGGTTAGAATCAGACACAATACCCGCCGTCAGGGGTGAAACGGCCGTCGCCCGGAGCCCGCACCTTATCTCCACGATCGTCGTCTAATCGGTGATGGGCTCGTCGAGCCCGTCTGTGGCCTATCCGGCGCACGACGGCGAGTGCAGAGGTTTGGGGCTCAAGGAATCGAGGAAGCAGATTGAACTCAACGGTCAAACAATTGCTGATCTGGGTAGTGGCGGTGGCCTGCCTGCTCATCGGCTGGAACTTCGTGCTCAAGAACATGAACGCGGGGCACAATCGGTCGCTCCCGTTGAGCGAGTTCCAAAGTGATGCTGAGATGGGCAAAATTGCCAACGTGACCATCTCCGGTACTGAGGCCACGGGGAAGTTCAAGGACGGCAAGGAAACCTACACCACCACCATCCCCGCCAATTACCCCGATCTCTACAAGGATTTGATCGCGCACGGCGTCTCCGTTGAGCTCAAGGACCCCCAGGGTAATGTCTGGTTCGGTCTGCTGCTCCAGGTCGCGCCCATCCTGGTCATCCTCGCGCTGTTCCTGTTCATGATGCGCCAGATGCAGTCCGGCGGAAACAAGGCACTCAGCTTCGGCAAAAACCGCGCTCGTCTGCTCAGCATGCAGCAGAAGAAGGTCACGTTTAAGGACGTCGCCGGCGTGAACGAAGCCAAGGAAGAGCTCAAGGAGATCATCGAGTTCCTCCGCGAAGCTCAGAAGTTCCAGAAACTCGGCGGCCGCATCCCCAAGGGCGTCCTCATGGTCGGACCTCCGGGCACTGGCAAGACCTTGCTGGCCCGCGCAGTGGCCGGTGAAGCCAATGTCCCCTTCTTCTCCATCTCCGGCTCGGACTTCGTTGAGATGTTCGTCGGCGTCGGCGCCAGCCGCGTTCGTGACCTCTTCGAGCAGGGCAAGAAGAATGCCCCCTGCATCATCTTCATCGATGAAATCGACGCTGTCGGTCGTCACCGCGGCGCAGGCCTCGGCGGCGGACACGACGAGCGCGAGCAGACGCTGAACCAGCTTCTCGTCGAGATGGACGGCTTTGAATCCAATGACGGCGTCATCCTGATCGCCGCGACCAACCGCCCTGACGTCCTCGATCCGGCACTGCTTCGGCCCGGCCGCTTCGACCGCCGCGTTGTTGTCGACCGCCCGGACATCCGAGGCCGCGAAGAAGTCCTTCGCGTTCACGCCAAGAAGGTTCCGATGGCCGAGGACGTCAACCTCAACATCCTGGCTCGCGGCACACCGGGCTTCTCCGGTGCTGACCTCGCGAACATGGTGAACGAGGCTGCCCTCACCGCTGCGCGCTTCAATCGCAAGGCCGTCCACATGTACGACTTCGAGTTGGCCAAGGATAAGGTCCTGATGGGTGCCGAGCGCAAGAGCATGCTGCGCAGCCCTGAAGAACTGAAGATCACGGCCTACCACGAAGCCGGCCACACCCTCGTCTCTGCCCTGCGCGAGCATTCTGATCCGCTGCACAAGGTCACGATCATCCCGCGCGGCATGGCGCTCGGCGTTACGGTCTACCTCCCCGAGGAAGACCAGCACACCGTCACCAAGGACTACCTCGAGTCCCGGCTCGCCATGATGATGGGCGGTCGCTGCGCCGAAGAGATCTTCCTCAAGAAGATGACCACCGGCGCGGGCAACGACATCGAGCGCTCCACCGATCTTGCCCGCCGCATGGTGTGCGAGTTCGGCATGAGCAAGCTTGGCCCCATGACCTTCGGCAAGAAGGAACAGGAGGTCTTCCTTGGCCGCGACATCGGACAGTCTCGCGACTTCTCCGACGACACGGCCAAGCAGATCGACGCTGAGGTCCGGAGCTTCGTAGACGCTGCCTACAAGTCCGCATACACGATTCTCGAAGCGAACCAGGACATCATGCACCGCATGTCGCAGGCCCTGCTGGAGCGTGAAACCCTCGACGCTTCTGAGATCGAACTCATCATCGCCGGCAAGGAACTGCCGCCGATGAAGAGTGCCCTCGCCTCCGTCGAAGGTGGCAACGGCGACGACACGCAGAAGGTCCTCAAGCCCGAAGCCACCCGCAAGCCCGGCTTCGGCGAAGGCCACGCCCAGGCGTAAGCAGCTTGAACCCCAAAGAAGAAGGGCGGCTTCGGCCGCCCTTCTTCTTTGCTCCTGCGCCCTGCCCACCTGCTTGAGGTCCTTGCCTGCGTTCTACAACCCCTACCTAGATACCACTGAATCGCATCTGAAGTGGTTGGCGGTGGCCCTTAGTCCGACTTCGTATCGAGTCCTCGTACCTCAGCTCACGCACAAACCTCGGCGCAGAGTTCCACCACCACGCCGGGCTCCGAAGACGGACCGCAACGCGTAACCAGAAGCTTGGACAGCGTTCAAGCCACCGACCAAGGACGACCTCCTCCGCGGCGGCTACGGCCCCTACCGCGCCAACAACGATCTCCTCAGCTACGCCCTCAAGCTCCGCGTCGACCCCGAAGCTCACTTCATCAAGGGCACCAACACCGTCCGCTTCCGCATGCTCGCAGGACGGCCAGCGGATCCAGCTCGACCTCACGCCTGAGCTCACCATCGACAGCCATCCAACTCGCCGGCAAGCCTCTCAAGTACACCCGCGATGAACGCGCCATTTACATCGACTTCCCGCAGACCCTCCACAAGGACCAGGCCTACGCGATTGACGTCGCCTACTCAGGCCACCCCGTAAAGCAGGGCCGCTTCGGCTGCTTCAGCTTCGACAAGGACAAGGAAGGCAAGCCCTGGATCACCACTGCCTGCGAGGAAGAAGGCGCCAGCACCTGGTGGCCCAACAAGGACCAGTGGCGCGACGAACCCCAGGATGGCATGACCCTCGCCATCCAGGTCCCCAACGGCCTCACGGATGTCTCCAACGGCCGCTTCGAAGGCTCACAGGATCTCGGCGACGGCTACACCGAGTGGCGCTGGCACGTGCACTACCCCATCAACAACTACGACGTCGCGCTCAACATCGGCAACTACCAGCACTTCACCGCGCCTAAACACGGCGACACCACCCTCGACTACTACGCTCTGCCCGAAGACCTCGACAAAGCCAAAGCCCAGTTCCAGCAGGTCCCCGAGATGCTCGACGCCTACGAGCACTACTTCGGCGAGTACCCCTTCGACCACGACGGCTACAAGCTCATCGAAGTCCCCTACGCGGGCATGGAGCACCAGTCCGCCGTCGCCTACGGCAACCACTTCACCAACGGCTACTACGGCCGCGACTGGACCGGCGTAGGCATCAGCCCCAAGTTCGACTTCATCATCATCCACGAGAGCGGCCACGAGTGGTTCGGCAACGCCATCACCGCCCAGGACCGCGCCGACATGTGGATCCACGAAGGCTGGACGACCTACATCGAAACGCTCTACGTCGAGTACCGCTGGGGCAAAGCCGACGCCCTCCGCTACACGGACGGCCTCAAGCCCAAGGTCCAGAATCAGCGCCCCATCATCCCGCCCTACAACACCAACGCCGAGCCCCCGCAGGACCAGTACTTCAAGGGCGCGCTCATGCTCAACACCCTCCGCAGCGTCATCAACGACGACCCCAAGTGGTTCGCCGACATCCACGACTTCTATCAGCACTTCAAGTACCAGACCATCACCACCGACCAGGTCGTCGCGTGGTGGAACCAGCGCACCGGCCTGAACCTGACTCCGTTCTTCAATCAGTACCTGCGCCACGCGGCGATCCCCACCCTCGAGCTTCGCTCCATCTCCGGATGGCAAAGCGATTGAGTATCGCTGGAAGGCTGACGAGACCGCGTTCGCCATGCCCATCAACGCCGGTGACCCACAGCACTGGACACGCCTGACACCCACGACCGGCGACTGGCGCAGCGTTCCATTCACCGGACCGCCCGAAGACTTCGTGGTCGATACCGATCACTTCTACGTGAACGTGCAGCGGCAGCTTCCGGCAGCGCAATGATGGGTATGGGCGCTGCCCAAAGGCCAGATGCCACGACACAGGTATCCTTGAGGACGATGCGGAAGACGATGCGCCTGCTCCGCCTGCTGCCGATGCTCGTCCTGACCGGCTGCGGCTACCACCAGGCCGGCGCCGCCGCGCACATTCCCAACGGCATTCACACCCTCGCGGTCCCCATCTTCGCCACCCGCGTCCAGGCCTTCCGCACAGAGGTCGCCTTCACCCAGGCCGTGGTCCGCGAGCTCAACACCTCCACCCACTACCGCATCCTCACGGCCGTCCCGGGCAGCGCGGACGGCAGCGCCGACAATGCGGACGCCACCCTCAAGGGCACCATCCTCACCGAAGCCGTCACGCCGCTCACCTACGATGCCTCCAGCGGCCAGACGTCCAGCTACCTCATCACGGTCACCGCCAGCGTCACGCTGACCGGCCACGACGGCCGCATCCTGTATCGCAACGAAGCGTTTCCCTGGCGCGAACAGTTCCAATCCACGCAGGACCTCTCGGGCTTCGTCCAGGAGGACTCGGCCGCAGTCCGCCGCGTCGCTCGCGACTTCGCCCAGGCCCTCGTCAGCGACATGATGGAGTCCTTCCGATGAGTGACCTTACCCACGGCCTGCGCAGCTTCGCCGCCCTCGACCGCTTCCTGGGCGAAGTCCGCAACGACGCCTCCCGCAAACCTGCCTACGTCCTCCTCGGTGACGAAGCGTTCCTGCAGCAGGGAGCGCGGAGGGGTGTCCTCGAAGCTCTCGTCCCCACGGACCTCCGCGACTTCTGCCTCCACGACCTCGACCTCGCCACGACTCCCATCTTCGAAGCCTTGGATCTCGCGCAAACGCCATCGCTGATGGCGCCCTTCCAGGTCCTGTTTCTTCGCAACCTGAAGACGCTGTACGGCCGCGGTCAGAAGAAAGAGGAATTCGCGGCCCTGGACGCCTATTTCCGCCGGCCCAACCCGCAGGCCCTGCTCCTCTTCCTTGCCGACCACATCCAGCTGCCCGCTGACCTTCGCCGCATGGACTTCACCGACAAGGAACGGGCGGAGAAGATCCGCGAAACGCTCGGCGACCACTGCGGCGTCATCGAACTGCAGCGCATCGCGGAAGATGACGCTGTGCAATGGGCCCAGCGCAAGGCTGCGACCACCGGTCTCACCCTAGACGAAGCCGCGGCTCGTCAACTCGCGGAAGCCGTTGCGTCCGACATGCTCTCGCTCGCCAGCGAGCTCGAAAAGCTGACCCTCGAAGCCGGCGCGCGCAACGCCTCTACCATCACGCTGCAAGACGTAGAGCTCATGGTGCCCGCCGCGAAACAGCGCAGCCTCTATGAACTGACTGACGCGATCAGCCGCAAGAATGCCCCCGAAGCCCTTGCCCTGCTCACGGGCCTGCTCAACGCATCAGACGGAGAAGATGCAGCCATCGGTCACGTCTTCTCGCTCGCGAAGACCTTCCGGCAGCTGCTGGTCCTGAACGAAAAACAAGTCAAAGACCAGCGCGCCATTTGGCAGGTCCTGTGGCCCGGCTTTCGTCCCGCGCCCTTTGCCGCGGACGCCCTGATCGCCCAGGCCCGCCGGTACCGCAACCGAACAGAGCTCACCACCGCTCTTCGCTATATCGCCCGCGCCGATCAGGATCTCCGCTCCAACCCACCGGAGAAGCGCCTGGTCCTCGAACGCCTCGTCCTCCGGCTTGCCGGAAGCGCTGAAGCCGATTCCGCACTCACGGCTCTCGCGTAGAGGTTACTGGCTTCCGACGCATCCACGGCTAATTGGTGCCGGATCGCAGGCCTGGTCTGCGCCTTGTGGCCGGCGCGCGTTCGACGTCGGATGTCTAACCCGCCCCCGGAAACGCAACGACCTTGGAGAACCCCAAGATGTACGGGAAAGGCGACGGGAAGGCTGCGCCGAATCGCCATGAACGTCTCCCGAAAACGTGTGCTCGTGCAACAAGGGACCCCGGCACAACCTACAATCTGGAGGAATGAAACGAGGAACGATGTCACTCGGAAGATGCGGCCTAATGCCTGCGCGCCTTTGCACCCTTCTCCTGTTCGCCTGCGTCACACGCGCCCAGGCACAGACCAGCGCACCGTCCTCGGTCGCGCTCTCCCCACAGGAACAGGCCCGTCAGAGCGCCGACTTCGCCCGCACCCACTTCACCAAGCAAGAGTTCCACATTCCCATGCGGGATGGCGTCAAGCTTTACACCGCCGTGTACACGCCGGTCGCGGGTCAGTTCGAGGACAAGGGCCCCTTCCCTTTTCTGATAACGCGCACCCCGTATAGTTGCGCGCCCTACGGGACGGACAAGATCGCGCCTCACGTCACCTCCAACCCGAACCTGCTGCACGGCGGATACATCCTCGTCTGTCAGGATGTCCGCGGCCGCTGGGATTCCGAAGGCACATGGGTCGAAATGACACCGTCGAAAGACGGGCACGGCATCGACGAGTCCACAGACACCTCGGACACGATTGACTTCCTGCTCAAAAACATTCCCGCAAATAATGGCCGCGTCGGCATCCTCGGCATCAGCTACCCGGGCTTCTACACCGCGGCTTCCATCGTCGACTCACACCCTGCCATCAAGGCGGCCAGCCCGCAAGCGCCCATCATCGACTACTACATGGGCGACGACAGCTACCACGGGGGCGCCTTCATGCTGCAGGCCAACCACACCTTCTACGCCCACTACTTCCTGCAGAAGAACCCGTTGACGGTTGAGCCGAAGGACGCCTTCGCCTACCCCACCAAGGACCTCTATTCCTACTTCCTTGAGAAGGGCACACTCGCGAACCTTACCTTTCCTGCGGGGAGCATCATCCCCTACTTCCAGGACCAGGTCGTACACCCCAACTACGACAGCTTCTGGCAAACCCGGAACATCGCTCCGCACATGCACGGCGTCAAGGCGGCGGTACTCGCGGTCGGTGGCTGGTTCGATGCAGAAGATCTCGCCGGCCCGATCAAGGTTTTTCACGCAATCGACCAGCTCAGTCCCGAAGCCGCCGAGGACACCCTCGTCGAAGGCCCCTGGGTTCACGGCGGCTGGGCACGGACAGCCGGCGATCACCTCGGCAACGTCAGCTTCGGAGAATCCACCACACGCTACTTCCAGGACGTCCTCGAAGCGCCCTTCTTCGATCACTGGCTGAAGGACAAACCCTGGACTCAGCCCAGCAAGGTGGTCGCGTTTGAGACCGGGTCCGACCAGTGGCGCCACTACACTGCCTGGCCGCCCCCATCGGCGCAAACCCGCATGCTGTACCTCCAGCCTGGCCACGCGCTCGCCTGGACTCCTCCAACCGCGGTCGACAGCAAGGACAGCTACGTCAGCGACCCTGCCAACCCGGTCCCCTACACCACCGACCGCACCAGCGAAGACGTCCCACAGCCCTACATGGACGAAGATCAGCGCTTCGTCGCCACTCGCCCGGACGTGCTCGTGTACCAGACCGAGCCGCTGACCGAAGACGTAACGGTGGCAGGCCCTGTCTCGCCGAAGCTCCGCATCGCATCGACAGGCACCGACGCCGACTTTGACGTAAAACTGATTGACGTTTACCCCGCCGACTACACCGGCCCTGAGAGCGTCCTGCCCAACGGCAAACCAGCTCCCGCCGCTGCTCTACAGAACTTCCAGATGCTCGTCCGCGGCGAACCCTTCCGCGCGAAGTTCCGCAACTCCTTCGAGCACCCCGAAGCGCTCACCCCGGGCGAACGCACGCAGGTCAACTTCACCATGCAGGACGTGAACCACACCTTCCGCAAGGGTCATCGCATCATGGTGCAGATCCAAAGCTCCTGGTTCCCGCTCGCGGATCGCAACCCGCAGGTCTTCATGGACATCAGCAAGGCGAAACCGGGGGACTTCAAGAAAGCTACGGAGACGGTCTTTCACCAGGCAGACGAGCCCAGCGCCATCGAATTCCTCGTCCTGCCTCACTGAGGATGCATGAAGCCGGTCCACCGAGGGCCGGCTCCCCTGCCACAAAAACTTCTAGCAGATCCCTTACCGCTCAGCTAAAGTGTCCCCAACCGGGGAGACAACAGGAGACACCATGGACCCGCAGCAACAGCAGCACCTCGTCGCGGTGATGGCCAGCATGGGCATTGCAGTGGCCCTCTTTGGCCTGGTCATGACGGCCTTCTTCATCTTCTGCCTGTGGCGGATCTTCACCAAGGCCGGGATGTCGGGCGCGCTCTCCCTCATCACCATCGTGCCGGTGTTCGGGCCCATCGTTGTGCTATGCATTCTGGCCTTCGGGAAGTGGAACGTCGCACCGGTGACCCCCGGCTACGCTGGCGGCCTGCAGCCGTACCCGCCCGCGTACCCCCCGCAAGCATATCCGCCTAGTTATCCGCCCGCAGGTCCACCCACCCAACTCTGAGCATTCCTGGATCCCTGAATCCTCAGACCCGAAACGACGCTACGGGATACCTCAGCACCACGTCGTCGTGAGTCACCAGAACCAACCCTTCAACGCGGGCCTGCGCGACCAGAAGGTGGTCAAAAGGATCTTTGTGAAAGCGCGGCAACTGCTCCACTTCCGCCACATGCTCCGCGAGCACAGGGAGCACGGCGATCTTGTACGTCTCTGCGACGGCCGCAAACGGACCAGTGAAGTGCAGTTTCCCTGCGGCTCGCTTCAGCGTCAACTCCCAAATGCTTGCGACACTCAGGAAGATCTCGTGCTCCGGATCCTCCAGCAACGCCTGCGCTGACGCCCCTAGCTTCTCCGGATCATCAAGCCACAGGAATATGTGCGAATCCAGCAGATAACGCACTAATAGCCCCAAAGCTCCAGCTCTTCATCGGACATGGGCGCGTCGAAGTCGTCCGCGATGTAAGTCACACGCAGCAGGTTTTGCCCAAACTGCCTACGCTTCGGCTTCTCCTGCGCCTCCACAGGCACCATCTTCACCATGGGCTTGCCCGCCTTGGCGATGATCACCTCTTCCCCTGCCGCCGCCTTCTCCACCAGCTGCGATAACTGCGTCTTGGCCTCATACAGGTTCAGAGTCATTGGGTACCCCTACGCTGATCCTAAGCGGGTTGACCAACTTGGTCAATACACCAGGGCCATCCTGATAGCATAGGACCTGACCATGTCCTCAGCAGCAAGTCCCCGCCCCACCCGCGTCCGCATCGCCCCCTCACCTACTGGCGACCCCCACGTCGGCACAGCCTACATCGGCCTGCTCAATTTCCTCTTCGCTCGCCAGCGCGGCGGCAAATTCGTCCTCCGCATCGAGGACACCGACCGCACCCGGTTCGTTTCCACCTCCGAGCAGATGATCTTCGACGCCCTCCGCTGGATCGGCCTCACCTGGGACGAAGGCCCCGACGTCGGCGGCCCCTTCGGCCCCTACAGACAGTCCGAACGCACCCAAATCTACCGCGAATACACGGAAAAGCTCCTCGCCAGCGGTCACGCGTACCGCGCGTTCGAGACCCCCGAAGAGCTCGAAGCCGAGCGGAAGTCCCAGCTCGCCGCCAAGCAGCCCCCCAAATACAACGGCCGTTCCCGCACCCTCACCGAAGGGGAGATCCAGTCCAACCTGGCCGCGGGCAAGCCTTTCACCGTCCGCCTCAAGGTCCCTACCGACGGCTCCACCACCTTCCGCGATGAACTGCGCGGCGACGTCACCTTCGACCACGCCAACGTCGACGACCAGGTGCTCATGAAGTCCGACGGCTTCCCCACTTACCACCTCGCCAACGTGATCGACGACCACCTGATGGGCATCACCGACGTCATCCGCGCCGAGGAATGGATCAGTTCCACCCCCAAACACGTTCTCCTGTACCAGGCCTTCGGGTGGGAGCTGCCGCAGTTCTGGCACATGCCCCTCCTGCGCAACGCCGACAAGAGCAAGATCTCCAAGCGGAAAAACCCCGTCTCACTGAACTTTTACCGCGACTCCGGCTTCCTCCCCCATGCGCTCCTCAACTACCTCGGCCTCATGGGCGGTGGCATGGCCCAGCCCACCGAACTCGAAATCGTCAGCAAGGGCCTCGACATGAAGCTGAGCGACATGTTCTCGGTGGAGGACATGCTTGCCCGCTACGACTTCGCCCGTATCTCTCTCGGCGGCCCCGTCTTCGACCTCGTGAAGCTCAAGTGGCTCAACGGCGAGTACATCCGCCAGCAATCCCCAGAGGAGTTCTTCGCCGCCCTTCGCGGGAACATCTTCTCGGACGCCAACCTGCAGGCGATCGCGCCTCTCGTCCAAACTCGCATCGAGACCCTTGGCGCCTTCGGCGATATGGCGGACTTCTTCTTCCGCGACAATGTGATGCCCGCGGAATCCGTCTGGCTCCCCAAGAAGCGCACCGCTGAGGACACCCTCGCCTTCGCCGGCGACCTGCTCACCGCACTCGAGACGGCAGCGTGGGAGGCCCCCTCGATCGAGGCCGCCATGAAGCAGCTTGGCGAGGCAAAAGGCTGGTCCGTCAAGGAGAACTTCATGCTTCTCCGCGCCATCATCACGGGCAGCGTGCAGTCGCCGCCGCTCATGGAGAGCCTGGTCGTGTTTGGCAAAGCACGCTCCCTCGATCGCGTACGGCGCTTCATCGACACCCAGAAAAAGCCCGGCAAAAAATAGCTCGCCTCCGCGGACAAACGGGTGCCCCAGGTTCCGCATACGGGCCTGGGGTTTTGTCTAGCCACCTAAGGACGCGGGCGCTAACATGCCGTCATGCCGCTAGCCTCGAACCAGCCCATCGGCTTCATCCCCACTGCAAACGCCGAGAGCGCGAAAGCCTTCTACGAGGGCATACTCGGACTTCACTTTGAGTCCGACGATGATTTCGCCCTTGTCTTCCGGCTCGGTCCAGCGCACGGAACCATGCTCCGGGTAGTGCGCGCCGGCCCGTTCACTCCTGCTCCCTACACCATCTTCGGTTGGCAAACGGAGAATATCGAGGCCAGCATCGACGAACTGGCACGCCAGGGCGTCACCTTTGAGCGCTTCGGCTTCTTCGAGCAGGACGAACGCGCGGTCTGGCACGCCCCGGGAGGCGCCAAAGTCGCCTGGTTCAAGGACCCCGACGGCAATACGCTGTCGATCTCCTTCCACCCCTAGGGCGGCAACGGTCTACCGGGCAGTAACGCTCACTCGTACGGGCAACGACTTCGGTGGAAAGCACGACCGGGCATCGCAAGCTTGGTAACGCAACGCCCCTTCCAGTACGGCCTCGCCTTTCGGAGCGACCACCTGGACGCGGACCGCGAACTGCCCCTGGTAAGTGCTCAACATCTCACCCTGTCCCACATCCAGACGCAGAGGAATCCCCGCCGGGTACTCGGCATTGACCACCTTTACGGCACTCGCTCCGCCGGCCTCTAGTGACGTGGGTACAAGCAGTTCATCATGCGGTGCATGCGAGTTGATGTGCATCCCCGGATTGACTCGAAACCGCAGCTCCACCCAGTCCGGCCGCCCTGCCGTGACCGTCACCTGCGCCGTATCCAACTCCACCGATTGCCGCCGCACCGCGCTCTCCGCGGGACGATCCCCAAGCTGGATTTCCTGCGCGGCCCCCGCCGCAAGACCGTAAGTCGCCGCCAGCAACAGCACTCCGACCACTAACGGCGTCTTCATCCCTGCTTTGCCTGCCACGCTGCTTCCTCCAATCACTGGCTCTCGTCTCACGAGGCTACTTGACGTTAAGTGCCTTTTGGATCAACGCTTCCATCCGGTCCTTGCTCGGTGCTCCGGCAGAAATCGACGTTACTTTCCCGGTGCGATCCAGATAGAAGGTCTCTGGCAGATAATCTACCCCGCCGTAGGCTTTGGACGTGCGCTCATCCTTGTCCGGCATCAGCACCGGATAGCTGACCCCAATGTGCTTGGCGGCCCGGGCCACCTCCGCGGGAGCCAACCCGTCGTCCTGGTTCAGCCCAAGCACCACCAGTCCCTGTCCTGCATACTTCCTGGCAAACTCCTCAAACCACGGCATTTCCAGCTTGCACGGGCCGCACCAGGTCGCCCAGAAGTTCACCACCACCGGGTGCCCCTTGAAGTCGCTGAGCGAGACCTTTTTCCCGTCCGTGCTCACCAGCGTGAACGCGGGCGCGGCCTTGCCTTCCAGTTGCACGCCTTCACCATCCGGTGCCGCCGCATCCCCGCCCTTGGCAGGGAGCAATTCCACGTGGGCCGACTCCACGGTCGCGCGCCGAGCTTTCAGGTTCACCACCCCGGCCCAGGCCAATCCAGCCACAACCAGCACCATCGCCGCCAGCACTCCAAATCGACGTACCATTACGCACCCATCCCAGCGCCGCGAACCGCGCCCCCCAAGTCTACCGCCAGCCCCAGCGCGCATAGGTCAAATCCGCAGCAACACTTCACGACGCGAGGGCTCACCTGTGTCTCGCGAAAGGCAACGCAAGCGGGGCTGGCCAATGCGCAACTGCCATTCTCCTCTGCTAGCATCCGGCTTGGATGAACCCCAACCCCGAACAGGCCGTCTCGCCCGCCGAGCTCATCCGCATCGAGGCCGTTGCCCTCACGGCCCTCGCCGACCGCCTCGAAGGCCCACATCGCGCCGCCTTCGACGCCGTCCTCGCCACCCTCGAGCAGACGGTCCGCAGTGGCCGCAAACTCACCCTGACTGGCATGGGCAAGAGCGGCCTGATCGCCCGCAAAATCGCGGCAACCCTCACCTCACTTTCCATCCCCACGCCGTTCCTGCACCCCGGGGAAGCCCTTCATGGCGACCTCGGCCTGCTCTCCGCGGGTGACGCCGTCGTCGCTCTGAGCTACAGCGGCGAAACCGAAGAACTCCTGCGGCTCCTGCCCGCCCTGGGGCGGTTGAACATCACTCTGGTTACGCTGACCGGATGTTCGGGCTCAGCCCTCGCGAACGCCAGCACCCACACGCTGGACGTCTCGGTAGACCGTGAGGCCTGCACCCACCAACTCGCCCCCACCGCCTCCACCACTGCCATGCTCGCCCTTGGCGACGCCCTCGCGATCACCCTGAGCCAGCGCCTCGGCTTCGCTCCGCAGACCTTCGCCGAGTTGCACCCCGGCGGCTCGCTCGGCCGGCGCCTCACTCCGGTCCACGAGCTCGCCCACACCGGTGACGCCATCCCCAGCGTCCCCCCGGACGCCGCCATGCCCACCGTCATTCACGAGATGAGCGCGAAACGCCTCGGCATGACCACCGTGCAAGACGGAGGCAAGCTCCTCGGCGTCCTCTCCGACGGGGACCTCCGTCGCCTCTTCGAGCGCGAAGGCCCCAACGCCTTCCATTGCACGGCGGCTGAAGTCATGAATCCTCACCCGCGCACCGTTCACCCCAACCTCTTCGCCGCGGACGCGTTAGATCTCATGGAAGCCCATAAGATCACCGCCCTGATTCTTACCGCCGACGGCACGCCGGCAGGCCCCGTTCAAGGCGTCCTTCACTTGCACGACATCCTGCAGGCCCTGGCCGTCTCTCCCTCGACCAGCCACCCCGATCGCGCAACGAACACCCTCAGCTGACGTCGATTGGTGGCCCGGTCAGTTCCATCCCGTAGGCCCGCAGTATCTCGGCATCCGCCGCGGTGGACGCATACGCGCCGGGCTTGATGCCGCGCCGCTCCCGCTCGTTGAAGAAGGCTTCCATCCTCCCTGCAGGGGAATACGTCAGCAGCAATCTCCCTGTTGATTCGCCTACAAAGGCCCAGGCGTGCTGCACACCACGCGGTCCAAGCACACAGTCGCCCGCTCGCAGATGGAACAGCTCGCCTGCGACCTCCACCACGTACTCGCCTTCGATCACGTAGAACAGTTCATCCTCGCCGTGGTGAAGGTGCCGGCTCGGCCCACCCTTGCGATGGTTCAGTTGCTCCATCGCGAACAGGGCGCCGCCCGTTTCCGCGGTAAGCACCTTGTAGGTTGTTGAGCTCACGCCGACGGCATGCTTCTTTCCTTCGCGATCCTGCCCGGCCAGCACAAGGCTCGCCTTCTTCGCCTCACCGGGACTCGAGCTCTGACCGATGGCTGCCTGGGCAGGCAGGGCAAGAAGGGCAAGTTCCAGAAAAGAGCGGCGCGGCATACTCATGCAATCTCTCCAAGGTTTCGGCCCAGTCTAGCCAGCCCACAAGGATTCCGACGAAATTCCACATCAGCGTAGCCGCCTGACGACACGCCCCCTCGCACGCGGCGCCCGGTACAATCACCCCAGACATGCAACGCTGGTCCAGCCTCTTCATCCCCACCCTCCGCGAAGCCCCCGCCGACGCCGAAGTCGCCTCCCACAAGCTGCTCCTCCGCGCCGGCTACGTCCGCCAGCTCGGCGCAGGGCTTTACAGCTATCTCCCTCTCGGCCAGCGCGCCCTGAACAAGATCGTCGCCATCGTTCGCGAAGAGATGGACCGCATCGGCCAGGAGTTCCACCTCCCCGCCCTGAACCCCGCCGAGATCTGGCAGGAATCAGGCCGCTGGACAGGCATGGGCGACAACATGTTCCGCCTCAAGGACCGCAAAGGCGCCGAGCTCTGCCTCGCCATGACGCACGAGGAGATCATGACCTCCATCGCGCGCAACGAGCTCCGCAGCTACAAGCAGCTCCCCCAGATCTGGTACCAGATCCAGACCAAGTTCCGCGACGAACCCCGCCCCAAGTCCGGTCTCCTGCGCGTCCGCCAGTTCCTCATGAAGGACGCCTACAGCTTCGACCTGAACGAAGCCGGCCTCGACGAGAGCTACCGCAAGCACGACGAAGTCTACCGCCGCATCTTCACCCGCTGCGGCCTGGAGTTCGTGGCCGTCGAAGCCGACTCAGGCTCGATGGGCGGCTCGCAATCGCAGGAGTTCATGGTCTACACCGAGGCCGGCGAAGACCTCATCGCCAGCTCCGCCTCGGGCTACGCCGCCAACCTCGAAAAAGCGCAGAGCATGCTCCCGCCAGCCGAAGACCTCGCCCCGACCGGCGACGGCCTCCCCGAGCTCATCCACACCCCAGGCCAGGGCGCCATCGCCGACATCTGCGCGTTTCTCCAGCATGCAGCCCAGCCACGACATCAAGTGCGTCGCCTTCATGGGCGACACGCGCTCGGGCAGCAGCCACACTCCGCCCTGTCGTCGCCTTTCTCCGCGGCGACCACCAGGTCAACGAAACCAAGCTCAACGCCGTCGCCGGCACCATCGACCTCCGCCCCATGACCCCCGAAGAGCTCGAACTCCACATCGGCGGCCCCGCCGGCTACCTCGGCCCGGTTGGCATCGCGGAAGTCATGACACAAGGCTCATTGAACGGTCTAAAATCCGGCAAAGCTCTCGACAAACTCAAAGGCGTCCTCCGCGAAGACGGCTCGGGAGCCCTCAAATCCATCACCGTCCTCGATCTCGGACTCGAAAACCGCAAGAACCTTGTCGCCGGGGCCAACAAGCTCGACTATCACTTCCGCAACGTCACCCCCGGCCGCGACTTCACCCCAACAACCATCGCCGACATCCGCAACATCAACGAGGGCGAACTCGACCCGGTCGGCGGGCAACCGCTGCGCCTCGGCAAAGCCGTGGAGATCGGCCACATCTTCAAACTCGGCCGCAAATACACCGAGTCCATGCACGCCCGCGTCCTCGACAAAGACGGCAAGGAAGTCACGCCCATCATGGGCAGCTATGGCATCGGCTCGAGCGCATCCTTACCTCCGCCATCGAGTCCTCCGCCGCCAGGTTCGCCACTTCCAGCCCCACCCCACGACCGCCCAATACGCCCTCCCCGCTGCCATCGCCCCCTTCGAGGTCGTTGTCACGATCACCAACACCCGCGAGGTCGCGCTCAACACCGCGGGCCTTGACCTTGCCGAAGCTCTCTCTCGCGCCGGCATTGACATCCTGCTCGACGACCGCGACGAGCGCGCCGGCGTTAAATTCAAAGACGCCGACCTGATCGGCATCCCCTTCCGCATCAACATCGGCAAAAAACTCGCCCAAAACGTTCTCGAAGTCGCAGACCGTCTCAACGGCACCACCTTCGACATCCCCGTAGAAGGGGCCGCGGCCCACATCGCAGGCTTGGTCGAAGCGTCCAAGCTGTAAGTCAGCTCCTGGCTTCTAGCCGCTGGCTCCTGGCAGACCCCATCAGCACATGCCAGGGCTAAGCTAGAAGCTCCCGGCCAGGAGCCAGAAGCCTTCTCATGCCCGTCCTCGTAAAAGTCGCTCATCCTCGCCACCACGGACTTCTCTTCCGCGCCCTTCGCGCCGCGCTCGTGCTGGTCCTCTTCTTCGCCGTGCTCGGCGGCATCGTCTTCGCGTACGAGTACCACCAGTACGCCGGCCTCGTCGATCAACGCCTCGCGCAGGGCCCCCTCTTCGCCTCGCAGGCCCAGATCTACGCCGCGCCGCAAAGAGGTCCGCCCCGGCCAGCACCTCACCGCAGAGGCGATCGCCGCCGACCTGCGGAAGGCCGGCTACGATGGCCCCAACAGCCCGATGGGCTCCGTCCAACTCGACGGCGACCAGGTCCGCATCAAGCCCGGGCCGCAAAGCTATCTCGCCGCCGACGGCGCCACCATCGACACCACCGATGGCGTAGTCAAGTCCATCACCGCCGAGAACGGCGCCCAACTCGCTGCCTACAAGCTCGAACCGCAACTCATCACCGCGCTCAGCGAAGACAAGAATCGCACCAAGCGCCGCATGGTCACCTACGACGGGATTCCGCCGCGCATGGTCCAGGCCGTCCTCGCCATCGAGGACCGCCGCTTCTTCGAGCACTCCGGCATCAACTACGTCCGCACCGTCAAGTGCGGCGTCCAGGACATCCTTGCCGCAGCACAAATCCTGCGGCGGCTCCACCCTGACCCAGCAGCTTGCCCGCGGCTTCTTTCTCAGCCCGCAGAAGACCTACGCCCGCAAAATCGCCGAAATCATGATCACGTACCAGCTCGAAGCGCGCTTCAACAAGCAGCAGATCTTCGAGATGTACGCCAACCAGATCAACCTCGGCCAGCGCGGCAGCTTCGCCATCAACGGCTTCGGTGAGGCCGCGGAAGCCTACTTCGGCAAGCCCCTCAGGCAGCTCGATCTGCGCCCAGTGCGCCATGCTCGCCGGCATGATCCAGCGCCCGAACTACTTCAACCCCTATCGCCACGTCGATCGCGTCACCGAACGCCGCAACCTCGTCCTCGACTCCATGGTCGAGACCGGCGCCATCACCCCGGCGCAAGCCGAGGCGGCCAAAGCCGAGCCCATCAAGCTCGCCCCCGCAGAGGTAGACGCCTCCGAAGCCCCCTACTTCGTCGATCTTGTCCACGACCAGATCACGCAGCGCATCGGGGACTACGACACCTCACACTCCTCGCTGCGCATCTACACCTCGCTCGACCCCGACCTGCAATTAGCCGCATCGGCAGCCGTCGAGGCCGGCATGAAGCGCGTGGACGCCCTCGTCGCCGCACAGCACAAACACGGCGCCAACCCCACGGAGATGCCCGCAGGTCGCCTTGGTTGCCCTCAACCCGCACACCGGCCAGGTCCTCGCCCTCGTGGGCGGGCGGAACTACTCCGCCTCGCAACTCGACCACGCCACGTCCAAGCGCCCCACCGGCTCCATCTTCAAGCCCTGGGTCTACGCCACGGCGGAAGAGCAGGCGGTCGACGGCCAGAGCCTCGACGGCCAACCCTTCACCGCGCTTACCACCCTGCACGACGTCCCCACCACCTTCACCTTCGACGGCCAGACCTACAACCCCGGCAACTACCTGAACGAGTACCACGGCGACGTCCCGGCCATCTACGCCCTCGCCCATTCGCTCAACAACGCGACCATCTCGCTCGGCCAGCAGGTCGGCTTCGGCAACGTCGCAGCCCTTGGCCGCGCCTCCGGTATCGCCGCCGCCAAAGGCACGCCTTCCGTCTCGCTGGGCGCCTACGACGCCACGCCCCTCGACATGGCCGGGGCCTATACCGTCTTCGCCAACGGCGGCGTTCACCTCACGCCCTGGCTGCTCTCCAGCGTCCGCAACACCAACGGCGACGTCGTTGCCGACTACACGCCCGACGCCAAGCAGGTGATGAACCCTACGCGCCGCTTACCTCACCCAGAACCTGCTCGAAGGCGTGATGAACTTCGGCTACGGCGTCGCCGTCCGCAAGATGGGCTTCACCGCTCCCGCCGCCGGCAAAACCGGCACCTCGCACGACGCCTGGTTCGCCGCCTACAGCTCCAACCTCATCTGCATCATCTGGATCGGCAACGACGACTACACCGACGTCAAACTCTCCGGCGCTATCGCCGCCGCGCCCATCTGGGCCGAGTTCATGAACCGCGCTATCCGCCTCCCGCAGTACTCCGACATGAAGGCCTTCACACCCCCACCCGAAGGCATCCAGATCGTCCGCATCGACCGCGCCAGCAACCTCCCCGCCGACGAATCCTGCCCCGGCGACGGCTACAACGCCGCCTTTCTCGTCGGCACCGTCCCCCAAAGCACCTGCAGCCACATGGGCATCGACGCGCAGACGCTCGGCAATCAGCTCTTTGGCGACGGCGCCAGCAGCTCCGGCCCCATGGTGACCCCAGGGAACCCCTACGCGCCCGGCACCCCCAACCAGAACCGCACATCACCCACGTCGCCCTATAGCTCGGCTCCGCCCAGTGGTCCTCGCGCCCCGGGCCCCTACCAGCCGCAAACCTACGACCCCAACCAGCCAGCCCCCGAGGTCAAGCACCGCAACGCCTTCAAGAAGCTCTTCGGCTTAGGCAAGCCCAAAGATCCACCAGCCCCGGACGCTCCGCAATAGACCCACACATCGGCCTCTCCCTCTTTGAGCCCGCGACAACTGCACAGCCGGCGCGTTATTCTCCGTCTGCCGATGGTCCTTTCCCTGCGTCAATCTAGACTCGTTCCTCTCTGCCTCTACCTGGTGTCCTTGCCCTTGGGTGTAGCGCAACTTTCCAAGCAGCCAGCCTCTCCCTTCGGTCCCAACGTCGACGTCTTCACGCCCAACATGCCCCGGGCGGCCATGCAGGCAAGGATCGACCAGGTCTACGCTGAGCAGCAGCACAGAGAGTTCGGCTCCGGCCGCTACGCCTTCCTCTTTCTCCCCGGCGACTACCATCTCGACATCCCCGTCGGCTTCTACACGCAGGTCCTCGGCCTCGGTGCCTCGCCCGATGCCGTGCACATCACCGGCAACGTCCACGCCGACGCCTCGCTCCCCAAAAACAACGCCACTTGCACCTTCTGGCGGGCCGCCGAAGGCTTCTCCGTCACACCTACCGCCGGTTCCCTCCAGTGGGCCACCTCGCAAGCCGTCGCCTTCCGCCGCATGCACGTTCACGGCGACATGGTCCTGCACCAGAACCGCGGCTGGGCCAGTGGCGGCTGGATCGCTGACAGCAAAATCGACGGCAACGTCGACTCCGGCACGCAACAACAGTGGATCTCCCGCAACGCCGACTGGGGCAGTTGGACCGGCTCCAGTTGGAACATGGTCTTCGTAGGCACGCGTCCTATGCCCGACGGCAACTGGCCCAAACCGGCGTACACCGAGATCGAAAAAACACCCGTCATCCGCGAGAAACCCTTCCTCACCGTCGGCCCCCAGGGTTACTACAGTGTGATCGTCCCCTCACTCGCCCACAACTCAGCCGGCATCACCTGGAGTGGCGGCTCCACCCCAGGCCGCACCGTCCCGCTCGCCGACTTCTACATCGCACGACCCGGCAGGGACACCGCCCCCACCATCAACGCCGCCCTCAACTCCGGCAAAGACCTCATCCTCACCCCCGGCACTTATGACCTCACAGAACCCATCCACGTCACCCGCAAAGACACCGTAGTCCTCGGCCTCGGCTTCGCCACCCTGCACCCCACGAACGGCACCACTGCCATGACCGTCGCCGACGCCGACGGCATCACCGTCTCCGGACTCCTCTTTGACGCCGGCGCGACAGCCTCCCCCGTCCTCCTCCAGGTCGGTGACGCGACCACCCCTACACGCCACATCCAGAACCCCATCTCCCTCCACGACATCTTCTTCCGGGTTGGCGGCGCCGCCGTCGGCAAGACCCACGCCAACCTCATCCTCAACAGCAACGACGTCCTCGTAGACCACACCTGGATCTGGCGCGCCGACCACGGCAAAGGCGTAGGCTGGACCGAAAACACCAGCGACAACGGCCTCATCGTCAACGGCAACGACGTCACGGTCTATGGCCTCTTCGTCGAACACCACCAGCAGTTCCAGGTCCTATGGAACGGAGAACGCGGCCGCACCTTCTTCTACCAATCCGAAATCCCCTACGACCCACCCACCCAACAGGCCTGGACGAGCACGCAAGGCACAAACGGCTGGGCTTCTTACAGAGTCGGTGACAACGTCACCACGCACGAAGCCTGGGGTCTCGGCGTGTACAGCGTGTTCCGCCATCCCGACGTTACCCTCAGCCGCGCCATCGAAGTACCCGACCGCCCCACGGTCCGCTTCCACCACATGGTCACGCTGGCCCTCGACAACCTCGGCCAAATCACCCACGTGATCAACAACACCGGCGAACCCACCTCCACCAAACCCCGCAACACCCCGAGAGTGAACGAATACCCTGCAGTTCCTTAGCCGCGCCGCTTACTATCTACCGGCCATCCGGCGGGGACTGCGGGTGGAAGCTTTATCCTGATTGTGTGAGCAAACGCGCTGTTTCCCTCCTTGCCGCAGTCCTGCTCGCGCTGCTGATCTTCGCCATCTCGGCACTGCCGACTCAAACCAAGCACGCGCTGCATACCCAAGGCGTGCTCCATCCCTGGCTGCACGTGTTCGGCTTTGCCACGCTTGCATTTGTTCTCTTCAACAGCACCCGGTCCGATCTCACCCGCGTGCTGTTCATCGTGGCTTTGCTCGCCTTTGGCTATGCGACAGAAGCGAACGAAAGCAGAAAGAACGGCTGGGCTGTAGAAACCAAGGACGTGCGCTCCGATGCCGGCGGCGTCCTTCTCGGAGCGATCGTTGGCCTCCTCCGCTTCCCCGAGAACAAGCAGCGCGAAGGGTGAACCAAAAACTGCCGACGAGCAACGATCAACAACTACTACGCCGCCGTCCTCCCAACACCTTCAAAACACCACCCACGGGAGCCCCCCCAGCCTGCCCCTCGCTCGCCACCCACGGCTGACAAACCGGGCACCAATACGTGGACCGTACCTGCTCCCCCTGTTTGCGCATCATCACCAACGCCCCACATCGCCGGCACTCCTGCCCCTGCCGCCCATACACCCACAGCCGCTCGCCCGCGTTCATACTGTGGGTCGTCCGCCGATTGCCGCTATACGTCACAATCGCATCCCCGCCCGTTGCCGACGAACCATCGTTCACATTGGCCCGCATATACCGCCCACTCACCTCGGCCATCACCTCAAACTCGCGCTCCGTCAGCGTCCGCATCTGCCGAAACGGGTTCACCCCCGCCGCAAACGGCACCTCGCTCTTGTACACATTGCCCAACCCCGCCATCACGCGCTGATTCAACAGCGTCACGCCAATCTCCGCCTCAGGATGCTGCGCCCCATACTCCTTCAACGCCTTCACCCCAGCATCCGTCGAGTACTCCCCACCCAAAATGTCCACGCCAAGCTTCGGTACCTGCGAGTACCGCAGCAACGTCCGCTCCGTATGAAACTCCGCCACCGGCACATTCACCGCCAGCACCACAAAATCCGCCACACTGATCGCACACCGCACAGAACTCCGCGGCACCCGCCACCGCTCCCCCGTGCGATAGAGATGCCACGACCCCGACATCAACATGTGCGTCACGAGGATCAGGTCGTCCGAAAAATACACCAGGCACCACTTCCCCCGAGCCTCCACCTTCTCCACCACGCGCCCCACAACGCCCTTGCTATCCGCCACAGAAGCCAACGTAGCCACCTGCGCCTCAAACGCAGTCACCACCTTGCCCCCAAGCGCCTTCCCCAGCGCCCGCGCCGACCGATAGATTGTGTCCCCTTCAGGCATAGCTCTTAGACGCTTCCAAAATCCCTTGTAAAAAATGTTTGACAATGAGTCGTTCTCGTTCTACGGTCGACCATGTAAAACATATTTAACACGGAGCAAGCGCAATGGCAGACAGTCTTTCCTACCAGGAAAAGTCCCTCTACGGCTCCCTAGCGGCGGAGCTGCTCGTCTACGGCTCTTACTTCGCTCTCCACCACCAAAACTCCGTGAACAAGGTCGCCGGCATGATCCTCGCGATCATCGTGTTGCAGATCATCCTCCAATCCATCATCGCCGCCTTCACGCGCAATCGCACACGCGACGAGCGCGACCGCCTCATCCTGCTGCGCGGCTACCGTGCCGGCTACATCACCCTCGCTTCACTCATGGTCCTCGGCCTCGGCATGCTCTGGTTTCACGCCACGGTCGGCCAACTCAACCTGCAGAATCACAACATGGGGCTGCACTTCCTCAGCGTCTTCTTCGGCATGCTCGTCATCTCAGACATCGTAAAAACAGTGGCCCAGATCGTCGCCTATCGGAGAGCCCTCTGATGCCCACCATACGCAACCAGATCCGCGAACTTCGCGCAGCAAATTCCATGACCCAGCAAGACCTCGCAGACCGCATCGGCGTCACCCGCCAGACCGTCATCGCGATCGAGCAGGACAAGTACTCCCCCTCGCTGGAAACCGCATTCAAAGTAGCGCTCGTGTTCGGTGTGCCGCTCGAACAAGTCTTTCAGTATCAACCAAAGGGCAAGCGGTAACTGGCCGCTTCTTACTCCTGATGCGCGGTATGAGCACCCGCAGCCCATATCAGCGCACGCCCCAGAATGCCATCGAACCACGGCTCCGCATACACACTCGACTCATGCCCCAAAGCAAGGGAGAACTCCCGCCCGCCATCAAACGTATGCCACCACGCAAGCGGTAGCGGATTAGGAAAGCTCGTTAGAGGCTCCGGCGCCTTCTCCAACCCGGCCAGTGCCGTCCGATCCGTCACCAGCACCGGATGAATGTCCGGATTCAGCAGCACGTTGAAGTAACACTCGTCATGCACCGTAAAGGTCGCCGCCAGTCCATGTACCACCGGAAACTGTGGGTCTGCCACCGACACCTTGAAGTCCTGCTCCACCGGATGCCACCGAAACCGCCCACCCATCATCTGCGCAAACCAAGGCCAGTTCACCTCCGCGGTAAGCCCTGCATGGATGCCCACCACGCCTCCCCCATGCTCCACAAAGCCCTTCAGCGCATCCCGCTGCTCATCGCTGCTAAAGATCGCGTTGCCACTGTTGTCAAAGACGATGACTGCATAGCGCTTCAAGTTAATAGCCGAGAATGCCGACGGATCCTCTGTCGCATCCACCGCAAACCCCACCTCAGGACCAATCCGCTTCAACGCCTCCACGCTCGCCGCAATGTTCGCGTGCAGGTACCCTGCGCCGTTCTTCGTGTACACCAGGATGCGCGGCTGCACTCCTCCCGAACGCGTCGCGCTCGTTGCACTCTGCGCATAGCTAAGGCCCCAGCAGCCCAACAGCACTCCCAACCAAATCAGCGGTCGTATCTTCATCCACTCCTCCAGAGCGCGCTGCGGACAATGCTCGGATCTTGCCCTCGCCGCCGCGCAATCGTAAACCCGCAATCACCAACCGCATCGATCTAGTAAGAACTGGTCCCTAAACAGGCACCGCCGCCCTGCCCGGCAACCCCGGCAAGTTCCGCCGCACATTGAACCCCATAGGCGCAGCCTGAAATCCCGCATCCAGCAACGCCCGAGCCATCGGATGTTCTGCCACCGCCACCCCATTCAAGCTCGTAATCAACATCCCACCCCGAGTCCGATCACCGCCTTCCGCCTCGGCCCGTTGCACCGTTTGCACCAGGAACTCCGCAAGCGCCCGCATCGCATTGCCACGAGCCGGCTCCTCCTCCGGCAACATCACCTGCACATTCGGGTTGCCGCGCCGCAGATACGCCGTCAACGCCCCATCCACCAACACCACACGAGCCCCCACACTCCGCGTCAACGACGATCCCTCCTCCGGCGCCGCGGGCCAACGCAGCAGCGCACCATACGGGTTCGCCGGATCGGTCGCCGCCAGCATCACGGCCTCACGACCCTCCTCCGCACTCCCGTTATGCTCCCCCGGCCGCAAGGACCGCAGCAGATCCACCGCCGCAGGCTGCGCAAACTGCGTCGCCCCAAGGTCCGCCGCGAAATAGCCACGCCGCACCTTGCCACTCTCCTCCAGAGCCTTCATCACGTCATAGATCGCCGAAAACCCACCCGGCAAATCCTCGGCATGTGCCGTCTCGCGAAACACCACACCGTAGCGCGTCAACAATTGCTGCGCGATCGCATGACTCCATTCGGTCTGCCGCACCGGTGTCCCACGTTCAACATCAAACGCAACTTGATTCAGACTCCAGCGCCCCTGCGCCGTTGGTGGCGTAGTCCTCCGCGACCGAAAGCCCTGCTGCTGGTTGTGCACCCGCCGAACCGGCTTCGCTCCACTCCGCCCCGCAGACGCCCCCGTCTTCTCCGTGTAAGCCCGCAGGCAATTCAGCGCATCATTGGTCACCAACCCACGCCAAACCAGCGCCCACAACGCCTCAATCGTCTCGCCCGGATACCCTCCACCCAGCCCATCGTGCAGCGGCTGAAAAAACGAAGCCCCGCTCCGCCGCAAATACTCAATGACGGCCAACTCGCGCTCACCCAGTGGCACTCCGCCAATCATCTGCCCCTTCGCATCCACTCCACGATTCGGCGGCCACAACAACCTCAACCGCTCCGCAAGATAGAGGGCCACACGCCCATCGCGCTCCCCCAACGGCTCCAGCCCCACCCAGACCACTTCTCCCGCAGCAATCAACGTATCCAGATCCGCCGACCTGTATCCAGCAATGCGTGCCGGCAGGATCTCGCTCTCCAGCAACGACGCAGGCAGCGGCGCTCCCTGCAGGTTCTCCACCGCATCCAGCAACGCATCCAACCCACGCCGCGGCGACACCACCCCCTGCCAACGCGTAAACAGCCGCGCCAACGTAGCCTGCCCAACCGGCTCAACTTCCTTGCGCAGCCGAGCCAGACTCTTGCGCCGGACCGTCCTCAACACCTCTGCGTCGATCCACTCGCGGTTCTCTCCCCCGGGTAAAAACGCGCCTTCAATCACGCGACCCGTGCCCACCAGTCGCTGCAGTACAGCCTCCACACTCTCCTTCGGCAGGCCATACCGCTTCGCCACATCCGGCGTCGTGAACGGCCCATGCGTTCGCGCATATCGCCGCACCACATCAAGGATGGCGTCCGGCACAGGCTCCAGAAACGCCCCCGGCAACCCCGGCGGCAACGGCACACCCAACGCATCGCGCAGCCGCGCTGCATCCTCCACCGCGATCAATCGCTTCTCACCGCCGACCTTCAACTCCAGCACACGCCGCGCCCGCAATAGCCTTTCAGCCGTCGCATCGACGTCCAGCCCCGTAGAGCGCATCCCCAACTCAGCCCGCGTCAGATCGCCCAACCGCAGCAGCAGATCATGCACTCCATCCACCGACCGCACCTTGTACCCATCCGCGGTCGACTGCAACTGCTCTTCCGTCTCCTCGATCGCATTGATGTCCAGCAACTCACGCAGATCTGCATCACCCAACAGCTCGCGCAACTGATCCTGGTCAATACTCAGCGCCTGCGCCCGCCGCTCGGCCAATGGCGCATCGCCGTCATAGATGTAGTTCGCCACATAGCTGAACAGCAACGCCCCCGCAAACGGCGAAGGCGTGCGCGAATCCACCACATGCACCCGAATCTCACGGTTGGCAATGCGCCGCAACGTCTCCGCCAGCGCAGGCATATCAAACACATCGCGCAAACACTCGCGATACGCCTCCAGCAACATCGGAAAGCTCGCATACCGCGAAGCCACACTCAGCAGGTCATACGCCCGCTTGCGCTGCTGCCACAACGGCGTGCGTCCATCCGCACGACGACGAGGCAGCAACAACGCCCGTGCTGCTGACTCCCGAAACTTCGCCGCAAACAGCGCCGTCGACCCCAACTGCGCCTGCACCAACTCCGCTGCCTCCGCAGGCTCCATCAACAGCATCTCCGCATCCGGTGGCGTGTCCGTATCGGGGAAGCGCATCACAAAGCCGTCCTCTCCCCACATCGTCTCCACGTCCATCCCCGCGGCCTTGATCTTCGCCGTCACGGCCATCGCCCACGGCGTATGCACGCGGCTTCCAAACGGCGTCATGCAACACACCCGCCAGTCGCCCAGCTCATCGCGCACACGCTCAATCACAATCGTGCGATCATCCGGCACCTGGTCCGTCGCCATCGCCTGATCGGTCAGGTAGCGGATCACATTCTCCGCCGCCTTCTCATCCAGATCATGCTCACGCGTCAGCTTTGCAATCGCCGCACTGCGTGGCAGGTCGCGCAACTCCCGCACCAGCGCGCCAATGCGCTTGCCAAACTCAATCGGCCGCCCCGCCTGATCGCCATGCCAGAACGGCATCTTCCCCGGCTCGCCAGGCGCAGGCGTCACCAGCACGCGATCTTGCGTAATCTCATCGATTCGCCACGTCGACGCACCCAGGATGAACGTATCGCCCGTGCGCGCCTCAAACACCATCTCTTCATCCAACTCGCCGACGCGTATCGGCCTGTTCGCAGACCCGCTCAAGAACACGCCAAACGTCCCACGATCCGGAATCGTCCCGCCATTCAAAATTGCCAGCCGCTTCGCTCCACCCCGAGGCGTGATCCAATTCCGCTGCCGATCCCACGTCACCCGAGGCCGAAGCTCCGCAAACTCATCCGACGGATACCGCCCCGCCAACATATCCAGCACGCCATCAAACACCGCCAGGCTCAGCCCGGCAAATGGCGCCGCACTCCGCACCATCCCCAGCAGCGCGTCATAACTAAGCCCCGGTGCTTCCTCCTCAACCTCAGCCTCATAGCCCGTCGCGACCCCACCACGATCTCGTGCTGCCACGGTCCTCTTGGGCTTCCGCTTCTGCCGATGCTCCACCTCAGCCAACGGCAACGGAGGCTGAGCCACCATCGCCACCATCTGCTGCGCCAACACATCCAGCGGGTTACGCAGAAAGCGCGTGTGCTCCACATGGCCTTCATGCATGGCCTGCGTCACCGCCGCACAAGCCACCAAGTCAGCCCTGTACTTCGGAAAGATGATCCCTGTCGAAGGCGCACCCACCTGGTGCCCCGCACGCCCGATGCGCTGCAGCGCGCTCGCCACACTAGGGGGCGCCTCAATCTGGATCACCAGATCCACCGCACCCATATCAATGCCCAACTCCAGCGAAGACGTACACACCAACGCCTTCAGCCGCCCCGCCTTCAAGAGCTCCTCAATCTCAGACCTCTGCGCTGAAGCCAGCGAGCCATGATGCGCACGAGCAAGCTGCTCCCCCGCCAGTTCGTTCAGCGCCCCCGCCAACCGTTCCGCAATGCGCCGAGCATTCACAAAGATCAACGTCGACGTCCGCTCCCGCACAATCTCCAGCAACCGCGGATGAATGCTCTGCCAGATGCTCGTCCGCTTCGGCCCCTGCGACGCCGCCCCGCTAGGCAACTCCTCAATCTCGCCCAGCTTAGCCATGTCCTCCACGGGAACCTCAACGCGGATCTCCAGTCGCTTCCGCGCTCCGGCATTCACAATCGTCACCGGCCGATACCGGGGCCCCGATGCTCCCTTGGCATCGTCCACCTCGACCTCAGCCGCCTCGGCGGACGTGTAGTCCTCAGTCGCGACCTCATGCGCTTGCAGGCCAGTGGTCTCCGCGATCGCCTCATCCGCCCGCTGCTGCGTGCTCTTGCCCTTCCCTTTCCCTTTCTTGTTGTCATTCCCAATGGGAACCTGCGTTTCCGCCAGCGACCCGCCCCCCTCCGCGCCCCCCAAAAACCGCGCCACCTCCTCCAAGGGCCGCTGCGTCGCGCTCAACCCAATCCGCTGCAACCGCCGCCCACACAGCGCCTCCAGCCGCTCCAGTGACAACGCCATATGCGCCCCTCGCTTGGTCGGCACCAGCGCATGGATCTCATCAATGATCACGGTCTCCACAGACCGCAACGCTTCTCCAGCATCCGAGGTGAGCAGCAGATACAACGACTCCGGCGTAGTAATCAAAATCTCGCCCGGATGCCGCTTGAACCGCGCCCGCTCCTTCTGCGGCGTGTCCCCCGTACGCACACTGATCTCCGGGATGTGCACCGACACACCCTGGCGTTGGGCCATGTTCGCGATCCCTTGCAGCGGTGACCGCAGGTTCCGCTCAACGTCCACCGCCAGAGCCTTCAGCGGACTGAGATACAACACACGACACCCCGGCTCGACGTCGTCCGTCGCAGGCCGTTGCAGCATCAACCGGTCCAAACACCACAAGAACGCGGTCAGCGTCTTGCCGGTTCCCGTAGGCGCCAAGATTAATGTCGACTCGCCTCGCGCGATCGAAGGCCAGCCCTCCCGCTGCGGTGGGGTTACCCCCTCAAACACCGCCCGAAACCACTCCGCCGTCACCGGATGGAAGAGTTCAAGAACATCGGACCGTTCAGTCACGGCGGTATCGCCGGCTTCCGTGTGCCCCTCAGTTCCCTCCGCCGATTTTCCTTTTGCGATCCGCTTTTCCTTTGCCGCCAACACGTTTCTCCCGCCTTCATCCTACGCACGCAGATTTCATGTGTCGCGGCGGAACATTCCGGGTACCCTGTTGGCCTTCAGGAGATCCAAATGATCCTTGTCGTCGGTTCTACAGGCGTTGCGGGCCATGAGACCTGCCTCCGACTCGCCAGACGTGGCGAGCGTGTCCGCGCTCTCGTCAGGCACACGAGCAACCCCGACCGGATTGCGACACTCCGGCACTCCGGCGCAGAGATCGTCTTCGGCGACCTCAAGGATCCCGCATCCCTCGCCGCCGCATGCCAGGGGGCGGAAGTGGTCATCTCCACAGCAACCTCCACCGCCGCGGTGTCACGCCAACCCGGAGATTCCATCCAGACCGTCGATGATGAAGGCCAGATCCATCTGGTCCGGGCCGGGCACGATGCGGAGGTCCAGCGCTTCATCTTTGTGTCGTTTCGCCATCCTCCAGGCATCTCCGTCCCGCTGTCTGAGGCCAAGCAACACGTCGAAGAGCGCATCCGAGACCTGAACTTCACCATCCTCCGAGCCAGCTACTTCATGGAATCCTGGTTGAGCCCCGCGCTCGGATTCGACTACCTCAACGCGTCCGCCAGGATCTTCGGCCCAGGCACAGCACCCATCAGCTGGGTCTCTGCACAGGACGTTGCTGAAATGTGCGCCGCTGCGGTACGGCACCCCGCCGCCGAGCGTGCCGAAATAGATTTCGGTGGTCCCCAGCCGCTAAGTCCCCTCGAGGTCATCGCTATCTTCGAGCGACTCACCGGGAAATCTTTCCGCCGCGATCACATCCCCCAGGAAGCCCTGTTCGCTCAATTCCAGGCCGCAACCGATCCCATGGAAAAGACCTTCGCCGCCCTGGGCCTCGGCTGCGCCCACGGCGATGCCATGGACATGACCGCCACCCAACAGCAGTTCGGCCTCACCCTCACCAGCGTCGAGGACTACGCCCGCAGCGTCCTCGCAACCTGATCGCCGCGCCCAAAAGCTATCGTCCTGCCGCGTACTCCGGCACATGCGGCGTCATCCGGTGCAGCACAAATTCCTGGAACAAACCGCCCACGGCGCCCAACGCCGTCGACGACATCGATCCCTGCACAACAGCGCTGAGCCCACGCCGGCTTCCGGCCGGATAGTACAGATTTGAGACTCCTGCCCCCGCCACATTGCCCAGGATGTTTGAGTAGTTCACCTGCCAGCGCTTGTTATCCCCCTTGCACATCACCATGCTCGCCACGGCATACAGGACACGCGAGCTCACCGATCCCGTGCCTTTCACAAAATACCGTGGGTCCTGGTGGAACACAGCCGGCAGCAGTGCCTGCCCAACCATGGTGCTCACCATTCCGTCGCCGTACGCTGCACCAAACCGTTTGTCGTATCCGGTCATGCCCGGTCCATACCCGCGAAAGCTATGCGGCTGTTCGCCGCCAGCAATCGCTCCAGCCATCGCATACGCCACCGGATCATTCGTAAACCGCCAAGCCAAACGATACTTCTGCGTGGCAGACAACGGCTCTGCATTGGGCGCATACGAGGCATAAAAGTTCGGAAACACGCCCAGCACGCGCTGTTGCTCCTCAAGCGCCACCTGCGCCTCCGCGATATCGCGCCCGGATGCCCGCACTTCCACCGAATCCGTCGCCGCCACGCCGAGCAGCATTTCGCCCAACTCGACCCGCTGCCCCGACCCGATCACAGCCTCAACCGTATACGGCACAAATCCCGCGCGCGCTACGCGGATTTGGTAGGTTCCCGCAGGCACCTCGGCAAGCGCGAACATACCATCATCACCGGACTGCACGCGCAGAGTCTCCCGTCCAGCCGCGCCGATGAGTGTCACCGAAGCTCCAGGGATCGCGGCCTCGCTCCCGTCCAGCACCATGCCAGACACTGAACCGGGGCGTTCCACGGCTGGGGAGCCGGCGCCGGCAAAGCCTTCTGCCGTGAGCGCCCATCCCACAGGCTCAGGGGACGCATAGCTCAGGCGAAGCTCCTGCGCCGATCCCCGGCACGGCCAAATCAAACAGAGTGCTGCAAAAAGGGCGCTCCGCTGCGCCTGTACCCACAAAGTCGTTGTCCCCGCACTCAACCGCATCTCGCCCCGCTCCGCCACAGACTTCGTTCGGTCTGAGGTCTCATCTGTCGTCTCCTAGCTTCGGCGGCATTACTTCCGTTCACCATCCCCCAACCCGACTATTACCCTCCCTCACTCCGCACATTACCCCTGTCCCCAAAATCGACAGACCATTGCATCCACCGGGCCCACAAGCTACGCTTGAGCCCTCACAATGAGCACCCAACCCCCTACGTCCCTCACCCCCGAGCAGCAACTCTTCCTCCGCGAACAAGCCGCCGCCGCCGCGCAAAACTCCTACTCGCCGTACTCGCACTTCCGCGTGGGTGCAGCCCTTCTCCTCACCACCGGCGAAGTCATTACCGCGACCAACGTCGAAAACTGCTCCTATCGGCTCACCTGCTGCGCTGAGCAATCCGCCATCACGCGCGCCGTCGCCCAGCACGGCCCGCACATCCGCCTCGCGGCGGTTGCCGTCGCCAATCTCAACAACGCCGCCTCCATGCCCTGCGGCGCCTGCCGTCAGACTCTCGCCGAGTTTGCCGACGACGAAACGCCCATCCTCTACCCCGGCGAAGACCACCAGCCCCAGGAAACCACCCTCGGCGCGCTTCTCCCTCACGCCTTCCGGGCCTCGTCGCTCACGCCCCGCTAGCCATGCCTGACAGCCTGCATCCCCTCGACGTCATCATCAAGAAGCGCGACGGCCTCGAGCTCTCCACCGCCGAGATCCAGGCCCTCATCCACGCCGTCGTCCGCAGCCATCAGCCCCAGGCAGACCCCGCCCCATCGGCCGAGCACGTCACCGACGCGCAGATCGCCGCCTTCCTCATGGCCGTGTTCCAGCGCGGCCTTTCCCCCCGGGAACTCGCTGGCCTCACGCAAACCATGCGCTTCTCCGGCGACACCCTCCACGCCCCGCCGGACACCTTCACCGTCGACAAACACTCCACGGGCGGAGTCGGCGACAAAACCTCACTCCTCATCGCACCCATCCTCGCCGCCGCCGCAGCCGACAGGGCGGCGAACAACCTCCCCGCCATTGCAGTCCCCATGATCAGCGGCCGCAGCCTGGGCCACACCGGCGGCACGCTGGACAAACTTGAAACCATCCCCGGCTTCAACACCCAGCTCAGCCTCGACCAGATTGCCGCGATTCTCCCGCAAACTCATGCCGTGCTAGTCGGCCAGACGCCCAACCTCGTCCCCGCCGACCGCGTCCTCTACGCCCTCCGCGACCACACCGGCACCGTCGAATCCCCCTTCCTCATCACCGCCAGCATCATGAGCAAAAAGCTCGCCGAAGACCTCCGCGGCCTCGTCCTCGACGTCAAGGTCGGCAGCGGCGCCTTCATGCCCACGCTCGAAGCCTCCCGCCACCTCGCGCAACTCATGGTCGACACCGGCAACCGCGCAGGCACACGCACCGTCGCCCTGCTCACGGCGATGAACCAGCCCCTCGGCCGCTTCGCCGGCAACTGGCTCGAAATTCAGGAGTGCGTCGACATCCTGCAGGGCCACCGCCACCCCATGTCCGCCGACCTCATCGAGCTCTCGGACATCCTCGCTGGCTGGATGCTCCACCTCGCAGGCACATCAGCCACACCCGAAGCCGGCGCCGCTCTCGCCGACGAGTACCTCCGCAACGGCAAAGCCTACACTGCTTGGCTCGGCATCATCGCAGCCCAGGGTGGCGACACCGCCGTCTTCAACAACCCCGCAACCCACCACCACCCTCGCGCCAGCCGCACCCTCACCGCCCCGCACAACGGCTATCTCGCGGAGATGGACTGCAAGCAGGTAGGCTGGGCCGTCCAACGCCTTGGCGCCGGCCGCGCTAACCCCGGGGACCCCGTCTCCGCCCACGCCGGCATCGAAGTGCACGCCAAGCTGGGCGAGTTTCTACAGGGAGGCCAGCCCATGTTCACTCTCTTCGCAGAGGACCCCGCGCTCCTCGACGAACCCTTCCGGATGCTCACAGACACGCTGGTCCTCAGCACAACGCCACCAGTCGTCAGTCTTCTCATCCAAGCAATCGTCCTGGGCAACAGCGCCTCGGAATGAAATCAAGTCCGCTCTCGCGAGAGCCGCGTAGAATCGGCCCGTGAAGCCCTCTCGTACGCTCCTCGCTACCGCTGCCGCCCTGATCGGATTAACCATCTCCTTCCCGCATGCCCGCGCCGCAACGCCGGAAGAGCAAGCCGTCCTCGCGCCCGTGCAGGCCATGTTCGACGGCATGTCCCAACGCAATGCGGACGCCATCAAAGCCGCAGCCCTGCCCGGAGCTACACTGCTGCTGATGCGGGACGGAAAGCCCGCCAAGCTGACCATCGAAGACTTCGCTGCCCGTGTCAGCAAGCCCGGCAAAACCTCCATCGAAGAACGTATTCACGACCCGCTCGTGCGCATCGACAGCGATCTCGCCGTAGTCTGGGCTCCTTTTGACTTCCTCACCGATGGCAAGGTCGACCACTGCGGTACCGACCTCTTCAACCTCGTCCGTATCGACGGCAAATGGCTCATAGCCTCCATCGCCGACACCGGCCGGAACACCTGTCGCGCGAGATAACCGCCCCCTTAGCGACCCGGTGCTTCAGCCGGATCGCTTCAACCGCAACATCGTTGCAATCCGTTCCGCGATTCATGAATCCCTTTCCTTTCGCGACCCATCTGCTTCGATGTGCGTCGAAACACAGGCCTCTGGCGTGCAAACTCTTCAGGAGACGACGACCATGGGAAAGCTCAGCGGAAAAATAGCACTCGTCACAGGCGGCAACAGCGGCATCGGCCTCGCCACAGCGAAGCGCTTCGTCGAAGAAGGCGCCTTTGTCTATATCACCGGCAGACGCCAGGCTAACCTCGACGAAGCGGTCAGAGAAATCGGCAGCAACGTCACCGGCGTTCAAGGCGACGTCTCCAGCATGGAAGACCTCGACCGCCTCTTCGCCCAGATCGGGAGCGAAAAAGGCAAGTTGGACATCCTCTTCGCCAACGCCGGATCGGGCGACCTCGCCCCGCTCGGCAGTTATACCGAAGAACACTTCGACAAGACCTTCAACGCCAACGTCAAAGGCCTCGTCTTCACCGTGCAGAAGGCCCTCCCCCTGCTCCCCGACGGCGCGGCGGTCGTACTGAACGCCTCCATCGTCTCCAGCAAAGGCTTCCCCGCCATGGGCGTATACAACGCCACCAAGGCCGCCGTCCGCTCCTTCGCCCGCACCTGGACCAACGAACTCAAAGACCGCAAGATCCGCATCAACGTCGTCAGCCCCGGTCCCATCGACACCCCGGGCATCACCAACATAGCCGGCGACCCCGAAACCGAAAAGCAGTTCAAGGCCCAAATGATCGCAGGCGTTCCGCTCGGCCGCATGGGCACCCCGGACGAGATCGCCAAAGCAGTCGTCTTCCTCGCCAGCGACGACAGCAGCTTCGTCGCAGGCATAGAACTCTTCGTAGACGGCGGCATGATCCAGGTCTAAGCGGACCAGCAGTCAAGCATCCACACGTCACGTTGACCCGTAAACCTCAGGATGGGGCGAAGCTAGGCGAAATCCCTTTCACCCGGTACACTCGCCCCAATCCCTTCTGCATCGGAGCGCGCGTTTGGCTCGTTTCACCGGTCTGCTCGGTCTTGTCGTCCTCCTAAGCGTCGCCTACGCCCTCTCCACCAACCGCCGCGCTATCCGCTGGCGCACAGTAGGCTGGGGCCTCTCCCTGCAGCTCTTCTTCGCCTTCCTCGTACTCAAGTGGAGCTTCGGCCAGGCCATCCTCCACACCGGCTCAAGCGCGGTCACGTCTCTACTCGGTCATGCCGTTGACGGCTCCAGCTTCGTCTTCGGCAAGCTCGGCGACCCCACCAGCCCGCTCGAAACCCTCGCCTTCGCCGTCCTCCCCACCATCATCTTCGTCTCCGCGCTGTTCGCCATGCTCTATCACCTCGGCATCATGCAGTGGATCATCCGCGGCATGGCCTGGCTGATGCAGCGCACGATGGGAACATCGGGGGCCGAGAGTACCAACGTCGCCGCCTCCATCTTCATGGGCCAGACCGAGGCCCCGCTCACCATCCGCCCCTTCCTCAACGGCGCCACACGCTCGGAGCTCATGTGCATCATGACCAGCGGCATGGCCCACGTCTCCGGCGGCATCATGGCGGCCTATATCAGCTTCGGCATCCGCGCGCAGGACCTGCTCTCCGCCGTCATCATGACCGCCCCCGGCACCATCCTCATCGCCAAAATGCTCGTGCCGGAAACCGAAGTCCCCGCCACACTCGGGACCGTGCACATCCCCCAGGAAGAAGAGCACAAGAACGAAAACCTCATCGGCGCCATCGCCCGCGGCACCATAGACGGCGGCCAACTCGCCTTCAACGTCGCAATCATGCTGATCAGCTTCCTCGCGCTCATTGGCCTCGTCAACGCGATCATGCTCGGCATCTCCAACGTTCTCTGGGCCCACGGCCATGTGCCGTTTCCGCACTCGCTCGGCAACGCGCTGGGCACACTCTGCGCGCCGGTTGCGTGGATGATCGGCGTGCCCTGGAGTGAGGCCAGCAAGGTTGGCAATCTGATAGGTACACGGGCGGTTCTCAACGAGTTCATTGCCTACACGCAGCTCGGTCAGATGGCCAAAGCCGGCCTCATCTCCACGCGCACGCTCGCGATCTCCACCTTTGCGCTTTGCGGCTTTGCCAACATCGGTTCCGTAGGTATGCAGATCGGCGGCATAGGGGCCCTCATCCCGCACCGCCGCAATGAACTCGCCAAACTAGGCCTACGTGCCATGCTCGCAGGCACCATGGCCAACCTCATGAGCGCCTCTATCGTCAGCATGCTGCTTCCACGCTAGAGAAGATCACTGCCCGAGCTTAGCCATCTTCTTCTCCAGATCCGGCACAAAGCTCGGCTGAGCCTCCGCCTCAAATAGCTTCGCCGCTTCCAACGCCTTCCCCCAGCCGACCCGCGCGCTGCCCCGGTCACCCAAGGCCGCAGCAGCATCGCCCAGCGCCGTCTGCGCATACACATTCCCTGGCGCAATCGACACAGCGTCCCGCGCCAACTGCATCGCACCTCGGGCATCACCATCGGTCAACAACATCGTGCTGTGCTGCGCCCGCGCATCCGCCGCCGCGTCCGTAACGTCGAACTTGCCGCGGTACACAAAGACGGCACGGTCAATTGTCTCTTCAGGCTTGAGCGCCTGAAAATTGCGGTACGGATTCACATCTCCAGTAGGCCACTCACACCCACTCCAATCCCCCGCACTGATCAACACCGTCCCGTTGATCGTCGGCGGAACCATCTCCGCTCCACCCATCCAGGACGTATCCACCGTAGGCAGCGCATGGCAGTGGATGCCATAGGTCGAAGGCTGCACCTCCGGATACGCAAAGTACGCAAACCAGCACTCCTCGCCGGGATGCCGATCCTGCCAATGCTTCACCTGGATCAACTGCTGCGCCCAGTCCACATTCGCATCGCTTAGCAGATTGTGAACGTTCTTCGGCCCACCCCACGCCTCATTCGCATACGCCATCTCCGTCGGGTACACAGCGATCGACGACGAGACATGCGCGGCCACCAGCACCAGACAAGCAATCGTCCATCCACGACTCTCCGGCAGCATCGCCGCCGCGCCCGCACCCGCCAACACAAACAGGAACGCATACATCGGCAACAAATGCCGCGCACCAATGTTCATCCCCGATCCCATTGCCACCGCCAGGTACGTCAAAATCGGAATCAGCACATACATCAGCTCACGACCTCTTCGCAGCCGCCCTGTAGCCACCGCAAACACCGCCAACCCAAGCAGCAACAGCAAACCCAGCGTCGACTTGATCAGGATGACCAGCGGAAAGTAATACCACTGCCCATGCGGATACACTTTCCCCAGCAGAAACGTCGGGTACCCCTCCGCCATCCGCTTCACATCCACTAGCCCCATCAGGTACGACTCCGGCAACAGGTGCATGCGCGCCACCGCTAAAACACCGCGCGCCTGCAACGGCTTCAACGGCGCCGCATACTGCGCCAGCGACGTGCTGAGCTGCAGCCCCGCAGGCCGTGCCGCATACCGGAACCCATAAAAGCTCCAAAGCACCAGCACCGCAATCAGCGTGACCGCAGCCAGTCCACCCGCAAGCTGCAACGCCCTCCGCCCCCGCTCTCCGCGCCGTACGGCAAACAACTCCCACAACGCCAGAAAGAGGAGCATCGGCGCGATCAAAATTCCAGAATGCTTCGTCGCCAACAACAGCCCCGTCACCGCGCCCGCAACAACCAGCCGACCCCACGAAGCCCGCACCGCATACCGCCAGAACGCATACACCGCCGCCACAAAGAACAGCGACACACCCATGTCCGTAGTCACCAGCGCCGAGTGCGCCAACACATTCGGATCAAACACCACCAGCACCAACGCAACCAGCCCAGCAACATCGCCAAACCACGCACGCGTCGCTAAAAACACCACCAGCGCCAACCCCAGCGCAAGCAGCTCCGCACTCGCCCGCATGCGGAACACCATCCGCTGACTCCCGCCATCATTGCGCGCCAGCCAGTCGCGCCCATCCAGGTACGCTTCCTTCTTGAAGTCGCGTCCCTGCAACGGCGGCACCCAAAGCTTTTCGCCTAGCACAGGCACTGTAGCCAACAGCTTCACCAACGGCGGGTGCTCCGGATTCAGCCCATAATCCGCTGTCTTCCACATCATGTACCCCGCAAACATGTGGTCGTCTTCATCAAATGTCAACGACTCACGATGCACGATGGTCAGCGCCATCGCAGCTTGCAGCAACAACAGAACGACAACTGCAGGCCACATCCACCTGCCCTGAACCAAGCGCATGCATATCCCCTTTTGAGAGTTGGAGAGAATTCTAGCTGCACATAGACAACCGTTTCACCAGACACTCGATGACTTCGCGCAAAACCCACTCCACACCGTCCTGATACCCTGCTGCAAGATCATTCCAGACAAGCCAAGAGACCACCGTGCCTATCGCCACACCAGACCTCTACACCCGCGCCCTCGCCGCCACTGACCTCATCCGCTCCCGTCATGCCGCGACACCGATGGTCGGCATCGTCCTCGGTTCCGGCCTGGGCAACTTCGCGACTCAGGTCGAAGGCGCAACAACGATCCCCTACAACGAAATCCCCCACTGGCCTCAAAGCACCGTCGAAGGCCATGCCGGAAAGCTTGTGCTCGGGACAATAGGCAACACACCTGTAGCCGTCATGGCCGGCCGCGTCCACGCCTACGAGGGCTACACAATGCCCGAGGTCACCTTCCCCACCCGCGTCCTTGGCCTGCTCGGCTGCCGCGCTCTGATCCTCACCAACGCCGCCGGCGGCCTAAACCCCGCCTACAAACAGGGGGACCTCGTCGCTCTTTCAGACCACATCAACCTCACGGGCACGAACGCCGCGCTCGGCCCCAACGAACCCCGCTTCGCTACCATGCCACACACCGGCCAGCGCTTCTTCGACATGACAGCGGCCTATTCCCCCCGCCTCCGCGCCCTCGCCCACACAGCCGCCGAACAACTCAAGATGCCGCTCCCCGAAGGCGTCTACCTCGCCGTTCTCGGCCCCAGCTTCGAGACCCCCGCAGAGATCCGCGCCTTCCGCACCCTCGGCGCCGACCTCGTCGGCATGAGCACCGTCCACGAAACCATCATCGCCCGCCACATGGGCCTGGAAGTCCTCGGCCTCTCCCTCGTCACCAACATGGCGGCAGGCGTCACCGGCGAAGAGATCAACCACCAGGAAGTGATGGAAACCGGCGCCCGCACCGAGGCCCGATTCACCACGCTCCTCGGATTCCTCATTCCCAGGATCGCCGCGATGCTGGCCAACTGAACAGCATGGCCGTTCGGCCCCTCGTAGGCCCGGATACGATCTACTCATGTACACGAATAGGTGACATTACAAGCAGCGACAGACGCTGCCCAACGCTTCGCCCTGGGCTATCACCCTGGACCCGCTGTTGCGTTCTTGGCGGGATCAGGCATCAACTTGAGTCCTTACAAGTCGTCTTGCTGTCAGTTGTCACCCAGCGAGTCACTTGAAGCCGCAGGTGCGCGATGCATGCTCCCCGGGGTCAGGCTCGCAGGCGCCACTGAACGTCACTTTGGATGAATGATGTCCATAATGAGGAAGTCACTGATCTTCCAGGCTCCATCTTTCTTCACCAGCACTTTCAGGTAATAGGAGTGTCGTGGCTGCATCGGATTTCCGCTGAGATCGTTGACCAGACCTTCAATGCGCTCGTCACTCCAAACAACGGCCGTGGTGGGCGACGTCAGGCGGAGGTCGAGAACCCTCGTGGGAACTGTGCTTATCCCTGCGCGATACCCCGGACGCGCCAGCAGGTCCGTCAGGAACTTCTCTACTTCTTTTCTCCCATGGAGCCGCACTCCGAAGGGGTTCTGCCAGATCACATCTTCCGTGTAGGTGGAAGCCACTTCCTCCGGGTTGAAGGTGTTCCATCCCTCCGTCTCGCGAGCAAGAACAGCCCGGATCGCAGCGTCCTCAGATGTCGCCTCGCCATGGAGATGCAGAAATGGAAAGAAGAGAAGGATGGCAAAGAGTGCGGCGGAGAAGCGCATGTCGGCTCCAGTTCAGGGTGATTTCCGGTGGGCCAAGTCTACCGAATCAGCGGACGCGCTCGCGCCCCACAGGACTTAATTGTCGTTCGGGGAACTCCCCGGTCGCAACCAACCACCTCTCGTCATCCCGACCGGAACCCCTCCTATTCTCCGATCAAATGCAAGGCGATCTCCCGCCGATGCGGCCTCACCCGATGCTCAAACAAGTAGATCCCCTGCCACGTCCCCAACACCATCTCACCGTCCATCACCGGGATCGATAGCTGCACCTGCGTCAACGCCGTCTTTAAATGCGCAGGCATATCATCCGGCCCCTCAGAATCATGCGCGTATGGCCCGTCCTCCGGCGCAATCCGGTCAAAGTACGCCTTCAGATCCCGTCGCACTGTAGGATCTGCGTTCTCCTGGATCAACAACGACGCAGAAGTATGCCGACAAAACACGGTCACCAACCCCGTCCGTATTCCCTGCCGCCCAACCCACTGCCTGACAGTCTCCGTGAACTCGTAGAGCGCCTGCCCCCGCGTCACAATCTCAATCTGCTGCACTGATTGCTTCAAACTTCCTCCCCCGAAAAAAGCGGCTGCGGCGAAACCACCAACGCAAATAGGATGCTGCGCACGACTCCGGCTGTCCGCGCCTCCTTCCCGTCGGGCCCGCGACTTAAGGGCCAGATAAACTGAATACGTGAGCCAGCGAGAACAGCTCCCCCTCCCCGAGCGCCCCACCCTCATCGGCATCGCAGGCTGCTCCGGCTCCGGCAAAACCACCCTCGCCCGCGAACTCGCAGCGCGGCTCAAAGCCGTGCTCTTCCCCCTCGACCTCTACTACCGCGACCTCTCGCAATTCCCGCTAGACTCCCGCGATAAACGCAACTTCGATCACCCCGACTCCCTCGAGTCCGAACTCTTCATCCCGCACCTCCGCGACCTCGCGCAAGGCCGGGCCATCCAGCGCCCCGTCTACGACTTCAGAACGCATAGTCGCGTGCCTGACGCCTTCACCAGCGTCTCCCCCAGCCCTTACATCGTCGTAGAAGGCATTCTCGCTCTCCATTACCCCGAGCTTCTCCCCCTGTACACCCTTTCCGTCTACGTCGACACCCCCCAGGAAGTCTGCCTCACCCGTCGCATCCGCCGAGACATCCGCGAACGTGGCCGCACCGAAGCGTGCGTGCGCGAACAATACGAAGCCGCCGTTCGCCCCATGGCCGACCAGTACATCCTTCCCAGCCGAACTCACGCTACCCTCACCGTTAGCGGCTGCGCGTCACTGGAGCGGTCTGTCGAGCTTTCTATGCGCGCTCTACGCGAACGCTCCACGCGTCTCCACACAGGAGCACAATGACGGGATGAGGCGTACGGACAGTGACGTGGATCGTTTTCTGACGGCGTGGTTCAGCGTGCGCCAGTTCATCCAGGCCGCCAACTTCAATCGCTTTCAGGCCCAGGGCCTCAGTGCCACGCAGTTCATGACGCTCAACTTGTTGCCAGAAGCCGGTAAGGGCCTGGCCATGGGCGAGCTTGCGCGCAAAATGAATCTCGCGCCGGCAACCGTGGCCAAAACAGTAGACTCGCTTGAACAACGCAGCCTTGTCACCCGCTTCCGGTCATCGGCCGACAAACGCCTCGTATTCGTCGAAATTACTGCCGCCGGTTCAGCACTCCAGAACAACGCCCAGGGGCACTTTCGCGACGGGATACAGGCCCTCTTCGAGACAATGCCCTCGAAGCACCGTCAAGGGCTGTTGCTCGGTTTAGAGAGCCTGGTGCGGGTGGCACAGGGTCATCCCGAGGCCAAGGATTCGGCGTCTACCCGTGCCCTCCGTGCCGCTCTTCCGGCGAAGCGTAATTCGCCGCGATCTCATCCGCAGTGATCTCAATGGCAGAGTGGGCGCCGATCACCTTTGCGATCTCCGCATCCGTGTGACCTTTCGCTCGTAGTGCCTCCACCTCGTCGCTGATCATGCCCACGAAGGCCTGCACCGGAAACATCTCCGGCCCCAACCCCGCCAGCGCCCGAAGCGCCTTTTGAGCACGAATCGCCTCTTCCACTGGGTAAACCTTCGGTTCCTTCTCGCTTGCCATACGCTTCCTCCTCAATTGTCCTTCGTAGTACGAAAGAAGAGTATGACGGCGCCCGGAAGATGTCCAGCACTCTTCGCTGCCATCTTGAGTACGCCGGATGGGCTGACAAAAAAGCGGCAGAGCCAAAAGCCCTGCCGCTTACAACACCTATTTACAATTCGCGCTTCCTGTTCTTACGCCAGCACAGGCTCCAGCTTCTCCGCGAAGTTCTTCTCCGTCCGCTCGGCCTGCGCATTCTTGTGGAAGGCATAGCCAGCAATCAAAGGAAACGCAATCGTCGCCTCGGCAAACACCATCTGCTCCCAATTCAAGTCCACCTTGCCCCACGAGCTGGCTTCCTTCAACGTAGAGCCCGACAAAGCACCATCACGAGCATCCGCCACCGTGATCTGGATCGCGTACTTATGCATCGACGCTTCCACACCAAGGATGTCTGCAGCCACAACGATGTCCTGCGCAAAGTTCTTCGGGACACCGCCGCCGATCATCAATAGACCCGTCGTCGGGTTCTGGATTTTAATCTGCGTCAGCTCATAAAAGTCCTTGCCGGAGTCGATGGAGCACATCGCTTTACCCTGCCGAGCATGCTGATGCGCCACAATGCCAAAGCCAAACGAGCAGTCAGAGAACGCCGGCACAAAGATCGGCACACCCTTCTCGTACGCCGCCAACGTAATCGAGTCCGCATTGCCATTCTCCGGCGTGCGACCGTTCTCCTTCAGGTAGCGGCCCATCTCACGGATGTACTCCCGCGAGCTGTACACCCCAGGCTTCATCCCGTCGATGATCTTCTGCGTCGTGTCATCGCAGATGCGCAGCTCTTCCTCATCAATGAACGTGTCGTAGATGCGATCAATCATCAACTCGCGCAGCTCCGCATCGCCCGCGCCGTACTTGTACTCTTCACCAGCAACATAGTGCCGGTATCCCAGCGCCTCAAAGAAATCCTGGTCCACAATGTTCGCGCCCGTCGACACAATCGCGTCCACCATGTTGTTCCGCACCAGGTCCACAATCACCTTCTGCAACCCGGCAGAGATCAACGACCCCGCCAGGCACAGAATCACGCCACACTCCGTATCCCGCAGCATCATGTCGTAGATCGAAGCCGCCCGCGCCAGGTCCCGCGAGCTATACGCCATCTTGCTCATCGCATCCACCATCGGCACAATGCCCGGCTGCTGCTTAATGTCGATGTGCTGGATCTGTTCCTTCAAAAGCTCTTGCTTCGTTGCCATGCCAATCTCCCAATCTCAAAATGCGCTAAACATCCCACTGCAAGGGGTCGCTTGAGACCAGGTCTCACCGAAGCTCAGACCACAGGGCGCCGCGCAAGCCAGCAACACCCATCAGCTCAACAGCAGGTCCAAACCTTGCATACGCAGCTATTTTCAACCACTGCACTGCAATCCATCATGAAAGCGGAGTTTAGATCTCTCGGGCGCGGGACCCATGCCGCTCAACCGCATCCCGGAGTCATCTGGTAGTTATAGGATGCTTCATTTCCGTCGTTGATTCAAGCCGAAAAGCCGGCGCGAAGGCACCGGCTTCCGAACCCGGACAAACGCCAACGATCAGCGCAGGAACGCCTCTACCGCTGCGTCGAACTTCGCCGGTTGGTCATACATGATGAAGTGCCGCGCGCCATCTACCTCCACCAGCTTCACGTTCGGCAGCGCCTTGTAGCTGGTCTGCATGATCTGCGCGTAGCTTGCGGCATCCGGGTGTTGCAGCGTCGTGTCGTGTTCATACAACACGAGGGTCGGCGCTTTGATCGATGCAAGATTGCTTCGCACGTCTGTTCCGAGGTCTTCCATCATCGCCTCGATCATCACGTGGCGGTCGGTCGCTATCGAACTTGCCGCCACCGCCTTCTGCCCTGCAGGATCTTTCACCATCTGGGCCACGACCATCGGCTGCATCGCATTCCACTGCTCCGCCGTCATGGCCTCCATCTGCTTGCGCGCTGCGTCGGCGTACGGCTTGGAGTTCTCGACCGTTGCGTCCGGGCTATACAGCAGGCCATAGAACGGCAGCGCGTCGACAACCACCAACCGTCGCACATCTGCCGGGTACTTCTCCGCAAGCATCAGGGTCAACAGCCCGCCCAGCGAGTGCCCCATCACATCAGGATGCATCCCGTTCGCCGCAATGTAGGCATGCACCTCGTCCACAATGGCCGGCAACAAGTCCGTCGCGCCGGCGTTGACCCCAGCCGGCTGCCCTGCAAATCCGTTGACCTGCAGCAAATGCAGTCGGAAGTTTGGTCCCAGCTTCGCAGCCTCTGCATCCCATACCGCCCGCGAGCTCGAGAGCCCGGGGATGAGCAGAAGGTCGGGCTTCCCCGCAGTCCCTGCGTCAACCACGGTGAAGCGCGTCGGGGCAGACCTGGGCTTTCCGCTCTGTGGTGTCTCACCTACTGAGGCGATCGCGCCCATAGCCAGACCAACCATCAATGCCGACCGAACTACCTGGCCAGCCATACTCACAGTCTTCCTCATGCCACTCTCCTGTGTCGTTTGCTACGGATGCTGCTACGCACTACGCTCGTCTTCGAAAATCTGTTCAATTGCCAAGCCAAAAAGCCTTGCAAGCCGGAAAGCCAACGGCAGCGAAGGATCGTACTTGCCCGTCTCGATTGCGTTGACACTCTGTCGCGACACCTCCAACTGCTCGGCCAGGTACGCCTGCGACCACCCGCGATCACCCCGCAATTCCCGCAGCCGATTAGTCATCGGCCTGAGCTTCTGCTCGAAACCGGTATACCAGCTTCACCGCAGCGTTCAGCATCCCAAAAGTAAGTACCGCCGTCACGGGCTCGATGGAACCTGGCCAGCCCAGCTCGTGAAGGAAGCCAAAGAACACGGAGACTACCAGCAAAGCCCCCGCGCCGGCCAGCAGACCGCGCACTTCGATATTCCGCTGAAACTCATCTCGTTCTTCAGTCAAGTACGCACCCATTGCCACGGCAACGCCCGCCAGCGGCAGCGCAAACAATCCCGACGCGGCAAACAACGCAGGCGTACTCAGATGCCTCCCCGCCGCAACCTGGTGTCGCAATGACCGCATGGCGAACAACATCGCTGCAAAAAACAACAACAGAACAAACGAGCGCCGCTGATACCGCTCCGCGGCCAGACTTTGTGGCGGTTGATACCAACTCATCGATCCTCTCCTTCGCAAATACTTCGTTATGGATGAACTCCGTATCGCGGTTATGCATCCGCGGGAACACGGTTCGCAACCCTGTAAGACAGCTTGGCCGCCAGCATGCACCCGACAAAGACGTACAGCTCAGTGAAGGGCAGAAAATGCCCGTTCCATTGGAAGATCCTCAGAAAGCTCTCAAACAGATGGAGCGACATCGAGCCTGCCAGACCCCATAGCAGGCAACGGATCACCAACTCCCGCTTGAAGCCATCCCTCTCGTCACGCAGATAGCGCGCCAGCAGCATAAACACGGCCACCATGGGCACGGTTGGCAAGGCGGCGAAGAACCACAACAGCGGCCCTGTAGGGTGATCCCTGAATACCAGGTAATTGATTCCCAGAAAGACAACAAAGTAGCAGGCGAGAACTGAAGAGGCTGACGTCCTCAATCGGCGGCTTGCGGCGGTCTGCATAGGTTCACTCTCCCAATGACAAGCTAACTTTACGTAAAGCATCCTTGTCATGTCAAGGTTACTTGTCACGAAGTTGCAGTCAATGGATGAGCCCGGCGATCGCACTCCGTTACTCTTACTCACAGCCATGAACGTGAACTTCGCCGAGCGCGCCCACAATCACAACTGGAAGCTCGACCCGATCGTTCGCTCGCTGTTGGACACGGACTTCTACAAGCTCCTCATGCTCCAGTTCATCTGGAAGAACTTTCCGCGTACCCACGTCACCAGCGAAATCCACAACCGCACCACACACGTTCGCCTCGCCGACCGCATCTCCGCCGAAGCCCTGCGCGATCAACTGGAACACGTCCGCAAGCTTCGCTTCACGCGGTCCGAGCTGATCTGGCTTGCCGGCAACACCTTCTACGGCGTCCGCCACATCTTTGAGCCTGCCTTCCTTGACTGGCTCGGCCACAGCTTCCGGCTTTCCGAGTACGAGATCTCCGATAGCAACGGCCAGCTCAGCATCCGCTTCGTCGGACTCTGGTCCGAGGTCACGATGTGGGAGGTCTATGCGCTGGCCATCGTGAGCGAGATGAAAACCCGCGCTGCCCTCGCTGAGCTTTCCGAGCTCGAACTCGACGTCCTCTACGCCCGCGCGAAAACCCGCCTTTGGGACAAGATCGAGCTCCTTCGCCGCGTCGACGGTCTGCGCCTCTCGGACTTCGGCACTCGCCGCCGCCACAGCTTTCTCTGGCAGGAGTATGCGGTGCACGCCCTCGCAGCCACTCTGGGCGACCGCCTCACCGGCACCTCCAATACCGCCCTCGCGTACAAACACAACCTCGAAGCCATTGGCACCAACGCACATGAGCTCCCCATGGTGATGGCCGCGCTCGCCTCCCGCACCTCCGATGAGGCGCTCTTCGACTCACAATACGAGGTCCTCGAACTCTGGCAGCAAAGCTATGGCGGCGAGCTCCTGATCATGCTCCCAGACACGTTCGGCACCACTCAATTCCTCCAAAACGCCCCCGACTGGACCGCCCGCTGGACCGGCGAACGCGCCGACAGCAAGGATCCTTTCGACGCCGGCGACGAGTACATCGCCTGGCTCCAAGCCCGGGGTGAAAACCCCAAGACCAAACGCCTCATCGCCTCCGACGGTCTCGATGCAGACCTTATCGTCCGTTTGCACGAATACTTCAATCACCGCATCCGCTTTTCCGCTGGCTGGGGCACGCTGCTCACCAACGACTTCCGCGACTGCCATCCCCGTCATCCGGACCCCGCCCACGACACCTTCGCGCCCATCTCGCTGGTCTGCAAAATCACCAGCGCGGACGGCATCCCCACGGTCAAATTAAGCGACAACCCCAGCAAAGCTACCGGCCCTGCAGACCTGGTCGCCCGCTATCGCGGCGTCTTCGGCTCCCCCGTACTGGCGGAGCAGCCAGTGCTGGTATAAGCCCAAAGCCAAGCCCAGGGAACAGAACGGCTTCGATCGTCGTATCTGGCTCTATTCAAGGAGTGCCTCGTGAAGCGCAGAGCCGTCAGCCTCGCCCTGCTTACCCTCTGCTGCCTCGTCTTTGCCTCTGCCGTGCTGCACTTCGCCCGAGCTGTTCGGGCCAACACGGTGACGCCGACGGACACGCCAACTTACAGCAAAGAAGGCAATCTCCTTGCCCCCGCGGACTACCGCGAGTGGGTCTTCCTCAGCTCAGGCATCGACATGGTCTACGGCCCAAAAGCAGCCGCCTCCGGGGGCCATTCCACGTTTGACAACGTCTTCGTGCCGTTGGAGGCCTACCGCTACTTCCTGGCCAACGGCGTCTGGCCCGACAAGACCGTGCTGATTTTGGAGATACGCGGCGCAGACACCAATCCGTCCATCAACCACGGCGGCCACTCACAAGGCGCGGTCATGGGCACTGAAGCGCATGTGAAAGATGCGTCGCGCTTCCCCGGCGGCTGGGGCTTCTTCGACATCACCGGCGACAAGGGCACACTCATCCCGCAGACCGCAACCTGCTACTCCTGCCACCGCGACCACGCCGCAGCGGACACCACCTTCGTCCAGTTCTATCCAACCCTTCTCACGGTGGCCAGGAACAAGGGCACCCTCAGCCCGTCGTTCCTGAAGGAGTTTGGCGGGGCAGCCACCGCAAAATAGCTCCGGGAGGAGCGGTGGCCAGCGCTTGGCGGGCCCGGACCCTGCCGGTGCAAACACCGTTGTTCCACAATCCGCTCAAGCACCTCCCCATATACTTCGTCCATGGTCGCTTTGAAGAAGGTGTACGCCTTCGCTGCTGGTTGTGCGCTCGTCACCGGAATCGCTAGCTCCCCCGCCCATGCCTGGGGACGCGACGGCCACCGCATGATCAACCGCCTCGCTGTCGAAAACCTCCCCGTGGACGTTCCCGCCTTCCTCCGCAACGGCAACGCCGCCGACATCATTGAGTACGAGGGTCCAGAACCCGACCAGTGGCGCAACCGCGCCGAAGACGAACTCAGCAACACCCAGGCAGCCGACCATTTCATGGACCTCGAGTGGGCAGACCTCGCCGGCACGCCATGCGCGGCCGGCTCCCCCGGCTGCAGCCCCGACGGCACCATGCTCCCCAAGCGCAGGTTCGACTTCATCAAGGCGCTGGCCGCGGCCCAGGCCAGGCACCCCGAACTGCCGCTCTCCCCCGATAAGGTGGGCCTGCAGCCCTGGCAGGTCGAAGAGGTCTGGGAGCGCCTGAAGTCCGACCTGCGCGACTATCGCAAGCTCAGCGCCGCCAACGGCGACCTCTCCGGCATCCAAACCATCATCCTCTTTGAAAGTGGCTGGCTAGGCCATTACGTGGCTGACGGCGCCCAGCCCCTCCACATCACCATCAACTACAACGGTTGGGCCGAGAAGACCAACCCGCACGGTTACACGACGGAGCACGGCATCCACTCGCAGTTCGAGTCCGTCTACGTCAGCGCCAACATCAAGCCCGCCGAGATTGCCCCGCTCGTCGCTGCGGCCAAACCCCAGCAGATTGACAACGAGTGGACTCAATACCTCGACTACATTCACCACTCGAACACCCTTGTCGAGCAGACCTACCAACTTGAAAAGACCGGCGGATTCAAGGACGGCGGCACCCCGGCGGCCAGAATCTTCACCGAAGAACGTCTCGCGGCCGGCACGATTGAGCTTCGCGACCTGATCTACTCCGCCTGGGTTCACTCTGGGGACCCAGTTCAGGAATTTCACGGCGCGTAGATATTGCCGACCTTCGTAACAAACACCCCATCCAAAAGTCACCCTGTCACGTACGAGGATTATGCTCCTGTTCCGCAAGCTGTTTCGCGGTGCGAAGGTCACCTGGGCCTTCGCTTACTCCGTAATGGAGCTACTTGTTACCCGCCCGAAGACTCGGCTGGACCGCGCGTCGTGGCTGTCCGGGTTGTGCCGTCGAATTTTGCGCGCTGTCAACGCGACCTGGACCGTCTCCGGTCCTGTCCCGACGCAGGGGGCGGTCATCAGCAATCACCTGACCTATGTCGATATCCTGCTACATTCTGCGATGCGACCCTGTGTCTTCGTCTCCGCCATCGAGGTGCGTCGCATGCCCGTCTTCGGCTGGATGAGCATGATGGCGGGCACCGTGTACGTGAAGCGTGGCGTGGGTGGGAGCGCGGCAAAAGCCGCGGGCGGCATGGCAGAAGGCTTCAGAGACGGTCTCCCCATCGTCTTCTTCCCGGAGGGCGGAACCGGAGTCGGCGATGTCCCCTTGCTGCCGCTTCACAGCGGCCTTTTGGCAAATGCCCTGGAAACAGGGGCAACAGTCACCCCTGCTTTTATTCACTACGACATAAACCCCATCGACGCCGCCCGCGGAAAAACTACCCGCGATGACATCGCCTGGGGCGACCAGACGCTACCGGCTCATCTCTGGAATCTCCTTGGCCTGGCTCCCTTTAGGGGGCACATGACCTTCTCTCCCGACCCAATACCCTTCTCCCCTGAGGCCTACACGAACCGCAAGGTCGCGGCAAAAGAAGCTCGTGATGCGATGCTACGGTTAGTTCCGGTACCGAAGTAAATTTCTGAAGTTCGCTACTTAAGTAACCATAGTTGCATGCTCGTGGTCTGCTTTATGCATTACTATTAGGCACCGTCCCTATGACCCTAGCCCCCGCTGTCGGATTTGCAACGCTGCTGCTCGCCGTCGCGGGCCTGCTCGGCGCGTTCATTCGTCAGCGGCGTACTTGCCGAGACCTCCAGGCGCAACTTGACCGCCTGACCTACGAGGCAGCCCAGTCCAAAACGGACCTGCGGCAGCGTACTGAGCTTGACAGTGTCAAGGACGAGTTCATCTCCACCGTCTCCCACGAGCTTCGTACGCCCCTCACCAGCATCCGGGGTGCTCTGGGGCTGCTCTCCGCTGGACTGATGGGCAAAGTTGACGAGCGCGCCGCGAATCTTCTCCGGATCGCGAGCACGAACACCGACCGCCTCGTCCGCCTGATCAACGACATCCTCGACCTGGAACGGATGGACTCCGGCAATGCCCCCATTCGACTTCGTCCCTGCTCCCTCCGCGAGTTGGTCGTGCAGTCCCTCGAGACCATGAACGCCATGGCGCAGGAAGCCGGCGTTCACCTGGAGCCCGCCTTCGGATCTCACGGTGGCACCGTCCTGTTCGAAGCTGACCCTGACCGGCTACAGCAGGTCCTGACCAACCTGCTCTCCAACGCAATCAAGTTTTCGCCACCCGGTGCCACGATCCGCGTCGAAACCAGCACCAATCCGCACGATCTAACGGTTCGTGTCGAAGACCACGGTCGCGGCGTCCCCGGGGACAAGCTCGAGAGCATCTTCGGCCGGTTCAACCAGGTCGAGGTGTCCGACTCGCGCAAAAAGGGTGGTACAGGGCTGGGCCTGGCGATCTGCCGTAGCATCGTGCATCAGCACGGCGGCGAGATCTGGGCGGAGCGGAACGACGAACGAACACCGGGTGTCCCAGGAACTACGTTCATCCTGCGGCTTCCTCGCAATACAACCGCCGACGTGCCGCAGGTCTCGGACGTACAGGTCGATGGAGCCATTCTGGTAGTGGACGACGATCCGGGAGTGCGCCACGTCGTCGCGGAGCACATTCGCAACCACGGCTACACGGTTCTTGAAGCTGAATCCGGTGAAGCCGCGCTCATGGCCGCCAAACACCAGAACGTGGAAGCCATCCTCCTCGATCTGTACATGCCCGGCCTTACAGGCTGGGAGACGATCGAGCGGCTCAAGGACAATCCCGCGACCTCGTCCATTCCCATCGTCGTCCTGAGCGTTCTCTCGCCGGCCACGATGAACGGAAACCGTTCGCCGCTGATCGCCAAGGCCCAGGGCTGGGTACAAAAGCCGTTCAACCCCGGCATCCTCTTGGCGGAGCTCGGTCGCGTTCTGCATCGCGGCAGCGGTCCTGCCCGCATTCTGCTCGTCGAGGACGACGCGGACCTCGCAACCGTCGTACTCTCCAGCTTCCAGGGAGAACTTGATGAGAGCCGCGTGAGAATCGATCACGCCTCATCGCTGAACGAAGCCGTTCGCGCCTGTGAAACCAATCCGCCCGAACTCCTGGTGCTGGACCTCAGTCTTCCTGATGGCAGTGGTTTTGCCCTGGTGAATTGGTTACGCCGTCAGCCAAATCTTCGAACGTTGCCGTTGGTGGTCTACTCCGGCCGTGAAGTCTCCCCTGAGGAGAAAGAACAACTACGCCTTGGTCCTACGCAATTCCTCACAAAAGCTCGAGTACAGCCGAAAGAAATAGAGCATCTCGTGCTTGCAATGGTTCGCCACTTGCACAACCCAGCGGTGGAGTCCACCGCCGGCAGGTAACGCTAAACCACTTCACTTTTGCAGGCCATCAGGAACGTGCGCAGAATTTTAATTATTGATGATGAAGATGACATTCGGGAAGTCGCAGCGCTTTCACTTGAAACCGTGGCTGGCTGGACCGTTTGCACCGCTAACTCCGGCATGACTGGCATTCAGACAGCCATGACGGAACAACCCGACGCGATCCTGATGGACGTCATGATGCCGTCCATGGATGGCCCCACCACCTTCCGCCAGATGCAAATCACGCCTGGGCTCTCACACATCCCCGTGCTGCTGCTTACGGCGAAGGTGCAGGGCGTCGACCAGCGTCGGTTCGCCGGGCTCGGCGTCTCCGGGGTTCTGTTCAAGCCGTTCGACCCCTTAACCCTGGCAGACCAGATGTCCGCCGCGCTCGGCTGGAACTAGACCCTCCATGCCGAGCTCGGGCCAACCAAAAGAACAGCCTCCATCCGGTGCGCGGCATGGATCCGGAGACATCCCTTCCCTGAAAGAGCCGCGAGTCTTTGATCCGACTGAACTTCTGTCCCGTTTATGGCTGCAGAACCTCCCAATCATGCGCGACCGTATCGCAAGTCTGGAGACCGCGGCAGAGGAAGCTCTGAACGGCACACTCTCGGCAGCACGCCGAACGGAAGCCAGCGACATCGCCCATAAGCTGGCCGGTTCCCTCGGCATGTTCGGCTATCCGGCGGGAACAGAGATCTCTCGCGAGATGGAAGGGATGTTGGAAGCCGAGACTCCAGTCGATCCCGCCTGGTTTGCCCGCCTGACACACCAGCTACGTTCGGTGCTCCCACTCTGAGCCGGAAAGAAGGCTGACGGCACTACGGGTCACACTCGAGCGCCGTCCAGACCGGGGCGACCGTTCCAGAAGCGTTCTGTACGTAGAGATCCAGGAACTGCCCTGCACTCACCGCTATCGCGCCAGTCGCGACGCAGCTCCCGTTTGTGGCCGTGGTGCAGGTCAGGGACGTGCTGTTCAGCAACGTCGCTGTGCCCACCCGCAAAGTTACCCTAATCGTTCCGGTCTGCTGCGAGTACACATCGAGTCGCGATGCCGTGCACGATTGCGGCATCCACGCCAGCACCGCTCCGCTCTCCGTGGCGCTGCTCGTCGCCGTATTCACCGCGTAATAGGGGAAGTTGAAGCTGACGGCGTGGTAAATCGCCGGCACCCGGGGCACAATGGCCGTGCTTCCTCCTGAGCCAGAGATACCGGTCGCTCCTTGCGGAATGGCGAAGTTCAACACCGCTGCCGCGCTCGTCCCTGAATTACTGACTGTGGCCTGTGACCCTGCCGGGAGTGTGGTGACGGTACCAACCGAAACCGTAGCCGCGCTGCCAGTCGCCCCGGCCACCCCCGTCGGCCCCACGCCCCCGGCCTCGGCAACCACGGCCCAGGCCTGAGGATACTGGTCCGGCTCCTGGTTGCTGTTTCCCGACGATGCAAGGTAAGTAGACCCTGCAAACGTCACTGCATCGTTCAAGCCATAACGTGCCGCGGCGCTCCACGCCCCGCGAAAATTCATCCCGATCGCCCCTTGTGCGCCCGTCGCGCCGGTTGCTCCCGGTGCGCCGACTGCGCCGGCAGGACCCTGCGAGCCGGGAGCCCCGGTCGCCCCGGTAGCGCCCTGCCCCCCTGCAGAACCGGGCAAACCTGCAGCGGCCAGCATCGCCCAGAACGCAGGAGAAGCATCTGGCGCCTGCCCATGATTGTTGTTCGCCAGCGAAACGTAGCTCGCCCCGTTGTAGCTAACCCCATCCCCGACCGAATACCCGTTGGTACGCGGAATACGCTCCGACAAAATGCAGCCCCGCGGCCCCAGTAGACCCCGTCGCGCCTGCAGCACCGGTAGCGCCGGTCAGCCCAACCGCGCCCGTCACCCCGGTCGCGCCCTGCACTCCCACGCCCATTGCCCCGGTCGCGCCGACAGCACCCGGGGCGGCAAACATGGCCCACGCGGACGCATTCGTCCCGGGCGTGTTGCCCTGGTTGCCGTTGGCGAGCGACACCCAGCCCGCCCCCTGCCACAGCACCCCCTGTCCAACGCCGTAGTTCACCGCCGAGTTGTACCCGCCTTGAAAGCTCATGCCCACCGGCCCGGCCACTCCCGCGACCCCAGCCGGTCCCTGGAGCCCGGTAGCGCCAGTCGCCCCCGCGATGCCCTGTGCCCCTGCAGGTCCGGCAACTCCGGTTCCCCCGGTAGCGCCTTGCGGTCCCATTGCACCCGCCGGCCCCGTCAACCCCGGGGAACCGGCGGCGCCCATGATCCCCGGCGCACCCTGTGGCCCCCCCGGCCCCGGGGATCCCATGGGACCTACGCCGCCGGTCGCTCCTGTAGCTCCGAGCGGACCGGCCACACCTTGGGGACCCGCCGCCCCCTGGGCTGTCAACACGCCCCAGGTCCCCGGGACCATCCCCGGCGTATTGCCCCGGTTCGAACCGATCAGAGACGCATAGCTTGACCCGTTCCAGACCACCACATCGCCCAGCGCATAGCCCGTCGCCGAGGCATACGCGCCCTGATAGACCAGGCCCGGCAAGCCCGCAAGCCCTGTGGCTCCCGTCGCGCCATTGACCCCGTTCACCCCGGCCGCACCCGTCGCCCCAGTCGTCCCTTGCAGCCCCACCCCGGTGGCCCCGGTCACCCCTGTGGCGCCCGAAGCCGCAAACAGGCCCCAGGCCGTCGGGCTCTGGTCCGGCGTGTTGCCATGATTTCCGTTCACCAGGGAAACCCACCCCGCCCCTTGCCATAACACGGCTTGGCCTGCGCTGTAGTTCGTCGCGGAGCTATAAGCTCCCTGAAAGCTCATCCCCACGGGGCCTGCCGGTCCGGTGAAACCCATGGGACCCTGCAGCCCGGTCGCTCCTGCCACCCCCGGAATGCCCTGGGCACCGGCCTGCCCCGCGATACCTTGGAGACCCTGGTCTCCTCGCTCGCCCGGCGGCCCCACGGAGCCCGGGCTGCCCGTCGCGCCCGTCGGCCCCGCAACCCCGGTTGCCCCGGTCACGCCCACGGGCCCCTGCGCCGTCAACACTCCCCAGGTTCCGGGTACCATCCCCGGCGTGTTGCCGTGGTTTTGCCCAATCAGCGACACAAAACTGGATCCGTTCCACACCACGACGTCGCCGAAGGCGTAGTTCATCGTGGAAGCATACGCACCCTGGTAGACCAGCCCGGGCGTCCCGCCCGCTCCCGTAGCCCCGGTTGCTCCGGTTACCCCCGTGGCCCCCTGGATGCCGTAGCCCGGGGGCCCTTGCTGCCCCGTCACTCCCGTCGACCCCAAAGCCCCTGTCGCGCCCGTCGCACCCACCGACGCCAGCAGACCCCAGGCGCTCGTCAGACCCGGCGTATTGCCATGATTCGCAGAGCCCTCCGATATATACGTCGATCCGCCAAACTGGACGACATCGCCACTGGCGTAATTCCTCGTCGAGCTGTAGCTCCCCAGGTAGTTCAGCAACCCCGCACCCGGCGCTCCGGTTGCTCCAGTAGCACCCGTCGCCCCCGTGGCTCCTGTAACTCCCGCGGCCCCGGCCACACCTGTCGCTCCTGTTGCTCCCGTCGCGCCAGTAGCCCCGGCAACACCCGCGCCCCCCGTCGCGCCGGCAGCTCCGGAAGCTCCGCCTGCCGTCGCAGACCCCGCAGCAAGCGCGATCTCCAACTCGGGCTGATGCGAAGTCCCGTCATTCTCCTTGCTGTCGAACTGAACCACGCCAGACGTGCTGCTTAGGGCAATGCCGAAATTCGACCCAGGCGCATTCATCCATCCCTGCACCAGCGCCGTGATGTCGACGGTCACAAAGGCATTGGCTCCGTTCACCGCAACCGTTGCGGCAGCCGTCCCCAGCACCGGGAGCGTCGCATACGTCACCCCAGCTTCGGTCCAGCCTCCATACACCGGCTGCAAGCTCACCGCACCTGGCGCATCCGCGCGATTGCAGTACAAACGCAGCGTCGCCCGCGCAATCTGGGCGCCCGTCATTCCCGTGGGCAGTACACCAAGATCAAAATGGACGAGGGCGGTATACCCGCCACCTACATTCAAATTGCTGAGATTCCCGCCATTTACCGTGGGCTGGGCAGCTGACACATGCGCATCCGCCGTCAGCGTCGCCTGTACCGCCAGCAGACGCACCGGCAGCAGCAGCACCATCACGGTCATCAGCGCACGCACGAGGCGCGTCCCGGCTATCAGCCCCTTCACCCCTCGGCTCCAGCAACGTTCTACAGCTCAGCAATGCACGTCGCCGCCGATTCGGGCACAAGAAGGCCAAAAGAAAGCGGGCGATGCTCCCTTCTTTCTACGGGAGCGCCGCCCACCTGCCTATGCCACCTCTAGGGTAGATCGTTTGCCTAAGAACCCCCGGCTGCACCGCCAAAGGTGTTGCATTGCGCAGGGTCGCCGGTCTGAAAGCCCTGCTGGAACCAGTGCTGCCGCTGCGCCGACGAGCCATGCGTCCAGCTCTCCGGACTGGTCGCGCGCCCACTCATCTTCTGCAGGTGATCGTCGCCGACCGCCGCCACCGCGCTCAATGCTGCTTCCACATCGCCCGGATCCAGGATGTGCTCCGCCTGCGCATGATGCGCCCACACGCCGCCATAGCAATCCGCCTGCAACTCCAGATCGACCGACAAATGGTTCCGCTGATCAGGCTCCGTCCGCATCAGGTGAGTCACGCGGCTCTCGGTACCCAGCAAGTTCTGCACGTGGTGCCCGAGTTCGTGCGACAACACAAACGCCTGCGCAAAGTCTGCCGTAGACCCACCGAATCGCTTCAGTTCATCCCAGAAACTCAGATCCAGGTACACCTTTTGGTCTTCCGGGCAATAAAACGGTCCCGTCGACGACTCCGCCGTGCCGCACCCGGCGTTAGTCTGGCCCCGGTACAGCACAATGTGCGCCTCCTGCCACGGTTTCCCCTCCGCGGTCAGAGTCTGACGCCAAAACTTCTGCACATCCCCGTTCACAAACGAGATCAATTGGGCATCGCGATCCTCACCTGCCGGATGCGGCTGCCCGGGCTGCACCTGCGACATCGACTGCGTGCCTTGGGTCGCCTGCTGACCTCCACCCCCGCCCAGCATCCCGCCCAGGAAGTTGTGCCCGGTTACCAGGCTGATCACCAGCAGCACAAGGAAGCCGACAATCCCGATTCCGCCGCCGCCAAACCCAAACCCACCACCGCCGCCACCGCCTGAGTCGTCACGCCGGTCTTCAATATCACTGCTAAGTCCACCAGGCTGCCATTCCATCGTTCCGCTCCTGTTGTTTACATCGATCCTTCAGATGCAGAAACTTAGGAACCGCCCCACCCCGACGGGCGTACCCTGTCAGGACTCCAGTGACCAGCCCCGGCATCCTCGCCAACCTCCGTAAGACCAGCTCCGTCTACCCACCGCGTTTCAGAGCGGCGCTCCAACTCGCAGCGGCCTTCGCCGCCTTTACGCTCCTGCTCCACTTCGCCCTGACGCTCTACACCACACACATTGGCTACGGCTACTTCCGGGATGAATTCTACTTCCTCATCTGCGGCCGTCACCTCGCCTGGGGCTACGTCGACCAGGGCCCCACGGTGGCCCTCATGGGCCGCCTTGGCACATTGCTCTTCGGCGACAGCGTCTTCGCAATCCGCATCTTCCCCGCCCTTGCCGGAGCCATCGCCGTCGGCCTTACAGGTCTGATTACCTGGGCGCTGGGCGGCCAGCGCGCCGCCCAGGTCTTCGCCATGGTGGCACTGCTCTTGTGCCCGGTGTACCTTGCCACGCGCCGGCACCCTCTCCATCCCCTGCCTTGAACCCATGTTTTGGATGGCCACTATCCTGTGCCTGCTCCTGCTTCAGGCAGGCGGCAACCCACGCACCCTGTGGCTCACCATCGGCGCCCTCGCCGGCCTCGGCCTGCTCACCAAGCCGTCGATGCTCTTCTTTCTCGTCGCTCTTCTTGCTGCGCTGCTCCTCACCCCCGAACGCCGCCTGCTGCGGTCCCCCTGGCTCGCTGCGGCAACCGCGCTCACGCTGGCGATCATCGCTCCCTTCCTCCTTTGGGAGCTCCACAATGGCTGGCCCACCTGGGAGTTCCTCCGCAACGGCCAGCTCCAACACAAGACCATCATCCTCGGCCCCCTCGGCTTCCTCTGGGCTCAATTCGGTCAGCTGAATCCGGCAACAGCCTTTCTCTGGATTCCTGGCATCGTCGCCCCCTTCTTCGTTCCGATCCTGAAGCCGTACCGCTGGATCAGCCTGACCTATCTGCTCTTTCTCGCGCTCATGTTCGCGCTCCATGCCAAGGACTACTACCTGGCCCCGATCTACCCCATGCTCTTCGCCGCCGGCGCCGTCGCGTGGGGGAGCCGCCGTCTCCGAACAGAACAAAGCCGCGAGCGCCTCATCGGCTTCCCCATCCTTGAGTCCGCCCTCGTCCTCACCGGTCTGCTCATTCTTCCCATGAGCTACACCCGTCCTCCGCCCCTACACCTGGGCCCGTTACACCCACACCCTCCACCTCGTCCCCAACGAGCCGGAGGTCAGCAAGGCCAGCATCCTCCCCCAATTTTTCGCGGACCGCTTCGGCTGGACCCAGCTCACCGAGATCGTCGTCAGCAGCTACCGCGCGCTCCCGCCCGCCGACCAGCAACACGTCTGCATCTTCGCCAGCAACTATGGCGAAGCAGGTGCGCTTGACTTCCTCGGGCGGCGCGCCGAACCCAATCTCCCGCCCGTCCTCTCCGGCCACAACACCTACTGGCTCTGGGGACAACACGGCTGCACCGGCGACCTGATGATCGCCATCGTCCACGACACCCCGGAAGAGCTCCACGAGAAGTACGACTCCGTCACGATCCTCGGTACCATGTCCGACCCCCTCGCCATGAGCTTCGAGCACAGCCACATCTACCTCCTCCGCCACCGTCGCCCCGGCCACCCCGTGGACTGGAACGACGAAAAGTTCTACCTCTGACAAACCGTGTGTCCGGGGGGCTTTCGCCCTGGCCTACCCTCACCCGTTACTCTCTACCCATGCCCCGCAAGGCCCCCAAGCTCGGCCAGAACTTCCTCATCGACCAGGCAGCCACCCTCCGCATCGCTGAATCCCTCGGCGACATCCGCACCCGCACCGTCGTCGAAATCGGCCCCGGCCACGGCGCCATCACCGCGCACCTCGCCGCCCGCTGCGCCCGCCTCCATTGCATCGAGTTCGACCCCGCCCTCGCCCGCGAACTGCGGTTCCGCTTCCGCAACAACCCCCACGTCACGGTCCACCACGCCGACATCCTCAGGACCGACCTCAGCACCCTGGCCCCCGAGCCGCCGGCCAACCCCGAAAGTGAATTCCCCCGCTGGACGTCGTCGGCAACCTGCCCTACTACATCACCTCGGACATCCTCCTCCACCTCTTCGCGGCTGCGCGCGGCAGCTCCTCCGCCGCGCCATCCTGATGACCCAGCGCGAAGTCGCCCAGCGCATCGCCGCCCCTCCCGGCTCCAGCGAGTACGGCGCGCTCTCCGCCGTCACGCAGCTCCACGCCAAAGTCACCGAGCTCTTCACCTTGCCCCCGCAGGCCTTTGACCCCCCACCGGACGTCCACTCCACCGTCTTCCGCCTGGACTTCGCCCCGCGCTTCGCCGAGCTGAGCGTGCCCTTCGAAGGCTTCAACCGCTTTCTCCGCGCCACCTTCGCCCAGAAGCGCAAGACGCTCAGCAACAATCTCCGCGCCGCCGGCTACAGTCCTGCGCAACTCACACGCCGCCTGGCCCGCAGACCTGCCTCCGCAAGCCCGCGCCGAAGCCGTTTCGCTGGACACGCTGGCCCAGCTTTATCGCGCGCTCGAAGGCACCCCGGACGCGGTTTGAGCAGGTCCTGCACCCTGCAGCAGACGCTCCGCCTTCCGCCGCACCCGGTCCATCACTCGCTCGTCCTGCGAGATCGTCTGCAGCAGGGGCGCGATGTTGCCCACCTCCAGCGCCCGCCCCTCGCTCACCGCGCTCAGCAGTCCGTCTAGCTCATCATCAAGGCCCAGCCGGTCAAACCGCAGCTTGGAGGCCAGCCGGTCCCCATACTGCATCGTCTGCGCAATCGCCTCAAACGCGCTGGTCGCATCGTTCACCCGGTCATCGTCCGAGAAGTTGTACACACACCGTGCCTCGGGTCCCGAGCCCGCATACCGCAGCGTCTTCACACCGGTCTTCGCAATGCCTTTGTTGTGCGTCTCGCACCGGCCACCCTCCACCATGGGCACCGCCGCAAACAGCTTCTTCGTCACGGCAGGAGCAATGTGAATCGCCTTGCCTTCGCTGGGCTGCCCGGCCGGATCCAGCGGCCCCTGGACCAGGTGCCCCACATAAACTCCGGTCCCATTGTTCTCGATCGCAATGGTGAACTGCACCGCCGGAGGCCCCTCGCGCTCAACGAAAATTGCAGCGTCCTCCTCGGCGCCCTGGGCACCAGCCCCGCATGGTCATTCCCAAAACGAAACACCCGATCAGCCATCGTCTCAACGTGCTATCCCCTCCGCCGTCTGCGCATGGTGAATATGGCAGATCGCCACCGCCAGCGCGTCCGCCGCATCCGCCGGCTCCGGCACCTGTTCCAGTTCCAACAGTCGCGCCACCATGAACCCCACCTGATCCTTCGCCGCCAACCCGTACCCCACGACCGCGCTCTTCACGCTCAGCGGCGCGTACTCCGCAATCGGCAACCCGCAGTTCGCCGCGGCCAGCAACGCCACCCCGCGCACCTGCCCCAGCTTCAACGCACTCTTCGCATTGGCGGCAAAGAAGACGTCCTCGATCGCCACACAGTCCGGCTCCCACGCCTGGATCAGCGCCGTAAGCTCCGCATATACCTGCGCCAGCCGCGCCGGCGTGCGGTCTTTCTTGTTCAGCCGCACCGCTCCCGCGCACAGGTGGCGCAGCCTCGGGGTCCGCGCCGCCTCATCCACCTCGACCACGCCATACCCGGTGAACTCGGTGCCGCAATCGATCCCGAACACGCGCATGCACAGAGTCTACCGCGCCCCGCCACCTCTAACCCGGTACAATCGACCGGAGTCTCCCAGACGGAAAGCTTCATGCGACACGGACCCCGTTCTGGAACAAATCTGACCGCCCGGAAAGCCCCGACCGTCTTGCTGCCCGCACCTCCACCTGTTCACTTCAGCCCAGGGTCACCACTCGCGAGACGATCGGGTGCGCCAAAGTCCCTATCCCGGACCTGGGTCGGCGATCCGGGGAATTCAGCAGCATCGTCAAGCTCTCCTTTGCCGACCCGACTTCGCCGCCCCAATACGCCGGAGATTCGGCGTCCGCATGCTGTTCTGCCTCGCAAGTTGCCTGGCTCCCATGCTTGCCTCCGCTCAGGAGGAGGTCCCGCCGCAGCAGGCCCCCGCGCCCATCGTCCGCGTCCGCCCACGTCCCCAAACTCCGGCTCCCGCCAACGCTCCAGCAGACGCCGCCCCCCTGGTGAACCGCCCAGCACGCCCCCGCCCCGTCAATCCGCAAGCTCTCGGCGGAACCTCTACGGGCGACACCGCGGACCATCACCACGCGCCCGCACGCCCAGACCGCCGCCGCTGCCCCGACCGGCCAGACCGCTGCGCCCGGAAGCCCGCGCGCGTCCTCCACAACAACTCCGTCGCTGCCCCAGCACCCTACGCCCCCCGAGCACCCCGTCACCGCCAAAGCTCCCGCGCTCTCCAACACCCTCAACCGCAACATCATCGTCCTCGACCCCGCCCACGGCGCCCAGGACTCCGGCTCGCGCATCGGCGACAACCTCCTCGAAAAAGACGTCACCCTCGCCTTCGCCTTCCGCCTCCGCTCCCTGCTGACCGCTCGCGGCTTCACCGTCGTCCTCACCCGCGACAGCGATGCCGCCACCCAGCAAGCCACGGCGAACAGCGCACCCACCCCGCTCACCCTCGACGATCGCGCCGGCATCGCCAACCACAGCCCGCCCCGCCGCCTGCCTGCTGCTCCACGCCACCGGTCGCGGCAACGGCGTCCACCTCTACACCTCCGATCTGCAACCCACTCCCGGGGAAGCCTCCCTCCTCCCCTGGCTCACCGCGCAGGCCGCTTGGGTCCCCGCCAGCCAGCAGCTCGAGCACTCCGTCAGCTCCGCCCTCGGCCGCTCCCACATCGCGCTCGTCAGCAGCCGGCGTCCATCCGCCCCGTAGACTCCCTCACCTGCCCCGCCCTGGTCCTCGAGCTCGCCCCCGAAGGCAGCGACCCGCGCTCCGTCACCGACGTCGCCTACCAGGATCGCGTAGCCTCCGCCATCGCCGGCGCCCTCGTCTTCTGGCAAAACCAGGTCCAGACCCCGGCAAAAGTCACCTCCGCCCCGGCGGCGACGCACAGCCCCGCCCACCATCGCGTAACCCCGGCCATTCCGAAGCCTGAAACCACGCCGGAGACCCAGCCATGAGCTCCCGCAGCATCCGCATCGTCTTCTGGTGCCTCTTCGTCTGCATCCTCGCCATGGGCGCGCTCCTCTTCGTCCAGCGCATCCGCGCCCGCGACCGCGTCCGCGACCTCGCCGACAACACCCCCATCGACGCTCCATCGACCGACGCCGAAGTCCGTCACCCTCGACCTCGCCAACGACGACGAGGGCTCCATCGCCGCCGCCGATCGCCACATCGCCCTCCCGACCGAGGTCACCGCCCGCGCCCGCGCCCTCCTCGACCACCTCGTCGCCGAGTACGCCCTCCCCGGCTCCACCCATCCCCTCCCCCCCGGCCTCATGGTCAATAACATCTTCCTCGTTCCGCTTCCCATCGCCGGCCACGCCGTCGACACCGCAGCCCCCGCCACTCCCGACGGCCGCGTCCAAACCATCCCCGTCGCGCCATCCGACCCAACCACCGCCCTCCAGCCCAGGACCGCCGGCGGCGAACTCGCCGTCATCGACCTCCGCAGCAACTTCGTCAACACCCACCCCTCCGGCGTCGAGGTCGAGACCCTCACCCTGAGCTCCATCATCGGCACCCTCCACACCAACCTCCCCCAGATCGAACAGATCCGCTTCCTCGTCGACGGCCAGCCTCGCGAAACCCTCGCCGGCCACGTCGACCTCCTCCGCACCTACCCCTCCCGCGACACCCTCACCCAAACCGCGCGCCCAATGATGACAAGCTCTCCGCCCCGAACCGTCGGCGTCTTCGACTCCGGCTTCGGCGGCCTCACTGTCCTGCGCGCCCTGCTCCCCCGCCTCCCCGGTGCCCACTTCCTCTACCTCGGCGACACCGCCCGTCTTCCCTACGGCGCCAAATCCCGGCACACCGTAGCCCGCTACGCCGTCGAGTCCGCCCGCTTCCTCGTCGCCCAGGGCGCCCAACTCCTCGTCATCGCCTGCAACACCGCCACCGCGCTGGCCCTCCCCGAGATCCGCGCCGCCGTTCCCGTCCCCGTCATCGGCGTAATCGAACCCGGCGCCCAGGCCGCGCTGAACGCCGCGCACCAGCTTCATCCGCAGCCGCAACAGCATCCTCGTCCTCGCCACCGCCGCCACCGTCCAGTCCCACGCCTACCGCGACACCTGCGCCGCCCTCAACCTCCAGGCCACCGAAAAGCCCTGCCCCCTCCTCGTTCCGCTCGTCGAAGAAGGCTGGAGCGACCACCCCGTCACCCGCGAAGTCCTCCGTATCTACCTCACGGAAGCTCTCGCCCAGACCAACCCCGACGCCGTCCTCCTCGGCTGCACCCACTACCCCCTCATTGCCCCGCTCATCACCCAGACCCTCCGCGACCTGGGCTGCCAGGCTCCTGTCAGTCGACTCCGCCGAAGCCACCGCCGAAGCCGCCCGCACCGTCCTCACTCCGGAGGCCTCGCGGACGCCAGTTGCCCCATCTTCACCGACAGTCTCATCGTCGGTTAAGGGAGGTTCGCAGGATCTCTCGGCAGCACCCCCCGCCACCTTCACCTGCTACGCCACCGACTCCGTCGAAAAGTTCGCCCGCCTCGGCACCCACTTCCTCGGCCAACCCATCCCCGAGGTCCATCTGCTCGACCTCGGCGGCTGAGAAGTTCTCAGTACTCAGCCGTCAGTGCTCAGGTACCCTACCCCTAAGCACAGACCACGAAGCACCGAGCACTCCCATGCCCTACCTCCTAAAATCCGAACCCGAAAAGTACTCCTTCGACGACCTCCTCCGCGACGGCACCACCACCTGGGACGGCATCAAGAACCCGCAGGCCCTCATCACCCTCCGCAACATGAAAAAGGGCGAAGACTGCGTCATCTACCACTCCAACACAGGCAAAGCCGCGGTCGGCCTCGCCAAAGTAGTCTCAGTCACCCTCGCCGAAGACGGCAAAACGCCTCTCGTCACCCTCAAAGCGGGCAAACGCCTCAAACGCGAGAAGCCCCTCGCCGAACTGCGCGAAATCCCCGTCTTCCAGGGCTCCCTCCTCTTCCGCCAGTTCCGCCTCAGCGTAGTGCCCCTCACCGACGCCCAATTCGACTGGCTTGTCCACGGCTGAAGTCTCTGCAGCCCAAGGCGGTGCATCCACGGCGTAGCCGCGGCTTAGCCCGCAGGTCGGGAATCCTCATCATTGGGCATTAGCCCTGGCCTGACCCTAAGCTCACCCAAGACACAGCTCCAACCGCTTCACACTGGGCCACCGCATCTCACCCAGCATGAGCACCCCAAACGCCTCCGCAGCCGGCACCTTCCGCATCGCCAACGACCTCACTATCAACCGCCTCGGCTACGGCACCGTGCGCCTTGGCGGCGAAGGCGCCTGGGGCGAGCCCCCGGACCGAGAAGACGCCCGCAACGTCCTCCGCCGAGCCCTCGAACTCGGCGTCAACCTCCTCGACACCGCTGACGCCTACGGTCCCCACATCTCCGAAGAACTCATCGCCGAGGCCCTCCACCCCTACCCCGCCGACCTCATCATCGCTACCAAAGGCGGCCTGACCCGCCAGGGCCCCGCAAAAGCCGTCCCTTGCGGCCGCCCCGACTACCTCACCCAACAAATCGAACTCTCCCTCCGCCGCCTCAAGCTCGACACCATCCCCCTCTACCAACTCCACCGCATCGACCCCACGGTCCCGCTAGCGGACACCCTTGGCGCCCTCAAAGACGCGCAGACTCAGGGCAAAATCAAACACATCGGCCTCTCCGAAGTCACTCCTGAGCAAATCACCGAAGCTCAGACCATCGTCCCCATCGCCTCCGTCCAAAACCGCTTCAACCTCTTCGACCGCAAATCCGAACCCACCCTCCGCTTCTGCGAGGGGCACGGGATAGCCTTCCTCCCCTGGTACCCCATGGGCGGCAGCGCCACCACCAGCATCGCCAAGAACACCTCAAGCGACGCCCACACCAACCACCCCCTCCCGGACTTCGCCCGCGACCACAACGCCACCCCCAACCAGGTCGCCCTCGCCTGGCTCCTCCAGTTCAGCCCCGTCATCTGCCCCATTCCCGGCACCGCCTCCATCGCCCACCTCGAAGAAAACGTCGCCGCCGCCTCCCTCCACATCTCCGAAGACGACTGGGACGCCCTCGAACTCATCGCAGAAACCCAGGCTTTCTAGCGACAATTCACTTCGGTTGCTCAGCGATCGGCGTACCCTACCCACGCCATGACCCAACGTCCGCTGATTGCCGCCTGCGCCTGCTTCCTCGCCCTCCTCGGCTGCCGCAACAGCGCCCCTGACACCTCCTCGAGCACGTCCGCGCCCGCCGGCAACCAAGCGCCGGCAGCCACCCCCGCCGCCGCCAAACCCCGCTCCACCCCCACCCTCTTCACCGAACCCGCCACCAACTTCACCTGGCTCTACACCCTCGTCAACAACGCCAAATCCACCCTCGACCTCACCATGTACGAGCTCGTCGACACCACCTTCTCCGCCGACCTTGTCGCCGCCTGCCAGCGAGGCGTTAAAGTCCGCGTCATCCTCGACGGCAACCACGAAAAGCTCGCCAACACCCCCGCCTTCAATCAACTCACCGCCGCCGGCCCCAACTGCACGCCCGCCTGGTCGAACCCGCAGTTCCTCTTCACCCACGAGAAATCCCTCGTCGTCGACAACGCAACCGCCATCATCATGACCTTCAACACCACCTCGCGCTACTACACCACCTCCCGCGACTTCGGCCTTGTCACCGCCGACCCCGCCGACGTCGCCGCTATCGAAACCACCTTCAGCACCGACTTCAAATCCACGACAGACCTCACCTTCCAGCCACCCGCCGGCACAGACCTCATCTGGAGCCCCACCACCGCCACCTCTGCCCTGCTCAGCATCATCAACAACGCCAAATCGACCCTCCTCGTAGAGAACGAAGAACTGGGCGCCCCAAACATCGTCAGCGCCATGGCTGCCGCCTGTAAGCGAGGCGTCAAGCTCTCGCTCGCCATGACCGACACCAGCGTCAATTACCACGCCAACTACACCACGCTGGAACAAGCCGGCTGCGGCGTCCACCTCGGCGCCAACAACGCCACCACGCTCTACATCCACGCCAAAGTCCTCGTCGCCGACCTCGGCACCGCCACCGCCAACGGCTATCTCGGCTCGATCAACTTCTCCACGACCTCCATGACCAGAAACCGCGAACTCGGTCTCTTCCTCCGCGATCCTGCGACGCTCGGACAACTCGCCACCACCATCAACGCCGACTACAACAGCTTCCCCGCCTTTTCCCCCGGCACCGCACGCCACAACTCGCAAGCCGCCCGGCCATGATCCAGAGCCCCAGAGCCGTCGTGCGGCCTTTCGCCTGCACCGGTCATCGCCATTTCTGTCGCACCGCCCGCGCTCGGCTGCTAATATCCGCCCCATCAGGCTAAAAGAGGGCAACAACCCTATGCGCAGACTGCTCCAATCTCTCGCGTTCCCACTCGTGCTGCTCCTGGCACGCCCCGCCCATGCACAATCTGAGCAAGACAAGGCCGCCATCCAGGCCATCGTTCAGGACGAACAGGATGCCTGGAACCGCGGCGACGCCAAAGCCTTCGCTGCCCATTTCTCGCGCGATGGCAGCTTCACAAACATCGTTGGCATGCAGACCTACGGTGTCCAACCGTTCCAGATGCAGCACGAACGGATCTTCTCCACTATCTACAAAGGCAGTCACAACGAAATGAAGCTTGGCAGAGCGCAGTTCATTCGTCCGGATGTCGTTGTGGCAGATGTGGACTCCATCCTCTCCAATTTCGTCTCTGTTCCTCCAGGGACACCCCTGGGCAGCGACGGCGCAGTGCACACCCGCCTCCAACTGGTCCTCTCCAAGGAGGACGGCAAGTGGCGCATCGACGCATTTCACAACGTGGTGCTCAACTCTGCTTTCGCCGCCCCTGGCCCCCCCAAGTGACGCCGCCCCTCGATCCTTAAACCGCGCCCAGCGACACTCCTCCAACACAAAGCCAAAGTGCATCCTGCTATCCTGTCCACCGACCGGAAACAGGAGCAAAAGACCACCATGATCGACATGCAGGGCCAGGTAGCCATCATCTTCGGCGTCGCCAACAAGCGCAGCATCGCCTACTCGATCGCCGAGACTTTCGCCAAAGCGGGCGCCACCCTCGTCCTCAGCTACCAATCCGAACGCCTCAAACGCGAATCCGAACAGCTCCTCGCCGACCTCGGCCAATCCGACCGCGGCAAACTCGTCCAATGCGACGTCTCCGACGACGCCCAGATTGAAGCCGCCTTCACGCAGATCCGCGAAGCCTTCCCCACCGTCCACGCGATCGTCCACTCCGTCGCCTTCGCCCCCGCGGACGCCATCAAGAACAACTTCCTCGAAACCAAACGCGAAGACTTCCGCATCGCCCACGACATCAGCGTCTACTCGCTCATCGCGGTCGCCCGCGCCGCCGCCCCGCTCATGACTGAAGGCGGATCCATCCTCACCCTCACCTACTACGGCGCAGAAAAAGTCTTCCCCAACTACAACGTCATGGGCGTAGCCAAGGCCGCCCTCGAAGCCACAGTCCGCTACCTCGCCGCCTCGCTCGGCCCCAAAAACATCCGCGTCAACGCGGTCAGCGCCGGTCCCATCAAGACCCTCGCAGCCCGCGGCATCGGCGACTTCTCGACCATCCTCGACGCCGTCACCCAACGCGCCCCCCTCCACCGCAACGTCGACCAACAAGAAGTCGCCAACACCGCCGTCTTCCTCTCCAGTAAGCTCGCCTCGGGCATCACCGGCGAGATCACCTTCGTCGACTGCGGCTTCAACATCACCGGCATCTGAGTTTCGCTACTTCACACCTCACGCCCGTGTTACCGTTCGGTCGCAAGGAGAAGCACGCATGGCCGAACAGATGCTGCAGAGGATGTGCCCCTTCTTCATCGTGAGCAACGTCACGCAAACAGTCGCCTTCTATCGTGACAAACTCGGTTTCGAGACGTGGCACGAGGAGCCTAAGCCGGACCCATTCTTTGCCATCCTTGGCCGCGACGGAGCGATGCTTTTTACAAAGGCCGGAGAGGCTAAACCTCTCCCAAACCCGAAGCGCGATCCCGACATGAGGTGGGACGCGTTCGTCCTCGCGAACGACCCTGATGCCCTCGCCGCCGACTTCGTCGGCCGTCATGCAGTGTTCAGCGTCCCGCTTAAGGACACACACGATGGATTGCGCGGGTTCGAGATCACCGACCCAGACGGCTACGTGTTGTTTTTCGGCCGACCCAGGTAGCCGGCGGTCTCCAGATACTCCTTGCTCCGATTGCAGTCGCGGAGAGATTGATCATGCAGCCACTTCAGCAAGCCTCAGACAAGCCCAATCCAAACGCACCCGCCGAGCTCGCCCACTTTGCCTTCCTCCTCGGCCATTGGCGCTGCCAAGCCAAGATCAAACGTCCTGACGGCAACACCCAAACCTACCCTGCAACCTGGCATGGCCACTACATCCTGGACGGCTACGCAATCGCTGACGAATACCGCATGACCAACCCCGCCAACGGCGATCTGATCGTCCTCGGCACCAACATGCGCTCCTACAACACCGCAAGGAACACCTGGAACATCCGCTGGCTCAACGCCCTGGACGGCTCCTGGACCGACCTGGCCTCAAAAGAACTCGGCGGCGTTCAGATCAACGGCGCTTCAATCAGCTACGCCTTCCAGGAACCTGCAGCTGCCCACGCCTACACGCGCGCAACCTACACCAGCCTCTCCCACGACCACTTCACCTGGCGCGGTGACCAATCGGACGACGCGGAACACTGGACCCATTTCATGGTCGTAGACTGTCACCGCGACCACCAGGAAAGCCAACCATGACCCAATCCGATCTCCTCCTCCGAGCTTTTGACATCGAACTGCCCATGACGCGCCGCACCCTCGAACGCGTCCCCGCCGACCTCCCCAACTGGCAGCCCCACCCCAAATCTATGCCCCTCGGCCGCCTCGCCATGCACGTCGCCACCCTGCCCGACCTCATGACCCTCATCCTCACCACGCCCAGCTGCGACGCCGCCACCATGCCGCCCCCGAACCTCGTCTTCACAAGCCCCGTCAACCTCCTCCAGACCTTCGACAGCGCCGTCACCAAGGTCCAGCAAGCCCTCCGCGCAGCCACCGACGAGGACCTCGCCCATCCCTGGGAGTTCAGCTGGAAGGGCAACGTCTTCTCTAACGAACCCCGCGGCGTCACCATCCTCCACATGGGCTTCGGCCACCTCGCCCACCACCGCGCCCAACTCGGCATGTACCTCCGCCTCAACAACCTCCCCGTCCCACCCGTCTACGGCCCCTCCGCCGACGAACCACCCCCATTCCGCACCTAGAAACCACGCTGCTGTTCTTGCTTTCCTTACTTTCGTTCCCGCGGGGAACCTGCTTTTGCTTTTCTTGCTGTCATTCCCGCAGGGAACCTGTTTTCCTTACCCTCGCCCCCACAAACTTTCCCGGAGCCACACATGACCATCGCCGAAACCCTCCTCCTCGACTTCGACACCGAGATCAGCAACACACGACGCACCCTCGAACGCGTCCCTGCAGACAAGCCAGACTGGGTCCCACACCCCAAGTCCATGCCGGTGGGCAAACTCGCCATGCATTGCGCCACCATGCCCCTCTTCGGCCTCTACATCCTGGAAGACGAAGGCATGGACCTCGCCGCCCCCAAGCGCCCCCACGTCCCGCTCGTCTTCACCTCAACCGACGATCTGCTGCACCACCTGGACGAAAATGCCGCTAAACTCCGCTCCGCACTCGCCTCGGCTTCGGATGAACACCTAGCCGCCGAATGGCCCTTCAGCTTTGGCCCACAGATCATCTCCAAAACCTCCCGCACGCTCACCTACCGCACCATGTTCTTCAACCACCTCATCCACCACACAGCCCAGCTCGGGGTCTACCTCCGCCTCAACGACATCCCGGTGCCCAGCCTGTACGGCCCGTCCGCCGACGAACAGTGGTCCCCCAAATAGGCCCTTTCCTGGACTGAGCACTCAAACAAAGTTACGGAAGTGATCTGGACGACGCCCTCCTGGCCCTCATATAAGGGAGGGCATGCCGCTGCCGTCGAGCTTGCGCCGGATCTCCGCTCCAGGGGTCGCACTCGCCCTGACCCTTACCTCCGGCTGCACCGACCTCACGCAGGCACGCAACGACGGGGAGCGGCTCGATCAGCGATTCCACATCGTTCTCTCACAAGGCGGTCTCAAGGACATCTATCCGCAAGCAGAGCCGGAGTTCCGGAAGGCCACCACCGAAGCGCAGGCCAACGCTCTCTTCAACGCCGTCCTCAGGAAACTCGGCACCCCGGTGAGCAGTCAGCAGATCAGCTGGCGGCTCAACGCCACAACCTCCGGAACCTACCTCGTCTCGGTGTCGAAAACCGAGTTCTCCAAGCAGGCCCAGGCAGAGGAAATGTTCACCTGGAAGAAAGGCGCCGACAGCGTCTACCGCCTCGCCGCATACAACATTCGCTCCAACGATCTCATCACTCGTTAGAGGGAAATGGACGGTCCGCCACCGCCTCATCTTCGGCCAGCGAAAGATCCCTCCCAAACGCCTGGGGATCTCTCGCGCACGCAACCACGTTCCTGCCTTACACTGGGCGCCTTCTCCGGTTGGGCCCGGGCCGGACGCACAAGGGGGACCGTATGCCGAAATTCGTCGTCGAAAGAAGCATGCCCGGAGTCGGAACTCTCACCCCAGACCAACTGGCTGCCCTGTCCCAGGTCTCCTGCGAGGTCGTGGACGCCATGGAAAACCGTCTGCAATGGGTCGAAACCTTCGTCACGGGCAACAAGCTCTACTGCATCTACCTCGCCCCTAATGAAGCCACTGTCCGCGAACACACCCGGCGGTGCAAGCTGCCCATCGACTCCGTGAACCTCGTCCATTGCACCATTGGCCCGCCCTACGCCGAAGTCGGCGACGCCTGAAAGGGAGTCACCCAAGGTATGCTGCTCTACAAGATGAAGCTGCCCCTGGCCGCCGCCCTGGCCCTCACCGTCCCCGCCCCCGCTCAGCAGGCCACAGCTCCGAAACCACCCATTATCCTGCACGCCGCCCACCTCCTCGACGTAGGCGACGCCAAACTCATCACCCCCGGTGAAGTCCTCATCGAAGGCGAGCGCATTCGCGAATCCGGCCCGCACGTCACCCACCCCGCCGGCGCGACGGTCATCGACCTCGGCGATACCACCCTCATGCCAGGCCTCATCGACGCTCACGTCCACCTCTTCCTGCACCCCGGCAACGAGGCCTTCCAGACCGTCGAGGAGACGGTCCCGCAGCGCACCCTCATCGCCGCCGGAGCCGCCAAAGCCGACCTGATGGCAGGCTTCACCGCCGAGCGCGACATGGGCACCGAAGGCGCAGGCTGCGCCGACGTAGCCGTCCGCGACGCGATCAACCACGGCCTCATCCCCGGCCCGCGCATGCGGGTGAGTTGCAATGCCATCGACATCAACGGCGGCCACGAAGACCTCTCAGCCCTCAACCCCGAAGAGCACCTGCTCTCTAATGCAGACCGCGCGGACACCGCCGACGAGATCATCGGCGTAATGCGCGAGCAGCACAAACAAGGCGCAGACTTCACCAAGATCTACGAAACCGGCCGCGACCGCCTCGTCGACGGCAACTTCCACAACACCCTTCCAATACACCGAAGCTCAACTCACCGCCGCCGTCGCCGAAGCTGCACGCACCGGCTCCCGCGTAGGGCGTCCACTGCACCGGCGAACCCGGCGCGAGCTACGCCGTAGCCGCAGGCGTAGCCAGCATCGACCACGGCTACGACCTCTCCCCGAAGACCATGCGCGTGATGCGCGACAAGGGGATCTACGCCGTCCCCACCTTCGCCATCAGCGAGTACTTCGGCCAACACGCTGATTCGGCCGACCGCTCCCAGACCATCAACGGCGAACTCGCCTTCCACGCCGCCCAATTCAAGAAGCAGATGGCCGCAGGCGTCCCCTTCGCCGTTGGCTCCGACGTGGGCCCCTTCCCCCACGGCACCCAGGCCCGCGAGTACGAACTCATGGTTCAGTACGGCATGAGCCCCGCCGACACCCTCAAGGCCGGCCTCCTCAACGGCGCCAAACTCCTCGACTGGGCCAACGAAATCGGCCAACTCAAACCCAACTTCTACGCCGACATCATCGCCGTTCCCGGGAACCCGCTCGAAAACATCTCCGTCCTGACCCACCCCACCTTCGTCATGAAGAACGGCGAGGTAGCGCGTAAGGACTAAGCTCGCCTACGCTCCAACCTTCTCACCCAACTCCGCCCACCGTTCATAGATCGCATCATGCTCCGCCTGCGCAACCTCCAACTCTGCCAGTGCAGCCGTCAACCTCACGGAATCCACGCTCACCGCGGGATCCTCCAACGTTGCCCGAGCCGCATCCAGCCGCGCATCCGCAGCCTCGACCTTCGCCTCAATCCCGTCCCACTCCCGCTGCTCCATATAGCTCAGCTTCTTCTTCCCCGAGCCACTCGCGGCAGGCGCTGCAATCGCCTCGCTCGCCCGTGAACCTGACCCATTCACCGGAGCCCGCGACCCGCTCCCTCCACCCTCCGCACGCCACGCCTCCCACTGCAGATAGTCTGCAAACAACTCCGCATTCCCATTACCGTCCAGCCCCAACACCACGTTGCTCACACGGTCCAACAGATACCGGTCATGCGTCACCAGCACCAACGCTCCCGGGAACTCCAGCAACGCCTCTTCCAGCGTCTCCAGCGTCGGAATATCCAGATCATTTGTAGGCTCGTCTAGCATCAGCACATCCGCCGGCTGCAGCATCAGCCGCGCCACCAGCACCCGCGCCCGCTCACCGCCGCTCAGCCGCTCCACAGGCTGATTTAGCTGCTCGCTGGTAAACAAAAACTTCGCCGCATAACTCGCCACATGCGTCACGCGCCCCTGGTACACCACGGCATCCGAATCCGGAGCCAGCGCCCGCCGCAAGGTCAACTTCTCATCCAGCTCCCGCATCTGGCTCAGGTACACAACCCGCAGACTCGCAGCGCGTTTCACCACGCCCTTGCTCACCGGGATCTCCCCCGTCATCGCGCGCAACAGCGTCGTCTTGCCCGAACCGTTCGGCCCACACAAACCCAGCCGAGCCCCGTTCACAAGCGCAAAGCTCACATCATGCACGATCTCGCGCCCACCTAGCGTGATCGCCACTTCCTCCATCTCAATCAACCGCTTCGTCTGCCGGTCCGTCGCGTCAAACGCGATCCCCGCATTCGCCGTCCGCATACGGCTATCCACATCGGCCAGCTTCGCAATCAAGCCATGCGCATTATCAATCCGCGCCTTCGCCTTGGTCGCCCGAGCCTTCGGCCCACGCCGCAGCCATTCGATCTCCGTCTTTACCCGATTGCGCAGACCTTCCTGCATCTTCTGCTGCGACTCCATGTAGCCTTCGCGCTCCTCCAGGAACCGTGAATAGCTGCCATTCACACGCAGCAAGCCCTCCGCGTACACGCGGCTTAGCTCCACAACCTCGTTCGCCACAGCTTCGAGAAAGTACCGGTCATGCGTAACCACTACCACAGCAAAGGACGACGTCCGCAGCACGCCCTCGAGCCACTCAATTCCCTCAAGGTCCAGGTGATTCGTAGGCTCGTCCAGCATCAACACATCCGGCTGCAGCACCATCGCTTCAGCGATCGACAACCGCTTGCGCCACCCGCCGGAAAGGCTCGCCGCCTCATCATCCATGTGCACGCCCTCAGCCGAGGCGTCCACAAAGCCGGCCCGCCCCAGCGTCTCCCGCAGCCGCTGCTCACGATCCTCCGCAGGCACATCCGCAGCCTGCAACGCGGCCTCAATCACGCCACGCACGGTGATCTTCGGCGCAAACTCCGAGATCTGCCGCACATACCCAATCCGCGCCCGCTTGCGCACGGAAAGCTCGCCCGAGTCAGGCTCCATCTCCCCCGCCAGCACAGCCAGCAGCGTGGACTTGCCAGCCCCATTCGGCCCAATCAGCCCAATACGGTCCCCATCGTTCACAGGGAACGAAATATCTTGAAACAGCGGCACAGCGCCAAAGCGTTTCGACACGCCCTGCGCATTCAGAATCGGTGGCATACCTCTCTAGTTTAGTGAAAGAGAGCCTGCCGTGTTCGCCCACCCCGACCGCAGCCGCTACTCCCCGTTCAGCCTGAACTGCAGTCGAGCCGTCGTCGAGATCTCCGCCGGCGTTCCATCCACCTCATAAGGCCGGTAGTGCCAGTGCTGTACCGCATACAGAGCCGCCTGCCGCAACATCTCCGGTCCACTCACCACGCGGGTCTCCTTCACCGCGCCGTCGCGGCCAACCACTGCCTCGATGACGACCTCGCCCTCCACCCTGGCCGCACTCGCCTGCGCGGGGTACGCCGGCGCAGGCGCTGAGATCACATTCGCCGCCATGATCCCCGACGACCCGGTCACCACGTTCGGCATCCTGGTCCGGGCGCCATGAGGACTCTGAGTGTTTCCTTCAGCCGAAGCATTCAGATCCACCGCTCGCACACTCGGCACCATCGCCCCAGTCAACGGACGCACAGCCTTGGCTGAGGGACCAGGCTCACTCGAACGACTGACTCGGCCCCGGTCGGACGGCGCGTCAGACGCACGCGAACTCGCGGGCCTCCCGGACGATGCGCTCCGTTTTGCCTCCGCACTTCCGGCTCGGGAAGTCGGAGCCTCCTCTGCCGGCTCAGGATCACGCTCGGGCCCGGCAGACGCCGCTCCGGCAACGGCCGCGTTGACCTCCTCCTGTGCAGACCGGGCAACACGTTCCCGCCGCTTCGCGGCCCGCTCCAGGGCGGCTCCCGCTGGTTCGGCGGCGGGTGCTGTCACCGCACTTCCGACGGCTGGAACCTGCGCCCAATGCCTCTGCCATAGGAAGCTGATTAGCAGACCCAGCAGCACACCGCCCAGCCCCACCGCCCACACCGGCACACGCACCCTGGAAGCTGTCTCAACCGCTGCCTCAGCAAACCTTGGGAGCGGCGGCTCCGGCAACGGCGCGCTCCTGATTACGGGCGACGGCTCGGGCGCGCGCGGAACCACAGGCACAGGCGCACTCAAAACAACAGGCTCAGGCGCACTCGGAACGACCGGCACCGGCTCAGGCGTAAACCTTCCCCCAAACCCGTCCTCATCGGCAGCGATCGCCAGGGCGCGGGCCAGCACAGAGCCCCTCGACGCCTGATCCACATTCCGCCCGGGCACTACCGACGCAATGGCCGGCATGGGCATCGGCTCCGCCACGTCCATCATCTCCTCGGCGGGAAAGCTCTCCGGCACCACGAAATGGTCCGGATCATTGCCTGCCCGGGCCCTGGTAGCCAGCTCCTCCTCCGGCCGGGGGCGTCGTGCTTCCACCACGAAGTTGAAGAGCCGGCGCACCGGCTCCTCCGCGCCGGCATCCAGGGCCAGATCCTGGGCAGTCTCCGGTCCCACCGCAGCCACCACCAACAGTCCAAGCAGCTCCAGGTAGCTGATTCCCTCTTCTTCCGCACACAAGACGCAGATCATCGAGACCAGATCATCTCGAAAGGCGCCCTCGGTCGAGGCACGCTCCGCCAGGTCGGCCACGGCTTCAGCAGCCCCGACGGGCAAGCCATACTGCAAGAAAAAGCCCTGCAGCTCCGAAACGAAGTCCGGAAAGCGGCTTGTCGCCTCCTCGACCTTGGAAAACAAAATCGCACCTGCCAAAGCCATCTCCTCACGCCGACGCATTCAGGCATGCGCAAGCATGCCGCCGTCGGACCACAACGCGTCTACCCAGTCACAAAACCGGCCCAGTACTCATTGTTGTGGTCGCAAGCTTATCAGCCGATCACGTAAAAGTGGCAGATCGTCTCACCTCGGAACCCGAGATGTCATCTGCAGCGAGTCAGCCCGTCTCAGGCGGCCTGCCTAGTCCAGATCAAAATCCCGCAACGGCCTGTCTGTCAGGGGCGACTCCTTCGCCTTCTTGACCGCTTCGGCGAACTTCTTGCCCAGCACATCGTCGCGATGCTTTTCCGCTTGCACAGACTGAGCAAAGATCGAGTCCCGCCGCGCCTCCTGCTCTTTCACCGCCCGCGCCGCCGCCCCAAGATCCTCAAACGTCTTCTTTCGCGGAGCTGAAGTATGCGCAATGACCGATCGCGTCACCGGGTCAACTTTCAACACGCCCCCGCAGTCCGGGCAGCTCACCTCAAATGGCTGATCGCTCATCCCCATCGCTAAACTCCTCGACGGCCATTCTAAAGCGAGCAGAGCCGTGAGCAGTCAGCAAGAAGTCGAACCATCCTAGAAGTTTGAGGAGAGCCACTTACTCAAAAAACAGCACCCGATGCCCCGGACACTCCTGCCCCGCATGCTCCACGAGCACACCGGCCAGGGCTTCCCCGAACTTGGCCAGGAAGAGCACCCCAGCGAGCAACCGCTCCTGCAGATGCTCCTCCGGGAAGAGGTTCAGCATCAACGCCGTAGCCTGCTTCCGCAGAGCTCCCGTCCGCTCGGCCTCAAACCGCGCCGCCATTCGCCGCAGCCGGTTCATCTGGTACCGCATCTTGCTCGCGCTCACCCCAGCCGCCCGCCCCAGATCCGGACTCAGCGACTCGGTATACGCCAACAGCGCGCTCAACTCTGCATCCAGTGCATTTCCCGCTGCGGCTAGTCTGCGCTTGCCCTCAACCGGCATCGCGCGAGCCCCCAGTCGCAGCGTCATCTCCTCAGCAGTCTTTGTTGCCAGCACCTGCAATAGCTGCACCTCATGCCGCGCCATGATCTCCGCCAGGGAAGGCTCCACCAGCGTCGCGGATAAGCGTGGCAGCACCGCCGTCACCCGTCCGAGCACAAGCTGGTACACCACTGCAGACTGCGCAAAGTACGCAATCTCCGCCGGTCCCCCGACGTACGCGGCGGTGGGCAAGATCGCATCTTGCATCACAGGCCGTAACAGCGCGTTCGGGCTCAATCTCTCGGGCTCAGCTTCGAGAAGGGCCAACAATTCCGCATTCGAGTACGTCCTTGCCCCGGCCTTCCACGCTCCGTCCACGGTCCGCCGCAATGCCTTCCGTTCCGGAACGCCATCCGGCCCAGCGGAGACCAGAAACAACAAACTCATCCCCGCCGCAACCTTCACCTGCGCATGGTAGCCAGCCCGTTCCAACTCCCCCGATCGCTCGATCAGCGCCGCCTCGAGCTCATCCGCACGCTCGATGGCCGCCCGAAACACCCCCGCACCCAGCGCATGGAACGGCCGCTCCGCCGCATCCATGACCACCAGTCCCTGCTCCGCAAACACCCGCGACAACAGCCGTCCCATTCCGCTCGCCAGCGTAGCCGTGTAGCCGTCGTGGTCCGTATACGCTTCCCGCAGCCAATCGCACACGGGCGCAAACTGCAACAGCTCCTCCGCCCAGGCCAGCGCCGGCTCAACCTTCCCGCCCACGCGCAAACTGCCAACAGGCGATGCATGCCCCGGCTCCCCTAATCCGAGATTCGTGGTTTCTATCCGCTCCTTGCCCAATAGATGAACCTGGTCCACCTCCGGCAAATCATGATCCTCACTCGCCAACCAGAAGACCGGCACATGCTCCCGGCCACTCAACCGTGAGGCATCCTGCGCCTTGCGCACCGCCGTAGCCGCCTTCAAAAGCGTCAGCAGCGGTCCCCCAAACAGTCCCACTTGCTGCCCTGTCACGACGGCCGCAGCCCCATTGCGCAGCCGCTCGATGTTCTCGATGGCCGCCGGTCCCGCCGCAAACACCCCAGCCTGCGCCTTCAGCGCGTCCGCCAGACCCTCCCGGTGCTCTGCCGAAAAACAAGGCGCATTCCGAGCCCAATCCATCCGGAACGGATCGCTGGGATACCACCGGCGTAGCCGGTCCACCGCTGCCCGATCCGTCGCCTCCGCATAGTCGCGGAACAGCGCGGACGTGCCCGGCAGCGTCGACATGGGATAACACTCAGCCTGCATGTGCCTCCGCCGGTCACAGTAAAGATGATCTAACGGTGGTTGGATGCGCCCACACCCCCGCCGTCGCAAAACCCTCGAAAGATCCCTCGTGTACTGTGAAAGTGCATGGCGACCGCATCCAAACGCACCCAGCCCAACGCTAAAAAGACCGCCGCCTCAACACCCGACGAAGAACAGGCGCCGCCTAACTCTAAACCAATCAAGACGTCACCCAAAAAGCTGACCGGAAAAGCGGAAGTCCTCGACTCCAAGGAGGTCTACCGCGGCAAAGTCTTCTGGGTCACGCACGACACTGTCCGCGAACCCGGCAACGTCACCGCCACCCGCGACATCGTGCGCCACAACGGCTCCGTGGTCGTCCTTGCCGTGGATACGCGCACTGACCCCGCCGACCCCGGCATCCTCCTCATCCGCCAATACCGCCACGCCGCCGACAAGTTCCTCCTCGAGCTTCCAGCCGGCCGCATCGAGCCCGGCGAAAAACTCATTCCCGCCGCCAAACGCGAGCTCATCGAAGAGACCGGCTACCGCGCCAAAAAGTGGTCCAAACACGTCACCTACTTCGCCTCCCCCGGTTTCGTCGCGGAAGCCATGAACATCCTCTTCGCCGAAGACCTCACCCTGGGCGAAGCGACTCCCGAAGAAGACGAAAAGATCGAAATCCACATGACCCCGCTCTCCGAAGTCATGCGACTCATCCACGCAGGCAAGATCGAAGACGGCAAAACCCTGATCGGCGTCATGCTCTACGCTTCGCTGCGAACGCAGGGCTGATCACACCCAACGAAAGCGTCCCACCTAAGAAGCGCCTGGAAGCGAAGCAATGGACAACATCACCCTCGCCCGCCTGCTCGACGAAACGGCGGCCCTGCTCGAAATCGACGATGCCGATCCCTTCCGCGTCCGCTCCTACCGCCGCGCCGCCGAGGCCGTCGAGCAGCAAACCACCCAGCTGGAAACCCTCACCCGCCCCGACGCCGACCCCAAAGCCCTGCTCTCCATCGGCGGCATCGGCAAAGGCATGGCCGCCAACATCCGCGACCTCGTCACGACCGGCACCATGCCCCTCCGCGACGAGCTCCTCACCCGCTACAAGCCCACCATGCTCACCCTGCTCCGCCTCCCGGGCATGGGTCCCAAGACCGTCGCCCTGCTCTACTCCGCGCTCGGGCGTCGCCGACATCGACGCCCTCGAAGAGGCCGCCAAACGCGGCGACCTGCTTACCCTGCCCCGCATGGGCCAGAAGTTCACCGAGAAGCTCCTCAAGGGTATCGAGGACTACCGCAAAAACACCTCGCGCTTCCGCATCGACGTCGCCCGAGGCCACGCCGAGCGCATCAGCCGAACTCATCCGCGAGTTCCCCGGCATCGACACCATCACCCCTGCCGGCTCACTGCGCCGCGGCACGAGAGTCCGTCGGCGACCTCGACCTCCTCGTCACCGGCCCCGCCTGCGAGCCGGACGTAGTCGCCGCGGCAGTCGAGCACGTTGCCGCGCTCCCACTCATCGACAAGCTCCTCGCCAAGGGTCAGAACAAGGTCAGCTTCACTCTTCGCAACAACCTCCAGGTCGACGTCCGCCTATTACCCCGCGCCAGCTACGGCGCCGCGCTCCAGTACTTCACGGGCTCCAAGCACCACAACGTCACCCTGCGGCAACGCGCCATTCAGCGCGGCTACACGCTAAGCGAGTACGCTCTGCTCCGCCTGGAAGACAACCACGTCATCGCGGCCGCAACCGAGCAGGAAATCTATAACGCGCTCGACCTTGATTACATCCCGCCCGAACTCCGCGAAAACTGCGGCGAGTTGGAAGCCGCCGCCAACCACACCATCCCCCACCTCATCGTGCGGGGCGACCTCCGCGGCGACGTGCACATGCACACCTTCGAGTCGGACGGCTCGAACTCCATCCGCGAGATGGCGGAAGCCGCGATCGCCCGTGGCCTCGAGTACATCGCCATCACCGACCACAGCAAGCTGCTCACCATGACCAATGGCATGGACGACACCCGCGCCCTCGCCCACGCCGCCCGCATCCGGCAGGTCTCGGCCGAACTGGCTGAAGAATTCGCCGCCGGCCGAGGTCCGCAATGGGCTCGCTTCCACCAACGCGAAGAGGCCAACGAACCCGTCAACCCGGAACCCACAACACCCTTCCGCATCCTCGCCGGCATCGAGTGCGACATCCTCCTCGACGGCCAGATGGACCTCGACAACGAAACCCTCGCGCAGCTCGACATCGTCATCGCCAGCGTCCACTCCGGCTTCAACCAGACCTCCGAAGAGGTCACCGCCCGCGTCCTCCGCGCCTGCGAGAACCCCTACGTTCACATCCTCGGCCACCCTACCGGCCGCAAGGTCCTCAAGCGCGATCCCTACAAGATCGACCTCGAACAAGTCCTCCCCGTTGCTGCCAAGCTCGGCATCGCAGTGGAGCACAACGCCGCCCCGGCCCGCGCCGACCTCTCCGATCTCCACCTCAAGCGCGCCAAGGAACTCGGCTGCAAGATCACCGTCAACACGGACGCGCACTCCACCGACGAGCTCGACCTGATCGACCACGGCATCGTGCAACTCCGCCGCGCCTGGCTCACCGCACCCGACCTGCTGAACAGCCTTCCCCTGGAGAGCTTCCTGACCGAGCTGCGCCCGCGTCCCTGACTTCGGCAAACCAAAGTTACCTGCCAAACACGTCATACTCACGCTATTCTTAGCGCAACATGGCCCCGCTCCAGCTCGCTCCCGCCCGTCAGACCAGCAGCGCGCCCGCCGTGATGATCTCCCTGCTCACTCTCACGGCGATCGCGGCGGGTATCTTCTACTTCAATCCGCACAAGGTAGCCGAGCTCAAGGTCGTCGCCTCCGACACCTACGCGCCACACACGACCTTTAACAGCCTGGACGCCCCCTCACCCAATGGAATGCACGTCCTAGGTACGCCGACGACAACGACGGAAGACAATCTCTACGTCATCGCCAACGTCACGATGTCTGACAAGCTCCGCTTGCCCATCTTTATCACCGGCGCAACCGCTCGCGTCACCATGGCCGATGGCACTCAGTTCGAGTCCAATCTGTTGTCCAGCACCGACCTGAAGCGGCTGGAAGTCATCTTCCCGGACATCACTCAGCATGCCACCAATCCCATCTTCGATGGCGCCGAGATAGGCCCCGGTCAGACCCGCACGGGCACGATCGTTTTGCCCTTCCCAGGACAAACGGCAGATGCATGGCACGCGAAAAAGGGTGCAACGCTCACCATCGAACTGCGTAACCAGGAACCCCAGACCACGAGTCTCCCATAACGGCTTGCGACGTTTCGCAAGCACGTAAAAGCGGCCCCCGAAAGGGCCGCTTTGCACACACGGACAGATCCTGCAGCTAAGGCAACGCCACCGGGGCTGGCGCATTCTTCGGTGTGCTCAGGTATCCCTGAACCTGGTTCTTGCTGATGTTATTCACCACAATCTCGTACAGCGCCGGAGACTTACCCGAGTAGAACTGCACCGGTTCGTCGAGGTTCTTGTCCTTCTTCTCAATGTTCTTGTCATCCGCACTCACGTACATCGTGTACTTCGAACGCTTCACGTCTGTCTTTCGCAGGGCCAGCTTCACAGTGCCTACAACCTGCCCCTGACCACCCTTCTGCAGCGTGAATTCGTAGTAGTTCCGCTCGCCACGACGCCGCAGCTGCTCCAGTTCGTCGTGATTGGTAGCGATCAAGCCACTCATTACGCCCTGGTCGCCCACCACGCGGGTCAACTGGCTCTTGGTGCTGGCCAGGTCCGCCTGTGTCGTCGCCACGTCGTTCTTTACGCCGCCGACGTCTGTTCTCACGCCGGCAACATCCGTCTGTACCGCGCCAAGCTGCTCCTGGACCTGCTTCTGATTGGCTGCTGTTTGCTTCTGCAGGTTGCGCGTGGTCACGGCAACATTCTTCTCGGCTGCGGCAAGCTGCGCACTGCGCGCCTCAAGCTGCTTCTGTGTCAGGCCAACCGTTTGCCCCAGGGCCTCGCCCTGCGCACGCAGCCGCTCGTTGGTGTCTTCGATCTTGTCGGCGAGCTTTGCATTGTCCGCGGTCGCAGCGGTCAGCTTGCCCTCCGTCAGCGCGAGGTGATTCTGCAATCCAAGGGCCCAGCCCAGCGCACCCAGCGCTGCCAGCAGCGCCAACACCGTCATACCTACAAGCCAATTCGGCGCGCGGTGCTCGACCACCACTCCATCGTTCCGTTGATCCATGCTCTCTCCTTTGTTCAAGTCCGCTCATCCGCCTCGTGCTCCACTGCGGTGAACAAGGTATCGATAGATGGACGACTCACCGGCACGTTTGGTGTCCCGCCGGGCGCGCCCAAAACCAGCCCACACAAACTAGATTACGATGCTGAGGGGCCCTCGCATTGTTGTCTCGTCCGGATGTCACAATCCTTGGTGCCGGCGTTATCGGCCTCAGCCTGGCGGTGGAACTGCACGCCCGAGGCTTCAAAGTCACTTTGCTGGAGCGAGGCGCTGCAGCCGCCCAGGCCTCGTGGGCTGCCGCCGGAATGCTTGCCGCGCAGGATCCCCACAATCCCCCGCAACTAGGCCCGCTTTCCCAGCTCAGCGCTGCACTTTACCCAGCCTTCCTGCACTCTCTTGAAGAGCTCTCCGGCCTGCCCGTCCCATTCCAAACAGAGCACACCCTGCAGACTCTTCCGGGCGGTGGCCTCGCGCGCCTGCGAGAGCGTTCCATTGATCCGCGGCAGCTGGCGATGGCTCTCATCACTGCAGTGCAGCGTCTGGGCATCCGCCTCGTTCAGAATGCCAAGACGCCAGGCACGGGCCTGCCCGAACTCCCGCCAAAGCCTTCCGGAATCGTCATTCACGCAGCCGGCGCCTGGGCCGCGCACGGGATCTCCCCCCGAAAAGGACAAATGCTGCGCGTCCAGCTCCCACCGGACTCTTCCCTCCAGGAGGTATACCGCAGCGATCGCGTCTACGTTGTTCCACGCACGCACGGTCCCCAGGCGGGCACTGCCCTCATCGGCGCAACTGTCGAGGACGCCGGCTATGACACCTCGACCTGTTCCGCCGACCTCGCGGGGCTTCGTCGCCAGGCCCTCGAGCTGGTTCCCGAGCACCCGGAACTCGCTGATCCAGCACAGACGCCCATCGTGGAAGCCTGGGCCGGCCTGCGTCCTGCCACGCCTGATGACCTGCCGCTGATCGGCGCGGTCCCGCAGCCCGCCGGAGATCCCTCCCCAAGACACTTCATCGCCTCGGGCCACTTCCGGAATGGCATCCTGCTCGCGCCCGCGACCGCCGTTCTTATCGCTGATCTGATCGAGGGCCAAAACCCGGCGGTCTCTCTGGATCCGTTCTCGCCCATGCGCTTCACCCGCAACGCCGTCCTTACTCCCTGAACGGGGGACACCTGACGATATTCGGCCAGTCCGCCGTGACAACCCTTTTCCTCATTCCCCATAATCAATGGCTGCTGCAGGCGTTATTTCGCCGCACGGAGAAGATCACCATGGCCACTGCTACTGCCCCAGCCCCTAAAGGTCTTCAGGACGTCATCGCCAATGAGTCCTCCATCTGCTTCATCGATGGCGCCCAGGGCATCCTCTCCTACCGCGGCATCGACATCCACGAACTCGCCGAGCACTCTTCCTTCGAAGAAACAACCTACCTGCTCTGGAACGGCAAGCTCCCCACGCAAGCTGAGCTCTCTGCCTTCAGGCAGGAGCTAGCCGCGGCCCGCAAGCTGCCTCCCGCGGTCGTCGAGTTCCTCCGCACCCTTCCCATGAATGCCTCACCGATGGAAGTCCTTCGCACCGCGGTCTCGTTACTCTCCATCTACGACCCCGACGCGAAGGCCACCACACACGACGCCAACCTGCGCAAGAGCTTCGACCTGACGTCGCAGATCGCCATGATCGTCGCCATCTTCGACCGAATCCGCAAAGGCAAGCAGGTCGTTGAAGCCGACCCAACCCTCTCTCACGCGGCCAACTTTCTCTGGATGCTCACCGGCGAAAAGCCCACGGACACAGCCACCAGGGCGCTGGATGTAGCCCTGATCCTTCACGCCGACCACGAGCTCAACGCCAGCACCTTCGCCGCGCGCGTCATCGCCGCCACGCTGAGCGACATGCACTCGGCCATTACAGGTGCCATCGGCGCGCTCAAAGGCCCGCTGCACGGCGGCGCCAACGAGGCCGTCATGCACCTCCTCTACGCCGTCGAGAAGTCGGGCGAAGACCCGGTCGAGCACGTCAAGGGAATGCTCGCCCGCAAGGAAAAGATCTCCGGCTTCGGCCACCGCGTCTACACCACCGAAGACCCCCGCGCCACACACCTCCGCCAGATGTCCCATGACCTCGGTCAGGACGCCAACCCCAAGTGGTACGAGATGTCCCGCGCCATCGAGCTCTTCGTCAAAGACCAGAAAAAGCTCAATGCCAACGTCGATTTCTACTCCGCCAGCACCTACACCACCCTCGGCATCGACATCGACCTTTTCACCCCCATCTTCGCCATCAGCCGCATCGCCGGTTGGTGCGCTCATGTCCTCGAGCAACACGATGACAACCGCCTCATCCGCCCGCGCGCCGACTACACCGGCCCGGCCTATCCCGCGCCCTACATCCCCACCGACCAGCGCCGCTAGCGATTCGACCTGATCCCCCTACTGCCGCCGTCATCCCGAGCGCAGCAAAGGATCTCCGTATTCTGACCGCAGCGCAAAATACTTTCAATGGAAATAAAAACGAAGGCTCCGTCGCAAAGACGGAGCCTTCGTTCTTGTCATCCACGCAGGAGACTAATGCCAAAGACAACAAGCATGCCGAGGCGTCAATAGCCAGGCACTAGCGACCGAGCACTAGCAACTGAACACTGGGCACTCTACTTCGACCCTGGCGGCAGAACCCCGTTCATCCGCAAGTACTCCACCATCTGCCCGTAGTGGTCGAAACCATGCGCCACCGCAAAGCTCGCCACGGTCGCGCGTGTGTGCATGCCATCCACGCCCTCGATGCCCTGGTAGGCGTTGGCGGCGGTCATTGTCGCAATCTGCTGATGCGCATACGCGAACGAAGCCTGCAGGGCAGAGACAATCTCGTCCTTCGTCTTCAACGCCCCCATTGATTTCATGTCCACTGTGGGCTTCGGCCCGCCAAACGACATGAAGAAGAAGTAGTTCGCCTGGGCGATGTGCGTGCACTGCTGCCCAAAGGTCCGCACACCGCTGAAGGTGGCCGTAGACCCTGAAGCAAAGTTGGACGGCCCCGGCGCAAAGTCGAACTTGTCCGCCGGCATGGCCTTCGCAACGTCCATCACTTCATGCTCAAACATCCCCAGCAGCACCTGCTGCGCATGGGCCGGATCCACCGCCGAGCCAACCGCAACCTTCTCGTCCTGCATGCCCATCTGCCCCACACCGACGCCGGAACAACAAGTCAGAACACCTGCCAACAGCCACACGTTCATCCGCATACATTCACCTCACAAAGTATCTGCAACGCAGCCCAGACAAGCCTAGCACTGCCCACCTTCGGCTCACGGCAAAAGCGTACCCTTACACCCATGCGCATCTACCTCGACGCCAACGCGACCACACCCGTGCTGCCCGAGGTCCTCGCCGCCATCACGCCCTTCTTCACCGAGCGTTTCGGCAACCCAAGCTCTGCACACCAGGGCGGCCAGACCACCCGCGCCGCCGTCGAACGCGCCCGAACCTCCGTTGCACTTTTGCTGAACTGCACAGCGAAGGAAATCATCTTCACCTCCGGTGGCACGGAAGGCGACAACCTCGCCCTCAACGGCATCGTCCAGCCCTACCTGGACCGCCGCGAGCCGGTACACCTCATCACCTCAACCACCGAACACCACGCTGTTCTCAACGCGGCTGAAGCCCTGGAACGGCGCGGCGTGGAGGTCACCTACCTTAAGCCCGACCGCAACGGCCTTCTCTCCCCCGACGACCTCCACGCGCTCGCTTCAACCGCACACGCGCCTCGTCAGCGTCATGCTGGCCAACAATGAGACGGGCACGATCCAGCCCATCGGCAAACTCGCCCGCCTCACAAAAGCGCACGGTGCACACTTCCACACCGACGCCGTGCAAGCCGCCGGCAAGCTCCCCGTCGATCTCACTGGCGAATTAAAGAACGTGGACCTCCTCACCCTCTCGGGCCACAAGATGTACGCGCCCCAGGGCACAGGCGTGCTCTTCGTCCGCAAGGGCATCCAGCTCACTCCCCTGTTCCACGGTGGCCCGCACGAGCGGCAGCGCCGCGCCGGTACAGAAAACGTCCCCGGCATCGTAGGCCTCGGCGCCGCGGCTGATCTCGCCCGCAACTGGCTCGCCTCAGACGGTCCTACTCACCTTCAGGCTCTTCGCGACCGCCTGGAACAAGGCCTCGTAACTGCCGTCCCCCACGCGCAGGTCAACGCCGCAGAGGCCCCTCGCATGATCAACACCACCAACCTCCGCGTCGACGGCATCGATGCCGAACGCCTCCTCATCGCGCTCGACCTCCAGGGCATCAGCGCCAGCTTCGGGGCGGCCTGCCAATCCGGGGCCACCGAGCCTTCGCACGTCCTCCTAGCCATGGGTCTCACCGCCGCGCAGGCCCGCAACAGCCTAAGACTCTCCCTCTCCCGGCTCACCACCGGTGAAGAGATCGACCGCGCTCTCGACATCATCCCCGCGGCCGTTTCTCGCCTGCGCACACTCAGCGCAAACAGGGAGGCCGCCCCGCAGGACGGCCTCGCAGTGGTCTAACGATCCCTACAGGTACCAGGGAATGTTCACGACCACAATCCTCTGGTTGCCCCGCAGCAGCAGCAACAGTTTCAACAACTGCACTCGCTGATTGTGCAGCAGATTTTCCCACCAATGCCGCACCACCAGCTCGGGCAGCAGAATGGCCACCTTACGCCCCGGATTATCATCCTCAAGCTGCAGAATGTAATCCATCAACGGCCCCAGAATGGTCCGGTAATTGGAGTGCACGCTGATCAACTCCGGCTCCGACATCCCATGCTCCCGGATGGGCTTCATCACCATCTCCTCCCAGATCTGACGATCCAGGGGTTCGGAGTCGCTCTCGACGTTGACGACCTTCACTTCGTTGCTCATCACCAGCGCAAACCGAAGTGCCTTCTCGCTGATCTTGTCCCACCGCGCCACCGGCACCACAACCAGGGGCTGCTCCAGTCCTGTCAGCCGAAGAGGCGACGGGTCCGCTGTCTCCATGTGCACCCGCGAGTAATGCCGCTTGATGCTGTACATCGTCAGGATGATCCCCGGTACCAACAGCACCGTTATCCACGCGCCCGACATGAATTTGGTCACCAAGACGACAACCAGCGTGATGCCGGTCGCCGCCGCGCCCAGTCCATTCAAAAACAGCTTCAGTTGCCGATGCGGCGCATCTGCCGTCTTCATCCAGTGCTTGACCATCCCAGCCTGGCTCAGCGTGAATGCAAGAAACGCGCCAATCGCATACAGCGGAATCAACCGGTCCGTCACACCGTCGAAGATGATCAGGATGAGCGCCGTAAAGCCGGTCAGCGCGTAGATGCCGTGCGAAAACAGCAAGCGGCGCCCACGCAGAATGAACACATGCGGCAGGAAGTCCTTGATGGCGATGGCCCGCGCCATACGCGGAAAGTCCGCAAAGGCTGTATTCGCACTAAAGCTCAACGCCGCCAGCACACTGCCCATGGTCAGAAAGTAAAACCACCGCCGCCCGAACACCGCCGCCACCTGGATCGACAGCACACTCTGGTACTGCGGATCGCTCGGGTCCATCGCGGTGATGTGATACGCCTTAGCCACGTACGCCAACCCGGCCAGCAACATGATCAGGATCGCAATGATCACCGTGAGCGTCTGGTTGGCCCTGTGGGAGCGCGGTTCCTTGAACGCGGTCACACCGTTGCTGACCGCCTCTACGCCAGTCATGGCGGCGCATCCATTGGAGAACGCCTTCAACAACAGCCAGATCAGTGCAAAGCCCGCCAGGTGCTCCGTCGTCGCCATCGGCGGAGGCGGAGCGGTGATGGCCACCGGAGCTCCATGTGCGGCAATGGCTCGCAACACTCCCATCGCAATCGTGATGGCCAGCGTGCCTACAAAGAGAAACGTGGGGACCATGAAGATGAAACCGGTCTCCTTCACACCCCGAAGGTTCACGATGACGATGATCGCCAGCACAAGCAGGCAGAGCGCTAGTTGATGCGGGTGCAGCCTGGGAAACGCGCTCACCAGGGCCGTCACGCCGGCAGAAATTCCCACAGCCGCCGTCAAAATGTAATCGATCATCAAGGCCGCGGCAGCCAGCAGCCCCGCCCCGTCGCCCAGATTCTCACTCGCAACCGTGAACGAACCGCCCCCGGTCGGGTATGCCTCGATCGTCTGCCTGTAGCTGAAGTACAGGATCGTCAGCAAAATCAGGATGGCTGTGAAGATCGGCAGTAGGTGTTGCTGCACCCCGATCAGCCCGAGAGGTACAAGCAGAGACATCGCCGCCTCTGGCCCGTATGCCGCACTGGTCAATCCATCAAGCCCGAAGATAGGGACGCCTGCGGCTACCCCGATGTGTTCATGTGCTGCATCACTGGTCCGGAGCGGCTTCCCAAAAAGAACATCAAAGAGAGACATGGGCTTTCAAAGTCCTGGGCGCGCAGAGCGCACCATAACCATCTTAACGGTCCTTGTAAAGACCGCGCAGAGAAGCCGTAAGGAAACCGTAAAGACGGCCCGCAATGCTCGGCGCTCCGGGGACAAATCCCACAGCCCGGTGAGGCGCCCAACGGATTGCCTTTGCTCCGAATCCCGCTACAAACGGAGAGCAGCCAGGCCTCCGCCACCCTCAACTTCCTCCCCCGCGCTGAATCCGCTGCTTGTTCTCCCGCAGTAGCTTCAGAAGGCCTTCCAGCGCGGGCCCCACGTGTCGCGGATTCCATACCGCGCTCAACCCCAGAAACAACGTCTGCGGCCGAAGCTTGCAAAAGACCAGCCCGCGCGTCCGCAGATGCCGCACCCCTGCCGGCACCAGTGCCACACCTTCTCCAGCCTCCACCAACGTCAACACCCCCGACCAGGTCGTCGACGTATTCGCGATCTCCGGCGTAAGCCCCTCACCCGCAAACAGCGTCACTACCGCGTCGAAGAGCAGCGGGTTGGATCCACGCTCTGCCAGGACCAATTGCTCCCCAGCCAGCGCCTTCACCGCGACTTCCTTGCGCGCAAACGGGTGATCCGGCCGCACCGCCACCACCACAGGATCCCGATACAACAACTCCGACTCCAGCACCCTTGCTGCGCTCGCATCGGGAGGCCGCGTCAGCCCCACATCCAGCCGGCCTTCTTCCAGGGCCTGCACCTGCTCATTTGCGTGCATCTCAACCAACGACAGCCGGATCCCCGGATACCGCCGCCGGTACTCCCGGATAATTCTCGGAAAGAAGCCACCCGCGCCCCAAAGAAAGAACCCGATGGAGAGCGTCCCGGATTCGCCACGCATCGAGCTCTGCGTTACCTCTACGGCCCGCTCCGCCGCGCTCAGGGTCTTGCGCGCCTCCTCCAGAAACACCGTACCCATGGGCGTCAACCGGATCTTGCGCCCCGCGCGATCCAGCAACGCGCCGCCCAACTCCCCCTCCAGGTCCGCCACCTGCTCGCTCACGCTGCTCTGGGCCACGTGCAGATGGCGCGCGGCGGCCGAAAAGCTCCCCAGTTCAGCCACAGCGCGGAAGTATCGTAAGTGCCGTAGTTCCATAGCCCTCCTATCGGTAAAACCGATAGCTTCTCCCGGAACAAACTTTGATGCCGATAGACAGTTCTGCTGTCTACTAGATAAGAGCTCTTTTCCTGCCCAACGCAGGCCCGCTCGCGGAGACTAACCCCTATGTGGATTGTCCGGCTGGCGCTCAACCGGCCTTATACCTTTATCGTTCTCGCGATCCTCATCCTGATCGCCGCGCCGGTCGTCATCCTGCGCACCCCCACGGACATCTTTCCGTCCATCGACATCCCAGTGGTCTCCATTGCCTGGCAGTACACCGGCCTCAGCCCCGAAGAGCTCGAAGGCCGCCTCACCACGACCTACGAAAAAGCCCTCACAACGCTGGTCGACAACATCGAGCACATTGAATCGACCACCCTGAACGGCCAGGTCATCATCAAGGTCTACCTGCAGCAGGGCACGTCGCTGGCCACCGCCAACGCCCAGGTTTCGGCCGCTTCCGAGTACATGCTGCGCCAGCTCCCCCCAGGCATCCTGCCGCCGCAGATCATCAACTTCTCCGCGTCCTCTGTGCCCATTCTGCAACTCGGCCTCTCTGGCCAGGGCCTCAGCGAAGAGCAACTGAACGACTACGCCACCAATTTCATCCGCCCGCAGCTCACCACCATCTCCGGCGCGGTCCTGCCCAACGCCTACGGCGGCCGGCAGCGTTCCGTCATGGTCTTTCTGAACCCCAAGCAGATGCAGGCCAAGCATCTCTCCCCGGTCGACGTCCTCAATGCTCTCGCCGCACAAAATGTAGTCGAACCCGGCGGCACCGCCAAGATCGGCACCGCGGAATATGACGTCCGCCTGAACAGCACACCCAGCACCATCCAGGGGCTCGCCGAGCTGCCCATCCGCCAGATTAACGGCGCCATGGTCTACATGCGCGACGTCGCCACCGTCACCGATGGCTCCATCCCGCAGACCAACGTCGTGCGCCAGGACGGCCACCGCGGCGTGCTGCTCACCCTGCTGAAATCCGGCAATGCCTCCACCCTCGACGTCGTCAAAGGCGTCCTCGGCCTGCTGCCGCGAGTCAAAGCCGGCCTGCCCGCCGCCCTCCGCATCACGCCGATCAACAACCAGGCCACTTTCGTCCGCGGCTCCGTGAACGGCGTCATCCGCGAAGCTGTCATCGCGGCCACCCTCACCGGCCTGATGATCCTGCTGTTCCTCGGCTCCTGGCGCTCCACGCTGATCATTGCGGTCTCCATCCCGCTGTCGATTCTGACCTCGATCATCATCCTCAGCCTGCTCGGCGAAACGATCAACATCATGACGCTCGGTGGCCTCGCGCTCGCCGTCGGCATCCTCGTCGACGACGCCACCGTCACCATTGAAAACATCGAGCGCTACCTCGAAGAGGGCCACGACCTCCGCAACGCCATCCTCGAGGGCGCCGCGCAGATTTCTGTTCCTGCACTCGTCTCTACCCTTTGCATCTGCATCGTCTTCATGCCGATGTTCTTCCTCTCCGGCGTCGCGCGCTACCTGTTCGTTCCGCTGGCCGAAGCCGTCGTCTTCGCCATGCTGGCCAGCTACGTGCTCTCCCGTACGCTCGTCCCCACGCTGGCCATGTACCTGCTCAGGGCGCACGACCACCACGCGGTGCCCTCGCGGAACCCACTCGCCCGCTTCCAGCGCGGCTTTGAGCGTGGCTTCGAGCGGGTCCGGTCCGGCTATGAGGGCATCCTCATCCGCCTCGTCGCAGCTCGCAAGCTCTTCATTCCGCTCTTTATGCTGGGTTGCGTGCTGGTTATGCTGCTCATTCCATTCCTTGGGCAGAACTTCTTCCCGTCTACGGACAACGGCACCTTTATCCTCCACATCCGCGCCAAGACCGGCACACGCATCGAGGAAACCGCGAAACTCGCCGACCAGGTCGAGAACGAGATTCGCCAGGTCATCCCGCCCGCGCAGATGGACACCATTCTCGACAACATCGGCCTGCCCTACTCCACGATGAACACCCAGCACGCGACCAGTGGACTTTTCGGTGCAGCGGACGGAGACATCATGGTCTCCGCTCAAGGAAGACCACAGCCCGACTGCTAACTACGTCGCAGACCTGCGCCACATCCTGCCCCGCGAGTTCCCAAGCACCACCTTCTACTTCCTCCCGTCAGACATCGTCTCCCAAATCCTCAACTTCGGCCTCCCCGCCCCCATGGACGTCGCCATCGAAGGTCGCGACGACGTCGGCAATCGCAAGATCGCCAACGCCATGCTCACCGAACTCCGAAACGTCCCCGGCCTGGTCGACGTGCGCCTGCAGGAGCCCAACGACTACCCCGTCCTCAACCTCACCGTCGACCGCACCAAGGCCCAGCAGGGCGGCTACACCGAACGCGACATCGGCACCTCGGTCCTCAACATCCTGTCCGGCTCCACCCAGCTCTCGCCGCAGTTCTTCCTGAACACCAAGAACGGCGTCGTCTACAACATCGTCGCGATGACACCGCAGTACCAGGTCGACTCGCTCCAGGCGCTCCAGAATATCCCCGTCACCAGCCCCGGCATGAACGCTACCGCCGGCACTGCCCCACAGCAGGAGATCCTCGCCGACGTCGCCACCATCTCCCGCTCGTCCGAGCTGCCCATCGTCCAGCACTACAACATCGCCCGCACGCTGGACCTCTACGCCAACGTGCAGGGCCGCGATCTCGGCGCCGCTGCCCGCGACGTAGAACGCATCGTCGACCGCTACCGACCACAGCTCGCAAAGGGCAACTTCGTCCGCGTGCGTGGCCAGGTCAACACCATGCGCTCCTCGTACGAGGGCCTGGTCTTCGGCCTGCTCTTCTCCATCGTCCTCGTCTACCTGCTCATCGTGGTCAACTTCCAGTCCTGGCTTGACCCCTTCATCATCATCACGGCGCTCCCCGCCGCACTCGCCGGCATTGTGCTCTTCCTGTTCTTCACCGGCACCACGCTCTCCGTCCCCGCGCTCATGGGCTCCATCATGTGCATGGGCGTCGCTACGGCCAACTCCATCCTCGTCGTCAGCTTCGCCAAGGACCGTCTCGCCGAGCTCGGAGATCCCATCCAGGCCGCCATCGAAGCAGGCGCCACTCGCTTCCGCCCCGTCATGATGACCGCCCTCGCCATGATCATCGGCATGATTCCCATGGCCCTGGGCGCCGGCGAAGGCGGCGAGCAAAACGCCCCGCTCGGCCGCGCCGTGATCGGCGGGCTATTCTGTGCCACGATCGCCACCCTGGTCTTCGTGCCCACGGTCTTCGCCCTCTTCCACGGCCGCAGCAACGCCCAACGCACCGAACCCACGGGTGTAGCCCCCACTCCCGAGCACACCCCAGCGCACACCCAGGAGCACGCCATTGCATAACTCCTCCGCGGCCACGCCTGCGCCTTTGCCCTTTGCGTTCGCCTCTTCCTTCGCTTCTGCCTCTGTCGTTACCTTTTCCTTTGCCCTTCTTGCTGTCATTCCCGCAGGGAACCTGGTGTCTACCCGGAGCGCCACCAACGCGGGTGCCCCACATCCGGCCTCCACGCTCTAGCAACACCCGAACCCATCGAGATCCCCATGCCCACGGACATCAACACCGAAATGACCACACCAGCCGCCTCCCCAGGCCGCATCGGCACCGCGCCGGTGCCTGATGCAAGTCACCCGCTGCCCCTGCCCACGGCCCGGCGCAGTTCGCCCGGCCTCTGGCTGATGCTCATCATCGTCGGCCTCGTACTGGCCATCGGCATCCTCGTCGGCATCCTGTCTCGCAAAGCTTCGGAGAATCGCCTCGAACAAACCACCGCACACGACGCCGTGCTCTCCGTAACCACGGTCCACCCCTCTGTCGTCGGCACGGCGTCAGAGATTGCCCTGCCCGGCAACACGATGGCCTTCAACGACACGCCCATCTACGCCCGCACTTCCGGATATCTGAAGCAGTGGTTCACCGATATAGGCGCGCATGTGCACAAGGGCCAGCTGATGGCCACCATCGAGTCCCCCGAGATTGACCAGCAACTCCAGGAGGCACAGGCCAACGTCATGTCCGCGCAAGCCGATCTGGCGCTCGCCAACACCACCTCCGAGCGCTACCAGAATTTGCTTAAGCAGGACTCCGTCTCCAAACAGGAGACCGACGTCGCCGTCTCAGGTGCAGCCGCAAAGTCCGCCGCTCTGCAGGCCGCTGACGCCAATGTTCGCCGGCTCAAAGAGCTGCAATCGTTCGAGCGCGTCTACGCCCCCTTCGATGGGGTCGTCACCGCCCGCAACACTGACATCGGGGACCTCATCGACGCCGGTGGCGGCACAGCCCAGCCTCGCGACCTGTTCCGGGTCGGGGCCATCGACCGCCTGCGTGTCTTCGTCCCCGTTCCCGAGATCTATGCGCCCGCCATTCACGACGGGGCCACAGCCACGCTCACGCTGGACGAGTACCCCGGCCAGCCCTTCACCGGCACCGTGGCGCGCAACTCCTCCTCCATCGACCAGAACAGCCGCACCCTCAACGTTGAAGTCGACGTCCCCAACCCGCAGCACAGGCTTCTGCCCGGTGCCTATACCTTCGTCCACTTCAAGCTCCCGCAAGCCGCGCAGATGCTCTCCCTGCCCGCAAATACCCTGCTCTTCCGCGCGCAAGGCACGCAGGTAGGCGTCGTCCGCAACGGCCGCGTCCACCTCCAAAACATCACCATCGGCACCGACAACGGCAGCACCCTCCAGATCAGCACAGGCGTCACAGCGGCGGACAACGTCATCCTCAACCCAGCCGACTCCCTCGCCGAAGGCCAACCCGTCCGCCTTGGCGATGCGGCTGGAACTGGCGCCGGATCCCCCACCGCAGGAGGCCAACAGTAATGCCCTCCCGCCGCCGCCCTTCCACCGACCGAACCAGCCGGGTGCCCCAGGTCTCGCTTCTGAGACCTAGCTTTTCGCACCGCCTGAACGTTCTCCGGAGGTCCACTCTCGCCCTCGCCGCCCTCCTCCTCATCGCAGGCTGCAAGGTCGGCCCCAAATACGTTGTCCCGACCGCGCCCGTCCCACCCGCCTACAAAGAACTAGGTCCGAACGCCTTCAAAGAAGGCGACAACCCCAACTGGACGCAGGCCAAACCCATCGACGCTATCCCCCGCGGCGCCTGGTGGACCATCTTCAACGACCCCGAACTGAACACCCTCGAGCCCCAGGTCGAACAGGCCAACCAGACCCTCCGCCAGGCCGACGCCAACCTCCGCGCCGCCCGCGCCGAGATCACGGTCCGCAACGCCGACCGCTACCCCACCATCGGCATCAATCCCTACAACACCACCCAGCGCTACAACGCCAACAGCCCCTACTTCAACCCCGCCCAGCCCGTCAGTTCCGCACAAACCCTGCAGTACCCCGTGCAGTTCAGCTACGAGGTCGACCTTTGGGGCCAGGTGCGCCGAAACATCGCCGCCGGCAAGGAAGAATCACAGGCCACCGCCGCCGACCGCATCAACATCCTCCTCTCCCTCCAGACCGAGCTAGCAGCCGACTACTTCGAACTCCGCTCCGCTGACGCCCAGCAAAAGCTCCTCAACGACACCGTCGCCCAGTACCAGGAAGCGCTCCGCATCACTACGAATCGCTACGTTGGCGGCCTCTCCATCAAAGCCGACGTAACCCAGGCCCAGACGCAGCTCGAGTCAGCCCGCGTAGCGGCCTCTGACGCCGCCATCCTCCGCGCCCAGTACGAGCACGCCATCGCCAATCTCATCGGCCAGGCCCCCGCCCAGCTCACCATCCCGTTCTCCCCGCTTCCCGTCGACACCCAGCCCCCGGTCCTCCCCACCGGCCTCCCCTCGCAACTCCTCGAACGCCGCCCCGACATCGCCTCCGCCGAACGCCGCGCCCAGGAAGGCAACGAGGCCATCGGCATCGCCCAGGCCGCCTCCTACCCACAACTCATCTTCGGCGCCTCTGCTGGCTACCAAAGCAGCGCCGCGCTGCAGTCCGTGTTTTCCCCAGCGAGCGTCGTCTACTCGCTCGGGCCGGGCATCGCCTACACGCTCTTCGAGGGCGGCCGTCGCAAAGGGATAAAGGAAGAGGCTCTCTCCCAATTCGACCGCAACGCGGCCAACTACAAGCAGACCGTCATCACCGCCTTCCAGCAAACGGAAGACAACCTCGTCGCCCTGCGCGTCCTCGCCGACGAGCAAGTCCAGCAACGCAACGCCACGAACGCAGCGCTCGAATCACAACGCATCTTCAACAACCGCTACGTCGGCGGCGTAGACACCTTCCTCCAGGTCATCACCGCTCAAACCAGCGCCCTCGCCGCCGAACGCAACGACATCGACATTCTCCGCCGCCGCATGGACGCCACCGTCAACCTCGTAAAAGCCCTCGGCGGAGGCTGGGACCGCACCCAACTCCCCCCGTCCTAGTCCCACACCTTCCACTTCCCACGGTGCAGCCGCGGGCTTCCGCAGCATTGCTTTTTGGTGTAGCCGCTGGCTTCAGCCCGCGGATGACGGCCCTACCCTAAAACAGGGCTTTAGCCCTGGCCTGCGGCAAACGTCGCATTCCTGCACGACCGCGTCTCTCGCTACCCCGGGTGCCCCAGGTCCCGCGTCTGGGACCTGGGTTTCCACGCGCCACCAACCATCCCCGCCGATCCACCCTCCAAACCACATACTTCCGCGTCATGCTACCCTCACCCCGCATGAGGCAAATCCCTCAAACCCGCCGCAACTTCCTCCAACTCACCGCCCTCACCACCGCCTACACCCTCCTCCCCGCCCAAACCACCTCCCCCACCCACGCCAACGTCGCCGAGCTCGACCACACCAACATCCTCGCCGCCGCCAAGACCGCTCTCACCGTCCCTGTAAATCCACCCGCCTCCCACACCTTCCACACCGAGACCGAACCCAACCCCACCACTGCCGGCGCCACGCTCCACCCCAAGCTCCTCCGCGCAGATGCGGACGCTCTCCAAATTTTCTGCAACACCATCGCGGCCCTCGCCGCAGGGTTCCTCCTCACTAAAGACGACGCCTACGCCCAGCGCACCCTCCCCCACCTCAAAGCCTGGCTCGTCGACCCCGCCACCCGTCTCGACCCCCTGTTCAGCACCGCCGGCTGCGCCCCAGGCACCTCCGCCGGCACGCCCATGGGGGTCGTCGACCTCGTCCCCCTCGCTGAACTCGCCCGCGCCCTCAGCTTCCTCACCGACGTCCTCAACCCCGAAGACCTCACGGCCATCCAAACCTGGTTCACGGACACCCAGCACTGGCTCGACGAGAACCGGCAAGCCTTCATCGCTCGCGAATCCAAAGACCGTCGCGCCTCCGCCTGGCTGCTCGTCTCCTCCGCAATCGCCCGCTTCACCCGCGACGAAAACACCCTCGAAGCCAACCGCAAGCGCTTCCGCCAGCACACCCTTCGCAACCAGATCAGCCGTGACGGCACCTTCCCCCAGGAGGTAGCGTCCTCCAACCCCTACCGCAACACGCTGTTCAACTTCGACCTGCTCGCCGGCGCCTGCCAGCTCCTGAACTCGCAGTTCGACCTCCTCTGGGACTTCGAACTCATCGACGGCGTGGGTCTCCGCATCGTCGCCGCCTACCTCTACCCGGTCATCAGCCACCCGGAGCGCTGGGGCTTCACCGCCGACGCCCAACACTTCCTTGAACTTCCCGGCCGCCGCCCCGCCCTGCTCTTAGCCGGCCGCGCCTACAACCGCCCAGAGTACGTCCAGACCTGGCTCAACACCCCAGCCAAACTGCCCAGCCAGGACCTCGCCTACAGCTTCCCCATTACCGAACCCGCGCTCTGGACCGCCCGCGCCCCCCACGGCCTATAACGCTCCTGGCGAGCGTGCTGCGGTGTCGCCGCGTCCTTCAGCCCTGGAAGCCGCAAAAGCTATACTCCGTAGCATCCTCCCTAAAAAGGCACCTCCTTTGAAGGCCATCGCCGTCGCATTCACCCTCGCTGCACTCGGCGCCTCCGCCGCCCAGACCCCGGCTCACACCCCAGTCGCCCTCAAGGAGGCAGAAGCCGCGATCACCCCTGCGAACCTGCTAAAGCACATCCAGGTCCTCTCCTCGGACGCCTACACCGGCCGCGCCCCCGGCACCGAGGGCGAAGTCAAAAGCGTCGCCTACATCACCGCGCAGGCCCGCGCCATCGGCCTCCAACCCGGCAATCCGGACGGCTCCTGGACCCAAACGGTCAAGCTCTGGGGCATCCTCCCCCAAGCCAACACCCTCACCCTCACCGCAAGCGGTCAGCAGCAGCCCCTCCTACCCGGCACGGACTACGTCGCCTGGTCCGCCCTCCCCGACGCCAAAATCAGCATCGCCCCCACCGATCTCGTCTTCGTCGGCTACGGCGCAGTCGCCCCCGAGTACAACTGGGACGACTACGCAGGCGTTGACGTACACGGCAAAACAGTCGTCATCCTCAGCGGCGACCCGCCCGTCGCCGACTCGGCAGACCCTACCAAGCTTGACGAGAAGATGTTCCTCGGCCGCGCCCTCACGGTCTACGGCCGCACCGGCACAAAGTTCGACACCGCGTGGAAACACGGCGCCGCCGCCGTCATCCTCGTCTCCGCCACCCCGCAACCCGCGCCGGCTCTCTTTCAGAATTACAGCCGCGAAACCATGACCCTACGCGGCCCGCACGAGCGCGACCACGTACAGGCCCAGGCTATGCTCGGCCTCGCCCGCGCCACGCAGCTTTTCTCCACCCCCAGCGCCCCGTTCGCCAGTGTCCGTGCAGCGGCCGCAAAACCCGGCTTCCACGCCGTCCCGCTCCCCGGCCTGGCGGCCTTCACCATCAACAGCCGCGTCCGCCAGGTGGACTCAAAGAACGTAGTCGCGAAAATTTCCGGCAGTGACCCGAAGCTCAGGGACGAATACGTCGTCTACAGCGGCCACTGGGACCACCACGGCCAGGTCGGTAGCCAGATCTACCACGGTGCCAGCGACAACGCAGCTGGCACCGCCGGCGTCCTCGAACTAGCCCGCGCGTTCAAGTCCATGCACCCAAGCCCACGCCGCTCCGTCCTCTTCCTCTGGCCCACCGCCGAGGAAAAAGGCCTGCTCGGCGCCCGCTACTATGTCGAGCACCCGCTCTATCCCCTCAAGGACACCGTCGCAAACATCAATCTCGACTACTTCAGCAACTGGGGCTGGGGCCGTACCCACGATTTGGGCATCGTCGGCATCGGCAACTCCACCCTCGACGACCTCACCCAATCCGCCGTCCAGGCCCAGGGCCGCATCGTCACCGGGGACACAGCGCCCGAACAAGGCTTCTACTTCCGCTCCGACCATTACGAGTTCGCTCGCGGCGGCGTCCCCTCTATCGAAACCAGCCCAGGCATCGACTACCTCGGCAAGCCGGCCAGCTTCGGCCCCCAGATGCGCGCCGAATACATCGCCCACGACTACCACCAGCCTTCAGACGTCATCAAGCCCGGCTGGGACCTAACCGGTGCCGTCGAAGACCTGCAGGTCCTGCTCGACGTCGGCTACCGCGTAGCCCAATCCAACACCCGCCCCACCTGGAAACCCGACGCCATCTGGCGCCCCAAGCCCGGGCAATAGAGTCACCTCGCCTTGCCTCGTTCCTCTCACCAAAGCCTCGCCTAGCTTCACCGAAGCCGTCATCCTGAGCGCAGCGAAGGATCTCTATATTCTGCCCGCGGCCGCACAACGGAGTGCATTGCAATAAAAACGGCAGCTCCACAGGAGCTGCCGTTCAACACCCAACTCGCAAGCCCCTAATCGATAGAGATCTTCCGCAACAAGCCGGAAATCACTCAACATCTTCCCCGTCCCCAGCACTACGGAAGCCAGCGGATCATCCGCAATCGACACCGGCAACCCGGTCTCCTCACGAATCCGCTTATCCAGATTCTTGATCAACGCCCCGCCACCCGTCAGCACCATCCCACGATCCGACAGATCCGCCGAAAGCTCCGGATCCGTGCGCTCCAGCGCCACGCGGATCGCATTCATAATCGTCGCGATCGACTCACTCAGCGCCTCACGGATCTCCGAGTCCTCAATCGTGATCGTCTTCGGCACACCCTCGATCAGGTTGCGCCCCTTGATATCCATCGTCAGCGGCTTGTCCAGCGGGTACGCCGACCCCAGCTCAATCTTGATGTCTTCCGCCGTGCGCTCGCCAATCAGCAGGTTGTACTTCCGCTTGATATAGGTCTGCACCGCATCATCCATCTGGTTCCCGGCCATCCGCACGGAGCGCGAATACACAATCCCCGCCAGCGAAATCACCGCAATGTCCGTCGTCCCGCCGCCGATGTCGACGACCATGTTGCCACCCGGCTCAGTGATCGGCAGCCCCGCGCCAATCGCCGCCACCATCGCCTGCTCCACCAGGTGCACTTCCGAAGCCTTTGCACGGTAAGCGGAGTCCATCACAGCGCGCTTCTCCACCTGCGTAATCTCGCTCGGAACCCCGATCACGATCCGCGGATGCACCATCATCTTGCGGTTATGCGCCTTCTGGATGAAGTAATTCAGCATCTTCTCGGTGTGCTTGAAGTCAGCAATCACACCGTCTTTCATCGGCTTGATGGCAATGATGTTGCCCGGCGTCCGGCCAAGCATCTCCTTGGCCTCTTTGCCTACAGCCTCCACCTCATTCGTCACGCGGTTCACCGCAATGATCGACGGCTCATTGACGATGATGCCCTTACCCGCCGCATACACCAGCGTGTTGGCCGTGCCAAGATCGATCGCCAGATCGCTCGAAAACAGCGAAAAGATCGAACGCATGTTACTGACGCGACCGGTGCGCGTCTGGAAGTTCTTTGAAGACATCTGACGGAGAGATCCTGACTAAAGGGCTTTCGAGCAGAATGTGAGGCTCCCTCTCATTGTAGGGCCTCTGAACAGCCGATCCCAGTCCCTACGCCAGTCGCGCCAGGGCATCGCTCCCAGAGCATCACATCTCGGTACAATCCACAGTGGAGCTCTAGATGATCATCGGTGTACCCAAGGAAGTTAAGGACCACGAAAGCCGCGTAGCCATCACCCCCGCCGGAGCCAAAGCCCTCACCGAAGCCGGCCACAAAATCCTCATCGAGCACGACGCCGGCGCCCTTTCCTCTTTCCCCGACGACGACTACCAGGCCGTAGGTGCGGAGATCGTCGGCGAAGCCTACAACGTCTGGCGCAACGCCGACATGGTCTGCAAAGTCAAAGAGCCCACCAAAGCGGAGTACTTCCACTTCCGCGAAGGCCTCACGCTCTTCACCTACCTCCACCTCGCCCCGCTCACCGAACTCACCAATTTCCTGCTCGACAAAAAAGTCACCGGCATCGCCTATGAGACGGTCCGCGACCGCTTCGGCTCCCTCCCGCTCCTCACCCCCATGTCCGAGGTCGCAGGCCGCCTCTCCGTCCAGATCGGCGCCACCTATCTCCAAAAAGAACACGGCGGCCGCGGCGTCCTGCTCGGCGGCGTCCCCGGCACCCTGCCCGGCAACGTCACCATCATCGGCGGAGGTATCGTCGGCACCAATGCCGCAAAGATGGCGCTAGGCCTTGGCGCTCGCGTCACCATGATCGACCTCAACCTGAATCGCCTCCGCGAGATCGACGACATCTTCGGCGGCCGCGTCTTCACTCTCGCCAGCAATAGCTACAACATCGAGCGCGCTGCCTCCGAAGCCGACCTCCTCATCGGCGGCGTCCTCATCCCCGGCGCCGCGGCGCCCAAGATCGTCACCCGCGGCATGGTCAGCCGCATGAAAAAAGGCGCCGTCATCGTAGACGTCGCCATCGACCAGGGCGGCTGCATCGAGACGGCCAAACCCACCACGCACTCAGACCCGAGCTACCTCGTAGACGGCGTAGTCCACTACTGCGTCACCAACATGCCGGCCGCAGTGCCCAACACCAGCACCCTCGCCCTGACCAACGCAACCTTCCCCTACGTCCTGCGCCTCGCCAACCAGGGCGCCAAAGCCGCCATCGCCGCGGACCCCGGCATTGCCGAAGGGGTCAACACCATCGACGGGAAACTCACCTACCAGGCCGTAGCCCAGGGTCAGAATCGCGAGTACACGCCTATCAGTTCACTGCTCTAGCCGATAGCCGGGGACTTGTTCAGCGGTTCACTCGAAGGTGGCGGTCGTCCCAACGAAGGCCGCCATCCTTTGCGCAGCGAAGGGTCTCTATAATTTTGATCACGGCGAAGCTATGGCTTCAGGCAAGCGGCCGGTGGCGCGCCCCGCGCTTAACTCGCAATTCATTGCAGGCAAAGACCGGTCTTCAGCCCCGGCCTCGCCCCCACCCCGACCTAACCTTCACCCAAACCGCCCTACCGATACAACGCCTGCAACAACCGCTTCGTGACCGGATAACAATCGCAGGCGGCCGTCTCAAGCGCCTGCCGCGAAAGAACGGTCACCTTCCCGCGGCTGTACTCAATGAACCCGCTACGCTGCAAGGCACCGGCAGCCAACGCCACCGTGGTCCGCCGCGCCCCCAGCATCTGGGCGAGAAACTCCTGCGTAAGCTGAAACGTATCTTCCTGCGTCCGGTCCTGCACCATCAGAAGCCACCGCGCCAGCCGTGGCTCCGCCTCATGCGCGTTGTTGCACGCCGCAATCTGCGTCGTGGTCATGGCCTGCTGTTGTACGCACTCCAAGACGCGGGAACGGATCTCCTCGGACTGCAGAAAGCACTCTTTCATCGCCGCAAACGGCACGCGATAGCCCGTGCTCGCGACCTGGACGAAGCTCTCGCTGGGCGCCAGCGCGGAACCCAGCAGCGATATCCCCCCCACAATGCCTTCACGCCCGATCAGCGCTGTCTCTCCGGCATCGCCCTCGATCAGGTTGACCACGATACTTACAATCCCGCTGGTCGGAAAGAAGACATGCAGCGGGGCCTCTTCCTGGGACTGGAGCGAAGACCGGAGTGGCAGGGAAAGTTCTTTCGCACCGCTGAGAATCGCATCGCGGCTTTCCGCGGCAAGCGATTGCAGCAGCAGGTTTGTCTTTGGGGCAGACATATACATCCTTTGCGTAAGGGCAAAGGACCGATGGTCTGCCTGTCATCAGAGAAAGGCTCTGATCAGAACGGCGGATGACTCTGCTGCGGCAACCTTACAGACCCGGGCGCATTCCATCTGCGCACTAGCGGGCATAGCGGGGTGCTTATTTCGTTCTGTCGTCCTGAAACTCGGCGTAGTTGTCCAGGTGTTCCTTGACGACCGCATAACACTCGCAGGACCTTTGCTCCAGACCGGGACGCTCCAGAATGCGCACCAGGCCCCGGCTGTATTCGATCAGGCCCTCATCCTTGAGCGCGACGGCGGACTTGGACACACTGGTCCGCGTGTTCCCTACCATGTCGGCAAGGAAGTCCTGCGACATTCTGAAGACATCGGCGTGTACCCGGTCCGAGGTGATGAGCAACCAGCGGGCCAGCCTCTGCTCCATATGGTGCTTTGCGTTGCAGCCCGCCGATTGCATGGTCTGGAGTAACTGCGTCTGAACATACCGCAACGCGAGCGTTTGAAACAGCTCGCCTCGCTTGAACTCATGTCGCGCGGCTTCAACAGGTGACTGCAAGCCGGAGCCGGCGACCTGCGTGTACACACGATTCAGGCTTCGCTTGCTGCCCATCAGTGCGGAGACGCCAATCACGGACTCATAGCCGAACATTCCGACCTCCACCTGAGACCCGTCCTGAAACGTAGTCGTCATGGAGGCCATCCCCTCTTCCACAAAGTAGAGACTGTCGATCGAGCTGCCGGGAAATTCGATCTCGTGGCCCACCTGGAACGTCACTGGGGTCAATTGCAGCCGGGCGATGGCATCGGGGGCGAGGCGGCTAAGGATTGCGTTCTTGTACCGGGAGATGGACATGCGTTCGGTCCTGGGGCGCTGAAGACAGCGGAAACGGAGGGCATTGTTCTCTTGTGGCCTGCCCGCCTACAAAGCAGGAGTTTTGCGGAGATCAACATTGCATGTTGTATTTTGAAAAAAAATAAGTATATGACCGGTATTGGGCAGACGACTCGACGCATGCAGCGGATGCTCAAGCAGCGGCGCGTAAAGCCTATGACACCTCCCGGTTCGATCCTGATGTTTGGCAAAGATGCCTTGCTCCTGGAAACCAGGAAACAGGTGTTGAAGGCGGCTGGCTTTGATACCAGAAGTGTCATGACGGTCGCCGAGTTCAAAAGGGCGATCGCAGAAGGTAGATGGCGGGTGTTAATCCTCTGCCACACCCTTTCTGAAGCAGAATGCAGCTTGGTCCTCGCTGCGGCGGCAGCACACGCGCCTGAGATGCCGATCTTCACCCTTCGTTCAGGGTTCTCTGCCCGTGCGATTGTCTCCGTCGAATCGATCGAAGTCCTGAACGGACCGAAGCGCCTCCTTGAGAGAGTGAGTTCTCTGTTCCACACCCTTTTTGTTACTAACACCCAGGCCGGCCCGAGGAGAGTGATATGTCACAGCACGTAGGAAATGTCAGGTGGTTCAACAATGCAAAGGGGTACGGCTTCGTCGGCCGCGATGACGGAGGCGCCGATGTGTTCACCCACTATAGCGCGATCCAAACGGACGGCTACAAGAGTTTGAAGGAAGGCGAAACCGTGACCTTCGACATCGTTGAGGGCGACAAGGGTCCTCAAGCCGACCAGGTAAAAGTAATTAAAAAGTCCTGAGCAAGAACGGGCAACGGCAACGCGCTTCGGGGTACAACGGCAAGGGCCCTGTACCCCCTTCGTTTTGGGAAAGGGAATACCAGCGTTACCTTGAATAGCAGCGGGCGTGCTTAGACCCCAAACTCAAATCTCGGGTGTCTGAACATGCAGATCGTTATTTCGTTTCAGTTCAATGGGGAATCACAGCCTTCCGCCGTGACGGGGGTCGAGGGTGAAGTCACAGACCTGATCCTGCCGGGCGTTGGTGACCTTGTGGAACACAAGAACGCTGCCGGAATCCCGTTCCGCGGCAGGGTCACCGACAGAATATTCACATACAAGCTCCCCAACGGCCATCAAGTGGTCGGGGGAGCTATCTTCATCACGCTCTGCATGGACGGGACAACAGTCCAGTAATCACGGCCAGGTAGGCCTGAGCGCCCAACCAGGCGCAGGCCTGGTCGCGGATGGGGACATGACGATGTCCGTCCGGGCGAAGCGTAAACTCCTCCTCATGGGCAGCACCCAAAGCCGACGCGCCTGGATCATCGCCCTCGGCGTCTGCCTGCTCATCCTTTTTCTCGCGCTCGGCACCCTCAACGCCTTCAACAAGCCCGTGCTCGACCCGCAATCCCCGGTCGAAACCCTCGTCTTTCTCGCGCTCTCCATCGTCGCCTTCCTGCTCTTCGTCGGCGTCCTCGTCGTGCTTGTCCGCAACCTCCTCAAGCTCTACGCCGACCAGCGCAGCCGCGTTCTCGGCACGCGTCTGCGCACCCGCATGCTTTGGGGAGCCGTGCTCGTCTCGCTCATCCCGCTCGCCTTTATGTTCGCCTTCAGCTATCTGCTGATGAACCGCGCCGTCGACCGCTGGTTCTCGCAACCCGTCACCGAAATGCGCGATGACGCCGATGGCATGCTGAGCGCGCTCACCCGGTACGCGAACGCCAACGCCCGCTCCGAAGCCGATACCCTGGCGTTCCAGATAGCCGACCTTCCCAGCTTCCACACCAACCCGGGTACGCGCCGCAGCGCACTCCCACGCAACGACCTCGCCGCCGCGCACCGTCTGCTGCAAGCCCACGAGCTCACCCTGCAGGGCGGCTTTGCCATCCTTTACCACGACGCAGAACCGGTCGCCGCCTTCCACCTCCCGGCGAAAGGACCCGTCGAGTCCCCCGAGAGCGCCGCGGCCAACGATCTTGCGCCCAACCCTGCCCTCGCGCGCTCGATCTTGGACACAGCCCAGGGCAGCAACACAGCTCTGACCACCATTGCCGGTACCGACTACTCCCTGGCCACTGCGGGGCTACGCAACGGCGGCCTCATCATCGTCGGCCTTCCCTTCCCGCGGGACATCGCCGCCATCAATGTCCACCTCCGTCAGGCTGCGCAGACCTACTGGACCGTCTTCCGCGAACGCAGACAGGTGCGTTCTCTCTACACCGGCCTCCTGCTGCTCATCACCCTGCTCGCCCTGTTTGCCTGCTGCTGGCTCGCGCTCAACACCGCCAAGCAGGTCACCCGGCCCGTAGAGTCCCTTGCCGACGCCATGGAAGCCATCGCCGAAGGCGACTACGCCCGCCGCGTCGAGCAGTCCGCCACCGAAGAACTCGGCGAACTCGTCGACAGCTTCAACGCCATGGCCGCCGACCTCGAAGAAGCCCGCTCCACCGCGGAAGCCTCCTCCGGCCAGCTCACCACCGTCAACGCCGCTCTGGAACGCCGCCGAGCCGAGCTGGAGACGATCATTGAAACCATTCCAACAGGGGTCGTCACGCTCTCTCCGGACCGCCGCATCGTCCTCAACAACCGGGCGTTCTCGGAGATGCTCGACCCGGGCGGCGAACGCCCCTTTCTCGGCTCAACGCTCGACCACCACCTGCCGTCCGAAGCCATGGAGACCCTTGAGCGCCTGATGCAGCGCAGCCACCGCATGGGCTCCGCCTCCGCCGAGCTGCAGATCCCCGCACCCAACCGCACGGTCCATGTCTCAGCCGTAGTCGCCCTTCTGGAGAGCGGCCCCGGCCGCGACCACCTCGGCTATGTCGTCTCCTTCGAAGACGTCTCCGAGATCCTTCGCGCCCAAAAGCAGAGCACCTGGAAGGAAGTCGCCCGCCGCGTCGCCCACGAGATCAAGAATCCCCTCACCCCGATCTCCCTGAACGCCGAACTCATCCGCCGTCACATCGATCGCCTCGAGCCCGTTCTCACACACAACAGCATCGACTCCCCCTCACCCGCAGTGATCCGCCGCAGTACCGACGTCATCGGCGCCTCCGTGGAGACCATGCGCTCTCTCGTCGACCAGTTCAGCACCCTCGCCGAGTTCCCGGCAGCGCAACCCCGCCCCGCCGACCTCAACACGATCGTCGACAACGCCCTGGTCCTCTTCACTGGCCGGCTCGGCGCCATCCGCCTCCGCAAACGCCTCGCGGCACAGCTCCCCCTCGCCCTCGCCGACCCCGAAAGCCTGAAACGCGCCATCTCCAACCTCATCGACAACGCTGCAGAAGCCATGCACGACACCCTCCTCCGCGAGCTCACCGTCCAAACCCGCCTCCTCGACAGCGGCAACCTCGAACTCACCGTGGCCGACACCGGCCCCGGTCTCACGGACGAGATGCGCGAGCGCCTCTTCCTGCCGTACTTCTCCACCAAAGAGCGCGGCACAGGCCTCGGCCTGGCCATCGCCGCCAAGATCATCCAGGAACACGGCGGCTCCATCCGCGCCGAAAAGAACCAGCCCGTAGGCGCCCGCTTTCTCGTTGAACTCCGACCAGCGACCCCGCCCGAATCACAATCCGCGCTCGACCCTTCAGACGCGGCAGAGCCCGAGCTAGCGACGGCTCCCCAGCGCAACGGAGTGCCCGCTTGACCCCCGTCCTCATCGTCGACGACGAAGCCGACATCCGCGACTCCCTCGAAGCCATCCTCCGCGAAGAGGACTACGCCGTCTCCACTGCAGGCACCGTCGCCGAAGCCCTCGCCCTAGCTCGCGACACCGACTTCGCCGCCGTCCTCCTGGACATCTGGCTCCCGGACGGCGACGGGCTTGATGCGCTCCCGCAAATCCGCGGTACCCGCTCCGATCCTCGCCCTAACGCCCCCGAGGTCATCATGATCTCCGGTCACGGCACCATTGAAGCCGCCGTGCGCGCCACCAAACTCGGCGCCTTCGACTTCCTGGAGAAGCCGCTGTCGCTCGACCGCACACTGCTAGTCCTGCGCAACGCTGTCCAGGCTCATACCCTCCGGGAAGACAACCAGGAGTTCGCTCGCCAGCTCACCACCCACGGCTCTGTCACCGGGGAATCCGTCCCCATCAAGGCTCTCCGTCAGCAGATCAAGCTCATGGCCCCGACCAACGGCCGCGTGCTGATCTACGGCGAATCCGGCACAGGCAAAGAGCGCATCGCCCGCCTCATCCACGCGGAGTCCGAGCGCCGCGAACGTCCCCTCGTCGAGCTCAACTGCGCCGCTATCCCCGAAGACTTCATCGAAACCGAGCTCTTCGGCTACCGCCACGGCGCGGGCCCCGGCGGCCCCAACCAGCCCAACGAAAAGCGCGGCACCTTCGAACGCGCCGACGGTGGCACCCTCTTCCTCGACGAAGTCGGTGACATGAGCCTCAAAACCCAGGCGAAGGTCCTCCGCGCCCTCGACGAACAACGCCTCTATCCGGTTGGCGCCAGTAACCCCGTTCACGTCGACACCCGTGTCATCGCGGCCACGAACAAGGACCTCGAGGAAGAGATCGCTCGCGGTAACTTTCGCGAAGATCTCTTTTACCGCCTTAACGTCATTCCCTTCGCGGTCCCGCCTCTGCGCGAGCGCAAAGAAGACATCCCGTCGCTCGCCCGCGAGTTCCTGGCCGAGTTCGGCCAGCAATACGGCCGGCCCCGCGTCGAAATCTCCGACTCAGCCCTGAATCAACTGCGCGCCTACAACTGGCCAGGTAACGTCCGCGAACTCCGCAATGTCATAGAACGCGTCCTCATCCTCAACCCCAAGGCCACCCGCATCGAGGTCAAACACCTCCCCGTGCTCGTCCAACGCACCGACGGCCGCAACAAAGGTGACACCAACCGGGAAGAGTTCAGCACGCTCCAACAAGCCCGTGAAGCCTACGAGCGCGACTACATCCTCAAGGAACTCGACCGCACCCACGGCAACATCACCCGCGCGGCAGAGTCCCTCGGTCTCGAACGCTCCCACCTTTATCGAAAAATGAAGACCCTTGGCATACAACTTACCGATTAGCCAGCCTCCTATAGTTGCAGGCGCAATCTGAGGTGCAGACCCGAGAGCTTCAAGAACGATTGCGATTCCTTCACTAGACCAAAGTGTCCACTTTCGTAACTCAGCGAATACTTTAGTCATCGACAATCCGTTTGTCCCCGGGGTACGTTCCTTCAGACGAGGACTCCAATCCTGGTCCTCCTCTGGAGATGTGTAGTGGAACGTAAATTCACGCAATTGATCGACAAGGCCCTTTCCCGCCGTTCCTTTCTAGCGGGCGCGTCCGCAACCGTCGCCGGAGGCGTGCTCGCCGGCTGTAGCTCCCCCGCCGAGCAGATCACCACCCCTCCCCCAACTCCCACGCCCACCGCGCCCGCCTACGCGGACACGGACTATCTCAACTTCGCGCTGAACCTCGAGTACCTTGAAGCCGAGTTCTACCTCCGTGCAGCCACAGGTAACGGCCTCTCCTCGGCCGATACCGGCAACGCCACCAGCAAGACCACCGGTGGCCGCCAGCTCACCGGGCTCACGATGCTGCAGACCCAGTACCTTAACGAGATCGCGCAGAACGAACTCGATCACGTGCGCTTCCTGCGTGCGGCTCTCAGCACGGGCGCGGTTCCTGCTCCAGCGATCGACTTGACCAACAGCTTCAATGCACTGGCAATGTCCGCAGGTCTCGGCAGCACCTTCGATCCGTTCGCGAACTACAGCAACTTCCTCATCGGCGCGTTCATCTTCGAGGATGTAGGTGTCACCGCGTACCACGGCGCAGCCACGCTGCTCACACCCAAGAGCCCGTACCTCACGCCCGCTGCCGAAATCCACGCCGTCGAGGCCTATCACGCCGCTTCGGTTCGCACACAGATCGTTGCCACGGACAACGCTGCGGGAAATAGCAACCTCACCAACATCGCGGTCGCTGTACAGAAGGTTCGCCAGGCGCTCAGCGGCGCGAGCAGCACGGTCGAAACCTTCCTCAGCCCGACCACGATCGTGAGCGCCTCAGCCAGCACCTCCATCGGCTACAAACGCACCACCGACCAGGTCCTGCACATCGTTTATGGCCAGCTCGGCAATGGCGCCGGCGTCAGCAGCGGCACCTTCTTCCCCAGCGGCCTCAACGGCAACATCAAGCAGACCTACTCCTAAGGACGACCTTCACCATGGCCACACTTGAAACACAGCAACTTGACGAAGTGATCGCATCCAGCCGCCGCCGCATGATGACCTTCGGTGGCGCGGCGCTCGCCGGTCTCGCCCTCACCTCCATTGCCAGCGCGCAGACCCCCGCTACACTCACTGACGCCGACTACCTCAACTTCGCGCTCAACCTCGAATACCTCGAAGCCAACTTCTACACCCTCGCGGCCACCGGTCAAACCATAGACCAGGTCGGGCTCTCCCTCAAGGGCACAGGCACCCAGGGCGTCGTCGTCACCAAGCCGGGCGGTCCCATGTCTTGCAAGGTTCCCTTCAAAAACACGCTGGTCGGGAACTACGCGATGGAGATCGCCATGGAGGAGCGCAACCATGTCAGCTTCCTCCAGGGCGCGCTGACCACATCGGCCGTAGCGCAGCCACAGATCGATCTCTACAACAGCTTCAACGGCCTGGCGACACTGCTCGGCCTCGGGCTGAAATCCTTCGACCCCTTCGCGGATGACGCCAGCTTCCTGCTTGGCTCCTACATCTTCGAAGACGTCGGCGTCACCGCCTACACCGGCGCTGCTCCGGCCCTCACCACGCCCGCTTATCTCGACGCAGCCGCAGGTATTCAAGGCGTCGAAGCCTATCACGCCGGCCTGATCCGGACCGTACTCTACGCTCTCGATCAAGGTGCCAACCCCATCGCCGGTGCGGGTATTCCCAGCGCGCCTGCTGGGACGCTCAGCAACGTAGCCACAGCGATCTCCAAGCTGCGCGCTACTGTCGATGGCACGACGGCCACCGCGGCCCGGGCCCAGGCAGATGACATCGGCCTTGGTACGCAACAGGTTATGCTCAACGGCTCCGCCAACGTGACGGCGTCCACCGTTGTCGACGCGACCACCACTGGATCCATCAACTCCGGCGGTACCACCGGCACGGCAGGCTCCCTGGTTTTCGCCCGCAGCGCTGCTCAGGTTCTCGCCATCGTCTATGCAGGCGGTTCCGGCAAGGGCGGCTTCTTCCCTGCCGGTCTAAACGGCAACGTCAAGTAACCAGCGCACCAGTCCTACAGTGGGGCGGCCTTCACGGGCCGCCTTCGCTGTGCTCAACGAGGTAACGAGGGCCACGGGATTCTCAAAGTTCAGGCACACTGGTTTGCTCCCCGTCTAATGTTTCTCACGACAGGATCGCGTACCTCAGGAAGATCTCGCCGCTACGGAATCGCCGCTCCTCAATCAGCTCCAAGTTCAGCCGTATGTCCTCCGGAAAGTACCGCTTTCCGCGCCCGATGATCACCGGGCAGATACGCATCTGTAACTCATCGACAAGCCCCGACCGTATCGCCTGCGCGGCAAGTTCGGGGCCTGCCACAGCGATGTTGTCGGTAGCCTTGGCCTTCAGTTTGCGAATGGCGTCGGGATCGAACGAGCGCTCGATTCTTGTATTTGCACTTTGCGGCTCTGCAATGCTCGTCGAGTAAACGACCTTCTGCGCTGCCTGCCACTGCCTCGCAAACTCAATCACAAACTCTGGCTGATTCGGGATCGTGTGCGCGGTCTCCCAGTACACCATCGTCTCGTACACCTTCCGCCCGTACAGACACGTACGGAATGAAGACACATGCTCAAAGATCCAGGTGCGCACCTCGTCACCCTGGGGAGCGGTCCAGTCAAACCGGCCATGCTCATCTTCCGTATACCCATCAAGCGACGTGTTCATCATGTAAATCAGCTTTGCCATGCAAGCACCTTCGAGGGACATCCATGAAGTAAGCAGCTCCGCGGTCAAGTCGAACCGATCCTTCGCGCTTCTTCGCTATTCCGACCACCAGCGCTTTGTTTGAGGTCGGCGTGATCACTACCGCCACCGCCGGTACCGCACCGTCCCCGCCTCATCCCCCGCCCCCACAAACCGCAACCCACACCGCTCCATCACCTTGATTGACGCCGGCGACGTCTCATACGCCTGCGCGCTTACCGAATGGATCGCAGGCTGCTGAAACAGCCATCCAATCAGCCCCAGCGCCGCCTCCGTCGCCAGACCACGCCGCTGCTGCGAACTCACCACCGAGTACCCCAGTTCCACATCCCCGGCCGCACACGGAAACGCCCCCAAACAGCCGACCAATAGCGGCCTCGACCCATTCTCAAGCAGCATGTACCGGTGCCACCCCGCAGTCTCGGGTTGCGCCGTCAATTGCGCCACGATATGCGCCCGCACCGCCGGTTCCCAGTGCTCCGCCGGCCAGTCCGGCGCCAACCCTGCCTTGAGCGCCTCGCAGAGGTGCCAGGCGTCGTTCCCCTCCGTTCCGAGCAACGAAGCGGTCATCGCAACTAACCGCAAGCGCGATGTCTCCACCGGGGGGATGTCCTTGCGCGGTCGCCGCAGAAGGCTGATCACTCGTCCCCCTCGGAATCTCCAGCCCCGCCCGCGTCCCGCATGCCGGCCTGCCGCTCCAGGCTTTGCGCCAACTGCTGTTGGTCGGCGATCTGCTCCAACTGACGTCGCCAGTCCAGGTCCTCGATGAAGCCCGGCGACGCACGCCAATCTTCCTTAACCTTCACAAACAACTCCAGGAACACCCGCGTGCCCAGCAGCGCCTCAATCTCTTTGCGCGCGGTCGTGCCGATCCGCTTCAGCATCGACCCCTGGTTGCCGATCAGAATCGCCTTCTGCCCAGACCGCTCGCAGAAGATCGCCGCCGCGATCTTCGTGACCGGCAACTTGCCGTCACGCAGCTTCTTACGCGAGGCAGGCTCCTCGAAGCGCTCCACGACCACCGCCGTCGCGTACGGCACCTCTTCGCCGGTCAGCAGCAGAATTTTCTCCCGGATCAATTCCGCTACCAGAAAACGTTCCGGCTGATCCGTCAGTTGATCCTTGGGGAAGTACCGCTGCCCCTCCGGCAGATGCGCCACCACTCGGTCCAGCAACAGCTCCAGATTCTCGCTCTTGCGCGCGGAGATCGGCACTACCTCGGCAAAGCTGTGCAGTGCCGACCAGTGCGCGATGAGCGGTAACAACGTACTCTTCGGCAGCGCATCGATCTTGTTCAGCACCAGCAGCACAGGGCAATCCAGCCGCTTCACCAACTCCAGCGCAAATTCGTCCTCAGCTGCGGACAGCGCCCGCTTGTGCTGCCCCATCGTTCGAACTTTGCGCTCCCCCTCCTCGGCGTCAGCTCCACTCGGGCGCTCAGGCTCGGCGGACGGCAAACGATGCGTCACATCCACGATGAACAACACAGCATCCCGACCCTCCAACGCATCCTGCACCTCCTGCAGCATGCGCCGGTCCAGTTGCGTGTCGCCCTTGTGAACGCCCGGCGTATCTACCAGCACGATCTGCGCCGCCGGCCTGCCCGCGTCGCCTTTGACCTTCTTACGTACAGGCAGCTCCAACACGCCCTGAATCCGCGTCCGCGTGGTCTGGGGCTTGTGCGTCACGATCGCCAACTTCTGCCCCAGCAACGCATTCAGCAGCGTGGACTTACCGGCGTTTGGCCGGCCAACAATCGAAACGAATCCAGAGCGAAGTGCCATCCAGATATCTTCGCACCGATGCGCCTTCGGCTACTCCGGTTCAGTTACCATCATCGACCGCTGCAGCCCCACCCGCACCCGCTCAACCAGCCTGTCCGTGGACTGCAAGACCTCCAGCCGCAACGGCCCGTCCTCCACCACCTCGCCCGGCAGCGGAATATGCCCCGCGATCTCACTCACCAATCCACCCACAGTCGTGGCCTCATAGTCGGTCAGCAACTGTGGCAAGACCTGGTCCATGAGCTCAGCCCCGCCTCCATCCTGTTCCTCACCGGAGCTCCTTCCATCGCCAAAGGACTGGGCAAACAGGTCCCGCAGACGGCTTACCTCAAAGCTCCCAGGAATAAGAAAGGTGCCACCTTCCTCCGGGACAGCGGCATCGCCCGCAGTGTCGTGCTCGTCCTCAATGTTGCCGACAATGGCCTCAAGCAGGTCCTCGATCGTCACCAGCCCGGCCACACCGCCATACTCATCGATCACGATGCTCATGTGCTGTTTGCCGCGCTGCATCTCGCGCAGCAGCTCATTCACCTTCTTCGTCTCTGGCACAAAATGCGCCTCACGCGCCAGGCTTGACACCGTCAGCAGCCCTGCCTCCGCGTCTTGCACCCCCAGCAGATCGCGCGCAAATGCAACACCCGTCACGTTGTCCAGGTTGCCTTCAAATACCGGCACCCGCGAGAGCGCGTGCTGGTTCACCTCGGCGGTAAACTCCTCCAGGCTCATCGCGGCGGGCACGGCGAATACGTCCGGCCGCGGCGTCATGACCTCACGCACCACCTTGTCGCCAAACTCCACAACCGACCGCACCAATTCGCGGTCGCTCACCTCGAGAATGCCCTCTTCTTCCCCAGCCTCCAGCAGCGCGTCGACGGCTTCGCTCTGCGGGCGCTGCTCCTGCGGCAGCTCCGGCTCAGCCAGATTCGCAATCGAAAGCACCAGCGAGATCAGCAGCGTCACCGGCAGAACCACGTACAACATCACCTGAAACAGCACACGCAGCCGGCTTACCCAGACACCGCTTACACGCGCGACCATCAACTGTGGCAACAGCCGTCCGAAGAGCAACCCCGCCAACCCGAGCTCCAGAATTGCCTGGGCAATCGCTGCCGCTACATGCGGCCCGTGCCATTGCAGGCGGCTCGCCAGCAAAAATGCCAGGCCCGCGGTCGCCGCCTGGGACAACACCGACGCCGAGACGGTCGCCGACTCGCGGCTAAGCTTCAAGCCCGGCTCCACCCAGCTCTCCCAGGCCTCGACCGCCTCGCCAGACTCCCGCGAGAGAAAGCGCTCGAGCTCGTCATAAACGCGCTCCGCAAAACCGGCGAGCGCCATCAGGCACAGCAGCCCGAGCACCCCAAAGAAGTAGAGCACGGTCATCGGCGCGCCCCCTTCGCCCTTGCCGACCCGCTTGGCTGAGGCTGTTTCACTGTGCGCCCTCGCGCCGCTTGCGGCTCTGTCCGCGCGATCAAGCCCAAGGGCACCCGCAGCTCCCGACGCAGTGCCGCCTCGCGCTCCGCCATCTCTCCGTGATCCGTTTCGTGATCCATGCCGTTCAGGTGTAGAAGCCCGTGCAAGAGCAATACCCGCACCTCATCCCGCAAGGAGTGCCCCTGCTCGGCCGCCTGCCGGGCAGCTGTCTCCAGTGAGATGGCCAGATCGCCCGCGTGCACCCCGGCCAGTTCCGGGAGGGCAGGAAAGCTCAACACGTCAGTGGCCTTGTTTTTGCCCCGGTACTCGCGATTCAGCCGCTTCAAGGTCCGGTCCCCTGCAAGCAGCACTTCGACCTCACCGGGGAGCCCCACCGCTGCCTGCGCGGTGCGCACAAACCGGGTCAGGCCGGAACGGGAAAGTCCTGCGGCGCGCCACGCCCCTGCATCTCCGCTCAGGGGTGCGTCTGCCGCAAGACCTCGTGGAGGCTCTAGCGAGATCATCAGTCCTCAGATACTAGCGCATGCCTACTGAGGCTTCACCACCGACCGTCGCGCGTTCGTATCGCCCGGCGGCAAGGCCCCGATGTCGCCTTCGGCTTCCATGACCAGCGGAAGCTGCTCCGCCCGCGTGTGGCTGTCGTACGCCTGCACAATCCGCTGCACCAGCGCATGCCGCACCACGTCCACATCCTCGAAGCGGCAGAACCGAATCCCTTCGACGCCGTCCAGCACCCGCAGCGCTTCCCATAAGCCGCTCTTCTTCGGGTTGGGCAGATCGATCTGCGTTAAGTCACCCGTAATGATCGCCTTCGAGCCGTTGCCGAGCCGGGTAAGAAACATCTTCATCTGCTCATTGGTCGTGTTCTGCGCCTCATCCATGATGATGAACGCCTCGCTCAATGTGCGCCCGCGCATGAACGCGAGGGGCGCAATCTCGATGACGCCGGTCTCCAGCATTCGGTCCACCTTGGCCGGCTCGATCAGGTCGTAAAGAGCGTCATACAACGGCCGCATGTACGGGTCGACCTTTTCCTGCAACGATCCCGGCAGAAATCCGAGCCGCTCGCCGGCCTCAACCGCCGGGCGCACCAGGATGATGCGAGAAACCTTCTTGGCCAACAGGGCGCTCGCAGCCATGGCAACGGCCAGATAGGTCTTGCCCGTTCCCGCCGGCCCCAAGCCGAACACCATGTCATTGGCTTCAATCGCTTCGAGGTACTTCCGTTGATTCGGGGTGCGCGGCTGCACACTCCGCTTAGTGCCGGCGCCGCGCTGCTTGCCGCTTTCAATGAGCCCACGCAGGGTCACGGTGGGATCGGCGGTCACCATCTTCAAGAGGCTGTGAAGCTCCCCGTTATGCGGGTGAACTCCCGATCGACGCAGGTGTTCGAAGTCGGCAAAGATGCCCTCAACCCGCGCCACTGCGCCGGCCTCCCCCATCACCCGCACCGCATCCGACCGAAGGTCGATCTGGACTCCAAGCGCGTCTTCCATCAAACGAAGATTCTCGTCACGTGTGCCGTAAAGCGGCTCAATTCCAGGCGTCAGGGGCAGCGAAGTCTTAAGCAAGAAGGGATCTGACCTCCGTCAGGATGTTCACTAGATTGGATGTGCGGGGACTCAGGTCGATGCGGCACTCAGCCTCTTCGGGCAGCGCTCCAAGCTGTCGCTGGAGACCTACCCTGCGCCGTACCGTGATCGAATTGGCTAGGGGTGCCAAACGAGTAACGATGTTGCGCCGAGCGTATCGCCAGCGGGGGGAAGTGGTCAAGTAAAATCCTGAAGAATGGCAGGGTACAACCGGAACAAGCAGGAGATTACCGAAGTTGCACGCAGCTCCGTTGACCTCGTTGTTATTTTCCGCCTACAATAGCTAGGTTGCAGTCGATGCGGCCCGCGCTGTGTCCGCACCACCAGCGTCTGGTCTGCACACTCCCCCGTACAACGTCCGGGTATTCAATTTTAGAAGAGAGTTTCCATGGCAAATCATGTCTCGTCCCTGAAGCGCGCACGCCAAACCGTTACCCGCACGGCCGTGAATCGCTCCAATCGCTCCAAGCTCCGCACCACGCTCCGCGCAATGCGCGAGGCCCTCGTCGCCGGCAACCATGAGTCCGCTACACAGCAGTACCGGATCACGGTCTCGCTGCTGGACAAGAGCGTCCAGAAGGGCGTGCTGCACAAGAACACCGCCAGCCGCTACAAGGGACGTCTTAATGCCCGCGTTAAGGCGCTCAGCGTCAAGACCGCCTAAGCTTCTCTTATGCACCACTGAAAAAGCCAGCCTCAGGGCTGGCTTTTCTCGTTCACTGCGACCGACTATTTCGGAGCCCCACTCTGCCCCTTGAACTCCGGAGCTTCTCCTGGCTTCAGCAGGCTCGGCGGCTTTCGCGGTGCATCCCCAACTGCATCGCCACCGGCAATCCCTGCGGCCAAACCTCCACTCCCCTGCATGGCCGCCGCCCTTCCGCTCGTCTCCGGAGCTGCCGCCGGGGACGAAACTCGCCCAGCGCCCGGACTGGCCGAAACCGAAGAAGCGGGCGCTACAGCAGGTGCACCGACGATGACAGGCGCAGCCGCCGGAGTCGAAGCCGCCGCGACGTCACCTCCGCCGTCGACTTCCTGCGACGTCTCGATCGGCCGCGTAATGTGCGCCAGCAGGACAGAACCCGTCCCTTCCGGCGGCGTCATCGCCTGGGCCTCGGCCAGATCCTTCCGGTCCCGCGCCGAAAGCTCCGGCAACCGGTATAGATCCAGCGTCTCCGGCCCAAGCACCGCCAGGGTCTTGCCGTCGGGCGAAAGATCGAAGTTCTCCGCACTCCGCACAGCAGGGACGCAGTGCACATGCAGCAACATGTCCCCGCTCTCGGTCTGGTACACCCGGATCTCCTGGCTGATCGGGTCGTCATTGGCCAACCCGCTCACAGGTGCCCCACCGCTGGACGCCAATAACCGGCTCATCGCGAAACGACCCGCCCCCGGCGCAAGGGCGATGGTAGGCGGTTGTAGCGCCTCACCGAACTGCTCCTGCCAGTTCTCATGCCCGTCGAAGCCGTAGGCGGCCAGCATAGGCTCCTGATCCGATCCCCGACAGGTCTCGGCGAGGAACTGGCTTCGGCTCAGCAGGCTTAGCCGCGGATGGCACGAACTCAGCACCGGGGCAAGCTTCTCCTGCTTTCCCCCAAACTCGTTGAAGCTTACGGTCCACTTGCCGCGCTGCCCATCCTCAGCCCAGAGATACCCGTCTCCATCAATCGGCAGCCGCAGCAATCCGGGCGACCCCACCGCCCCGGCACCTGCAACTCCAATCGGATCTTTCAGGCTTGGACCCGGCGTCAACCGGAAAAACTCCACGGTATAGTGCTTCCGCTTGCGGGTCCCGTTAGTAGCCTCATCACCAGCCGCAGCCTGCTTCTCCGACTCCAACTCAACCGTCACGATTTTGCCGTCGGGCGATCCCTCGATCATGACGGGGAGCCCCGGTCGGTGTGGCAGCGGGTAGCGCCGGAACGGCTCCGCGCCCGCCGCCAGACCCTGCAGCGGGGCGACCACGGAAAGATCGCTCCCTGTCCGCACCACAAACACGCCTCCACCCACACTCCACAGGTAGCGCCCATGGTCATGCAGGTGCCACTTGGTCCGCGCCAGCACCTTTCCGCTCGGCACTTCAATCAGCACCGCCGCAACCTGCCGGTCCGTGTCATTCGCGTCATCGCCGGGCAGCCGCGGGACCAGCGATCGCAGACTGTAGGTAAACATGAGATGGGAGCCATCCAGCACATGCACGGTGGCCATCGAGGCGCCTGCATGGAACAGGCTCACCGCATACCCGGGGAAGCCCAACTCGTTCAGCGGCACTCGCACTGCGGGCTTGGGCGGCGTCTCCGCCGGGCTCCCTGCCGCATATGCAAACAGCAACGCGGCTATCCACGGCCAAAGTCTGTGGCCATGCGAGCGTTCATTGTGCCTGCCGAGAAACATAGGCTCACCTGCCGCGGTACCTGTACTCTTTTAGTTATAGACGAGCGACAGGCGCAGGCGTAGCAGGCTGGTGGCCCGCAGCCCAAGCCGAAGCCGTCGTTGTTATTACCGTAAACAGGGGTCTCCATGAAAGTGTTCTCCCGCCCGCGCACACAACGGGCTGTCCGTCAGTTCACCCGAGGCGCAGGCTGCCTCTCCCTCGCCGTTGTGGGGTCTCTCACGGCTCCCTGGCTGGCCGCGCAATCCGCTACGAACACGCCGGGAACAGCGTCCGCCCCGCACTATCAACTCGCTCCGGCGTTTGACACCTCGGCCATGGATATCAAGGCTGACCCCTGCAATGATTTCTACAAGTTTGCGTGTGGCAACTTCGCCGCTGCCCATCCCATCCCCGCCGACCAGACTGACGTCGACCAGTTCTATACCCTGTACAACGTCAACTCCGAGCGTCTGCAGGGCATCCTGACCCGCTACGCGACGGCAGACCCCGCACGGACTCCCAACCAGCAGAAGATCGGCGATGACTACGCCGCCTGCCTGAACACCGATGCGATCGAGCAAAAGGGCCTCGCCCCGATCCAGCCCCTACTCGAGCAGGTCAACAAGGTCACCAAACCAGGCCTGCCCTACTTCGCCGGCGAACTCCAGCGCTACGGCGTCACCGCCTTCTTCGGCTTCTTCGAGATGCAGGACTTCAAGGACTCCACGAAGCAGATCGCCGTCGCGATCCAAGGCGGCCTCGGGCTGCCCGAGCGCGACTATTACACCCGCACCGGCGACAAGGACAAGCTCCTCCGCCGGCAGTACGTGGACCACATCGCGAAGATGCTGACGCTCGCCGGTGAACCCGCCGACCGTGCCAAGTCCGAAGCGGGGGACATCCTCGCCTTTGAAACAAAGCTTGCGGAGGCCTCGCTGACCAACACGGAGATGCGCGACCCAGCCGCCATCTACCACCCGGAAACGCTCTCGCAATTTTCTTCGGACCTGCATGGCATCCCGTTCCAGCCCTTCCTCGAGGCTATTCACGCTCCCCACATCGACTCGCTGAACAACGCGACGCCGAAGTTTTTCCCGGTACTCGTCAGTGCCATCATGAGCACCAAGGTGGAGACCCTGCGCGCCTATCTGCGGTACCAGGTACTCAGCGGTTTTTCCCGCAACCTGCCCAAGGCCTTCGACGACGAGAACTTCCATTTCTACGGCACGCAACTTAGCGGGCAGCCGGAGCAGCAGCCCCGCTGGAAGCGTTGCGCGAGCACCGTAGACGCTCAACTCGGCGAAGCGCTCGGCCAGGTTTACGTGCAGCAGTACTTCGCCGGCGACGAGAAGGCCAAGACCCTGCAAGTGGTCCACGACATCGAGTCCGCCATGGACCGTGACATCGACACCCTGCAATGGATGAGCCCCGACACCCGGGTCAAAGCCAAGGTCAAGCTCCACGCCATCACCGACAAGATCGGCTACCCAGAGCACTGGCGCGATTACTCGGCCTTGACGATCTCTCCCACAGACGCCCTCGGCAACCAGCAGCGCGCCACAGCCTTTGAGAACGACCGGCAGATGAACAAGATCGGCAAGCCGGTCGATCCGCTCGAGTGGGGCATGACGCCGCCCACCATCAACGCCTACTACGACCCCAGCATGAACAACATCAACTTCCCTGCCGGAATCCTGCAGCCCGCCTTCTACGATCCCAATGCCGACCTCGCCGTCAACTACGGCCACATCGGCGGCGTGGTCGGTCATGAACTGACCCATGGCTTCGACGACGAAGGCGCGAAGTTCGACGCCAAGGGCAATCTCAACGACTGGTGGACTCCGGAAGACAAAAAGAACTTCGAAGCCCGCACCTCCTGCCTGACAAACGAGTACAACAAGTTCCTTGCGGTCGACGATGTTCACGTCAACGGCAAACTCACCCTGGGCGAAAACACCGCCGACAACGGCGGTCTGCTGCTCGCCTACATGGCCTACATGGATCGCGCCAAGCAGAGCGGCATCGACATTAACAAGAAGATCGACGGCTACACGGGACAGCAGCGCTTCTACATCTCCTGGGCTCAGAACTGGTGCGAAAACACCCGGCCTGAGACCGTCCGCCAGCGCGTCTTCACGGACCCCCATTCGCCCGACCATTTCCGCGCCAACGGGCCGATCGTCAACCAGCCAGGCTTCGCCCCCGCGTTCGGCTGCAACGCCGGCGCGGCCATGACGCCGGCCCAGAACTGCCGCGTCTGGTAAGCGAGCGGATGTCCGCTGAACTGCGCAGCCCGGGTCCGGACTTTGCGGACCCGGGAACGCCCCCCAAGTCGACCGGTCGAGCGCTCGGCTTCGCCGCCTGCGCGCTCGCCAGCGTCTTCTGGGGCTGCGGCTTCTTCTTCGGCAAGATCGCCCTCGCCGAAATGAACGTTGGCGCGATGGTCTTTTACCGCTTCGCCTTCGCGGTCCTCGGCCTCCTGCCCCTGCTGTTTACCCACCGTGTCGGCCTCAACCGTCGCGAGTGGCTTCTGCTCGCCACGGCCTCACTGCTGGGTATTCCCCTGCAATTCCTGCTGCAGTTCTACGGTCTCTCCCTCACGACGGTCTCCCACGCCTCACTCATGGTGGGCACCATGCCCGTCTTCCTTGCCGTCGGCGCCACTCTCTTTGCGCACGAGCGTCTGCACCGGCTCGGCTGGATCGCGCTCGCCATCTCTACAAGCGGCGCCGCCCTGATCGCGTTGGGCAGCCACCACCAAGTCTCGGCCAACGGGCCATCTTTGACCGGCGATCTCTGTGTCGTGGTCTCCATGGCCATCGCGCTCTTCTGGCTGCTGATCAACAAGCGCCTGATCGCCACGCATAGCCCCGTGGTCGTCACAGCGTGGGGCACTCTGGCCGGCTGGCTCATGCTCTTCGCCTTCGTTCCCCCGATCTGGGGATTGCCGCCCATCCATGGCGTTTCTCTTAAAGCCTGGTCGGCGCTTGTCGCCAGCGGTCTTCTCTGCACCGCCTCCACGACCCTGCTCTGGAACTGGGGCATGACGCGCGTTCCCGCCTCCCAGGCAGGCGTTTTGCTGAACATGGAGCCTCTCATCGGATCGCTCCTGGGCGTGCTTATCCTCCATGAGCATCTCGGCCCCCTCGCCGCGGTAGGCGGCCTCATGATCATCCTCGCTGCGATCGCGCTCACTTCGAAGTCCTCCGGTGCAGCCATCGCTGCAACAGAAGTGCCACCGACGGTCTGACGAGCGCCTGCTAGCATCGCTGCGGGCCTTCGACGGCCCCCTCATCCCGCACCCGGAGCTTCACGCATGCACCGCTTTTTCCTCGCCGCCCTTCTTGCGTTTTCAACATCTGTCCCAGCACAGGTCGCTGGAATGCCTCCCCAGGCAACGCAGACCGCTTCCACGCCAGCAAAACACGAAGCCCCCAAGCCCGCCAAAGACGCAGCCCCTGGCGGCGGTCCCGATAAGGTATGGGTCAACCTCAACTCCAGCAAATACCACTGCTTCGGAGACCGCTACTACGGCAAAACAGCCAACGGACGCTACATGACCGAGGCCGCCGCAAAGTCCGCAGGCGCCAAAGGCACGGGCGGGAAGACCTGTCCCGCCGGCAAGTAGCGTCAGCTGCTTCAACGGAAAAAGCCACCCCTCCGCAAGGGTGGCTTTCATCCTGTTATAGGCCCGTCAGGACCTCAAATCACTCCCACAGCCGTGCAACAGATAGGTACCGGTCTTGACCAAAAAGTAACGGGTATTCGTAACTTTTCCACGCACCCCAAGGTCGCCTACACAGGCGTGATGATGCCCCCCACAGGCAAGGACGTCGGCAAGGACCCGGGACGCCGCAGATGCATGGCGTCCGCCACTGTATCGGTGTATTTCAGGCCTGCACCGGTGTTGAACAGCACCACTCGCTCCTCCGCCCCGATCTCCCCCGAAGCCCGCAGGGTATCGTAGGCCGCCGTCGCCGCCGCACCCTCCGGGGACAGGAAGATCCCCTCATTCCTTGCCCAGTCCAGGATGGACGCCAGGATCGTTGCATCATCCGAGCTCACCGCCCGCCCGCCTGAAGCCCGGACAATGTCCAGGATGATCGCGTCTCCATACGGCTTCGGCACGCGCAACCCTGACGCAAACGTCTCGGCCCCCTGGTAGAACTCGCTCGCGGCCTTGCCCTGCTCAAACGCCCGCGTCACGGGCGCACACCCCGCAGCCTGCAGCGCATACATGCGCGGCCGCCGTCCGCTCACCCAACCCAGCGCCTCCATCTCCTCAAACGCCTTCCACATGCCAATCAACCCCACCCCGCCGCCTGTGGGGTAAAACACCGCATCCGGGTACCGCCACCCAAGCTGCTCGACCAGCTCATACCCCATGGTCTTCTTGCCCTCCACCCGGAATGGCTCCTTCAGCGTCGAGATGTCGAACCACACATCCTCTGCCGCGACCCCGTTCTCCTTCTGCCGCTTGATCTCTTCCCCAACCAGCCGCGCGCAGTCGGAGATCAGCCCATCGACCATCCGCACATCAGCCCCATACACGATGCCCTCCAGATAGTTCGCCAGTGGCACGTCCTGTGGCATGAACAAGTGCGCCGCAATGCCCGCCGCAGCCGCATACGCCGCCAAGGCCCCCGCCGCGTTTCCCGCCGAAGGCACCGCCAGGTGCCGCAGCCCGTAGTGCCGCGCCATCGTCACGGCGAGCCCTAGTCCCCGCGCCTTGAACGTCCCCGTAGGGTTCGCCCCTTCTTCCTTGACCAGCAATCCGCTGTAGCGCCTGGACTGGATCATCGGGGTCCAGCCCTCGCCCAGGGTCACCGGCTCCGCTTCGGGTAGCACGTCGCGATACCGCCACATCCCCAGGCTGGCCGGGGACGCCGCCGCATACTCCGCCGGTGCTTCCCGCCGCGCCGTCCTCTTAAGCGCTTCCATGTCATACCGCACGTACAACGACCCCGCGTCGACCGGGCAAAGCGTCTGCGGGGCATCCGCACTTACCTTGTGGCCGCAGCGAACACACTCAAGAAAAGCAATTTTCGGCATACCCATCCATGCTATCGAAGGTTTCCCTCGCTCGCCGATGCACCGCACTGCACGAAGTCCCGCTGCTCTTCTGTACCGCAAACGTGGTTAGCATCCATCGACCAGCCCAACCTCTACCACATAGCCCTGTCCTATAGCCTTGAACGTATGCGCCCCAGCCTCATCGCCATCGACATCGACGGCACGCTCCTGAACAGCCAGGGCCAGATCAGCCCTCGCAACCGCTCCGCCCTTGCCGACGCTCACCGGGCCGGCGTCGAAGTCGTTATCGCCACGGGACGCCGCCACACCTATGCCATGCGCGTGCTGCGCGACCTCAACCTGCATGAGGCCAACGTGCTCATCAGCTCCAACGGCGCGGTCATCCGCACCGTTGGCAATGCAGAACTGATTCACCGCACCCATTTCTCCTCGGGAACCGCTCGCTGGCTCTGCGAGCATATGGCTGACTTTCGCGACACGCTTGTCTTCACCTTCGACCAGGTGGACGCCTCCGGCGAGGATCTGCCCGGCGCCCTGGTCTGTGAGGCCTCCAACGCGCTGCACAACAGCGTAGACGCCTGGATGCAGGCAAACAAGCCGTACATACGTCAGGTAAACCACATCGAAGACATCTTCGCCCCCGCGGCGAAGCAGCGCAGCCGGACTGCCGTCGCACTGGCCGATCGTGAAGACGAAGCCGCTCCAGAGGATGAAGGTCCCATCCAGGCCATGATCTGCGGCCCAGTGGACCGCATGGAAGTTGGAGAGGCGCTGCTGATCCAGCACCCGGCCGTCGCCGGCGTTGGCCAGGCCGAGTTCCCGGGCTGCGAGATCGCCCTCCAGCGCACCGTCTACGCCGACCGCGACCTCGCCATCCTCGACATCCTTCCGGCCGGCTGCTCCAAAGCCTCCGCACTCCGCTACCTGGCCGAACTGCGGGGCTGCACGCTCACGGATGTGATGGCCATTGGCGATAACTGGAACGACCTGCCCATGCTGGAGGCAGCCGGCCAGACGGTCCTGATGGGCAACGCCCCCGCAGAACTCCTTCAGCTCGCCCGTGAGCGCCGCTGGGCCATCGGCCCCACCAACGACGAAGACGGCGTAGCCCAGGCCATCGAGGCTGCCCTCTCCTAGCCGAACACCAGGTTCCTGACTCTCTCTGTCATTCCCCCCGGAAGCAAATCTGCTGCTATGGCCGCAGGCACGCCTCTTTGCTCAAGCGCAAACTCAAGTCCGCACCACCCGAAAGCGCCATGCTCACCAATCGGCTTCAGTGCTAGTCTTCCCCACAGTGCCCCCTCTGCTCCACCTCCGGCTCCGCATCATCGGCTCGTTCGCGGCAGTGCTCCTTGCCCTGAACGGCGTCCAGGCATTCGCGCTGGAGCGGATCACCATGCGCAACGGCTTCTTCTACGACTGCGTTCGCCACGAACTGCTCGATGGCACCCATGTTCGGCTCTTTCTCTCCGGCGAAGACACCTCCGGCTACGTTGACCTGCTTACCGCGGAAATCGTCGCGACCGACATGCTGCCAACCCCGCCTGCCCCGGCGCACAAGCCTGCTTCACTCCGCCCGGCCGCAGCTCCTGCCATTGATATCTCCACGTTGCTGGTCGGCGCCGGAGCCAGTCACAACATCGACGTCGCTCTGCTGTCCAGCCTTATCCACGCAGAGAGCAGCGGCCGCTCCCGCGCAGTCTCTCGCACCGGCGCACAAGGCCTGATGCAGCTCATGCCCTCCACAGCGCACGAGCTCGGCGTTATCGACAGTTTTGAGCCCGGTCAGAACATCAACGGTGGCACCGCGTACCTCGACTCGCTGCTCACTCGCTACCATGACAATCTCGCCCTTGCCCTTGCCGCGTACAACGCCGGTCCTGGTGCAGTGGACCGCTACCATGGGGTTCCGCCCTACCGCGAGACCCGCGCCTACGTCGCACGCGTGATGACCGAGTTCAAGCATCGCAAAGAAGCGCTCGAGCACAAGCCCCCGGCTACGCTGCAGGCCTCGCGCTAGTTGCGATGGCTGCCGGAGCAGCTTGTTAGAATCAGAAATACCCATGAAGTGCCCGTATTGCGGCTTTACCCAGGATAAGGTGATTGACTCGCGCGAAAGCAAGGATGCCGACTCTATTCGCCGGCGTCGCGAGTGTGAGCGCTGTACGAAACGGTTCACGACCTACGAGCGTCTCGACGAGATCCCTTACATGGTCGTCAAGAAAGACGGCCGCCGCGAGAAGTTCGACCGCCAGAAGGTCCTGGATGGACTGCTCCACTCGTGCCAGAAGCGCACCGTCTCCGCCACCCAGATGCAGGCCATCGTCGACGAGGTGGAAGCCGCCGTCATTGACTCGCCGGAGCGAGAGCTCTCCACGGCCGGCATCGGCGAAACCATCATGAACCGGCTCAAAGACATCGATTCCGTCGCCTACATCCGCTTCGCTTCCGTCTACCGCGACTTCAAAGACGTCAACGAATTCAAGCAGGAGCTCGAAGGTCTGCTGCGCGGCAGAGATCCGAAGCGCCGGGGCACCTTCACTCGCTAGGCAGCCTCACGGAGCCGCCACTCGTTGATGCCGTCATCTGAGCAATGCGAAGGATCTCTGTATTCTTCCCTTGCGCTACTAAGCCACAAAGACCTGAGAGAGAACACATGCCAAACGCTGCAGAAAGCCGTACCCACAAGATCACCCTCATCCCCGGCGATGGAATCGGTCCCGAAGTAACAGCCCAGGTGGTCGCCATTCTCGAAGCCGCAGGCGCCAGGACCGGATGCAGCTTCGAATGGCACCGTTACGACGCCGGAGCCGACGCCCACGCCAAAACTGGCGAGTACATCCCCCAGGCGCTGATGGACTCCATCACCACGAACAAGGTCGCGTTGAAAGGCCCTGTGACCACGCCCATCGGCGGCGGCTTCAGCTCCATCAACGTCCAGCTCCGCAAGAAGTTCGACCTGTACGCCAACTTCCGCCCCGTGAAATCCCTCCCGGGGCTCAAGTCGAACTACCCCAACGTCGACCTCGTCATCTTCCGTGAGAACACTGAAGACCTCTACGCCGGCGTCGAGTTCATGGCGACACCCGAGGTCGCGCAGAGCGTCAAGATCATCACCGAAAAGGGCTCCACGCGCATTGCTCGTGCAGCCTTCGAGTACGCCCGCAAGCACGGCCGGAAAAAGATCCATGCGATTCATAAAGCCAACATCATGAAGCTCTCCGATGGCCTGTTCCTGCGTTGCTGCAAGGCCGTCGCCGCCGAGTTCCCGGAGATCACCTACGCCGAGCACATCGTGGACAACACCTGCATGCAGCTCGTGCTCAACCCGTACCAGTACGACGTGATCCTCACCGAAAACCTTTACGGCGACATCCTCTCCGACCTCTGCTCTGCCTTCGTCGGTGGCCTTGGCCTTGTCCCCGGCGCCAACCTCGGCGCCAACAGCGCCATCTTCGAGGCGGTCCACGGTTCCGCCCCCGATATCGCCGGCCAGGACAAGGCCAACCCCACCGCCCTGCTCCAGTCCGCCATTCTGATGCTCCATCACATCGACGAGCCCACCACTGCCCAGAAGGTTCAGGCCGCACTGGAAAAGGTCTACGCCGAAGGCAAAAACCTTACCCGCGACGTAGGCGGCAGCGCCGGTACCAAGGCTTTCGGAGGCGCCATCATCACCGCGCTATAAGCGCCGGGGGCCTGGAGTGTACGCCTGATCGAAAGAGACGATGTACACTGCTTCCCATGGATGTCACAATCACGGAGTTCAGGCGCAACCTTTTCACCCTGGTCGAACAAGCCCTCGGCGGTATCGAGGTGCACGTTACGCACAAGGGCAAAGGTTTCACGCTCAAGCCAGACGGCCCTCCTCCGGATAAGCTCAGCCGGATCACTCCAATGGACATCATCCTCGGTGATCTGGAAGAGGCACACGACATCTTAATGAAGGAAATCCAGGAAGAATGGGCAAAGGATTGGGCTGATCTTTGACTGCCTATCTCGACACCAACGTCGTACTTTGGCTCGCAGAACGGGATTTGGCTCGCATCTCTTCGAAAGCCCAGGAAGTGATTCGGTCATCTGACCTTCTGCTTTCTCCCGCCGTTCTACTGGAACTGCAATATCTCTTCGAGATCAAACGCATCGCTTTCTCTTCCAGGGACATGCTGCGCAAACTCGGCTACGATCTTGATGTGCAGGTTTGCGACCTCGCTTTTCCCTTGGTCATCGAAGCTGCCCTCGATGAGAGTTGGACTCGGGAACCGTTCGACCGCCTGATCGTGGCTCAGGCAAAAGCGAACGGCTACGCTGCCCTTGTAACGGCTGACACGAAGATCCGAGCGCATTACACCCGGGCCATGTGGTAGAAGCCGCAACCTAAGCGCGTCTTCACCCTTTTCTTCTCATCCAACTCACCAATGACCTCTCGCCTGCTGCCCCTCTGCTGCGTTCTCCTACTCACGCTTGTTGCCTGCAAGCACTCCACTCCCACGCAACATCAGGACAAAATAACGCTTGACAACCCTAAGAATCCTGCCGCTCCCATCGACCCCGCCACCGCCGGCACCCTCACCGGCACCATCGACCTCAAAGGCACGCCGCCGCCCAGCGTCAAAATCGACATGTCCATGGACCCGGCATGCGCCTTCGCGGGCGACAACCTCACCGAGCAGTTCCTCGGGGACAAAGGCCACCTCGCCAACGTCTTTGTTTACATCAAGTCCGGCCTGCCTGCCGTGTCAGCCCCCGCTGGCACAACGGTCGTGCGTGTCGACCAAAAGGGCTGCCGCTTCATCCCGCACGTCGTCGGTGTGCAGCAGGGAGGCCCGGTGGAGTTCACCAACTCCGACCCCGCGATGCACAACGTGCACACCATGGCGACGTCCGTCGGCAACACCAACGTAGACGTCTCGCAGGGCCCGAACAGCGAGCCGCAGACCCGCCGCTTCAACGCCCCGGAGATGATGCTGCCCATCCGCTGCAACAATCATCCGTGGATGCAGGCCTTCCTGAACGTCGCGCCCAACCAGCACTTCGCAGTCACCGGCCCGGATGGGAGCTTCACGCTGCCCAATCTGCCGCCTGGCACCTACACGCTCGCGGCAGTGCATGAGAAACTCGGCGAACAGGACACGCAGATTACTGTTCCTCCGCACGGGACGGTAAAAACGTCCTTGACCTTCACCATGCCGTAACGGTATACCCGGGCCAACCGCGTCATTAGACCCCAAATACAAAGGCTACGCACGAATGAACCTCAACACGGCACTCGGCACCCATACCCTGCCACTCTGGTTTCTTGTCTTCTCGCTCTTTCTTCCGCGTATCGCCATCCTCGTGGCGTGGCTCCAGCACAGTGTGCCGACCTACATCCCCAGCACGGTCAACATTGTGGGCGCCATCATTGCCCTGCTCATCCCGCGCATCCTGATCCTCTTCTGGATCTACCAGGATCAGGGCATTAGCCTATGGCTGCTGATCCACGCCATTGGCCTGATTGTGGCATGGGGCGGCGGTGGTGGGACGTACGTTCGACGGCGCCGGGTCGAAGTCATCGATTAACTTTCAGAGCGGCAAGCACGGAAGATGTGCTTGCCGCCCGTACCTGGCGCTACAGTTCCAGGATGATTGGCATAATCAGCGGTCGGCGGTTCGCATTCTTCTGCACAAACCGCTTGAGGTCCGTGCGGATCTTTTCCTTCATCACGCCGTAGTCCTTACGCTCTTCCCCACTCGACTCTTCCAGCGTCCGGACCACGATGTCGCGCGCATTGCGCAGAAGATCCGGATCGTCCGCCGCAAAGCCCCGCGTTGTGATCTCCGGCTGACCTTCCACCTGCCCGGTCTTTCGGTTGATCGCGATGATGGGTAGAAACACGCCATCACCACCAAGCTGCTTCCGGTCCTTGATGACGGTGTCGTCCACCACATCGGCGGTCGAGTTGTTATCGATGCACACCCGCCCTGTCGTAATCTTGCCCGTCTTCTGCGCCGAACGCTCATCCACCGTCAGCACATCGCCATCTTCCAGCAGCAGCACCTTCTCCGGAACCCCGGTGGCGGCTGCGAGCTCCGCGTGGCGCTTCAGATGCCGGTAGTCGCCATGGATTGGGATGAAGAACTTCGGCCGCACAAGGTTGATCATCAGCCGCAGTTCCTCCTGCGACCCATGCCCGGAGACGTGAATCAATCCATGCGTGCCGTCGTCGTTGATGACGCGCGCATCGCGCCGCTCCAGGTGGTCGATGACGCGATAGATCGCCTTCTCATTGCCCGGGATGATGCGCGAAGACAGCAACACCGTGTCGCCCTTATCGATCTTGGCGAACTTGTGATTGTCGACCGCCGCCCGTGACAACGAACTCATTGGCTCGCCCTGGGTGCCTGAAATCAGGATGCAAAGCTGGTGGTCCGGCGTGTCCTTGATCTGCCCCGGATGAATGATCAGCCCCGGCGGCGGATCCAGGTAACCGAGGTCCTGTGCAATTTCTGCCGAGTTATCGATCGACCGCCCGATCAATGCCACCTTGCGGCCATGCTTGTGCGCCAGTTCCATCGCAATCCGAATCCGGTGGATCGACGAACTAAAGCAAGAGAAGAAGAGCTTCTTCTTCGTTGCCGCAAAGATGTCGTCCAGACGCGGCCGCACAGCCTTTTCCCCCGGCGTGAACCCCGGCCGGTCCACGTTGGTGGAATCCTGCAACAACGCCAACACGCCCTGCTTACCCAGATCCGCAAACGCCTGCAGATCAAACGGGTGCCCGTCCGGCGAGCTCAGGTCGATCTTGAAGTCGCCCGTGTGCAGGATGGTGCCCACCGGCGTCGTCACCGCGAGCGCTACGCAATCCACCAGCGAATGCGTCACCCGGATGGGCATGATGCTGAACGGCCCCAGGACAAAGCGCTTTCCGGGCAGAATTTCGATCAGCTCTGTCTTGTCCAGCAGGCGGTGCTCATCCAGCTTGCCCTCAACGTAGGCCAGCGTGAACTCAGTGCCGTACACGGGCACATTCAGCTCCGAAAGGATCCACGGCAGCCCGCCGATGTGATCCTCATGCCCGTGCGTCAGGACGATCCCGCGCACCTTGCTGCGGTTTTCCAGCAAAAAGCTGATGTCGGGCACGACAATGTCGACCCCGAGCAGCTCTTCCTCGGGAAACATGAGTCCAGCGTCAATGACCAGGATGTCGTCGCCAAAACGGAGGGCAAGGCAGTTCATGCCAAACTCGCCCAGTCCGCCAAGCGGAATAATTTGCAGTTTATCTAATGCCATGGACCTCCAGTTTAGCTGATGGTCCTGTCCCCCGCCGGGCAGGGGGCTCACACGGCCCGCAAGAGCTTCAGAGGAAGCTCGAAGATGGCTCGCACGAGGTCGAACACACCTTTGACTGTGAGGCCAATCAGCCGGAAGGGCAGGAGGATCAGCCAAACGATCGGGTACAGCACCACCAGCGCCAGGGCAGCGGGCCAGCAGAGGATCAGCAGAAGCACGAAGAGCAGCAGTTTCATCGGAGCGAGTCCCCCGGCAATCTACGTAGACGGCAGCCGCCAGGTTCCTTGCCCCTGGTCGATGAGCCCGGTTCGCGGGAACCCTGACTTCTGCAGGCCAAGCTGGCCTTCCAACCGCTGGATGGGATCAGCCGGCCGGAGACCTCATCGCAGCAGATCCTCTAACGCCGTGCTGAGATCCGTCTTCTCATCCCGGTATTTCACAATGATCGGCGTGTAGACCGACAGCCCAAGCTCCCGTCCCCGGCCGCTGGTGACCGCACGCGACCCCGGAACCACCACCGCCCCCTCCGGAATGATCAGCGGCGTGTCCCCCGTCGCCCGCAGCACGCGGTCATTTGGCAGGTCGAACACCGGTGTTCCTCGCGTAAGGATCGTCCCGGCAGCCAGCACTGCGCGGCTGCGCACCACCGTGCCCTCGTAAACCCCCGTGTTGCCGCCCACCAGCACGTCGTCCTCAATGATCACCGGCGACGCGTTCACCGGCTCCAACACCCCGCCAATCTGCGCCGCCGCGGACAGGTGTACCCGCGCTCCGATCTGCGCGCACGACCCTACCAGGGCATGCGAATCGATCATCGTGCCCTCGCCCACATAGGCCCCCACGTTCACGTACGCGGGCGGCATCATCACCACACCCCTGGCCAGAAACGCCCCGGCACGCACCGAACTGCCGCCCGGCACCACGCGGACTCCCTGCTCAGGCGCAAACCGCCGAGCCGGATACGTGGCCTTGTCCACAAAGCTCAACGCCGAAGGCCCGGAAGCTTCACAGCCGTTCATGGTCGCCAGCGCTCCCAGCCGGAAGCCAAGCAAGATCCCGCGCTTCACCCAGGCGTTCACACGCCAGCCCGTGGGCTGGGTAGGGTCGGGTTCGGCGGCACGGAGCGTCCCAGCTTCCAACGCGCCGCGAAGCTGCTGAAAAGCGCTCAGCGCATCAGGATCTTTCGCCGCTTCGGGGCCTGACGCGAACAAGTCTTCAATGGTCTGCTGCAATGGGAAAAGCGAAGTCATCTCAACCGTCGATTGTAGCGATCGAGCGGCAGAGTTCGAACCGCCTCCCGCGTTAAGCGGCGTTTGCGTGGCCGCCCGCCCTGTCCCGCCTCGGGATCAAAACATCCGCAGCTTGGCGTGCTCGGCATCGACATCCGGCTGGTCGAACAACAGCCCCAACTCACCCAGGATCCGTTCCAGCTTGCGCCGCGTCGGCGTAGTCACCGGCACCATCGGCAGCCTCATGTTCTCGTTCCCACGGCCTAACAGAGCCAGCACAGCCTTGATCGGCGCCGGGCTCGGCTCGGTGAAGAGCGCCTGCATCAGCCGGAAGTAGTGCCGGTTAATCCGCCGCGCCGCAATCCAGTTGTCCGTAATCACGGAATCCACCATGTGCGACATCTGCTGCGGAATAGCATTGGACGCAACAGAGATCACACCCACCCCACCGACCGCCAGCGTCGGCAGCGTCAGCGCATCGTCACCCGCGAAGACGCGGAAAGACCGCGGTGCCTGCGTGAGGATCGCTGTGATCTGGGTCATCAGTCCGCTCGACTCTTTGATCCCCACGATGTTCGGGATATCCGCCAACCGGAGCACGGTATCCGGCTCGAGGTTGGCTCCGGTGCGGCCAGGAATGTTGTATAGCAAAATCGGCAGGTCCACGGCCTCGGCGATGGCCTTGAAGTGCTGAAACTGACCTTCCTGGCCAGGACGGTTGTAGTAAGGATTAGCCGTCAAGATGCCGGTCAGATGCGAGATCTTCGCCAGTTTGCGGGCGTTCTCCACGGCCTGCGCCGTGTTGTTGTGCGTTGCCCCCGCAAATACCGGAACGCGACCCTGGGCGGCTTCGACGGTGATCTCTACCACCCGCAGCCACTCCCCCTCGCTCAACGTGCTTGCTTCGCCCGTTGTCCCCGCCGGAATCAGCAGAGAGATGCCGTTGGCAATCTGCCAGTCCACGTGCGCAGCCAGCGCATGTTCGTCGATGTTCCCGTCGTGGCGAAACGGGGTGACAAGAGCGGTGCCGCAGCCCTGCAAATCCATACCCGAACGAGTTTACGACGTCAGCGCGCCTGTTGCGTCGGCGGCCTCGTTCTGCGGGTCTTTTCGATAATTCTCTCGGGTGGAATGAGCCAAACGACTGCAACGGCGGCCATCATGCCCAGCGCCAGGTACGGAGAGTAGAACGCCACAAAGATCGCGCCGAAGTTGAAGCTTGCAGAGAACGCCTGCTTCACCGGCCCTGCAGCGGGCGCGATGCCAGTGCGACGGCCGATCACATGGGAAAGCACCGTCCAGGCAAACGCTGGCATGCAGAAGCAAACCGCATACACCGCGACCGGCACCGGGGCGATCCCGCGCGTCCCAATCCACTGAATGCCGAACGGCACAAGCGACAACGTGAACAACAGCCCCAGATTCGCCCACAAAATGCCGTGAGTCACAGAATCCAGATCGTCGACCAGATAGTGATGGTTCACCCAGTAGATGCCGACCTGGACAAAGCTCAGCAGGTACACCCCAAAGATCTTCGCATTCGCGCGCAGAACTCCGCGGTCTCCCATCTCATGGATTCCAGGCACCTTCAACTCCAGCACCATGATCGTGATGATGACGGCAATCACACCGTCCGAAAATGAGTCCAGGCGCGAGCGAGAGAGGGATTCCGGCATAGCTGAGTTTGGCCAGCATACATGCTGAGCACGAACTACTTCCCCGCCTTCACGCAATCGCCGAAAGGCGTGGAGAGGCAGATTCTTTCCCTTCAGAGATCGCTTCAACAGAAGCTGTCGGGATCGGCCCTTTCACGCTGCTAAAATCGAGCACGATGGCTGCTGTGACAACGACAGAGACGGACCGCGAGATAGCGCGGCGCATTCCGGGAGAGCAATCTTCCCTGCCCATGTTCGCGCTTCTGGCCGGATGGCTGATTCCTGGCGCTGGACACTTGCTGATCGGCAAGTGGCAACGTGGATTGTTGCTCTTCCTGGCGATCGTGACCCTGTACGCCGTCGGCCTAAGCCTTGGCGGGAAGGTCTATTTGCCCAACACAAGCGAGCTGCTGGAAATGCTGGGTTTTGTGGGCCAGCTCGGGATGGGTCTGCTGTACGCACTGGCACGGATGCTTGGCTTGGGTAGTACTTCTGCGGCCACAACGCTGAATGACTACGGGACGAAGTACCTGGTCGCCTGCGGTCTCCTCAACTTGATCGCCGCGGTCGATGCGCACTCGCTCGCTAGCGGACGAAAGGCCTCGTAGATGGTACTCACTCAGTTCAGCGCAGCGCTGCTGTTTGCGCTCTGCACCTCGGTTGTGTTCGCCATCACCCAGCGTGCCGAAACGAAGATGATGGTCCGGTTTGGGCTATTTTGCTTTGCCCTGTTCGCGGGTGGGGTGATCGCGGCGAGCTGGCTCTTCTACTTCATCAAGCATTGATCTAACGCTTCGCATCCAAGGCAGCGTCCGCTGCAGGCAAAGTGCCCTTCACCCGCCCTGGCTGGCGTGATCTCTAGCATGTGGAACTGCACCAACGAGAAACCCCAGCGCCAACGCGAACCGCAGCTCTCTACGGCTGCGGCGTGGTCGCCGGTGGCGTCGTTGTCGTGGGTGCGGTCGTCGTAGGCGAGTTGGAAAACGGTGACGATGTACCCAGGGGCGAGCTCGTCGGGCTGTTAGGCTGACCATTCAGGCCGGTGCCGAAGCCGGAAGCGGGCTGGGAGCCAAGTGATCCACTGCCAACGCCCCCATTCATATGCCCCTTGGCATAAAGCTGCTCGATACGCGGGTCATACCAGAACTCCCAGGTCTCATAGGTGGTCTGCTGGTTTGGCGTGGTCAGCGAATTTCCCGTCAGCGCTGTCGCGACCCCTATGATCGCACCGCCTCCGCCAAGAGCACCCGAACTGCCAGTGCTTCCGAACGCCCCACCAAGGCCGCCCGTGCTGAATCCCGTACTGCCCGTCGCACCGGAAGCCCCAGGGACCCCCGTGGATCCTGGTGTGGTCGTGGTGGTGCTGGCGCCCGAAAACCCGCTCGCCAGTGGCGAGGTTGCACCGATGGTCGATGTATTGGATGTGCCGCCAATCGGTGTGCCGATGCCGGAGCTCATACCGGCCGCGGATCCGAGCCCACCCGTCGGAATGCCTCCGAGGTCCTGCCCGAAGAAGCCCTTGATGGTCGTCTTCTGCTCGCCCATGTGGATCAGCTTCCAATCGGATTTTCCGGTAAGGGGATCAACGTACTCCTGACGGAGAAAGCGAATATTGTTCGTCTGCTTCAGCGCATCGAGGGAGGCCGGGTAGTTGTGGAACTTGCGATAGTACAGGCGGATTGCCCGGACGTACTGCTGCGCCCGCTGTTGACTCTCGATCTCTTTCTGGCGCCGCAGATCCTTCGCCACAACCGGCGCGGCCGCTGAGAGTGCAATCAGAACGAGCGCAACCAGGACGACCACCGCAACCAGCAGATAGCCTGACTCCGGGTCGACCTGGGTCCTCACACCGTTATCTAACGGAATGCCGCCTTCGAGATGGAGTGGGTCGGGCACGATGATCTACTGCTGCAACGGCAACGTCTGCGTGTTGTTCGAGCTCAAGTCCGTGACCTGAACCCCGAAGGTAGAAATCTGGCCAACCCGGAACCGCTTTGCGACGATGTCACCCGGGGACGCCAGGTACACGTCGTCTCCTGAGAGCAGGAAGGCTTGCTTGGCTCCCGCTGAGTGCTGGGCCGTGCCAAAGAACTTCAGCGGAATGGGCGGCGGAGGCGGCGGTCCCATGTAGGGAGGCGCGACGGGAACCTGTACCACTGGTCGCGGCGGGGGGACATTCTTTGGGATCGCGGACACCGGGGCCACGTAAAGCGCGGAGAAGATGTTTCGTCCCGAGCCGGAGTACACCAGACTCTCCGTCCGCAACATGGCGGCCTGGTCAAGGCTGGGGTCGAGACTGGCTGAGGTGCTCGCGAGCTTCTGGGCGGCGACGCCAGGCACCGCGCTTCCACTGCCGTTTGCGGCCGTGCTTCCCCCGCCTGAGGAAGGCGGCGCGTCGATCGTCGTTCGGCCGATCAGAGCCGAACGTGTGCTCCTGCCAGGAGTGCTGGTCAACGGAGCAACTGCCGCGGGCGGTGTGTCGGGACCGCTGAACAGCGAAGAAACGTTGTACAAGAGCCCGCAAAGCGCCCCGGCTGCAAGCACACCGAGCGCGATGGTCTTCTTGCGATTTTCTGCGCCGCCCTTCATTGCGGGCCCCCTGCGGCGGGCATAGCCGTCCCCGGAACGACAACCGGCGTCTCGGTGACTACTTCGTCTCCGTTCGTGGCACGAAGGAACGTGGTAAGTCGCAGGCGCAGGTTTACCTGGCCAGTCTGCTGCCCCGTGAGCGTGATGCCTCCAATGACGAAGAACAGGTGGTCGCGTTCCACCGCATTGATAAAGCCCACCACCGAGCGGTAATCCCCGGAAATGCTGGCATCCATGCTGACCTGAGTCAGCGCGTTGGGGCCGGAGAGCACCGGCACCTGGCTGTAATTCACCCGAGTGAGGCGAACGCCTGCACGGGCCTGCACTGCTCCTAGTTCCGTAAGAACCTGCGAATACGCGTAGGGCAGGCGCTGCTGATAGAACACATCGGCCTGCGTGGTGGATTCGATTAGTTTGTCGTCGATCCCTTGGAGTGGGCGGCCGGCGATGCGCGCGGCCGTGAGCATCGTCTGTTGCTGCGCCATCGCGTCCCCGTTGCTGGCCGTCACCGCCTGCCAGGCGAGCAGAAGGTGCGCCACCAGGAACAGATCCAGGATGACCAGCGCGGCGACTCCGGCGAAGTGCAGATTAACGGCCGTCAGCAACTGGCGAGCGCGGGCAGTAAGGCGCGGCACCCGGCGCAACACAGAGGAGCTATTCGGCGGCGGAACAACAACGGCGGTGCTCATCGCGGAGCTCCCTGGGGCCCAGCGGCCGAAGGTGTGGACATGGAAGGCTGAGATACCGGACCGTTGTACGGCTGCAACTTCAGGCCATCAAGCGGGTACCCTCTGCGTGCGTTGGCCGTGGCGGCGCTGCCCGGGACGCGCACCGGACTGGCGATCGGCGTGATCCTGGCCCCAGTGGAGCGACCATGGCCCACGACGTAGGCTTCACCCGGCGGCAGCGGATTGTAGTCGGCGAGAATATCGAACTCCACCCCAGGAGGTCCCGTGGGCTCCCCGGGCGCGGTGCCCGGGAGACCTCGTGCGCCGTTGCCGTTTTCCTTGGCTTGGGAGGCCTCGCCCACAAGCCGAGGCTGAAGGAAACGGTGGGAGTGCTCAAGGTTGCGCACCAACTGCACAGCGTTGGCGCGTTCGCCACCCACCCGCAACCGGATGACCACGTTCCCGTCCGGCGAAATCTGCGGCTCGATGGAGGTCACCTGGACCCCGCTGGGCAGCACGTTCTCCAGGTCCATCATGACTGCGGTCCACGAAAAGCTCTTGCGCAAAAACTGCGCATTCAGGAAGTGTGCCCGGTCGAGAATCCGTGAGTTCACCGGGTCCCGCATGCGCTGCTCTGTGTGCAGCTTGCTCTCTTGGGCAGCGATCGTTTGGTGGCGCAGGCTATCCAGCTCCAGTTGCTGCTTTTCCGCCTTGGCACTGAGCAGGTGCGCCGCGATGGCAAAGCCCAGCCCCGCCAGGGCGAGCGCCGCCATGATCAGGCGAAGACGAAGAAAAAAAGGCCGAAGTTCAACAAATGGCCGGGAGGCGAGATTGACCTGGACGCGCATGTTAGCTCTTCAACGCTCCTGTGATCCCGGCAAGCCAGCCCCGTGGGACCGCGTTGGAGACGGCAGCCGCCGCGAGCTCCGAAGGACTGATCACCTCACGTACGCGAACGCCGTTCTCTTCAGCGATGCCCTGCTCGCGCAGGATGCTGTTGAGATGATCCGCCCCAAGCGGGCCTGCACTGAGCAGAACTTCGGGCGCAACCGAAAGCGAGTCCTCAAAGTAGGCGATGGCCACGGAGACCGCGCGGGCGATCTCTTCTGACTGAGCATCCGGCGCCAAGGTGTGTGTCGGCGGCTCGGCGTCGCCACCCCGTGATGCAAAGGCGGCGAGTTCGGCAAGCTCGGAGAAGGCTTCCGGTGTGGCAAGCGCGTCCAGTCCCGTGGGCGCCACCAGTACCGGGTTGTGAAACTGGCTGTCGAGCTCGCTTTGCAACGTGGGCGAGGCGTACGGTGACCGGGTAACCGGGGCAGCCTCCCCGGCGTACATGTCAAAGGTGTGCGACCCGCGAGTGTCGTAAGGATCCGCTTCAGCGTCCTCTGCCGTCATTGCGTACGGCACAGGCAGACCGGTGATCGCATCCTGGTTCTGAGTCACGACTTCAGTCTCCAGCCGGTCGGCATAGGGATTTCGTCCGTGCTCCGGCAGGGGCTCCTGAGCGGCCCACTCGGCCTGCGTGTCATGGCGATCTACCAGCGGTAGAAGGTTGCCGTTGGTTGCGAGTCCAGGGGAGCTCTCAAACAGCTCTGGCGGCAGGTTGGCCGGGACACCCGGGGCGAACTCGGAAAGCTCAATGGTGCGGTGCAGCATAACGATACCGGCGCGAACAATGGCCGTGGTGAAGCCCTGTGCATGTGCGTTCACCAGCAGCGTTGCCCCCTCACCCTCCTCCACAGCAGCGAGGGCGGCCAGCGTGCTGGGCAGGACAGCGCCGGGCTCGAACCCCGCTTCGCGGGCCACGGATTCGTACTCGCCAAGCACATCGCGCGGAATGGCTACAGCCAGAACCCGAATGATGGTGCGACTGGAACTCATGACCTGGAAGCTGACCATGGCGTCGTCCGCCTCAAACGGAATCAGCTTCTTGAGCCGGAAGCGAACAATCGGTAGCGCCTCTGAAAGCTTCGAGGGTAGCGCGTCAAAGTCCAGCAGCAGAACACGGACTGCCGCATCCGGGATGATGAGCGTGAGATCGGCGTTCCGGGCGTTCGACCGGGCACCGACCTGCTCCAGGGCGCGGCGAACGGCAGCGATCACGGCCACACGGTCGGCGACATTCCCGGGTCTCAGGCCAGGCATGATGGCGCTCTCGGGCAACTCGGCTTTGGCGACCGCCGCGAGGGGAAGCCCCGGCTCGGGAGAGCGCCCGGCAACCACCCCATCCACGAAGATCTCGCAGGCCAGGCGTGGGCGACTTCCGGAAGTTTTAGGGAGCAAGTTCATTGATGGCTGGCTCTAGCTTACCGTGCGGGCGGCGAGTGCTCCTGGTTGGACGGGTGAGAAAGCTGGTCGTATGCTGACACGTTTGGGTGAGCCAGTGGTTGCGGAAGGTCAAAAGGGGCTTCGGTGGCGAAGATAATCCAGACCACCGATCCGAAACCAGCGATATCCGGAGGGCTCGAGCAGAATTTGGTGGAAGCCGTCACTTGCAGGGTGGCTGTGGTCGTTGGAGATGAGGTTGATAAGCGGCTGCGGTGCGGCGGCGGCATCCAGGCCAGGGCGAAAGCGCACCTCGACGGGGTCACCCGCGAAGTTGTGCATGGTCAGCACTGCATTGTTCCGCCAGCGATAGCGCAGGATCAAGACGTCGTTGCGGCCCGAGGGAATAATGTCAAAGTCGCCCCAGCTGACCTCAGGGGTCTCCTTGCGCATGCGGATCATGCGCTCCATCCAGTTCATCAGCGCGTCGGGATCCCGGCGCTGGGCGGCCACATTCACGTGTTCGTATCCGTAAGCGCCACCTTTAATGGGAGGATTCTTTGGGCGGGGGTGGTCGGTGAAGCCGCCGTTCGGCTCGTCCGACCACTGCATAGGCGTGCGGGCAGCGTTGCGCTCGGGCAGGGCCAGGTTGTCGCCCATGCCGATCTCATCGCCATAGCGGAGCACAGGCGTGCCGGGCAACGAAAACATCAGGCTGTAGGCGAGTTCAAGCCGGCGCCGATCCCCGTGCAGCATGGGCGCGAGACGCCGCCGGATGCCGCGATCGTATAGCTGCATCGAAGGGTCGGGCGCGAAGGCCGCGAACACCGTCTTACGCTGCTCCTCGGTCAGCCGGCCAAGATCAAGCTCGTCATGATTGCGGAGGAATTGCCCCCACTGCGCCGAGGCAGGCCGGGGTTTGGTCTCGGTGAGAGCCTCCTGCAGCGGCCGACTGTCGCAGCTGGCCAGCGCGTAGAACACCCTCTGGTTCACCGCAAAGTTGAACATCATCTGCAGGCGTTCCCCGACCTCGCCAAAGTAGTGGAGGTCATCGCCGGGCTGCACATTCGCCTCCGCAAGGACGATCGCATCACCCTTGCGCCAGGAGAGGAACTGCGAGAACTCGCGCAACATCTCGTACTGCTCCCGAGGTTTGCCGATATCGGCGCCCTTGGTCGCGATGACAAACGGCACGGCGTCCATGCGGAAGCCGCTGACCCCAAGCTGCATCCAGAAGCCCATGATCTTCAGGATCTCGGCCTGCACGGCGGGGTTGGCGGTGTTCAGGTCCGGCTGGAAGTCGTAGAAGCGATGAAAGTAGTACTCCCCTGCGGTCCTGTCGAGTGTCCAGGTCGAAGTCTGGACCCCGGGAAAGACAATGCCAGAAGCAGCGTCTTTCGGCTTCGTCTTGGACCAGACATACCAGTCGCGATAGGGCGAGTCCGGGCTTTTGCGGGCTGACTGAAACCAGGGATGCTTGTCGGAGGTGTGGTTCACAACGAGGTCGATCAACACGCGAAGCCCGCGCTGCAAGCAGGCATTCGTGAACTCAACGAAGTCCCCAAGCGTGCCATAACGCGGGTCGACGTTGTAGTAGTCCGCGATGTCGTAGCCATCGTCCTTGCCGGGCGAGGGCTGAAACGGCATGATCCAGACACAGGTGATGCCAAGACCCTGCAGGTAGTCGAGGCGGCTCATCACGCCCCGGAAGTCGCCAATGCCATCCCCGTTCGTGTCCAGATAACTGCCTACGGACAGGCAGTAGATGAAGGCGTCTTTGTACCAGAGATCAGTCAGCATCGTGGGGTGGTCAGGGTAGCAGCTGGAGCCCTTAAACGAATTCAAATTCGGCAACACAAAGGCTGTAGACGCCGTCCGGTTCGGAAGCAGTGGGCACTGCCGGAACGCCGGGGCGCTGCGGGCGCCAGTTGGCCGAGTAGAACAGAGTGAATCTGCGCGAGTTTGGCTGGAGAAACTTGCTCGGCATGCAAACGAAGTACGGTTGGCCACCCATGCCCGTCAGACGCGCCACGCTGTGCCACGGGCCGGTGATGTGCTCGCTCTCGACGACCCAGGTGTCATAGGGGCCGGAGTCGCCGTCCGCCCAGCCAATGCAGAGGAATCCGAAGAAGTGCCGCAGATGCGGGTGCCAGGTGATGTTCACGCAGCCCGCCCCGCCGGGCCAGGTGAACAGCGGTGCGATATGGGCGAAGTCGTGTGACCAGCGCGCCTCGCCTGCCTCGCTGCGGCCGGCAAAGAATTCCCATGCCTTGGGATCGTTCATCGCCTCGGGCGAGGGCCGAACGCGGGCGAGCGAGACCGCGTCACCGCTGGACCAGTTCACGACCCCATCAGGATCGTACGTACCGTGACCCGGGAGATAGGCGTAGCCGTCCGGCGACTGTTCCATCTCCTTGCCGAAATCGACAAAATGCGGTGAGCCCAGCTTGATAGGCGCTCCACCAGAGGAGCGGCCCGTCTCCGGAAAGAGCGGATGCTGATCGTCAAAGGGCGAGTCCGTCCAGGTCGCGCCGCGGTCATGCGACATGCGAAAGCCGCCAAACCCGCCCAGTTCATAGGTGACGGGAACATTGTGCTGGTTGAGCCAGCGGTGGCAGAAGTATCCGCCGTAGTACCAGGTGCCCCTGTAGAAGAGGTTGGCGCAGGGGTAGTAGCCCTCGTAGCGGAGCGTGGTGTGCGTGGAGGGTGCGAGTGGCTGCACGGAAAGGTTGAACGGATCGTCGCCGCTCAGGACCGCGTTTCCGGTGGTGGTCGACTTGTTGCGCTCGCGGACCACACGGCCATGGACGACGCTATAGCCCAGGTCGCGAAACCAGCGCTCCTGCTTATCGTCGCTGAAAGCCCACTGGCAGTTCACGGTCACTGGCTTGCCGTCCGACCCGGTGGCTGAGCCGTCGGCATAGGTCGTGTACAGGTGATCGTCCGCAGCCCAGCTCGGGTACCAGGTGTCGGCTGCAATGGTGGGCTGGTAGTGCCGTTGGCGGCCGGTGAAGCGTATCCCGGCGAACTCCTTGCTCTGCGGCAGCGAGGGACCGCCCCGCGGTGGGGCCAGGGCCTTCGCGAGCGGTCCACTGATAGACCCTGAAGCAACGTAGACCAGAGCCGTGCCTGGGTCGCCGTCCGCCTTTGCCACCTGTGCCAGCCCAGGAAGACGAAGAGCTGCAGCCGCGGGCACATAGGCGAGAAGGTGACGGCGATTCATGGAGCTCCGTTGTCGTCAGGCGCAAAGCGGGTTCGCCTCGGGGTCTGGCAAGAGTACAACGCGAGTGGAAGGGAGCGCCATCCGTCTGTGGGCACGGCAGGAGAGAAGAATGGCAGAAAACACAGACGGCGTCGTCCTGATCTACACAGCGCACGCAAAACCCGGCAAGGAAGAAGAGCTGAGGAAGTTCCTGGTGAGCCTCATTACCGCGTCACGGCACGACCCAGGCAACATCAGCTATGAGCTTCACGAAGTAGTGGATGAGCCGGGGACGTTCATCTTTTACGAGCAGTGGATCTCAGCGGAGCTACTGGACGCCCATACGAAGACACCGGGGCTCAAGGAGTTTGCCGCCCGGGCAGACGAACTCATGATGCATCCGTTTGAAGCCGGGATGAAGAAGCTGAAAAAGCTTCGGCCCGATCCACAGAAGTCTTAGCAAAGGCAAAGGGCGGGGCTGCGATGCCCTGCCCCCTCGTCGTCCCGGCTCGCGTTAGCGCCCGGTCTCGATGAACGTCACCTTGTTGATCTCCCGTAGCGTCGTGATGCCGGCCCGAACGCGTTGCAGGGCCGAATCGCGCAGGAAGTTCATGCCCTTGTCGCGGGCCTTCCGGCGGATCTCGGAGCCTGGCCGTTTCTCAAGCAGCATGTCTCGGATCTCGTCATCCAGTTCCAGCAATTCGTGGATCGCTGAGCGGCCCCGGAACCCGGTGCCACCGCACTCCATACAGCCCGAGCCCTCCCGGAAACGGAAGCCGTGCCACTCGTCAGGGTTCAGGCCGTTGAGCTCTAACTCCGCGTCGTCGTAGATGATTTCGCGGGCGCAGAACTCGCAGACCTGGCGGACAAGTCTCTGGGCAAGGATGCAATTCAGCGCGCTGACAAAGTTGTACGGCTCAACGCCCATATTGAGAAAGCGGCCGAGCACGTCCACCACGTTGTTCGCGTGGACGGTGGTGAAGACAAGGTGACCTGTGAGCGCGGAGTTGATGGCGATCTGCGCTGTCTCGGCGTCGCGGATTTCGCCAACAAGGATCTTGTCAGGGTCATGACGCAGGATCGAGCGCAGACCGCGCGCAAACGTGAGCCCCTTCTTTTCATTGACCGGGATCTGCGTAATACCCCGAATCTGGTACTCGACGGGATCTTCGATCGTGATGATCTTGTCTTCTTCGCTCTTGATCTCGTTCAGCGCGGCATAGAGCGTGGTCGTCTTACCGGAACCGGTGGGCCCGGTCACGAGCACCATGCCGTAAGGCTCCTTAATATAGCGGCGAAAGCGGCGCAGGTCTTCCGGGTCAAAGCCGACCACGTCGAGCGAGAGGTGCTTGAACTTCTCACTCATCGACTCCTTGTCGAGCACGCGGAGCACAGCATTTTCACCATGAACGGTCGGCATGATGCTGACGCGGAAGTCGATCAGGCGACCCTTGTAGCGAACGCGGAAACGGCCGTCCTGCGGAACGCGGCGCTCTGCGATGTCCAGTTCACTCATGACCTTGATGCGGCTGAGAATCGTCTGGTGATGCTCCCGCGCAATCGGCGCCATGGCCTGCTGCAGCACACCATCGATGCGGTACTTCACCAGCAGCGAATCGTCGTAGGTCTCCAGGTGAATATCTGAGGCCCGGCGCTCCAGCGCGGTGTACACCGTGGTGTCCACGAGCCGGATGATCGGCGAGATGTCGTCATCGCTGGTCAGCTTTTCGATGGAAATGTTCTCATCAGTGCTTTCATCGGCACCGATGACGTCGAACGCCAATCCCTCCGTCGCTTCGTCGAGCACACGCTGAGACTGCTCGGATTTCTTCAGCAGTTCCGTAATCTGCGAAAGGGTCGCAACCCGCGTCACCAGTCGCGTGCCGAGCAGGCCGGAGATCTCGTCCAGCATCATGAGCTTGGAAGGGTCCGCGACCGCGATGGCCAGCTTGCTCCCGGACATCTCCAGCGGAACAAAGTTGTACCGGAACATCATGTCCACCGGCACCGTCTTGAACAGCTCATGCTGAATCTTGAAATGCTTCAGATCGACAAACTCGGCATGGTATCGCCGTGCAAGGAGCTGGGCACGCTCCTGCTCAGTGAGCTGGTCGTTGGAGTAAAGGTTAGCTACAGGCGGTGCAGTGGCTGCCATGGGCGTTGGACTCCGGGAGTGGGCGGAAGTTTACCAGATGCAGGGAACTTGACCTGGGCTCTGGATCGGCTGACCGGCTTTCACCAGCTGTAAGCCACGAAGAACTGCAGTTGCGACGATCTGTCGCGTGAGCGGCAGACGATAAATCCTTTCCACCCTTTGGGAAGGCTGCTCCCACGGCGCGTTCAAGCGGCTTCTTACTCCGGCATCCATTACGGCTCCCTCCCAATCTAGCTGGTTCCGCTCAAACTAAAGATGGGGGCGTATAGCGCGATCAGAATGAAGACCACAACAATCCCCATGATGATGAGCATCACCGGTTCGATCAGGCTCATGATGGCCGCCAAGGAGGTCTGGACGTCTTCTTCGAAGAATTCCGCGACCGAGTTGAGCATCTGCGGAAGCGCGCCGGTCGATTCTCCGACCTCGACCATCTCAACCGAAAGCTCCGGAAAAATCTTCGTATTCTCGAGCGAGCGTGACAGGCCTTTCCCTTCCCGGACGCTCTCCACGGAACTGGCCACGGCGCGGCCAATCTGACGGGAATCGATGGAGCGAGCAGCCGTTTCCAGGCTCGGCACCAGCGGAAGTCCGCCGGTGAGCAGCGTGGAGAGTGTTCGTGAGAAGAGGCCCACCTGGTATTTCAGCCAGACCGGGCCGACGATCGGCATTGCAATCCGGACCCGGTCCACAATCGTCGCACCAGCCTCCGACTTGGCCCAGCGATACACGAGGTAGATAAGTCCCGCGACGAGAATCGCAATCCACCATCCGTCATGCTGCGCGGTCCTGCCGAGTGTCAGAAGAAACAGGGTCAGGCCGGGCAGTTTGGTCCCAAGCTGGTCGTACAGCTCGGCGAAGCGGGGCACAACAAACGTGATGAGGAAGGTGAAAAGGGCAAAAATCATCACCAGCAAAAAGGCTGGGTAGATCAACGAAGATCGAATCTTCTTGCGGAACGTGAGCGAGATCCGCTGGAAGGCAAGGTATCGCGCAAGAACCTCTTCGAGGTTGCCGGAACGCTCGCCGGCGAGCAGCGTGGTCGTGTAGACGGTCGGGATGTTGCCCTGCGCCTCGAAGGCCTCGGAGAGCGACTGACCCGTGCGTACGCGTGTCCCGACGTCCTCAAGCTGCGCCCGGAACGCTACATCCTTCTGGCGTTTCGCGAGCAGGTCCAGCGACCCGAGGATGGGCAAACCCGCCTTGATCAGCGTCAGAAATTGCTGATTGAAGACCAGAAACATGTCCAGCTTGATCTTCTTCTTGCTTGCGCCGGCGAACGTGGACCGGGGCTTAACGGAGTAGACGAGGTAGCCTGCCTGCGTGAAGCGGGCGCGCAGTTCGTCAGCCGTCGCGGCAGCGTGGGTCTGTTCAAGGACGCGGCCTCGTTCATCGGCGAGGCGGATGAGGAACTCAGTCATAGGCGCGGCGTAGCTCCCTTAGCTTAGACGAAGGCATGAAACGTTTCCCTCACCCGTTTGCGGCATCGCAAAGACAAAGACCCCGCCCGGAGGCGAGGTCTCGTATCAAATTCGGACACAACTAGACACTGAAGCTTGAACCGCAGCCGCAGGTGGACTTCACCTGGGGGTTTTCAAACTTGAACCCGGCAGCCTCAAGCGTCTCTACATAGTCAACCGTGCAGCCGTTCAGATACATGGCGCTGGTCGCGTCCACAAACACCTTAAGATCTTCAAAACGCACGACTTTATCCATCATGCCGGCCGCATTCTCGAAGCTCATAGAATACTGAAAACCGGAGCAACCGCCGCCAACGACTCCAATCCGCAGACCGGCGGGGATGGGATCCTGGGTGGCCATGATCTCCTTTACCTTGGCGATCGCGGCGGTGGTCAGAATCACAGGGTTCGACTTGGCGGGAGCTTCTGTCGTAACCGGCCCGGTAACGACCTCAGGTGAAGTAACTGCGGCAGTGGCCATCGAGTCTCCTTAAGACGACGGCGCAAGCCGACTGGTCTCTTCGTCATTGTAGTTGGCGGGCAAGGCGAAGTTCAAGCCTTGAACGCGACACGGGTTTGATGCCGCACGGAGCAGCTTGGGTTCGGCGAATAGACTGTGGACATGCGATTACTGGAGGCGTTTGCGGCTGCGTTCATCAACACCTTCGGGATCACACAGCCGACAGCTGCCCAGCGGCGCCGCGCAGCGTGGTTTATCGCCGTGTTGCTGGCTCTGACGATCGCAGTGGTTGCAGGAATCGGGTACGGCTTTTACCTCTCGATGCACCGGTGACCTGTTGCACCTGTGACCTGCGGCTGCTTGGAGTTACCTGTTTGAGTTACGAGAGATCCTTTTGTGGCATTGACATTTCAGTGTAGGATTTCTCTCGGCCAGCCTACCCGTTCTGATCCGTTCTGAACTGGATTTCGGGTATCCGGACCTATTTCCCTGCTTCGAGGCGATGACGATGCAAATCCAGCCATGGATGGTTCTTACGTGGGCAGTCGTTTCAGCGGCGCTTGTGGTCGTCATGATCTACCGGGCCACGCTTACCCAACATGAAACCGACCAGCTGTTTCTCGGAGACGAAGAAAGCCTCTGCAACCAGCACGTGGAACATGACCGCATCATGAAGCGCGTGAACCGGATTCGGCCGCTTTGCCAGGGGCTTACGGGCGCAACGGTCGTGATGTCAGCGCTGATTGCAGGAATTTATGTGGTGGAGATGTGGCCGCAGGTAGCTGCGCAGCTGCGGTAGGCCCGAGCCGGCCCTCCTACGACTGCACCTTCGAGAAGACGTTCAGGGCGCACCGCCGATTGCACCTGTAATCATCGCCGGGGTTCCTCCCAGCTCCCTTTTCCTTGCTCGTGAAGAGCCATACGACTGCCACGGAAGTCGCAGACGCCGCCCCGTTCCCAGACGCTATCTTGACTAAGCAGACGCCCCCCTGAGGTTGGCGGCTCGGCGTCTGTCAACTGGAGCGGGAAGCAGTCGAAATCTCCAAGGAAAAGGAACATCCATGCAAATCACTTCGAGCTTAGTTCTTACCTGGGCCGTTCTCTTACTGTCGACCACAGTGGTCATGGTATGCCGCGGAACCGTGACACAACACGAGCAGGACCAGTTGTTTCTCGGAGACGAAGAGCGCACCAGCCTGAATCAAAAGGAACACCATCGCCTGCTGCGTGTGGTGAGTATCATCCGTCCCGCATACCTGGTGCTTCTGTCAGCCACCATTGCTGTATCGGCCTTTATTGCCGGAATCTACGTCGTCCAGGTTTGGCCCTACGTCCACATCCTGCCGCGCTAAAAGCTGATCTGCCGGGTGGGGTAGTCGAGGTCTAGCGCCCTTCCCTCGCGTTTGAGCGGTGCAAAACAGCGGTTCGGGTACACTGACCGGAAGAAACCCCCATTCCACGCGCACTTGCGTCAGGAGTTCTTCCATGGCAGCAGTGTCTTCCCCAGAAGCATCCCGCCGAAATTTTTTCCGGATGAGCGGCCTTGCGGCTGCTCTTCCGTTCCTCAGTGAGGGTCACCTTGCCTGGGCGGCGTTGCCCGGGAGTACGATCGAGGCCGTCGCCGCTCCTGGTGGGCCGGTGATGATCAACGCCAACGAGAATCCCTTAGGGCCAAGTGGCGGAGCGCTTGCTGCAATCGGCGAGAGCGCCCGCACCGGCGGCCGTTATGACGCCACGGGTGCGGCCGATAAGCTGACCGCGCTGGTTGCCGAACAGCTGGGACTTCCCCTGGACCATGTGATGGTCTACGCCGGTTCGAGTGAACCTCTGCACTACTCCGTGCTGGCCTTTACCTCGCCTTCCGCGCCGTATGTCACCGCAGACCCGAGTTATGAGGCTGGGGCCCTGGCTGCCCAGGCAGCAGGGGCGCCCATCAAGAACATCCCGCTGACGCCCTCTCATGCCCATGATGTAAAGGCGATGGTGGCTGCGGCGCGGAACGCCGGTCTGCTCTATATCTGCAATCCCAACAATCCCACGGGCACCTTGACGCCCCGGGAGGACATTCTTTGGGCCGAGCAGAACAAGCCCAAGGGATCGGTTCTGCTGGTCGACGAGGCCTATATTCACTTCGCCGGGGTCCCCAGCGTGGTCGACCTGGTCTCGCAGGGTAAGGACGTGATCGTGCTGCGGACCTTCTCCAAGATCTACGGGATGGCCGGCATCCGCTGCGGACTCGCTCTGGGCAGGCCGGACCTGTTACTGAAGCTGCAGCGTTATGGCATGAATCCCCTGCCCATCACCGCCGTCGCGGCGGCGGGATCGAGCCTGCGGGACGCAAACCTGATTCAGGCCCGGCGCAAGATCAATGCCGACGTGCGTGACTCGACCTTTGCTTGGCTGGACGCGAATGGCTGGCGCCACACCCGAGGCGTTTCGAACTGCTTCATGATCGACACGGGTGTTCCCGCGAAACGGGTCATTGACGCCATGCAGGCGCGCAACGTGTACATCGGACGCGTCTGGCCTGCCTGGCCGAACCACGTTCGGATCAGCGTAGGGACGGCTGATGAGATGGCGCAGTTTCAAACCGCGTTCGCGGCCACCATGGGGCAGCTGAAGAGCCCCGCCAAGGGATAAGGCGTTCGACTCCGCGACTTACGCCGCCGCAACGTAGCGGCCCAGCTCTTTGACCATGCTGCAGTGCTCCCGCAATGCGAGGAGAGCCGCTTCCGCGCCCTGGTGCTGCTCGTCGAAGCGCAGGTCGACGAAAAAGATGTACTCCCATGGTCGGCCCGGCACGGGGCGGGATTCGATCTTGGTGAGGTTGGCTCCGGTATCCGCGAGCTTCCCCAGCGCTCGAACGAGGGTGCCGGGGCGGTGCTCCACCGCGAAGGCCAGGCTCATCTTGTTCGCCGCTCCTTGCGGTTCGAGGATTGGCGCCTCCGCCCGGCGCAGCAGGTGAAAGCGGGTGAAGTTTTCGGCGTGGTCTTCAATGTTGGCCAGCAGCACTTGTCCCCCATAGATCTCTGCAGCAAGGCGAGGGGCGACGCCTGCCGTGTCTCGAAGCCCCTGATCGACTACGTGATGCACGCTGCCGGCGGTATCGAAGAAGGGCTGTGCATGTGCCTGGGTAAAGCCCGCCAGGAACCTTCGGCATTGAGAGAGCGCCACGGGATGCGACAGAATGAAGCGTATGTCCCCGACGCGAACGCCGGGAGCGGCGATCAGGTTGTGCTGAATGCGAAGCTGGTGCTCGGCGTCAATGCGAAGCGGATTGTTCAGCAGAAGATCGTAGTGCTCTGCTACTGAACCGTGGAGACTGTTTTCGATGGGCAGTACAGCCGCGTTTGCTCGTCCCTCAAGCACGGCCGCAATGACTTCTGCCGACAGGCCGCAGGGCAGGATCCCTGCCTCGGAACCGAGCATCTCCCGTGCGGCAATGTGGCTGTTTGAACCCTGTTCGCCCTGGATGGCGACGGTGCCGATGGACCCCATCTTGGTTCCTCTGCTTCCCTGCCCGTGGTGTCTGGAGCGCGCAATAAAGGTGCTCGGGAGGACAACCTCGGTTATGTGTACCGCAACCTAACTTAACAAATACCGCGGCCTTGGCCGTGGTCGCAAAAGATTGCGCGCCGCAGCGCACAAGCGCGCACCGTCAGGAGATCGTTATGCTTTGGACCATCACCATCATTCTTGTTATTCTCTGGGCCGTTGGTTTCATCGGGTTCCATGTCGTCGGCTGGTGGATTCACCTGCTTTTGATCCTGGCGCTCATCGTGCTGATCTTCAACCTGATCGGCGGACGGCGCGGGATCTAACGACGGCGCACAACCGGGTGAGCGGGCGAAGAGTCGGCCCACCTTTTCTTTTCCTCAGAACGTATGAGAGGGGCACGACATGAGCATTAGCGATAGCACAGTCAAGGGCAAGTGGGATGAGGTTGCAGGCAAGGCCAAGCAGGCCTTTGGCGACCTGACCGGCGATCAAAGCGCTGCAAACCATGGAGCGGCGCAGGAAGTAAAAGGTCACGGCGAACAGGCCTGGGGATCTGTAAAAGAGACGGTGAATGACACAACCACGTCGACGACGGGCACACACACCGATGCAGGGACTGCTGCCGACAACACAGGCCACGATGTCCGCAACTCTGTAACCTCCACCGCGGAAAACGTGAAGGACCACATCCGGAATGCAGTCGAGGACCTGAAGCACTAAGCACAGAGTCGGTCTGAAGCAGATGAAGGCCCGGCGAACAGCCGGGCCTTTCTTGTGCATAGATCCCAGCACTAGTGACGGTGATACACATCGGCAGCTACGGAAAGAAAGAAGATCACAGAGATGATTCCGTTCAACGCGAAAAATGCAGCGTTCATCCGGCGCAGATCAGTCGGACTGATGATGGCATGCTCATAAGCGAGAAGCAGGACGACCAGAGCCATTCCGGAAAGAGCAATGGGTCCCAGTCCAAACACGTGAGCGAAGACGAAGAGCAGAATCCCGACCGCCAGGTGCATCAGTCGCGCTATCCAAAATGCGCCGCCGAGACCGAAAGCGGCAGGAACGCTATGGAGGCCAGCCGTGCGGTCATGCTGGAAGTCCTGGCAGGCGTAGAGGACGTCGAAACCGCCAACCCACAGAAGCACGATCGCAGTCAGCAGAACGATTCGCGCGTCGAGCGTGCCGCGAACGGCAATCCAGGCCGCCGATGGCGCGATGCCGAGCGCGAGGCCGAGCACAAGGTGTGACCACCGAGTGACCCGCTTCATGTAGCTGTAGGAAAGCACCACCAGCAGGGCCACGGGACCCAGCATCAGAGTCAAGTGGTTGAGCATCGCTGCGGCAAGGAGAAAGACCGCAGCCGCCACAATAGTGAACAGAAGGACAAAGCCCCGGCTAAGGTGTCCGGCAGGCAGGGCGCGTGTTGCTGTCCGCGGATTCGCAGCATCGAGGTCCGCGTCCGCGTAGCGATTGAAGGCCATTGCGGCGGACCGAGCGCTCACCATGCAGAGCACGATCAGCAACAAGGTGCGGAGTGACGGCCAGCCGTTCGCAGCAAGCACAGCACCGGTGAGAGCAAACGGAAGCGCAAAGATGGAGTGCTCCCACTTAATCATCTCCAGCGTGATGCGCGTGCTGCGGAGAACACGTTCCATACCTAGAGTCTAGCGGGTCGTCTCGTTGACCTGCCCTGGCACCTGGAGATCGTTTTTGACGGAGAACACGCCGGGCACGCTGTTTGCTCGCATACCGATGATGTCACGATCGCCCTTGCTGGTGACGCTGCCAACGAGGGTGACATGCCCGTTCTCGACCACGATCCGTATAGGCTTTGCGGGATCGATCGCATACTTAGTCGATACCAATGCACCGTAGACGGCCTGGTACTCGGCCCTGCGGATCGACCAGTCGTTGGGTGACAGCGGCTCCACTTTCAGGTGGTCGACTAGCCCGCGCACACCAGGCGTGTTCGTCACGAGACTGATAGCCGAGTCTTTATCCACGGGGTCGACAACCTCCCCTCCGACCTCCGCGATGCCATCATGTACTTGCAGGCCAATGGCGTTGAACGGAAAGCTCGGGTAGCCCTGGCGATCAAAGGCCAGTGCCCTTCCGAGCTTGTTTGCAAGCTGCTCATCCGGGACGTTGGGCGCATTGACCGTGATTCCGTCCTGAATGCTTGCGGCTTCGTGGGTCTTCTCGACGCGCTTGACCGCGTCCAGCTTGTCGGCGAGGACATTGACAGACCCGGTCAGGGTCACTACACCCCCGGCAACCTGGGCGTGGACATCGCGAAATTGCTTCTTGTTTAGCTGGTGCTGAACGTCGGCCTGGAGTTGCGCATCAGGCGTCTGCGCGATGGCAGGAAGCGTGAAAACCAGAACCGAAAGGGCCAGCGTGCGAGGAAGAAGTTGCATAGTGAACTCCGGAGTGGGCGCATGCTTTCATGCACGCTCCCGACTCCAGGTTAGACGCCAGATTTGCGTCGGAGTCGCCCGGAAGCAGACCCTCGGACGAGCCACGCCCGGGTGTCGCCGACCAGTACAGACCTATCGTTCCCCGCTGCCTGCCTACTTGTATCGCTTCCGCAGGCGATAGACGATCGAGAACACGCCGCTTTCGTCGCGGGTGGCGACCAGGGTGGTGTTGTCTGAAATCTGGTACTGCACCTGGATGAGTTGTTGCGCGCTCTCATTGACGTTCGTGGCGAACACGAGCGTGAGCTGGTTACTCAGCGGCTCCTGCACAGTGATGCGCGCTGTCGAGTTGCCCAGCGTTCCGGTGTAGGACGGATCCAGCTTCACGGAGCCCGCGCCGAACAGTTTGCTGACTCGGCTACCGACGGTTGCGTTCAGCGCGCCGGAGAGGATGGCGCTGGTCGTCGGGTCAGTGCCGGCCTGCACCTGCTGCTGGCTGGAAATCTGCGACTCTTCCTGGGTTTTGCCAAGCGCAAGCAGGTTAAAGATGTCGGCCTCAGTCAATGGCGGCGACGAACGATAAACAGGCTTCAAGCTCGTGGTATCGCCGTGCACGCCAATGGTGACGTTGTAGTTTTCGATTCTCGTGGTGACATCGAGGTCAATGATCGGGTTAATCCGGACTGGGTCAGTAAAGTAAATGACTCCGCGCTCAAGCTGATAGGTGGTGCCCGCAAACGTCGCACTGCCGTCCGTAATCCGTACCGTACCCAGCACCGAGGGGACGGCAACCGAGCCACGCACGTTCAGGTCGACCGTTCCGGAGATCTTGGCGTAGCTATTCTGAAAGTCCAACTGCGGCGAACTGGCGACGTGGATGTCCATCCGGATCTTGTTGAGGATGGACGTTGGGTCTGGTGGGATGGAAATTCCGCCCGCACCGGCGAAGCGCGCAAAGTCGACGTCCGCCCCGATGCCAAACCGCGTGATCAGGACGTTGCCGGAAAGGAAGAGCGCCTGTCCGCCACCCTGCAGGCGGATCGTCGCATCGGCCGTGGTGGAAAGCCCCGCATAGCGCACCCGAACGTGATCGACCCGGGCAGTAAGGTCAGAAAACAGCCCGCGCTGGTACCCGACATAGCCGCCGAGCGTGAGCTTACCGCCGCCGGAGGTGCCGGTGATGTTGTGGAGCTCAAGCCGGTTCTGGTTGAAGACCGCCGTGCCCTGCAGATTGGAGAGCCCGTTCGGGATGCCGTCGATGGCGACGTTCGCGTTGTCGAGCCGGACCTCACCATTCAGCGCAGGGTTCTTCAGCCGGCCGCCCACGCCGGCGTTCAGCGTGATCTTGCCGGAGGTGATGAGTTCGGGATCAAGCGTGTGCGCGAGCGCCAGATCCAGGCTGCCGTTCGCGTGGAGATCGACGGAACCGCCGTCCGGATTTGTGTCGCCGAAGACGGTGGCCGTGCCGGCTACCTGGAGCGTGGTATCCGGGCCGGTGAGATGGAAGCTGTCTACCGCCACTACCCCGTTATGCAGACCAAGGCGAATGGGCTCAGTCTGCTTCAGCGTGACGCTCTGGGTCGTGAGGCTGAAGCTGGAGAAGGTCGCGTCGCCGGCCAGAAGAGTGGGCTTGGCGGCTGGTCCACTGACGTTGATGGTGGCCGCAATGTCGGAGGTCGCATCGGTCGCGCCCGGCGAGAACAGCGCAACGGCCTTGGCAACGTCCACGCCTGAGAGCGTCAGCTTCGCCCTGGTCTGGTAGTCGCCGGTCAGCGACGTCTCGCCGGTGGCAGCCACCTGCGCGCCCACAAGCTGGGAGTGGAGATCATAGAAAACCGTCGAGCCCGTCGAATGAGCCGTAAGGTTCAGCTCGCCCAACGTATTACCTTGGTAGCTGACGTTCGCGAGCGACAGATTTGCCTTTAGATTGGGCTCCTGCACCGTGCCATTCGCGCTGGCGTTGAAGGTCAGGATCGCGTCTGCAGGAACGTTCTGCTTCTTGACGATGTCCAGCGTAGAGAGCCGGATGTTACTCCCAGCGAGTTGCGCCGTGATGTGCTTCGAGGTCAGGTTGTAGCTGCCATTGCCAGTGACCGTGACGCCCTGCGCCGCGACGAGCAGACGTGTGGCCGTGATCTCCTGACCCTGCACGTTGGCATCCACGGACAGCGTGGAATAGGGCTGCCCGTAGGCGACGCCGTTCGCCAGGGTGACATTGCCGGTGCCGTTCAGATTCCCGAGTGTTCCCGAGACCTGCGCGTTGATGTTGGCGGTGCCGGTCAGGTCCACGTTGTTCTGTTGACCGGCGATCTGGAGCAGGTCGGTTACATTGGCGTTGCCCAGCTTGACCGTGCCGCTGACTGCAGTGAGGTTGTCCCAGTTGTAGCTGACCGCACCGCGGCGCGAGACAACGCGGTGCGGCTGCGCGGAGCCTGTCAGATTGAGCACCGCCGTGCCGCGCTTGATCGTGGACCCGGCAACAACGAGGCCGCGATTCGGCGCGTACTCCGCGTCGGCGACGACGGAGTCAAGCTGGACATCCGTGGTCGTGCCGTACCGGATCTCCACGGCATTGGCGGCGAGATGGCCCTTGACGTCCATGGTGCGAACAGACCCTTTGGCCGTTCCGTTAAAGGCGAGCGAACCGTGAAGAACAACCGGCAGCGCAGCGACGCCCTTCTTTCCGTTGGCAGCCACACCCAGCACGGTTAGCGTGCGGTCGAACTCGGAGAGATCACGCGCATTCAGATTCAGGCTGAGATTTGTGAGAGGGTCGCCGTTGTTCACGCCAAGCACGCCAGATGCCTTCAACGTGGTGCCCGGTGTTTGGAGGTCTACTTCCTGCAGATTCACAACCTGTGTGCGCCCGTCATAGTGCGCCAGAATGCGGCCGCTCACGGGCACGTTGGACGTGTTGGCGCGGCGCTCGCCCATGGGTTGCAAGTGGAGGTCGGCGCCTACCTGCACGGACGAGGCGATGTCCGTTGCCGGGCCACCCCACTCGGCTGTCACCGGGCCGGAGACCTGCGTGTCGAGACCGAGATCGCCGACCTTGTTGGGTGCAGTGACCTCGAGAATGGTGCGGAGCGTGATCCCGCGAAGCGTGACCTTGGCGAAGGCATGAGCGCGTGCAACAGGCGTCACGGTAACGGACTGAACGGGAGGGGCCGCGTTCACTGCAGCCGCCGTCTTATTCGCGGTTTGCGCCGCAGCCACGGTTGTAGGTGACGTTGCGGGTGCGGTGGGCGGTACTTCACCGAGCCAATTCTCGATCTTCAGCTCGCCTTGAATTGTCCCCCCGCCGGGCAGATGACCGGTCAAGGCGCTGAACAGCAGTTCGGTGGGCGTGACCCGCAGTTGCGAGTCGGCATTCACGTTGTGTAAGCGCACCGAAGAGGTCTGATACCCGGCATCGTGCAGGCTCACATCGCCAGCCAACAGGTAGCCGGCTTGGCAGTTGGGCGTAGGCGGCAGGATCGGCTGCTTCGGCGGGACCGGCACCTCATTGCGCTTGTACACCTGAGGATTCTGCTGCGCCGTTACTGGGCCGACCTCGCAGTTCTGCCCGTTGATGTTGAGGTTGACGACACCGGAGGTCAGACCTTCCACGCCGCCGAGAAAGCCGATCTGCTGAAGAGCAAGCGCGCCGTTGACGTGCGCCTGCCAGGCCGGGTGCGCGAAGTTGTTGATCTGCGCCGTTGCGGACAGATGCGAATTCAGTCCCGTGTAGAAGTCAAACCGCTGTAGATCCGCCATGTTGCGCCCGAGTTGCAGGGTAAGGTGCAGCCTGGATTGCTCCAACGGCTGCTTGACCATCTGCGTTTCCAGGTCGGCTAGATCAACATCAATGCCATAACGGTCGGTGGACGGGAGGTATTGCACGCGAGCGTTCAGATCCTTCGCCGCAGCGTTGAACGGGATGGGTCGGTCGTTGATCAGGACCAGACCGTCGGCAAGCTCCACCTCATTCGCTTGCAGGTCCAGCAGCGAGTCCTGCACCGGCTCCGTGCTAGTGGATGGGTGTTTGGGAACAGGCTGATTTGTCTTGCCATCTTTCTCGATGATCAAGTGGGCATGCGGCTGCTCGACGCGTAGGAAGCTTAGCCCGACATGCGACTGCGCGCCTTTGCCAAGGGTGTGCGAGATGAACGTGTTGACCTTGAGTCGAACAAAGATCTTTGCCGCGGAAAGATACGGCGCTTCGCCTGGGCCTTCGGTGCCGTGAATGACGAGGTCATCCACCTCAATCGCCAGATGCCACAAGTTGAAGGAGACGTGGCCAAGATCGACCTTGCCCCCCGTTGAATCCTCAAGAACAGACTTTACCTGGCCACCGACGCGACGCTGAAAGTCCGCGGTCCCGGTGTACCAACTCATGCCGAAGATGACGGCCAGGAGGAGAACCGCCAGCGAGATGAAGACCCAGCCAAGGAAGCGCGCTACCGGGTGATTGCCCCTGCCTTGCGTAGGTGTAGCGCCGGGGGTGGGCGGGGCCTGCATCGCGTCTTGGGGAGGATTGGAATCGCTCACGGTGCCTCCTCCCCTGGATGCAGAACAGTGATGCTGCCTTGCGCGCGCAGGCTCTGCAACCAGTCACGTAGCAGGCTGGAAACCTGCTGCTGTTGCAGCACCTCCCGGATGCGCGGCGCAACGGTGGCAAAGGGCGCAGGCGGCGTCCCGGCCTTTTTGTATTGCGGCAACATCGTGTTCTGGTAGAACTCACGCACCTGGCCTTCGGACACCGAGCTCCCGGCCCCGAAGCGCTCCTGAATGAAGAAGAGCACCTGCATGCGCTGTCCCCAGCGCGTGCGGAACTCCGCCACACTGAAATTTTTGGAGGCAAGGTATTTCGCCCAGCCCGCGTCCGTGGTGCAGAGGTCGGGCTTGCAGCCGGGAAGCGTCTTGCGGAGGTTTGCAATCTCCTTATCGACGTCCGCATCGGTGATCGAGTCCTGCGACTGCACTCTGGCCTGCTGCAGGATCAGGGTGCGGTTCACCAGCCGCTCTATCTCGCGATCGCGCGTGGGCTGCGTGCCGGCGTTGCCCGGATACGGTTGGATCGCCTCAAAGCGATGCTCCTCCTGCACGTCCGAATCAAGCACGATTTGCCCGTTCACAATGGCCACCACGCGATCAACCTGCTCGCCTGGTTCCTTCGGCATCATCGAGGGCACAGCCGTAGGCACAGCAACCTTGCCCGGGGTGGAGTCGCTTTGGGCCTTTGGAGCGCCGGCCGTTGGCTGACCCTGTTGGTCTGCGGGCGGCGTCATGGGCCCATTCGTTTGCTGCTGTTGATCCGCAGGTTTTGATGGGAGCTGGCTGGATTGCGCGGCCGCCACGCTCAAGCCCGCGGCGATCACACACGCGAAAGCAGACGCACGAGCGGCAACGAAGTAAGTAACGGGCTGAAGCATGGGTCTCATGGTTAGAAGGCCTGCCCGATAGAGAAGAAGAACTGGAAATGACTTGCCTGCCCGACGTAAGGCGACCGGTTCGTGTAGTCGTCAAAGACCGGATAGATCGGGGGATTCAGGTTGTAGGACAGGTCAAGCCGGATTGGACCCACTGGCGTGTTGTAGCGCGCTCCCAAACCGACTGCATGGGAGTAGTAGTTGAAGTTGCAGTTGCCGACAGCATTGGGCTGCTGCCCCTGCGGATTGGGCAGCCCCGTGGTGCCCGGTGTACCGGGTGGAATTGCGACGTTGCGGCAGGTGTCCTGGTTGGGCTGGTGAAAGTTCTTGATGCTCGAGAACATGTCGCTTGGGTAGCGAAAGACATTGCCCATGTCATGGAACAGGACGAAGTTCACATTGTTCCCCACGATCGGCAATGTCGTAGGCGGGAGGCGAAGCTCGAACGAGTTCACCACAACGCCGGAACCGCCTACCGGATAGCCGGTCGTGAGATCACGCGGCCCCGCGTCGTTGATGCCGAAGCCACGGTGAGACTGTGCGCCTCCGGCGTAGAGCCGCTCTGGCAGCGGGATCGGATTGCAGGTCGCATTGATGAGCGACAAGCCGCCAACGCATGCCGTGCTGCTCTGCAGCAGTACTGAGCTGGTACCGTTCAGCGAGTTGCCGAACACGTTCTCAAAGCCCACGCGGAGGTTGCGCGCAAACGTAAACGGATGGGCGTGATTGCCGAACGTGTAGTAGCTCGAGTGCGTCAGGTCCAGGCGATTGAAGTTTGTCTGCGAGCCGAAGATCGAATCCGCAATGAACTCCTGTGCCGAAAAGTACTGGCCGCGGGTGGCGTTCAATGGGCTGGGATCACGCGTGTCATGGAAGAACGTCACGCCCGGGCCGCCCACGCGCACAGGTTGCGACAACTGCGGGATCAGGTTCGGCGAAATGACCAGCGAATTGGCGTTTACGCTGATGCGGCGGTACTGGAAGTCATAGATCAGGTGGTCGGCGCGTTTGACGTTTTGTGTCACGCGGAAGTCGAACTGCGAGGTCTGCGCCTGGAACGTGGTGATGTTCTGAACGTTGCTATAGCCGCCCGAAACCGTTGCCGTAAGATTCGGATTTCCCAGCAGATTGGGGTTATTGAAGCTAAGGGCCGCGATTTGCTCGAGGAGGCCGTAGGTCGTGTGCAAAGTCAGCGACTTCTGCGTGCCGAAGAGATTGATGCGGGAGACATCAAGCGAGACACGTGGACTGGCGCCGGCTCGGCCATTCTGCGCAGCGGTGCCTTGTGCGCCATTTTGTAAGCTCTGTCCGGGAACAAAACTCGGCTGGTTCAGCTGCGCCTCAAATCCGAAGCCGTAGGTGACGTCCCAACGCTTGGCTTCGGTGATCTGGACGAGAACATTCTTCTCCAGCGCATCCCCGCTGGGATTCTGAACTGCAGCGTTCACCTCGTTGAAGAGCGCCAGGTTGTAGAGGTTGCGTTGCGTCTGCAGCAAGGCAGCCTGGTCCAGAGGATCGCCTGCATGGACCTCCATCTGCCGTTGCACGACACCGGGCTTGGTGTGCTCAATGCCAGAGAGCAGAACGTGCTCAATGCTGACCTGCTGCCCTTCAACGACATTGAGCGTGACGTCCGTAATGGCCTTGTTGTCTGCGGAGACCTTGGGGTCCACTTCGACCTGGGCGTGATCGAAGCCATGCGAGACGTACCAGCTCAGGATGGCGTCGCGGTCCTGCGACAACGTGATCAGTGAGAACGGCTGACCAGGCTCGGCGGTCAGCAGGTCGTACATGGTCTGCTCACGTGTTGAGTCAACCCCGGCAACATCCACCGCGCCGAATTTCTGCTGCGCGCCTTCATTAATGGCGTACACCACGCTGACCTGGTCCACGGTCTTGCCGTGTTTGCCGGGGATGTGAGCTTCATTCGCGGTAGCGGTCACTTTGGCGTTCAGGAAACCGCTGGCGCGATACAAGGCCTGAATCGATTCGCGATCGGCGTCCTGAAGCTGTGTACTGTAGACGCCGTTTTTGACGTAAAGACTGGCCTTCTTCACGCGAAGGCGCTCACTCAGCGTCTCGGTATCGAAGTAGTGGTTCCCCGTGATCGTGACGGCGGTCACCTTGTGCTTTTCGCCCGCATCCACGTCATACTGCACAGTCACATTGTTGGTGCCTTCGCCAAGCAGCTTCACGGAGTCCGTCACATCAAAGAACCCCTGTTGCTGCATGAAATCGCGTATGTTGAAGGCGCCTTCGTTCAACAGATCATTGTCGACGGCGCCTTCTTCATAGACGGGAACCAGCAGCGTCTTGCGGGCCTTCGACACCTTGGCCCCGTTGATGACGACCTTGACGATCGGTCCCTGCTCTGCGTTGAAGTCGAAGTTCAGCTGCTTCTTGGGAGGCTCGTAGGTTTCCTTCTGCAGCGAGATCGTGCCTTCCAATCGGTTGTTCTTGGTGTAAAAAGTACGCACTCCCGACAGCGCATTGCTGGCCGTCTGGCGGGTCACCTTAGGCTCGCAGCTCTTGTCGATCAGCGTGATCAGGCGGGAGCAATTCAGCCCCCCCTTCTTGCGGAAGTCCTCCCGAGAGATGCCGGGGTCCTTGCCCGCCACGTTCACCTGCCCGATGCGGGCCTGCGGTCCAATCTGGACCTCAATAGAGACGTTCACCTGGTGGCCAAGGTCGTCCTTGTCCGTCGTGATGTTGACCGTCGGCTGGTAGTAGCCGTTTTCGGCAAGGGACTCCTTCACACCATTCAACGCAGTGGGGAGGTCAGTCTCTGTGTAGGGACGACCCGGGTCGAGCTTGGTGGCAAATTCCAGCAGAGAGGTAAGGCGCTCGGAGATGATTCCGGCAATCTCCACCCGACCGATGTAGTACCGGGGAACGCCGGCGTAGATCAGTGTCAACCCGTTTGCACCGCGCTCGGCGCTCAGAGAAATGTCACGGTAGCGTCCACTGTTGAACAACCGCACCAGGTCGCCCCGTACCTTCTCCGGATCGAGCGGCTGTCCTGCAGTCTGCGCGAGCTTGGTCACTGTCGGATCGTTGGCGGCAAAGGTCACCCCGTCGAAACGAATAGCAGCGACAGGAGTACCCGCCTCCTGCCAGACGGACGTTACCAGGGCGGGCAGCGGATTCACGACTACCGGTGGCGTCTGCGGGACGGTGGGCGCAGCGGGGTTCGCGGTCTGGCTGGCCTGGGGTACAGCTTGCGGGGCGCCCGGATTTGCCGATGGCGTGGCGGGCGCAGATTGACCAGCCGACCCTGTGCTCACGCTTCCGGGATCCTGGGCGTGAAGATCCCGCGCGCATGGCAGAAACGCCAGCCCAAGCAGCGTGGTGGCACCGAGTGCGAGACTCCGCCCTACTGGCCTACGCTCTCGTGCATCTGCCTGAGCCGCATTTTGACCTTTCCCCTTTGTTCGACCCGACACCCGTTTGTCCTTCCATCTTTGGGACCAACTGGTCCGGCAATCCATTGAACCCAGCAAAATCCGAAACGCTGCGGCCGTTCGACAATGGCGCAGAACCTGCCCTAAGGCGCAAGGGGTAATACAGCGTGGGACGCGATGCGCTTCCGGTAGGTTGGCCGGGCCGCTTCCGTCGCTTTACCCGGTCCATCAGCGGTCCACTCCTATACTAAATCGATGGCAAGCTCCGAGCCCGCAGCAGTGCGTGAGGACCTTGGGAGCATTCCCAAAGGCGAGCCCAACGGGACGCGCATCGACCCAAGGGAGCGATATTCGCGGCAGGTGTTGTTCCCCGGGATAGGCGCATTAGGCCAGGAACGCCTGGGTGCAGCCCACGCCGCCGTCGTAGGTGTAGGCGCCACCGGAGCCGCAGCGGCCGGTCTGCTGGTCCGGGCAGGGGTCGGGCGTGTCTCACTCGTCGATCGCGACTTCGTGGAGCCGAGCAATCTGCAGCGACAAGTGCTGTTCGATGAGGAAGATGCGCGCCAGGCGTTGCCAAAGGCCGAGGCCGCCCGGCGCCACCTGCGGCGAGTGAACGCCGATGTCCAGGTCCACGCACACGTCGCCGACCTGACCCCGGGCAGTGCCGAGGGCCTGCTGCACGGAGCAGAGATCGTGCTGGATTGCACCGACAACTTCGAGACCCGGTATCTGCTGAACGACCTTTGCGTGCGCGATGGGCGGCCCTGGATTTACACCGCCGCGGTCGGCGCCTACGCGGCCACGATGAACGTGCTGCCCCGGATACCGCCCGACGCAGTGCGGCCCGGGTGGAACGAAACCGCCGAACCCACTGCGTGTCTCACCTGCATCTTTCCCGCGGCGCCGCAGGGGGAGGTGCAGACCTGCGAAACCGCCGGCGTGCTTGGGCCGGCCGTGAACCTGGCGGCTTCGTTGGCGGTGGTGGAAGCGATCAAGTTCCTCACCGGGCAACCGGAGCGGATGCGGCGGTCCCTGCTATCGCATGATCTGTGGAGCGGGGAAAGGTCAGAGATCTCCACCGGGACGCCGCGGAAGAGTTGCGAGGTATGCGGAAGACGGGAGTTCCGGGCCCTGCGCGGCGAGGGCCGGCCGCAGATCACCCTGTGCGGCAGGAACTCGGTGCAGATTCATGAGCATCATCGCCCGGTTGACCTCGAAAGGCTTGCGCAAAAGCTGAAGCCGCTCGGTGAGGTGCGCGCGAATGGCCTTCTGCTCCGGTTCGGGTACCCGCCCTATACGTTGACGGTGTTTCCCGACGGTCGCGCTCTTGTTCAGGGCACAACCGATGTGGGGCTGGCACGTTCGCTATATGCCCGCTTCCTTGGCAGTTAAGTACCCTTGCGGAAACGGTAAAAGCGCTGGCACAACTTCACCGATTCAATCGTCCCGCCGCCGGACAGCCCCAGACCGCCAATCTGCGTTAGGCTAGTCAAGGCAAGTCGCACCGGCACGCACGCCCGGACCGACTGGAACGCTTGTCTATGGAAGAACAAGGCTCACAAACAATGCAATCAAAACCGACTCCTGGGTTGTTTAAGCGAAACCCACCGATCGCCGGCGAAGCCGAAGCGATCGAGCGGGCGAAGCTTGGCGACCCTGACGCATTTTCGAAGCTTTATGCGCTGCATAAGCGCCGTGTTTATACCCTCTGTTTGCGCATGCTGGGCAATGTCTCTGAAGCTGAAGACATGACGCAGGAGGCGTTCCTGCATTTGTTCCGCAAGCTCGGCAGCTTCCGCGGAGAGAGCGCCTTTTCGACCTGGCTTCACCGCCTCACGGTGAACCTTGTGCTGATGCACCTGCGCAAGAAGGGCCTGCAGCTTGTGTCGCTGGAAGAAACGATCAATCCGAGCGAGGAAGACGCGCCCAAGCGCGACTTTGGCTCGCGAGATCCGCAACTCTCGGGCTCTGTGGATCGTGTCACGCTGGAGCGCGCGGTGGCTTCCCTGCCCCCTGGCTACCGGATGGTCTTCGTGCTGCACGATGTCGAAGGCTTTGAGCACAACGAGATCGCCACCATGCTGGAGTGCTCCACTGGCAACAGCAAGAGCCAATTGCACAAGGCGCGCCTGCGGCTGCGTGAGTTGCTGCGGCATCCGGAGCAGTTGCCGCCCGCACCGGCTGCTGCCGCAGTTGCCCGGGAGATGGTGCAATGAGCGAGATCGGCAACATCAACTTCAAAACGCTTACACCGTCGGAGTTCGAGCAGCACCTGCCCGAGCTGTTCATGGGCGGCGGCAAGGTCAGCGCAGATCCACGGCTGGCCGAGTTTCTGCAGGCCAACCCGGACTGTGCTGCGCTCGTGCGTGACTTGGAAACTATTGCTGAGACCGCAAAGAGTCTCTTCGAGCCGGTTCACGACCCCAGCGACGCGGTTTGGTCCAACATAGCAAGCAAGCTCCAGGAAGAATCCGCTGAAGATGGCGGCGTCACCGACCTGGCCGGCTAACCGGAAAACAGTTCCAATAATAGGGGCAGATCGCAACCGCGGTCTGCCCCTTTAGCGTTCTGCCGGAGCGGGACGTCGATGGTATGCTCCGCCTATGAGCGCGGCAGCTCGTCAAAACAGAGAGCTCCGGCGCATCGTCCTGACGGGCTTTATGGGCTCGGGCAAAACGACCGTGGGGCGCCTGCTCGCGGCGCGGCTCGGCTGGGCGTTTGCGGATCTCGACGATGCCGTCGCGCAACGCGCAGGCATGTCCGTCCCGGAGATCTTCGCCGAACAGGGCGAAGCGGCTTTCCGCGCTGCGGAAGTCAGGGCGCTGGGCGCCCTCTTGCAGGACACTGAAATCGTCATCGCCCTCGGCGGGGGCGCGCCGGGAACTCCGGCGCTGCGCGAGCTTCTGCGGGCTGTGGACGCGACGGCAATCGTCTACCTGGAAGCTCCGTTTGCCGTGCTGTATGAACGGTGCTACGTGCAGGCTGAAGACGCCCAGGCGACTGCCCGGCCGCTTCTCGGCACACGCGAAGCGGCCGCCGAGCGCTTTGCGCAACGAGAAGCACTCTATGCCTCGGTCGCGAGCTTCACCGTTCCGGCGGGAGTTCCCTCGCCTGACAGCGTGACCGATGCGATTGCAGCGGCCCTGGCTGCGGAACTTCCCTCTCGTCTGACCTAGTCTTGCGCGGAGCGCTTAGCATCACACCGGAGAAACTCATGCCAACATCGATCATTTCCAGCGCGACCTCGGTCCCGACACAGATCAGTGCATCGCCCGATACGGCGCAACGGCGCGCTGTTCGTGGCTACATCATGTTCACTGTGGGCATCCTGATCGCACTGGGCGTCGCGTGGCGGCTGCGCGAAGTGTTGCAGCTCGTGTATGTCAGTGCGCTCTTTGCTGTGGTGCTGATGCCCGTGGTTAAGCGCATCGAGGATATTCGCATCGGCAAGTTCAAGCCTTCGCGCTTTGTAGCCATCGTCGGGCTGATGCTCTCCGTCATTCTGGTTCTCTTCTTGCTGTTTTTCTTTGGCCTGCCGCCCGTGTTGCGCGACATCGAGCACTTTGCCAGCGATCTGCCCCAGCGGCTTCCCCAGGTCGTCGCAAAGCTCAAGGGCATTCCCCTGGTGAACAAGCTCGGAATCGATAACCTTGCGCAGAAAGGAGAGACGTATGCGGCAAGTTTCGCCGGCTTCATCGTCTCCTCCGCACCCAAGTGGCTGGGGCACATCTTCGATATCGCAACCGCGCTGATCCTTTGCATCTACTTTATGCTGGAAGGGGAATCGGCGTACTTCTACTTTCTTGCAATGGTGCCGATCAGGTCACGCAACCGCCTCTCCAAGGCGCTCATTATTGCTGAAGGACGCATGAGCAAATGGCTGCTCGGGCAAGGTTCTCTGATGGTGATTCTCGGCGTTTGCAGCACGGTCGTCTTCGGCCTTCTGCATGTGCGGTACTTCTTCCTGCTGGGGTCGTTGATGGGCATCTTCAACATTATCCCGGTGGTCGGCGGCGTCATCACGATCCTGCTGGCCGCCGCAGCCGCGGCGCTCGACTCGTGGTCGAAGATGGCCGGCGTGCTGATCTTCTATCTCATCTACGCGCAGGTGGAGAACGGCTTTCTGACGCCGCGCATCATGAAGACCAGCGTCAACCTCATGGGCCTGACCGTGCTCATCGCCCTGCTCATGGGAACAGCGCTCGCCGGTGTCGTAGGAGCCTTGGTCTCTGTCCCTACGGCCGCCCTGGTCGCCGTTTTTGTGCAGGAGTACCTGGTGCAGGACGACGCACATGCGCACGAACTGCAGGAGAAGTCCGAGCAGGTGCAGACCTAACGCAGCGCCGCCGATCCGCAGGTGATGCTACGCCGAGTCGATAGCCTGCTTAGCTCGCCGTGGTGCTGAGAGTCCACACCGTTCTACTGCGGAAGGTCTCCCCGGCCTTGAGCACCGTACTTGGAAAGGATGGCTGGTTGGGCGAGTCCGGAAAGTGCTGGGTCTCCAGGCAGAACGCGCTGCGCCAGTGGTACGGGCTGCCCGACTTGCCCACCGTTGTGCCGTCCAGGTAATTGCCGCTATAAAACTGGACTCCAGGTTCTGTGGTGGCGACCTGCAGTTTGCGCCCGGTCCCAGCGTGTGTAGCGATTGCTGCTACTTTGAGAGCGCCAGGCTCTCCTCGCAACACGAAGTTGTGGTCATAGCCGCGCCCGTTGGCCAGTTGCGGATGGGCTTCGTGGATCCGCTCACCGATGCGTTGCGGCGTGGTGAAATCGAAGGGTGTACCCGCAACGGGATCATTCGTCCCCAGCGGAATGGCCTCGGCGTCGATCGCCGTGAACGCATCGGCCTCGATCTGCAACTCGTGGTCCAGCACCGTGGCGCTTCCTTCCCCTGCCAGATTGAAGTAGGCGTGGTTGGTCAGGTTCAGCACGGTCGTTTGATCCGCGGTGGCCTCATACTCGATGATGATCTGCGCACCTTCCAGCCGGTAGCGCGCCACCACTGACAGCGCTCCAGGGAAGCCCTCGTCCCCGTCCGGGCTCTGCACGCTGAACTCGACACCATCAGGCAGCACCACGGCATCCCAGTTGCGATGCCACAGGCCGTCCGGACCACCATGTAGCGTGTGGGGTCCGTCGTTGGTGGCGATTTGGTAAGTGCTGCCCGCCAGCGTGAACCGGCCGTGCGCGATGCGATTCGCGTAGCGTCCTACGGTGCAGCCTAGGAACGCCGTGTCTTCCATGTACCGCTCCAGGGCAGAGTACCCGAGGACAATGTCGCCCTGGTTCCCCTCGCGATCCGGCGCAAGCAGCGAGGTGACACGCGCACCGAAGCTCAACACATCGAACTGCAGCGTGTCGTTGCCGATCGTAAAGCTCTGGGCAGCGGAGCCATCCGGAGCAATGCCCCATGGACGGCTGGTGACGGTAACAGGAGAATCAGGCATAGGAGGCTATAGGTCCCTGGAAGAGATGGCAGACCGCCGGAGCTAACATGACTCTGACACCTGCTCAGGAGTTATTTTGATGCGTCCTTCGTCCCTTCGCTTGCTTCCGATCGCGTTTGTTTCCGCCGCCTGCCTCACTGCCAGTTCGGCCGCACAAAAGAGCTGGTCAGGAACCTGGGCGGCGGCTCCTTCCGCAGTCACCGTCGAGAGCGGATCCATAGCGGGTGAGACCACCCTCCGCGAGATCGTGCACATGTCCCGCGGCGGCACAGCAGTCCGCGTCACGATCACCAACGAACTAGGCGTCGACCCGCTGCGCATTTCAGAGGCGCACCTCGCCCTCCGAGCCCAGGGCAGCGACCTTACTCCGGGTTCAGACCGGCCGCTACTCTTCGGAGGGCGGCCGTCCATCGTGATTCCTCCAGGTGCTGTCGCCGTTACCGATGGAACCAGTGCCAACCTGCCCGCCCTGGCCGATGTGGCTCTGTCGCTCGATCTTCCGGCGCAACCGATGCACATCGTCACCGCCCATCCGCTCGCGTTGACCACCAGCTACGAGGCTGCGGGTGACCAGGTAGGGAGCACAACGTTAACTCAAGCCAAGCCGCTCGCCCAGTGGCGCTTCCTGAAGAACATCGAGGTCAGTGGCGGGGGCGCCGGCGGCGCGATTGTGACCTTTGGGGACAGCATCACTGACGGCGCTCGGTCCACGCCAGACACCAATCGCCGTTGGCCTGATCTCCTCGCACAGCGGCTCCAGGCAAACAAGCCTCTGGCCGGCATCGGCGTGTTGAACGAGGGTATCAGCGGCAACCGCTTGCTCCATGACGTCGCCGGACCCAATGCTCTCGCGCGCTTTGATCGCGATGTCCTCAGCCAGAGCGGCGTGCGCTTCCTTGTCCTGCTGGAAGGCATCAACGACATCGGCCGCACAGCCCAGCCGCGCAATCCGGGGGACGAGGTCACCGCGGAACAGATCATCGTCGCGTACGGGCAGATGATCGAACGAGCCCACGCTCACGGAATTGAGGTCTTCGGCGCGACATTGACGCCGTTTCTGGGCGCCGGTTACGCAACTCCGGCCGGCGAAGCAATGCGCGAGACGGTGAATGCCTGGATTCGCGTCCCGGGGCACTTCGACGGGGTCATTGACTTCGACAAGATCACGCGCGACCCCGCAAACCCGGGCGCTTTGCTTCCCCGGTATGACTCGGGCGACCATCTGCACCCCAGCGACGCCGGCTACAGGGCAATGGGCGAAGGCATTGATCTCGCCTTGTTTGCGCATTAGGGGGTCTGCCCCAAAAAGTAAAGGCCCTGCGATGGGCAGGGCCTTTAGTGTGAATGGCGATCCGTTACTTCAACTCGTGCCCGGCAAAGAAATAGCCAATCTCAAAGGCAGCCGTCTCTTCCCCGTCGGAGCCGTGAATCGCGTTCTCTTCAATGGAGTCGGCGAACAGCTTGCGGATGGTGCCGTCTTCGGCGTTGGCCGGGTTCGTGGCGCCCATCAACTTGCGGAGGTCAGCGATGGCATTTTCCTTCTCCAACACCATCGGAAACATCGGGCCAGAGGTCATGAATTTGGTAAGTGAGCCGAAGAAGGGGCGCTCCTGGTGCACGTAGTAGAAGCCCTTGGCTTGCTCTTCGGTAAGGGAGATCTTCTTGATGGCGACGATCTTGAAACCGGCTTTTTCGATCTGTGCGAGGATGGCGCCGGTGAGACCCTTCCGGACCGCGTCCGGTTTAACGATGCTGAAGGTGCGTTGTGACACAGAATTCTCCTGAAGCGAACAGTACCTTCAGTCTACCGGAAGCATTTCAGTGACACTCTGCTCGATTCGCGCCACTGCGTAGAACAGCAATGCGCTCCGAAACTTAAGCAGCCTTATCCAAGGGCATCTCGCGATCCAAGGGCGTCTCGCGCGCACTCTCATCGAACATCACCCGTTGGCCGGGCAGAACGGGGATCTGCTCCCGCTCCTGCTCGTGAAAGCAGAAGGCCACGAGTGTCTCCACCGCAAATACCAGGGCCGCGCAGACTGCGATCGCTCCGGTGCAGATGACCAACACATTCGTAAACGTCATGGCAGCTAAGACGCGACGGAGCCGCCTCGGGTACAGCGTAACGTTACGTTACGAAAGTCACCATCGAACCAGAATGCGGAAGCCCGGCCGTTCTGTGCGTCCAATACCGTATGCGGCGAACGGCGTGGATCTGGTTGGTGGGATGTGTGGCATGGGCGGCGGACGGCGTGATCAACGCCATAAAGCACGACGTGCCACACGCGGAGCTAGCCTTCCTGGTGGCCTTGCTCTTCGGAATAGCCTGGCTGTTCTATCGCGGCATGAACCGCTAAGAGCAGCATGCTGCCGGCAAGTTCGAGGCTTGCCGACAGCCTGATCCCGACCTATTTCTTCACTGCTGCTTCAATATCGAACTCCATCTTGACATCGTCACCGAGCATGTTGTCCCCGCTCTGCAGTGTCCCGTTCCAGGTCAGCCCGAAGTCCTTGCGGTGCAGCGTAGTTGTAGCCGTGAAGCCGCGGTGCGGCATCTTGTCCATGCCGACCTGCTCCTTGCTGGGCGCCTCCATGTGCAGCGTTACAGGCTTCGTCACACCGTGAAGCATCAGGTCACCAACGACGTCGAATCCATCCCCGGCCTTGGCAATCTTCGTACTTTTGAACGTGGCTGTTGGGAACTTGGACGCGTCAAAGAAGTCCGGACTGCGCAGATGACCGTCACGCGCAGCTACGCCGGTGTCCACGCTGGCTACGTCGATGGTCGCGGTCACCGAGGAGTCCGTCAGGTTTTGCGGATCAAGATCGATGTTGCCGTCCTTGATCGCAAACCGGCCGTGAACGGTGGAGATGGCCATGTGCTTGATGCCGAAGTCGACCTGCGAGTGAGCAGGATCGATTGCATAGTTCACGTGCTGTGCGAGTGATTGCGAGCCGGCGAAGACCGCGGCTGCAAGGGCAGCGGCGGTGGCGAAACGGAATGGGAGATGGCGCATGTGTGGTCCTTTCCTGGGCGTGGCTCCGCTCTGGCAGGATTCTGCCTGGAGTTGGTTGCACAACGGTCCCGGTTGCTGCAGAAAGGATGCACCTCAACCGCGTAGGGCGCAAGAAAAAGCGGCCCGGGGGCCGCTTACTTTCCAGTAACTGGTTCTTTTTCAGTAACTTAGGGAGGCCGTTGGATCAGCGGCCCAGCACCCTCGCCATCGTCTCGCCGATCTCGGCCGGAGATTTCACGACATGGATGCCAGCGGCAGCCATTGCTTCCATCTTGCTTTCTGCGGTCCCTTCGCCCCCTGAGATGATGGCTCCTGCGTGACCCATCCGGCGGCCCGGAGGCGCCGTCTGCCCCGCGATGAAGCCGACCACTGGCTTCTTCACAAAGGCCTTGATGTACTGCTGCGGCCGCTTCTTCGTTGGTGCCGCCGATCTCGCCGATCATCACAATCGCCTCGGTCTCGGGGTCCTCGTTCAGCAATTTGAGCGCGTCGATGTGCGTGGTACCGACGATAGGGTCGCCGCCAATGCCGATCGCCGTGGACTGGCCGATACCCCGCTGCGTGAGCTGGTGGACGGCCTCATAGGTCAAGGTGCCTGAGCGCGAAACGATGCCGACAGAGCCTTCCTTATGAATGCGGCCCGGCATGATGCCGATCTTGGCTTTGCCCGGCGAGATCACGCCCGGACAGTTCGGTCCGATGAGCGTGGAACTCTTGCCTTTGATCGCGTCCCAGGTCTTGACCATGTCCAGCACCGGGATGCCTTCGGTGATGCAGATGATCAACGGCAGGCCCGCATCCGCAGCCTCAAGAATGCCGTCCGCGGCGGCGGGCGGTGGTACGAAGATGACGGTGGCATTGGCTCCAGTGGCCTTCACGGCTTCGTCAACCGTGTTGAAGACGGGCCAGCCCTCGTGCGTGGTGCCGCCCTTGCCGGGAGTCACGCCGCCGACGACCTGGGTGCCGTACTCGGCGCAGCCTTTGGCGTGAAACGTGCCCTCGCGGCCTGTGATGCCCTGCACGATGAGGCGGGTATTTTTGTCGACCAGTACTGCCATGGTGTGTCTCCGTTGCTTTTTCTTGATTCTCGGTCGTACCTGGTGCTGAGCTAGGCGTGATTAGCCCTTCGCCGCTGCAACGACCAGATCGGCAGCTTCCTTCATCGTGGCGCCGATCTGGAACTTCAGCCCGGATTCAGCGATGATTTGACGACCTTCTTCTACGTTGGTGCCTTCTAAACGAAGCACGATGGGGATCTGTACGTTGAGCTTTCTTGCTGCGGCCACAACGGCCGTAGCGAGCACATCGACGCGCAGGATGCCGCCGAAGATGTTGATGAAAATTGCCTTCACATTCTTGTCGCTCAGCAAGATACCAAAGGCGTTTTCGATCTGTTCCTGATTGGCGCCGCCGCCTACGTCCAGGAAGTTCGCGGGCGAGCCGCCGGCGTACTGGATGATGTCCATCGTCGCCATCGCGAGACCTGCGCCGTTGACCATGCACGCGATGTTGCCGTCGAGCTTGATGTAGTTGAGCGCGAACTTGGAGGCTTCTACCTCCAGCGGGTCCTCTTCGGCGAGATCGCGTAGGTCCTTCAAGTCCTTGTGGCGAAACAGCGCGTTGTCGTCGAAGTTGATCTTGCAGTCCAGTGCCGCGAGCTTGCCGTCCTTGGTTACGATGAACGGATTGATCTCCATCAGCGTGCTGTCGGTCTCGAGATAGGCCTTGTAAAGGCCGCCCATGAAGCGGACAGCTTCCGCGATCTGGGGACCTTCCAGGCCCAGCTTGAAGGCGAGCCGGCGAGCCTGGTACGCGGCAAGCCCGATCGCCGGGTCGATGATTTCTTTGAAGATCGCGTCCGGGTTTTCGTGGGCGACCTCTTCGATCTCCATGCCGCCGGCCTGCGAGGCCATAAAGACCACCTTGCCGGTAGCGCGGTCGAGCACAATGCCGAGGTAGAGCTCACGTGCGATCGAAGATCCGGCCTCGACCAGAAGGCGCTGTACCTTCTGCCCCTGCGGAGTGGTCTGGTGCGTGATGAGTTGCATCCCGAGGATGCTCTTGGTGTGCTGCTCTGCTTCGCTACGAGACTTCGCGAGCTTGACGCCGCCGCCCTTGCCGCGACCACCGGCGTGGATCTGCGCCTTGACGACGACCACGCCATGCCCTGCGCTGAACAGTTGCTGCGCCGCGGCATCGGCCTCCTCAAAGGTGACGGCGACCTGGCCATCAGGCACGCTGACGCCGTAGCGGCGAAGGATCTCTTTGGCCTGGTACTCGTGAATCTTCATGCGTGCTCCTGGGCGACGGTGTGGCTGGATAGCGTCGGGCGGTTCGCAGCCATGGTAGCGATTGCGTTCAAAGGGCGGCAAGCCTATACGGCGATTATCGCCGGGAGCGAACGAATGTGGGAGAACACCGACCCAGCGCGAGACACATTCTGGCGCGTTCCGAAAGATATCCCGCCAGCAATGCGAAAGGGGTGCCCTCATGTAGCCTCAGAGTCGTGGCAATTACGGCGGAGTTGAAGCTGGTAACGGAGGGGAAGCAGACCCTTCCGTTGGTCCAGGCACAGAGCTTGATGGAACGTTTGCTGGCGGGCGAGGCCTCCGAGCTCGAGATGGCGGCTTTGTTGGGCGCCATGGCAGCGCGGGGCGAAACGGCGGAAGAAATTGCCGGCTTTGCGTTGGCCCTGCGCCAGAAAGCCGTGATGCTGCCCCTGACAGAGGCCGAACGTGAGGAGCTGGTAGATACCTGCGGTACCGGCGGGGACGGCGCGGGAACGTTCAACATCTCCACAGGGGCGGCGCTAGTGGCCGCCGCGGCGGGGGCCAAGGTCGCTAAGCATGGCAATCGAGCGGTGACCAGCCGCTGCGGGTCAGCCGACGTCCTGGAGGCGATGGGTGTCCCGATCTCGCTGGAGCCGGGGGCCGCCGCGGACGCTCTGCGGCGGTTTGGATTCTGCTTCATGCTGGCCTCGGCACACCATCCGGGTATGCGTGCGGTCATGCCGGTTCGCCGTGCCTTGGGCGTGCGCACGATCTTCAATTTGCTGGGTCCATTGCTGAATCCCGCAGGGGCGCGGCGGCAGGTGATGGGCGTCTACAGTGCGTCGGTGCTAGCGCCAGTGGCGGAGGCGATGCCGCTGCTCGGCGTACGGCGAGCCATGGTCGTGCATGGTGCGGGTGGTTTGGACGAATTCTCCCTTACCGGTCCCGGCGACGCAATGAACCTCGAGGACGACGCTGGGCAACTGACGCTTACGCGGCTGAGCATGGATCCGCAGAGCCTGGGTCTAACACCTGCCCCGGCAAGCACGTTGGCGGCAGGCTGCGATGCGCGGGAGAACGCGACCATCCTGCGATCGATCTTTGCCGGCGAGCGTGGCCCTCGCCGGGAGGTAGTGCTGCTGAACGCCGCAGCTGTGCTGGTGGTTGCCGGGCGCGCGCACACGATGCAAGCAGGCATCAGTGCGGCCTCCGAAGCGATTGACTCTGGAGCCGTGACGGACCTGCTCACGCGGATTTCGAGCTGATGAACTCATGGATTCCCGATGACAGTTTCACCGCGGCAGGTTGGGGTCGTGCCGAGCGGTCTGGCAACCCGTGTAGCCGACCCAATCAGGAAGGAAGTTCCAGCTGTTCCGAGCCCACCTCATCGCGATGTGGCTGAAAGTGGGCGCGGCAGCGGGCCTCGTACAGTCCGCTAGCGCCGACCACGACAAGCTCCTGCGATTGACCCAGACGTTGCGTGTGGATCGCGCTCGCGCCGCACACCATGCAGACAGCGGAAAGCTTGCTTACGGAGTCGGCCATCGCCATGAGGGCCGGCACAGGACCGAACGGCTCCGCGGCATAGGTCATGTCCAGGCCCGCAGCGATGACGCGTTTGCCCAGGGCAACCAACTCTGCCGTTAAGGGGATCACCTCGATCGAAAGAAACTGGACCTCATCGATGCCGATGACCTCAATGTCCGCGAGTTGGGCAAACAGCGCCGCGCGGAGGTGCTCCACGGAGCTGACTGGGAACGCGTCATGGGTCTGCGCGGAATGCGACGCGATGTGGGTGCGATGGTAACGGAGGTCGACGTCGGGCTTGTAGCAGGCGACCCGTTGCCGGGCGATGCGGGCACGCTTCAGGCGGCGGATCAGCTCCTCGCTTTTGCCTGAAAACATGGGGCCGGTGATGACCTCGAGAACGCCGGGGGAGGGTGTTGCGTGCATCCGGGTATCGTAAACGGACCGGGCGGTGGAAGGGCTGTCCAGCCGAGTGAGAATAACGCGCCGGTCTGAAGATTGAAGGGGTATGCTGGCGAGGGTAAGGAGAAACTCTGCATGAAGAAGCGGATAGCGACCTCGGGTACGGTATTGGCGGTCGTTGGTTTTGCCCTGGGTATGGCTGCGGCACAGGACGCCAAGCCGGTAAAAGAGATCAAGGTGAAGCTGATGACGAGCAAGGGCGAGCCTGCCGGCACCGCCACCCTCAAGCAGAAGAAAGACGGCGTGGAGCTGAAGGTCTCGCTGGAGAACGTGCCATTCGGTGAGCACGGGGTACACATTCATCAAAATGCGACCTGTGAGGTGCCGGACTTCAAGTCAGCAGGCGGACATTTCAACCCGGACAATAAGCAGCACGGGTTCCAGAACCCCGGCGGCCACCACGCGGGCGATACCCCGACCAACCTCAGTGTGGGCGAGGATCACCACGGATCGGCAACCTGGAAGCTGACCGGCGTTACCCTGCAGCCCGGTGCGGCGAACTCGCTGCTGTCCAATGGTGGGACATCGCTCATGGTTCATGAGAAAGCGGACGATATGAAGACAGACCCCAGCGGGAACTCCGGCAATCGGATCGCCTGCGGGGTGATCAAGCAGTAACCGTACAGACGGCGCAGACCCGACAGGTTAGCGCCGTAAGGATTGAACCTATGGGAACCACTGGCGAGGACGATGCGTATGGAAGGGCATGGCTTCGATGGTGGTGAACCCGATGATGTTAGGGCTGGCCAGGGCTCCCGGGAAGCATCACGCCGAGAGGATGCCCGGAGCGGCGAGTGCAGGGGTGAGTGCGGTGCTCGCGCCGCCGCCTGAAGAACCGGCCTCCGGACCGGGCGGGACGCAGGCGCGCTCCCATGCGGGCTCGCCGGTGCCGCGCAACGAACCGGGCCAGGCGGAGAGGCTGCCGGAAGAGCTGACCCCGCGCACACCGGCCTCTGCCGCAGCCCTCGCCGAACAGCAGCGTATGGCGGAGCTGGCGTATAGCTGCCTGCTGGGCGATCCGTATGCCTGGGAAGCGCTGGTTCGCAGCCAGCAACGTCGGGTGTACGCGCTGTGCTATCGCTTCACCGGCTCGGTCAGCCAGGCAGAGGACCTGACCCAGGATGTATTTTTGAAGGTGTACCGCAATCTCCGGAGCTTCGATCCCGTCAAGGCGAGCTTCGGTGTTTGGCTAACGGCCCTCACGCGGAATCTGCTGGTGGATCACTACCGGCGCTCGCGGATGGACCGGTCCAGCGAGTCACTCGACGTCACCCTCTCGGGCGAGGAGGAAGGACCAACTCGCGCCGAGCGCTTAGCCGACACCCGGGGCGGCGGTCAGGAACGGCACGTCGCAGGCGTAGAGTTGCGGGCAAAGATTCAGGCAGCATTGGCCCAGGTTTCGCCGGAGCTCCGTGAAGCGGTGATCCTGCGCGACCTGGAAGATATGGACTACCGCGAGATCGCGGAAACGTTGTGCATCCCTCAAGGGACGGTGAAGAGTCGCATCAGTCGGGGCCGCGCCGAGTTGGCGCGTCTATTGAAGGGTATGGAAGGGCAGGTGGTATAGCCATGGACTTCAAGGGACAAAAAAACTACGGAGCTAGAGTATTGAAGTCGGCGCGAAATGCCTCGGCTTGTGCGCCCTGGGCGATGCTGCTGCCCGATGCTGCCGACGGGCTGCTCAGCGACGCCGAAGGCCGAGCGCTGGACCAGCACCTGGCCGGCTGCCCCGACTGCTCTGAGGAGTTGGCCGAAGCGCAGCGCGGGTTGGCCTGGCTGACGGTGCTGAAGGACCAGGCCCCGGAGCCGCCACCCAGCATGCTCGCCAGCATCTTGGCGCAGACAACGGGATACGCCGAAGTAGGCGTGAATCTACCTCCGCTGGCCCACATCCCCGAACTTCAGCCGGTTCCCGTGCTTCCGGCTCTTCAAAACTCGCAGGATTGGCAGGGTGCTGGTTCCGGATGGCGAAGCTGGATTGGCCTTGGCAACGAGGGTTGGGCAGCCCTGTTACAGCCCCGGCTTGCAATGACTGGCGCAATGGCTTTCTTCTCGATCTGCCTGACGTTGAACCTCCTCGGGGTCTCCGTGGACCAGTTGAACGCACAGACCCTACGCAAGGGCGGGCTGCACCGCACGGTAACAGACACCGGAGCATCGCTGGTTCGGTCAATCCAGGGCCTTCGGGTGGTGTACCGGGTGGAGTCGCGGGTGAACGAGATGCGGGCCCAGATGGACGACCCGGACGCAAATTCCTCCTCCGGCCGTTGAGCCGTCTCGAGGGACAGGGCCCGGGCAGCACAGTACAAATGCAAGGCCGGAAGGAGGGGCGATGATCGACGACATCAACACGCAGCAACACGACGCCGAAACCAGCGCGAGCCCCGACACCGACTCCGGTGTGCGCGTTGGCTTCTGCCAGGAATGCGGCCAGAGTCTGACTGTTAGTACCCTGCGCAGGGTTGGCAATGGCGTCTTTTGCGGGACATGCGCCGCCTTTCGCCAGACCGGGCCCGGATGGCAAAACGTTCACTCCGGCTCCTACAACGGAGGGACCAGGCCAGCTTCGGCGCCACCTGCCGTTGGCGGACCAAATCCCGTGCTGGCCGGCGTACTTGGCTTTATTCCCGGTGTGGGCGCGATGTACAACGCGCAGTATGCCAAGGGAGCGATGCACCTCATTGTCTTCGTCATCCTAGTTGCGCTGTCGGACAATCTGAACTGGGTCTTCTGGTGGCTGGTTTGGGGATGGATCTTCTACCAGGTCTTCGAGGCATACCATACCGCCCGGGCGCGGCGTGACAATCTCCCCTTACCGAACCCATTTGGATGGAACGAAATCGGCGAACGGATGGGTTTCGCCCGAGGCTCGCAACCAACCCCTGGGGCCTTTGAAGCCGCAAGCTTTCAGGCCCGCGGTTCAGGTGCGAACTGGGCGGGGTACGTACCCCCTAAGCCGCCCCCGGCATCCCCGTATCCCCCCTACTCGCCCTTTGTTGAGCACCCCAGCGAAAACCCTTATGCAGCGCCCTATAGCGCTCCCGGTCCTCGGCCCGTACCGCCGGCGCCGCCTGCAATGAACGTGCCGTACTCTCCCACATTTACGGGCACGGCCGCCGGACAGCCGCTGGTCGTTCCAACCCCGATTGTGGGTACACGGCGCTTTCCTGTGGGCGCTCTGTGGCTCATCATTCTGGGCCTCATCTTCCTTTCGGGCAATCTGCTGCCGGAGTTGCGCCTGAGCGGTCGCTGGTTCGCGCCAATCCTTCTCGCTGCCCTCGCGCTTTGGAGCGCATTCCGTCGTTGGGAAGTGTGGCAGAACGGCCGTCGTGCAGCATGGTGCTCCTCTACCCTGCCCGGCGCCATGACCGGCCCTGCTGTCTTGCTCACAGTGTCAGCACTCCTGGCCTTGCAAACAGCGCACGTGCTTTCTCTGCATCGGAGTTGGCCACTTCTGCTCGTGGTCTGGGGCATGATGCAAGTGCTGCAACGCAGCGCGTCCACCACGACCTTCGCGGAGCACCCCCCAGTGCTGGAGCCAACGGCGCCTCCTGTGCGCAGCACCTCGGGAACTGGGTCTCTGGGTCTGTAACTTCCCTGCAGTTCACGTCGACATCCACGGAGAGTAAGAAGTGAGTGCACCTCCCCCACCGCCGCCTCCGATCCCGCCACCGCCCGTCGCAGCTCAGGCCACCTGGGACCGGCGGTCGGTCCGCGACCAGCGCCGGGCCGCTGCATTAGCCGCAAAACAGCAACGTGCGATCCAACGCTTCCAGATGCGTGCCCTGCGGCGGAACTCGATCCTCGGCCCTCTCATGCTCGTCACCATCGGGATCTTGTTGCTGCTGCTGGAAATGGGCAACGTTCATCCCGATGTGTTCCTCCTCTGGATGGCGCGTTGGTGGCCGACAATTCTTCTAGGTGCCGGATTCGTGCTACTGGCAGAGTGGGCGGCGGACACCTGGGTGGGCGGTCAACGTGGGGCCGTCCTGCCTCGCCGGAGCCTCGGCCCTGGTGGCGTGTTCCTTTTGGTTCTGGTCACCCTCGCAGGTCTCTCCTCCATGGGTCTCCACCGCGGGTCTGACTGGGTGCGCCACAACTGGGACGGAGAACTTGCTGACTCATGGGGGCTGGATGAGGTCTTCGCGCAGCATAGCGCAACGGACCAGGAGCTGAACGCTCCTATCGCCAGCGGAGCCCTGCTCACGATCCAGAACTACCACGGCAACATCAACGTGACCGGCGCAAGTCCTGATGGGCAGGTCCATGTCTCAGTCCATCAGCGATTCACGGGATGGCGCGGGGATGACCTGCGTGCGCGTAAGCGCCGGGACACCCCCCTGCTCCGAAAGGCGGGGGCCGGTCTCGTGTTGATCGTTCCAGGCGAAGGACGCGACAGATCAGATCTCACCATCGAGGTTCCGCACGAGACCGCTCTGGCGATCGCTCCGGAGAAGGGAGACCTTTCGATCAGCGAACTTCGGGGTTCCCTCACGGTCGGGGACCATAGCGGCAACCTGGTTCTCACCGGCCTCACCGGAGGTGTGCATCTTAAACTCCGCGACGACAACGCAACTGTGACGGGACACAGCCTTAGCGGCGACCTCACGCTGGAAGGGCGCAGCGGTGATCTCGCCTTTTCGGATGTCTCAGGGCCGCTCACATTACACGGCGACTTCTTCGGGTCCACTCATCTGGAGCGGATCGCTGGGCCGGTTCACTTCCAGAGCAGCTTTACCGACCTCACATGCGCCGGCGTCCCGGGCGAAATGAACGTGGAGGGCCGAAGTGAGTTGCAGGCTCACAATATCGATGGTCCCGTGGTCCTTTCCACTACGGATCGAAATCTGACACTCTCCGGAGTACGGCATGGAGCGACGATCTCCAACCGCAACGGCTCGGTGACACTTGCCTTGGCTGATCCGCTTGGCCCCTTGAAAGTGGCCACTACCGATGGCTCCATCGAACTCCGTGTACCGGACAAGGCTTCCTTTGCTCTCGCCGCAGAGACCGCCGACGGGCAGGTAAACAATGACTTTGGCCTGATCCCAAAGCAGCAAGAGAACAGGAGCTCTCTGACCGCTCAGATCCATAAGGGAGGCCCCGAGCTCTCCCTCCGCACTAGTGATGGCGACATTACGATACACAAGGGCGCCGATACCGCTGCGGCGGAAGAGATGAAGACTTCGGAGCCGACAACCGGGGACAGCAGTGAGGCCTCTGAGGACCACTCAGCCCCTCGACAGCACCTGCGACGGTTGAGCAACAGCCAGTAAGTCTGAATCTTCAGCAACGCCCAGATTTCTGTCCCACCAGCCAGTCGCCGCGCACAGGTAAAGCAGCAGCATCAAGGCGAGGGTCAGGTAAAAGTACCCATCCACGATGACATTTAACGGGATGAAGATCCCCAACGCCCAACACATCCAGCGCAATGTGTCGTCCAGCGTACGGCAACATTGGCGGACGAAGCAGAACCCGAACAGCGTCACGAGAACGGCAGCTTGAACCCACTTCAGATGGTCCGGTCTAACCACATAGGTGAGCCAGTACGACAGATTGATCGGATCAGCCAGCGCATGAGGAAGCCGACTCCACTGTCCCACAGTGTTGTCCGCGATCCGGCTGCTTGCAGACCTTAGAAACGGGCCGCTCACAAGCAGCACACCGACGACGGCCGCACCAAGGACCTTCAACATCTCGAGGATGCCCCGACGTCGGTACGCGTTAAGCAGGACGAAGGGAAAGATCACCCAACTCAGTTGGTAGATCGCACAACTGACTCCCCAGACGGCAGCCGACCAAAGGAAACGCCGTCGCTCCATGAGCACTACTGCCAGGACAATGGCGAACCAGTGTGGCTCCAAATAGAGATCATGTCTGTATTGGAGAAAAGGACAAAGCAGGAAAACGCCAAGCAGCGCTGCGACGTAGAGGCGCTTTCGCTCGCAAGCAGCCCAGAAAATCAGTACAGCGGCGGCTCCTAGATAACTCAACGTGGCCCAACGAAGGTCGAGGTGCAAGAAGGCTGCCGGCCAAAATGCGACCAGCATTCCCGGCAGGTACGGAAAGTCGTACAACCTGGTGCCGACGTGCATCGTCCCGTACGGATTCATGTGCTGCAGTAGGCGGCCGTCAGCCCACCCGATAACAGGAAGCATGTCAGATCGGAAGTAGTTCAGCGGAAAGCAGCGGATAGCAACGATCATGCCGACGGCGAAAGTGCCCATGATGGCGACAAAGAGCCGCTTTGCTGAAGGATGGCTGAAGAACAGCACCCACGCGAAGAGGAGACCCCCTGCGCAAATTGAGCACGTAAGGGGGTACAAGTGATAGCCAAATCCTTGAAAATGCCGCGCTTCAGCAGCGAAGAAGAGCAGAGACCAGAGTTCAAACGCCGCTAGACATAGGATCAACCACCGGGGTAAGCGGCCAGCGACATGATTAGCGTGTTGACGAGCGGAGGGTGAATGCCCCAGCAGCGCCCAGAGCAGAACCGAGTATGAAATGAGAAGCGGGAGCAGGAGCAGCTGGTGAACCAAAAGGGAGGGCTTACCCGACCACCCGTCGCAAACCACGGACAGCAGCGCCACAAAGCAGATATACGGCACGCATCTCCGGACTCCGCTCACGCCACCATGGTGCTCCCCGTCACGTACGCCCACGGTCGCTGTCCTAAGTAAAGCCATACACCGATGATGGACAAAATCCCCCGCAGACGCAAGAAAGCCCACCTTTCGGTGGGCTTTGGTGTTTATGCCGGCGATCACCTAATCTCCCACACACTTGCGCGTGCAGTACCATCGGCCCAACGAGGCTTAACTTCCGTGTTCGGGATGGGAACGGGTGGAACCCTCGCGGTAAACTCACCGGCAAACTTGTCAAGATCGCGTTGGCGATCTCTGGCAACTGCATAGATTGGAGTAGACATATACGTCTTACTTGATAACTACGAGGCTTGCATCAAGAGTTTCTCTAGAGCAGCATTGCTGCTGCGCAGAGTAAATTCTATGGACAAGCCGAACGGGCGATTAGTACTGGTAAGCTGCACACATTACTGCGCTTCCACCTCCAGCCTATCAACCAGGTCGTCTTCCTGGGCCCTTCATTACCCTTTTGGGTTGGGAGATCTCATCTTAGGGCATGCTTCCCGCTTATATGCATTCAGCGGTTATCATAACCGAACTTCGCTACCCAGCCGTGCCCTTGGCAGGACAACTGGAACACAAGAGGTTCGTCCATCCCGGTCCTCTCGTACTAAGGACAGCCCCCTTCAAATCTCCTACGCCCACAGCAGATAGAGACCGAACTGTCTCGCGACGTTCTGAACCCAGCTCACGTACCGCTTTAATAGGCGAACAGCCTAACCCTTGGAACCTTCTACAGCTCCAGGATGCGATGAGCCGACATCGAGGTGCCAAACCATTGCGTCGATATGAACTCTTGGCAATGATCAGCCTGTTATCCCCGGCGTACCTTTTATCCGTTGAGCGATGGCCATTCCATACAGAACCACCGGATCACTAAGGCCTGCTTTCGCATCTGCTCGACTTGTAGGTCTTGCAGTTAACCACACTTATGCCTTTGCACTCGACGGTCGATTTCCAAACGACCTGAGTGTAGCTTCGCGCGCCTCCGTTACAATTTAGGAGGCGACCGCCCCAGTCAAACTACCCGTCTTACAATGTCCCTCTTCCAGATAATGGAAGCAGGTTAGGATCACAACAATCGCAGGGTGGTATCTCACCGTTGGCTCCACCGAACCCGAAAGTCCGGTCTCAAAGCCTCCCACCTATCCTGCGCAGCAATTGCCGTAACCCACTGTAAAAGTATAGTAAAGGTGCACGGGGTCTTTTCGTCTAGCTGCGGGTAACCGGCATCTTCACCGGTACTACAAGTTCGCCGAGCAACTCGTTAAGACAGTCGTACGATCGTTACTCCATTCGTGCAGGTCGGAACTTACCCGACAAGGAATTTCGCTACCTTAGGACCGTTATAGTTACGGCCGCCGTTCACCGGGGCTTCAGTTCGCAGCTTCGGCTTGCGCCTAACCGCTCCCTTTAACCTTCCGGCACCGGGCAGGAGTCAGCCCCTATACGTCGTTTTAGACTTTGCAGAGACCTGTGTTTTTGTTAAACAGTCGCCGTACGCGTTTCACTGCGGCCCACCTTGCGGTGGGCGACCCTTCTCCCGAAGTTACGGGTCTAATTTGCCGAGTTCCTTAACAAGCCTTCACTCGAGCGCCTTTGGATATTCTCCTCGTCTACCTGTGTCGGTTTGTGGTACGGTTCCCAATCTCTCTCCTTAGAGGTTTTTCTTGGCAGCGTGAACTCAGCAGCTTTCGGCCGTAAGGCCTACTGTTTTACACCTCACCGTTAATGCCTCTCCGGATTTGCCTGGAGAAACCGGCTTGCGTGTATCAAACCACATAGCCATATGTGGTCCTGCTTATCCTTCTGCGTCACCCCATCGTAATAACGAGATATCGGGAGGTCCGGAATATTAACCGGATGTCCATCGCTTACGCCTTTCGGCCTCAGCTTAGGGACCGCCTAACCCTGAGCGGATTAACCTTCCTCAGGAAACCTTAGACTTTCGGCGTCAGTGGTTCTCACACTGATTATCGCTACTTATGCCGGCAGGGTCTCTTCTCTAACCTCCACGTATCTTCCCAGTTACGCTTCAATGATTAGAGAATGCTCTCCTACCACGCACACATATATTGTGTGCATCCGCTGCTTCGGTATACAGTTTTAGCCCCGTTGTATTGTCGGCACCGGACCGCTTGACCAGTGAGCTATTACGCTTTCTTTAAAGGATGGCTGCTTCTAAGCCAACCTCCTGGCTGTCTGAGCGTTCCGACTTCCTTTCCCACTTAACTGTAATTTGGGGACCTTAGCAGGCGGTCTGGACTGTTTTCCTCTCGACTGTGAAGCTTAGCCCCCACAGTCTGACTGCCGGGCTGGTTGTGATCGGCATTCGAAGTTTGGTTAGATTCAGTAAGCCGGAAAGCCCCCTAGTCTATCCATGTCTCTACCACCGATCCAAATCACCCGACGCTAGCCCTAAAGCTATTTCGGAGAGAACGAGCTATCACGGAATTTGATTAGCCTTTCACCCCTACCCTCAGCTCATCCGAGCTTTTTTCAACAAACACCGGTTCGGTCCTCCAATGGGTGTTACCCCATCTTCAACCTGGCCAAGGGTAGATCATCCCGCTTCGCGTCTATTCCTGCCAACTTCACGCCCTATTCAGACTCGCTTTCGCTGCGGCTCGCTCACGCTTAACCTTGCTGACAAGAATAACTAGCCGGCTCATTATGCAATAGGCACGCGGTCAGACATTCCCTTACGGGCATAGTCCTCCCACTGCTTGTAGGCACACGGTTTCAGGTACTATTTCACTCCCCTTCCGGGGTTCTTTTCGCCTTTCCCTCACGGTACTGGTTCACTATCGGTCAGAAACGAGTATTTAGCCTTACGGGATGGTCCCCGTGGATTCAAGCAGGGTTTCTCGTGCCCCGCCTTACTCAGGTACCTGCTTCGAGTCCAGATCAATTTCACCTACGCGCCTGTCACGCTCTGTGGGACCGTTTTCCATCGGTCTTCAGCTATCGACTGGATTGGTAACTCTACTAGTGCAGGCCCTACAACCCCCGAGATACCGAAATATCACGGGTTTGGGCTATGTCCGATTTCGCTCGCCACTACTCTCGGAATCGAGGTTTCTTTCTACTCCTGGAGGTACTGAGATGGTTCACTTCCCTCCGTTCGCTTGTTCTCACCTATGAATTCAGTGAGACATACCATGGGATTACCATGGTGGGTTTCCCCATTCGGAAATCTCCGGATCAACGCCTGTGTGCGGCTTCCCGAAGCTTATCGCAGCTTGCCACGTCCTTCATCGCCTGTTTCTGCCAAGGCATCCACCGTGCGCCCTTAGTAGCTTGACCATAGAATTTACTCCAGCGCAGCGAAACAACCACTGCCTGCAGCAATCTACGTTTACATCGCCTGGGCAACATCTCTGTTGCCATATATCTAAAGACACTCTTTTTGCATGAAACAGCTCCTCACTTCGAGACTACCGAAGCAAAATGGCTGCTCAGCCTTGTAGTTATATTTACCCAATCTATGCAGTTGTCAAAAATCGTCTCGCAATCGCATCCGCGATGCTACATGCTCTAAAGCATGTTTGAGCTCACGCTCAAAGCTCAGGACCTGCAAGAGGCAGGTGCCGAGCGTCAAGCGTGTCTGGTTCCCTTCAGATCAAGGAGAGCGAGAGTTGGTGGAGCTGAACGGGATCGAACCGTTGACCCCCTGCTTGCAAAGCAGGTGCTCTCCCAACTGAGCTACAGCCCCAACTTCCCGAGTATACCCGAGGTGTTACGAAGTGGTGGGCCTGGGAAGACTCGAACTTCCGACCTCACCCTTATCAGGGGTGCGCTCTAGCCAACTGAGCTACAGGCCCGGGCATCACCATAGGCTGTGACCCGTGGCGTGCGTGCTCGTCTGCCC